>DASXYI010000105.1:0-7016 GCA_036502605.1 Steroidobacteraceae bacterium
CCCCATTTAGGTCGCGGAAGTGTGCGCGGTAAATCAGCCAGACGTACCGATACCGTTATCGCAAAAAATTCGTAGCACCGAAGAAGTGCCTGTAGTCCTTGGCTTCCAGCCCGTCGCGAGCTCAACGAAAGATGATGCTTTAGGGGCAGGACTGAAGTATCGTTGGCGTGGGCGGCGGTCTGACTATGAAAAGTTTGAGGTCGATCACCTGGCCGGTCCCGCCCAGCCGGCAAGGCCATGCAAAGCGCCACCAGAACGAAGCATCGATGCTGACATGTCAGCAGCAGCGGTAAAACGCGGCGTCAACAGGTCGGCAAAGGCATTAGCAAGGTGGAGGGGCCGTCTCGCGCACAAGGTGTTGTTGTCGTTATCTTCTCGCAGGCGAGATTCCTGCTTGGTTTCGCCGCACTTTCCATAGCGCAATCTGATGTAAAAAAACTCGTCAGTTCACGGCGCTGAAAGATGCTGGTCGGACATGTGTAGATATCCTTCGCTGGAACGGTCGGATCGATCCACTACTTGGAGGCGGGTAGGTAAGTTCCTCGGTTGGCAGTGACGACCACAAAGCGGACACAAGGGATGCCGAACGACCTTTAGCGAATTCGTACCTGATTAGGAGAGGATTTCGCTGTTGGCATCGGCGGCGCAAGAACACTGCCGCGGAAAATTGTCGGCGAACAGATTCGAATGACAGCCGATATCAAGGCTCGACTAGTCTGCGATGTTTCCCTTGGTAGGGCAGCATGCAAACGCTAATTGGCCCACGCGATTGAACGCGGCATCAGAAATGATAGGTTCCAATTGTCATTCGATCACGTCATCGGCGCGGGCAATGAGGGTGCGCGGAAAGGCAAGACCGAGCTTCTTGGCGGTTGTGAGATTGATGACAAATTCGAAGCGCGTCGGCCGCGTGACCGGAAGGTCTGCGGGTTTAGCGCCATCGAGAATGCGGCCCACATAGAGGCCCGTCTGTCGATAGGCATCCGAGATGATCGGCCCATAACTCATGAGACCGCCGGCAGCGGTGAACTCCCGCCACTGGTAGATGGCCGGAATCGAATGCCGTTCGGTGAGCCCCAATACCTGTGTGCGCCGGCTGTTGAAGAATGGGTCTGCCGTCACCAGCAGCGCGACGATCCCCTGCTGAACGAACTTTTCGAAGGCGGCGTTGAGCTCGTCCTCGGTTCCGGCAGGCAGGACGACAAGCGTCCGGCCAATCGCCTGCCCCGCACTGTTGACATCCGCCAGTTGCGTTTCAACATCGGGCCGGTTCGGGTTGATCAGGACCCCGAGCAGCCCGGCCGGCTTGATCTGGTGCAGTAGTTCCAGCCGTTTCGGATCGAGCTCGGAGGTGAAACCGGCGGTTCCAGTCACATTGCCGCCCGGCCGGTTGAGGCTTTCCACCAGGCCGGCTTTGACCGGATCGGCGATAGTCGTGAACACTACCGGCACTGTCGTGGTCACCTTTCTGGACGCGAGGGCAGAAATCGGCCCGCCGGCTGCGACAATGACCGCAGCCTTGAGGTTGATCAGTTCGAGCGCCAAAGCGGGTAGCCGGTCATATTGATCGTTCGCGATGCGATACTCGAGCTTGAAATTCTTGCCCTCCACATAACCGAGCTCGCCGAGGCCGCGACGGAACGCCGCCTCCTGTTCGGGCCGAAGCCCCGCCGTGGTGCTGTTGAGGATGCCGACGATCGGAAGCGCCGGCTGCTGCGCGGCTATGGGCAGCGGCCATATCGTCGCAGACACACCGGCGATGAGCAGGGCAAACCCGTGCTGTCTCATTGGCCACCTCGTTGGACCTGATTTCGGTCCCTGGCGCAACGCTGCGTGCAAGTGTAGCAGGGTTACGCGCTTCTGAGCACCCTGACCGGTCGGTCCAAAACTCTCGTGGGAATACGAATGCCCTCCCGCTTGGCTGCGCGCTGACTGATCACCAGTTCGAAAGCCGTCGTCTCCCGGACAGGCAGATCTTTAGGAAGCTGTCCATTCAAGATTTGGCCCGCCATTTCCCCGGCATTGCGATAACCCTCCTCTTTGCTCGGCCCGTAGCTCATCAGCCCGCCTGCTTGAACGAAGGACGGCCATTGGTAGATCGCAGGAACAGCGAGCTTATTCGCCAGCGCGATCACCTCCTTTCGCTTGCTGTTGAAATAAGGGTCGGCCGTTACCAGCAGCGCAACGATTTTGCCTTCCTTGAATGCACTGAAGGCTGTCTTCATATTTTCAACCGCAGGCTTGGCAGGATTCAATTCTTGGATGACCGGAATGCGTCCGAGGTTTTTCACCGCGGCCTGCAAAGCGGTTGATTGATGCGTTGGATAAGGACGCGCTCCATTAATGAGAATACCAAATGGGCCGTCTTTCTCGACAAGTTCTTGCAATACTGCCAGACGACAGGGTTCAAGATCGGAGGTATGACCGTATGTTCCGGTCAAATTTCCACCCGGGCTCGTCAGCGACGTGACGAGTCCACAGTCGACAGGATTGGCGACGGTGGTGAATACCACGGGGGTTCTCTTCTCTTTCTCCTGCTCCAGGGTCGCTGCCTGTGCTGCCCGTGCGGATGCCGGGCCGCCGGGGGCAACTATCACCTCCACTTTCTTATTGAGCAGATTTGTCGCACAAACGGGCAGCCGAGGGTAATCATTATTCGCCGATCCATCGATGATCTTGATAGCTTTGCGACTAAAACCAACGCCTGCCAAGCCCTGATAGAAAGCGTTCACTTCGTCGCCACGCGAACCCCATGAGGCGCTGTCGAGGATTCCGATGAGCCGCATAACCATGCTCCTTCCCTGATCGTGCCAAGTTTACGAACGCTAAACCGTTGCTAGTTTCGAACCCGCACGTTGCCGCATTCTGCGGTTGGCGGTGCGGCGGTCGCTTCCGATCGTGATCAGCGCAAAGGGCCGTGAGGACTGCGCGGAATGGGCAGGAGGCAAATTCAGATACTGCAGCGCGGTGATGCAGGGCCACTCCCCTTCCCTTTCCGCGGAAGGTTCAATAATGAACCCAGCTTATCGAGGTGACTGCCAAACCGGCTGGAATGTTCGCAATTTTTCAGTGTCCAAGCAAGGTTGCAGTAACGCACGAGCGCAGGAAGCATGTGCCGGAACGGGACCAGATAGCCGCAAGCTCGCCCTAAGCAGGGTGTCCTGATAGGTGGTATGATCGTGCGGACCCACAAGGCGATCGAATGAGAGCCACGGCGGTCGAGCGGCCGGTAAAGCCCGATCCGATGGCGCCCCAGCGGGTCCGTGGCCGGCTGTTTCGCAAATATGTCGCGCTGTTCATCGCCGTTGTGTCGATCGCCTTGGCGGCCAACGGCCTGCTGGATATCTGGTTTTCCTACCGTGAACAGAGCGTGCTGCTGATCGCCACGCAGCGCGAGCAAGCGCGAGCGGCTGCTGCCAGGATCGGCCAGTTTTTCCAGGAAATTGAACGACAAATCGGCTGGATGACGCAGCTGCCGTGGAGTGCCAACACGGTTGAAGAGTGGCAATTTGACGCCACGCGGCTGCTGCGCCAAGTGCCGGCCATTACCGAGATTGCTCAGCTCGATCCTGCCGGGCGCGAGCAGGTGCGCGTGTCACGGGTCGCGGTGGACGCCATCGGCAGCCAAACGGACTTTTCCCGGGACCCGATCTTCGTGGAAGCGATGGCGAACAAGCGATCCCACGGACCCGTCTATTTCCGTCACGAATCCGAACCGTATATGGCAATGGCTCTGGCTGGCGCTCGTCCCGAGTACGGGGTGGTGATCGCCGAGGTGAATCTAAAATTCATCTGGGACGTCGTATCCGAGATCAAGGTCGGCAAGCGTGGCAATGCCTATGTGGTCGATGCCGGTGGGCGGCTGATTGCGCATCCAGACATCAACCTTGTCCTGCGCAATACCGATCTGTCGCACCTTGCGCAAGTGCAAGCCGCGCGCGACGCCATCCCGGCTCGCCCCGACGAAGCCCAGGTCGCCGACGATATCCAAGGACAGCGCGTCCTGACCGCGCATGCTCCGGTCACACCGCTTGGCTGGTTTCTGTTTGCCGAGCTGCCGGTAACCGAAGCCTATGCGCCGCTCTATGATTCCATTCAACGCTCCGCCATCGTGATCGCCGCCGCGCTCATTCTGGCAATACTGTCGGGCATATTCCTCGCCCGCCGGATGGTTATCCCGATCGAAGCATTGCGCGACGGCGCTGCGCGGATCGGCAGCGGAGAGCTCGATCGACGGATCACCATCGACACCGACGACGAACTGGAGGCGCTCGGCCACCAGTTCAACAGCATGGCCGCCCAGCTTCAGGATTCCTATGCTACCCTGGAGCGTAAGGTTGAGGAGCGGACGCAACAGCTCGAACTCGCCAATCTCGCCAAATCCCGGTTTCTGGCCGTCGCTAGCCACGATCTGCGTCAGCCCCTGCATGCGCTGGGGCTGTTCGTCGCACAGTTGCGTTCGCCAATGAGCCCGGCCGAGTTCAGCCGCATTATCGATCGTGTCAACGCGTCGATCGCGGCCATGAACGAGTTGTTCAACGCGCTCCTCGATATCTCCAAACTCGATGCCGGCGTGCTGACGCCCAATTTCACTGACATCCCGATCGCAGAGATGCTGGCGCGGGTCGAATCGACATTCGCCGGACCGGCGCGAGAAAAGAATCTGTCGTTGCGGATCGTCCCGAGCAACGCCTGCGTGCGCAGCGATTTCATTCTGCTCGAGCAGATCTTGTTCAATCTCGTGTCGAATGCGGTGCGCTACACGGCGCGCGGCGGCGTGGTCGTCGGATGCCGCAAGCGAGCCGGACAATTGCGGATCGAGGTCTGGGACACCGGACCCGGCATTGCGGAGGATCAGCGCCAGAACATCTTCGGCGAATTCTATCGGCTCGGCGATTCGGTCCGCGACCAGCGAGCAGGGCTGGGGCTCGGACTTGCGATTGTCGAGCGGCTTTGCCGGCTGCTCGATCAGCCGATCGACTTGACGTCGACAGTCGGCAAGGGCTCCCGCTTTAGCGTCGCGGCACCCATAATTCCTCCCCGGAAGATCATTGCCGATCGGCCGCCTTCGACGCAGATCGTGCTCGATTATTCGCGAGATAAGCTTGTCATCGTGATCGACGACGATCCGCCTGCCATGGAGGCGATGGCAGGACTGCTGCGAAGCTGGGGCTGCTGTGTGATTACCGGTCACACCGGCGCTGCAGCGCTGAACGAAGTCGCCGAGCATGACCAGCCGCCCGATCTGATCATCTCCGATTTCCGCTTGTCGAATGGGCAAACCGGCATCGAAGCGATCGAGCGGATGCGCAGCGAAATGGGGATTCCAATTCCGGCCTTTCTGATCAGCGGCGACACCCATTCCGAGCTGCTGCAAAGCGCGCGTGCGAGCGGCTATCACCTGCTGCACAAACCGGTCGACCCGATGACATTGCGCGCGATGGTCAATCAGATGCTGAAACAAAAACTGCATGCCGGCGCGGCCTGATAACGAGTACGCCAGAGCGCATCGGGCGCCGGTTTGATCGCTCCATACCTTAGTCCCAGGACCTTCGTACTGCCCCTGGCCTGGGCCCGCAGTTGTCACGTAAGCCTTTGAACAATATCGCTTCTTATGTGCCGACGGACGGGCTTTTGTCACTCGCGGGCAGGACTTTCGGCTGATTTATCTTTCGGCAAACCAGCTGCAATATCCCTGATGGCGGGTGGTACGGAGATAAACCATGAAGACGGCGCAAGCCGCGCCTAGTGCGAAACTTATCGTTGTGATCGATGACGACCCGGCGATTCTGGATGGCATGAGCGGCTTGCTGCGCGGCTGGGGCTATCGCGTAGTGGCCGCTGCGTCGGGCGGCGCGGCGTTGGCCAGGCTTGCGAAACTCGGCGAGCAGCCGGCCCTCATCATTTGCGATTACCATTTGCGCGATGGCAAATACGGCACCCAGGCGATCGCCGAGTTGCGTCATGCCTATGAAATCCCGGCGTTGCTCATTACTGGTGCGGCGGCACCCGTGAACCCCGCTGGCGAGCGCGCGATCCGATATGACGTGTTGCACAAACCGGTGGATGTGTCGGTATTGCAATCCACACTGAGCCGCACTTTCAGGCGTTAGCAGGCTGCTGAAATGCTCGGGGCGGCATCCTATGTCTTGGCAACCGGCGGCAACTCCGACACACGCTCACGGACCGCAATCACCGCTTCGGTTCGATTGGACACTTTCAAAGCCTTGAGAATGGCAGTGACGTGATTCTTGACCGTCGGCTCGGCCAGGTCGAGCACCCGGCAGATCGCTTTGTTGCTCTTCCCCTGCATCATGAGCACGAGAACGTCGAGTTGCCGCTCGGTCAGGCCAAGGTCGGATGGCCGGGGCAGCGGCCGGCCGCCCGCAGGCGGCTGCGCACCCGCCTGCGGCGCCGACGGTTCTGCGCGCATGAGAATCTCTGGTGGAATGTAGACACCGCCGGCAAAAACCAATTGCAGCGCGCTCACCATCACTTCACGCTGGCCGGACTTTGGAATGTAGCCAAGCGCACCGAGATCGAGCGCCTTCAAGACGCTGTTGCGATCCTGCTGGCCCGACAAAACCACGACCGATATGGCCGGATAGGCTTCACGCAAATCAGCGAGCACCGAAAAGCCGTCCCGATCCGGCAGATTCAAATCGAGCAGAATGAGGCCGAGATCGGCATGCTCGCTCACGAGCGCCATCGCCTGCCGACTGTCCGAAGCTTCCAGAATGATTGCGTCTTGCTTCACGTCCTTGAGCACGCTTCGCAGCGCGTCGCGTATCAGCACATGGTCGTCGACCACAAGAATTTTCATAAACGTCTCGTAAGACCGCCGCGCATGCCAACAATACTTCAGTCCTGCTCCCAAAGCATCATCTTTCGTTGAGCTCGCGACGGGCTGGAAGCCAAGGACTACAGGCACTTCTTCGGTGCTACGAATTTTTTGCGATAACGGTATCGGTACGTCTGGCTGATTTACCGCGCACACTTCCGCGACCTAAATGGGG
>DASXYI010000106.1:0-6655 GCA_036502605.1 Steroidobacteraceae bacterium
TCTGAAGGCAAAAACAGCGCGCTTATGGTAAAAATACCCCGCGATGAGTTCAAGACAACAATTGCGCAAGGCGGGCAGTCAGGAGAAACATCATTCGGCGTCCTCGTCTCTTGGCCGCCCGCGCGACAGCCGGATCGATAGCGAAGTGGTCGCGGCCGTCTTGAGTACCCTGAAATTGGGCGGGTACCGGGCCGTGACAATCGATGGAATCGCCCGCCATGTGGGCCGGGCTCGCAGCAGCCTCTATCGCCGGTGGCCCAGCAAACGCCACCTCGTGGCCTACGCGGTCGTCAGCGAATTGGGCGAGAATCCCGCCACGGATACGGGGAGCATTCGAGGCGACCTTGAAGCGGCGGTGGGCACCTTATTGCGTGCATTCCGTGGACCGCTGGGCCGGGCGCTGGCAGGTCTCGTAGCCGACATGGCACAGGATGCCGCTCTGGCATTCACCATTCGGCGCCGTGTTCTGGCGCCGCGTCGTCGATCCATGCGGGCGGCACTCGACCGGGCGCAAGTTCGCGGCGAGGCGCGCAAGGATTTGGACGTGGAGTTGGTGCTCGATATGCTCACCGGGCCCTTCTATTTCCGCACGCTGTTTGGGCACGTGCCGATGAGCCTCAAGACTACAAGAGAAGTTGTGGATTGCGTGCTTCGAGCGATCAGGCCGAACACCGAAGGGAATGCCCGATAAGGGCCACGCAGCGGAGGTGGGAATGTGTCGCCTCCTGCCAGCGAATCCATCGCAATATCATCCGGCCGCGAAGGTTCAATCTCTATCCGTCCGTCCGCGGCTCAGTGGCAGAACCAACTCCGAATACCTACCGCTTGACAAACGGCCGCGAGAGAATTGAAGCAAATTACCGAAGGCTTTTGCGTGTTTCGAGGGTCTAATCAAGGGTGTATGATTTAGCGTAGTTCCGAGGAGAAATGCGTCATGTTAACGTTAACGCGTGACTATGCCGCTCAAGCTCGCACCGCGAGCGGCATCAACATCCTGCTTGGCATCTGGCTAATCGTCTCACCGTGGGTATTCGATTACAGCGGGAGGGCTCCCGTCTTGAACAGCGTGAATGTCGGAGCTCTGATCTCGCTACTTGCCGCTTTCCGCGTTGCCACGTTGGACCGAAGCGCGAGCCTAAGTGCGATCAACCTGATTCTGGGGCTGTGGACCATCGCCTCTCCGTGGGTGTGCGGCTACTCTGCGAACGTCGGTGGTGTTTGGAACAACGTGATCCTTGGCATTGCGATAGCGACGCTTGCAGGCTGGAGTTGGAGCGCGACATTGTTCGGCCAGAACCGGCAGCACATCTAGGGCGCGAAACAAGGGAACGGCGGAGGCGCCACCTACTTTTTGGACAAATCGCGAGATTACGGGTGCCTACCCGACATTCTGCACGAGATTTGCGGATTGCTCGGACTTTGCGCGATCGATCTCAACGACCGCCCAAGAAGGATGTGACCGATTGATGTGACCGATTGATGTGATTAAGTCAAGTCGACGATCCCTAACGGGCTCCCCTGTACCGCGGGGGGGGCCGCCGCGACCCGCGGCACGAAGCCGGTATACAGCCACGCGAGGCCAACCATTATGATTCCGATTCGGCGCGGACTCCGCGACACGCAGTCCACTTGCATCTATTACGACACATAGTGTAGCGTATACCTAACTGTGCCCAGGAGGCCTCGCACGTGAAGTTGATTCGGAACATTGCGAGCTGCTGATAATCGCCTTTGCTACCAGAGTCTAACCTTTGCTACCAGAGTCTAATTGGTGCGCTCTTGCAACGGGCCCTAACCTGTGGAGTGCACTACTGGGCAATGGCCGCTTTGAGGAGTGCGGTATCCGACCGGTCTACAAGGTCGGGCGGCACGGCGAACCTGCTGATTGACAGCCATCGGCGACGGGGGAACACTACATGGCAACGACAATAGCGGACTCTATTCCCCAGGCCCACAAGATGACGGGCGAGGAGCGAAAAGTCATCCTGGCCTCATCGGTGGGAACCGTATTCGAGTGGTACGATTTCTACATCTACGGCACTCTCGCCACCATCCTCGCAAAGCAGTTCTTCTCCGGCGTGGAACCACCGGCCGCTTTCATCTTCACCCTGCTGGCCTTCGCCGCCGGCTTCGCGGTGCGTCCATTCGGCGCGCTCCTCTTCGGGCACATCGGTGATCTCGTCGGCCGCAAATACACCTTTATCGTCACGATCACCTGCATGGGTATGGGGACCTTCCTGATCGGCGTGCTGCCGTCATTTGCAGCGGCGGGCATTGCCGCACCGATCCTGCTGATTGCGCTGCGGCTGCTCCAGGGTCTGGCCCTCGGCGGCGAATATGGTGGCGCCGCGATTTATGTCGCCGAGCACGCGCCGGGAGGCAAGCGCGGGCTCTACACGTCCTGGATTCAGACGACAGCGACGTTGGGTCTGTTTGTGGCGCTGCTGCTCGTCCTCGGCGTGCGCACCTACCTTGGGGAGGACGCCTTTGCCGCCTGGGGCTGGCGCGTGCCGTTCCTGGTGTCCATTGTCCTGCTGGCGGTGTCGTTGTGGATCCGCCTGCAGCTCAACGAATCGCCGATGTTCCTGCGGATGAAGGAAGCGGGCAAAAGGTCGAAAGCTCCTCTGAAGGAGGCCTTTGGTACCTGGCGCTACGCCCGGATTGCTATCCTGGCCCTCCTGGGCGCGACCGCCGGCGAAGCGGTTGTTTGGTACGGCGGACAGTTCTATGCGCTTTTCTTCCTAACCACGACCCTGAGCGTCAAGCCGACGGTGGCTCAGATCATGATCGCCATCGCGCTGGCGCTCGGCACACCGTTCTTCATCTTGTTCGGCTGGCTGTCCGACAAGATCGGCCGTAAACCCATCATCATGGCCGGATTCGCGCTCGCAGCGTTGACCTACTTTCCGATCTTCCATGCCATCACTCATTACGCGAACCCCGCTCTAGAAGCGGCGCTCGCCAACTCGCCGGTCACGGTCACGGCCGATGAGGGGGAGTGCGCCTTTCAATTCAATCCGGTCGGCACGGCGAAGTTCAAGAGTTCCTGCGACGCCGTGAAATCCGGTCTGGCGAAGCTATCGGTGAACTACCGGAACGTGGTGGCGCCACCGGGTACCACGGCCTCGGTCCAGATCGGCGACGAGACTATCGCAGCCGATGCGCCTGATTTCGCCAAAGTCCTGAAGGCGGCCGTAGTCAAGCATGGTTACCCGACGAGCGCGGATCCCGCCAAGATCAACCGCGTCATGACGGTGCTGTTGCTGACGCTCCTCGTGATCTACGTGACGCTGGTGTATGCGCCGATCGCCGCCTGGCTTGTGGAATTGTTCCCGACAAGGATCCGCTACAGCGGCCTGTCGCTTCCCTATCACATCGGTAACGGTTGGTTCGGCGGCTTCCTGCCAGCGACCGTCTTCGCTATCGTGGCGTCGACGGGGAATATCTACTCTGGGCTCTGGTACCCGATTGTGATCGCGGCGGGTAGCCTTGTGATAGGTATGATTTTTCTGCCCGAAACGCGCGACGTCGACCTCACGAAGCACTGAGAAGGTGGGCACGTACTGGCCCATCCATTCCGAACCAGAGCGACCGTCAATGGTCGTTGATGGTACGAGACCCGGAGGGACATGCCACGATTCCTGAATCCCGCCGACGCGCGACGACCTAGTTGGTTAGTCCTGCAATGACAACGGTCGTCTCTGGTAGGCTTAGGAGACTGAAAGGTTCGTCTGACGTTCTCAAGGGGAGTGGGCAGAGTGGCGACAACGGCTGCGACGGCAAGAGTGATTGACGGCGAGGAGAGCCACCAAATGCCGCTGGCGCAGATCTCCCTGCTCGCCCTCGGTCTTGGCGTCGTCACCGGCTTCGGGGCCGTGCTCTTCCGAGATCTGATCAGCCTTATACACAACCTCCTCTTTACCGGTCACGTCGTCATCCACTACGACGCAAACAGCTTTACCTCGCCCTCGCCGTGGGGCGCACTGGTAATCCTGGTTCCTGTTCTGGGCGCCGTCGGCGTGACCTTCTTGGTGACCAATTTTGCCCCCGAAGCCAAAGGCCATGGGGTCCCTGAAGTGATGGACGCCATTTACTACAAGGGCGGCGTCATCCGACCCATTGTGGCGTTGGTTAAATCCCTGGCTTCGGCCATTGCGATCGGTAGCGGTGCCTCGGTCGGACGGGAAGGACCGATCATCCAGATCGGTTCAGCGCTCGGTTCCACATTTGGTCAGATAGTCCGCATGCCGGCGGGCCAGCGGATCGCTCTGGTCGCTGCGGGCGCAGGCGCGGGTATTGCGGCCACCTTCAACACGCCAATCGGCGGGGTGATGTTCGCCATCGAGCTGATGATGCCCGAAGTGAGCGTCGAGACGTTTCTTCCGGTGGCGATCGCGACGGGGACGGCGACGTTCGTGGGTCGCTGGTTTTTTGGCGATGCGCCCGCTTTCCTTGTGCCGCCGCTTCAAGCCATGGCGGCCGATGCGAACGCACTGCTTGTGCTCGTCCTGTTCGCTCTTCTCGGCGCCCTGAGCGGCGTCGTGGCGGCGGGTTTCATCCGGGGACTACATCTCGCCGAGGATCTGTTCGATCGGATCAAGTCCCGCTATCTACGGCACATACTGGGCATGCTGATGCTTGGCGTACTCATGTATCTGCTATTCCGCACCCTAGGTCAGTACTTCGTCGATGGTGTTGGTTACGCCACCGTTCAGGCGGTACTGGCGGGACAGATCTCAACGTTCTGGCTGCTCGGGCTGCTGGCGGTATGTAAGCTGTTGGCGACCTCGCTCAGTTTGGGATCGGGCTCATCCGGCGGCATCTTTTCGCCCTCGTTGTTCATGGGCGCTACCCTTGGCGGGGGCTTCGCGGCGCTGCTGAACACCTTTCTGCCGCTTCAGCTCAGCGTCCCCGCTTTTGCCATGGTCGGCATGGGCGCGATGGTCGGTGGTGGAACCGGCGCGGTGATGACCGCTGTCACCATGATCTTCGAGATGACTCGAGACTATAGCATCGTGATGCCCATGATCGTTGCCGTTGCCATGAGCACCGGCGCTCGCCGACTGCTCTCGCACGAGACCATCTATACCTTGAAGCTGGTACGTCGCGGCCGTGCCATTCCAAAGGCGCGACATGCCAATATGTTTCTGGTCCGCCCCGCGCGCGAGGTAATGGACACCGACATCCAAGTTTTGCCGACGGAAGCGAGTTTTGATGACTATCTGCGTCAGCCCGAGCACGCGGGGCGCTTACGCCACGTTGTAGTCACTGACAAAGGTCACATCTACGGCGTGATCCGCGTCAACACAGGTCTTCGCCGAGGGTTGGAAGGCGCCCATACCGGTTTGAGCTTAGGCGATGTCGCCAGCCGAAACTTCACCGTGGTGGGCGAGGATGAGACCGCCTTCGATGTTATCCGCCGTATATGGCGTCGGAACGCTACCATGGCGGTCGTCGTGCGCGATCGGCGCGGCGTGCCACGCGGGACCGACGTGGCCGGCGTGATCACCAAAGAGCACGTCGCTGACTCGGTCGCCGACAGCGTGAAAGCCTACCCGCGATAGATCGTGACAACCGCTTATCCAGGGATATGAGAGTCCAACCAAACTGATCCTTTGGCATCGCGCCACCGTCGCCTGCCAATAGTGGTTGGAGCCCCCAAAGGGGCCACGCTGTTGCTTTCGAACCGTCATTTACGCAACAAAAGTAGATCCATTCCGGCAAAAAGCCCATACGTTGTCTGTGGAGATTGACAAACTTGCAATCCTTAATCTAGTCCCGGCTCTTACAATGACTGGACTGAAACAGAAACATTTTCCGTGTTTCGAGTATTTCGACAGCATTTGCGGCTGGCCAATTCAAGAGCCGCGCGTCATGAGCCGGCAAAAAAGGGGTTGTGGGAGTATGAAAAGACAGTGCCTGCTGCTTTTGATAACGCTCTGTGCAGCCGCTAACGCCGCAGCGGCGTCGACAGTAGCAGATCCGGGCCGCTTTGCCCCCGTGAGCGGAAAAATCCGCGACCTGATCGCCTACTGGAAGGTGCCCTCTATCGCTGTTGCCGTGGCCTACAAGGGACAAGTGATTTGGGAGGAAGGATTTGGATTCTCTGATCCAGAGAGCAAGGTGCCCGCGACCGGACAAACCGTATATTCGTTGGCGTCAGTCTCGAAGCCAATTACCGCTACCGCCATCATGACCCTCGTTCAGAAGGGCAAAGTGAGGCTGGACGATCCGATAAACCGATACCTCGGGGACGACAAGATTGTTGCACGCATCGGGAATACTGAAGATGCCACGATCAGACGGGTCGCCAATCATACTGCGGGTATCCTGCCGCACTACAAGACATTTGATGCGGATCGCGGCGAGCAGGTGCCCCCTTCAGCCAGACCATTCAGAACTTTGGCATCCTCGTCATACCCCCGGGTGAGCGGTTCGTGTACAGCAATGTGGGCTTCGGCCTGCTCGGTCATGCGGTGGAAACCGTTTCTGGAAAAGAACTGTGCACGTATCTAAAAGAAGCCATTTTCGACCCGCTAGGGCTGTCTACCGCAGGCGTGAATCTCGCGGTCAATGAAACTCCTGGCGTTGCGAAGCGATATTTCTATGGATCGCAAAAACTCCCGGACTACGACTCCGAGACTCCCGCGGCGGG
>DASXYI010000107.1:0-1844 GCA_036502605.1 Steroidobacteraceae bacterium
AAACTTGGCAACGTCGATATCGTACCCCATCACGACGTTCTCAAAGACCGTGCAGGGGCTTTTCCCGTTGAGTCGGGGCCGAAGAGACCTACCAGATCGGCGGCAATCTCTCCACCAACGCCCGCGGCACCGCGGTGCTGCTCTTGCCGCGGCTTGGGTCGGACAATCCGACAATTGCCGTCGCTCGTGCGGATGTCGAGGTTAGGCGGCCACTTTTTCGAGAACCAGCAGAAGAAGCGGAGCATCCTTGAGGAACGCGTGCGATCGCGATCCGCTGCCCACCCGACAGCTTCATTCCCCGATCGCCGACGATGGTGGACATTCCGTTCGGCAACGCTTCTATGAAATCAAGGCAGAGCGCCGCCGATGCCGCACTCAACACGTCCTTCGCCGGCGGCGCTTAGCCGTGCTCCAAAAGCGGAAAAGCGCGCGGCGCCGCAGGGGTTCCGCAAAATTCGAAAAATAGTTTGCTTGTCGATCCGGCTGGGACTGCTCATGTTGACTCCAGGGCAGCCGCGAGTGAGGAGCTTCCCAACGAGGCTTTCTTCAAATGCACATTGCGCAAATAGCTCCGTTGATGGAATCCATTCCGCCAAAGCTGTATGGCGGAACCGAACGCGTCGTCCATTGGCTGAGCGAAGAACTCCTTGCGCTCGGCCATGAAGTGACTTTGTTTGCGAGCGGGGATTCGCGCTCGTCTGCCAAGCTCGTGTCGGTCTGGCCGAGAGCGCTGCGTCTCGACGAAACGATACGCGATCCGAATGCGCTGCACATGGCGATGCTGGAGCAGGTACGGCAACGCGCGGACGAATTCGACCTTCTGCATTTCCATCTCGACTACTACCCGTTTTCGCTGTTCTTGCGACAATCGACTCCCTTCGTCACCACGCTGCATGGCAGGCTCGACCTGCCGGAGCATCAGCCCGTATTCAACACGTTCTCATCCGCGCCGCTCATTTCGATATCGAATGCACAACGAAGACCGGCGCCGCAGGCACGATGGATCAAGACGATCCATCATGGCCTCCCGGAGAAGCTTCTGGAACCGCAGCCCGTCCGGCCGAGCTATTTCGCGTTCCTCGGCCGCATCGCGCCGGAAAAACGCGTCGATCGAGCTATCCGAATCGCCGAGCACTGCGGAATTCCCCTTAAGATCGCCGCAAAAGTAGATCGCAAGGATACCGATTATTATGAGCAGGAAATACGGCCTCTGATGGATTCACCATTGGTCGAGCACGTCGGCGAGATCGGCGACCAACAAAAATCGGCATTTCTCAGCGGCGCGATAGCGCTTCTTATGCCGATCGATTGGCCTGAGCCGTTCGGCCTCGTGATGATCGAAGCGATGGCTTGTGGCACTCCGGTTATTGTTTTCAATCGCGGTTCGGCATCCGAGATCGTCGATGACGGCGTGACCGGATTCATCGTGGAAGATGAAGCTGGCGCGGTCGGCGCGGTCGATCGTCTGGCGGAACTGTCACGTGAGCGGATACGTCAGGTTTTTGAGGAACGCTTCACCGCGCGCCGCATGGCTCTCGACTATCTTGCGGCCTATCGAGGCATCATGGACAGCAGGGCGCCCCGGATCAGGCTCATCGTCGACGAGGAAATATCCACAGCGGCGATACCGGTGTCCTGAACCACCGCGCGGCCGATCGGCAGCACGAGCGTTTCTCGTCCGTAACGATCAAAGACGGTCGGGCCGTGTCTCATCCATAGCGACCAGACTGTAGCGAGGCCCGTGGCAGCGAGCGCGGCCAGCCCCAGGAACGCAACGCGGCTGCCGAAGTGATCGGTCAGGATACCCGGCGAGCGTTGGGCTGATGGATGCGCCGATTCCCACC
>DASXYI010000108.1:0-3897 GCA_036502605.1 Steroidobacteraceae bacterium
AGATCGGCAAGCCGCGCGGCGTTCCGGTAAAAGACGTACACCAAGAGCGTGAGCAGGGCGACGGCGATCAGCGTTTCGACGAAGAACTCGAGCAAGGGCGCGAGGTATCCGCTCGGCCGGCTGGCGCCGATGGAGATAGCCACTGAAATCGTCCCGGGACCTGTGGTCAGCGGCATGGTCAACGGGTAGAAGGCGAGTCTGCTCGGCGGTACGTCGATCGAGCGCGGGTTCGGAGTCTCGCTGCGCCGCTGTTCGGTGGCGTCGGGCTCATTCAGCATGCGCCACCCCGACATCGCCACGATGATACCGCCCGCCACGCGCAGCACGGGAATCGAGATGCCGAAGAAGCTGAGTACGTAGGCTCCCACGTAGAGCGACGCGGTGACGATGGAGAACGCATAGATTGCCACCCAGCGCGACACTTGGGCGCGAACCTTGGGTTCGAGCTCGCGGGTCGCGCCGAAGAAAATAAAGGCGCCGGACAATGGGTTGACGATGGAGAGCAGGGCCCCAAACGCCAGCAAAAAGGTAGCCAAGCCTGATCCTTCGGTGAGTTGCGCCGCCGCGAGGCGGAATTTTAGCGGATCGGCGGACCGATTAGCGGATGGGTCGGCAGATTATCGGAGGGTCGGCAAGATTAGCGGATGGGTCGGCAGATTGGCGGATGGGTCATGGGTAGGCAGATCAGCGGATCGATGGGCAGGTCTGTCCCTATCGATCCATCAAGCCGTATGCGTTCGAGTCTCTTCAAGATCTCGGCTGTGGCGCGGTTCCGGGTGCTTGCCGGTCCGGGCGTCGCTCATTATTCGCTCCAGAATCTCCGGAATCTCGAATATGGCGCGATTCTGAATGCGCGCGACGCGCGCACGAAATTCCGGGAGGCGCGAGATGACTTCATCGACGCCGTCGTCAATGTTCTTGAAGGAATCGAGCACGATGCCGGCGCGGTTCTCCTCAACCCACTCGGCGTTGTAGCGCTCCTGCGGCATGGTCCAGGTATTGTTGACGACGATGACCGGCAAGCCTTGTTGTATGGCTTCGCTGATGCACCCGGGGCCCGGCTTGCCGATGAAGAAATCGCTGAGGTGCATGAAGTCGCGGATCTTTGGTGTAAAGCCGACCACGAGCCGTGGCGCCCGCGCGGGCATGGCCACCAGCCGCTGTGCAAGGGCCGAATTGTGGCCGCAGATCAGTATGAGCTGCGTGTCCTTGAGCCGTCTCGCAATGCCTTGCATGGCCTTCGATCCGTGTCCGCCGAACAGAACGATGCCGGTGGGCCGATCCGGGTCCAGCTTCAACTTGAGGCGCTCGGCGCGCCTATCGCCGCGCGGTTTTTGGTAGAAGTCCGGCCGCACGATCATGCCGGACGTGGCGTGAACTTGGCTCGGCCCATAGCCCAGCGCGCGTGCCTGCGCCACCGCTTTGCGGGTACCGCACACGAAATGCTGCGCCTGGCCCGGCTCGATCCAAAAGTGCGGCGGTAAATCGGCGAAGTCCGTCAATATGGTGACGTAGGGCGCGGCCGGCCGAGCGCCGGCAAGCGCCTCGTACATGGTGCGATTGAAGTTGGGGATCAGGGAGACCACCATATCCGGCTTGGTTCTGCGCCAATAGCGCCGCAATCTGCTGGTCAGCCCTTGGTGGCAGAGTCGGATGAGGGCTTGCAGAAACTTGAGTTCCTGCGCCAACCCCAGGCTCCAGCCGCGCGCCAAGCGCGTGTTGTAGAGGTCTTCCCACTCCATTCCCATGGTCTTGCGAAACACGTCCTTGGGATCGAGGACTTCCATCAAGTTGATAAGCCGCACCTGCCACGGCCGGCCCTGTTCACGGATGACGGCGTCGAGTGCGATCGCGGCGGAACGGTGTCCGCCGCCTGCGTTGAAATAGACCAGGTCGATTGTTTTCAATGTGGGGTTTCGAGTTCTCGGGCTCGATGTCGACGCATGAGGAGAGTCTGCACCGGAAATGTGACGGGCATATGTCGACCCCCGATTGCAAGGGCGCGGCAGCGCACGATGGAAACTCGGTCTAGGGCGCACGGTATCGTGGGATGTAAGATATTCAAGGGCCTGACGTATAATGGCCCGATGAGCCACGTCGACTTTTTGCGCTTTTGCGCCGCGCCATGATTAATTATCAGACCGACCGAAGCTCTCTGGTTGAACTCGGCGACAAACAGCACGAAATCTACGTCGCCAACGACCCGTTCTCGCATATCGTGGTCGACGAGTTTTTCGATCCGAGGGCCCTGGGCGAAGTTTTGACAGAGATCGATGGCGTCGATCGGTCGAAACGCTACGCCAAATTTCTGGATCGAAAGACCGATCACAACAAGTTCGCATTTTTCCCCGACGTGGTGGGTCCGAGTACTGCCCGATTGGCACAACATCTGAATTCCGGCCCCTTTCTCGCGTATCTTGAAAAGCTGACCGGAATTCCGAATCTGATCGCAGATCCCTCGTACTTCGGCGGCGGCGTGCATTGGATTGAGAACGGCGGGTACCTCGAGGTGCATGCCGATTTCAATCACCTCAAAAAATACAATCTCGAGCGACGCATCAATTTGCTGCTCTATCTCAATAAAGACTGGAAGGATGAGTACGCCGGTGATCTGGAATTATGGGATCGGCCGACCATGATGAAGCGCAAGGCGGTCGCCCCTCTGTTCAATCGGACGGTGATATTTTCGACCGTCAAAGAGGCGCTGCACGGCCACCCTACGCCGTTGAATACTCCGCCTGGTGTCGCGCGGCGTTCGCTGGCGCTGTATTACTACACCAATACCTGGGAGCCCGCAGTTCAGGCGCACACCACCCTGTACTACATCTCCCAAAAACACAAAGTGAGAGTCCGGGTCTCGAGGATCGTGCGGGGCTTCATTCTCGATCTTATTCCGCCGATCTTTCGCAAGACATTCCGAGCGATCAAGCGAGCGATCAAGGGTGAAAAGCTGACGGAGCTGTGGAATTAGATAATCAGATCCGACCGCCAGACGCCAGAGTTGAAACGCCCAGATTGATTTGCCCCCGATTGATTCGCTATTTATGGCGCGGAGGCTTTCAGTGAATTGAAGAACGGGTCAAGCATGTGTTGACTCCACAGCGCTCCAAAGAGGGAGAGGTGGTTGCCGTCCGAATACAAGGCTTGACCGCTCGCTGCAACTTGGCAGGGTCTATTGTTGGGACAGAATACCTGCGCCGGATCAATGAAGGAAACGCCCGGAGATCCAAGATATTCAGAGAATATAATAGCCGCCGCACGGCGACGTTCTTCGACATCCTTCAAAGGTCGCTGCAGCAAGGCAGGATCTCTGCCAAAAGCGACTGCTTTAGCTAAAGCTGAGGGCACATCGACGAGTTGCGGCGGAACTTGCTCGACTATCCAGACGTCAACATCGAGCGCCCGAAGCTGCCGGAGCGTTTCGCGCAACGCCAACCGGAAAGCCCTTTCTCCGGTGAACAGTTCGTGTGCCGAGCTAAAAGAGATTGTGAGATCTTGCTTGGTTTCGCTGCTGCCTCGATCCCAGCCATCGATATAGCTGTCCCAGCGGCTCACCAGTACGACATGCTTAATGTGATTGCGTCGAATAAGCTCAAATACCGTATCAGCGATTAGAAGACAGGGATGGTCATCGGGCGCACGGTGTATGGGCGCGGCGCCGATCAGCGCCGGACAGCGGCTGTAGCCTACGTACCATCCGGAAACATTGAAATCCTTTGCACGCCTATCGACCGCAGGTTCCAGCGCCGCTGCATGGCTGTCTCCCCAAAGCATGAAAGTCGGAGAGCCGTTGCCTTGGGCGCCGACACGGCAAACGCTCCGTTCGTTCAATCGGCTTGGCTCTGGCATGCACCGGTTCCAATCCCAGGTATCGTATTTTCCCGATGCGTATTGCAA
>DASXYI010000109.1:0-12273 GCA_036502605.1 Steroidobacteraceae bacterium
CTTTCTCAGGTCTGGCGAACTGTACCGCATCCGCGTCGCCGTGACGTCCGGGTCGCTGACGACCGGCATGTGCTTATGCACGAGCGTGACGTCATCCAGACTCCTTACCCGCATCGGTATCTGTCGCGTGAAAGTCCGCAACGCGAGCTCGAAGTCTTCAAAGCCAACGAAGTATCGTTCATCATAGGGCTGATTCAACAAGAAGGAACGCCGCAGCACGACCGCGCATCCAGAGAACGTGTTGGTTATCGGGACATCGGGGCCGGCCACGTCGAATCGCAAACGCTGCCCCTGTCCAGCAATGAGGAGCCGATCCATGAAGCGATCCTCGTGGACGTTCAGAATCCTGGGCGAATACCCGTCGACGTCTTCGTGCCCGACGGCGGAATTGACGAGCCATGCGCCGCCAGCGGTATTGAGCACGGTATCGTTGTCAATGAACAAAACCCAATCTGCGGAACATTCGCGAGCGAGACGATTTCGACCCGGTCCGACGCCAATGTTTTCATCAAGTGTTATGAATCGCACGGTTGGCTGGTGAAGCAGCGCGTCCTCGAGTAACTTGCGTTGCTCGGCAGCGCTGCCTTGATCCAGGACGACGATCGATGGCTTGATGTCATCGTTCAAGAAGCTCAGAATACATTCCAGCGTCTGGTGAGCTCTGTTGAAGAAGAGTACGCCAACGTCGAAATTGGCCGCCGAATGCGAGGGTTCAACCATGGGAGCAACGGCCCATGCGGTTTCCAGTGCCTGCAAGCCACGCGTCGTCAGTTGCCGCAACGCACCTGTGAGAAGTCATCGCGCGATCTGCCATAGCGCGGATTCGAGCGGAGCCAGAACCCTGTCCCACCGGTATCGTTCGCCGATGACCGCTCTGCCGTTCCGGCGCAGCCGTCGCCACAGGGTGGCAGTCCCCAGCAGCTGATCTACCGCATCGGCAAACGCGACGGCGTCATCGCGGACGATAAGGTGCTCGTCACTTTTCAAGGACAAACCTGCGCATGCGACGCTCGTACTCACGACCGGCAAACCGAGCGCCAGTGATTCCAGAATATTCAGGCCCGTGCCCGGACTAAATCGCAGCGGTGCGATCGAGACGCTCGCCGTAGCGGCAACTTCCTTGATGTCGGCGGGATCTTCGACAAGCACGAATCCGGGTCGGTTCGCCAGACTGCGCAACTCCGCTGTCGCGGCGCTGCCCGCAACGACGAGTTCGATCGAAGAACGTCGTTCCCGCAGGTGTGGCCGGATATTGTGCCAAAAATGCAAGATGCCGTCGATATTCGGATTGGAATCCAAATCGCCGCAGAACAGGATGCGGTTGGTGTCCGATCGTGCGTCCGCAAGCCAGAGATCCAGGTCAGCACCGTTCTCGACCAGGATCGTTTGGCCGGTCCTGGCGCGGAGCTGGATTTCATCGCGATCCCGTCCAGTACCAGCCAATCGCGTGGCAAACTGCGGCCAGACCTCATCCTCGTAGTCGTGCATAAGCTCCAGATCACGCTCGAGTGCATGGAGGCGTGTTGTCGGCAACCCGGACGAATCGGGTGGAGTCGTTTGCCCGGGCAGCCGCGATTCGATGTTCTGAACGCCAAGTACAGTCGGCGCGTTGATCTCGACGCCGAATGGCGCGAGACGCATGGTGTCGATCAGGGCCGCGTCATAAAGATCGGACGGTATGGCGCGCAAGGCGTCACGCATGGTGACGCGCATTTGCTCGCGAACCGGAACCGGCATTCTCGCGGCTTCCGGCAGCTCGGGTCCGTCATTTGCAGCTGCGTAGATGGAGCGACAATAGCGCAGCACCTCGGCTCGTTGCCGGCTCTGCGCTTTGGAGCAGAAGGTCGCCAGCGTCAGGTCATGCCGTTCACCGAGGAAGCGGATCATCTCCCATCTGCGCCGCATCAAGCTCGACGTTGGAGGGTATGGAAAGCCTGACACCAACATCAAAAGCCGGAGTCGTTCGCGTACCGACGGAATGGCAAAGCGGCGTCCAAGATCGCGCTGCCGCGTCTCGACCTCGTGCTCGACCTCGCGCAATTGCTGAGCGGTGGCCTGGATCGTCATGGCGAGTGACTGCATGTTGATCGTATTCAAGCGTTCGTCAAACGCGGAACGAACTGAGTCGCCCTCACGAATTGCCGGGCGTTTCGCATCGGCGGTCGTGCGCCGGGTGTTGAGGATCTCCGGCAACACATCGCAGCGATAGCCAGCCATCGCGATTCGCACCGCCAGGGCTGGCCGCTCTCGACCGGCGATAAGCCCTATCGGGTAGCCCCCAACCGCTTCAAAAGCCTTGCATCGAGCCATAAATATCGGGTTCGAGCTGGCGCCTCCGCCCATGGCATTGACGAGATCGATGCCGTAGGAAGCGCGCACGAACTTGGCTTCCGGAACTGCGTGATCGCCTTTCGTCGACGACACCTCATCGGTGTCAGCCAACTCGGCTGACCAGATCTCGAGCAGGTCGTCTTCCGACAGCTCGGCGGCCTCGAGCGCGCGTTCGACACATCGAGGTTTGAGTTCGTCGCTTGTGTCGATGAACATCAGGTACTCGCTGGCGATAGAAGCGACAGAGAGGGAAATTGCCCGCGCTTCCCCACGCTGCGGCTCGTGCCGATAGACCCAGCCGCGTTCTCGATATTGTTCCATTTGCTCTGCGAAAACGGTCGCGGATTCAATCGAGGTGCTGCTGTCGATCCCGATAACCGAGAAACGTTTGCTGGACTGTTGATCCAGAGCCTTCAGGGCACGCGTCGCGTTGCCCGAATGTTCGGAATGCGACAGGCATATTGTCAGCGAAGAACGCGCTGCTCCTTTCGGACGGCTGGCGCGCTCCGTGCGAGTGGCTGCAATATTGCGGGCGCGTTCGTCGACGTCATCGAAGATGGATTGAAACGTCTCGTCACTCGACATGACGACGCGCGGAGGTGATGCCACGATGCCGAGTTCCGCTAGCTGTTGGTATCCAATCGCGCCAAGGCAGACGATCAGATCGCAATGCGTAAGCGCATAGTTTTCAGCAAAACGGCGTGCAATTTTGCCGGCGTTCGACGTTGGATCGGGCTGCTCGTGAGGAACCCCACCGAGAACAGCGATGAAGTAAGGCGAAGGCATCGGAGAGTGGCGGCTCTCCCGAATGGCATACATGAGCGGGTAACCGGCCGTCAGCCCGTATACGACCGCAAAGCCCCTCAATGCTGGCGCGACCTGGCGTGCCAGATCTATTGCGGGGAATTCGGAACACCGGGGCTGCTCAGGCGCACCCCCGTCGATCGCAAGTATTTCGACGCCCGCCGCGACCGCTGGCGGCGCGATCGAACGGTGAAGATGTTCCGAAACCCAGACGAGTGTAGTTGCTCGGCCCGTGGAGCAGAGGCCGTTCACAAGCATTGCCGCGCGCTCGCGGATTGCGCTCTCATTTGTCGCCAGCGCCACAACAGCCGATCTCATGCTGCGTCACTCATTCCGCCTGCAGAGGACTTACCTGACGTCGAGTTCGGTTGGCTGCCCTCGGCAATCTCGGCGTATAATTGCGCCAATGCGCGGGCGCTTTGATCGATTGCAAAATGCGTAACGACGTGCGCACGGCCGATCTCGCCCATGCGACGTCGCAGGCCTTCGGCGCGCGCCAGTGATAGTATTGCCTGTCCAAGCTTGATCGGATCGTGGGGAGGCACCAGCAAACCTGTTTTCTTGTCCACGACAAGTTCGCCCACTCCACCCACGGCGGTCGCGACCACGGGAAGGCGTGCGCACATCGCCTCAAGAACGTTGTTCGGCAATCCCTCCGTATGCGAGCAGCTGACATGAATGTCGGCGGCCGATAAAATCGCCGGTATATCTGCGCGTTCGCCAAGAAAGCGTACGCGGCTCCGGATACCCAGTTCTTCGGACAGACCCCCCAGCCGCGCGCGATTTCCGTCCATGTCTCGTCCGACGACGAGCACGATCCATTCGGGCATATTGTGATGAACCGAATAAAGGGCGCGCAACAGGTCGACGTGTCCCTTATATCCATGAAGATTGGCGACGACCGAGATCACGATCGCGGCTTTGGGAAGCCCGAGCGTCTCGCGCGCGCCACTGCGCTCGACCATTTGCCAGGAAAAATCCGCAACATCGATTCCATTCCGGATCAAACGTAATCCCGAGTCCGGTATCCCCTCCTCGCGAAGCTCGCCGAGGATCGCAGCGCAATTGCCGACGGCTGCACTGATTTTGTGATGACACAGCCGCCTCTCGATGAAACCGACAATCCTGAGCGTCTGCTGGTACGAATTAAGTCCGACGCGACTCATGATCAAAGGGCGGTTGTTGACCCATAGATTTGCGATCGAGCCGACAAGATAGGAGTTCGGCAGGACCGTATGGATCAGGTCAATCCCGCGCATGCGGATGAACGGCAAGAGTCCGACGCCGATTAGGAAATAACTCTGTAGCGCCAGCGCTTCGCGGGCGAACCTCAAGACCGGTCGCGGCAGGAGGCGAACGAGATTTTTGCAAAGACCGATGAGACGTGAGGACAATCGCGCAAATTCGATGCGGCTTTTGAGCCAAAGCAGCCTTGCCGCATTCCGGATACTTCGAAGCATTTCCCGCAAGCGTCGCTTTCGTGGCAGCAAATGCCTCAAACGAAGCCACAGCTTCAATCGCCGCCACGCTCGTCCGATTGGTTCCGGTGCGATTGAAGCGAGGACATTCCGTAACAGCGACACAGACCTGGACGCTGAAAGTGCGAGCTTGCGTGACCATGCGAGGACAACGCCCTTGAGATCACGAAACCAATGAAATCGAAAGGGCGCAAACGGACCAACGATCTCAATGCCCGTGTTCGCGAGCGCCGGCGCGAGAGTACCCCTCGCGAGGAAAGTGAAGACCACAATCCTGAACTTCAACGGATCCAGGCGCGGCAGATTCCGCAGCAAATCCATTTCTGCGCCGCCGACCCTGAGCGTTGGAATGATGACGAGCACCGTAGTTCGTCGGACGGGAGGGATCGATTCCAGAATGGCGGGTACGGTTGGAGGGGCGGCCGGCGCGGAATCGGCCGGCAGCGGCTCGAAGCCGAAGACATTGAACCTCTCGTGGCTGAGGCGAAGTTGACGACCCAGCGCGTCCGCATAATCCTTGCGTTCGCGAAGCATCGCGAAGTTGTGGTGAACTGCTGACGCAGCACCTTGCAGGCCAACAATTGCCAGCTGTTCGTCGCACAGACCGAGCAACCCTCTTGCCCGAACCAAGCCCGCTTCGCGTGAACGATCCTCGACGGGTTGTCGGCTATAATACAAATATTCCGGCACGACGTCGGTGCGGTAACCCCTGGCTGCCAACTTGATCTGAAGTGCCCAATCGCCGTGCCGTCCACTGCACAGTTTCTGATAGCCACCAACGGCGTCGAAGACATCCCTGCGTATCAATGCGACGCCATTGCCGAGAATGAAGGGATCGATGACGGCAGCAGCCAGGGCAGGCCCTAATGGCATGTTGATTTGGAGGATCGGCGTCGTCCGCTGACCTGTATTCTTGTCATAGGGGAATCGATCGCCGGAGAAGTGCAGAGAGCCCGCCGTGAGATATTCGTCGCCCGAATTCTGCGCGGCGTGAAGGAGCCGCTCGATGGCGTTCGTGGTGAGCACGTTGTCGGGATCGACGAACAAAAGATACGCAGCAGTTCCCTGCTCTGCCGCGCGGTTACGCGCGTCAACGGCGTCATGGTTCTGCCGGACGAAGATCCATCCTCGGTCGCGGTATTTGTCCGCCATGTAATCGAATAGAGCGGCCGCGTTCGGGGCCGTTGAGTCATTGTCGATCGCGATAACCCGAAAGTCTCGAGATGTTTGCAGGTCGAGAGATTGCAGCAGCTGGGGAAAATGCCGGGCCTGATTTGAATAGTTGATGCAGACGTCGACCGATATGGGATCCGGCCTGGCTACGGACGCCGTCTCGGCACCGGCGCGGCCACAGATGCGATCGTGGAAATAGAGCCACCGATCGTTGTGGCCAGCAAAATCGTATCGTGCGAGCTCGCTTGGCCTGAGAGGCCTTCGCAGGCGCTCACGCAATTTTGCCGCCAAGGCACTCGACCTCGGATCGAAAAGCTGGGCGTCTCCGCGGCCGGCGAATATTTCGGGCGTGCCTCCGCCGCGTGTACAGATAATGTTCAGCCCGGTGATGAGCGACGTTTCAATCACGGCATAGGGAAAATTCTCGAAGGCCGATGGTATGACCACCAGGGCGTCGGCAACGTGCGCAGCGAGAAAAGCCTGGGCTTGCTGGCTATTGAAGTTTCCGATGTGACGGACCGACAGCCCGGTCGGAAGCAGCTGCTGACGCACCCAATCCGCTGCGCCCGCCACATCCTCGTGACCAAGCAGCACCACCTCAGTCAGTTGCGCCAGAACCTCGGGGGTCTCCCGGCGCAATTGCAGGAGACCATCGACAAACAGCTCGTATCCCTTGAGTCGTTGCAGTCTTGCGAAATAGACGAGACGTTTGAACTGTCCTGCGCGTCGCGCCGCAGGTGGCTGAGCGAGGGGTATGAACGGCAGGCCCACGATCTCCGGCTCTTGCGGGAGTTGCCACCCCTGCCGATCGACCCAATCAACCATGTAGCGGCTCGGCGAGATCACATAATCGCTATGTCGCGCGCTGTATTGCTCGGCAAACACATTGTACAAATGATCCGGAAGTTCGGGCATCCTGCCGTCGAGGACCCAGTTCAGCGAACCGTGCAAGACGGTGACGCACACCGGCATTCGGGACGCACCGAGGCGTTTCATGCGGACGAGATTGAATGCGACGTTTCCCGCATCACAGAAATAGACGACGTCGAAATCGCGCAGCAGCGGCGTGAGATACTCGGAAATCGTCACCGGCCAGATTTTAGGCCAGCGCTCCGGCGCAACCTCGTTGTGAATCTCGATGAGGCCGATGCCCCAGGATTTGTACCGCTCACGCCATTCCGGGTCGACCGGCCGCTCCAACGCGATGATGGTGACCTCGTCGCCTCGCGCGCGCAGCTGACGCGCAAAATGAACAATGAACGAGCCGATACCACCGGCCCATCCATTAGAGGTCTGCACGTCATAGGAGGGAAACGCTACCTTGGCCATCAGGACGACGAGTCTCCAGCACATCCAATCATTGGCGCCGCCCGCAACCTTGTCCAGAAAGACTTCGCACGAGCACGTCTGAAATCTGGTCCGTGGAACAGCCCACCGGGGATCGAGCCAGCAGAACTACAGCCACGTCAGCCTCCAAGTCGACACCTTCGCGACGCGCAGCCATCTCATGCCGGGGAGCCTTCCGGATCGCTTGGGAGTATGGCAAAGTGGGTATTTAAGAGCCGACGATATCGGGATGACGCCATCTGCAGCCTTGGCGTGCTGTGGACGTCGAGCGACCGAAATGCGAGACCGATCTTTGCGTGCGTTTGTGCTCGATGTTCAATGGAAATTGTCCTGAATCAGGCATCATGATGGACTTGGCTCGTCTGAAGCGCCGTACGCTTGAATTGATTGACACCGCGTTCCCAACGGCTCGCAAACATCGAGCAGAGTTGAATTTCTGGCAGGAGCTCTTCACCGCATCTGGTGGCAGCCTGTGGAACGGGCATTTCGAACCTCTCTTTACGACCGTCTACGATCTCGAGCCGGCGGAATTCCGCGGCAAGAGGATTCTGGACATCGGATGCGGTCCGTGCGGCAGCCTGGAATGGGCTACGATGGCGACAGAACGTGTCGGCCTCGATCCGCTCGCAAGAAAATACAGGGCGCTCGGCATCGACAAACACAGGATGAGGTATGTCGCGGCCCGCTCCGAGCGCATCCCGTTTTCGGATGGGTATTTCGATATCGTGTCTTGCCTGAATGCGCTCGATCACGTCGACAACTTCGACGGAACGATTGCGGAGATCAAGCGCGTGACCAGACGTGGCGGCCTGTTCCTGGTCAGTGTCGAAATCGACCATCTCCCGACCGTGTACGAACCGCTGGCCATATCCGAACGCGATATGGCCAAGCTGGCGCCGGAGTTTAAAACCATTTCAGCGTTCAAGGTCGGGACCCCCGAAGATCATGATTTGCATGGCGCGGTCCTCTGCCGAGAGCCGGATTACGAGACGGGCAAGCCGGGAGTCTATGTCGCCAGGATGCAGCGGTTGTGAATCCCATCAGCGACAAGATTGGAATCGACACGACGAGGGACGCCAGCACTTCCGTGCTATGGTGCCGATCCTCTCTGCAAGATGTCTTTGCACGTGATCGCGATTGATCCAAGAGCGCACATCCACGTAGGACCAAGATAACGCAAGTCGTCCGACGGAGCGATCCAGACGATCGTCATCACGTTGGCCAACCCGATGACGGCTAGCAGGTACAGCGACATCATCTTGCCGGTCGGCTTGCGATAGATCGACCAGGCTAACCCAATCATGCAGATACAGCACCAGATCAGAGGTTGCTTTAGCCAGCCCTCACCCACCAGCAGGCCTGCAATATTTCCAAAGGGTGCGTACGCAATCGTTGGGTTCCAGAGTTGCAAGTGATCGGCCAACTCCGGTCGGCGGAGCCATGCAAGCCCTCCCGCATTGTTCATTGCCGTCAGATACAAGGGTGGAACCGCCACGATATTCTTGGTACCGGTGTTGTCCGCAATCAGAACGTGAGCAGCGAACCTCGCCCGATGCATGAGGTAAGCGCCTGGGTGGCTGACGACCAGCCCGAGCCATTTCCCGAGCACCGACGCGCCGAGGGGCAGAAGGCTCTCAGCTATCTTTTTACAATCTCCCCAAATCAAAGGGGCCGCTTCCTTCGGCGAATAGCATCGGGCGATGTTGGCGGGATCCGGTTGTCCGCCGGATAGTTCCGCAAAATAGTCCTGATGTTGATTTGCGGAAATTCCCGCGATGTCATGCACGACGGTCGGCAAATATGAGCTTCCGGGACTTGCGCTGAACAGGGCGTTTTGGCCTGCCGTCGCAACCAGCGACAAACACAGGGTCAGCGCCGCCGCAGACAATATTCTTGACGTGGCCAATCCCGCCCCCCTGCCCCAAACAATCAGCGCAACACCCGTTATCGCGACCAGAACGATGTTACTCGGGCGTATGACTGCCATAGCAACGATCGCCGCCACCAAGGCGACAGCTCGTCCTCCACCGATCTGCAACAAGGACTCGTCACTCTCAACCGATCCGCAAACAAAAAATGCAAGCGAGAGGAAGCTGCAAAAGATCATGTCCTTGATCAACTCGCCCGCAAGGGCGATGAAGCAGCAGGACACGAGCGTCCACAGCACAATGCATATGACTCGTGCCGAGGGCCTCACGCTCGAGCTCGAAATAAGCGAACTCATGACCTGCGCTGGCCACGCCAACATGACCAAGGACTGTAGGATCAGCCCTCCGAATGGATAACCGAAAACCGGTCCCAAAAGGCCGTAGAAAAAGCTGCAAAACGGAGCATTCCAGGCGTCCAGCGCGCTGACGTTATGCGCTTGCCATAACATCACCAAGGTGTCTGCGTTGGTACGTCCCGGGTAGTTCGCGACGAGCGATAGCTCCACGAATCCGGCGTAGATGATTGCGAATTTCCTGTTGAGCACGGGACTACTCTTTGCTCCGCTCAAACGGTCCTCTGGAGCCACTGATGCTCGTGACGACAAAACTGGCTGCCAGAAACAAGGCGGCCAGAATGCCGACGTTCGCGTAGCGAGGCTCAGACGCGTACATGAGCGAGTGCGCGGCGAAGTATGCATTGAGACTAAGAGCGATCATGATTTCAGTCCGGTAGAACAGCGCGAACGCACTCGGAATGAAATACAACGCACAGAGAGCCAGGCTTAAAATCCCCAGCGCAATGGTCGACGTGGAATTAATCCAGCGATGATCCCACAGCGCCGGAAACGCCAGGGGCAGGCTTTCTTGGGTGTCTAGCTCGGCCTTTAATTGTGCCTGTTCCGGATAGCGCGCCAGAACCGAAGAGGGATTTGAATCGCGGAGCTGCCGGTCAGATACCGTCTCCCGTAGCGGTTGGGCCCTGATGTCGATTGTCGCTTCTCTCAACGTCTGAATATTTCCAAGATCTCGCCAAAGCCCGTAAAAATGGGCTACGGAATGAAGAATATATGGGACCGGGTGTGCGCGAATAGTCGAAATCGCAAACTGAAGATAGAATGCATTCTCCTGCGCGCCGCTGCTGAAATGGGATGCGCCGGCTGGGTACAGGCCTTTCCAAAAGATTTCACCTTCCTCGACTGAAGTGTAGCCGACATAGCGATCGAGAGATTCACGTGAATCGATCTTTGTCAGGTTATCCGGCCGCCTGCTAACAACGTCGGCCGCAGTCGCGAGCATTTGGCGCGTGAGATCCGCTTTCGGCATGTACGCGCCGTCCAGCATCCATGCCACATGGGCAACGAGCACTTCGCCCGCAAAGCTCTCGGGAGCAAATATCTTGGTTTGCAAATAGTTATAGCCGGCCATCGCAAGGTAGGTTGCGAGACCCACCGCTGCTATTGGCGCGGAACAACGAAAACGCATTTCCTTCGGCAGAAATCTAGCGACTAGCAGCGCCGGGATCACAAGCACAATGCCGATTGATTTGGTCGATATGGCGAGAACTATACCTGCCACGCCAGCCATTTGTGCGCCGGCCCTGGCTTGCCAAGCCAGCGCTCCCAACGAAGCCGCGAAAAGTCCAAGTCCAGCAGTAAACAGAGCTTCTGTCAGAATTCGATCCGAGAAAGCCGAGGTCACCCCTTGCGCAAGAAACACTCCGGCAATCAATGGCGCCAGCCATTTCTTGTGACGATCGGAGTTCAGCATCCACGCGCCGCAGAGATAGCAGACGACGACCGCGCCGAACTGGAGCCAGGCTATGTGATCAATGCCGATTGTTCGGTTAATCGCCAGAAGGATGGTTGAATAGCCGGAATTGCGATTTGAGGCGTAAGTCCCGGTCAGAACCTTTTGCAGGTAGCTCGGCGAGTCATTGAAATGCAGCGTGTGACAAGGCACATATCCGAAAGAGTACATGAAAACGAAAAGCGCGACAGGAATTGCGAACGAAGCGAAAAGGTAGTTGGGCGCGAGCCCGGAAGGAGATGATGAAAACAAGAGGAGAAACGCCGGGATCAGGGAGAGCCATACCAGGTCGACGGGCACGCGGCGCAACAGTTCAAGAGCGCCGCCAGATCCCGAAGACCCGATTATGTCGAGCGGTTCCGGGTAGCTTCGCCAAGCGCAAACCGTCGCGATCGCTAAACCGGCAAGGATCAGAAAGAGGAGGCTGGCCGCACTCCTCAACACCACTTCGCGAGGTGCGCGTCCAAACCGACTTTTGGTTGGATCGGCGGCAGAATAATCCATGGTGTGTAGCGCCTTCCAAGGTAGCGGTGTCCCGGAAAAGAATGGAGGCCTCTGCAGATTATAGTAGCGGGTCCGATTGCGCCATGTTGTAGCGCTTTGCGGTCCAATGTCACAGTTCGACTGCCAAATCCCAGACTGATTGAGGACTGCCCCGACCAATGATGAAATATCGTGCCGATGTTGACGGCCTCCGACGCCGTTGCCATCGTCGCTATTGTGCTGACATTTCGTCACTGCCGGGCGGGTTTATCGGTGTGGACGTCTTCTTCCTGATCTCCGGCTATAGCGATCCCCTTTCTGCGAAAGTTATCACCCGAACTGGTATCGAAAATGCAGGCGCTTCTACGGTTGCCGTCGATACGGCAAAGGCGATCTCGACGCGCTCACGAAGTCGATCTCCCAGCAGGAATCGACGAAGACTGCGGTGAATGCGGAGTTGGAGCGAATTCGCAAGATACTTACGACATTGCGTAGCGACCCGCGTTTGAGTGGCGTGACGATGGACTCAGGCGAAGATAAATTAAATGAAACGGAGCAGGAGCGTTCGGGACGGATCGAACAAGGAAGGCCAGAACCGTTGATCGGACTACAAAATCGGCACTTACGTCATTTCATGAGGTACAAAGGATCTGGAGAAAAATGCATTCTCCGGCCCCTCCTAAAGGCTATCGGGCCGGGCCTGTCCAATCTCCCGATCGAAAATTCCGCAAAAAAATGGCGGAGTTTTCGCGATCGTCGAGCCTTAAGGGTCATTTTCGGTGATGAGCGGCCCGAGACATAGGTGACAGATCGTTCCGGACACATGGGTTACACTTTTCGCTTTTTTGCGGGAGGTGTCGATGCCGTGGAAAGCGAGTTCGGTCATGGAAGAACGCCTTCGCTTCGTTGCCCGCCTGCTGGAC
>DASXYI010000110.1:0-65836 GCA_036502605.1 Steroidobacteraceae bacterium
CCGCTACATCGCTGTGTAGCCACCATCGGCAACCAGTTGTGCTCCTGTTATATAACTCGCTTCATCCGATGCGAGGAAGAGTGCCAGGGCCGATATCTCCGCCGGCTTTCCAAAGCGACCCATTGGAATCAGTGGCAACAATTGATCGACGCCTCTCACGGCGGAAAGCATCGCAGTTTCGATAAAGCCTGGGTGGATGGAATTCACCCGAATTCCGTCCTTCGCGAGTTCCACTGCAGCAGCGCGGCTAAACGCCGCAATCGCGCCCTTAGATGCCGAATACACACTGCTGTTTGGGGCGGCAATCATCGAGGCGATTGAGGAGATGTTGACAATCGCACCGCCGCCCGCACGGCGCATTGCCGGAACCACAGCCCGCACTGCATAGAAGACGCCCTTTTGGTTTATCGTAACGATTCGATTGAAGTGCTCATCCGATGCCTCGGTGATTGCCGCCTCCTCGGCGACCCCGGCATTGGCGATCAGGATGTGCAATCCACGATGTCTGTCCTCGACTTCAGCGACTAGGCTTGCCCAATTGCTCGCCGAGGCGACATCAAGCTTGATGAATCGGCATGCTGGGCCAAGCTTTGCAGCACACTGCTGTCCTTCTTCTTCCAGAAGATCCGCGATAACGACAGTCGCACCCTCTTGGACGAACAGTTGCGCGTGGGCCGCCCCCATCCCGCGCGCACCGCCTGTAATGACCGCCACTTTACCGGTCAATCTACCCATGTCTTAGTCCCTCCCTCTGACAAGTGGCGTTGGCTTGTCACCACGGCTCGATTGTCGAGGAATGCGTTGGAGTGAAGTGCAAGTAAACCTTCGGATGGGCTTATTCCGAGCAGGCCGGCCACACCATAGTTTCCGGCCGGTATAACAAACTTTGCGCAATCGGAGAGAGCGTGTCAATTAGGAAATGCTGATAGGGCAATGAGGTAACTGCATAATTCGTTCAATCCATTAAGCAGGTGGCTCCCAGACTTGCTGAGCGCCGCTCGGAATGCGCTCCTCTGCACCGGCACCCTTGCGCTCACTCGACTTGCCTCCTGGCAGATTTCAATGATTGCGGACATGCAACAAACCTATTCGTGGATAGGCATTAATCATTGGACACCTCGGGGTCTATCGGGGGATTCTTTCGGTGATACGACGCGCCCATTTTTCCGGCGCGCAGCGGCCGACAGAAGCGCCCGGATGCGATGGGGCCAGGATTGAACCAATGGGCGCGGCCGTTCTCTTCGAAGGGCGTTTCTCCGCCTTGGCGTCTCTGGGCGTCGACGATGGTCGAATGCCATTTGGTACCAAAGTAAAGATAAATCGAACGATGAAATGGGACCCGGGACCTGGGGGATACGATGCACAAAACAGTAGCTAATTCATTCGCGATCACTTTAGCCGTGATCGCCAGCATTCCCGCTTTCGCGACGGATCCAAACACGGGGGCCGCCGTAGAGGGTCTTCAGGAAATCGTGGTGACCGCGCAAAAGCGAGCCCAGAACCTGCAGGACGTGCCGATTGCGGTTTCGGCTGTAACCTCCAGCCAGCTTGCCTCGACCGGCGTTGCTAATCTCTTGCAATTGTCCACGGCGGTTCCTGGGCTTAGCATTGGCAATATCGGCTCGGAGGCCGAAATCTATCTGCGCGGAGTCGGCACGAGCGGCGGCGCCGCCGGGCAGGAAAACGCGGTCGCGGTATTTGTGGACGGCGTTTACATGCCGTCTCAGGCCAGCGCCAATTATTCGTTTGGCGATATTGAGCGGATCGAAGTGTTAAAGGGCCCACAGGGCACACTCTACGGTCGCAACGCCACTGGCGGCGCTGTGAACATCATAACGCGCACGCCCTCGTTTGAGCCCGGACTTGAAGGGGAAGTCGGTTACGGTAATCTGGATACGGCGAGTGGTAAGCTCTACGCCACCACAGGGCTGGGCGATAAAGTCGCCGCCGATTTGGCCTTCACATACAATAACCAACATGACGGCTTCGGCAGGAACCTCACCACTGGCGCCGATGCAAACGCTTTCAGGGATTGGGGAGTCCGCTCCAAGGTATTGTTCAAGCCCACTGACAATATTCGCATTACTCTTGGGGTAGACGATACCGTCAACGCGGGAAGCTTGGGCGTCGACTACCGAGAAGCTTCTGCGCAATCGCGGCAATTCTTGACCGGCCAGCTAGGATGGCCGTACGGCTTTTGGGATACCCAAAGCGATTTCATGCCGACGTTTTACACTCGAAACTCGGGCGGCAGTGCTCGTGTGGAGGTTGATTTTGGCTGGGCAAACTTGACCAGCATTTCCGCCTATCGCAATGTGCACGCGTATGAAGCCTTCGATGTCGCCGATAACTCCCTAACCACATTTCATGCCTTCATCAATGAAACGAACTGGCAATACACTGAAGAGTTGCAGTTCGCTTCACCGGATCACAGCAAGCTTAAGTGGATTGTCGGCCTGTTTTATCTCGACGCCTCCTCGGGAGACGATCCGTTCCACATCAATGGCGCTCTGTTTGCCCCCGCCTTTTCGGATGAGATCACTTACCCGAACCAGCTCACAACCTCATACGCAGGCTATGGCCAAGCCACTTATGAGATTCTGCCGCAAACAAACCTCACGGTCGGCGCGCGGGACACCAATGACAAGCGCACGCTCAAGGCAACCGGCTACCTCGTACTGCTCGACGGAACGACCGCGCCAGCATTTGCTCCACAAGACCGCTCCACCACATTCAATCACCCGACTTGGCGGCTGTCGCTGGACCATAAATTCTCTCCGGATTACATGGTCTATGCGAGCTTCAGCACGGGTTTTCACAGCGGAGTTTATGTTACCACTGGCGCCCCAACCGGTCCCGTGGTCAAGCCGGAAACTCTTGCAGCCTACGAGATTGGTATCAAAACCACCTTCTTTGACCAACGCCTCCAGTTTAATGCCTCCGCCTTTCATTATGACTACAACAATCTGCAAGTCTCCATCGTGGAAGGAGCGAGCGAAAACCTATTGAACGCCGGCAAGGCTGAAATTTACGGCCTGGACATGGATCTAGCTGCAAAATTAACTTCCCACTTCGCGCTTCGTTGGGGAGCGGAGCTGATACATGATCGGTATTTGAGTTTTCCGAATGCGCCCTGTTCAAGCGTCGACAATAGCTTCCCCTACGGCAATAGCATTGTTGCCTGCAATGCAGCCGGCAATAGATTGAATCGGACGCCTGATTATAGTTTCAACGTGGCTGCCGAGTATGAGGCACCTCTAGCCGGCGGTAGTTTGGAGACAACCCTCGGTGTTTATCAAAATGGCGGGTTCTATTGGAATCCTGATAACCGCCTGAGGCAAAACGCGTACGAACTTACGAATGGGCAAATCAAATGGTGGGCGCCGGGTGGGAGATACTTCGTTCGCGTTCACGCCGAAAACATGTTCAACACGAAATATTTCACCTATGCAAGTGGCGAACCAACCGGCGACCTTTCCGCTGCCGCACTAGGTCGAACCTTTGGCGTTGCCTTTGGAGTGAAATATTGATCGCGATCAACGAATGTCATACTGCCCGTAGTACCGCTGTCCACGGCAAAGGTATCCATGCCCCTCCGCCCTGAGCTTATGCTGCATATTCCATCGCCTCGCATGCGCGAGGGCGAATCCGCAAGTTTCGATCATCTTGTCGTCCCTAATGCAGGCGCGATGGCGCGGCCGGAAGTCTCCGCACCGGCGGAAACGATGCGCGACCTCCCCTACGGCCTGATCCGCGTACTCGATGACCACGGTCAGGCGGTCGGCCCGTGGAATCCGTGCCTGGATCCGGCGCATCTACGCGCCGGACTTAGAGCGTTACTGCTGACTCGATTATTCGACGACCATATGTTCCGCGCGCATCGGCAGGGCAAAACCAGCTTCTATATCAAGTCCGCCGGCGAAGAAGCGATTGGCGCGGCGCAATCACTGGCGCTCGGCAAGGACGATATGTGCTTTCCGACCTATCGCCTGCTGAGCTGGCTCATGGCACGAGACTATCCGTTGATTGATCTTATCAACCAGATCTTCTCGAATGCCAAGGATCCATTGAAAGGACGACAGCTTCCCGTCTTATATTCGGCTCGTGCGTATGGGTTCTACTCGCTCTCGGGCAACGTAGGCAGCCGATTCGGCCACGCCGTGGGTTGGGCGATGGCGTCCGCATACAAACGCGATAGTCGTATCGCGATCGGGTATATCGGTGAGGGAACCACAGCGGAAGGAGACTTCCACGAGGCGCTCACGTTCGCTTCCGTCTACCGTGCCCCCGTCATTCTGTGCGTGGTGAATAATCAATGGGCGATCTCGAGCTACCACGGAATCGCGGGCGGCGAAGCAACTACGTTTGCCGCGAAAGCGATCGGCTACGGACTGCCGGGCTTGCGAGTCGACGGCAACGATTTTCTGGCGATCCACGCCGCCACTTGCTGGGCAGCGGAACGGGCACGCGCCAATTTCGGCGCCACGCTGATTGAGCTCTTCACCTATCGAGCGGCTGGGCATTCCACGAGTGATGATCCTGCCAGGTATCGACCAGCGGATGAAGCGGAGCACTGGCCACTCGGGGATCCCATTGAACGCCTGAAGCGGCATTTGATCCAATTGGACGAATGGTCCGAGGAACAGCACGCGGTGCTGGTCGATGAGCTGATTGTCGCAGTGCGTTCCGCTGCCCGGACAGCGGAAGAGGTCGGTACTTTGGGGCAGTCCAAACCGGACCGCAAAGAGATGTTCGAAGGAGTTTTCAAGGAACCTGATTGGCGCGTGATCGAACAGCGCCAAGAACTCGGTCTCTGACCATGACGAGCATGAGCATGATCCGAGCGCTGAACTCTGCCCTGGATGTTGCCCTGGCGCGCGATCCCGACACGCTGATATTCGGGGAGGACGTGGGATATTTCGGCGGCGTTTTCCGGGTCACGGACGGTCTGCAACGCAAGCACGGGATCACTCGCTGCTTTGATTCTCCAATTTCCGAAGGTGGGATCGTCGCCACGGCAATCGGAATGGGCGCTTATGGTCTCCGCCCAGTCGTGGAAATTCAGTTTGCGGACTATATCTTCCCGGCATTCGATCAACTGGTATCGGAAGCCGCGCGGTTGCGCTATCGATCTGCTGGCGAGTTCTGGGCACCAATCACGGTGCGGGCCCCCTATGGCGGAGGCATTTTCGGCGGTCAGACACATAGCCAGAGTCCCGAGGCAATCTTCGCGCACATCACAGGCCTTAAGACCGTCATTCCCTCGAATCCCTACGATGCAAAGGGATTGCTCCTGGCCGCCATCGAGGATGACGACCCAGTGATTTTCCTCGAGCCCAAGCGGATCTACAACGGGCCGTTCAACGGCCGGCGTGACCAACAGCCGGTCAGCTGGGCAGCATACCCGATGAGCGAGGTGCCCGATGGGTACTACACCGTACCGCTGGGTCAGGCTGCGATTGTTCGTTCCGGATCGGACGTCACCGTGTTGGCCTATGGAACTATGGTGCACGTCGCGATCGCAGGGATCGAGGACAGCGGCGTCGATGCGGAGCTGATCGATTTGCGCAGCATCGTGCCGCTCGATATCGACACGATTGTCGCCTCGGTACGGCGCACCGGTCGCTGTGTGATCCTGCACGAAGCGTCGCGCTTCGGCGGATTTGGCGGTGAACTCAGCGCATTGGTGCAAGAGCGCTGTTTCTTTCACCTGTGTAGTCCCATCGATCGCGTGGCCGGCTGGGATACGCCGTATCCGCACGCGTTCGAGTGGGACTACTTCCCCGGACCCGGGCGAGTCGTGGCAGCCCTACGCCACGCCATGGAGAACTGAAATGGCAAAACTGCTGCTGCTGTCGGGCGATGGCATTGGCCCCGAGGTATTGGAGCAAGCCGAGCGCGTGATCTCGGCGTTGAATTGCGATTTCGGACTCGCGGCAGAGATCGAGCAGGGTCTGCTCGGCGGCGCCTCGATCGATGCGCACGGGATCCCACTGACCGCCGATACACTGAGGCTGGCGATTGCTTCTGATGCGGTCTTGATGGGGGCGGTGGGCGGTCCGAGGTGGGCGAGCGTTGCCTATGACCGGCGGCCGGAACAGGGCTTGCTGAATCTGCGCAATGGCCTGGAAGTGTTCGCGAATTTCCGACCGGCGAAATGTTTTGCGGCGCTCGCCGACGCCTCGACATTGAAGCGGGAAATCGTACTCGGACTCGATCTGATCTTCGTTCGCGAACTGATCGGTGGCGTGTATTTTGGCGAGCCTCGCGGCATCGAGACGCTGCCTGACGGCGAGCGTCGAGGATTCAATACGCAGTCCTATACGGACCGAGAAATCCGGCGCGTGGCCACGGTTGCCTTCGAGCTGGCGCGAGGTCGAGGCCGCCGGCTCTGCTCGGTGGACAAGGCGAATGTCATGGAATCGGGGCTGCTGTGGCGTGAGGAGGTCACGACCCTGGGAACGGCGAATTATCCCGACGTGTCGCTCACCCATATGTATGCCGACAACTGCGCCATGCAACTGGTACGCGCGCCCCGCCAGTTCGACGTGATCCTGACAGATAATCTGTTTGGCGATCTTCTGTCCGATGCGGCGGCGATGCTAACCGGTTCGCTCGGCATGTTGCCCTCCGCCGCAATTGGATACGCCGGTAAGCCGGGACTATATGAGCCGATTCATGGTTCCGCGCCCGATATCGCCGGCCGAGGGCTCGCTAATCCCTGTGCCGCGATTCTCAGCCTCGCCATGGCGTTGCGGCTGGGGCTCGAGCGAGCAGACCTGGCGGATCGCATCGAGAAGGCGGTGGCGCGCGCACTCGAAGATGGATATCGGACCCGCGACCTCGACGGCGGCACACATGTGGTGGGTACGGCTGGGATGGGCGATGCTATTCTCTCACGTCTGGACGGCGGCACATGACGAGACCCCGTACGTTGTTCGACAAGATTTGGGATACCCACGTAGTAAGCTCTGTGGGGGATGGCACCTGCGTGCTCTACATTGATCGGCATCTGGTTCATGAAGTGACCAGTCCACAGGCATTCGAGGGCCTACGTCTGGCCGGCCGGAAAGTTCGCCGCTTGGACGCCACGATTGCGGTTGCGGACCATAACGTGCCGACTAGCGACCGTGAGGGCGGCATCAAAGAGCCGGAGAGCCGACTTCAGATCGAGACGTTCGTCAAGAACGTCGACGAGTTTGGCGTGCCGTATTTTCCGTTGAGCGATGTTCGCCAGGGCATCGTTCATGTGGTTGGGCCGGAGCAGGGAATATCGCTGCCAGGTATGACCGTTGTCTGCGGAGACTCGCACACGTCAACGCATGGTGCCTTGGGAGCACTGGCATTCGGCATCGGCACATCCGAGGTCGAGCACGTGCTCGCGACTCAAACCTTGCTGCAGAAGCCCGCCGAGAATATGCGGGTGCAAGTTGACGGCACTCTGCCCAAAGGTTGCTGGGCCAAGGATATTATTCTAGCCATTATCGGTAAGATCGGTACTGCGGGAGGTACCGGTCATGTGATCGAGTTCGCCGGCGAGACAATCCGCGCCTTGGACATGGCTGGTCGGATGACCGTCTGCAACATGAGTATCGAAGCCGGCGCGCGCGCCGGCTTGGTTGCCCCTGACAATACAACCTTTGAATACGTCAAGGGGCGGCCGTATGCCCCACGGGGCGACGACTTTGATAGCGCCGTTGCGTGCTGGCGTACCTTGCCCAGCGATAAGGAGGCGCATTACGACAAGGTAGTGGCCCTGAACGTCTCGAGCCTCGAGCCGCAGGTCACTTGGGGAACCAATCCCGAGGCGGTGGCGTCAATCACCGATGTGGTACCCGACCCAGCTGCAGAAAGCAACCCGACACGTCGCGCGCAGCTATGGCAGATGTTGACATACATGGATTTACTGCCAGGGCAGAAGCTGCAGGGTACGAAGGTGGATGTCGTATTCATCGGCTCCTGCACGAACTCGCGAATCGAGGATCTGCGCGCAGCCGCGACAGTCGCGAAGGGCAGACGAGTGGCGAATCGAGTGCGCGCGCTGGTGGTCCCAGGCTCAGGTCTGGTGAAGGCGCAGGCGGAGCGAGAGGGTTTGGACCGAGCATTTCTCGATGCAGGATTCGAGTGGCGCGAGGCGGGCTGCTCCATGTGTCTTGCCATGAATGCGGACAAGCTGCTGCCGGGTCAGCGCTGCGCAAGTACGTCGAACCGCAATTTTGAAGGTCGTCAGGGTCCCGGCGGGCGGACGCATTTGCTATCCCCAGCCATGGCGGCCGCCGCTGCGGTCACCGGGATGTTGACGGATGTAAGGGAGCTGTGCTGATGGAAAGCTTTACCGTGCTCAACGGTATTGCCGCCCCGCTGGACATGGAAAATGTCGATACCGACAAGATTCTCCCAGGGCGATTCTTGAAGACTATTAAGCGCACAGGGCTTGGTGTGCACCTGTTCGAAACGCTACGTTATGATAGCGACGGCAGCGAGAAGCCTGACTTTATTCTTAACAAGGCTTTTTATCGGCAAGCCCGATTTCTGATTGCCGGCGAGAACTTCGGTTGTGGTTCATCGCGCGAGCACGCACCTTGGGCGCTGTTCGATTTTGGCATTCGCTGCATCATCGCGTCGAGCTTTGCCGACATTTTCTATGCCAACTGCTTCAAGACCGGCCTTCTGCCGGTTGCGCTGCCGGGGGACATTTGCGACAAGCTGATGCAGGACGCTGCTGGCAGTCCCGAAGGGCGGCTTACCGCGGATCTCGCCAGCCAGATCATCATGAGCTCCGACGGAGCGCAGATCCCATTCCAGGTCGATCAATTTCGCAAACGGTACCTCCTGAACGGGTTCGACGAGATTGACCTGACACTGCAGCACGCAAAGGCCATCGACGCGTATGAAGCGCGGCTCCATCGCGAGCAATGCTGGCGGCCTTATATCAACGGAATATAGGCCACCCTCGGGACGGGCCGTTCACCGTTAAGCCTTAGCCTCTATGTCTTCTCGGAAGATGAAAATATCGGTTCAAACGCAACAACCAGTGCGTTATTGAGATCCATCGCATCAGACATGTTAAGGTTGGGCGTCGCCGCCTGCAGAGCGGACATTCCGGCCTCGATATCGTGCAGTTCATAAACTGCCAAATAACGGTACGCATGACTCTCTGATGGTGGGCTCATCTGCGCAACCGCTCGATACCGTGTCATTCCGCCGAACCCCGACAGAGAAGTCACCTCATTCGCGTGGATACCGTTGTACCAAGCGTTGTAATCTCCTTCCCGGTCGGCAGAGATTGGGTCGGAGAATGCCAACAATAGTCCCTTCGCCATATAGCCATCCTTCGTGTTGTGTTGCCATTTGTTCAAAATCGAACGATCGACATCGTCACGCCGCGAACTATTCTTATTCGCGCTGGATACAATTCCTTTGGTTACTCCTCGATGCTGACTCCTTCAGTGAAATAAGTCGCGCGCTCGGTCCGGCATTACCTGCCTCCAAGCGATGTCGGCAAGTTCGGGAAGGACTTTGACGCGATCTTGTGCCTCAGCTGACGACGCCGTACCTCGAATCACGCGACCTTTGATGCCGTGAAAGATGGCAGCCATACGAAAGAAGCTGAATGCCATATAGAACTCGTATCCTGGTATGGATTGCCGCCCAGTCCGACTGCAATAGGCAGCAATGTAGTCTCGCTCGCTGGGGATATTTAGAGCCGCGAGGTCCGCTCCCACGAGTCCGGCAACAATATAGGGCGGCATACGGTACATCATGGCGTGATAGGCGAAGTCCGCCAATGGGTGACCCAGCGTGGAGAGTTCCCAGTCGAGCACCGCGATGACTCTTGCCTCGGTCGGGTGAAAGATCAGGTTGTCACAGCGAAAATCCCCGTGAACGAGACTCGAGCGGTCATCGTGCGGTATGTGGGCGGGCAACCACTCGATGAGCCGATCCATATTCGGATCGCGTCCGGCATCCGTATCGTCCAGATACTGTGTGGACCAACGCTTGATCTGGCGCTCAAAATAATTGCCGGGTCGACCGTAGTCCGCAAGTCCGATGGCGTCGTAATCAATCCGGTGAAGCCTGGCGAGCGTCTCGTTCATTGCATCGAAGTAACGCGGCCGCTCTCCACGCTTCACCTGCGGGAATGTGGTATCCCAGAATACCCGTCCGTCCACCATCTCCATGAGGTAAAACCACGTCCCAATGACCACCTCGTCGGTGCATAGCCCATAGACCTCGGCCACCGGGAAATCTACTGCGCCGAGTGCAGACAGCACCCTTGCCTCGCGCTCAACGGCATGAGCCCCCTTGAGAAGCTTTCCCGGCGGCTTGCGTCGAAGCACGTAGGTCTTCGTCGGTGTGATCAGCTTGTAGGTCAGGTTAGATTGCCCACCTTTGAACTGCGCCACTCGCAGGGGTCCCCGATATCCGTCGATGTTCATGGCCATCCATTGGGCCAGGCGACCTTCATCGAACCGATGCGCCTCGCGCACGGGCGTAGTATCGTAACTCGCGTCTTTTCCTTTGCTCATTGGTGCTTCGAAAGGTGGTCTCGCTTGATCTTCTTCGCCAGCGACCACTTGTGCACTTCGGTGGGGCCGTCATAGATTCGGAAAGACCGAATTTCGCGAAATACCTGCTCCACAATCGTGTCGCGCGACACACCGAGGCCGCCCATCACCTGCACGCAGCGATCTGCAACGCGGAACAGCGCTTCCGACACGGCAACCTTGACCATCGAGCTTTCGACGGTGCCGAGAGAACCTGAGTCGAGTACATCGGCACACCAGCCGATCATCAGTTCCGCCTGCTTGAGATCGATCAGATTATCCGCGAGCTGAAAGCCGACTCCTTCGTGGTCGATCAAGAGCTTCCCGAACGCCTTGCGCTCGCACACGTACGCCGATGCTATCTCCTGGGCGCGTGTGCAGGCGCCATGCCAACGCATACAGTGGGACAGGCGGGCCGGCGAAAGTCGCACCTGCGCGTACTTGAAGCCCTCACCGCTCTCGCCCAACATCTGGTGGTGAGGTACTCGCAGGCGATCAATCATGACAACCGCATGTCCCCCCGGCATCGAGCTGTCGATGGTGTCGAGTATGCGTTCGATACGGATCGCGGGATTCGGTAGGTCGATGAGGAACATACAGGCGCCGTCGTTCGACTTCGCCATGATGATGCCTACGTTCGCACCGGCGGCGCCGGTGATAAACGCCTTTCTTCCCTCGATCACCCATTGATCTCCATCCATCGTAGCGGTAGTCAGCATCATGCTTGGATCGGACCCCGCGCCTCCGCCCTCGGCGGGTTCCGTCATGAAGAACGCCGAACGAGCGCGGCCAGCGATCAGGGGCTTGAGAAAACGCTCCTGCTGTTGCTCGCTTCCCACTTTTCCGAGCAGGTACATATTGCCCTCATCGGGCGCTGCGGTATTGACGGCCAGCGGGCCGAGCGGCGATAGCCCCGACTTCATCAGCACCAATGCCGTCTCTCGCTGAGAAAGATGCGTGCCATCCGGCAGAATGTGCGGCGTCAGCACACCTACGGCACGCGCCTTGTCACGCATGTCCATCATCAACTCATCAGTCGGGCCGTGCGCAGTGCACCGGGGGTCCTTCTCGTAGGGTATGATGATATCCCGTACGAATCTCTCCACGCTCGCCGCGATCTCCTGCGCACGCTCCATCCCGACGCCAGTCATGTCGCGCCCTTCCCGATGTAAAATGCCTCGGTGTTCTCGCGGATGCGATCCGCCGAAACCCCCGGCGCGCATTCGATCAATTCAAATGGCGATTGACGATCCTTGCGCTCGAATACCGCTAGGTCGGTGATGACCATATCGACCACGTTCACGCCGGTCAGCGGCAAAGTGCAGACACGGCAAAATTTCGCCGATCGGTCTTTGGCGACATGGTCCATCAATACGATGATCCGCCGGACGCCGGCGACCAGATCCATGGCGCCGCCCGGGCCTTTTACCATCTTTCCGGGCACCATCCAGTTCGCCAAATCCCCCTTCTCGGACACCTCCATGGCGCCCAGCACCGACAGGTCGATATGCCCGCCGCGAATCATGCCAAAGCTGTCGGCGGACGAGACGTAGCTCGTGCGGTCCAACTCGGTAATCGTTTGCTTGCCTGCATTGATAATATCGGGATCCACTTGCTTTTCGGTCGGAAAGGGTCCGAGTCCGACCATGCCATTTTCTGACTGCAGGGTCACATCGAAGTCGGGCGGAATGTGGTTGCCGACGATGGTGGGAATTCCAATCCCCAAGTTGACGTAGAATCCGTCGCGCAATTCTCGAGCTGCTCGCTGCGCCATTTCATCGCGCGTCCATGCCATTAGGCCGCTCCTTCGCGAAGGGTTCGTTGCTCAATTCGCTTCTCGTTGCGGGTTGCGATGATCAGTCTCTGGACAAACACACCGGGCGTGTGAATATGATCAGGTTCCAATTCGCCGGGCCCGACCAGATGCTCCACTTCGGCGACCGTCACACGCCCGCAGGTCGCAGCCACCGGGTTGAAATTGCGGGCGGACTTTCTGTACACGAGATTCCCGAACGGATCCGCTTTCCACGCCTTGACAATCGCCAGATCGGCCACGAGTCCGGTTTCCAATAGGTGAGGCTCCCCATTGAAGTCACGCACTTCCTTGCCTTGCGCTATGGCTGTGCCCACCCCGGTTTTGGTATAGAAGCCGGCAATACCGGCACCGCCTGCCCGCATTCGTTCCGCTAATGTGCCCTGAGGATTGAACTCAATCTGCAACTCACCCGCCAGATATTGCCGCTCGAACTCCCTGTTCTCGCCGACATAGGAGGAGATCATCTTCGCGATCTGGCGCCTCTTGAGCAGAAGGCCCAGCCCAAAACCGTCCACACCGGCATTATTCGAGATCACCGTGATTGTCTTGATGCCGCTGTCAGCAATCGCGGCAATGAGCGTCTCTGGTATCCCACAAAGGCCAAATCCGCCTGCGGCAATGGTCATTCCGTCGGACAATAAACCCTGCAGCGCCGAGTGCACATCTGGCTGGATTTTTCGGGCCACGGTCGCTCCCCTCCTATAAACTGCTGACCAGATGTCCGCCGTCGACGGCAAGTACCGACCCAGTCAAGAAGCGCGAAGCATCCGACGCCAGCAGCAGCAATGGACCATCCAGATCGGCGAGTTGTCCGAGTCTACGCTGGGGCACTCGCCGTATCATTGCCTGCCCGGCCTCCGTTTTCCAGAACTCTCGATTGAGATCCGTATCGAAGTAGCCCGGCACCAATGCATTAACCCGAATGTTGAAGCGCGCCAGCTCGAGCGCGAGAACCTTCGTCATATGGATCATTCCGGCCTTGGAGACTGCGTACGGTAAGACAGATCCGGCCGGGCGCACGCCCAGAATGGAGGCAACATTGATGATGGAACCACCCGTCTTCGATGCGCGCATGACCTTCGCCGCGGCCTGCGCAACCATGAAGGCGCCCTTGAGATTCGTATCGATGACTTCATCCCAATCCGCTTCGCTTTGCTCGAGTGCAGCTCCGTTGCGCACCAAACCGGCGTTGTTCACGACAATATCAATGGCAGACAATCCCTCAAAAGACGCGGCCACCGATCTCGCGTCGGTGACATCCATCGTGAGTGTTACGACTGTGCCTGCGCGCTTGCTCCTGGCCTCTGCTGCCACCCTCTCCAATGCCTCCTTGCGTCGGGCCACCAGAACAAGATTGGCGTGAGCACCTGCGAGCACCGACGCGAAATGAGCTCCGAGTCCGCTCGAGGCACCCGTTATTAGCGCCGTTTTGCCGAACAGTTCCATCGATATGCCTTCATTTCTTTTCAACGACGCTATCAGTTTGACGATTGGACCTTCACAACGGGTGACTGATTGGGCCCCCGCACTCTCTAAACATCTCCGGTCGGTCAAGCTGCCTCAAAATCCATGGGGGATGGCCCGTCGTAATCGGCCGAGCGAGGCTTGGCCATGAAGACCGATTAAGAGTGGCTCATTCTTCGATGACCTTGAGAGTTGTCCAGCGACCGCTTTTTTTAGTCATGCCTAACATCACCCGGCCGCATTCCTGATAGATTTGATCTGACAGCAGGAGATGCTGGGTAGCGGCATGCATGTCGCGAAAGGCGCGCTGCAGAAGGCTGGCTCGCAGTGCCACGCCGCCGCCCGCACGATACGCGAAAGTCGTCACCTCGGAGCCGACGTCATGCATATGACGCATCGCCATCTTGGCAAGAGCGATCTGTTCGATCGACACGGATGATTCGCTTTGCAGGGTCGCGTCAATATCACGCCAGACGTCGCGAAGGAAGGCGCGCGCGGCGCGATATTTCGACTCGCCGGCGGCATACTCCTGCCTGAACCCAACGCTGTTTCCTAGCGGCCCGAAAGGTCCCACTTTTTGCGGGCCGAGCTTGCGAACCTCGTCAAGTGCCCGTCGCGTTACGCCAATCGCCCACGAAGCATGGCACCAGGCCGTGAATCCGACGATGCCGATCGAGTACTGGCTACCGCCGCGGCGCGGCGCCTCGCCGGTAAATGCATAGGTCATGTACTCGGGAACGAATAGATCGGGTTTTGCGACGTTATAGTCATAGCTGCCGGTTCCACGGAGTCCAAGCGTATCCCAGTTTCCCTGCAGGACGCCTTGCTCCTTCGGAAAATGGACTAAAATCCCCTTCGGAGCGCCGTCCGCCTCGAGGATCGGCTTACCGTCGCCGCCTAGCACCGCGCACCCGCAATGAAAATACTGCGCGTGGAAAATTGTACTACCGTAACTCCAGGGTCCGTTGACCAAGTAACCTCCCTCGACGCGCTTGGCTGTGCCTCGAGGAACCCCTTGTCCCGCCGCCATCGTCCGCGGATTGGTGCCATAGATGATCTCTGCGCCTTTATCAGGCAGAAAGGCGCCGAGAGACGCCGCAGCTGCATTCGCGACCATCGCATACCAGCCGGCCGATCCGTCGGCCCATGCCAGCATTTCGATGATCTCCATCGCATCGAGGTAGGTTGATTGCTCGCCGCCGAGTTCTCGCGGAAGCAGAAGATGAAGGAACCCGGCATCCTTCATCGAACCTACCGCCACGTCGGTGAGGTGCGTCAGCTTTTCACCCTCATCGGCCTCAGCCGTTAGCAGCGGGAGCATATCCTGCGCCGCTTTCAACCGATCTTCGTGACTTCCTAAATCGGCGCGCTGACGAATAGGCGCGATATCGCTGACCGTCATTTCAATTTTCCTTCATAGCCGCGGTCAACCGCCAATGCGGTGAACTCGTCCAGGTAGCCTGTCATTGTCATAAGTGCCGGCACCACATGTGGCGCATCTCATCCCTAGAAGTCCGCCGACGAAGTGCGTTGTCTCGGTGTACCGAGCAAAGCGCCCACCGAATTCTGCTTTGTAAGGATTTGCTGCCGGAAGACCAGCTTTTCACACTGGCTGCTACACATAGCTCCGGTGACCGTTCTCCGGATAACCATGTCCAACGATCGGCGATCCTTACTCAGCCCCTCCTTCCTTCGGTTTTTCGACCGATCATGCGGCCGGTCGCCGCCTCCCTTACAAGCTATCAACCGGGTCGCCATGCGGTCAAATAATATATCTTGATGAAATGATAGCCTTTATGTATCGTTTGGCTGCCAGGACACTGCCAATAGGAGAGCCCATGCAGGCGCGCCCATGCTGACCGCACTGCGCTATTTCATCGAGATCGTGGAGCAACGCGGCTTCAGTGCAGCCGCCAAGACGCTACACGTTGCTCAGCCCACGTTGACTCGCAGCCTGCAAAATCTCGAATTCAAACTGGACTGTAAGCTGGTGGAGAGAGATGCGGGATCCTTCGAACTCACACCGGCCGGTGAGTTGCTCTTCCGTCGTGGACGGATGCTTTTGGCTGAACATCGCTCTATGTTGAGCGATTTGGCGGTGATCAACGGATACCGGAAGGAGCATGTGTCCGTCAACGGCTCCCTCATTACATCACTGCATCTGCTTCCGCAGGTCATGATCCAGTTGGCGGTTGAACGGCCGAATTTAAGGATCTCGCTAATTGGTGCGAATGATGCGAATTACACCTGGAAACGCACCGCAGTTCTATCCGGCGAGCTTGATGTCGCACTTTCGCTCTACGATATCGCTAATTCATCAGAAGGCCTGATACAAGAAGTGGTTGTGGAACCGGTGCTGAAGCCGATGGTACGGGCGGGGCATCCTGCACTCCGAAAGGATATCGATTTCGCGGATCTTCTCGACTACACGTGGATCATGTTGCCGGGCCGTGCGGCGCAGGCGACACTAGAAACGGAACTTAGGATTCGAGGCCTCCCGTCACCTCGAGATACCGTCTCCGTCTCCGAGTGGCGGATCGCGCTTGAGCTTTTATGCGTCACGGACTTCATCGCGATTGTGCCTTATCATCCCGCGCTGCTTACGGATCGGATGGACCGCTTTGCGAGCTTGCCTCTAACATTCCAAACGCGCCCGCTCGCGATCAGTGTCCTGTATCGCCCCTTGGGCGCCCACCGAGATGCAACCCGCGCATTCATAGACACAATCAAACGCGTGATCCGAGGGGCGGTCGAACACGATTTTGCCACCGCAAACAGTGCGTGATTTGCCGGAACACTCTGAAAGCCCGTAATGCAGCTAGCGCGGACAAAACGGTCTTGGACTCATATCAGCGCAAGATCACTGCCTAAACGAACAATTAGAAATGCTCTGGCGGCGAGCCGCGATCCGAACGAGGTGAAAGGCGGCCGGGATCGCGCAAGCTGTAGACATGGCCATCCGGGACTTGCTGAATCTCAATGATGTTTCCGTCGGGATCCCGGCCGTAGACAGTCCTAATGACACCGACCGTTACTGGTTCGTCATTCAGAAAGGACATGCCAACCGCTGCAAGCCGTTTATATTCGGCATCTATATCTGTGACATCAACGCAGAAATGCGTGTAGCCACAATCATTGGGCCTGAGTGGACCAACCTCACGTCCAGCAGGCGCCTCCCATTCTATTATCTCAACAAAACAGTTCCATGCTTCAAAAAGCTGAAGCCGTAATATGCTATTCGGTATGCCGGTAATGCGATCGACTAATGGTTCACGATCCAAGCGCATTTGCGGGGCAGCGGGCACAAAGCCGAAAGCAGCGCCGTAAAAAGACGCCAATCGCTCAAGGTTGTGTGTATGAAGTGAAATATGGTGTATGCCCCTGATCATGTCGACTCCTATCGTGAACGAACCCCAAGATTATCCGCATGTTGTACCGTAAATCTGTCAACTCGAAACGTAGGCTAAATCGGCTTCTGCAAGTACAGTATTTCGCAGCGTGCCGATGTCGGGACTCATGACTTCGACGACATCTCCGGGTTTCAGCCAAAGCGGCGGTTTTCGGCTGAACCCGACGCCCTGCGGCGTTCCGGTAAGGATTAGATTGCCCGGGATCAAGGGTGTAAAGCCAGAAACATAAGAGATGAGATAGTTTACGTCAAAGATAAGCTCGCTGAGGCTGGCACTCTGCCTTAGCTCCCCAGCAGGACATACACATCCATGGCGTAGCGCGGCGCCAAGAGTTGGAAAGCGCGCCCGCACCGACTCTTGAACTGGAATGATACATTCAGACTCAAGCCTTCCCCATGAAGTAAAAGTTCCACGGGTGAAACTGGCGATCTTCATGTCACAACGGCATCGTCCACAAGCAATCTACGGATGGTTTGCGTGACTGACATTTCGCCACGCCGGTAGGGGGCAGATGCGTCGGCACCGACGCAACTTGTGGTTCAACTCGGCATGCGAACAAGTTCACGCCTATCAGCACCTCGACGGAGCGCCGCTACGAATTGGTCAGCCTCGATGGCCACGCCAGTCGGATTGGCCTTGTAGCCTGGCGATTTAAAGAATTCCAGATAGTCATTCTGCGTATCAAAGCAGGGAGCTGATAACTCAACCAGATTGCGGTCGGGATCTTCATAATAGAAACTGATCGCTGGGCCGTGATTGAAGCACTGATAGGGTCGAATTTCTTGACCATAGAGCAATTCGTAGCGGTCGGCGAGTTCGTCCAACGATGCGTTGCGAAATTGCATGTGGTGCAGGCCGCAAGAGTCGCCGCTACTGGCGCGTAACTTCGGAATTTCGAACAGCGCGAGCACCTGTGTGTAGGGAAATTCTGCGTATAAGCGAAGAAAACACAGGCGGTGGAAATCCATGACGCGCCCATCACCGTTGGGACCCCCTCCCTCTTCGCCATATTCGAAACTTGGATCCGCGCTCAGAACAAGCGCATACCACGTTCGCATCGTGACGAATTGCGATGTGCGAAGCACAATCTCGCTAATTCGAGGTGCCGGAGGGCGATGCGGCTTTGGAGTCATATCCTCTCTTAATTGATGATCGCTGGATAGAGACATCCGCGGCCATTGGCCTGACATCATTCATAATTACATTCATTCCTTTTTCTATAATGATTAGTCAAACAGCGTGCGGTCAAATGATATATAGCTATCGCACGATGATGTTATTTAATGACGATGATCACTCTGGTGCATCTTTGCGTAAGGAGAAATTGAAAAGCCGATGATGTATCGCGTGGACAGGCGCCGTTAGCATCCACTAGAATGAAACAACATGGGTGCGTGATCACGGAACTATCACATGGAGCTTCTGACGAAACTCGGCGCCATTGAGGAGATAAAAAACCTCAAGGCGCGGTATTTTCGAGGAGTTGATGGCAAGGATCGCGCATTACTGCGCGCTGTTTTTGTCGATGAGGTAGAAGTCGACTTCCGTGACGCCGCCACCGATCCTGTGACCGGCATCAATTTCGCACTCGGTGCCACGCCTGACATACTGCGGAATGCCGATGCGGTGGCGGACATCATCATGACGACAATGGCCAATGTCATCTCGGTGCACCATGCGAGCCTACCCGAAATAGAAGTGACGGGGCCAATGACAGCTCGCGGTATCTTCCCCATGGTCGACCGCCTTCGCTTCCCGGCAGGCGGACAACTCGCGGAAATGATTGGATATGGTTATTATTTCGATACATTTGAACGGGAGAATGGGTCCTGGCGCATCAAAACCTTGCGCCTTGCCCGGACGCGGCTGGATGCTGTTCTTGCGTGATCAAGTGGGGCGGCGGCCCCGTGATCCGGCGCGATTTGGTGATCCCACGCGTGGTCCAGTGATACTTCGCCGTCGCTACTGAAGTCGATCGCTGCCTCTACCGAGCCGTTCTCGACTCGTCGTGCATTCTTCGACGAGATACATGGAGATGCAGCTGCGATCGATGAATTTGTCCTCGTCCTCTGCCATGAGCCGCCCAATTTCAGGATCGGCGAGTGCCACCAACATCCTGTCATAGTCCGCACGGCTCTCAAAGCAGATCTCGGTTATTACGTCGAATCCAGGCTCAGCCGCTGCATTTACAACATGGACAGGAGCGTATTTTTCATTTTGGTCCGGATAATTTCTTTCATATTCCGAGAAAAATGGCAGCAAGCGCAGCGCCAATGGCACATGCTTACTCTCGTAATACTCCCTGAATTCTTTGTGGGAGAGACCAATCTTGCGTCTTACCATCAAAATTAGCTTCACGTTTATCCTCCGAATCCGCCCGTGACCCGAATCGACATGATCGTCGCCGCGAACATGTTCGGCGGACTGATTGGGTAGGAATCGCCCCGTGGACAACAAACGCAGTACTAGGCATGCCGATCTTTGATTTCGTGGCCGCGAGCAAACCACCGGGGGTGATGCAAATGCTTGCCTCCAAAAGACCCCGCTCTACAACTTGATACCGAACCGGATGCCTGCCTCACGCGGTCTTCCCACCGTGTAATAACCTCCAGTGCCGCTCTGTTCTGCGTCTGTCATGTACTTCCTGTCGGTCAGGTTAGTGCCGAATATCGATATACGGTACCGGTCATCTCGCAACGTCCACATAATATTCGCCGAGACTAGAAACGTGGCGCCCATGGATACGGCGTTGTCCGCGGTAAACATGGTTTCGCTCGTGTACGCACCATTTGTCGCAAGCGTCAGTGTACCCAGATTGTATTTAAGCGGCACTTCATATGCCGCGTGGACGTTGCCCGTGAAACTGGGCGCTTCCGGAATACGCTTTCCCGCCAAGTTCGCGCTGATTGCCGAATAGCCGAGGCACGCCCCTGGAAGGCCTCCGGCGGCGCCAAGACCGCCTGCCGCCGCACAGGCTGGTAGCGATGCCGACAACACATAACTCGTGCCTAAATACTGGTCAAAGGTACCGTGTAACCAGCCGGCGCTGCCACCCACGGTGAACTGCCTCGTTACCGCCCAATCTGCGTTGCCTTCGACGCCATAAATTGTGGCTCGGCCCGCATTCTCGACAGTCGTCGAACCAGTTACGGGATTAAGTGTCGCGACCTGCAAATCCTTTTGTTGATAATAGAACGCCGCCGCATTGAGCCTGACGGCTGGTCTCGTATATTTGAAGCCGCCTTCGTAAGCGTTAAGTGTCTCGGGCTTCACGCGGGCTACGGGCGCTGCTATTGCTGGAATGTCATAGCCGCCGCTCTTGAATCCCGTCGAGAAGGTCGCGTAGGTAAGAAGGTCTTCGGCAATGTCATAACTTAACGTCGTTTTCGGCGTGAAGCGAGTGAATCTCAGAGAGCTGCTCGGTTCGATTTCGGTATTCGCGGAAGGTGGATTCGGATTGATGTCTCCATTAGTATCAGGCGGTCCGGTATAAATCACATTGTAATCCAGCGCCCTCCTCTCGATCGTATAACGCGCGCCCAGAGTCAATTTTAGCTTGTCTGTAAACGCGAAAGTCGCCTGCCCATAAGGAGCAATTGAGTGTGCGGTTGTTCCTTGCTGGCCGCACAAGGCAGTGCCCAAGCCCAATACCGATGTTCCCTGAATGCAAAAGCCATAAGCGCCGATCTCGTAAAAATAGAATACGCCCGCATTGTATGTCAACCGGCTGGTATTGTCGGAGACGATCTGGAATTCCTGCGTAAGAGCCTTTGAATAATCTATACTAGAAGACCCGTTGAGGAGCGGGTACGTCGTGCCGTCAAGATCTGCTTTGGCTTCGTTACTGCTATACCGATAGGTAGAGATCGACGAGACTGTAAATGCGTCTAATTTATAGTCCGCGCGAAGCTCACCGCCCCGCGCAATTTCAGTGCCTTTATCTTTGTTATCCTTGTTAAAAGTGCTCGCGAACGTGTAAAACCCACCCTGCGCCTGACCGCCGAGTGCGACGCCCGCGTTTCCTGGCGCAGTCTTGTCCAATGCTGAATATGCGTTGCTGTCGAAATCGTTTCGCCATGAATAGTCGGCACGCAACTTGATCGTAAGGCGCTCACTCGGCGTAAACAACACCTTCGCGAGCGCGTTTTCCATATCCCGGTCCATCCCGGGTGGATACCCTGGGATGATGTTCTGAACGATTCCGTCCGCTTTATCGAAACCGACGGTCACCCGCGCCGCCAGTATCGGCGTAATCGGGATGTTCAACGTACCATCAAACATTTTCCTACTAAAGGTACCGTAGCCCACCGATGCATTTACCGAAAACACCGGCTGCGGATCCCTCGTGATAATCCTGATCGCGCCGCCCACCGCATTGCGTCCATACAGAGTTCCTTGCGGACCTTTCAGCACTTCGATCCTGTCGACGTCGCTGAACTCAAACAGGCCGCTCGATGCCCGCGCCATATATTCACCATCGAGGTATACGGAACTCGAAGGATCAAGCCCGACGTTCTCAATTTTCGATCCGATGCCGCGGATGAATGGTGAAACGTAGGTCGCAAACTGGTTGACCACGACGTTCGGCGTTACTTGCGATAACGCTTGCTGCATATTGATATTGCTTCGTGACAGTGTGTCTCCAGAGATTGCGTCGACCGTGATGGGTACATTCTCGAGATTCTCGGACCGTTTTTGTGCGGTCACGATGATCTCTCCCAATTGCGCAGTCCCTGTGTCTGAGGGCGCAGGTTTGCTCCCGGCATTTTGCGCCCACGCAATGCCTCCCAATTGCGCGGCAATATAGATGGACGCGAGAAGCCTCCAGGCAAATCCAACATGCAACATTTTTTCAATCCCCCAATACAAAGCATCTTAGTAATACTTGTTGCCATGTCACACGACGCTTTACATGCAGTCCAATAATATAAAAACATAATTGGATGTAGTTTGTGCATCCAATGTAGCGCGAACTAGAATTCGATTGCTCTCTCGAAATCTCTCTTCTCTCTTGTTGACATCGCGCAGTCGCGCGAGAGAACCGCACGGGATGCGGTGCGAGCCCGAAGTCATGACGCCTAGCGGAAAACGAATGCCGCACTCAAGGAGAACATCCGAACATCCCGTGCCGATGCACCATGCTACTCGAGCGGTCGCAACCTGCACCCAACTCGGGTCGCGCTTCTCAGTCGGGTGAAACTGCGCTGCCGTACTGCGTCAACTCAGTTTGCCGCGTCGGGCCAGTATGATCAAAAATTGTTTCCTCTACGGCAAGAAACGCGCTTAGCTTGCGGGTGTCGCAAAATTGCCTTTCATCGGCCTCAAGTTCAGCGCTTGCCACCTGACCCTTGTGCGACGCAAGGGCGCGCTGCATTTCATCAATACTCTCCCACCATAATTCGCTCAGGCCATCAGGTGGAGATTGAAAGCCGCGTTCCTTTGTGAAGGTCTCTATCGCCTCCGACAGTTGCTTGTGGCTTTGGACATATCGCACAAATCCCATTGCAGACGCGTGGTGCTTCACCAGCGCGCCATGGCGATCGCGCCATCGGCGTGTGAACTCGTGAAAGGACATCTCAGGTTTCTTCCACACTTCTACTACCAACTTGATCATCGATCTCCCCTCCTCAGGGCTAACACCAACCTTACCCGTTTCATTCGAGTGGCTTTCCACGGCCGACATGCGACGCGTATCCAGCGACCGATGCGCCGTCTGCGCGTCAAACGCGTGCGTCACACCAACTTTAAATTCGATCAACGTTGGTATGATGTCTCTACAAACTCACATTCGCGCAGACGTCGAAGGCGGATACGATAACCAGGCCCATTCCGACGGCGACATTCTTACACATACCCGAGCCAATCTAGATCACCCGCTCCGCCTGGCAAAGCAGAGTCTTCGCGTTAGTGCATTTAGAAATCAGTTGCTCGAACGCGGGACGATCGGATTTCACCCCTTTCTCGAACGCGGTCAAGGTCGGCCACCATAGTTCACGAATCCCTACGAACGGCGGCTTGTCCCCGTGTATGGCCGCTATCGGTCTGGATCGCACATGGCGTAACGCTCCAATACGGATTCCAAGACTCTCGTCATTACTCGAGGTCCAGTCCGTACCTCCGGCCGCTTCAATGAGCTGAATCAACTTAACGCTCACCGAGCAATGCCACGGCGACCACAACACATCCGCCTCATTCGGCCATGTGTTAACGTTCGCGCGCGAGGCAAGTACCTCCTCTGTCACGAACACAAAGATGAGTCGCTCCATGTCCACGAAGCGAGGTTCGTCAGGACCGTTATAGCGAAGGTACGCCGGGTTTTCCTTGACACCAAGCGCATCGCTGAGATTGTCAAACCACACTTCAGTTATCCCATCAAAGATCTCCTGTTCCTGAGGCAGAAGCTGAGAGCGCGTTCGATGACTTTGAACATAGGCGCGCAGTGTTAGCATTTGTCTGCTGATGGTGCCGTGGGGATGACGCCAATGGTCGTGAAATTCCTGCTCCGAAAGATCTTTTCGTCGTGGGATTGCCGCAACCATCTTAACAACGCTCATGTCATGACTTCCCTAGCCCAACTTCGCGGATTCTAGCCAGCCGCTGAGCAGCGCTCGTGATTGAATGAAGATGTGTGATTAGCTTTTACCTTTATTTTGCTTCGCCTCGTAGTCGCTCACAGCGTTGCCCTGAGCCTTCACGAGGCTGCCGATAAATGTTGGGGCGTTATCCCCTACCCACTGAAGCGAATCGTAGCGCGCAACGTTTGAACGCTGAAAATGTGGCATCACATAGCGCGCAAAAAGCTCATAGGATCTTCGGGTAGCTTCAAAGTCGGCGCAATTGTGTGCCAGAAAAAGAAAGGTTCCAAACCCCCCTGAACGACTTTGCAGGTCCCCGATATAGCGAATGGCATCATCGGGCGTGCCCAACATGAGCACGCCGAACATTCCCAGTCCCTCTCCGGTCCATAGTCGGATAGCTTCATCCGAATTTGAGACCTGCTTCATCGAATCGGGTGCATAGGTGCCGAGAAGGGTGCGGAAATATTTAATCATTTCAAAAGTACCCTCCTTGGCCTCGTCCCATGCCTGCTCACGCGTCGGTGCCAAATGCATTGGAGCGGCAACTCGCCACCGGTCACGAGAGACGAACTTCCCAGTCTTTGCCGCCTCCCGCTCGCAAATGTTCCAGTGCTCGGGGAGCGCAGAATATCCGGCAGTGCTCGAGGCGGCGAGGGATAGCATCGACAACCCAAGGCGGCCCGCCAGGGAAGGTCCACTAGGTGTAACCGAAGATGCAACCGCAACTTCCATGCGCGGAAACTGATAAGGACGAAGCTGAGTTCTCGCCTCCCTGAGCTTGAACCAATCAGTCTCGCGCGTAACTACCTTCCCCTCAAGTAAATCGACGATGCACTCCAAGGACTCAATCATCATTCTGCGCTGGTCGGTGGTCTTGACACCCATCATGGTGGCATCTGAAGGGAGCTGACCCGGGCCTGTTCCCAGAATAATTCGACCTCGCGTCTGATGATCGAGCTGGCAAAACCGATCGGCAACGATGAGTGGCTGATGGAACGTCAAAGACACCACGCCGGCCCCTAATCGGATGCGCTTAGTGCGCTCAGCGGCAGCGGCCAAGAATACTTCGGGGCTGGCAATGATTTCAGCACCCGTGGAGTGATGTTCTCCGATCCACGCTTCATCGTAATCCAATTTATCGAGATGCTGTACCAAGTCGAAGTCTCGCTCGATGGCGAGGGAGGGATTCTCTTTCAACAAATGATATGGCGCGATAAATGCGCCAAATCGCATGCGTTGCGAAGACATGTAAATTACTCCTTATGAGATATGGGACGTCATTCCTGAGCGATCCACGTGCATTGGTATATTTCTTCAGCTCGGCTGACGTCGCCTCAGTCTCGCGGTGGGACTTTGCGGATGAAGGGCGTATTCGCAAATAGCTCCCAGCTATAGTCACTCGTGGTTGCGCTATAGTTGCGCTGTGGCATTTTCGCAAGCGCAAAGACACTGTCATCCCAGGGGAAGCTGGCGCCCACGTCGCGGTACCAATCAAATACCACCACGCGATGGATGAACTTCCAGCGGCCGCCGCGCTTTTCCAGACGGTCGTTATAACGCGCGCCGATATAGGCGTCCTTTGTATTGGGCTCTTCGCCTAACCGGTGATAAGCAAAAACGTAAGTTTCCGCGTTGGCGAAATTCCCCTGAAGCTCAATATACGGTTCCCCCAGGAGATGGGCCGTCTTCATGGTGGGCCACACCGACGGCATGGCCCGGCAGAAGTCATGTCCGGTGCATTCGAACATGCCATGGGAGTCCCAACTTTCCGGCCAATAAGCGGAGGAGAGCAATTCAATATCCTGTCGGTCCACGCCCCGGCAGTACCGCGCCAAGTTCTGGCGGATTTTTTCCCGATCGAGCAGATCATCGACCGTAATTTCGATTTCGTCCTGGCGCATCACGCTCTCCACTTCATTGGATTTGGCAATATCGTTCAACTGGAAGCGGCCACAACTCCACTTTCATCTCCGCGGCACCAAAGCCACTCCATCATGTCGTCTAAGGATTCTCGAACGACGGGGCGGCAAATACACGCTCCATCGGCTGTCCCGGTCGCACGCGAACCGCACTAGGTGGCGAAATTGTTCCATAGTTACTTCAGACATTCTATGCAGTCAAATAATATATTATGATAAATCGATAGCATAAAGACATAGCAAGGGATTCACTCCTCCGTCCTGCGAGGGCGGTAATAAAATGGAATTAAAGGCTGTCACGCTGCGGAGCGTTCGATGCAATCGGGTATACACGCGATTTGAAGTCGGATCCGCGGTCCGATCGAAGGCTGGCGAGTTGGATCGAGAATCTGCCGGCCCGGATCTCCTCGAAAACTTGCTGGGGCATGTTGCCTATCGAGTCACGCCACGCCAGTTCCTTGCGAGATACTTCCTCTTGCGAAAGAAATTCTACAGCCAAGCATTCGGGCCCGGGGTGAACCGGCGGCATACTCGAAACTTCGCCTCGAAACGTTATCGCGATCTGATCGATCGCGGTCATATTGATCACCGCATACAGTTCCAGCTTGGCGGGGTCGATTTGGACGCCGGTCTCTTCCAGCGTCTCCCGCGCAGCGGCCTCCTCGAGTGTCTCGCCACACTCCAAGTAACCGGAAGGCGGAGCCCATTGCCCCTGCGCTGGCGGATGAGCGCGGCAACACATCAAAACCTTATCGCGACAATGAACACAACAAACCACGATAACGCTTGGGTTCTGGTAATGCGTCGCTCCGCAAGAGAGGCACGCGTAACGCGCGCGCGTATCCTCCAGAACCAACCGCCGCGAAATTGGGGAGCCGCACGCACTGCAGAAGTTCAAGATTTGCCTCGCTGATCAACTCGATGTGTCGGTCGAACTCCACACGGAGAATGACCCCTCAACCAAACGCAGTAAAACAGTCCTAAAAGCCGGCATTCTCGCTTCACCGGATCGCAAGAGAACTCGTCTTATCCGCGAAACCTAGTATTTGGGCTGCTTGTGCTTCGACTAACTCGGCCAAAGCGACGTCGGTGATATTACCGGTCTCGCCGAAAGGAGGCTGCGCCACCACGTTTACAGTGATCCCGAGCGGCGTCGGCCATCCCCGCATCGCATGGACGATGGATCGCATGGCATTCAGTGTCGAGCCGCAGGCTTGCCAGCCAGCCGCCACAACGATTAATCCGACTGCACGGCCATCGAAGTAGCTTCGTCGATCATCCCGAAGATCTTCTAGAAGATCGATTGCATTCTTGACCAAGCCTGAAACACCGCCGTGATAGCCCGGCGAGCATATGACGAGGCCATCGGCGGCGCGGACCGCTTCAACCAAAGCAAGTTGCTCTTTCGTTCGTTCAAGACTCTCAGGAGCAAAGTGCGGCAACGCTTGCAATGCTGCGCCGCCAAACATCTGGGTACGCGCTCCGCGCCGAGCGGCGGCGGCCAGCACCGCCCGCGTCATGCGCTCGCCGGAGGAGTCGGGCCTGGTCGTCCCGCCGATGCCGACGATCGAGAACTCGGTCACGATCGCACCGCGCCGCGCATGTCCCCGCACTCGTGAAAACTCCACGTAGCGCCCAGCACCATGGTTGCCCGGACGGATTTGCGGTTTCCAATACTCATGCCTGTTCCTGAAGTGACATTGTCACTTTAATAAAGTCTCTGCAATGACCGGCGCGAGAAGGGAACGATTGCATCGATGGCATTGTCCCGGACCTTCAGCACCCAGGCAGGGTCGGACAGCAGCGCTCGACCGACTCCGACCAGATCAAAATCTCCCCGGGCGAGCATCTCCTCCAGGCGGTCAAGGCTCGCCGGTTTACAGGTTTCGCCGGTCATTGAAGCAAACAGCTCCAGGTTGAGACCAACCGAGCCAACCGTCATGGTGGGCTTGCCCGTCAACTTGCGAGTCCAGCCCGCCAGATTGAGGTCACTATTCGCGAAAATCGGTTCCCAAAAGCGTCGTTGCGAGCAGTCAAAGATGTCGACGCCAGCGGCGACGAGCGGGTCTAGGAACGCCTCCATCTCCGCGACTGTATTGAGGGCGCGCGCGTCATAGTCCTGCGACTTCCACAAGGACCAGCGGAGCATAATCGGGAATTCTGGATGCGTGCGGCGACGTATTTCACGGATGATCTCGGTCGCGAATCGTGTTCGCGACGCGACATCTCCACCGTATCGGTCCGTGCGTAAGTTAGTGACATACCAAAAAAACTGGTCGATTAGATAGCCGTGAGCAGCGTGAATTGCCACGCCGTCAAAGCCCAATCGGTAGGCGACTTCACCTCCCTTCACGAACGCTTCGATCATTTCCGATATCTCGCGCTCCGTCGCCGGCCTAACCATAGGACGCGGGAAGACACCCATTCCTCCGGCGAGACCCGATGGTCCCAGCTGATCGTCGCGCAGCGACCCCGGCCCGTCGCCGTTGATGGGCGGCGTAAAGTAGCAGCCAACGTGCCATAACTGTGGAATCACAGCACCGCCGACCGCGTGGATGGCCGTCGCTATTTTCTTCCACGCAAGCTCAGCAGCGTTGCCATAAAAGTGTGGCACGGCGGGATCATTCGAAGCACCCGGGTGATCGACCCAGACTCCTTCCGTGATAATCAGACCTACATCCGCGGAAGCGCGACGGACATAGTAGTTTTCAACGTCGGACGTGGGCACGCCGGTCGGGCAGAAGCTGCGTGTCATCGGCGACATGACGAGGCGATTGCGAAGCTTCAATGTTCCTAATGATACGGGCTCAAACAGTGTCCTCATAAATGACAGGGTATTGCGGTTAGTCGTGGGAGATTCATTGGGATCAGAATAAGGGCGAATTGGGCATCAAACCAACAAGTGCGCGACCGTATTGCTCCTCGGCAGAATCTTGGTCAAAGGCGTAGTGCGTTGATTGGACATTAATGTCTCGCATGATTCGCTGCAGTGGATTGTCGAGGAAGTGCAGACTTGAGCCGGCCGAGGCGCTCGCCGCGAGAACGGCATCGCGGCAAATATGCACGCTCTGGGCGGTCTGGGCGCGCCATCGTAGACGCGCGCGGATACGCTCCTCGGTGGGCAAACTTTGGAACTGAGTCATTTCAAGCCCCACTTGCCGAATGAGCATCTCGCCGGTTCGCACCAAGAGATCTGCGCGCGCCAGTCGGGCTTGCGAAATAGGCTTCTCGGCTTGGGCGACGGAGTCGCCGACACGAGTATGTGCGGCGAGTCGAGCGGCAATTGCGGCAATCGCCGCCTTCGCCCCTCCGATCGCAGGTGCTGCCGCCGCGAAGCCCAAAAACGGAACCATCGGCATGCCATAGATGGCGCTACCGAAGCGATCAGCGGCTCCTGATGTTCCCTCAAGGATAGGGCCAATCGCGACGGTGCGGTGGGACGGAACAAACAGATCGTCCACCGAGACGTCATGGCTTCCGGTACCGCATAGCCCATCGGTGTGCCACGTATCGATAATCTTGACATCTTCGACTGGGAAAAGAGCGAGTCCAAGCGCTGGACCACTCTCCGTCTCGAGAAAGACGAAACCCATGACCCAGTCAGCGTGCAAAATGCCGCTGCCCCACTTCCATCGGCCAGTTACGCGATAGCCGCCGTCTACTCGGCGTGCGGCGCCGATCGGATTCGATACTGTCGTTACGAACAGGTACGGAAAGCCTCCCCCCCAGGTCTCCCGATGTGCTTGCTCGGGAAAATGCGAGAACAGCCAACTGTGGTTAACGACGAAGTTGCATACCCACGCAGTCGACATGCACACTTCCGCGATCGGCAACGTGACATCGAGCAAATCGTTCGGAGCCGCTCCCATTCCGCCCTGAGATCTCGGCACCATCAAATAGAACAGGCCGGTCTTACGGATTGCAGAGATAACCTCGGTAACAGGGCGACGCGCTAATTCGGCGTTCCGGGCATTTTGCCGAATCAAGGGTTGAAGCTTTAGGAGACGCTCCTTGATGATTTGGGGCGTCAATGCTGCAACGTCGCTCGGGGGAATATAATCGCCTCTCGACAGGATTTCCGGACGAAGAAAGTTATTAGTTGGACCGTGCATTTGATGCAAACCTCACCTCGTACGCGACGGTGGTCATGCGGTCAGCGGCGGGGACGCGAAGGATAGTCGTTAGAGTCATAGTTGATAGGTCCACTTCAAGCACGTGGGAGCAATCTCTCCCGTCCTCATTTGCTGCCGTTACGCTCTCGCCACGGCAGGCGAGCGCCCGGTCGCTGTCCCGCGCGCCAGGAAACTCTATGAAGGAACCTCAATGCAGTCCAATAATATATCATAATCAAATAATAGCTTTCAGGCATTCTTGTCGGCGCCATTGACATGAGACCGGCTCAATCTCTACTGTATGGGAAGATCCCACCCTCCTGATTTGAGACGGCACGCGTGAATCGACGACAATGTGCGCGCCCTAATCGCGGAAATTCGGGGGCTCAAAGATTAAAGAAGGAACGGGGTGGACCCATGGTCGATATGGTCAAGCGCACGTAACAGCGTTGCATCATCTGGCGCCAAGGCAATCCGCAAAGAAGCGGACCAGTCACGCTTTCAGACAGAACCTTCCCGATCATCATCGACGGCCGCCACGCAAGGCCGCCTCCGCCATCATTGGTCGCCGATCATTGTTGACGAACACAGAGCGCGATAGGCAACGTCAACAGCGGCAAAACCTTCCAGGAAAATTATTATGATCTGCTCACTCCGCGAGCACACGCATATGTCGAACGTTAAGCGATAACGTATGCACTCGTGGCATGCGCCAATGATCTTAAATTATTGGACTAGGTTGCAGCAAGCAGTGCATTAATAACGAAACGGCCTATCGAGAATAAGGGGGCTATACAAGCGTCGCGGATGAGCCAGCCAGCTTTCGTATCGGCGCAGACTGAGCAAAGACGCTTTGGAAGGGGGACTCACATGAATTCTAACTGTAGGGTTCGTTTCTCGTCGGCGTTCGAGGTAATTGAGGGGCGCCAGGTACATTCCTAGTAATCACAAAGATGTCCGGACAATCTGCGTCCGATCTACCCGATAAACCTAGTCCGAGGTGGATGAAATGAGCACTAGAGGCGCGATCACGTTAGAGGACCTTCTTGATCGGGAAAAGATTCGCGAGAATCTTGCCCTGTATGCTCGAGGGGTTGATCGGCAGGACATGCAACTTGTGACCTCGACCTATTGGCCGGAGGCTTGGGATGCCCACGGCATGATGGAATGCACGGGGCATGAGTTTTGCGAGTCGTTGGAGTTTATTTGGCCCACGATGAAGATGAATCATACGTTTGGCCAATCCCTGATTGACATACATGGGGACTTCGCCAACGCCGAGACCTATGTCATTGCTTTTCACCGAATTGGCGAGGGCGAGAATACAAAGGATGTCTTCATTGGTTCCCGTTTCGCGGACAGGCTGGAGAAGCGCCGGGAATCATGGAGATTCATCCATAGAAGCGTCATGTACGACTGGTATCGGGACTTCGGTCAGAGCGTGCCGTGGGATAACAGTGTTTTTCCCTTCGCGGAGATGCCCGCAAGGAGCTACGGCGCTACGAGTGACGATTACAGCGGGCACGTACTTTCCAATGCGCCCCTAGAACGAGGTCAAAAACAGCGTAACGCGAGTTGGCGTCCGGGCAAATAGGCCAATCGGGACTTGTGAGCATGCGCGCAGCCGTAGTGACCGAGCGATCAGGGGCGCCTTCGCTGCGCGATGTCCCCGAGCCCAGACCGATAGCGGGCTGCAAAAAAATAAGGGTTCTAGCAGCCGGTCTTCAGCCGACAGATATCTTGCGTTCCCGCGGTCTCTACAAGACTCCGCAACTTCCCTACATCGTGGGCGGCGAGGGAGTCGGGCTGCTTGACGACGGCCGCAGGGTATATTTCGGCCATTCGATTCCTTCATCCGGTGCATGTGCGGAATGGACAGTCGTTCCGGATGACGAAGTCTGGCCCCTACCTGAGGATATAGATGAAGCCCAGGCGATCGCCCTTGCAATCGCCGGCACCGGTGCGCTGATCCCGATTCAACAAGCCAAGATCCAGCCGGACGACAATGTCTTGATCTTGGGCGCCACGGGGCCGGTCGGGCAGGTCGCGGCGCAGGCAGCAAGGATGTTGGGAGCTAGGCGGGTGGTCGCAGCAGCGCGAACGAAGGAGCCGCTTCTCAGGCTTCGCGAGCGTGGCGTCGTCGATGAGATCGTGCAACTGGGCCGCGGCGAGGACGAGTCGGCGCTCAAGGAAAGCGCCGCGGGCGGATACACCGTTATATTCGATGCCGTGTTCGGGGAACCGCTCAGGGCGGCGTTGCGAGCATCCCGGTTTCATGCACGGGTGATCTGCGTGGGTTCGGTCGCTGGCTTTGAGGTGACTCTCAACCGCTTGGAGATCGCACGTCGGACGATCTACGCCGTGGGGACAGGTTACCGCCCTGCGGCCGAGCGGCAAGCCGTTTGGGAGCATTTGCTTTCGCTGTCCCGCGAAGCACGAATGTCTGTCGACTGCGTCTGGTTCGACTTCGATCGGGCACAAGCTGCATGGACGTCCCAGCTCGGGAGCCCGGCCGGCAAGATCATTGTGCGAGTTTCGACGTGATGTGACCCAGGGGAATGAACCAATGTCGCTAATCTCGCTCGATCTCCACGCCAAATCACGCTTCAGGGATTGGCTTGCGATCAGGCTTCCTGATTTGTCCGACCTTGAGATCACGAACTACGCCAGCCCCGGCGTAGGCAACTCCGCGGAAACGATCTTGATCGATGTGCGCGGGCGTACGAGCGGCTCACCGCGTAGCATGGAATTGGTGCTCCGCCTACAGATGGAGGGCGCGGATCTTTTCCTCAACAATGATCTCGCCTGGCAATATCAAGTTTTAAAAGCAATGGCTCGATCTCCTCAGGTGCCGGTGCCGGAGGTTGTGGATATCGAAATGGATCGCTCAGTCCTGGGGGCTCCTTTCTTCGTCATGAAACGCGTCCGGGGACGGGTGCTTCCGCAGAGACCGAACTACAATCTCGCTGGTTGGCTCGTCGACTTGCCCGTGAAGGAAAGAGGCCGAGCATGGCTCAACAACGTCGAGGCAATCGCACGGGTGCACAATGTTGCTTGCCAGGATGGCTTCGATTTCATGGCCAAGCTCGATGTTGGCGCACCGGGGCTGGATCAGTATCTCAATCACATTGTGAGGTGGCTCGATTGGGCCGCTGATGGTCGTGAGCAACCAACGGTGCAAGCCGCGCTCGCGTGGTTGCGACGACATCGGCCGAGCTCCACGCCGGTCAATGTCGTTTGGGGGGATTCTATACCGGCCAACACCTTGTTTGACAACGATCTGCGCGCAGTGGCGTTGTTGGACTGGGAGATGGCCTGCCTTGGCCCGGGCGAGATCGACCTGGCGTGGTTTCTGATGTTCGATGACTTTTATGCCAGGTACAGTGGAGTGCAGCGCTTAGCAGGAATTCCGGATCGAACACAGGTAATCGCCGCCTATGAGGAAGCAGCCGGCCGCGCCGTGAATAACCTGGAATACTACGACATGCTTGCGCTCGTGAGGTTCGCTATTATCGTCATTCGCGCCAGTGCGCGTTACACAGCGAGCAACCCAAGTCTCACCTTCAATGCCCATACTCATAACCCGCTAACCGCAGAGTTGGCGAAGCGGTTGGGCTTGCCTGTTCCAGAGCCGGGCGATGACTGGACTCGGTTTATGGCGCCGCATCGTTGAGCACAATAATCCACCGTTGGTATGTCTCCAGCGACTGCCAAGCCTGGCCGAGAAAGGTCGGGTAGGTTGCAAACGCAATGACCAGCGGCAGGCGCATAGCGCGTACCGATCAAACAGGAAAACTATGGATTACAAACGTGGCTCGGTCTGCGTGACAGCGGATGTGGATGTGTCGGCCGATGAGTTCTGGGAAGTTTTGCGGGATTGGCCGGCGGTCATGAAGTGGACTCCTGCAGACAGTCCGGCCCCGCTCGTGGATGTCACACTGCGAGACGGGGACGACGTCGATGTGCTCCCCTGTACCCGTATCATGCATTTCGATAGGTCCAAAGGTTTTCCGCCGACATTTGAGGAAACGCTCCTGTGCGCCCATATTCAAGCCCGGAGGATCATTTATGTCCTAAAGGATGTACCCGGCGGGCTGACAAATTATATGGCCACGACTTTCATCGACGATCTCGGCGATGGCAAAGCGCGTGTGACATGTGACAGCAAGTTTGACGTTCCGATGTCGGCATCCCTGGAAGAGGCGGAGGATTTTTTACAGAAGATATATGAGCGCTCGGTGATCAGGGGCATCGAGCGCGCCATTCAACGCTGGCGTGTCAGTCCCACGTCCAAGACTTATTGAGATTCATTGCACTCCAGTAATGAAGATTTACGCAAGCCCTTCCGCTTTGAGCGCTTGTTGCACAGCCGGCATCAGCGCAATCCGCTGCAAATACGCCTGCAAATCGCCCAAGTCCCCGATGTTGAAACCCACGAATTTCGGCCACTGAGAAACGGTGAATAGATAGGCATCGGCTCCAGTAAATGTATCGCCTGTGAGGCTCGCACGGCCCCTCAGATGCCTGGAGACCCATTCGAATTTTTGTCGGAGAACTGCGATCAGGGCCGCTTTTGAGTTCGCATCGATCGCCGGATTGAAAAGCGTGGTAAAGGACTTGTGAAGTTCGGTACCGATGTAGTTCTGCCATTCCATCACTTGATAGCGGGCCAGACTGCCGGCGGCGGGCATGAGATCTGAGCGTTTGGCTTTATCGCAGACGTATTGCACGATTACCGGCCCCTCGGTCAAGCGCGTCCCGTCAGCGAACTCGAGCACGGGGACCATACCTTTCGAATTGACGCCAAAGTAATCAGCTCCGTGCTCGGTTTTGTGCGCAGCCAGGTCGATGCGCTCCAAAGTAAACGGAAGTTTCGTTTCTCTTAGAATGATGTGTGGGGCGAACGAGCATGTGCCAGGGGCGTAATACAGTTTCATTGTTTTTCCCAGAATGTGAAATTCGGACCACTTGCCGTCTACCGCCATCGCTCAATCAAAACCTGAGGTTGCGGCTGCATCCGGTTGTTGAGTCGGAAGCTATCAATTGTTAATCCATGTGGTCAAATAATATATCTTGATTAAATGATAGCCTTTGTCTATCGGCGCGGGGTGACGCCGGGAACTGCTGGCTCCAAGTCGCTCGATGTGTAACCGTCCGGTCTGCCTTTCAATTACCCACATTTTTCTGGTACAAATTAGCAGCTTGCCGGTTTCTATTGCTAATGATTCTAGATCGCGAGATACGGATGTTCCGTGTGCCCCTTACGCACGGTGCTACATGCCGGACAAACACATTCGAGCGCCGACAGCAGAGTGTTGCCGACGCTGGATCGAAAGACGATTGGGTCGATCGCGAACTCGCCAGAGTGTGATTTCAAGGATGAGCGACTGCGAAAGCGGTTCCGAATGCTGTTCGAGCAGCTGTCTGACGGTACGGGAGAGAGTATTCCAATGGCCTGTCAGGATTGGGCGAATACTAAAGCGGCGTATCGATTTCTCTCCAACGAACGCGTGAGTGAAGACAGTATTCTGGCCGGACATTTTCAGTCCACACGCGAGCGGTTTGCAGCCACTGAGAGATTGCCTTGGTGCCGCACGGCACGGCGGAATTTTCCTACCACCGCGAGGACGGTCGTGCGATTGGCTTGCTGGGCAATAGCCACATAGGAACGAAGAGTCGTCCGCGCCACCATAACGGCTCTCTCATCGCATCATTCCATTTGCTTCCGCGGGTCACGGCGCGATCGGCGATTGAACGGCCGAACCTGAGAATTTCCTCAGTGGTCGCCGATGACGCCAACAATTACGCATGGATGCACGCCGCGCTCTTGTCCGGCGAACTGGACGCCGCGCTGTCCGTCTTTGAGCTCGTCAATTCCCTGTCAAGCAGCACCAGCCATGCGTGGCTCCAGCGCGGGCAGTCGAGGCTCCAGGTTGCAGGTGGCCTCACGCGGCACAATGTCGAGCACGAATGTCATCTTGGTAGCGCCGACAAGGATGGCCGTCACCATGGCCATCTCGACGATCTGCTCATCCGAGAAATACCGGCGCAATCGCGCGTATAGGATCGCGTCAAGCCGCCCATTCTGGTTACTGAGCACCATCTGATCGGCCCAATCGATGATCGCCCGTTCCATCTCGGTAAAGACGCCCAGATCGGGTTCGAGATGGAACAAGGCGTCGATCTGCGCCTCTGTAAAACCCAGCGTCCGAACCTCTTCCTCATTTGCACGGTTGCAGAGAGCGCAGCCGTGACGCTTGGAAAGGCGCAAGCGAATCAGCTGTTTTGTCTGAACATCGACCTTGAGGCCCAGACGCTTGTTGTAAAACATCTGTTCATAGAAATCCTGAAAATAGAATTCTACCGAGGGCGGGCTGTGCGCAAGCACCTGGATTGTCGTGGACTCTCCGACCAATCGGTTCATCATATCCGCTGACGCGCGATAGGAGGTGGGAAGATTATCCAATGGAAGGAGTTCGATCACGCCGCGCGACATGGATTGTCCTTACTCTTTGTAGAGGTTCATGATCCTATCAGGCCGCACTACCGCGATCAACGCAAGTAATCAGGCCACACACTATTTGAGACGCTTGCGGCCGGCACAATCGGATAGCAAACCTGCGACGACGCGGCGATCGCCGGGCGCAGTGATCGTGAAAGACGGCTTCATGTGGATATGCTATCGAGCGATCACGATATGTTATTTGACCCGCGCGACGCTGAAGCGCAATTTCGCCAGGTGAATTGAACTTTGGCTGGCGATGTACGATTTCGGAGGCTGGCGATGTACGGTTTCGGAAAGGTTGCGACGATATCCAACACAATAGAAGATCTGCGACCGCGTTTGAGCGACAAGTCTTGCGTACGCTCCTTCCGGATTCTCGCCACATCTTGGCGTCGCTGGATATCGACATGCCTAGACATCTTGCGATAAAAACCTGGCCGCCGTGGTTATTCTGCACTACGTAGATCCGATCTGATCTGATGTTTTCCGCAGAAGACCAGATGAGTTTATTCGAGCGCCCGCGATGTGTCATAAATATCTTTGCGGCACTTTCGGCAATTGCAGGAAAAACAAAGCATTTTCCCGGCAATGTCATTGCGGGTCGCTACAGTGAACTTTAGATAGTCTTTGATCAAGGGGCAAGAAGAATGCCTGACGCGCCGGCACCCACCGCACCGTATTTCGAGCTGGTTCTTAATGTCCCTCGCGAAGGCGGATTAACCGACACGGCCCGTCGCAATCGCGAGATCTTGGCCGAGGCTTATCGCGCAACTTTGGCCGGTAATCCCAATGCGCTCACCGAACTCCTGGATCCGGAAGTGAAATTCTACGAAGCTGCTGGTCTCCCGTATGGTGTGGAGGCCACGGGGATTGATGGTGCGCTGAGGGGCGTCGCTGCCATGTTTGGCGCTTGGTCGCATCTGCGGTGCGAATTCCAAGAATATCTCGCTGGCGGCGATCTTGTTATTGCTTATATGTGGATGACAGGCACAGCCCGCGTCACGGGTCAAATCTATGAGGGCCCCAACGCCGAACTCTGGCGCTTCCGGAATGGCAAAGTGATCGAATGGCGACCAATCTATTGGGATACGTATCGCGTCCGCCAAGTCTGCGGCCTGGCGTAATTGTTGAGTCGCAGTTTTGGCGTCTACCGCAGTGATCATGAAAGACGTCTTCATGTAGAGATGCTATCGAGCGATCACGATATGTTATTTGACCCGAGCGACGCTGAAGCGCAGTTTTGCTAGATGAATTGAACGTGTGGCTGGCGATGTACGGTTTCGGAAAGATTGCGACGATATCGGACAAAAAGAGAAGACCCGCGACCGCATTGGCGCGGCAAGTCTTGCGCAAGCTCCTTCCCGGTCCTCATCGCATCTCGGCGTCGCTTGACATCGACGTGCCTAGACGTCTTGCGAATGAAGATATAGTCGCCGTGGCTATGCTGCACTATGGTGCGATCTGATGTTTTCAACTGAAACCATCGGCTTGTTGTTTGGTGGCGTGGGGATAGGAAACGAATATGGGCGTAGTCACTAATTCGAGCGCGTTCATCTGCCGGTTTGTCATCGATCCCGAAAGACGTGATGAGTTTATTTCCACTGCTAGAGAGCTGTGGAACACTTTTTCTTCCGTGATAGAAAGCGAAATGAATTTCTTATATTGCGGCTCCGGACGGAATCCGAACGAGTTATACATATTGGAGTCGTGGAAAAGTGAGGAGGCGACTGAGCGTGTGCGCGCGGATCCGAGGTTCGGGAAAGGGTTCGCGGAAATGGTCGATTGCTGCTTGGAGCCTATGACGCTTCAGTTGCTGAGTGGCCTCGATGGCAATCGCTCGATTTTCGATGCCTTTCCCGCTGGGCCGTCTGAACATCACCCAAATCGAGGCGCCCCCACTACAACGTTCCTGTGAGGGGAGCAGCGGGGTGGGCGACATTGAGTTTGCGATGGGGATTATAAGTATCAGCGCAACTTCGTCCTCGCGTGAGCTTTCCGTGATGGACTTTACTTTGACCAATCCGGCGCCACTTTGGCGTGGAACACTAACACCGGTCGTGCATTGCCGAAATGAGAACTGCCCATCCGCAACGGAACGGGTGTAAGGAGCATGCCGGTGTTGACGCACATTCTCACTCCGGTCCAGATCGCGAATGCCAAGCTTCGCAATCGCGTCGTCAGGGCTGCTCACGTAACATTTTTCGGCGGAGGTACGATTGGGGATGATCTAATTGCCTATCACGCCGCGAGAGGGAAAGGCGGCGTGGGCCTGTCAATCATCGAGGCGCTGGGTGTTCATCGGACGACGCCGGCGGGTATCAACGCTTTGGCGGCCGGGATTGACGCGGGATACCACAAGCTCGTCGAAACAATCCGGCCGACCGGCATGAAGCTATTCCAACAGCTTTGGCACGGTGGACACAATGCTCTGCCTGCCGATGGGAGTCCTCCGTGGTCCAGCTCGGATCTGCCCGGCCCAATCCTGGGCCAGGTCCCACGGGTGATGACAAAAATCATGATTGACGAGGTTGTCGCATCGTTCGCAGAGATGGCGCGACGGTGCGAACAATGGGGCTTGGATGGTGTGGAAGTGCATGCGGCGCATGGTTATCTGCTCGCCCAGTTTCTATCGTGCGCTACCAATAAGCGTCAGGACGAATATGGAGGTCCCTTCGAAAATCGAATACGATTGCTACACGAGGTTATGGAGGCGGTACGTAGCTCCGTCCCGAAAGGATTTCCGGTTGGCGTCCGCATAGGGACGGATGGCATGACCGGAGGCGTGGGAGTTGAGGAAAATCTAAGGGTCGCGCAATTCCTAGAAGATCGAGGTCTTGTTGATTACATCAACATATCCTTGGGTAACTATCAGACCTTCTCCAAAATAGTGGGTGGGATGCATGAGCCGATGGGCTACGAATTGCCCAGCAGCACACCTATCTCCCGTGCCCTCAAATCCCCCACGATTGTCACAGGGCGCTTTCGTACGCTCGAGGAGGGCGATCAGGTGATCCGCGCCGGTGACGCATCGATGGTGTCCTTTGTGCGAGCCTTAATTGCCGATCCCGATATGGTTGCGAAGACGGTGGCCGGCCATGCCGACCAAGTACGTCCGTGCATCGCCTGCAATCAGGGATGCATTGCGGGCGTCGTGGAAATGCCATTCCGTATGAGCTGCGCGGTCAATGCGGCCGTTGGCTTCGAAGGCGCGATCGGCGATGATAGATTGACGGCGCCGTCAGTTCGGCAGCGTGTTCTCGTCGTTGGGGGCGGCCCAGCGGGAATGGAAGCGGCAAGGGTTGCTGCGTTACGCGGCCACTTCGTTACGCTTGCTGAGGCCACGGGCAATCTTGGCGGGGCTATTCTCGCCGCAGCGCGAGCCCCGACCCGCCATGGCCTACGGGACTTCACCTCCTGGCAAGAGAGCGAGGTTTACCGCCTGGGTGTCGATGTGAGACTAGCGACATATATCGAAGACCCCGACGTCGCGGCTGAGAATTGGGACGCAGTGATCGTCGCCACCGGCTCCATCCCGAGAGTGGACGGAGTCCAAATTTCCAATCCTGGCGAGCCCATCCAGGGGATCGATAATCCCAATGTCTTGTCGAGCAGCGACCTTCTGTTGGGGGCAACGGGTAATCTAGGCCGCAGCGCGGTCGTGATCGATGACCTAGGACATTATGAGGCAGTCGGGTGCGCCGAATTTCTGGCGGAGCGTGGGCTCGAAGTCGCCTATGTAACTCGTCATTCCTCTTTGGCTCCGTTCGTCGCCGGCGCACAAATGGTCGAACCCGCGTTGAAGCGACTTGCACTCACCCGCTTTGCAGCGCACCTACGCAGTCGCGTTCTATCGGTAAACAACGGATGGGTCGACGTCTGTCCCATCTATATTGAGCCGGCGGCCAGTCACATCACCCGATTGGCCGCCGACACCGTTGTTTTCGTGTCGGCGAACCGAGCCGATTGCGCACTCTATGATGCGCTAAGAGCTAAACATTGCAACGTTCAAATTGCCGGCGACGCAAATTCACCTCGCCACCTCCGAATTGCGGTCCACGAAGGTTATAGCGCGGGCGCAAGCATTTAAATAAGCTCCTAACATATATTGATTGAGCTTGAGTCTCGAGCGGCGTGTTTGGATATGCGATGGCACACGTGCAATCAATCAATCTGCAGGCAGAGCCATAGCGATGCGTGACAACGAAATCAGAAATCTGGTCATGAAGCAGGCCATCACTGAGCAGATCTACAATTACTGTCGTTCCATGGACCGGTGCGACCATGAGCTTGGCTATTCGGTTTGGCATCCCGATGGAACGGCGGATTACGGTTTGGTGTATCAGGGCAGTGGGCGAGGATTCATCGACGCCGCGCTCAAGCAACACGAGTGCCTGCAGACTCATTGTCATTCTGTGTCCAACATCTTAATAAAGATCGGGGGCGATAAAGCCGCCAGCGAAAGTTATTGCCTGTGCACTCACCGGCACAAGAAGCGGGATGGCATATTCGACGCCATACTCAACGCACGCTATATCGATACGTGGTCTTACCGCGAGGATCACTGGCGTATCGACCATCGAGTTTGTAGTATCGATTTCTACAGGACAATTACGGCCGACGTATCCTTGCCGGAGTTTTCTCGGGATGCTCTTGGCGTCGACGATAAAGCGCAAGAAGCTCTATCGGCGCGTGGCCGGCGCGATGAGACCGATGTATCTTACGAGACGTTTGCTCGGATTACGGCTTAAGCACAACCCCGGGGCTCAATCGCCCCGATTTGAAAAGGGCGGAGCAGACAGGGCAGCACATTGAATTTCCGGATCTACCAGGCGCGTCGTGCGGCGCAGCTATCTCGCCCCACGCCGCACGAGCCGAAGATGGCGGGACTTGCCGATGGCGAGTGACGCACGGACGCACATACGAGCTGATCACCCCGATCTTAAAAGTCGAAGCCCACTGTTATACCGTAGGTTCGTGGAGGACCGCCTGAGAAAGGATAGCCGGAAGGCCCGCTCTGCGTGCCCGCATATTGGACATACTCCTTGTTGTTCAGGTTCTTTCCCCAAACCGCCACATAGAACTTTTCATGAGGCGAGTATTTGATCCGGGTACTAATGAGTCCAAACGGCCCTTGATGCAAGAAGTTATCGGGCTCGAAATAGTATCCACTGTTATAGGAATAATCGCTTGTGAAGGTGAGTCGGCCCTGCCCCAGATCCGCTACGTAATCAAACCCCACATTTCCCGTAAAGGTCGGCGAGCGTGGAATGGTCTTTCCTCCCGCGACTATTCCAATAGACGGCAGCGTGCCGTATCCGGGGGCGGCGGCGGGAGCACTCGAAGGCGCGCAACCAATACAGTTCCCTTCCGCATCGAGCTGGCCATAGACCGAATATTTTGCATCGAGATAAGTCCCGCTGGCGCGGAGCGTCAGCCCTCTGACAACAAGCGCAGTAACGTCGAAATCAATACCTTTACTTCGAGCACTTTGCGCATTCGAAAGGATCACTGCCGCGGTCCCGAGCAACTGTACCTGAGGATTCTTGATCTTATAATAGAATGGCGACATGTTGAAACGAACGCGGTGATCGAATAGGTCGCTTTTGAGACCTACCTCATACGCATCCAAAACCTCGGGCTCATCGTGCGGTCCGAAAGGAATCAGGTTGTAGGCGAGGGACTTGTACCCACGGCTCACAGAAGCGTAGAGGAGAATATCCTCGTTAACCTGATAGTCTGCTGCGGCCCTGAACGTCGGCTTCTCCGTTTTGGCAGTATCGGTAGTGGTGCCCATCGTTGTCAGCGGAGCGCCTGGGCCTGTGGTCCCTCCAGATCCTTTCGCCTCGTCGATCGTATAGCGCAAACCACCCGTCAACGTCAGCTTCGGGACGATTTCATAGCTCGCTTGCCCGTAGGCAGCATAGGAATCCGCGAGTTGCTTGCCGTAGTCATCGAAGCCTAGGCCAAAAAGCGTCCCTCTGAATTGAACCCCGGTATACGCCTGGTACGAGTGATAATAGTATAGGCCCGAGACCCATTTGAGAGCGCTGCTCGGCAATGATGAAAGCTGAAGCTCCTGGGTAAACTGATTGGTTTTAGCCGGGAGAGTTATTAGAAAATCCGGCGTAGGGTTCCAACCAGCATCGTTATATCCCCAAATGTTGTTATGGATGTCCGCCGTAATACTTGTCAGTTTGGCGAAGGAAAGTCCTTGCTCGACCTTCAGCGATACCATCGACTGTTCGAAACTCGTGTAGGAATCAATTATGTCGTTGCAGTCGAAAAAACCGACGCCTTTAGTCTGGACATACGGAGGTGTGAACGTTCCTTGAGTCGTCCCGGGGAAGGTGCTGCATTGGAAACTCGGTTTCGAGTACGAAAAGCCGCCCGTTAGTGTGACCCTCGTTTCAGCCGAGGGTTCGAACAACAGCTTCGCTCGTGCATCATAATAATCGGCATAGCCGTTCCGGGTTCCGGTCACCAAATTGTGCCCCCAGCCCTCATTCTGCTTGTTGGCACTCAAGGCAAGGTCAATGGCTACCGAATCGCTGAGGCCGGTGGTGCCGTAAAGGTTGCCGTTGTAAGTGTCGTAATTGCCATACGTTATATCGCCGATCAATTCCGGCGTATGTGACGGGTCACGGGTGATCAATTGAATCACCCCGCCACTCGAATTCCGACCAAACAGCGTTCCCTGCGGCCCCTTCAGAACCTCGACACGGGAGACATTGCCGAGCGCAAAAGCCCCGCTGGGCAGCGAAGTGTAGTACACCCCGTCAATATAAACAGCGACGCTGGACTCGTTGCCGACTGCCGCCCCGGAATTGCCGACGCCGCGCAAAAACGGTTGTACGGAGCCGTTCTGAGAACCAATTTGCAGCCCGGGCGTAACCAATGTCAAATCGGCAATGGAATCGACGTCCCGCGACTTCAAGGTTTCACCGCTAAACGCAGCGATCGAAACCGGAACTTTTTGAAGATTCTCTTCGCGCTTCTGCGCGGTCACAACGATCTCCGCAAGCTGCAAATCGCTAGCAGTGCTCGGCGCCGATGACGAGCCGACATCTTGCGCAAACGCCGGTGCAGCAATCAATGCGACACCCGATACACACGCAAAGATATTCGCCTTTGTTGTCGACCTAAGCATACTGTGTCCTCCCCCTGGCATCCGTTGTTCTAAGGAACTACTTTCGTCTGACGAGGCGCGCATCACGCCGGCTGCCAGAAGCGTCCATTTCTTTCTGATCTGCACTCAAAATCTTTCTCAAGGACCCGATCAATCCTGCCAATTCGGGTCGGGGGCATTAATGCGCGAAACCCTCCCATGTAGTCAAATAATATAAGGTCATTGTTTGATACCCACCGTGCATAGTCGTCAACATTCCCAACGAAAGGACGAGATGACCTTGCAGCGCGAAACGCACGAGAGTCTGCGTTGTGGATGGAGTGGCCCGAACTGATTCTGGCGAGTAATCGACGAAGACACCCGCACGGCGATCTCGCGCTTAGAGGCGAGCCACATCTCCCAGCCAATGGAACACGCCTTTATGAAGAGTTGCTATGGTCCGATTAATATAGCTTATTGGACAGCCTGTAATCACGGCGCCATCTTTAAGCTCATACGCAAGCTGGCTTACGTAGGACTCATTTAGATGCGCTAGGTGGTAGACCTCAAATTGAGCTGGAATGAAAGAGCGACAGGTACCCACGCGATCCGGGCGCACGATTTGCCAGGTGTGCCACATCAGCTGTCCGCTTGTCATTGTAGACCAGGGAGGCAAAACATCAGTCTACGGTGCAATTTCTGCATATGGCGGCGAGACCGTTCCGCTTTATAACTATTTGAACCTGTTAGCCCGCCAGGCACGTTGGCAAACGTTTAGCTATCACGAGATGGCTGAGAACGCCGGTAGGTGTTCGCAAGCAACTGAAAATCTAGCCGCGTGGATTTCCTCAGGTACCATACGGCACGACGAGCATATCTTCGTCGGTCTGGGAAATTTTGTGCCAGCCCTCCGGGCGATCTACGACGGTCGCACCGTAGGCAAAACGGTGCTGAGCGTTCCGCATCTGTCTTGAGTTCGATAATTCATGGATCACCGATCTTGCGAGGTGAGGTCGAAAGGAACAAACACATCAACCCTCGCGCTCAACAAATCCGCCACAGAATGCGGCGCTAGAGTAAGCTTGCCGCCACACCTTAACCCTTCTCGTTCACTGTCCGCAAAAAGCGCAACAGAATTTCGTTCACTTCAGAGGCACGCTCGATATTCGGATAATGACCGCTGTCGCGAATCATCTGTACTTCGCAATCCGGGAATCGCTTTGCCAATTCTAAGCCGTAGCTCGGGTCCTTGAGCTTATCGCGTTGGCCGCCGATGACTAGCACAGGACAAATAATGCGCTCATACTGCGTCGTATCAATTTGGCCGAACTCTGATCGCTGAGGCAGCAGCGGATTCTTGAGGCGGGCTGCCTCCGAGCACTCCCACGCCCCGGGTGAAATGCTGCTTTCGAAGCGCCGTTGCACGTACGCGCTGTTGTCAGGCCAGAACTTCTCGTAGAATAACGCCTCGACCACTTTTCGCATGCCTGCAACTGTACAATCATAATTCAGTAGAGCGCGACGGTACTGGTTGTCTGGCGCGTGCCCTCCCGCACCGATGAGCGTCAGCGAACGTGCGGGAATGAAACTCTGATCGGTCGCCAAAGCGCGAACGACGATGGCGCCCCCCATTGAGCATCCGATGAAATCTGCCTTTGTAATTCTCTTTTCTTCCAAGAATCGTTTTAGATGTAAAAGGCGTCGTTGAGCTCCTAAAACAAAGTCGTGTACTTTGGCCGACTTGCCAAAACCGAGCCAATCGGGCGCGAGAACATGGAATTCTTCCGCCAAGACTCCGAAATTAAACTCCCACGCCAGCTCAGAGTTGGCTCCGTGTTCACCACCGTGTAGTAGAACGACCGTTGGCCCTGCGCCGGCTTCGTAATAAGCCGTTTCCAGTCCATCGATTATTAGCGTCCTGAGGTTATCGATCATGCTCAAAGATCCACCAATCGCCCTATGCGCCAAATATTGCCAACGTACAGGCCCATAATTTCTTGCATGTAAGACATCGCGCCAATGATTTCCAGGGCATCAATTTTGATAATCGAGGGGTAGGTAAACGAAAGATCAACCATCCGGGAAAATATTCCGTCGAATAATCCACTCGAAAGCGCTTTGCGAGGAATTCGCCAACAACGCTGGTTGGTTCCGATAATAGTGATTAGCTCCGGTTACCACGATATGTGTCTTGTCGGGGCTCCGACTAGCATCAAAGACATCTCGAATGTGGGACGCCGGCGCGGCCTCATCGGCACTGTTTTCTATCGCGAGTAACGGCGCAGAAATGCGCGTTACCGAAGCGACCGCATCCGCTCTCGTATCCTTCGTGGACCATTGAGAAAGCCATGATCGAAGCGTCGAGAAACGCCCAAATCCGACGGGGCCGCTGTTGACCGCTTCAGGAATTCCAGAGACGCACCAATTCGATTGTCGATCGTTGTGGTCGACAGATGCATCAAGCCATCTCGGATCCGCCATTGTCCGGTGGGTAAGAAAGCAACGCTCGATTTCTGCCCCGCCACGCTGTCGAAGGCGCCTCAGCTGATCCCACGCCCACCCGGTGATGCGCTGCATCCGCGCGCGCTGGGCGTCGCGAAATGTTGCGACGTACGCGTCATCGTACGGGGGCCTATTTGGGTTCGCAGGATCATAAAGATCAAGGTCGCGTACCCGGTCATCTGGGTTCAGCTCGTTGCGTACGGAGGGATCGATGGATTCAGCCAAAATGCGAGCGCGCGAGATGCTGCCGGCCTGAAAGACAATCGCATCGCCGGGCAGCAGGCCTGCCCCTCTTATGTCCACCGGGTCTCCGGCTGGCGTATGCGTAATGGTGGGGTTTTCGGCTTCGGCTTGGTAGAAAGTCGCAAGAGGTCCGCCGCCGCTCCACCCGAACAAAACCACCTTCTCGTAACCGAGTCGCTCTTTCGCATGCCGAATGAAGGCACCATAATCCAAAAGTACCTTCTCGAAGATGAGTGAAGTGTCATTGCGGGTATATCGATTCTGACCGCACAGCACATGAAAACCCAAACGGGCGAGACTGCGGGGGACGGGAAGGATGTGTAACGCGGTCGTCGGATGCATAAAAAAGAGCAGCGTCCTTGAAGGCGTATTTGGTCGAATCAAGACGCCATCGAGATTCACCACCCCTTGACTTCCAGCGAACCCGTAAGTTTCGGTGTAGCTTGACCGTTCTTCGAATCGAACCCCTACATACTCGCTGATTAATCCATCTGGATCTTGATTCACAGAGGTGCTCGGGCAGGCCAAAGTAACTCCAATACATTTGCCTGCAATACCAAGCACGCGCGCACTCTCCCCCCAACCTCTCGCAGTGTTTGCATCGCTAGTTCAGAACGCCAGCGGCGCCAGATATGGCATGATCAGAACTTGCCGTTTAGAACCAATCGATGCATGCCTCTAGACATCACTGTTCCTATTTTTCTCGCTCTATCATGTTAAACAAGGCCTCACTCACATTCTGTCCTGATGCAATGGCGGCGCTTTTTACCGTTTTCCAGCGAGTAAGATCTTTTTGAGCTTGCTCGGGTCGACGATTCCACTCCGGATCGATGGTGGTTGTAATTTCGGTTCGCAAGCCGTTGTTGTCAAAGAAGTACACGCTATAGATTAGGCCGTGATCTATCGGCCCTATCGGTTCAACGCCTTGCGAATTCAACCACACGCACCAACGATCCACTTCCTCTCGGGACTTCACTTCCAGAGCTAAATGGTTAAACACTCGGTGGGCGATGTGAGTCGGTGCTTCGCGAGCGGGTACCCCAGGAACCTCGAAAAATCCAATCGTAGAGTTGTCCGGCAATCGAAAAAAGATATGGAAATAAGGAAGCGGTTCACCCGTCGAAGGAAGGCGACTATCCATAACAGCACTGCAGAATTCCAAGCCCATGACCCTGGTATAGAAATCAACGGTGGCTTCAGCGTCATAGGTAACATAGGCGGTGTGATGAATCATCTGGGGCGAGAGCCGCACATGATCAAGTGGCTGAGTCATAATTAACCTCTCAAGCTATCTGCTGACGCTCGCATGGCACCCTCAGATCATAAAATTGAAGCCATTTGTCGCCGAACGGCGCACGCTGTTGTGCGGCTTCAAAGGTATCGGGTGTGGGGTATACAGTCCAATAATAAAATGTGATGCATCGATAGCCAAACGTCATCAGACATTTAAATGAACCGTTGTTCGGTAGCGCAAACTATCGCGTTGGATTTGCCCCGGGGTGGCATCGTTCCCTTGATGCACGCGACAACAAGTGTCGACACGATCATTCTTGGTGTTTCCGAGGGAGCTTGTCGGGAAGCAGCTGTAAGCTCCAGTACTTTGCAGTGGCTGGTCAAGCCTATTTCTGGGCGACGCGCCCCGCTGTGTAAGCCACTCGAAAAGTCTACCGCTGAGGGTGACACTGGTCGCTCGGAAGCGTCTCATAGCTCTCGTGCGCATATAGCCATCATCTCCTCGGATAGGACCCAGACTGAGGATCATTTTTGAGAATTTTGCCGCCGCGAATCTACTCGGATACCGTGTTGAAGAGCTCAACGGGAGGCCCGCGCACGCCACCATCCACCATGCAAGGAGGAATGGGGCAGCTTATCCCGTGGCGGACTGCCCTATCCATGCGACCATGCACGATGGGGCCATTCGCAGAGTCGAGGATGAAGTATTCTGGCGCAAAGACGGGTCCCGCTTCCCTGTTGAATATACAACCGCTCCCATCCGCAATGATCGGAACGACATAACCGGAGCGGTCGTCGCATTTAGAGACATCACCGAGCGGCTGGACGCGGAGCACAGGATCAGGCGACTGAATCGCGTCTACGCGATGCTGAGCGGGATCAATGCGCTGATCGTACGCGTGCACGACCGGGGAGCGCTGTTCAGGGAGTCGTGCCGAACGGCGGTCGAAGCGGGCGCCTTCAAAATGGCGTGGATCGGCGTAGTAGACCCGCAAACGATGGACGGCAAGCTCGTCGCGTGGCAGGGCGGCGAGGAAGGCTACATCGACACGATCAGGCTCACGACGCGGGAGGGGACGACCGATAGCGAGCTGCCGGCCTGCCGCGCGTTGCGCCTGTCGCAACCCGTCGTTTGCAACGATATTGCGACGGACCAATCCATGAGTAAGTTCCGGAGTGAACTGCTCAGACGGGGACATAGGTCGGTCGGTTGTTTTCCACTAACGATGGCAGGAAGGCCGGCGGCGGTTATCGCGCTGTTCGCAGGCGAGCCCAATGCCTTCGACGAGGAGGAAACACGGCTTCTTCTGGAACTGTCCGGCGATATTTCATTCGCGCTGGATCACATCGAAAAGGAGGAGAAACTCAATTACCTCGCCTATTACGATGTGCTCACCGGACTCGCAAATCGGAGCCTGTTTCTCGAGCGGGTCGCACAGTACTTACGCGACACTGTTAGCGGCGGACACAAGCTTGGCGTGGGCTTGATCGATTTGGAGCGTTTCAAGAACATCAACCACAGCCTTGGCCGCCCGGCCGGCGACGCACTGTTGAAGCAGGTGGCGGATTGGCTGACGCGCCATCTCGGGGACACCAACCTACTGGCGCGAGTGGATGCAGACCATTTCGCAGTGATGCTTCCGATGGCGCAGCATGCAGCAGAGTTCGCGCGGCTTATCGAGAATACGATGGACGCCTTTTTGCAGTATCCATTCCGCCTGAACGACACCGTATTCCGCCTCGCTGCGAAGTTTGGCGTCGCGCTGTATCCGGATGATGGTACCGACGCCGACACCTTGTTGAAGAACGCAGAGGCCGCCCTAAAAAAGGCCAAGGTGGGCGGCGAGCGATACCTTTTTTACGCGCAGAAAATGTCCGAAATGGTGGTCGGCAGGCTCAATCTTGAAAATCAGCTGCGCGAGGCGCTCGACAAGGAAGAATTCGTCCTCTATTACCAGCCCAAGGTGAACCTCATAAGCGGCAAGCTCACCCGAGCCGAGGCGCTGATCCGGTGGAATGACCCGCGAACGGGCTTGGTCCCGCCGGATCGGTTCATCTCAGTCTTGGAGGAAATCGGATTGATCCATGAAGTTGGGCGTTGGGCGCTGCGCAAAGTCATCGAAGACTACCTGCGCTCGCGCAACGCCGGCCTGGCTGCCGTGCGGATCGCAGTTAACGTGTCGTCGCTGCAATTGGGCAATCGCGTCTTCATTGCCGAGATCAAGGACGCAATAGGCATTGACGCACAGGCGTCGGCCGGACTGGAACTGGAGATTACCGAAAGCGTGGTCATGGAGGACGTCAAGCACAGTATCGACATTCTGCAGATAATCCGCGCCATGAACGTCAGCATAGCGATCGACGACTTCGGCACTGGCTTCTCCGCTCAGCTATCTGTCCAAGCTGCCGGTCGGCACGCTGAAGATTGACCGTTCGTTCGTGGACGGTATGACGGCTGCGCCGGAGGGACCCGCGCTGGTGTCCACCATCATCAACCTGGCGCATTCGTTGAAACTCAAGGTCGTCGCGGAGGGCGTTGAAACCGATGAGCAATCACGCCTGCTCCGGTTGTTGGGCTGCGACGAAATGCAGGGCTATTTGATCAGCAAACCGGTGCCGCGCGAGATCTTCGAAACGAAATACCTGGCCCCCTCTTCCGCCGGTTGAATTTCGCGTCAGGTTTTGGCCTGGGTGTGCGGTGAATGTCAAGCGCGAGTACCCGAGCTGGGGCGCTCCGAAGATCCGGGAGAAGATCCGCCGCAAGCACAGCAAGATCCAACTGCCGGCGATCAGCACCATGCACGCGCCGTGCTCGATCGACACGGCCTCGTCAACCGACCGCGCCGCAGACGCTACAAGGCCGAGGGCACGGAGCTGTCGCGTCCTCTGCAACCGAACGAGCTTTGGTGCGCTGACTACAAAGGCGAGATCATGCTCGCCGACCGCCGCTATTGCTATCCGCTCACCGTCACCGATGCGGCGAGAGCGGCCGCGAAGGCGCGAACGCGCGCTTCGTCTAGCGGGGCCATCAACACCACGATAGGTGGGTCACCGCGCTCAACCGCCGCGTAACCTTTGTTTTGGTAGTCACCGCGCAGCGCCCGTCCAAGAATCGCCTCTGCGGTGGGCGGCCCCAAAGCTCCCGGATCGCCGGGAAGCGGCAAGAGTTCCGTAAAGCGGTCGAGGTCGACGCGAAATTCCCAATCGGTAATTCGACCCGACAGGACCACGTGTGCTCGTCGTAGGCCCGACGCGATTCCGTCCGAGACCTTTCGAAGCGCCGTGCTCAACTGAATTCGACCGAGCTTCGCTTCATCGACGCTGTCGATGAAAAACCACGCTGGCGTGTCGGAGGCGAACCACGCTGCGAGACGACCTCGTTCGGCGTCCGACAAAGATTCGGCGAATCCTTCGATCGCGGCATTATGGACGGTCGTGTAGAACGCGAATGAGCCTTCTGAGGCGAGAGCTCGAGCTTGGGCCCGCAGTTCCTCCGTTTTTCCGCTACCCGCTTCGGCGAGGATCACGACGCGCTGATGCTTCTGCAGTTCCCCCCAGTCGACGTCATCAGCATATAGCCGCGGATCCCTGAGCCGCAGGATCGGGCTGCCTTCCTCCTCGCGCCAGGCGACGAAGCGTCTATCGAGCGCGACGTAGGTCACGGCTGGTCTTCTTCCCGTGACTGCTGGGCCAATCCCAAAGCCTCCAACCAGGCACGCACCTGTCGATAAGCATCGACACGAACCTGCTCTGGGCTCATGTTGTCGAATCCGCCGGATTCGCCAAGGAAAACACTGACTGTGTGGGGGCCAAATTCATCCGCGGCGCTGAACTTCGCGGCGATCCTCGAATAGCCGTCGTGCGCGACAGGATCATCGAGCAGTGGCCTACAGAGTTCCGCGAGCGCCACCGGGCCGCCAGGAAAATTGCGGACGCAATAATAAATATCGTAAGCATCTTTCGGTTTGTCGCGTCCGTCGAGAGCGAACCCCTTCATCACGAGGAGCGCCGGAATCGACGCGACTAGAAGTTCGACCCGATTGGGCCTTCCGTCGGGCATCTTTCCGTCGATTGAGAGGCGCACGTTATTCTTGAGGGCGATCTCCCCCGCATCGGCGCCCTGGACACGCAGACCCGCAATCAATGCTGGCTTGTTGCGGCGTGTCTTTGCATCGCGCGGCATCAAGAGGTCGACCAGAACCAACACCGGGTCGCCGCCATCCCTAAGATCGACAGCACGTTGCAGTTGAAAGGGCTTCAGACCTTCGACATCCCGACGATAACCGGCACGCTCGAGTGTCTCGACAAGTTCCGCATACGCGCCTTCGGCGAGGCGCTCGGGATCGAGATCCAAGTCGACGTCCAGCGTTCCAACGTGCGGAGGATCGGCGTCGCGCAAGAGCAAATACGGGACGGCGCCGCCCACCACGACCACCGCGCCACGATAGGGACCCAAGATCTGGCCGAGCTCGATCAGCACAGCGTGCATCGCGCGTACGCCGCGATCCTCGTAATCCTGAGCGGTCAGGGGCTGTGTTATGGGCGCGTCGACCATTGCGGCTCCAACCGAATCTTTCGCAGATGATCAGCGGCCTCGCGACCCCGGTCACCCGCTTGCGATAAATCGAGGTAGGTTTGGATCAACCCCGTGCTTCGCACGTCGGGGGCCGGCTCGTAGCTGTCGATGAATACTCCGTCGTCCTTGGGCACCCCCACAAAAACGTTCGTGCCCCGCGATGCGCGCTCAAGCTTGAGGTGTTCGCTGAGGGCCGCCATGCCGATCTCGTCGGCGTAGAAATGGGTCCCTGCCGAACGAGCGAAGGGGGCAAGCCACTGCGCAGCGGAGAATGAAGCGAGCAACAGATGCGCTTCCTCGGGGAGTGAGGCGAATGCGGCCTTAATCGCACTGTTCAAGTCCTTCCCGTGGAGAAGCGTGTAGTAGTTCTTCTCATCGGCGAGCTTGGGGGCGTAAGCCGAACTCCATGCATCGAGGATGACTCCCGGCTTTAGCAGCCTCAGTCCTTGCGAATCGGTGCTCGCCCATTCGCGATCAAGGAGCGCACGTCGCACGTTGCTGACCTGGCCCAGACTCACCGCAGCGCGCTTCGCGAGCTCCGTTACGCGCCAGGAGCGACTCGGGTCAGTAAACAGGACGCGGAGTACGCGGGATGCCTTGGGCGCGAAGATCTCGCGCAATTCCCGGCGCCGTTCGGGCGTATGAGGCGAGCCGCTTCGTTCGACAAAGATGCCATCGAAGGAGAGAAAGCAATTGCCGGCGAAATCCACGTATCCCAGCGACTCTTCCCTCAAGAGGGTTGCTGATTCTTGCGATAGATACGGCGCGATGAAAATGCCATACGCCTGACGAGGGGGCAGCGCTTTTAGGTATTTTCGAAGCTGGAATGCCCCCTCGCGCACGAAGCGAGGTTGACCGGTTTTTTTGACCTCGCACACTAGCGTCCAGGATTGTCCTCGGACCTCAATGGGAAGCGTAATATCGGGAGCGTTCGAGGCTGAGGACGGCTCGGCCAGCGGCTTTCCGAGTCGGAGAAACGGTATTCCTTCCAGGACGGATTGCAGACGCTCGGCTGCAAGGTCTTCAAAGTTCGATGGGTCGATTTTCATTAAATCAGCGATTTTCAGCATTCGCTGAAGATACCAGATTTCTTGGATATTTTCACCCAATCGCCCTATTTCATCGAACTGTGAAACTCCCCACCTTAGCTCTTAAAAATAACATAATCAATGAGTTAGCCATCTGACGGACCAGAGGAGGCACCCCTTGGACAACTCGCTCCCATCAATTTTGACCTTCGGATATGGTCGGACGAACGATCTGTGGCCCTTCACGCTGATTGATGGCGCCCGAAGCTACGCGGCCGTCGCGGATGCGGGCGTCGTCCGACTCGGGCGCCCCGACGCCGGCGGACCACACTATCTAACCATCCTGTTCCTCCTGGGTCAGGCAATCGAGAACGCGCTTAAGTCCTACCTGCTCATCCGCGGCGTTCCCGAAAGCGAACTGGTGAAGATCGGCCACGACTTGCCACGCGTGCTTGCGCAAACCGAGATCGCTGGCTGGCCAACGCAGCACCCCGCTGATCACTTTCTACTCAAAGTGATAGACGGCAACTATCGCCACCAAAAGCAATTGCAATACCACCGTGCCCGCGAGATGAAGCTGCCACTGCTGCGCCCCGTTCGTGAACTGGCACATGAATACATCGGGCGACACCGCGCGCCACAGCTCCGGGGTAGCTCCCCCTATTAACGATCAGCTGGTAAACGCCTGGACGGCGGGTTGGTCGATTGATCCCGAAGCGGACTACGGGTGCCCGACACTCGCCCAATTTCGGGAAGCAGCACCACTCTCCGGGGACCTGAGCGATCTAACTGAAGTACCTGGCGGCGAACGCGGCGTGACAGCGCCCTAAGCGCACACTATGAAACGATTCGACAAACGTAATGTTGCAACGGAGCTCCTGGACGCGGCGATCACGGAACACCTCGACCAGGCACGCCATTTCGCAGCCTATAACTTGGCGGCTGTGTCCGAGGAGCTGACATCGAAGCTGCTGCGACCCTATCGGGGCATCGGCGAGCTCGAGTACCCCTTCCACGATCGCACCATCACGGTCACTAGCTGCGGCCGTATCTGCATCGGGAGGCGAAAAATCAACTTAAGCACCGTGTTTGCCGGCCAAAACGTCGGCGTCAAAGAGGTCAGCGACAAAGTCTGGCTGGTGAGCTTTATGAAGTACGACCTGGGCTTCTTCGACCAGGAGCTCGGCACGGTTACTAGCGCCGAGAATCCCTTCGGGGCTAAAGTGTTACCCATGTGCTCGGTATAAACCGTTACCGATGTGCCCGGAACGGACCACATTTCATTGGTACGCAGTGGTGTACGTCGTAAGACCAGACATCTTATGGATCATCGCCGTCATGCACGTCAGGCGAGAACCGGGTTACTGGAAGGAACGAATGGCGAAGTAACGATCGACGCCGCGCGAACCTGCTGCATGAGAATGCCGTGATGCATCTTCGCTCTTCGCCATCGCCGAACGCTTTACGATGCCGCTGGAAATTACGGTTGCGAAACTGCGCCTAATCGCAATTGATGCTGCAGGCTCCTTGTGCAGAGCTCGACTGCCGACTCGCAAAACCGCTTCGCGCCGCAGGCGCGGTTTGATGCGGGTTACCTTTGAAGTGAGGCAAACTTTAGGACTATTTGGACTTATAGATCAGTCGAACTCCGAATTGGCGCGGCGCGCCGTAGATTATCCCACCGTCGGAGCCGGAAGTGTCTTGAAGCTGTGAGGCAATATAAGTCACGTTGAACACGTTGGTGACAAAACCAACTATTTGCACGTTTTTCCTCGGCTCGGCCGTGACCTGGAAATCAGTAATTGTATGCGCCGGGACGAGCGTTGATGTGTTGGTCGCCCCGGGATTGATTCCAGTCACACCCTGGGTTTCAAAAGGCGTCGCCCACTGATCACTAACATAGCTAACCTCGCCAGGTTCAGCGGTACGACTTTTCGACCGAATGGCAAGGCTGGCTGATCCTCTTTCGGCCAGAGTTCCTGCAACCCCAGAAGGAAGTAACCCCCGTCAACCAACTGGGCGTGTTTAGGCAGCTTGACGCCCTCCCGTCCCATCTACAGTTGGAGAAAGTCGAATACAACGCTGTCGTGGAAGGCATCGCCCGGATGTTCAGTGACACACAGCGCGACGCCCGCGTCGGCGTCCTCCACACTCTGTTGAGGAGCCAGCTTCATGCAATGCTCTTTCGCTTGCATCTGGCGCAGGCTCGTCGAGAAGGTCCCAGGATCGATCCTCCAGCACCGGTAAAATGTTTTCGCCGCTATCGCCTGGCTGTGGAGGAGCACTTCCAAAAACGCCACGCAGTCGCAGGCTACGCGAAGCTATTGGGCTGCTCGGAAAAGAGCTTAGGGCGCGCCGTACAGAAGATCGCCGGGATCACTGCCAAGGAGTTTCTATCGCAACGCATCGCTCTAGAGGCCCAGCGGCTACTGGTCCACACTGCATTGCCTGTATCCGTCATCGCCAATCGCCTAGGCTTTGACGAGCCAACCAATTTCGTGAAGTTCTTCCGGCGCGAGGTGCAGAAATCACCGGGCGAGTTTCGTGGTGAATACACCTTGCGGTTGGCGAAAGAGAGGTAGCAATCGAGCGCGACGTGCAGATCGGCAATAAGGAAAGAGTTCAAGCCCGGTTGATTGTCACCCTGCTGTTTTTGGTCAGGCGACCCCCAAGCCATGAACTGCTGGGCTCTTGTTGCCTCCAAAGCCTACAACTTAGCGTCGAACGAAATGCCGTAAGTTCTCGGTTCGCCGAGATGAAAATAGTCGAAGCCAACGCCGGTAATGTCGATCGCCGAGCGGTAGTAATATTTGTTGGTCAGATTCCGGCCCCAAATCGAAACCCCGAAGCGGTCATCGCGAGTTCGGTAGGCCAGCCGCCCGCCGCCACGGACGCGCGCGATATGATCAGTCGGAGACGAAACTGCGGTGCTTCTGGATCTCGGCCAGTTCGTCGGCCCTCGCCTTCTCGGCCCGGCGATGCAGCCAATAGCCATACAGCGGGATGCCGAGGCACGCTACGCTCAAGCCGCGAGCGACTCGGCATGCCTGACGTGACATTGGCCGCACGTGGGAGGGCTGGCCTGGGCCTCGATCAGCGGGGGCCAGCTCTTGGAGCGCTCCGCTGCCAATCAGCACCTCGGGCGCACCCCGGTGCGACGTCGTCGCGATTCCACCACCCTCCGCCGAGGGCGGCAAATAGGGCCGCCGTGTCGCTAAGCCGGCGAGCTTGCGCCTGGACGAGTGCATTGCGCGAGGTTTGGTAAAGCTGCTCGGCGGTCAGGACCGAAAGATATGATCCCTCACCGAGCCTGAGTTGCCCCTGCGCGATCTCGACGCTGCGCACCGCCGCGCGCTCCGATTGGAGCGCGGCCTGCAGTGCGTCCGCATCCGACTGCAACGCAACCAGCACGTCAGCGACATTCTGGAATGCAGCGATCAGCGTTGAGCGATATTGGGCCACTGAGACGTCGAACTCCGCTTCGACGGCCCGCTGGCGATGCCGCAGCGTGCCGCCGTCAAAGATCGGCTGCACCAGGCCCGCTGCCAGCGTGAAGAACTGGTTGAAGGGCGTGAATGCGTTGGTGATGTTGTTCGGCGATGTGCCGAGCGACGCCGTTAGCGACACCTGCGGCAGCCGGTTGGCGATCGTGATGCCGATCTGCGCACTGGCGGCCTGCATGCTTGCCGCCGCCGCGCGGATATCCGGCCTCTGCTCGACCAGTGTCGACGAGACGCTCACCGGCAAGTCCTGCGGCAAATGGAGTGAGGCAAGATCAAAATCATCGGCGACGGGGTCGTTCGGGAATCCCCCTGCCAAGGCCGCCATCAAGTGCCTCTTCTGTGCGAGCTGACTCTGCAACGGAATTAGGGCTTGCTGCGCTTGGGCCAACACCGCCTCCTGTGCCAGCAGGTCGGCTTGCGCCAGCTCTCCCGCGGTGTATTGACCTCTCATGATGTCGCGGATTTCCGTGTCCGCGCGGATCGTGTCCTGTTGTGCCCCGATCAAATCGTGCAGCAGCGCTTCCTGTACGGCGGCAGCCACGAGGTTTGCGGTGAGCGACAGGTAGGTCGCCTCCAATTGGAACCTCTGCTTCTCCGCCTCGGCAGCCAAGGATTCGACGGTCCTGCGGTTGAGGCCGAACACATCGGGCGTGTAGGAGATGGAGAGCTGTCCTGTGAACAGCGAGTAGTAGGGGTTGCCGGACGCCGACACCGGCGAGAGCGCCCGGGCCGGCGTGAGATTGCGGGCATCCGACAATCCCGCGGTGACGGTTGGGTAAAAGGCGCCCTGCTGCGCCAGGACATTTTCATGCGCCGCTCGCAGCGTCGCCTGTGCGGCGGTGATCGTCGGGTTGGCTTTCAGCGCCTTCTCGATCAGAGCGTTCAGCGGCTGCGACCCAAACGCCGCCCACCATTGACCGGGCATGTCCATATCCTGGACGAAGCGCTGTGCCTCTCCTTGTTGGACCGAGGAGGACGAGGTTTGACTCGCTAGCGGCCCGTATCCAGCCCCCGCGGGCGCCGCCGGCTTGGCAAAGTTGGGACCGACCGCGCAGCCACAGAGCGAGCCGGCGAGCGCCAGGGCGAAACAGGCCATCACGATGTTCATGCCAAGGGCCCTCATTGTGCGGCACTCAAGCCACGAGACGCAGGTTGCCGCGCCGCCGTGCTCCGGTGGCCTCTGAACCAGGGATAGAGCGCGGGCAGCACCAGCAGAGTCAACAGAGTCGCCGTCACCAGCCCCCCGATGACGACGGTCGCGAGCGGGCGCTGCACCTCCGCTCCGGCGCTGGTCGAGACTGCCATCGGCAGGAAGCCGAAGCTCGCGACCGTCGCCGTCATCAGCACCGGCCGCAGACGCAGCATCGCGGCTTCGAAGGCGGCCCGAACCGGATCGAGTCCTTCCTCCCGCTTCTCCTCGATCGTGGTTACCAGCACCACGCCATTCAGCACCGCTATGCCGAACAGGGCGATAAACCCGACCGCCGCCGAGATGCTGAATGGCAGGCCCCGGAGCGTGAGCGCAAGGACGCCGCCGATCGCTGCGAACGGCACATTGCAGAAGATCATGGTTGCGAGGCTCAGGCGGCGGAACATGATGAACAGCAGTGCAAAGATCAGCGCCAGCGCGGCCGGAACCACGACGACCAGACGCGAGAGCGCATCCTGCAGGTTCTTGAATTGGCCGCCCCACTCGATCGAGTATCCGCTCGGCAGTTTCACGCGCGCCGCCACCGCCTTCTGTGCATCCGCAACGAAACTGGCGACGTCCCGCCCGCGCACGTTGGCCTGCACGGTGATCTTGCGGCGGCCATGCTCGCGATCGATCTGCGCCGGCCCCTCCTCCATCCGAATGTCCGCCAGTTGCCTCAACGGCACGGAACGGCCGCTGCCGTCCGAGATCCGCAGGCTCGAGATCCGGGCGAAATCGCTGCGGTCCTGCGGGCTGAGCCGCACCCGGATGTCGAAGCGTGCCGCCCCCTCGACCATCGTGCCGACGGTTCTGCCGCCGAGGGCCTCAACCTCGTCGAGCACTTGGCTCACGTTCATGCCGTACCGCGCGATCGCCACCCGATTGACGACGATCCTCAGGTAGGGCTGACCGGCCGTCTGTTGCGCCTGAACGTCGGCCGCGCCGGGAATGCCTGAGAGTGCGCCCGCGACGTCTTGCGCCGCGACGCGCAGCGCGTCCACATCGTCGCCGTAGATGACGGCGGCGACGTCCGAGCGCACGCCTTGCAGCATGTCATCCATGCGCATCTCGATCGGCTGCGCCCAGCTGAGCTGCAAACCCGGCACGCTGTCCTTCAACGCTACCGAATAGGCGCTGATCAGCCCCTCCCGGTCGTGTGCCGTCCGCCACTCGGAGCGCGGCTTGAGCATGATGAAGGTGTCGCTCTGCTCCACCCCCATCGGGTCCGTCGGGATCTCGGAGCTGCCGCCGAGACTGACTGCAGTCTTCACCTCCGGGAATTTCAGGAGGGTCTGTTCGATCATCGTCTGTGTCTTGACCGCGCTCGACAGCCCGATGCTCGGCAGCTTGGTCGTCGTCACCGTCAGCGCGCCCTCATCTAAACGCGGGATGAACTCGCCGCCGAGTTGGGACGCGATAATGCCGCATCCCAACAGGAGCAGAGCCGCGAGCCCCAGAGTGAAGCCGGGGTGACGGGTCGTGCGGGTGAGCAGCGGCGAATAGGCTCGCCTGATCCAGACGATCAAGCGACTCTCTTTTTCAGCGACCCGTCCGCGCAGGAGAAAGCTCGCCAGCACCGGCATCAACGTCAGCGTCAGCACCAGTGAGGCGATCAGGGCGAAGATGACCGTCAACGCCATCGGGCGGAACAGCTTGCCCTCGACGCCCTGCAGACTGAGGATGGGCAGGTAGACTATCGTGATGATCGCCACGGCGAATACGATCGGTCGCGCCACTTCGCGCGCCGCGCTACGCACGACTTCATCGACGGCGCGATGCGGAGCATCGGCCCGCCGGCGCACCACGTTCTCGATCATCACCACCGCGCCGTCGACGATCAGACCGAAGTCGATGGCGCCGAGACTCATCAGATTGCCTGACAGACCGGCGAAATACATCGCCGTGGCGGCTGCCAGCATCGACAGCGGGATGGCGGAGGCGACAATGAGGCCGGCGCGGGCATTGCCGAGCAGGGCGAACAGCACCACCATCACCAGCACTGCGCCTTCCGCGAGATTGTGCTCCACGGTCCGAATCGTGAGGCCGATCAGGTCTGCCCGATTGTAGTAGGGCAGGATCTCCACACCCGGCGGCAGGCTTGGCCGGATGTTGTCGACCGCCTCGGCTACGCTCTGCGCGACCGCGCGTGTGTTCTCGCCGATCAGCATCAGCACGACGCCGACCACCGCCTCGCCCTTGCCGTCCCGCGTCACCGCGCCTAGCCTCGGGCGCGCCGCGGCCGCGATGGTGGCAACGTCGCGCACATACAGCGGCGCGCCTCCCTCGTTCGTGCGCAGGCCGATGTTGCCCAAGTCGGCCGGATTCTGCACCAACCCCTCGCCGCGGATCACGGCCTGTTCACCGTTATGCTCCAGCGTAGCGCCGCCGCGAGCGCCGTTGTTGCGCTGGACCGCGTCGAATACGTCGCCGATCGAGAGGCCGTAGCGGGTCAGCGCATCCGATGAGACCTGGATTTCATACGTCTTCAGCTCGCCGCCATTGGCGTTCACGTCGATGACGCCAGGAACCTCGCGCAGGCGAGGGGTAATCTGCCAGTCCAGAATCGTGCGCAGGTCCATCGCTGAGGTGTGGGCGCCGCGCACCTCGAACTGATAAATCTCGCCGAGGCCGGTGGAGATCGGCCCGAGTCGCGGTGGGCTCGCCTCTGCAGGCAGCTGTACCTGCGGCAAGCGGCTGCTGACCAGGTTGCGCGCAGCGTAGATGTCGACCGCGTCGGCGAAACGCACGTAGATCACCGAAAGTCCGTAGCGCGAGACCGAGCGCAGGTTATCCATGTGCGGCAGACCCTGCAGCGCGAGTTCCAGGGGGGCGGTGATAAACCGCTCGACGTCGAGCGGACCGAGTCCCGGCGCTTGCGTGATGACCAGGACCTGCCGGGGCGAGATATCCGGCTGGGCATCGATCGGCAGGCGCCGAAGGCTGGCGCCGCCAACGACGCAAAGCATCACGATCAGCATCATCACGATGGTGCGGTTGGCGAGTGCTGCATCGACGAATCGAGTGAACATCTGGGTGCCTTTCAACCGGCGTCGGGGATCGATGAGCGCGCCAGGGTCGCCTTCAGCCAGAAGCTGCCGTCAGTCACGACGGTAGCCGCGGCGCCCAGCCCCACGATCTCAGTGAAACCGCCGCTGCGCAGCCCGAGGCGAACGAAATGCCGGTCGAAGTGCCCGGGCCCAGCCGGAGTAAAGACGGCAGGTTTACCGTCGATATCCTGCAGCGCAGAGTCGGGCACCATGAACCCGTCGCGACCGAGCGGCGACTTGATGTTGGCCGTGACAAACATGTTGGCGCGCAGGGCGCGATCGGGATTCGGCACTTCGCACCGCACTCGGGCGACTCCGCTGCGTGAGTCGATCTGGTCAGGGATATAGGCGACCCGCCCGACAAAAGTGCGCCCCGGGTAGGCATCGACGGTGACGGTCACAGTTTGTCCAACCTGGACGGCTCCCAGATCCCGCTCCGCGACATCAGCCTGAACCCAGACGGTCGAGAGATCCGCCAGCGAGAAGAGCTGCCGGGTGGTATCGACGAGTTCGCCCGGCACGGCCCCAACGGAATGAATGATGCCGTCGAACGGCGCGACCAGCACGCCCCGGGAGTTCGCCGGCCCCTGCAGGGGCGAGGCGATGGTGGTTGCCGGTGCATCTTGTGGTCTCGCCGGCATCTGCCGCTGCTCGGTTGCCTGCCACTGCCGCAGTTCGGTCTCGCGAGTGCGGGTCGTGGCATCGGTCCGGACAACTTCGGCGCGCCGGCGCTCGAACTCGCTTTGTGCCAACCCGCCAATACGCACGAGCTCTCCCGCTCGGTTGTACGCGGCCAAGGCAGCGCTGGCCTCGGCCTTCGCCTGCGCGAGCGAGGCCTGCGCTGCCGCGATGTGGCTCCGCGTGTCGCCCAGGTCGAAATTGTCGAGCAGCGCCAGGCGCTGGCCGGCCCGCACGGGCTCACCGACAGCGACTTCGATTGACTGGATCCTCCCGCGCGCCGGGGCGCTTAGCTGGGCCATGCGCAGGTCGTTGAAAGCGACGATTCCCGTCGTGCTTACCGTCCGCACGAGAGGCTGCAGGTTGACGGTGGCGAGGTGCAGGTCCATGTTCCGGAGGGCTGGCCGTGCCACCTCGACGCCGTCAGGCGATGGCTGAGGCGTCTGCACGAACGCGGGCGCTGCGGAGCGCGGTGGGGCCGCTGCGTCGTGGCCGGCCACGAAGCCTACCGCGGCGGCGATCAGGGCGCTTGCTCCCATGAGGAGCATGATTCGGGACCGTGTCATGACGCGCCTCTGCCCGAAGATCGGCTCCTGGACGGTCGGCGACGTGAGTGTGATTCGCATTGGCTATACCTCCGGTGAACTGCGGAGGGACATTGACAGGGCGGGGTGACGTGAACCTGACGTGCCTGCGTCCGGCCGTCAGCTTGGCGTAAGCTGGTTCACGCAGGATCACGTCAGAGAGGCAGTGCGATGCGTATATTATTGGTCGAAGACGAACCGCACATCGGCTCGGCTGTTCAGGAGCATGTTCGAGCCGCCGGCCACGCGGTCGACTGGGTCGGCAAAATTAGCGCCGCGGACGACGCAATGCACTGCGTGCCGTACGATGCGTTGCTGCTCGACCTTCATCTACCGGATGGTCGGGGACTGGACTTTCTGAAAAAACTGCGGCGACGGGGTGATGCGCTTGCGGTCGTTATTTTGACCGCGCGCGATCAGGTGAGCGACAGGATCGAGGGGCTCAAAGCCGGGGCGGACGACTATCTGGTGAAGCCTTTCGACCTCGATGAGATGAATGCGCGGCTTGCGGCGGTCGCGCGCCGCTATCAGGGCAAGGCGATCCCTACAATCCAACTCGGGCCTGTTGAACTTGAGCCCGAGGCGCGCCTCGCCCGCCTCAACGGGGCTTCGGTGGAGGTCACCGCGCGCGAGTGGGCTGTTCTCGATGTCCTGCTTCGACGCCCGAACTCGACCGTGTCCAAGGAGGCGATCGAGGAGGCGCTCTATGCGTTCGGAAGTGAGATCGAAAGCAACGCAATCGAGGTCCACGTCAGCCGCATCCGTCGTAAATTCGGCCGGGACTTCATCCGCACCGTGCGCGGGGTCGGCTACAGCCTGACAGGTTAGACTCATGTCACATCACAGCATCGTATCGCGTCTGATTTGGTTGATCGCGTCGGCGTTGGTGGGAGTCTGGCTGCTGGGCAGCGTTGCTGCCGCGCTGCTGACTCGCTTCGAGGTCAACGAACGTCTGGACAATGCCCTGGAGGAAGTCGCCCAAAGCCTGATGCCCGTTGTGGACGGATCCTATTCGGAACCGGAAGCGATGCGGTCCTTGGGCGAGCGCATGCTGCCCGCCATGGATCGGCGGGCGATCGCCTACCAGATCCTCAGCGGCCCGGGCCACGTCATCCTGAGCTCGCCCAATGCGCCCAGTGAACCGTTCTACGGCACCCGGCAGCCCGGCTTTCGTGACACGGAGCATTATCGGATTTATACCGTGCCGGCGACGACGGGCCCGTACTGGCTCGAGGTCGCCGAACCGCAAATGCATCGCCATGAGGCGATTGGGCGGGCAATCGGGCTGGCGATCCTGCCCTTGCTGGTGTTCCCACCAGTCTCCTGGATTGTGATTCGATGGACCGTCCGTCGCGGCTTCTGGCCGCTCATCAAGCTGCAGAGCGAGATCAGTACTCGCAGCGGAACAAACCTCGCGCAGATTCCAAACCTGGACTTTCCGGTAGAGCTGCTGCCCATCCAAGGGGCAGTCAACCGGCTGCTGGAGCGGCTCGAACGCGCACTGGTCACGGAGCGACAGTTCGCGGCAAACAGCGCGCACGAACTGCGTACGCCGATTGCCGGGGCCCTCGCTCAAATGCAGGTGCTGTCTGCTCAGCTGAACGATCCCCGGCAGGCTGAGCGCGCCGGCGTCATCATCCGCCAGATCAAGGGCCTGGGCGAATTGACCGAGAAGCTGCTGCAGTTCTCGCGCGCCGGGGCGGGCCTCGCGCTCGCCCGCGAACCCGTCGACCTGGTGCCCGCGCTGGAAATTCTGGTCGACGAGTTCCGCCGCCAGGACGGAGTGGGTCAGAGACTTAAGATGGAATTTGGCGAAAACTCCGAGTTCATCGTTCACTCCGACATCGATGTTCTGGGTATAGCCATTCGCAACCTTCTCGAGAATGCAGTGCGATACGGTTCATCAGATGAGCCCATCCATGTCTTCGTGCGCAGCAATACCATCGGGGTGATCAGCGGCGGCCCCGTGGTGCGTCCGGATCTGCTTGCGGTGTTGACGCAGCCGTTTCAACGCGGCACGACGGTTGGCCAAGGACGCGGCCTCGGCCTTGCGATCGTCAACAGCATCATGCAGCAGGTCGGCGGCGCACTGCGACTGTCCTCGCCACCGGAGGGCCGCACCGCAGGCTTCGAAGCGCTCCTCATCTTCCCGCAATTCGAGCTTGCTTCGCGGGGCCTCCTTACGGAGAAGCCGACGAAGAGACACCAACTATCATCGACAAAACCGCTCGAGGCAACCACGGTCGGGATCTGCGATGACGGCGCGATCACGCCTCGCCAGGGCGTGGGCGAGTAACGCGCGGATCGCGTGTATTTCCAAATTCTTTCCAGGTCGCGCTCGGCGGCAGGGGAGAGCCGATACTCAGCCATGCGCGCGGCGGAGCTTGCGCTTGAATGCGCCCGCGTCGAAGCCGTTCTGCTCGAAAACTGGAATTGGCAGTTGACAGCTGCATCTCGTAGCATCAACGGATGACGTGGAAGCCCCGAAACTTTCTGGCGCTGCTCGTTGCGAGCATGGGTTGCTGGCTTGAGCGACAGGCCGCTGCTCAGAGCGAATACTTAAGAGCCGAGAATCGGCTGCTTCGGTCGAGACTTGGACGACGGCGACTCCTATTTACTGACACGGAACGCCGCGCTTTGGCAATACACGCCAAGGAAATAGGAACCAAGGTGCTTCGAGACCTCGATCCGCTCGTTTCTCCGGCGACATTATTGCGCTGGCATCGGGATCTGGTTGCGCAGAAATGGACGTTTTTGGAACACAGCGGGATTTTCATGGGCTATTCGCACGACGAGCTGGGTCTCGATAACCAATTGATCGCCCCGGCACGCGTCCGGCACTCACAATCCAAGGGCATTGATCGCCGGTCTCGCCTCGGCGGGATGCTGAACTTCTACCGACGAGCCGTAGCGTGATTATGTCGGAGTTCTTGAACAATACGGGTCATTCACCTTGGCGTTCCGCTAGCATCCATTCATATGCAGGAAGCGCGCTGAAAGCGATTCCCGCCAGAGCCACGGCCTGTTCCTGGGTCTGAACCAATAGCACCGCCTGCACCTTCGGAATCTCTTTCATTGCGGAACCCAATGCGCGTAGTTCGCGCTCGCGAGTTTGCGCGACCGCCGGATCGGCGCAAACCTGCAACAACTCTCGCCCCCCATGGCGATAGCGAGCGTGAACAAGGACACACTAGGGACGCTATTCGATCGCGGGGATAGGCGAATTCCCGGTATTTGACAAGGTGAAACCGTCGCCCCTCGCTAAGGCGAACTGGCTCCGAGACACTTGCCGAAGTTGGAAAAATGACCAGCGTAAGCGCGCTGCCGAACGTCATTTACGGCGAGCCCGTCATTGCAACGGCAACGCGCTGGTAGATAGTTACTACAAGGCGGTTGGCACCGATTTTGAGGCCGCATTCGAAGCAGTACTTGCCTATCTAAAAATCCCTTTCCCGCATTCCCGTGGTCGGCGGCATTCGCATTTCGTGAAATGGCCAGGAGCCTGAGAGCGGTCAGCGAATTTGATGGGCTGATTTTCACGATCGGTACATCGCCACCGCAGCGGCCACATCCGGCGGACTGCTTTAATAGATATGCTGTGGACTCCAACCTTTTCGGCGCTACCGTTGGCCTATGCTTGCGGACTAGAATAGGGACGGCCGTCGTGCGATCTCGTCTACCGTTCGACCGTAAGGCGCCAGAGTCGCGAAACCAAGCGCTGCTGAGATCGTGAGCATCGAGGGAAGAGCGGCGGCCAGGGAATATCGCAACATCATTGGGTCGCGAAATCCATA
>DASXYI010000111.1:0-4422 GCA_036502605.1 Steroidobacteraceae bacterium
CGGATCGTCGAGCGTGGCCAGATACTCTTTGACCGCGCGACGTGCCTGCTCCGGATCGACATTCGAGCAATGGCGCGAACCTGATGGTCGTCCGGAACGATCGCTTCGAGATTGAACGAATAGAACAGCTGCCCCTGATCCCGGCTGCTTCGCCCCATCATCGCCGCCTCCGCCGATGCCCGATTCTACGTGACAACGACAGAATCATTGGTGGCAGAACGCCGCAACGTACTTCTGCAACAAAATCGACCCAAAGCGGAAGTACGACCGCTTGCGCCTCGGCCAGGATAGCTGCGAAAATTATCCAAGTGGGGTACTACCCGATACCGCCCAGGCTGTAGCGGCGTACGATCGGGCGCCATCCTCTTCGCCGTCGAGGTAGGCACGGAGCACCCTCTCTCGTAGCTGCTCCTGTTGAGTGGCAGTAAGCGTCGTCACGTACTCCGCACCGGGACCATCTTTTCCAACGTACGGCCGCCAATAATCCTCGAACGAGGCGAATTCCATACGAATGGAAAGTGTCGTTTCACGAATGTCTTGGAATCCAGCTGCGTGCCACGCCCCCGACAATTCTCCGGGTCGGGTCATCGGTCGAGTATAATTGCGCGCACGCCGTTCATTACCTTTTTCGTCGAGTGCGGCGGCGGTATCGAAAAAAATGCGATTTGCAACAAATCCCCCACGGGCGTCCCAGACGGCGGCAGCAACTGTGGCGCCTGGACGAGCAACGCGGCGCATTTCAGCCACCGCTTGCGCGCTTCGCGGTACGAAGTGGAGGAGCAGCAGAGACAGAACTCGGTCGAAAGAGGCATTTTCAAAAGGCAATGCACAAACGTCGGCGACTTTATAATCAATCTGAGGGTTCCGATTTCGCGATCTTGCGTAGTCGATATATTCTGAAGAGAGATCTACTCCGAGTATTCTCATGTTGCCGCGTTGCGCGAGCGCGAACGACAAACTACCAGTACCACATCCCACGTCGAGAACGGCCTCATCCCCTACAGGGCCGCAGAAGTTGAGGAACGGTTCGGCCAAAAGACGGCTCCACCGTCCCATCTGGAGTTCATAACCCTCCCCGGTTGACGCAACGAAAGTCGACGAAAGCGCCATTGTAAATCCTGTGGTCAATCGGGTTGTGCTATGTTGCAGGAGCTAACTCTAGCATAACGATCCACACATCCGGTGTGCAGGTTGACCACATCCTTCACCTTTTCGGTAGGGATAGCTAAGATCATCAACTACCAGACATTTGCAGCGCGACTTTGCTTTCAGGACTCATGGCAAAAGCTGGACAACAAATAACGTTCTGCAAATCGCGAGACGGCACCCAGATAGCGATGGCGATGCTCGGGCGCGGACCGCCCTTGGTACGAGCCGCACATTGGCTCAGTCATGTGGAGCATGACGCGCGCAGTCCAGTTTGGGTCCATTGGCTCGAGGAACTTTCACGTGACCATACGTTCATTCGGTATGACCAGCGCGGCTGCGGATTGTCGGATGGCGCGCCACGATCCACATCTCTGGAGGTGTGGGTCGAGGACCTCGAGGCCGTGGTTGAAGCGCAGGGGTTGAAGCGATTTGCACTGTTTGGCATGTCGCAGGGCGGCGCCATTTCTATTGCCTATGCCGCGCGTTACCCTGAAAAAGTTTCTCATCTGGTACTGTTTGGTGCCTATGGGCGGGGTTCATTGCGCCGTGATCCTTCGGAGCAGGAGCGGGACGAAGCTGAAACTCTCGTGAAGCTCATCCGGCTCGGCTGGGGCCGCGACAATCCTGCGTTCAGGCAGATATTCACGTCTCAATTCATTCCGGGCGGGACGCGCGAACAGCACCAGTGGTTCAATAACCTCGAACACATTACAGCCTCTCCCGAGAACGCGGCACAGATCGTCGAGGCGCTTTACCAGCTAGATGTCACTGCCGCGGCAAAAAAGGTTCGAGTACCAACAATAGTACTACACTCCTGCGAGGACGCCCGGGTTCCATTTGAAGAAGGGAGAAGGCTGGCAACCCTTATTCCCTCGGCTCGCTTCGTCCCTCTGCAGAGCCAAAACCACGTCTTGCTTAAGGACGAGCCTGCATGGGGTCAATTTCTCCGGGAGTTCCGCGGTTTTGTCGGCGGCTCGAGTAACACCATTGGTGCCTTGCGTCAGTCAGGCCTGACGTCGAGCGAGCATGAGGTTCTCACTTTGATTGCGCGTGGCCTGGACAACGGGGCGATCGCCGCGGCGCTGGCGAAGCGGGAAAAAACGGTGCGCAACCAAATATCGAGCATTTTTTCCAAGCTCGGTGTCAGCACGCGTGCTCAGGCCATTGTGTTGGCCAGGGACGCGGGCGTCGGCGCGCCTTAGGGCGGGGGGCCCACGCTGGATATCTTTGGCGCATTTTCCGCGGCCCAAGGTAGGACCTGGGGCTCATGACGGCGAACATAGCCCAAGCCACACTGCCAAAGCCCGAGAGGCACAGTGGAGGCGACAATGGCAAATTTCAAACGACGCGAATTTTTGAAAGCATCAGCGGCGTTTGCAGCGGCATCCGCGGCAGGCGGCCTCAGCTGCGTCGAGATAGCGGGCGCGGCACCCATCCAAGTGCCCACGGTGGACAAGCTGGCGATCCGGGTCCTGATCGACCAACAGCATGACCAGTATTTGCGTAACAACACGGTCAATGGGGTCCTGCATGAGGGGCCAGGGCCGAGCCGCAGCGCCGATGCTCGGAACGTCTTGCACAACCAATGGGGCTTATCGCTATTCCTGGAGTCGCAGCGCGAACAGGAGCAGCGTACGATTTTGCTCGACTTCGGCTACACCTCCGCCGCACTGATCAACAATATGGGGCTGCTGAAGGCGGACCCCAGCAAGATCCAGGCCCTGATTGTCAGTCACGGCCATGTTGACCATTACGGCGGCCTGGTCGGCTTCCTCGGCCAATATCGCGGTGTCCTTCCGGTCGACCTAAAGCTCTACGCAGGAGGCGAGGACAATTTCTGCCATCGGCTCAGTGGCCCCGCGCCTGGGCAGTTGGGCGAAAACGGCACGCTCGAGCGCCGCCAGATAGAGGCCCACAAGGTTACGACAGTGCTTTGCGAAACGCCGACCGTTATCGGAGACCATGCCTTCACGACTGGCAAGATCAAGCGCAACAGTAGCGAGCGCGTGCTGCCGAACGGCTTTGTGGACTACTCCAGCAAAGAGAGCGCGGGCTGCGACTACGGCCACTACACCGCGGCGGAGCTGCAGGGGAAGATGATACCGGATGAGCACGTGCATGAGCACGCAACTTGCTTCAACATCCGCGGCAAGGGATTGGTGGTGATCAGCTCCTGCGGGCACGTCGGCATTGTCAATTCGGTGCGGCAGGCGCAGGAGGTCTCGGGCGTCCAGAAAATTCATGCGATAGTCGGCGGCTTTCATCTCGGCCCGGCGCCGGCCGACTACCTCAAGCAGGTGCTCGCCGACATCAAAAAGCTCGAGCCCGACGTGCTCATCCCAATGCATTGCAGCGGGTTGAATTTCCTGCTGGAGGCGCGCGCCCAGATGCCTAACAACGTGATCCAAACCTCGACGGGCAGCCGGCTCACTTTCAGCGCCTAAGAAATGAGCGCGCGTCTTGCGGCTCTGAGCTTCGCCGGCGGCATCGCAGCCGCAGCGGCCGGCTGGCTGTCTTGGCCGCAACTTCCGCTGCAACGATCTGCCGCGGAGTTGATGGATGTGCTCATGTGGAACCGCGAGCCAGTCGGTGGGCCTTTCCAGCTCATCGATCATAATGGGCAGCGCCGAACCGATGCAGAGTTTCGGGGCAGGCTGATGCTGATCTATTTCGGGTTCACATTTTGCTCGGATGTTTGCCCGACCGATCTGCAAACGATCGCAGAAGTAATGGACAGTCTTGGACCTGCCGCCAAAGAGCTGCAGCCGTTATTCATCACCGTCAGTCCCGAGATGGATACCCCGGATCAGCTACGAGAGTACGTGAAGCTGTTTCACCCCGCTCTGATTGGTCTGACCGGCGATCCTGGGCAGATCCAGAGATTGGCCAGCGCCTACAAAGTCTATTATGCGAAGGCTGAGCCGACAAAAGCGGCCGACCCCGGTATCGAGCATACGGGCTATATTTACCTGATGGCCCGCGATGGCGCCTACGTCGGCTTCTTTCCGCCAGGGACTTCGGCCGAGCGCATGCTTGCGGTCATACGGCCCCAGCTTCTAAACTAAACCAACCTCCTGAGGCCTTGGGTCGGAACGTGCCACAGGGGGACTCATGTCTCCTTCTGGCCCCAAAGCCAATGTGACGGCACCCCATGGATCTGGTCTGCTTAGGGAGGTTAACCCGACGCGAGGTTGGCGCTTCGTCGGATTGAATTCTGTTTGAAATATCCAGGATTTTGGCCAGAGACCCGTTTGGCCTCTCGGAGCCAGCCAC
>DASXYI010000112.1:0-2128 GCA_036502605.1 Steroidobacteraceae bacterium
TCCTGGATCAGGCGCTTGCCGGTTTCTCCTGAAGACGCGTCGTCCCTGACGATGAGCTCGATCTTCTTGCCGGCAACCGTGTCGCCGTGCTGCTTCATGTAGAGACGGGCCCCGGCCAGCACCTGCTGGCCTGCGGCCGCAAGCGGACCGGTCATCGGCATGACCATGCCGATCTTGACCGCGTCTTGCGCGCCAGCGCTGCCCGCGGCCGCAGTCGAAAGAATCAGAATGGCGGCGCGGAAAAGGCTTCGCTTGGACATGTCTGTCTCCATCAGGACCGGCCGGTTTCCGGGGACATCGCGATGCCGGTCCGAGGTTGAAATGTTGCCTGGCCTCGCTGTAGTTTGGAAGTTCGATTTTAGGATAGCCCTGTAGCTTACAGACTAAGGGGTCGAAAATGGAATGGTCGGATCGGATCGGCCGGCGCATCAGGCTGCGCGATCTCCACATTGTACTGGCGGTGGCCGACGCGGGCAGCATGGCGAAGGCAGCCCAGAGGCTTGCGATCTCCCACCCGGTGGTCTCCAAGACGATTTCCGACCTCGAGCAGACGCTCAAGGTGAAGCTGTTCGACCGCTCCGCGCAGGGCGTCGAGCTAACCAATTACGGGCAGGCGCTGCTCAAATGTGGCGTCAACGTCTTCGACGAGATGCGTCAGGGACTGAAGCAGATCGAATTCCTGACCGATCCGACGTCTGGCGAACTCGCGGTCGGATGTCCGGAGATCATGAACGCCGGCATCGTGCCTGCGATATCGGAACGCTTCCTGCAACAGCATCCGCGGGTCCAGCTGCGCGTGGTTCATGCCGACATTGCGCTGGCGCAATTCGATCCGCTGCGCGAGCGCAAAGTCGAACTGCTGATTGGGCGGCTGCCGGAGCCCTTTGCCGAAGAGGACCTCGTCTCCGAACCGCTGATCGACGAGCCATTCGTGGCCGTTGCCGGCGTGGACAGTCCGTGGGCGAGCCGTCGTCGTATCCAGCTTGCGGATATGATCGGGGAGGCCTGGGTGCTTCCACCCGCTGACAGCACGCCGGGTACGATCATCGCTGGAATTTTCAAGGCCGAAGGATTGCAGCCTCCAAGGGCGAGCATCGCAACATTGTCCGTCCAACTGACGACCACACTGATCGCGACCGGCAAATTCGTCGGAATCCTGCCGAACTCGGCGGCGCGCTTCGGCGCCCGGCGCGTGGGATTGAAAATCCTTCCGGTAAAGATACCGGCGACGCGCTATTCGATTGCGATCATCACCGTCAAGAACCGCACTCCCGGTCCACTGGCGACTTTGTTTATGGAGCAAGCGCGCGCGGTCGCGAGATCGCTGTCGTCGGCGACGACCTCATCCCAGCGCACCGTGAGCTCCACATGGGCGATCAGATCGGCTCGTAGCTCTCGCTGTCGCAATTGTCATCGTCCTCGGCGCGCCGTCGATCGACGATCTCGCCTCCCGTGATCAAGATGCGGAAGGTCTGTGTTCCGACCGGCTTCCCCGTCGCGGACACGACCTCGGCGCGCACGCATGCGCTCCAGCCGGCGCCACGCACCTCACGGTGCGGCAAGGCGACCCTCACGTTGCGGGGCTGTGAGGTGTTGATGAACACGAAATCGATCTTCTCGCGCACCAGGCGTTTGACGTCCGGTGGCGCCTCCGGCGGAGGCCGCTCGGCCTCCTTGAGCCGCATGAATTCGGGCACCGGCGAGCGGACATCGGCAAAGCCGCACGCCGCCAGCACCAGCGCCGCGCCCGAAAGCGCCGAGATATGAACCACCCCCCGCCGCATCCCCTGATGGTATCGCGGCGAAACGGAAAAATCGCGGCAGGCTGATCAATAATTGCTGATCGTTAATCCAGACCTCGCGCAACGCTCCCTTTGCGATTGTCATATTGCGCAGTAAGTTTCGCCCCGGGCGGCTAGTGGTCCGATCCTGACATTCGCAACCCATTTGCGGCAGGTTACGTTTGCGAATGTCAGGATCAGAGGACCGCTAGTGGAGCGGATTTGACGTTCGCTACCCAACAGGCCACGATCTCGCAAAGCGAACGTCAAATCCAAAGCTCCACTAGAATCAATGTTTTGCTAGTGGTCCTCTGATTCCAACATTCGCAAAAGTGCCCGCTGCAATG
>DASXYI010000113.1:0-131718 GCA_036502605.1 Steroidobacteraceae bacterium
GCCGACATTCTGGCGACAGGTCGGACGCTGACAGATATCGAAACGCGGATGGCGGCGTCCGTCGGTGTGCAGAATCCAGGCCGGGTGCGGATCAAGGTTGTCGGTCGGATTCCGGCGCCGGATCATCCGGAGCTTCGTTCAATCGCCAGTGAGACCGGTCTCATCGGACCACGCACCGGAGGCATCACGTTCGGCCACGGTATCTATGTTCGGGACGGACATATTTTCAATCGACTCGTTTCGCACGAATTGCGGCACGTGCACCAGTATGAGGCCGCGGGATCGATCGACGCATTTCTGCAAACGTACTTGAACCAGATCGCGACAGTTGGGTATGAGCGCGCGCCGCTCGAGTTGGATGCCAGACGGCACGAGCGCGACGCCCCGTAATATGTACGAGAGCATTAACATATCCACTCGCCCTCAGATACGTGGTTCCGGAAAGCACCGGGGCAACGCTTCCGACGGTGGGTATTTTCTGCGAACTGATAATTCGCGCACGGCGCTTCCGCCTGCCTTTGTGTAATCTCCGCGGCTCCCGTTGCCCGAATTCACCGTCGTTGGTCAAACATAAGTCAAAGGCGCTCCGTGCAAACCACAGTCATGGAAGACGATCCGAAGGTCGTTCGTCAACCGAGTACCGGCAGCTGCAGGCCAATCCTCAAGATCGATTCTCTGCAATTTGAAAGTAAATTTAACGAGCAACACTTCCTCGTCGGGCACGCTCTAAGCGGCCATCCGCTGTTCCAGATACCACGGTTGCTCGATCTTGCAAAAGAAGTCGCTCAAAAGTGGCCTAAGGATCTTTATTACGATCGCGGAGTGACCGACGTGGGCCAGCGTTGGGAGGCGCAGCCGAAAAACTTTCCGGTCGACGAAACGATCCGCAATATCGAATCATGCGGTGCGTGGATCGACTTGAAATCCGCCGAGCGCAATCCCGAATACGCCAAGCTGCTCGACAGTTGCATCTCCGACCTGCTCCAGGTCAGCGGTAGGCAGCTAAAAAAGAAAATGCGGCGTACGCAGATGGCAATCTTCATTACATCGCCGAATCGCCTGAGCACCTACCACATCGACAGCGAATGCAATTTTCTTCTGCAGATTCGCGGCCGGAAGGAAATCAGTCTGTTCAGCAAGTACGATCGTGAGGTATTGCCGGAAGAGGAGATTGAACGCTCGTGGGCTGCGGACACCAACGCCGCGAAATACAAGCCTGAATTGCAGAGTCACGCGGATGTCGTGGCTTTATCGCCCGGAATCGGCGTCCATATCCCGGTCAACGCTCCCCATTGGGTTCAAAACGGCGGCGAGATTTCAGTGTCCGCCGCCATTCTGTATCACTGGTGGAATCACGCGTATGCGAATGTTTACGCCGCCAACTATGTTCTGCGCAAGCAGTTCCAAATGAGGCCAACGCCGCCGTTCCAATCGAAGTTGCTGGATACCATCAAGCAACCCTTGGGCGCGGCATTCCTTTGGGCACGCGACGCCAGGTACGGTCGACTGCGCCAGTATTGACGTCAATCCGTCCGCTCCGCGTCCGGCTGCGCTACCCGCCAACTCAGTTTCAAATTCAACCAAAAATTCCAGCCCGTCACGACGGCGATGGCCACTCCGTTTGCCACGTATCGATTCATTCCCAGAACGTTGAACTGAAAATTGAGCAGCGTCGCGTTCAATGCCAAGCCGGCCAGACAGATCGCCTGAAATTTGCCGAAGCGCCGCAGCCGTTGCCGCCATCCGATTTGCCGCTTCGCGATGTCGCCGAAGGTCCAGATGTCGTTCCAAAGAAAATTATTGACGATGGCGACTTCGGACCCCAACAGCTTGCTTCGCGTCAGTCCCCACCCGAGCATCGACGGGTCGCTGAGCACGAACAAGAGTCCCATGTCGACGACGACGCCGGAGAGTCCGACGATGCCGAACCGCAAAAAACGCTCGATGGGCAAGCGCGCGATCCGTAGCCGCAACAAGTGACGGATGTAGTCGACGTAGACCTGCGAGGTGAGCTTACTCTCGCCGTCGACTCGCTCGCGAAATACATAGGGGACCTCGGCGATCCAGCGCACCTTTCCCCGGCCCAGGATCTCGATCAGGATCTTGTATCCCAGGGGCCTCAGCAGCACATCTTGAATGACGACACGTCGTAGCATGAAGAAGCCGGTCATGGGATCCGACACGCGTCCGACCGTGTTCGGCAGTATCAACAGTCCGAGCACCTGCGCCGAACGGGAAATGATTCGGCGAATGAGGCTCCAATCGCTGACGCCGCCACCCTCGACGTGGCGGCTGGCGATGGCGACGTCGGCGCCGCGTTCGATTTCGCTCCATAGGACGGGAACGATATCCGGCGGATGTTGTAGATCGCCGTCGATGACGCCCAGCAATTCTCCGCGCGCCGCCTGCCAGCCCCGAACGACCGCACTCGACAAACCGCGTTCGTGCTGCCGCCGCATGACCTTGAGCGTGGGAAATCGGGTGGTCAGCGCTTGCGCTGCCTCCCATGTCCGGTCCGGGCTGTCGTCGTCGACGACGATGATTTCGTAGGCAGCACCGAGCGCCTTGTCCAACACCGTTGTGAGCTGCTGCACCATTGCGCCGATGTTCTTCGACTCGTTGTAGGTCGGAATGATCAGCGAAAGCCGGATGGTGCCGGCGCCGGCCGAGGGCAGCGGGCCGACGGACAGAGCGCCGGTCTCAGCCTCGAGCAGGGCGGCGGGGTTGCTCGGCGGGTCGGTCGCCAGGGTCGAGGCTGCAACGATCGGAGAGGCCATGGCAGCATGCTCTCATACCCGGACGTCCGTTTTTGGGATCTCATCACAGCGCCGCCGACGCGGCATGCGTCAACATGTGCCCATGCCCCCACTCGAAGCTCGTCATGCGCGCTGGACCTGGTATCCGGTAGGCTTTTTATTGATGCTCTGTTTAGTCCGCGGCCTGTGGGTGACGCGGGGCTTGAGTTCGCCCGCGATCATGGACACGTTTCGTGATGCGGGATTCGTGCAGGGAATCATGGACGGCAATTGGTTCGGCGATCCTGGGATCGGCGGTGCGTGGCGATACTACCCGCCGTTGATTCACGCACTCTATGCCGCCGTGGCGGCCATGACGGGAATCCCGCCCCTGCACTTGCTCATGGCCGCCGCCCCATGGGTGAATCTCCTCGTGCCCTTGGGATTTTTCTTGATGAGCCGCAATCTCATCGGCGCACCGGCCGCGGTGTTCGGCACCGTGCTGCTCGTCCTCGTCAATGGCTTGGTACTGCCCCCTTGGATGAGCGCGGCGTATCACCCGTGGTCGTCGATACCGATACTGGCTTTGGCCGGGTTCTTTCTCAGCGTCTGGCTGATTCATGCGCGGATCCGCTCGCAGAGCGTGGGCGATGCGCTGTTGATCGGCAGTGCCATCGGCTTGACCTTTCTCGCGCACACGGTGCCTGCGTTGCTACTGGCGGCAATCGTGCCGGTCGCGGCATTGACTGCCGGAGGCTTCGAGATCAAGACCTGCGATGGATCGCAATCGTCGCTGTCGTGACCCTGTTCTGGACCCTGCCGTTGCTGTGGCCGCTGCTCCACTCGTACCGATTGCATATTCTGAACGCGGGCCCCGGGGCCATTGTCGATCCCCTGTTTGCGGATTGGCCCCCGAGCCGCGGGATGCTGCTGACGACGCTTCCGGGAGTGCTGGCGCTGCCAGTGTTGAGGCTCCTCCGCGCCCAAGCATCGGTGAGCCGCACGGCTGCGGCGATCTTCGCCGCGTGGATCATCGTGCCCGCTGCATTTCTCACCCGGCACTACGCCTGCGGGCCGGCATCGCACGCGGCCGTCTGTACGGTGTTCGTGCTCGCCGTTCACCACTGGTTCATCTATCTGCAGGCGGCACTGACCTGCCTCGCGGGTATGGCGGCATGGCTTTGCATCAAGCTCGCATTGCGGGCCGCCGGCCGCCCGAAGATTTGGGCCGGCGCCGGCTGGACCGCCGCGGCGGTATGCGGCACCGCCGTCTTTTGGCTGCGTCCCATCGATGCCTCAATGCGGCAACGCGCCCTGGATCTCGCGAGTTCCTTCGATTGGAACGCCTATGTTTGGGTCGCGCACCACACCGCACCCAAGGATCTGTTCGTCACGGAATTGCCCGACAAATCGCTCAACCCGGCATCGCTTGCGGTGATGGCCGCCGGCCGGTCCAGCGTGGCGCTTCCCGAAACCTACTCGAATCCGTACGTCGATTGGGAATCGCGCAATCGGCGGAGCCTACAATACCTCGCGGCGGCGCGAGGGCCGGCGGAGAATGCGAATCCAAAGCTGTGCGAATTGATCGGCGAGGCCGGCGACGGTGCGAAAGCGTACGTCATTCTCCCGAACGCACAAGCCGTGTCGGCGAAGGCATTGCGCCCGGACTCTGTCGGACTCACGAATACCATCTATCGTGCAATGCCCGCCGCGTGCGCAGCCATCGCGGGGTTGTGAGCCAACAACACAGCGGCAAAGCTGCGGCGCTTATCGAGCCGCCCGTCCTCGCCTGACCTGCTTTGATGCGGTTGATGATGACCGCGCCGCGGAACCGCCTCAGGCTACTTGATGCCGCTTATCCCTGCCGGTCCATTGTCGCTGAGCTTTGCCGACTTTCCCGCGGGTTCAGAGTTTGCCCTGCGCGGCACAAAGAGCAGCCCTCGGCCGACTCCACCCAAGGAAGCGGTCAGGAACTGATCGAAGACGCCGCGAGTGGCGCCGCCGCGATTCATGAACCGGCTCGTCCATTGCAGCGAAGGATTGCCTTTCCTGCCCGCCTGCAAAGAGATGCTGCTGCCGTCGGTTTCCCACAACGTGACCAGCCGAACCCGGTCGCGCGACCGATATTCCGATAATCGCTGCCACACCGTCGTCCCGCGCAGGGCCGGTGCATCGTCGACCGCGGCGAAGCGAGAATCCTTCTCCAGCAGCGAATGTCCGTGCGGACGAAATTCCTGAGTCGAAAAGGTTTTGGCGTCGGGCTGGTCTGCCGCCTGATACGGCGCCGGTATCGGGAGCACCAGCATGGATGCGGATAACGGCGTGGGTTGCCGCAAGGCGTTGAAGTCTGCCTTTGCCGCACTACCCGCAAGCGGACCTTGTTCGCCCGCCAGCACTTCGGTGGTACGCACGAGCGTCAAGAGCACCAATCCCACGATCATTCTGTCGCAGATGCCGCTGTGGCGCGTGCTGCAGCATGCCTGCGCATCGTGACTCGAGCCGCTGTTGGACATGTTGGTTGAATGTTGCATCGTGCCCCGAACGACAGGGTCAGCATCCACCAGTATCGGCGTCGGAGAGCACGGCATACATCACAAATCTGCGCTAACTCATCGCGCGCCGCCACCGAATTACAACATAATTACCGGAGAAAAAGCGTTATGTTCTATGGCAGACCGGCTCAAGAGGAAACCGGCTCAGAGGAACATGGTCAGCGCAATTGGAGGCGTGCGCTTTCCCAGTTTTGGCCGTCGAATGGCGTAACCGACATCGATTCGATGGTATTGCTGTCGATGCAGCGAGCGTTGACGCTCACACCGTCGGGATGCGACCGCGGAATATAAAAAGATTTCACGCCGCAGTGCGAGCAAAAATAATGTTTCGCGACGCCTGTGTTGAAAGTGTAAGTGGTCAAATCGCCGCGGCCGGCAATGAGCGCGAACCGCTCGGCCGGCACGATTAAATGCAGATAACCGAACTTACTGCACATCGAACAGTTGCAGTCCGATACTTCGAGGCGCGCGGGTGCCGTAACTTCGAAACGGACGCGGCCACAATGACAACCACCCGCGTGCGTAACCATTAATGCTTGTGTTCTTGAGTTGCGAGGTCGTCGACCAATGAAACCAATTTCTCCGCACTGCCTGCAGAGCGCACGTCCGCCACATACTTACCATTGACGACGATGCTCGGGACACCTTCGATGCGGTAGCGCATCACGAGTTGATCCGCTCTTTGCAAGGCGGTCTCCACGGAAAACGAGTGATAAGCTTTCTTGAATGCGTCCTCGGAGATGCCGAACTTCTTGACGAACGCGGTCTGAATTCGCTCGGCGCCCGCGGTGTCGTTGGGATCGCTCGCGATCAACGGGTTGCCGTTGACGTGTATTTCCTTGAACACTTCGGCGTGCATCTGGTCGAGCTTGCCCATGCTCTCCAACGTGTAATAGAGGCGGGCCGTCGATCGATGCGCTTCGCTCCACATGACCGGCACGCGCGAAAAACTGATGAATCCCGGCTTGGTCTTCTTCCATGACTCGATCAGTGGGTCGATCGCATTGCAATGCGGACAACCGTACCAGAAAAACTCGAGGACCTCGACCTGACCCGCCGCTACGGAAGTCGGCTGCGCGGGAACCAAGCGGGTGTAATTGACGCCTTCTTGCCACAGGGTGGGACCCGTGGCGGCGGCGGACGCGGCCGACGTGGTTGCCGCCATTGTGGACGCGACAGCCGCCAATAGAGGATTTTGCGTGCCGTTGTCGCCGGTGGTTTCCTCGATCGTCTCGGAACCATCTTCGTTGGGACGGGTAATCCTGCTGGGCGCAGTCGGAGCGAGGCCCGCCGCCTCTCGTTGACTCGCTGTGGCCGTCGGCGCCGCCGTGTCCGCCGGCGGAGCCAACGCGGTGGCGGGGGTCGTTGCGGCTTGCTGCTGCTCGTCCGCCGCCTGCTGTTTACCGCAGGCGGTCAACGCGAGTATTAGACCCAAGAACAATGGTAGGCGTGACGCGCGCATCTTCAGCGAAGTCCTTGTAGGTAGGAGGCGAGATTACGCATGTCGTCCGCCGACAAGCGTTTGGCAATGGTCGGCATGATTCCGTTGGGTCCCGTGGTACGCGCTCCCGAGGCATAGTCGTTTAGCTGTTTCACGACATACACCGAATGTTGCCCGCGCAGTGCGGGAAATTTCGCCGGTTCGTTGCCGCGTCCGGTGGGGCCGTGACAGGCCATGCACGCGGGAATATCGCGGGCTTTATCGCCGGCGCGATAAAGCTTCTCCCCGGCCTGCCAATAAGAAGGATCCGATTCGAGGCCGGTATTCACCTGGGCGTCGAAATAGGCGCCCAGGTCCGCCATGTCGTCCGGGCTCAAATTCGCCGCATTCGGCATCATTATCGGATTATTGCGCTTGGTCTCTTTGAAGTTCTTCAGCTGGTCGGCGATGTAATCGGCGCCGAGTCCGGCGAGGCTCGGCCACTCGGGACTGACGCTGTTTCCGTTCGCGCCGTGACAGGCTTGACACACCACGGCCTTGGTCGCGCCGGTTTCAGGGTTGCCGGCCGCTTCGCCCGCGTTGCCCGCGAGCGCGCCCGAAATTGTTGCTGCGAGAATCCAAAGCCGCTTCATGATCGCCTGTAACCCCATTCTAAAGTGAACTGTTTATGCCTCGAAATTGTACACTAGAGTCAATAATTTGCGTCCAAGCAACAGCCATGTCGACCTATCCCCATGTGAAATTCGTGACGAGCGCTGCCGAGGCGCATCAACTCGCCCCGGATACCGGTCGTGAGATTGCCTTTGCCGGCCGATCCAATTCAGGCAAGTCCACTGCGATCAACGCCATCACGCAACGTTCCGGTCTGGCACGAGTCAGCCGCACGCCCGGCCGCACACAGCTCATCAATTTCTTCGAACTGGCGCCGGAACGCCGGTTGGTCGATCTGCCCGGATATGGATTCGCCAAGGTGCCGGAGCGGGTGCGCGTCAAGTGGTTGCAGCTCATGGAACATTATTTCAACGTGCGCGAGTCGCTGGTCGGCCTGATCCTCATTGTCGACAGCCGTCGCGGGCTCGGCGCGCAGGACGCCGCCATGCTCGAGTGGGTACTCGCCCGCGACCGGCAGGCCCACGTATTGCTGACCAAGGCGGACAAGCTGAACCGCAGGGACTCGCAGCGCGTGTTGCAAGAAACCAAAACTGCCTGTGCTGATACGGTAGTGACCGCGCAGTTATTCTCGGCGCATGCAAAACAAGGGTTTGACGAAGCACGCAGCGTGATGGATCGCTGGCTCGAGGCCGCCTAAAAAAAGGCCCCGGTGGTTGTTTTGACACAGCCACCGAGGCAGACCAACCCGGCATGGGGATGACAAACCGGGTCTAGCCCGCTCAGGGAGAAGAGCGGGGAGCGTCTTTAACGCTCATTGGGTTAGATGGGGATGGGTTATGAAAGTTCCAGGGTGATCGCGAGCATTTGTTCAGAATCGCACAATTCGATCAACGGGGGCCTCGAATAGGCGATAAGTTGGGGGAAACGGACCTAACTTTACCTTTCTTGCCACTTCTCGCGCCAGGGTTTACCTCAATGAGCGTCGTCCCAGTTACGGCCGATTCCTACATCGACCTTCAGGGGCACGGTAAGTTCGGCGGCCTGCGCCATGTGCTGCCGGAGTGACTGCACAATCGTTTCGACCGCGGCGTCGGCGACCTCCAGCACCAGTTCGTCGTGCACTTGCATGATGAGCCGCGCCGGCGCCTTCGATGCTCGCAACCACGCATCGACCTCGATCATGGCCCGCTTGATGATGTCGGCGGCGCTGCCTTGCATGGGGGCGTTGATGGCGCTGCGTTCCGCATATTGGCGCAGCGCCTGGTTTCGCGACCGGATCTCGGGCAAATACAAGCGGCGTCCAAAAATGGTCTCGACGAAGCCGGCATCGCGTGCCTTCTGCTTGGTCTCATCCATGTAGCGCTTCACGCCGGGATAGCGCTCGAAGTAAAGATCGACGTATTTTTGCGCCTCGCCACGACCGATGCCGAGCTGGCGGGCGAGGCCGAACGCCGACATGCCGTATATCAATCCGAAATTGATCGCTTTTGCCGAACGCCGCTGATCGGCGGTGACGGCGTCCAGTGGAATACCTAAGACTTCTGCGGCGGTTGCCTGGTGTATGTCACGGTCCACCGCGAACGCGTTCAGCAAGCTGGTATCGCCCGAGAGGTGCGCCATGATGCGCAACTCGATTTGCGAATAGTCGGCGGCAACCAAGCAGTAACCGGGAGGCGCCACGAAGGCTTGGCGTATACGCCGTCCTTCCTGAGTTCGAATCGGAATGTTCTGCAGATTCGGGTCGGTCGAGGAGAGCCGGCCGGTCGCCGCGACGGCCTGATGGTAGGACGTGTGTATGCGTCCCGTTTGCTGGTTGATCTGTTCGGGCAGTTTGTCCGTATAGGTCGACTTGAGTTTCGCGACCCCACGGTATTCGAGGATCAACTTCGGCAACGGATACGACACCGCCAATTCCTCGAGCACGTCTTCCGCCGTCGACGGCTGTCCCGTCGGCGTCTTGCGGGTGACGGGAATGCCCAACTTACCGAACAAGATTTCCTGCAGCTGTTTGGGCGAGTCCAAGTTGAAGATGCCGCCCGCTTCGATGTGAGCTTGCGTTTGCAATTCCAGCATGCGTGTCGCGAGTTCCGTACTCTGCTTCTTGAGAAGCTCCCGATCGACCAGCACACCCGTCCGCTCCATGCGATATAACACCCGAACCAGCGGCTGTTCGATCGATTCGTAGAGGTTCTTCAGCCGCGGTAACGCTTCCAGCTGTGGCCATAGCGCCTGATGCAATTGCAGCGTGACATCCGAATCCTCGGCGGCGTACTCGGCGGCGCGTTCGACCTCAACCTGATTGAACGTGATTTGCTTTGCGCCCTTGCCGCAAACGTCCTCGTAGTGGACGGTTTTGAATCCCAGGTACTTCTCGACGGTCGAGTCCATGTCGTGCCGCGCGACGACGACGCTGTTGAGCACGTAGGATTCGAGCATGGAGTCATAGCGTTGGCCCGCGAGCTCAATGTCATAATTAGCGAGACTGTGGCATTCGAACTTCAGGCGATGGCCTAGTTTGGGCTTCGCCCCGTCCTCGAGCAGCGGCTTCAGTGCGGCGAGGACGCGAGCGCACTCCAGCTGCGGGGGGGCGCCGGGATAATCATGCGACAGCGGCACGTATGCCGCTTCGCCCGGCGACACGGCAAACGACACGCCGACTATTCGCGCCCGCATGTAGTCGAGACTATCGGTCTCGGTATTGAACGAGATGAGCGGAGCAGCGGCGAGTTTTACGAGCCACGCGTCGAATGACTCCTGCGACATGACGGTCTCGTATTCACGCCGCCGCGCGGGCGCTGGCGGCGCGGCCGGCATGCCGTCGGCGGCCACGGCGAGGCCCACGCCGACACCCAGCGGATCGCCCGCAGCATCGCTGAGCACTGCTGTCGCAACGGCCGCGGCCGGGCCGCCGATCGGCGCCGCCGCGATCGCGCCCGGCGAGGCGTCCAGAGAGCGCAAGAGCAGCCGCAATTCCAGGCGCGTATACAACTCCCGCAGCCGCGCAAGGTCCGGGGTCCCGGCGGACAGCGCTTCCGCATTCACGGCCAAGGGCACGGCGGTATCGATGGTCGCGAGCTTGCGCGACAACTCGAGCTTCGGCAGTTCGCTGCGTAAATTCTCACCGACCTTGCCGGTGATCGACGCCGCCTGGCCGATCAGTGAATCCAAGGTGTGATACTGATTGAGCCATTTGGCCGCCGTCTTCGGACCCACGCCCGTCACGCCCGGAATGTTGTCCGAGCTGTCGCCGACCAACGCGAGATAGTCGGAGATCTGTTCCGGGAACACGTCGAATTTCGCTTTGACGCCGCCGCGATCGAGACGCGTGTTGCTCATCGTGTTGACGAGACCGATGCGCGGACCAACCAGTTGGGCCATATCCTTGTCGCCGGTCGAGATCAAAACGTCGTAGCCCGCATCGGCCGCTTGCAGTGCGAGCGTGCCGATCACATCGTCGGCTTCGACACCGGCGACGCGCAACAGCGGCAGGCCCAGCGCTGCGACAGCGTCCAAGAGCGGCTGCACCTGCGATCGCAGATCGTCGGGCATGGGCGCGCGGTGCGCCTTGTACTTCTCGAACAGATCATCTCGGAAGGTTCTGCCCGGCGCGTCGAAGACCACCGCAACGCGTGCGGGCGACTCTTCCTTCATGAGCTTGTTCAGCATGTTGATCACACCGAGCACGGCTCCGGTCGGCTCGCCTTTCGAATTGGCGAGCGGCGGCAGCGCGTGAAATGCCCGGTATAAATACGAAGAACCGTCGACCAAGAGCAGTTTTGGAGTGGTCATGGAGAGAGTTTAATGTGCCGATCCGCTACGGTTGCGGGGCGGGGGCCGTCGATTCTGGATCTGTAGCGGTGGGCGGAGGATTCGGTGCCGGCGCTGGTGCGGCCGTGGGCGCCGGCGCCGGCGTCGAAGTGTGCGGCTTGGGGATTCCGATCTTCTTGTGAGGATGCTGGGCGTCAGGCAGTACCAGCGGGCCTTTCTGACCACAGCCAAGCATAATTCCCGCCAGGCTGACGATGACAAGCAGGGGTACGGTTCGCATGGACTTCATTATAAGCGACGTCGCGTGCTTCATGGCGGTGCATCGCGGCCGGGCGCCGGAACTTCTGAGGTCGCGCGCCGGTCCCACACTGAAGGTACCTCATGGAGTAATTCGATGAACAGATTCGCAGGGGCCTTATCGATGGCCGCCGTGTCCGCGTGCCTCGCATCGACCTCGGCTTTTGCCGAGAATCCCCTGGGATTTTATATGGGCCTCGGCGTCGGCGAATCGACGGTCCGCAGCGACAATACCTATGGCTTCAACAGCTATAACCCCTACGACGGCTATTATAACAGTCCCGACCATCATTTCGCATGGAAGGCGATCGCGGGTGTTCGACCTATTTCCATACTCGGTGCCGAACTCGAGTACATCGACTTCGGACACCCGGGCAGCGACAGCAATTATTATAATGGCTATTATAATTACGGCCCCGACTCGCATCCGCGCGCCATTGCGGCTTTCGGCGTAGGGCACCTTCCGCTGCCGTTGCCATTCCTCGACATATACGGCAAAGCCGGCGCGGCTCGCCTTCACACCATCGTCAATGGCTTCGACGGTCCGGCCTGCCAGCCCTATATAGCGTGCGGCGGGGTGGGCGGGAATCCTTTCTCGCGGTCCGTCTGGGACACGCGGTTCGCCTACGGCGCCGGCGTGCAATCCAGGTTCTGGGGCCTTTCGGTTCGCGCCGAATACGAACGCATCAGCTCACCCTACGGCGATCCCGATCTGTTTTCAGTGGGAGCCACGTGGACCTTCTAACGGGCCTCGTCGACGCCTGACCGCGCCGCGTAACGCGCAGATGTCGCCGCACGATTCCGGCGCCGACTATACTCGCGTCATGACACAGCAAGATATGCGGCGCCGATCCGCGGGATTATGGGTAGCGGCCGGTCTCGTGGCCGGAGTGGTTCTTTGCGCCTGCTCTCTCCCCAATAATACATTCGTCAAGCCGCACGGCGGCGCGGGCGACCCGACGACTCAAGCGCTGCGCGACAAGGTCAAGACAATCGTCGTGATCTATGCCGAGAACCGCGCCTTCGATAATTTATATGGCAATTTTCCCGGCGCGCATGGCCTTGCCGAAGTGGCCGATGCCGATGGCCGTCCTTTGCCGGCCTATGTGCCGCAACTGGATCGCGACGGCTCGGTGTTGCAGAGTTTGCCGCAGACCTGGGGCGGTGCGACGGCTTCCGGCTACCAGCCGGTGGTCACGCAGGCGCAAACCGCCGGCCTACCCAACGCGCCGTTCTCGATCGAGCACGCCTTCACCGCGCAATCGAAGGTGTCGCTGACCACGGCAGCGGTGACGCGTGATTTGGTGCACCGGTTTTACGAGCATCAAATGCAGATCGCCGGCGGCAGGAACGATGGGTATGCGGCTTGGTCGGATGCCGGCGGCCTGACCATGGGCCATTATGATTACAGCCACTCCGCGCTCTACGCGTTGGCGCGCCAATACGTATTGGCGGATCATTTTTTTCAGGGCGCGTTCGGCGGATCCTTTCTCAATCACCAGTACTTGATTTGCGCCTGCGCACCGGAATACCCCCACGCCGATACCTCGCCGGCCAAGCCGTCCGTCGCTGTGCTCGAGACGAGCGCCGACGGCCGACCGACGGCGCGCCTCAAGGTCGCGCAGGGCTCGCCCGCTTCGGCGCTCGACGGGCCTCCCAAATTCGTGAAAAGCGGCAACATCACACCGGCCAATTATTTCGGAGACGGTAGGTTCTATGCCGTGAATACCATGCAGCCCCCCTATCAACCGAGCGGCAATGTACCTGCGCCCGATGATGCCGTCGGACGATATGCCGATCCCAAGAACGCAACGACGCTGCCGGCCCAGAGCGGCGCCACCATCGGCGACCGATTGAGCGCCAAGAACATCACGTGGACGTGGTACTCAGGCGCCTGGAACGCCGCAATCGCCGATGGCGCGCAGCCCCCGGAGCAAAAGCGCCGGGTCATCTATGCGCCGGCGGCACCCGCCGGCAGTCCGGACTTTCAGCCCCATCATCAGCCGTTCAATTATTACGCGCGATTCGATCCAGAGATCCACGCCGACCAACGAGCGGCGCATTTGAAGGATGGCGACGACCTCGTCGCCGACATCGCTGCGGGGCATTTGCCCCAGGTCGTATTTTACAAACCGCAAGGCAACCTCAATCAGCACCCCGGCTACGCGTCGGTCGCGGACGGCGATGAGCACATCGCCTCCCTCATCGCCAAGCTGCAAGCCGGTCCGCAATGGAACAATATGGTGATCGTAATTACCTACGACGAATTTGGCGGTGCTTGGGACCACGTCGCGCCGCCGAAAGGCGATCTTCTGGGCCCCGGAACGCGGATACCGGCGCTCGTAATCTCTCCCCTCGCAAGAATGGGGACGGTCGACCACACTCAATACGATACCGAATCCATTCTGCGGTTGATTACGCGCCGCTTCGACCTCGAAGTTCTGCCGGGGATCACTATGCGCGATCGCGGCCTCGCAGAGCACGCCGAACACCCCATGGGCGATTTGACCAACGCACTCGACTTGAAGCACTGACCCTTAGTTCGGGGTCACCGGCGGTGACGGCCTGTGCGGGGGCGGCGTCGCCACGGGCGGGCCGCTCGGCTTCACGCTGAGCAATTCCACGTCGAAGGTGAGCAAGGAACCGGCCGGAATTCCCGGCCGCGGGTTCGTGTCATAGGCGAGTTCGGGGGGTACGAATAGCTGCCATTTCGCGCCTGGCTTCATGAGCACCAACGCTTCTTGCCAGCCCTTGATAACCCCGTTGACCTTGAAGGTCGCCGGCGTGCCGCGCGTGTAAGAGCTGTCGAACTCGCTGCCGTCGAGCAGTTTCCCGCGATAGTTGACCGTCACCTCGTCGTTGGGAGAGATCGCCGCCGCCTTGGCATCTCCCGGGATGAGCACCTTGTATTGCAGACCGTCGGGCGTGGTCTTCACGCCTTTTTCATGGCCGTTGTGCGCCAAGAAATCCACGGCCGCCGCCTTGTTGTGCGCCACGGACTCAGCCATCACCGATTGCACGAATCCCTGTATTTGTTGTTGATCGGCGTGCGTCGATTTCTTGCCCTGCAACCCGTCTTTGACGCCGCGAGCGACCGCCTCCGAATCGATTTGATTGGTGATGCCCACGGAGTGCATTTGTTCGCCGAAGGTCAGTCCGAACAAATAGCTGGTTTGCTCGTTGGATGTATCGGCAGGCGAACCTGCGGCGGGCGCCCCCGCGGCGGGCGAACCCGCGGCAGGCGCCGGCGTCGGCGCCGGGGAGGGAGTCTGCTGTGCCCAGGCTATGGGCGCGGCCGCCGCCAAGACGCAGATGCCGGAGGCTCGCACAAATCGGTCAGTAGTGTGTTTCATGGCGTGAAAGATACGCCTCTCCATGCCGCAAAGGCTAGATGCCGCAACGGCTAGCGCGGTTTCTCAAGGTCCAGGGCGCCCATTTCGACGACGGCAATCGTCAAGCGCGAAACACACACCAAAGCTTGCGCGTCGTTGACGATGTCGATGCTCCAAACCTGCGTGCGCCGGCCGAGATGCACCGGGCGTGCGGTACCGGTGACCTGGCCGCGGCTCGTGGAACGCACGTGGTTTGCGTTGATCTCCTGGCCCACGCATAGGTACGCGGCGGGATCGACGCACATCACGGCGCCCGTGCTGCCGAGCGTTTCCGCCAGCACCACCGATGCCCCGCCGTGTAGCAAGCCGTAGGGCTGTCGCGTGCGCTCGTCCACGGGCATGGTCGCACGAAGGAAATCATCGCCGATTTCACTGAATACGATGCCGAGACGACGGGTCAGCGTGCCTTCATGCGCCGCATTCAGCGCGTCGAGCGTCTGTGGGCTGCGCCAAATGCTCACTTGGGATCCTTGAGCGCCGCTGCCACCCGCTGATAGGCCTCGCGAAACGGAATGTTCTCAGCCGTCACCAAGGCGTTCGCGGCGGCCGCGGCATGGATGCCGGGATCCAGCCGAATATTGCTCGGGTTGAAGCGCACTCCGGCCAGCGCGCCCGGCAGGATGTCGAGTGTTTGCAGGCAAGAGTCGATGCCGCGGAACAAGGGCGGCTTGATGAGTTGCAGATCCCGGTGATAGCCGGAAGTCAGCTTTTGCGTGATGCCCAAGACTTCATTGAGCGCGGCCGACGCCACGCAGCTGCGCCCGCGCATCAGCTCGAATACGTCGGGATTGCGTTTTTGCGGCATGATCGAAGAGCCGGTGGTAAACCCAGCCGGTAGGCTGACGAAGCCGTACTCCTGGGTATAGAAGAGCAGCAGGTCGGCCGCGAGCCGTCCCATATCCTGGGTCAGCAGGGTGATCTCGAACAGCAGCTGCGCCTCAGCCTTGCCGCGCGACAATTGAACCGCAGTCACCGGTTCGTGCGTCACCGCGAAGCCAAGACGCCGGCGCGTCGCTTCGCGATCGACATCGAGGTTCGGCGTGCCATATCCCGCCGCGGATCCCAAGGGATTTTTGCCGATCCGCCGCTGCGTGTGCTGCAGGCCTTCTGCGTCATCGCGAATCTCGGAGGCAAAGCCGAGCGCCCACAGCGCCACCGTACTCGGCATCGCTTGCTGCATGTGCGTGTAGCCGGGCAGTTCGACCGACCCGTCGCGCGCCGCAAGGGCGTCGAGCGCTTCCGCCACCGCGATGGCGCCGGCATGCAGGTCAAGCGCCGCGTCGCGCAGGTACAGCCGCAGCGCCGCGAGGACCTGGTCGTTGCGCGAACGGCCGGCGTGCAAACGGCCGCCGGTCGCGCCGATGCGCGCCGTCAACAGATTCTCGATCGCCGTTTGGCAGTCCTCTTGTTCGAGGGCAATGCGCCATTTCCCGAGCGCATGCTCCTCGCCGATGGCGGTCAGCGCGTCGCGGATCGCGGCGAGGTCAGGCGATGATAAAAGGCCCTGATCGCCGAGCATTTCCGCATGCGCTATCGAGGCGCGAACGTCGTACTCGACCAATCTATTGTCCAGCACGTAATCATCGCCGGCCGTGTAGGCGAGCACTCGCTCATCGAGCGGCGTTCCCTTGTCCCAGAGTCGCGTCATTTTATGTTCGTCAGGCCGTTGCCGCGCCCTGCTGCTCGGCCGGGCTCAATGCCTTGAGATCCGCCACCACCAACGTGCCGGTGCCTTCGTTCGTGAAAATCTCGGCGAGCAGGCTGTCCGACGATTTATAGGTAATCACGTGCACGCGCCGCACGCCGCCGCGGATTGCACTCTCGATCGCGGCGGCTTTCGGCAGCATGCCATCCTTCAAGTTGCCCCCATCCCGCAGCCGCTTCAGGCCTTTGATGTCGGTGTAGGAGATCACCGTGCTCACGTCCTCGACCCGCTCCAGAATGCCGGGCGCACCGGTGCATAGCACCAGTTTCTCCGCGGACAGCGCACCGCCGATGGCGGCGGCCACGGTATCGGCGTTGATGTTGAGCAAGGTTCCGCTGGAGTCCGCCGACAACGGGCTGACCACCGGCATCAGGCCGTTTTCCAGCAGCTTTTCGATTACCGCGACATTGACCGAATCGATGTCGCCGACAAAACCGTAATCCACGGTCTCGCTCGATCCTTCCGAGATCGGCACCGGCGCCCGTTTGTGCGCGCGGATCAGGCCGGCATCGACGCCGGACAGGCCGATGGCCTCGATGCCGAGCTCGCGGCAGATCGCGAGGATGCGCGTGTTGATGAGGCCATTGAGCACCATCGAGGTCACGTCGATCGATCGCTGATCGGTGACGCGGCGTCCGTTCACCATCCGCGTCTCGATGCCCAGCGTCGCCTGCACGCTGTCGAGCTGCGGACCGCCGCCGTGCACCAGGACGGTCTTGATGCCTACTTGATGCAGGACCGCGACTTGTTCGATGAGCGCGCGCGTGGAAATCTCATCGCTGAAGACCGCACCGCCCACCTTGATGACGAACACCTTGTTCTTGTACATGCGGATGTAGGGGGCGGCGCTCATTAGCGCCAACACGGCAACGGAAGGGTCGGGTCGACTCATGATCATGGGATACTCCGAATCGGCCGTCAGGCCAACATGCGGTGCAGAACGGCCATCTGCACCGCCATACGATTGAAGGCCTCGCGCTTGACGACAGCCCGCGGTCCGTCCAGTACTTCGTCGGCGACGGCGACATTGCGACGCACCGGCATACAATGCATGAACTTGAGATCAGGGTTCGCGGCCGTGAACCAGCGTTCTCTGACGCACCAGTCCGATAGATCGGCACGCAAGCGTGAGTCGGCTTCGACGTCGCCGTAGTGCGTGGTGCTGCCCCATTCCTTGGCATACAGCACGCTGGCGCCTGCGAGAGCCGCAGCACGATCGGAGGTCTCGGCGATGGAGCCGCCCGCGGCGGCGGCGGCCAAGCGCGCCTTGTCCATGATCTGCGGCGGCAGCGCAAACCCTTCGGGCCGCGCCACCACGACCTCCATGCCGCGCATTGCGGCCATGTGCAGCGTGGCCGCGGGCACGGCCAGCGGCAGCGCCTTGGGGTGATACACCCAGCTCAACACGAACTTGGCGCGCTGCGGCAGCTGCAGCTCGTCCATGGTGCGCCAATCCGCCAGCGCCTGGCACGGATGATTCATGGCGGATTCCATGTTGATCAAGGGTTTGTCGCCGCACAGACCGTCGATCATTCGGAACAAGGTCTCGTCGAGGTCGTTCTCGAGATTTCTGCCGTCGGCGAACGCCCGTACGCCGAGGGCGTCGCAGTATGAGGCCAGCACCGGTATGCCTTCGCGGATGTGCTCCGCGGCGGCGCCGTTCATGACGGCGTTCAACCGGGTCTCGAGCTGCCATGTGCCCTGGCCGGGCGTGATGACGAAAGAGTCGCCGCCGAGCCGCGCCATGCCGGCCTGGAACGAGGCCAAAGTGCGCAACGACGGATTGAAGAAGACCAGGCCCAGAATCTTGCCGGCGAGCGCGTGCGGCTGTGGTTTGTCCTGCAACGATTGCGCCAGCGCCAACAAATCGAGGATTTGTTCACGGCTGAAATCGGCGAGGTCCAGGAAGCGTTTCATGCCGGAATCTTCGACAGCGCGTCGCGCAGCTGATCGACATGGCCTTCATTCAAAATGTAGGCGGGCAACAGGCGCAGCACATGCGCATCGCCGCTGGTGCCGGTGAGAATGTTCTTATCCATCAGCGCGGCCTGCACCTCTTTGGCAGGACGCGAGGTCTTGAGACCCAGGAGGAAGCCCGCCCCCTGGGTGCCGGTGACCGGGCCAATGACGCAGTTCGAACGGATGTAGGTGGATACTTGGCGCACGTTCGCCAGCAACGACTCCGATTCGATGGTGTCGATCACGGCTTCGGCGACCGCACAGGCCATGGGGCCGCCGCCGAAGGTGGTGCCCATATCGTCGTGTTTGATCTGTCCCGCGACGTGTTTCGACAGCAGCAGCGCCGATACCGGAAAACCATTGCCCAGGGCCTTGGCCGCCGTGATGATGTCGGGCGTCACGCCGTAATAATTCGCGGCGAAGGGAGCGCCGGTTCGTCCCATGCCGCATTGCACTTCATCGAATATCAGCAGCGCCCCGACATCGTCGCAACGCTGACGCAGCGCCTGCAACATGGGTTTCCCAACATCGTACGCTCCGCCCACGCCCTGCACCGGCTCCACGATGACGGCGGCGGTTTCGCGGTCCACGAAGCGTTCGATGGCCGCCGGATTGTCGCGCGGCGCGAAACTGACCTCGAAGGGCGTGCGCGGAAAGCCATACCATTTCTCGAGCGCCCCCCAGGTCACCGCGCCGGCGGCGGCGGTCCTGCCGTGGAAACTCTGCTCCAGCGCCACCGCCTTACCGCGTCCGGTGATTTTGAACGCAAGCTTGAGTGCGTTTTCATTGGCCTCGGCGCCGCTGTTGATCCAGAACACCGTGTCCAACCCGAGACCCGCGAATTTCGCCAAGCGCGCCGCGGCGCGCTCGCGAACACCCATCGGTATCGCATTCGTCTGAAAAGCCATCTGCCGAGCCTGGCGATCCAGTGCGGCCAACCAGCGCGGATGGGCGTATCCCAATCCCGCCACGGCATGGCCGCCGTAAAAATCCAAAATCTTGCGGCCGTCGCGCGCATGCAGCCACACGCCATCGCCGTGCGCCACTTCGATGGGATACTGCGCGAATACCTGCGCAAGGTGGCTCTTCAGAGCCTGGGTCGTCGAAGTCGTCGCCGGTATTGCTGCCATCTTTCGCCCTTGCCGCTGTCTCAAGTCCAACCGGGTGCCGGAGCGAGCAGCCCCATGCTCTCGTCGAAACCCAATAAACGGTTCATCCATTGCACGCCGCCGCCGGCGGCGCCCTTGTTCAAATTATCGAGCACCGACATGACGGCAATCGACGTGCCGTTGGTGACCGCGCTCAGGTTTGAGTAGTTGCTGGTCGCGACGTCCTTGACCCGTGGCGCCGTGTCCATCACTCGGACGAAGGGACAGTCCTTGTAGTACGCGGCCAGTGCTTGCAAGGCTTGCGCGCTGCCGATCGGCCTCTTGAGACTGGCTTGCACCGTCACGTGGATGCCGCGCGCAAACGGCCCCGAATGCGGGACGAAGTTGAATTCCGCCTCGACGCCGGTCGCCAACTTCGCACAGGCCGTGATCTCCGGCACGTGTCGATGGCTGAGTGCACCATAGCTGTACAGATCGCTGTGGCGCTGCGGATGGTGGGTGCCCTCGCTTGGGCGTCGGCCGGAGCCGGTGCTGCCCGTGATGCCGGTGACGAAGAGCCGCGTATCGGTCAAGCCCAATGCCAACAGAGGCACACTGGCCAACAGCGTGGCCGTCGCAAAGCATCCGGGGTGCGAGACATGCGGCGTCGGCGAACTCGGCAGGTGTTCAGGGATCGCGCAGGTGAATTGTCGAATACGCGAAGGCGCACCGTGCGTGTGTTTGTACACCGATTCGTAGGCGTCGGTGCTAGCGTAGCGAAAATCCGCTGAGATATCGACGCAGGTCATGCGCCTCCCGGCGGTCTCGGCGGCAGTCAGCAACCGATCGATGATGCCCGCGGCCACCCCGTGCGGTGCCGCGGAAAAGAGCGCGGACCGAGGCGTTTGCCGAATCAGCGCCTCGATATCATCGAGGCCGCTGAACTTGAGTTCGGGATAGGCGCCTCGCAAATGCGGAAACGCAGCGGCGACCGCGGCGCCGGGTTGACTGTCGGATAAAATGGCCGCCACCCCGAGCCGCGGATGTCCCGCAATCAGCCGCAACAGCTCACCGGCCACGTAGCCGGTGCCGCCCAGCACGATGGCCGGGGTCCGCTCGCTCACGCGCCGACCACTTTCGATGCGCCGACGTTGCTGATCCCCAGCTTGGAGATGAGGAAATCGCCAAGATCGGTGGGATTGCTGATGGCATTGAACGCCTCGACGTTCAGCTGTTCGCGAATGAGCTCGACGCCGACCAGATTGTCGGTTGCCGGGCCGGTGACGACGGCCGGTTCGATACCGAAGCGCTCGCGCAGCAACTTGACCCCGCCCCACGCGGCGACCGGGTCATTCGCCGACAGCACCACCGCGGTCAGCGCTGCCTTGATGTCGGCCTCGCGCAGAATCGATTGCACCCCGTAGGTGCCCAGCAGGCCATCGCCCAACTCGAACACGATGACATCAGGCTGTCCGCTCGCCATCTCGCTCAACATGGTCCGCGTCAGCGCCGGGCCGGAGTTCTCCGTCGTGGTCACGATACCCAGATCGGTAAAGATCATGGTGCGCCGAGCACCGGAATCCTCGAACGCGAGGATATCGCGGCGCAGGGACACGCCGGTTGCCTTGAAGGCGTCCACGATGAGGCCGCGATGGCGCATGCGGGCTATGATGGCGGACGCCGCCGCCGTCTTACCGGCCTCCATGCAGGTGCCGGCGAGTGCCACCACGGGCACACCGCGCATATTGAGTACGGCGCTGTAATCCAGCGGCTTGTAGCCGACTTTGGCCGGGACGCCGATGCGCTCGCCGAGATAGGGGAAGGTCAGTACGGTGCCCAAGACCTTGCAGTCGAACGGCTTGCCCTTGTCCGGTGTCGCCGAGTCGCAAATGCCGAGGACGCCGCCGATATTGAGCATTTGAATCACGTCGCCCGGCTTCAACGCCTCGGGGATGTGGCCCGAATAGCCGAACAAGGCTTTGCGATGCCCCAGGGCGCCGACCACGATGTCGCCGCGCGACACCTTGGCCATGCGGCCGCTGGTGAGTTCGACCGTGTTGTAGGTGGACTTGCTGTTCAGGATCTCGACCACCAACACCACGCCTTCCTCGCAGGGGATCTCCGCCGCGATGCGAATTTCGTGCGACAGGCCGCAAGCCTGAGTGACCGAGGCGATCTTGTCGACGACCACAGTGCGCATACCGCTCATGATTTGCTCGCTCCCGCGGGCTCGTTCGTGCCCACCCGATGATTTTGTCCTGCGCGCTTATAAAAAATTCCCGTCAGCGCCAGCATCTTCGAGTATCCCAAGGCGTCGGTGGGTGTCCATTCACCCGCCGCCTCGCCATACACGCCTTTGGAAGCCGCCATCAGTGAATACTGCGATGCGATGCCCTCGACGAAGACGGCACCCGGCCTGAACAGCACCCGCACCTCTCCGGTGACGCGGGCCTGGGACGACATCAGCAGCGCTTCGATATCACGGCACACGGGATCCAAGTGCTGGCCTTCGTGGACCAGATCGCCATACGGTTGCGCAACCGTTTCCTTGATGCGCGCCTGCTTGCCGGTCAACACCAGCTTTTCGAGTTCACGATGCGCCGTCAGGAGAACATCCGCGGCCGGCGCTTCGAACGCCACGCGCCCCTTGGTCCCGATGACGGTGTCGCCCAGGTGAATGCCGCGCCCGATGCCGAATGGACCGGCCAGCGCTTCGAGTTGTTCGATGATCGCGACCGCCGATTGCCGGGTGCCGTCGAGACTTACGGGGATTCCCGCATCGAAGCCGATCACGTGCCGTTGCGGCGCACGCGGATTCGAGAACGCGTCCTTCGACAGCACCCAGGCGTCGTCGGGGATGCTGCCGTCCGAGGTCAACGTCTCTTTGCCGCCGATGGTAACGCCCCAAAGCCCGCGGTTCACCGAATAGGCGGCACCGAACGGCGGGATGGGCAGCTTGTGATCCTCGAGATACTTGAGCTGTTCCGGGCGTTTGAACGCGCGGTCGCGCACCGGTGCGATGATCTCCAGATCCGGCGCCAATGTGCGCAGCGCGACCTCGAAGCGGACCTGATCGTTGCCCGCCGCCGTGCAGCCGTGCGCCACCATCGTGGTCTTGAGCGTCAAGGCCATTTGCGCGATGGTTTGCGCCTGCAGCACGCGCTCGGCGCCGACGCAGAGCGGATACACTCCGCCGCGGCGGATGTTGCCCATGATGAGGAACTTGAGCACCTGATCGAAATACGCAGCGCGCGCATCGATCAGATGATGCTCTATCGCGCCGAGTTCGACGGACCGCGAGCCCAAGCTGCGCGCAGCGGCAGCGTCGATGCCGCCGGTGTCGACGGTCACCGTGATGACCGGACGCTTGTAAGTATCCATGAGCCAGGGCACGCAAAAAGAGGTGTCCAGGCCGCCGGAAAAAGCCAAAAGAATGGGCTCGGCGCCCTTGAGGGTGGTCGATATCATAGGATTAGCGTCCGAAAATCGCGCGGAGACGGTCGCCGAGCTTGCGTTGTTCGCGCGCTCCGGCGGTAGCGATGAATATAGTGTCGTCGCCTGAGATGGTGCCCACCACTTCGGGCCAGCGGGCGGTATCGATGGCCACCGCCACGCTCTGGGCGGAGCCGATCGCGGTTTTCAGCACCGTCAGGTTGGTGCCCGCCGTCAACAGGGCGTTGACGAATTGCTTGAGCGTCGAGAAATCGTTGATGGGAGTGACCGTCGCGTCGGGCAGCACATAGCGATCGCCCAGCTTGGCCACTCCCAATTCGCGCAGGTCCCGGCTCACGCTCGACTGGGTCGCGCCTACACCCAGTTTGCGCAGCATCGCAACCAGCTCCGACTGCCGGCCGACAACCTGTTCGCGAATGATCTTCGCAAGCATGGCACGCCGCGCCGGTGCGCTGGAATTGCCGGTGCCGGAGGGCAGCCTGGATTCGATCACGAGGGGTCTGTGCATAAAGTTGCGCGCAGTCTGCATAAAAATGCACGGACTGTCAACGGTCGATCCGGCAGTGATTGATCGAGGCGGGCGACTTCGCCCGCGGGGCCTTGTATCCTGCGGCGTATGCCCCTGGAAACCATTGAAATACAAACGGCTTCAACGCCGGACGCCGCAGTGATATGGCTGCACGGCCTAGGTGCGGATGGCAATGATTTCGCGCCCATGGTGCCCGAGATCGTGAGGCGCGGCGAACGCGCCTGGCGTTTCATATTCCCGCATGCCGCCGTTCGTCCCATCACGATCAACGGCGGCATGCGGATGCGCGCGTGGTATGACATCGGGAGCCTGGACCGCAAAGCCGGGGAGGACGAGGCGGGATTTCGCGACTCGGATCTGGCCGTTCGACAGCTCATCTCCAAAGAGGTGGAACGCGGAATTCCGGCGAATCGCATCGTCCTCGCCGGTTTCTCGCAAGGGGGCGCGGTCTCTCTTTATACGGCACCTCGGTACCCCGAACGCTTGGCCGGCGTCATGGCTTTATCCACTTATTTGCCGCTCGCGAGCCGTCTCAGCGCCGAACGCGCGCCGGCCAACAATGGCACACCCATTTTCATGGCGCACGGTCTGGCCGATGCGACATTGCCCATCAGCATGGGTCTGGAGTCGCGTGATTTTCTGAAGGCTCTCGGGTTCACGATCGAGTGGCATCAATACCCCATGGCACACGCGGTCTGCGCGGCGGAAGTCGCCGACATTCGCAACTACCTGCTGCGCGTGCTGCCCGCAGCGAGCGTTCCGTGACAAGGCGTATGGCCGGGACTAAGCTCAGCGGCCATCCTATTGAGCGGAGCCAGCATCGTGGCGAATCCCAAATCTGTTAAAGCCAAGCCGAGCGCAGGGATGCAGCGCTTGGCCGCTGATGCCGAGAAAGCCGTGGCGCGCGCCGAACTCGCCAAGCAGGAGGTGCGCGCGGCAAGGGCTTCCTTGAAGAAAGCTCGTAAATCGTTGAAGGCGGCGAAGAAAGCCGCCAAACAAGCCAGGAAAAAAGTCGCGGCGCAGGCTGCGATCGACAAGTCCGCCAAACCAAAAGCCGTCGGCGTTCGGCGCTCATCGAGCACCTCCGCGACCCCGGAGCGCTCGAAGCGCGCTCGCGGGGCCGCCCCGAAACGCAAGCCCGCCGGCAAGCCGCGGCAATCCGCCGCCGACGTCGCGCGATCGGTCATCAAGCGGTTGGCGGTGACCAAACGTGCTGACCGCGGGGCCGGACGAGGCGAAGCCGCTGCGAAGAAAGCCGCCGCGCCGGCGAGCGAGAGCGCGGCGCCGCCGTCCGATACTCCGGGAGCCGCCACGCCGCCGGCCGCCGGTACGCCGGCCGCCGGTACGCCGGTCGGCGCAACGTAAGCCTGGTGTCCTGTCCCATAAATACCTCACTCGCTGCGCCGCGCCTTTGTCGCGCCGGGCGGCGTTGCGCCTCCTCGCCCGTGCCCTTTTAAATACTATGCCTCGTCGGCGCGCCTTGCCCGGCGCGAAAATTCGCTGGCGGATCGAGCGAGCTATTTATGGGACAGAACACTGGTTCAGGTGGTCACGGCATTCGGAAACAAAGTTGCAATCAGAATAAAAAGCAGCAATGCCGCCAGAATGCCGATCACTTGGCCCAGTATCCACAGCACGAAGGCCTTGCGGGTCGTGAGCCCCTGAATTTCACTCAAGCCCATGACCTGAATGACCACGCTCCATACCGTGAGCAGGACATAGGCGATGAACTGCATCCGCAGCAGCAGAGCGACAAACCCTTCGACGTCGGGATGCGGAACTTTCTCGAACGTCGCTTCGCCGGTCAACAGCGCGGTGAATACCCATACGACCAGCGAGGCGGCCAGCGGCACTCCGCCGTAGGCCAAAACATGGAATACCTGATTGCGAGCGGCAGTTCTGCCCGCGCGAGAAGCCAAACGCGCATAGATGGCGCCCATGAGAAAAAGACTGGCGACGCCCATGATGGAGCCCATGAGGAGCGCTTGGCCGAATATTTCCACGACGCTGTTGGTTGCGCCGGCGTTTTCCGCCCGGCAGAGCGCGAGCCACCCGGCGATACCTTGCGCCGCGCCGAGCAAGTAGTCGGCGCCGCCAATGGGCCGCAATGCCAACTCGCGAAACACACGTCGCGGCCTCAACCAGACATCATGCAGCGGGCGAATGGGTTCTGTGGGTAGCACGGGAGCAGCGTACGCAATCCGTGCGACCGACTCCAGCGTCACGCGCAGATGACAGCAGACTTTTTCGGGACTACTCTCACAGCGAGTAGCCGTCAGACCGCGAGGAGAAAAGTGATCATGGCAAAGAAGAAGAGTAAAGCGAAGAAGCGTCCCGTGGGGAAATTGAAGCGCGCAGCCGCGAAAAGCAAAGCGCTGAAAAAGAAGACACGTCCGAAGACATCGAGCAAGGCAAAGAAAGTTGCGAAGAAGGCGGCGAAGCCCGCGCGCAAAAAGGCGAAGGCCAAGGCGGCTCCCGTTCGCAAGAAAGCGGCCAAGAAAGTCGCCAGGAAAAGGGTCGCGAGACCCAAGAGCGCCGCGCCGGTGTCAACTCCGCCTACGCCTGAACCGTCCGCGTCTTTCGACCTTCAGCCGACTTCGGAGCCGAGCACCACATCCAACGTGGAGACTTCGACGCCGTAACTTAAGGGTCGCGGTCTCGTCAGGCGCGTATCAGCCCTTGGAGAGGGCGCGCGCCGTTGCTGTTCGGGAATACGCGAGTCGTCAAGGTTCCGGCATCGATGCGCATGTGATCGCCGAGGACGGCTTTGAAGATGCTGCGCAGATCCAAAGTCGGTCGAAGGTCGCGGTTTTCGAGCAGGGCGCCGTGCGCGAGGCCGGGCCAATCTGCAATCACCCGGCCGCCCCGCACCGCGCCGCCGGCGAGGAATGCACATCCGCCGGTGCCGTGATCGGTGCCGCGCGTGCCGTTGACGGCAGCCGTGCGGCCGAACTCGGTGACGACGAGCACGGCTGTTTGCGGCCATAACGGGCCCAAGCCATCGGCGAGCGCTCGCAGGGCGCCGTCGAGACCGGCGAGCCGCTGGGCAAGGGTTCCCGTGGATCCGCCTTGGTTGGCATGCGTATCCCACCCGGTTGCCTCGATGACGGCCACCTCGGGACCTCCATCGCTTCGCATCAATGCGGCAGCCATGCGCGCCACGCTTCCAACACGGCCGGCGCCCGCCGGCGGTTTGCCGGGTTGCGCCGCGCTCATGCCTGGCGCGTCCGCAAGCGGCTCGCTTTGGACGGCCTCACTCAAGCGGGCCGAAAACCACTCATCTTTCGAGTACAAGTCGGCGAGCCGCGCCAGCAGATCTTCATCCACGTCCGGCGTCGTAAACGGCGATTTCGACAACACGGGGACGTCGCCGCGCAATATCAGCGGAACGTTCTGGCTGACCGCAACGGCGCGCTCCCACTGGCCCACGGAGCGTGCCGGCAACGACGCCAAGGCGCGATTCAACCAGCCGTCCGCGGTACCGATGGGTTGGGTAAGGCCATTCTCGAGCACGTTCTGACCGTCGAAGTGCGAGCGTTCGCGGTAGGGCGAGGCCACCGCATGGAATACGACGAGTTCTCCGGCAAGGTAGCGCTCGTGCAGGAACACGAATGATGGGTGCAGCCCAAAGGTGTTGTCGAGCGCGAGCGCACCGTCGGCGGCGCCAGGCGCCGCAATCGCCAGCTCGCGATGCAGATCCGCGTAATCGCGGTCGCCGTGGGGCGGCACCGCCGCAAGGCCGTCCAACGCGCCGCGTAGTACCACGACGACCAGCCGCGCCGCGCCGCCGGTTTTGGCAAGCAACGCATTCGGCAGCGCCGTGTTGACCGCCAATGCGCCTGTCCCCCAAAGAAAGCGTCGTCGTGTGAATATTGTTCGGCGGTGCATGCTATCTCCGCTGAAATTCCGGGCTCATCAACAAGAGCGCGAGCGCTTGTGGGCTGGAGGTGGCGCGGCGCAGCGCGGTCAATGTTTCAGCGCGCGCGTAGCGGCCCAGGGTGGATGCGGCGAGATCGAGCGGATCGACCCCTCGGTCGTAGCGTTCTGCCACGCGCGACGCCCATAGTACGCGGTGCATCAGGGCATCCGAACCATCCCAGCTTTTGGCTGTATCCGGCCAACCGGCGGGCGAACCCGGTGTGTACTGGCGCTGACCCAACAAATCGAAGCTCCGAATGACTTCATCCGCTTTGCTCGGTGAAGCATCCAATGCACGCAGCGTCGAGAAAACCAGATCCTCGGGTGTCTTGAATTTACGCGCAGCCGCGTCCCACGCTTCGGGCGACTCGATCAGCGCGTAATACACATGCGGCAAATCGCCGTCCGACTTCACGAAGGCGCGGGCGATACGATCGACGGCAGCATGCGGCGGCTCGTCGGCAACGAAGTGACGCACAAGTTTGGTCGCGATGAATCGCGCAGTCGACGGGTGCCGCGCCAAATCGTTGAGGACCGCCTCACCCTGCGCCTGCCCGGTCTCGGGATAGCGCTTGCCGAGAAATGTCTTTTCTCCGGGTTCGTGCAGATTGTCGCGGAAGAAAAAGCGACCCGTTTCACCGCCCGCGAGACGCCTCCGACCGCCGCCGATCGACCAACCCGTGATGATCTGCGCAAAGCTCGTGACATCGCGTTGCGTGTAGCCGCCGTGCACGCCGAGCGTATGAAGCTCGAGAATTTCGCGCGCCAGATTCTCGTTGATGCCGAACTGGCGCTTCGGGGCGCTGACCAATGACCGCTGTGCAGCCGACTGGGCGGCCGCCGAATCGGCCCCGACCGAGTACTGATTGTCGAGAAAAGCGATCATCGCGGGATGCTGCTCGACCGCCGTCAACAGATCGACGAAGCGGCCATTGACGTGCGGTCTGATCGCCTCGTTCTCCAGTGTACCGGCCAACCCGAAAATGGCGCCTTTATCGGCTGAAATTGCAAAGTGATTGGACCAGAAATGAACCAGCCGTTCGGCGAATGGCCGAGTTGTGAGCGCCGCGCTCTGCGCACGCGCCAGCACCTGTGCACGATAATGAGGCAAATACGCTTCGCGAAGCGCATTGAAGGCCGCTTTCGTATCGGTATCCGAGTGCGGCGCCGCCGCGCGGCGTAAGCCCGACGCCTTCATTTCCTGACGCTCTTCCCGTGCAGCCAAGATGCCCGAGAAAATCTGATCGGAAGGCGCGAGCAAGGCGGCGCCGGCGAGCGGCACCACCCCGACGGTTTGAGTTCGAAGCCAGTTGCGGGGATCGCCGGAAGCCGCCGCCAAATCGCCGTTTCTAGCACCCAGGCCGAAACGCAAAACCGCTATCTCGGTTTGTACCATGAGCGGATAACGGCGCTGCCGCTGCGGGGTTGACCCAGGCTACAGCGAGGTCGAGTTGCTCACGGGGGGCCACATGAAATGCAGCGCGAGCGCTGCCGCGATCACCGCGATGACGATGTTGAGGGCCACCCCGGCATTCGTCCAATACCCCGTGGGCACCGCATCCGGGGCCAGGGCCTTGACCACCTGGCGAAATTGGCGGGCAGAGACGAGCGCTACGATCGCGCCGAGCATCAGAAGGACCACGCCGAGCCCCAGCGAGAAATTGCGCTGTGATCCGCTCAATGGAGTCCGCACAACCATTTGCAGAAACAATCCAAACCGTTCGACCACAAAACCGAATCCCATGAGCGCGATGGCGGTGCGCTGCCACGCCAGCAAGGTGCGCTCAGCCGCGAAAAGGACTCGAGGGTCGGTTACTCGGTCATCGGTATTGTAGGGCATTTGTTTTCCCTCATTGGACGATAAGGATGGGATGGTCAGTCAATTCTTACAGACTCAGAGGCGCGTGACCGCTTCACAGAAATTGCTCCCGTTCGCCATAATGTCTTCGAAGGTACAGAGGAATGTGGCATGCCGTTTGGGCGAAGCAGGTTATATGAGCGCGGCGAGGTAGCGGAACACGGAGATGTAGCCGCAGAGCCCGTTTCCATTCGAAGCTACCCCTCTGATCCGACGGCTCCCCGGGCACGTCGTGAAATCGACACCTTGCGTTCCATCAACGCTCATTTGGTTCGACAGATAGCGGTCTTGAAACAGCGCGAAGCTCAAGCCCAGCATCTGGCGGACCGGGATGGCCTGACCGGCCTCTATAACCGCCGGAAAATGCTCGAACTGCTGGAAAGCTCGATTTCTGACGCGTCGCAGCATGAGCAGCGTGTGGGCTTGTTGTTCATCGATCTGGATGGCTTCAAGGGCGTCAACGACGATTATGGCCACGCGGCGGGCGACAAGCTGCTGCTCACGGTTGCTTCCCGAATCGCAGCGCGGGCCCGAACGGGAGATTTCGTGTGCCGCTACGGCGGCGACGAATTCGTCGTTATCCTGCCGCGTGTAGCGGACCGGGCGGCAGTGCGGCAGGTCGCCGATAGCATCTGCAGGCGAGTGGCCGTCCCTTATCGTGTAGACGGTATCGAGCTGCGGGTGACGGCTGCCATTGGCGTGTCGATGTACCCGGATGAAGCCCGCACCGCCGCGGAGCTCATGCGGCTTGCGGATGAATCGATGTATCGTGCCAAATCGCGTGGGACGGGCCCATTGGAAATGCTGGACGGGGCAGCGGCCTCCACTCCCACGCGGCGCCGCGACGACAAATCGAAGCGACGCGCCGTCCTCTAGTGTCCTGAGTCAGAAATTCACTGGCATTCGAACGCCGCTGCATTGCGCTGCGCATTCCCTGCTTCGCGCAAGCCCTGGGTGGCCATCCAAGGCCACCCGTGCGACGCATGCGTCGCACCCCCGCCCGCGGCGTTGCTCCTCCCTTAAATACCTTCGGGTATTCGCGGTCGTCGCGCCTTGCGGGCGGGGCGCATCGGCGCCCTCGGTGCACAGCGAATTTCTGACTCAGGACACTGCCTCGGAGGCCGGTGGGCCTCACGCCGTATCTCTCCCCCCGAGGGGGGATGCTCTTTGCGCCTTTCGGCGCTATTCTGCGACACCCGTTGTTGTCCCGTCCGTACCAACTGTCAACCGGCTTGCGACGGGTACGTTTTAGTACTCTTTACGCTCGAAGAAGAATTGCCGACATGCGTTCGTACAGTTTCCGTTGGGCTTCCTGTCTGTTGATCGCTGCCGCACTCACCGCGTGTGTCGTTGTTCCCGACCAACGGCATTATCCGGGCGGTATCGTCATGGTCGCACCGCCGCCTATGCGCGAGGAAGTGATCGGCGTCGCTCCGGTACCGGGCTACGTGTGGTTGGGCGGCTATTGGGGCTGGGTCGGGGATCACCATGAGTGGGTGCCGGGTCATTGGGCGGCCCCGCGGCCGGGACGGCACTGGATCGGGCACCAATGGGTCCGGCAAGGCGACGGTTGGCGCATGAAACCCGGACATTGGGAGCGAGGCTAGCGCGATTGCGCCCAGGACGTGGCTCCATGAATGTCGCGTAACGGTCGATCGCTGCCGGCATTGAACCAGTGTTCGATGAGACTGAAGGAAATGGATTGGCTGGGAGGCAAGAGCGGTACGCCGGCGACGACTTCGGCACGGGTGAACCACCGGGCGTCTTCGAGTTCCTGGTCGTGCAGGTGTACCTCCTGCGTCGCCGCGTGCGCCGTGAAGCCAAGCATCAGCGAGGCCGGAAACGGCCATGGCTGCGAGGAATGGTATTCAATGGCATCCACTTGGACGCCCGTTTCCTCGAGTACCTCACGAGCCACCGCATCCTCCAGCGATTCCCCGGGCTCGACGAAGCCGGCAATGGTGGAATAACGCCCGATCGGCCACGACGCTTGACGGCCCAATAGCGCGCGCTCGCCGTCGCTGACCAATACGATGATGGCAGGATCCAGCCGCGGAAATTGTTCATGGCGGCATGCGGGATTGGTACAGACGAGCACGTGCCCGCCCTTGGCGGGCACCGTCGTGGCGCCGCAACTGCCGCAAAAACGATGGCGGCGCTGCCACGAAATCATTGCCCGAGCGTACCCCAACAACCCGGCCTCCTCGGGCGGCAGGAGAGATGCGACCAGGCGCAGATCCTCGAATCGCGCGCCATTAAGAAGTTGCGGCGGGTCAAAGGATTCGATCTCGTAGGCAAAAAAGCTCGCATCGTTGACTCGGCCCAAAAGGACAAGAGTCTCCGCGCTGCGCCGCTCCCGCGGAATATCGTCGAGCCCAAGGAACGCCGCCCGCGGTTCGTTGCCATCGGCAATGAGACTGCGCGAATTCCACACCGGGACCAGGCGACTGCGTGTATCGGCGAGGGCGCTTGCGAACCAAGCCGCATCCTGGCGCAAATGACCGGCGCGATCCACGTATGGACCGGCGAATACGTTCCTTCTCTGCATCATCGGATTCTAGCAGGGCGCGGCGCATTGGATCGCACCCGGCGCGGGGGCGAAGCCCGGCGATTCGCAATTGCCGCAGATAAGCCGCCGTTTCGCCAGCAGATCCCGCAAACGCACGCCGCCGCACACGTGACATCGTGCAACGCCCAGTTCGTCGTGCCGGGAAAGCGCCAGCAAAAGGAACCAGGCATGTTCGAACGAAATGCTCGCGGGAGCATGAAAATCGAGATACGCCTCGTAGGCTTGGCACAGCAGCGCCCCCGATTCGAGCGATCCGACCCGGTAGCGCGACTCCAGTTCGAGATCCGAACCGCAGAGCAGTCCGTACACGACGAACAGGCTCGCCAATTGCGCCGCGTGGAAATTCAGTTCCGCGGTCCTGAAGAAAAAAGCCGCTTGCCGCGGCGACTTGCCGCGATGCCGGAGTACCCGCCGGGCGTCATCATTCATGACATAGCTGCGGTACAACTTGCGAATTCGGTCGTCGCTGAGGCCCGTCCACTGGCGAATGGTAAAAGTACGGGCTTCGTGGTGTATCAAACGCAGCGCAAGATCCAGACGCTGGCGGTCTCGGGTGTAACGGTCATCGGACACTCTCATGGTCGGCTCCTTCCATTGGTGCAATTCGCGCGATTTCCACTCAAAAACAATTTGACAGAAATTAATCACAAAGTTAGCGTACTTGCCAAGTGATTCCGACATTCGATAGCCGCTGTGTTCGCCCAGGAATGCACGACGGACTCGGAAATTTCAAGACATTGGATCGGCCAAGCGAGGCGACTATTTATGCAGCATGCACACGTCAGAAGTTGGGTGCGGGAGGCCGACGTATCGGCCGAAATGCTCGAGTCCGTGCGCGAGCTGAATCATCGATTTCTCGATCTTGTCGCCGTACAGCCGGGCGATTGGGAGAGGTCGAGACGTGGGCTGTCCGCCGCGGTGTCCGCGCAGGTTGCGCCGCTGTCGGCCGCCCAGAAGGCGGCGGCGGCAAGCTGCCCCTACGCGTTGTTCGATCTGCGCTTTCACGATGAGTCCCATTGGCTGGGGCGGCTGCGGACGACCGGCCACTGGAGCGTGGCCGAGGCGGCGCCGGTGGATACGAACACGCTCGACTTCGTGCGGTTGGCTCTATTCTTCGCATGGCACGTCGCCTCGACCACCAAGCTCGCTGCGCAGCTGCTGTTGGGCATGCATGACGTGACCGCAGCCGCTTTTCGCGGCGCAACGATCGCCTGTCTCCCCTCCCTGGCCGCGACGGAAGCGGCCCATCTGACCGCAAGATGGAACAACTACCCCACCTATTGGAGCGCGCTCACGGGCGCCGCCTCCCGGCCGAACTCGGCCAACTTACGTAGGATTCAGCTGTATGGGCTGCAGCTGGCGGCGGCGGCGCGTCTGGCCTGAGGTCCCAAACCGCGCCCACGATGCGGTAACCTGAGCCTCGAGTTGCGGGGGGTGCCTCGCGCGGTTTAGTCTACGCGGCTCTTATGCAAGCCCTCGCCCTGCGCCAGCTCACCAAAGTCTACAAAAACGGCATCAAAGCGCTCAAAGCCATCGACCTCGAAGTAGCCGAAGGCGATTTCTTCGCTTTGCTCGGCCCAAACGGCGCGGGCAAAACCACCGCCATCGGCATCGTCACCTCCCTCGTCAACAAGACCAGCGGCACCGTGCAGGTCTTTGAGCATGATTTGGACCGAGAACTCGAAGTTGCAAAGTCCTGCATCGGCGTCGTGCCGCAGGAGATGAATTTCAACATGTTCGAATCGGTATTCACGATCGTCGTGAACCAGGCGGGCTTCTACGGAATTGCGCGCTCGCTTGCCAAGCAACGCGCCGAAAAATATCTCAAGCAGCTGCAATTGTGGGATCGCCGAAACTCGATCGCCCGCTCGCTCTCCGGGGGCATGAAGCGCCGCCTCATGATCGCGCGCGCGTTGATGCATGAGCCGCGGCTTTTGATACTGGACGAGCCGACCGCCGGCGTGGATATCGAGATTCGCCGCTCGATGTGGGAGTTTTTGCGCAATATCAACGAGCAGGGCACGACTATCATTCTGACGACGCACTATTTGGAAGAAGCCGAGAATTTGTGCCGCAACATAGCCATCATCGAGGGCGGACGGATCATCGAGCGCGATTCCATGATCAATGTGCTGCGCAAATTGCAGACGGAAATTTTCGTGTTCAATCTGAGCGAGTCCCTGGCCGAGCCGCCGCATTTGCCGGGTTTCCGGACCGCGCTCGCCGATGACCACACGCTCGATGTCGAAGTTTCGAAAGGGCAGAGTTTGAACGATATTTTTGCGCAGCTGTCGGCCCAGGGAATTCAAGTCAACAGCATGCGGAACAAGGTGAATCGGCTCGAGGAACTCTTCGTTCGCTTGGTCGACGTCAGCGCTCGCGCTGCGGTCGCGGGAACCTAGTATGGCCGCCCCGTCGCGCGCGCGCGCCGAGTGGGTCGGCTTCTCGACCATCATCATTCGGGAATTCAACCGCATCGTCCGTATTTGGGGCCAAACCATCGTGCCGCCCGTGGTGACGGCTACCTTGTATTTCGTGATTTTCGGCAGCCTCATCGGCAAGCGGGTGGGCCAGGTCGGCGGCTACGAGTACATGCAGTTCATCGCTCCCGGCCTCATCATGATGACCGTCATCACCAACTCCTATGGCAACGTCGTATCGTCGTTTTTCGGAGCCAAGTTCGGCAAGCATCTCGAGGAGCTGTTGGTATCGCCGATGCCGAATTGGTTGATTTTGACGGGGTACATCGCCGGCGGCATGCTGCGCGGCCTGCTGGTCGGGTCCGTCGTCACCATCGTCGCTCTCTTCTTCACGCGGCTCGCCGTGGTGCATGTTTTCGCGATTCTTTCCGCCGTGCTGCTCACCAGTGTGGTATTCGCGCTCGGCGGATTCATCAACGCGTTGTTCGCCAAGAACTTCGATCAAATATCCTGGTTCCCGACCTTCGTGCTCGCGCCGCTCACGTATCTCGGCGGCGTGTTCTATTCAACCAAGATGCTTCCCGATTGGGCGCACGTTGCATCGCACCTCAATCCGATTCTGTACATGGTCAGCGCCTTTCGCTACGGCTTTCTCGGGACGACGGATGTCGATCTGCGATTGGCCTATGGGATCATGATCGGCGCCGTCGTCGTGATGTTCACGTTGGCGGTGACGCTTTTGAACCGAGGCACGGGCATACGCGATTGAGGGAGACAGCATGTTAGATTCATTGAGGCGCCGCGGTGTCCTGCCGGCGGGCGCGCTCGCGGCGCTCATCGCGGTTGCAGCCTCCGCCGATTCCGCCGGCGGCGCGGATGCCCTGCAGGGTTTTTCATCGCGCACTGCCGCCGTCGAGGAGCAACTGGAACAACGCTTCGATGCGGATCTTTCGCCTGCGGATCTGCGTGCGTGGATGGAGCAATTGTCCTCGGCGCCCAATCACGTCGGCAGCGCGCACGACAAGGCAAACGCGGAATTCATACTGCAGAAGTTTCGCGAGTGGGGCTGGGATGCCGCGATCGAGGAATTCTCCGTGCTGTATCCGACGCCGCGCGAGGAGTCGCTGGAACTCACCGCACCCACGCATTTCGCGGCGAAGCTGCACGAACCTCCGGTGAAGGAGGATGAGACCTCGCAGAAGACCCAGGATGCGCTGCCGCCCTATAACGTTTACGGCGCCGACGGCGACGTGAGCGCGGAACTCGTCTACGTGAACCAGGGAATGCCCGACGACTACAAAGAACTCGAGCGTCAAGGATTGACCGTCAAAGGCCGTATCGTGATCGCCCGCTACGGCGGCGGCTGGCGCGGGCTCAAACCCAAGCTGGCGTACGAGCACGGAGCCGTCGGCTGTCTGATCTATTCGGATCCCCGCGACGACGGCTACGGTTCCGGCGATGCTTACCCGCGGGGCGGGTATCGTCCGCGCGACGGCGTACAACGCGGTTCGGTGCAGGATATGACCTTGTACAGCGGCGATCCGTTGACGCCGGGAGTGGGCGCGACGCCGGGAGCGAAGCGGCTTGCTCTCAAAGACGCGCGGACGGTGTTGAAAATACCGGTCCTGCCCATTTCCTATGGGGACGCCGAGCCTTTGCTTGCGGCGCTCGGCGGTCGGGTGGCGCCGGCCGCGTGGCGCGGCGGCCTGCCGCTCACGTATCACCTCGGGCCCGGTCCGGCGATGGTCCATCTCAAGGTGCTCTCCGACTGGCATCAGAAGACGCTTTACGATGTCATCGCAAAAATCCGCGGTGCGGAGGAACCTGATCGTTGGATCATTCGCGGCAATCATCATGATGCCTGGGTATTCGGCGCCGCTGATCCGTTCTCGGGACACGTGGCATTGATGGCCGAAGCGAAGGCGATCGGCAAGCTGGTCAAAGACGGCTGGAGGCCGCGGCGGACCTTGGTCTATGCGAGCTGGGACGGCGAGGAGCCGGGACTGTTGGGGTCGACCGAGTGGGTCGAGACCCACGCCGCGGAACTGCGAGCCAAGGCGGTGCTGTACATCAACTCTGACATGAACAGCCGCGGTACCCTGGACGTGGAAGGCAGCCATGCTCTGCAGCATTTCGCGAGCGAAGCGGCTCGCGATGTGAAGGACCCGGAGACCGGTGTTTCGGTGCAGACCCGCGCGCTCGCGGCGCGGCGGATTGCCGCCTATGAAAAGGGCGGCACTGCCGATGCGGGCGGCGATTTGACGCTGAGCGCACTGGGTTCCGGGTCGGACTACACGCCATTCCTGCAGCATCTGGGCGTGAATTCGTTGAACGCTGAGTTCCACGGAGAAGCGGACTATGGGGTGTACCACTCGGCGTACGATTCGTTCGATCATTTTCGACGCTTCGTCGATCCCACGTTCCAGTACGGTGTTGCGCTGGCGCAAGTGATGGGTAGGCTGGTTCTGCGCGCCAGCCAAGCTGATCTGTTGCCGGCGCAGCAGAGCGACTTCGCGAGTGCAGTCGCCGGCTACGGCGAAGAGCTGCACAAGCTGGTCGACAGCATGCGTGCGAAAACCCGCGATCTTGCGAAATTGTTGGACGATGGCGCGTACCAGGCCGCGGCGGATCCGCGGCTGCCGCGCTCGGCGCCGGCGCGCGCGGAAGATGTTCCGTATCTTAGTTTCGCGGAACTCGACAATGCCATCGAGCGGCTGCAGTCGAGCGCCAAGGCATTCGACAAAGAATACAAGCGCCTCGCCGCCGCCGATGGCGCGCACGCAGCGGAGGAACGCGCGCACCTCAACGCCGCAGTGGCCGGACTCGAGCAGGCGCTGACCGACCCTCGCGGATTACCGGGGCGCGACTGGTACCGGCACATGATTTATGCACCAGGATCGCACACCGGTTACGGCGTGAAAACCCTCCCGGGAATTCGCGAGGCCATCGAAGAGCGCCGCTGGGATGAAGCGAATCAATACATTGGGGTGGTCGCGCACGCACTGAACGCCTACAGTGCGCGGTTGGATCGGGCCATCGCGATGCCCTAGGCAACCCACCTGAGGTTCCTCATTGCGGCTGTAGTCGTGTATCGTGCCGGTCCGAGGTCTGGATAATTTGAAGGAGATGAATGATGACCGAAGAAAAGCAGCAAAAATTCACGGCAAAAGTGCGTCGCGGTTTGGTGTGGGTACACGCGGTCGCCAACGCAGAACTCGCCAAGAAAAAGGCGGAGGCGACGGGGGTGAGAATCGAAGGATTTACCGCGAGCGAACTTGCCGACGTGGAGTCCGCTTTGACCTGGATTGCCCAGAACAAAGAAGCGCAGGGCTCGGAGCCCGCCTGAAATTCGGCACAGTCTGTGTGGACGGGGACCCGGTCCGTACGGGCTCGGTCTGCGCGGACTTGGTCTGTCCGGGCCCGGTGCTTACGGGCCCCGTGCTTACCGGCCCGGTCGCGGGAGTGCGTTAGACTATTCTCATGGCCCGCAAACGCGCATTAGTCGTTGACGATTCGAAGTCGGCCCGTGTGATCTTGAGCCGTATGCTCGAGAAATACGACATCGAAGTCGATTTGGCCGAGTCGGCCGAGCAGGCCATCGAGTATCTGAACCACGACCGGCCCGATGCAATATTCATGGACCATCTCATGCCCGGGATGGATGGGTTGCAAGCCGTGCAGGCGATCAAGAGCAACCCGAAGACGGCGATGATTCCGATCATGATGTACACCTCGCAGGAAGGCGAATTGTACGTGGGTCAGGCGCGAGCGCTCGGCGCCATGGGGGTGCTGCCGAAACAAGTGCGCCCCGTCGATGTGTCGAAGGTTTTGTATGAATTGCATCTGTTGCCGGAGCGCCGCGATATGGCCGAACCCGCTCTGTTGCCGGTGGAACTCGACGGTAATGCGGCTACGAGACGATCGGGCGAGGCGGCGGGCATCGCGGACCCGAAATCTTCCGGGTTGGATTGGGGACGCCGCGTCGAAGCCACGGTCAAGGAACAGACGGTCGACATTCGTCGATTCATCGTGGCGAGCTTGGACAGCTTTGCGGCGAGAATCATCAGCGATATTCGGGAAGCGGCCCCTACCCCGGCCGCGGCTCCTTCGCCGCTGCCGATTGCCGCCGCGAGGCGGCCGATATGGCCCTGGGTCGGCGCGTTCGTGGCGGTATCCGCGATTGCCGCCGTCATTGCGGTCGCTTGGAACTTGAGCCGCGATGAGTTGGCGAAATTAGGCGCCGAACGTACGGCGCTCGCGTCGGCCAACGCGGAACTGCAGCGCACGCGTCAGGATCTCGAGGCGACGGTCAAAGACCTGGGGGCCGCTTTGGCCGCGACCGCAGCGACGTTGCCCCCCGCGGCCTCGGCGAGCGGGGCCGCCGGATCCCGGATCGAGCCGGTACCTTACGGTGAGATTCCGTTCGATCGAAGCCGGCTCGAGGTGTTGCGCGATTTCCTGACGAAACTCCAGGCCCAGGGATTTCGCGGCGCCGTGAAAGTTACCAGCGCCGCCGGTTTATTCTGTCTCAGCGGCAATTCCACCGACGGATTTACGCTCGCGAGCGCAAGCTTGCCCTTCGCCAAATGCGATGTGGTCGGTAACCCGTTCGAAGAGTCTTTGGGCTTCCAGCAGCGCCAGTCGCTGGGCTTCGCCAATCTGGTCGCCGGCGTGCGGCAACGGACCTCGGGCGCGATCAGCATCGTCATCGAGACTGCCGGCACTGCGCGCGCCGCCGTGCCTTATCCGCTGCGCAACGAGTCGCTCACCGCGGGCGACTGGAATCGTGTCGCCGCATCCAACAATCGCGTTGAGTTTGCGGCCGACCCCGGTCCTTAAAACGCGATCCTAACGAACATTTCCGGGCCCTTGGTGGTGAAATCGAACAGTCCCGCCTGCGAAGACTGCGTGGATGCAAGATGCGCTTTGATTTCCGTGTAGCCCACGGCGAACGACACGTTGGGTCGAAAGCGGTACAGCACATCCAATTCGTAAATGCCGAGCGAGCCGTCAAGATCGTTGACATGCACGCTCAGATATTGAGCCCGTGCGTCGATATAGAACCGCTTGCTCGCGACCCAGGTCGCGTCGATGCCGAGCGTCGGAACGGGGCCCGCCTGATCTTCGGTCTGAATGATGTGGCGGGTTTGTGTTTGTACTTTGACCCTGGCGGAGATATCCGTGGCGTGCACGCCGAGAGTTCCGGCGATTTCGAGTTTCTCGCTGTGCCAGAACGAGTATCCATACGCGATGCCGAAGGTGCGCAAGCTCAACTTGGTCTGCAGCGGGTCTCCCGGCAAGAGGATGACGTCGCGAAAGACGACCGGGCTGCTCGCCGCCGGGAGCGTGTTGTTGCCGGACCGGTCCAGCGTGAAGTAGTCGAAGGTCAAGCGGTGCCGCGTGGAGACCCGCACGAGGGCCTGAAATTTAGGTTCGAAATCCGATCTGTCCAAACCGAAAACGCTCTCGGCGTTGATGTCCGTGCCGGGCGCGCCCGCACTGCTATCCGCGCGCAGATTGGTCCCGGACGATACGTGCATGGCGCCCAACGATATCCGGACGTGCTCGTCGGTTGGACTGAAGTAGTCATCGGCATGAGAAGTTCGCGCGACCAGCGCCAGCAAGGTTAGCGCGGTACAAGCGAAAATTCGCGCGACGCCATTTTTAGTGATCATTCTGCTCTCCTCAATATCAACTGGTCCGTTGCCGCTCGCCTGGGTCTGGACCCCAAAGAAGGGGCGATGCGCGACAATACGTGCGCGGCCGCTGCCCGCCAACCGGTGAGTTTGCCGCCGTAGATGCCAAGAACGCGCGGCCGTGGATCACGATCGGTAGTGAAAATGGTCTCCCGCGACCGGTCGAACGCCGTTTGGGAGGCCGCCGGCAGGACGCGCAGGCCCGCGAAGCGCTGCACGATGTGATTGCGGGTCATGGCGCGCACGGCGGGGAAATAGTGGCCGGCCACGGCGAGCAGATAGTCCTCTTCTTCGGGCAGCGGATGTACTTGATCCGGGTCGCCCAGGTAAGGCGTTTCCGTCGTGCCGACCAGCGTCGCGCCCTGCCACGGCATCACGAACACCGCACGGCCGTCGCTCGGGCTTTCGACGTAGTAAATACCGGCCGTTACGTGCAACGGAAGCACGATGTGGGTTCCCTGCACCAGGTCGACTTCCGGCACGAAAATCGCGGGACGTATGGCGCGCGAGACGCGGGTTGCCCAGGGACCGGCGGCATTGACGAGCACCCGCGCACGGGCCGCGACATTCATGCCGTTTTGTTCATAGGCGACGTCGACGCCTTCATCCGTCAATGCGGCCTCGCTGAAGTTCGCCGGCATGGCCAGCTCGCCGCCGAGACTCTGCGCCGACCGCACGACGGCGCGAGTCAGCTGCGCATCGTCGGTTTGCGCATCTTGATAGCGGATGACGGCGTCGAGGTTGTGGGTATCGAGGCCGTCGAGCGTGGACCAATCGCGTTTGGGGATGGTGCCGAATCGCGTGCCGGCGTCGAAGCCGCCGAGCAGCGCATACATACCTAGGCCCAACTTGAGCTGCCAGGGACGGCGCCGTGTGTCGCGATAGACCGGAATGAAAAAGGGTTTGAGCTCGACGAGATCCGCCGCAATGCGCAAATGAATAGCGCGTTCGCGCAAGCTTTCGCGCACCAGCGCGAATTGGCCGGATTCGAGATAGCGAAGTCCGCCATGAATCAATTTACTGGAGCGGCTCGATGTGCCGCTCGCAAGCGCACCCTTCTCGATGAGCAATCCACGGTAACCGGCCGCCACGGCCGCCTGCAGTACGCCGGCGCCGTGGATGCCGCCGCCCACGACGATCACATCGTATTCTTTCATTTGAGCTTCAAGATGCGCGAAATGGGACTAGGATGCGGGAATACACGCGATCACACAAAAGTTCTATTGTTAGGCGCTTCGCGCCCAACCTCTAATGCCCTTCGCGTTTTTCCTCGAATTCTACGACCGGAATTCCGGAAGTGACTTCGATCTCGCCGTCGACGATGGCGCCCTTGGCAATGGCAATGGTGCGCGCACTGACTCGTCCACGGATCACAGCCGTGCGGCCGATCTCGAGTTTGTCCTTGACGACGAGTCCGCCGACAACTTTACCGGCGACGATGGCTTGATGAGCTTGAATATTGCCGTGCCAGCTTGCCGTGACGGACAGGTGCAGGGCATCCTCCAATTCGCCGTCGCCGTGAACTTCGCCGAAGACTACGAACTGGCCCTTGCCGCGAATATTGCCGATGATGACGGTATCTGCACCGATCAGTGTCGGGGTCGGCGATGTGGGTAATACCGGGCGCTCCAAGAACCGACGCTTTTGTTCGCTCATGAGCGGTTAATATCCTATTCCGCCCCGGCCATGTGTGACGGGCTTGGCGTCGCCGACAGACGGAGCAAATCAACGTAGAATAGAGGACGGCTTCATCTACTTGGGTTGAGTTGGCAAAAATGATCAAGCAAAAAATCGGTCTGGGTCTGTGTTGTGCGGTAGTCCTCGCGTTATCCGGCTGCAGCCGCCAGCAGAGCGACTGGCAGAAGACCCGGGAAACCAACACCTCGGACGCCTACGAGCAGTTCCTGAAGAAATATCCGAGCGGCGAATTCACGGCTCAGGCTCAGGCGCGAGTCAAGGAATTATACGAGGAGCGGGACTGGCAGAAGGCGCGCGACGCGGATACGCCTGAAGCGTATCAAGCCTTCTTGAAGCAATATCCGGAAGGCAAGTGGACGGAAGAAGCGCGCATTCGCGTCGAGAATTTCACATTGGCGCAGGCGCCTTCGGGATCGGCGGCCACCGGCACGGATTCCGGCGCTGCCGCACAGAATGCCGCTCCGGCTGCGAATCCCGCGGAAAAAGTCCCACCGCCCGCGCCGGCGCCCAAAGCGGCGCGGCCGCCGTCACCCGCAGCGGACCAGCCTGAGCCGCACGCTGCCGCGTCGCCGCCGCTCAAGGGATCCTACGGAGTCCAATTGGGGGCGTTCAAGTCAGGGGCTGTGGCCGCCAACAAGCATTGGGCCGACTTGCAAAAGGAATATCCCAGTCTATTGGTGGGATTGTCGTCCAAGGTGGTGCCCAAGAAGACCACCGAGGGAAACCTGTATAAATTGCAGGCAACCGGTCTGACCGAGAAGCACGCGCGGGAAGTCTGCAGTGCACTGAAAGCCAAGTCCCAGGCTTGCGTCGTGGTACCGCCCGCCCGCGGTTAAGGCGCCAGGTTGCGTCACTTGAGTGACAAATCTTGTCACCGAGTGCTGTCCGTGGCATCATAAGTCGCTGAATTAGCTGGTGTTCTGGGATGGCATGCGGCTTGCTTCGCTGGTATAAGCGCATACAATCGGTCGATGGTGGCGCCGCGGTATAGCTTCCCCCGCTCGCGGCGCCTTTTTTTATGGCTCGGCGCTTGCGCGCGGCTTCAGCCGATCCAATATGAACGCGTACTCCATGGCGGTCTCCCGATATCGCTGGAAACGTCCCGACTTGCCGCCGTGGCCCGCCTCCATGTCGGTATGCAGAAGCAGTGGATTGCGGTCGGTTTTGAGCGACCGCAGCTTAGCGACCCACTTAGCGGGCTCGTAGTACTGCACTTGGCTGTCCCACAAGCCGGTCGTGACCAACATGGCGGGATACGCCTGCGCACGAACATTGTCATAGGGAGAGTACGACAGCATGTAATCGTACAATGCGCCGTCCGCCGGATCTCCCCACTCGTCGTATTCGTTGGTGGTGAGCGGAATGCTGTCGTCCAGCATGGTCGTGACGACGTCGACGAAGGGCACTTGGGCAACGATGCCCCGATAATCGTGCGGGCTGATGTTGGCGATGGCGCCCATCAACAGTCCGCCTGCGCTGCCTCCCATGGCAAAGACCTTGTCCTGGGCGGCGTAGCCCTGGGCAACCAGAAAATGCGTGACGTCGATGAAATCGGCGAATGAGTTCTTCTTTTGCAGCAGGCGGCCGTCGTCGTACCACGACCGGCCCATTTCTTGGCCGCCGCGGATATGCGCGATCGCATAGACAAATCCCCGGTCGATCAGACTGAAGCGCGCCGATGAGAACCCAGGGTCGGTGGACAATCCATATGAGCCGTAGGCGTATTGCAGCAACGGTGCCGAACCGTCGCGGACGAAGTCCTTGCGGTGGATCAGAGACACTGGAATACGTTTTCCGTCGCCGGCCGGCGCAAACAACAATTCTGTGTCGTAGTTCGATGGATTGAAATCGCCCAGCACCGGATCGCGTTTAAGGAAAGTCTTCTCACCCGTGCGCATGTTGTAGTCATACACCGTGGTCGGCGTTGCGAGGGATGAGTACGTGTAGCGAAGGACCTCGGAATCCATTTCCGTATTGGCCGAAATGAACATCGTATAGGCGGGTTCATCGCTCGCGATGAAGTACTTCTCGGCACCCGCTGGCACGGCGGTCGTTAGCGCGGCGCCGGCCAGCGCGGCACTCTCGGGCGCGGCGCCCGGCGGCGTCGCGGCGGCAGGCGTCAATGGCTGAATGCCGACCTTGCGCAGCCCGCCGCTGCGCACGGCCAAGGCGATGAAGTGCGCGAAGACCTCGAAATCCTCGAGGTAGGTGTCTTCGCGGTGCGCAACCAGGTCAGCCCAGGCGCTTCGTGATTCCTCCTGGCCGATCGGCACCCACATCAATCGGAAATTGCGAGCCTGCCAATTGGTGCGAATGATGAAACGATCGTCCAAGTGCTCGATCTCGTACTCGTGGTCGCGTTGGCGTGGAAAAAACACCTTGAATGAAAGCGTCGGATCGCTCGCGTCCGCGTAGCGCCATTCGGAGGTCAACGTCCCATCCATGTGGATGAAAATGAAGCGGTCGGATTTGGATTTCGACACCCCGGTGTAGAGGGATTTGTCGGTTTGCTCGAACACCAACGCATCCTGTTTGGGATCCGATCCGAGAACGTGCTTTTTGACGCGTAGTCCCAGCAAGGTTTCCGGATCCTTCTCGATGTACAGCAGCGTCTCGTTATCGTTGGCCCATGCAACTTCGGGTTCGACATCCCCGATCGTACCGGGCAAGATCTCGCCGCTGCGGAGGTTTTTGAAGCGCAAGCCATACTGGCGACGCCCCACCGTGTCTTCACAGAAGGCCAGCCACTCGGAATTGGGCGAGATATCCATCTCGCCAATCTGGTAGTACTCATGGTCGATGGCGAGCTCGTTGGCGTCCAGAATGACTTGTTCCGGCGCCTCGAGCGAGGCTTTGCGGCGCGCGAAGATCGGGTGCTCCTTGCCGGGCTCGAATCTGATGTAGTACCAGTAGCCGTTCTTGCGATAGGGAACGGTCGAATCGTCCTGTTTCAGGCGCGCAATGATCTCGGCGTAGATCTGGTCTTCCAGCGGTTTGACGGGTGCGAGGTGCTGCGCATGGTAGGCATTCTCTGCCTTGAGATACGCCAGAACCTCGGGGTCGGTGCGTGCGTCGTCGCGGAGCCAATAGTAGGGGTCCGAGCGCTTGCCGTGCGGCGACGACACCGTATGCGCGCGGACGGCGGCGATGGGGGGCTCTAATTTCGGCATTCGCTACTCTTGTCCTCAGGCGGGGCGGGAGTATAGTCAATCGCACAAGCGCGTCAGACGTCGAAAATCACCGGTACATTGGGGGTCGTATGCAGACCGTAAATCAATTACTACGGGTCAAAGGCAGTCAAATTTTCTCCGTGGCGCCCACCGATTCAGTTTTGCGCGCTATCGAGATCATGGCCACCCGCCACGTCGGGGCACTCCTCGTCATGAATCAGGGTACCTTGCTCGGCATCATTTCGGAGCGCGACTACGCCCGAAAGGTGATTTTAAAGAACCGCTCCTCGCATGACACCCCTGTCGGGGACATCATGAGTTCGCCGCCGATCACCGTCTCCCCGGAGAATACAGTGCACCACTGTATGGAGCTCATGACAGAAGGACGTTTCCGCCATCTGCCGGTCGTGGAGGCCGGCCGCGTAGTCGGAATGCTGTCCATCGGCGACCTCGTCAAAGCGGTGATTGAGGATCAAAGGGACCAAATCGAGCAATTGGAACGCTATATCGCCGGCTAAAATCTCGGCGCCGGTTGACGATGTTGGGCACCTAGGTATTATGAGGTCCATACACAGGCACGCTTAGCGGCGTTTGCTCCCACGGCGCTCGACTGGACTTTGGCGCCTCGAACCGATTTAAGTTCTTGTTTTGAAAAGGGTTCTGCGGATCGGCCGCGGGGCGCGGCTTATTGTGGGCTTGAGTTATGGTAATGGAGCAAACGTCAGATCTGGCGGCCGGCGAACCGGCGACGAACTGCGGCGGTGCGGATCCGCGCATCGGCGATTGGGGCCTGTATCGCTCGAAATATGAGCGAGATTCCTGCGGTTTCGGACTGATCGCCAGTCTCGACGACCAGGCCAGTCACTGGGTGGTCCAAACCGCGATCAGTTCGCTCAACCGTCTGACGCATCGGGGCGCGATCGCGGCCGACGGCAAGACGGGGGACGGTTGCGGTCTCTTGATCAAGATGCCGACGCGTTTCCTGCGGGAAGTCGCGGCGGAGGCGGGGCTCATTTTGGCTCCCCGCTTCGGGGCGGGATTGGTGTTCCTCGATCGCGATCCGGGCAAGGCCGATAACGCCCGCCGCGTTCTCACCGAGCAAATCGAGCGGGAAAAGCTCCAGGTAGCCGGGTTTCGCCTGCTGCCGACGGATGCGTCGGCCTGCGGTTTGGAGGCACTCAAAACCCTCCCGACCATTGTGCAAGTGTTCGTGAACGCGGGCGCCGATATCGACGAAGCGACGTTGAACCGCAAGCTGTACATGGCGCGCCGCCGCACCGAAAAGATCTTGGAAGGCACCGATCCCGTGTTCTACATCCCGTCGCTGTCGGCGAGCACCATCGTCTACAAAGGGATGGTGATGCCGCTGTTCTTGGCGCAGTTCTATCCGGACCTGAAAGATCCGCGCATGGAAGCCTCGGTGGTCGTCTTCCACCAGCGGTTCTCCACCAACACGCTGCCGCAGTGGCGGCTGGCGCACCCGTACCGCTATCTCGCGCACAACGGCGAGATCAATACGGTCCAGGGCAACCGCAGCTGGGCGGTGGCTCGCGGTCCCCTGTTCCGCTCGCCCCTTCTGCCCGACTTGAGCGATGTCCTGCCGGTCGTCTCGCTGACCGGATCGGACTCGCAGTCGCTCGATAACATGCTGGAATTGCTGCTGGTGGGCGGCCTCGATCCCATGCATGCGTTGCGCCTGTTGGTGCCGCCCGCATGGCAGTCGGTCGACATGATCGATCCGGACCTGAAAGCCTTCTACGAATACTACGCGACCCATATGGAGCCGTGGGACGGACCCGCCGGCATCGTCGTTACCGATGGCCGTTATGCCTGCTGCACCCTGGATCGCAATGGCCTGCGTCCCGCCCGCTGGGTCATCACCAAGAATCGCCACATCACCATCGCGTCCGAGGCGGGTGTTTGGGATTACTTGCCCGAAGACGTCGTTCGCAAGGGCAAGTTGGGCCCCGGCGAGATTTTGGCGCTCGATTTGCAAACCTCCGACCTGATGGACACCAAGCAGGTCGACGATATTCTCAAGAACCGTCACCCCTACAAGGTGTGGCTCAAGAAGGGCGTGCGTTATCTGCAAACCGACCTCATCGATCCGCGCTTGGCGGCCGAGCCGTTCGATCGCGACACGTTGGCGTTGTTTCAAAAGATGTACAACGTCTCTGCCGAGGAGCGCGATGAAATCATTCGCGTCCTAGCCGAAGACGAGAGCGAAGCGGTCGGTTCGATGGGCGACGATACGCCGATGCCCGTCCTGTCGAAAAAAGTGCGCTCTCTGTACGACTACTTCCGCCAGCAGTTCGCCCAGGTCACGAACCCGCCCATCGATTCGCTGCGCGAGAGCATCGTCATGTCGCTGCAGACGCAGATTGGCTCCGAAGCCAACATTTTCGTGCCGGCGCAGCAGCACGCGGAACAAATCGTTTTGAGTTCGCCGATTCTTTCGCAGCGCAAATTGCGGCAGATCATGGGTCTCGAGGACGCCGGCGTTCCGCACGAATTCATCGATCTGCAGTACGACGAGCAGTTGGATTTGCAGGCGGCGATTGTTGCTGTGTGCGATCAGGCCGAAGCGGCGGTGCGCGCCGGCAAGCTGGTGCTGCTGCTCTCCGATCGCTACTTGGTGAAAGCCAAGATTCCGATCCAGGCATTGCTCGCGACCGGGGCCGTGCATCATCGTTTGGTCAAGACGGGCTTGCGCTGCAAGTGCAACATCCTGGTCGAGACGGGCACGGCGCGCGACGCCCATCATTTCGCCTGCCTCATAGGCTACGGTGCGACTGCCGTCTATCCATATCTCGCTTATCAGACATTGTTCGACCTCATGCGCAAGGGCGCGGTGAAAATGGATGCCGATACGCGGCAGGAGCTGGGCCGCAGCTACCGCCGCGGCATTCGCAAGGGCCTGTTCAAGATCATGTCCAAGATGGGCATTTCAACGATTGCGAGTTACCGCAGCGCGCAGCTGTTCGAGATCGTGGGCCTGAGCGATGACGTGGTATCGCTCTGTTTCGAGGGATCCGATAGCCGCATCCGGGGCGCGGACTTCACCGACCTGAAGGCCGACGCCGAATACCTGGCCAAGCGAGCGTGGGACCCCGCCGAAATCGTGGAACAGGGCGGCTTGCTCAAGTACATGCACAACGGCGAATACCACATGTACAACCCCGATGTCATCGCGACGCTGCAGTCGTCGGTGATGACGGGCGATTATGAGCAGTACAAGCAGTTCGCCGCCTTGGTGAACGAGCGGCCGGTATCCTGCATCCGCGACCTTCTGAAATTGAAGTCCGGCGCGCCCATTCCCATCGAGGAGGTGGAATCGATCACCTCGATTCTCATGCGATTCGACAGCGCCGGGATGTCCCTGGGGGCCTTGTCGCCGGAGGCGCACGAAGCATTGGCCATCGCCATGAATCGTCTGGGCGCACGCTCGAATTCCGGCGAGGGCGGCGAAGATCCGCTGCGCTACGGCACCGAGAAAAATTCCAAGATCAAGCAGGTGGCCTCAGGCCGATTCGGCGTGACGCCGGAGTACCTCATCAACGCCGAGGTACTGCAGATCAAAGTCGCGCAAGGAGCGAAGCCCGGCGAGGGTGGCCAGCTGCCGGGCCACAAGGTGAACGACATGATCGCTCGCCTGCGTTTCGCGCGCCCGGGTGTCGGGCTCATTTCGCCGCCGCCGCACCACGATATCTATTCCATCGAGGATCTGGCGCAGCTGATCTTCGATCTGAAGCAGGTGAACCCGCAGGCGCTGGTATCGGTCAAGCTGGTTGCCGAACCGGGCGTGGGTACCGTGGCCGCCGGCGTCGCGAAAGCCTACGCCGATCTCATCACCATCAGCGGTTACGACGGCGGCACGGGGGCAAGTCCGCTGTCGTCCATCAAATATGCCGGTACCCCGTGGGAATTGGGATTGGCCGAAACTCACCAGACGCTGCGCGCCAATGAACTGCGGCACCGCGTGCGTCTGCAGACGGACGGGGGCCTGAAGACGGGGCTCGATGTCATCAAGGCGGCCCTCATCGGCGCCGAGAGTTTTGGTTTCGGTACGGCGCCCATGGTGGCCTTGGGCTGCAAATATTTGCGGATCTGCCATCTGAATAACTGCGCGACCGGCGTGGCCACTCAGCACAACGTGCTGCGCACCAAATTCTTCATCGGGTTGCCCGAGATGGTGATGAATTATTTCAAGTTCGTGGCGCGTGAGTGCCGAGAAATCATGGCGGCCATGGGCGTAAGGACCATCGCGGAATTGATCGGGCACACCGAGCTTTTGGAAATCCTGCCCGGCGAAACCCCGAAGCAGCGCAAACTCGATCTTCGGCCGGTGCTCGCCAATTCCACCTTGGTCTCGAGCAAGCCGCAATATTGCATCGACCCGCGCAACGAGCCTTTCGATAAAGGGCTGCTGGGGGAACGGATGCTGCGCGACATGCGCGATGCCATCGCCGGCAAATCAGGGGGAGTGTTCTCGTATGCCGTCAGCAACTTCCATCGTTCGATCGGCGCGAGAATATCCGGCGAGATTGCCAAGCGCTGGGGCAACACGGGAATGAGTTCGGCGCCGCTGATCGTCAATCTCAAGGGATCCGCGGGACAAAGTTTCGGCGTCTGGAATGCGGGCGGCCTGCATTTGCATCTTGAAGGTGAAGCGAACGATTACGTCGGCAAAGGCATGGCGGCCGGCAAGATCGTGCTGCGCCCGAGCACGCGGTCGACTTTTGTAGCGCGCGAAACGGTGATCATGGGCAATACCTGCCTGTATGGCGCCACGGGCGGGTCGCTGTACGCCGCCGGCACCGCCGGTGAACGGTTTGCAGTGCGCAATTCCGGCGCTCTCGCCGTGGTCGAGGGCGCGGGCGATCATTGCTGCGAATACATGACGGGCGGCGTGGTCTGCGTGCTGGGACGCACCGGGGTGAATTTCGGCGCGGGATTCACCGGGGGCTTCGCGTATGTGCTCGACATGGAGCGCGACTTCGTCGACCGCTACAACCACGAATTGATCGATATCCATCGCGTGTCGCCAGAAGGCATGGGCACGCATGTGCAGCATCTGCGCGGGCTGATCGAACAGCATGTCGACGCCACCGGCAGCGTGTGGGGCGTTCAGCTGCTCAACGACCTGCGCACCTATATCGGCAAGTTCTGGGTGGTGAAGCCGAAAGCGGCCGCCATCGATTCGCTGCTCGTGAATTTGCGGCGCGCCGCTTGAGTCCGCGCGTGCATCAACATACCGTGATTGAACATGGCCGATAAATACCTGCAATTCTTGGATATTCCGCGCAAGGATCCGGACAAGCTTCCGGTGGAGGTGCGAACCCAGGAGTTTCGCGAGATCTACTCGCAGTACAGCGCCGAGACCGCCGGGCAGCAAGCCGGCCGCTGCCTGTCATGCGGCAATCCGTTTTGCGAATGGAAATGCCCCGTCCACAATTACATCCCGAACTGGTTGGCGCTGGTCAATGAGGGCAAATTATTCGAAGCGGCGGAACTCTCGCATCAAACCAATTCGCTGCCCGAAATGTGCGGTCGCATTTGTCCCCAGGATCGGCTGTGCGAGGGCGCGTGCACGCTGAATGACGGCCTCGGCGCCGTCAGCATCGGCTCCATCGAAAAGTACATCACCGATGAGGCGTTCAAGCAGGGCTGGAAGCCCGACATGTCCAATGTGGCGCGCACCAACAAGCGGGTGGCCATCATCGGCGCGGGCCCCGCGGGCCTGGGCTGCGCCGACGTCCTGGTGCGCAATGGCGTAACCCCGGTGGTTTTCGATCGATACTCGAAGATCGGCGGATTGCTGACCTTCGGCATCCCGCCGTTCAAGCTGGAAAAGGACGTGGTGGAAAAGCGCCGCGAGATCATGGAAGGCATGGGTGTGGAATTCCGTCTGAACGTCGATGTCGGACGCGACATCGCATTCGAGCGGCTCACCGAAGAGTTCGACGCGGTGTTTCTGGGCATGGGTACGTACACCTACGTCAAAGGCGGCTTTTCGGGCGAGGATCTTCCCGGCGTGCATGAAGCACTGACCTATTTGATTTCGAACATCAATCGCGAGCTGGAAATCGAGGACGCCCCGAATTCGTTCATCAGCATGCGCGACAAGCACGTGGTGGTGTTGGGCGGAGGCGATACCGGCATGGATTGCAATCGCACGGCGATCCGTCAAGGCGCCGCCAGCGTCACCTGTACGTACCGCCGCGATGAGGACAACATGCCGGGCTCGCGCCGCGACTACAAGAACAGCAACGAAGAAGGCGTCACCTTCTTGTTCAATCGCCAGCCCGTTGAAATCGTCGGATCCGATCGGGTGCAGGGCGTGAAGCTGGTTCAGACGCGTCTGGGTCCGCCGGATTCGCGCGGACGCCGCGTACCGGAAGTCGTTCCGGACACGGAGGAGACCATCGAGGCGGACGCAGTGATCATCGCCTTCGGCTTCTTGCCGAGTCCGCCGGACTGGTTTGTTCAGCAACAAATAGCGTTGCACAGCAATGGCCGCGTTCGAGTGTCGGGGGCGCCGAAATCCCGATTCCAGACCACCAACCCCAAAGTATTCGCCGGCGGCGACATGGTACGCGGCTCCGACCTGGTGGTGACCGCCGTGTTCGAAGGGCGCGAGGCGGCGCAAGGCATATTGCAGTACCTGGGCGTCCGCGCGACGGCACCTCACTGAGGGCGGGCGCAGAGGACAACCGTGACCATGGCCGGCGCATCATTGGAAGGCGGCTGCCTCTGCAGGGCCGTCCGGTACCGCGTCGCCGGGATCCCTCTCTTCTCCATTATTTGCCACTGCGGCACATGCCGCCGAGCGAGCGCGGCTCCTTCGGTCGCCTGGGTAACGTTCGAGCGCCATCAAGTGGAATTTCTGGCCGGCAGCGCACGGACCTCACGAAGCTATGAGTCATCGCCTGGCGTGCTCCGGAGCTTTTGCGGAACCTGTGGAAGCGCGATTTCATACGAGACCGACAGTTCTCCCGGCACCATCGACCTGACCACGTTGTCGTTGGACGACCCGAACGCGTTTCCGCCAACCGCAGAAGCGTGGTTGGAACACAGAGTGGCGTGGGAGGCTGTGAACCTTGCTCTCGACCAGTATCCTCAGGGCAGCGTCGGCGAAACCTAGCGAGCAATCGGGCTGGCGGCGAGACGGATCGCAGGGGCGTCCGACCAGCCGACAGCGCGCGTTTCCGCGGGAACGTCAACTATGAAAATTCAACGCGGCTGAGATGAGACATGTCCCGTAATATTGAAATCAAAGCGCGCATCGTCTGCGTCGAGGCCTGCACCGCGAAGATAGCCGCAGTGGCCGACGAGGGACCCATTGATATTGCGCAAGACGATACTTTCTTCCGCTGCGACACGGGCCGCTTGAAACTTCGCGCGTTCTCCGATGGCAGCGGGGAACTCATTTACTATCGACGCGCAAATCAGTTCGGTCCCAAAGAGTCCTTTTATCTGCGTTCACCGACGCCGTCGCCCGACTCGCTGCGCGAGTGTCTATCGTTGGCGTATGGCCAAGTCGGACGCGTCCGAAAGCATCGCAAGCTGTATCTGGCCGGCCGAACTCGGATTCATCTCGACGAAGTCGAACGACTGGGGCATTTCCTCGAGCTGGAGGTCGTACTCGCGGACGATGAACTCCCCGAGATCGGGGTTCGCGAGGCGCGCGTGCTCATGGAAAAATTGGGTATCGAGGCGCATCAACTGATCGACGAAGCCTATGTCGATCTGTTAGGGGACCTCGCCGATGGCCCGGCGTAGAAAAGCGTCGCTCTTTCTCAGCATGTCCGTGCGGGCAGTCGAGTCATCGAGGTAATGATCGAGATCGTCCCACGTGACCAGTTCGTGTTTGACACCGGCGGTCGCCAGACGCGCCGCCATCAATCGGGATTGCGCGATTCCCACGTTGCGGTCGAACTCGCCGTGAAACAACAGCACGGGCACCTTGATCTTCTCTGCGTTCCGCGCCGGCGAGCCCTCGCGAACATGCGGACCGTCGCCAATTTCGTGCCGGACCAGGTCGAAATCTGACCAGTTTCGCCGCTCCTCTTTCAATGCCTCTAAATCGGTCACGGGCGCAATCGCCACCACGGCTTTGAATAGGCCCGGATCGACGACGGCAGACTGGAGCGCGGCATAGCCGCCGTACGACCACCCGACGATGCAGAGTTTGGCCGGGTCGGCAATGCCTTGGGCGACCAGCCAATGCCCGGCGTCAAGGACATCGCCGACTGCGGTACGCCAGGACCGGAAGCCGTTCTCATGCAGCCACGCGTCTCCGTAGCCGGCCGACCCGCGGAAGTTGGGCTGCAATACCGCGAACCCGCGTGACGCGAAGTATTGCGACAACCAGTCGAAGCCCCACTCGTCGCGCGCGCCGGGACCACCGTGAGGGAGCACGATTGCAGGTAAGCCTTTTGCAGTTTCTACGCCGGGAGGCAAGGTCAAATAGCCGGGCACCATCTCCCCATCGGCCGCCGGGTAGCTCACCGGTTTGACCTTCGCAAGATTCACGCCTTCCAGTTGGTCTCTGACGACGAGAAATGTACGGAGCTGCTTTGATGGTCGATCGAAGAGGTAGTAAACACCGGGGTCATCGTCGCTTCCGGCAAATACCAACAGGACATGCTCATCGACGCTTGAATCAACGATCCTCATCTGCGGCTGCCGCGGCAATGCCCGCGAAATGGAGCCCATCAGCTTTTCGATGTCGGGATCGAAGTACACCGCCGTACGCACATCGGTGGCGTACGAGACGCCGACAACGCGATTGCGCCGCCCGATGCGAATCAACCGATTCACATCCACATCGGGTCGGGCGTAGATCAATCGCTCGCTTCGCGATTCGTCCAAGCCGACCGAATACAACGCCTGGCGCCCGTCTTTCTTCTTAAAACCGTAGGCGACATTGAGGTCGTGATCAACCGCGTAGGGTTCAAAGCCGCTGCGATCGACGGAATTGTAGTCGCCGAGCTTGTGCCATTCTCGCGAACTTTGCGTTCGATAGTGGTAGCTGACCAAACCCGTATCCTGTCCAGCGGAGAGTGGCGCCGCTCGCCCGACGATGCGCACGGCGCCACGGCCATCGGTGATATAGGTGAAGGCGTCCTTGGAAGGAACTTCGAGCGATTTTATGGTCAGATTTCGCGTATCCAGCGAATCAACTCCCAAACCTTCACTCCGTGAACCGATGTGCGAACCCAAATGCTCGTCCGGCACGTACAGCCGGCTCATGAGCACGCTACTGTCCTCGTCGGGGAGCCAGTCGATGACTTCTCCGCCGTGGAACAGCCAGCCTTGGGTGTGCTCATTGGCCTGCGTACTCAAGACCTTCAAATTGCCGCCGGAGCGGTCCACCGCCATGACGCGCGTATACCTCATAAGGCCGAGGGCGCTCCTGACCACGCCAAAAGTGGAACATACAAGCCGCTCGTTCGACACCCAGTGACATTTTTCGATGCGTTCCGGCTTGCCGTTGGCCAGAAGGGCGATCCGCGACTTGGCTCCCTTTGCAAGGTCGACGGTGAACAGCGCTGATCCTTGTCCCGCAGTCGGAGCGACGTAGGCGACACTCGAGCCATCCGGCGACAGACTGAGATCGGCTACAGTTGGGCGCGCGCCGAACGCCGCTGCGGCGTCGAAGGTTTTGGTGTTCTGTGCCGGCGACGCCGACGTCATCAGCATTGACGCCGCGACCAAGCATTTTCGCAACGACATATGTGCCTCCCTGGCTATTGATCCTCAGTGCAGTTTACCATTCGCCAGTGCTGCCGGGGCAAACGGTTGGTGTGCTGCTGTGCGGAGCCAATACGACGGCGGTAAAGTTCGAGTAGGGCGTCGATGCCATGGGCATGAAGTGATTGCCGCCGGCGGTGGACGGAACGTAGAGTTTCAATCCGGTAAAGACTACGTTGCTCGAGTCGCCGGTGATGAAGAACACCGCTGACGGATTGACGCCGCCTACCCAGATGGACTTGACCCACCCTTGGGTCTCGTTGAAGGCTATGGATCGGTTGGCCGTCAACCACTGCGTCAGCACCAGATCGTTGAAGGCTCCGGCCGGCTGTGTTTTTCCCACAGCGGCCACGAATTTCCCAGCCACCTGATAGCCGCCGAAATTCGGAGTTATCGGCACGGTTCCGTCCCACTCGACATTCCAATTGGTCAACATGATGCCGCTCGAATTGGCGATCACGAAGGCGGGGTGAAACATATTGTCGACGAAGAATTTGCCCGCGGCGGTGAATTCCACCATCGTGCCGCTGTCGATGAAAATTCCCCGGTCGATCGCCAATCCCGAATGCAGGTACACCGGACAATCGATGACCAGCGTAAAGGCGCCATGTCTGGCCGCTGCGAAGGCATTGATGGCCCCTGTCGTGTCGTCCGCGGTTCCCCCCCGCAAGAGACCCAGTTGCTGATCGACTTCTTGGTCACGGCAAGGGCTGGTGAGCTCGCGAGCGACAAACTCAGCGCGATCGACAAGATCACGCAGTGGCTCGCGCTTTTCACGAGATGCCGAACGAATGCCGGCGCAAAGACATACGTCTCCTCGGAACGAAGATGAGTAAGTGTTGACATAGATTGGTAGACCCCACGTTGAGAAAGCGATCCGTCGTTTTCACTCGCGGCGGGAGTGTACGTGGCGAGAGGTTATGTCCAACACCTGTTCTTGAATGGCGACAAACAGCGCCTTGACGCTTTCGATTGAATGCACCCATGCTTTTAAGTGCGTGCGTCAATGCTCTCAATTGCATGACGTATGTAGGTCAACGCTTTCGACGGACGGCATCGTGCTGTCGGATGGGGCATCTTCATCGAGCTTACGCACCGATGCTGTGCGGCAGATCGCGCTTCGTGGAACGTGTCGATGCGTGACGAATCGTCGGCTAGACAGGAATGCGTAGCGTGGGTGAAATGGGCCGCCACATCGATGTCCGAAAATGGCGAGTATTTGATCCTGGCATTCGCTAAGCTCGTCTCATGGTGCTCGACTCCAATGTTTGCTACAGCGCGGTTCGCGCCCGCGATAGGCGCTTCGATGGCCGGTTTTTCGTGGCCGTATCATCCACCAAGATCTATTGCCGGCCCATCTGCCCGGTGCGGCCGCCGAAGCGCGAGAACATGCGTTTTTATTCGAGTGCGGCGGCGGCCGAGGGCGCAGGCTACCGGCCCTGTCTGCGCTGTCGCCCGGAGCGCGCACCGGGTTTGGCGAGCGTCGATGCCGTGAGCCGCTTGGTGGGTGCGGCCATCGCCGGTATCGAAGAACACGCTCTCTCGAGCGCGCGCGTCGGCGATCTCGCGGCATCATTGGGCGTGAGCGACCGCCACTTGCGCCGCGTCACCGAGGCTGAGCTCGGCGTCTCGCCCATCGAATTGGCGCAGACTCAGAGGCTCTTGCTGGCGAAACGACTGTTGAGTGAAACCTCGCTGAGCCAGACGGAAATCGCGTTCGCGAGCGGGTTCGGCAGCGTGCGGCGCTTCAACGCGCTGTTCAAGTCGCGCTACGGACTGAGTCCGCGTTCTCTGCGCGGGCATGCCGACGTTGCGGCGGGGTTGAGCTGTCGACTGGACTTCAGACCTCCGCTCGCCTGGGACAGCTTGTTGACGTACCTACGCTTGAGAGCGATTCCCGGCGTCGAATCGGTGGACGGCACTCATTATCGGCGCACCGTCGCCATCGATGAACATCAGGGATGGATTGCAGTGTCTCCTGCCGGAAACGGCGTCTCGCTCAATGTCGAGATGTCGCAATCGCTGGCACCGGTGATCGGCGCGGTCATCGTGCGGGTCAAGCAACTCTTCGACCTGGGTGCGGCGCCCGACGCCGTGAGCGCTTTGTTGTCGCAAGATTCCGGGTTGGCGCGAATCGTGGGCCGGCTGCCCGGGCTGCGTGTACCGGGCGCGTTCGATGGTTTCGAACTCGGCGTGCGCGCTGTTCTCGGCCAACAAGTGTCGGTCAAAGCGGCGACCACCATGGCGGGGCGCTGGGCACACTCCTTCGGCGCCCAGATTGCCACTCCGTATCTTGAATTGAATCGCTTGACGCCGACCGCACGGCGCCTTGCGGGCGTTTCGGCTCATGAGATCGCATCGCTCGGTATCGTGGGAAGCCGGGCGAAATGCATCGCCGCGCTGGTGCAGGCGGTCAACGAACGCCGGGTCGTGCTGGCTTGTGCGGCGGACGTCGATGAACAAATCGAAGGTCTGATGCGTTTGCCGGGCATCGGACCGTGGACCGCCCAATACATCGCCATGCGGGCGCTGCACTGGCCCGATGCCTTTCCCGGCACCGATTTGATGTTGCTGAGGGCTGCCAAGGCCAGTGCGAAACAACTGCATGCGCGCGCGGAAGCCTGGCGGCCGTGGCGAGCCTACGCCACTCACTACTTGTGGCAGTCATTGGGGATCTATCCATGAATACGTACATCGGCGGCGGTCATCGCTCCCGCAAATCTTGCAGTACCGAGCCCATCCGCAGCATCTCATCTTCGTGCGGCTGATCCCGAAATTTTTCCTTGAGTGCCTCCGCATACCAATCACGCATCGAGCTTAGGTTCAATAACCGCGCAGCGTACTCGGCTGCGGTTTGGTCGACGGTCAGACCGTAGCTCCGGATTCTGAATGCGACCGGAGCGAAGAAGGCATCGACCGCGCTGAATGCGTCCCCCGCGAGGTAGGACCCGCCAAAGCGACGCAGACCTTCGTTCCACAGCGCGCCGACTCGGGCAATATCCCGCTCCAGCGCCGCCGGAAACTCTTTGAGCCGGACCGTGACGCCGCAGGTCATCGAACAGCGGTTGCGCAGTTCAGTGAAACTCGAGTGCATCTCGGCCGCGGCGCTGCGCGCCCACGCACGGGCGACCGGATCGGCCGGCCATACGGCATCATGCCGCTCGGCGAGGTATTCGGCGATGGACAGCGAATCCCACACCACGGTCTCGCCATCGATCAAGTAGGGTACTTTGCCGCTCGGCGAGATTTTTCGGTACGCCTCCCAGAGCGCCGCGTCGCCGAAAGGGATCACGTGTTCCAGGAATGGGAGCTTGAGCTCGCGCAGCAGCACCCACGGCCGCAAAGACCAGGAGGAATAGTTCTTGTTGGCAATGTATAGCTCGTACATCGATGCGGCTCCTTTGATACCCATGCTAACCTTAGCGCTAAATCAGCGGCAGGAACACCGTGATTAGTGCGCCGCCGCCGTCCGATCGGTTGGCGGCCACCGCCCGGCCGCCGTGAAATTCGGCGATCAGCCGCACGATATACAACCCTAAGCCAAAATGCGGCTTGTCGTCGACGCCTTGGCGGTGCTCGAACAATGATTCGAATAGACGGCTCAGCATTTCCAACGGGATGGGTGGTCCATCATTGCTGACGGCGAGTTCGTAGTTGCTCTCGGCGCGCGTCAGGCGCACGGTAATTGCACCCGATGCCGAACAGAAATCGACTGCGTTTTCGATCAGCTTGTCGAGCATCTGGACGATGAGATCAGGCGCGCCATGCATGAAGAAAGCATCGGAGGGCGTATCGAGCTCGATGCGAGCCGCGCGAAACGCGTCGCGATATCCGGCGACGGCCGAATACAGCAGGTCGTTGAGATCGAAGTTCACGCGCTCGGTTTGCTTGATGCTCTCCTCGACCCGCGACGCGGCACCCAGGGCGCTGAGGATGGATTGAAGTCGCAGCACCCCTTCGCGGGCGCGTGTGACGTATCCCCGTTGATCCGCACGTACGCCCTCGGATTCGAGATTATCGAGCGAGGAGCGAACGATGGTGAGCGGCGTGCGCAGTTCGTGCGACAGCTTGCCGCCGAGAGTTCGCAAATACTGCGTGTGCTCGTTGAGCCGGGCCAACAATCGTTCGAAGCCGCGCGCGAGTCCGCCGATCTCGTCCGCATGGTCGGATTCGGGCATGTCGAGGCGAATTTTCCCATCTGTGGTCACGGCGGCATCGGCGGCCAGCCGCAAGCGCCCGATGCGCAGACTGATCCAAGTTGCCACGCCGAAGGCGATGGCCCCGGCTAGCGCGGTGGCGAGCAACGTCAGATTGAAGAGGTGGGTCAGCGCCCGATCGCGCAGTTCGAGCAGCTGATCGCCAGGCTGTTCGAGTACCACAGCCCCACGCGTCTGATCGCCGACCATGATGGGTGCCGCTGCCGATAGGAGCGACGCTTGACTTGGGTTGGCGCGCAGCCATTCGGCCGACGCATGTCCAGCCAGAGCGCCCCTCACGCTCTTGCCCTCGAGGTGATCCGCCGCCAACACTTGCAAAGGCCAGTGAGACGTATCGCCCGCCATGAAGCGCCGATACCAGCTACCTCCCGCGCCACGCGGTTCCTCGTCATTGTTCAAGGTCAGCGAGCCCGCGACGCCAAGTTTCAGGGCATTCGTGTCGATTACGGTTGCCCGGGTCCCCGGACCGATGAAGGTGGCGAGCAATTCATTCAGACCGGGTGTCGCGAGGAACAGCCGCCCGCCTCGCAACGAGTCTGCGCCCATGAACCCGGCCTTGCCGCCGCTCGCGCCGTCGCTCGCCTCCATCCAGAGTCGCGACCCCGCCAAGCTCCTCGGAACCCGCGCCTCCAAATGATATCCGTGCGCAGTCTGAAGCCAAAATGCCTGAATGCGGGGTTCCGACGCGGCGTGGTCGACACCGTCGTCGCTCTTGCCCATGCTTTGCGCCTGGATGAGCCCCGGCGCGCTGGTGGCAAAGAAATACGACTCCAAGGCGCCGTCCGGCCGTTGCAGCGTGAGATCGACTCGATCGAAGCGATCCTGCTGCGGATGCACCTCGCTGGGCTCCGGATCGAACTCGGGATCATCGACTTCCACGTAAAAGAACAGGTAGCGCTCGGTAAAACCCGCTTGCAGCCGCGCGCCGAGCCCGTCCGCCGGCATGGTTCTGGGTTCAATGGCAAGGTCCCAGTCCTCGCGATAGCCGTCGAGCAGCGGTTGATTGTGCAGGGGAAAGACATAAAGATCACCTTGGGTTGGGTCGAACGGCGGCCCATCCCCGATGTCGCCGAATACTCGCTGAGATTGAGCCGACAGTGCGTTCGCGATCGTGTCGGCGGCGGCCTGCAGCGAGTTCTCCTGCGAAACGCGCAAAGTACTCTCCAACTCACGCGCGTATTGGCATCCGGCCCACGGCAATACGAGCGTGGTGAGCGCAATGACCAGCAGTTGAAAGCGGATGCTCACTCGACCCAGCGATAACCCATTCCGTAGACGGTTTGAATGGCGTCGAAGGCGGCGTCGATCTGTTGAAACTTGCGGCGGACCCGTTTGACATGGGATGTGATGGTGTTGTCATCCAACACGACATTGGCCGCATCCATGAGCTGTTGCCGATTCTTGACGTGGCCGGGATTGCGCGCCAAAGCATGCACGATCCAGAATTCCGTCAAGGAAAGCATGACTGAAACCCCATTCCATGCGGTCTGCATCTTCTCGCCGTCGATGGAAAGCGCACCGCGCCGCACGATCTGTGCGGCATTGTCCGGGCGCCGCAGCGCGTCGATGCGTCGGAACAATGCCGCGACGCGCGCCGCCAAATGCGGCAGGCTCACGTCCTTGGTCAGAAAATCATCCGCGCCCAACCGCAGGCCCGACACGGCATCCAGTTCGCTGTCCCGCGCCGTCAGGAAAATAATGGGCAGTTCCGCCGAAAGCGCGCGCAAGTCGCGGCATAGATCGAACCCTCCTTCGGCCTCGTCTTCCAGAGAGATATCGATGATCGCCAAGTCCGGCAAATGCACCTCGAAGGCTTGCATGGCGCCTTTCCGGTTTGCGTACGTCTTGACCTGGTAGCCATGCCGCGCCAGCGCCGCGCTGTAGTTCTCGCGCAAGGCCGCCTCATCCTCGACGATCGCGATCTGCTTTCTCATTGGCGAATGATAGCCGATCGTCGATGGTCAATACCGTTCGCCAGGCCGCGAAGCGGCCGGCGCCATGATTCGCCACAATTGGCCAGAAATCCGCCGGCATGTGCGCAGGTCCCAGCCAGATTTACCGTCGATAGTGTTCTCGCGGATCAAACGAGGAGCTGTCCATGTGCACGTCGACGACGACATCGATTTTCAGCAAACCCAGAACATTCTGGCTCCAGCACCGCGAAGCCTCGCTCAATTGGTTGGCGCTCGGACTGCTTCTTGCCGCGTGGAACGCGGCCGACAGCGACGACCGAAGCGCGCGAGGACGCCCCGATTCTCTGCGCGGGTATTCGTATGTGTCGGTACGCGCCGCGCAGCGTTCCGTTGCGCTGGCCCCATGACGTAGATGAATCTGAAATCGCTATTTCTTTCGAAAGGTAACAAAAACGTCAACGAACTGAAAAGCTTGATGCCTCTAATGGCGTGGCCTTTATGCTCGCCACAGAAAACAATAGACAGATACTGATCGTCGATCGGGATGTCGCTGCAGTCGAACCCTTGCGTCAGAAGCTTTCCGATGCAGGGTTCATCGTACGCGCCATCACCGACGGCGCGGCCGCCGCCCTGGCCGTGGCGGAGCGTCCGCCGAATTTGGTGATCGTCGACTGGAACATTCCGGGCTTTACGGCCCTCGATCTCATCCAACGAATCCGCGCGGCGCGTCCGCAGGCGACTCGGCTCATCATTTTGTCTGGCCTGGCCGGTGAACAGGATGTGGTCGCGGGGCTCAACATGGGGGCAGATGACTACATTGCCAAGCCGTATTCACTGCGCGAGGTGCTTGCCCGAGTCTGTACGGTGCTGCGTTCTCATTCTCGAGATGCGCCGCCTTCGACTCTGAGCTGTGATGAATTGGTGTTGGACGCCGCTTCTAACCGCGTCACCGCTCGCGGGCGGCCCATCAACCTCCGAGGAATCGAATACCGATTGCTGGAATTCTTAATGTCGAACCTCGGCAGAACTTTCAATCGAACGCAGCTGCTGGCTCAGGTTTGGGGCGATTACACCGAAGTCGATGAGCGTACGGTCGACGTCAACGTGCAGCGCTTGCGAAAAATCTTGAGCGAATCGGGATTCGAAGCCTACCTACAGACCGTCCGCGGCTTCGGCTATCGATTTTCAACTCCGATGCTGGGTCGCGCCGATTGACTCCCGCGACGCGAACTGCGTCACAGTTTTCTGCGGTTCCACGCGATGTTTCACGCCTAAGTGGCTTTATTGTAAGCAAATCTTCTTACGTAAGTCATCGATTCGTCACAACAAACCGCGATTGTGGCAACTGACATGATCTTTAGGAGATGAGACATGGTGGAGCGTAACGCCCCCTCGCCGCTGCGGCTGCGAACCGTTTTTATCTCGGATATCCATCTGGGATTCAAAGGCTGCAGCGCGGACTTGCTGCTCGATTTTCTGCACCAAGTGGAAATGGACCGCCTATTTTTGGTGGGCGACATCATCGACGTGTGGAGCATGAAGAAAAGCATGTTTTGGCCGCAGTCGCACAACAACGTGCTGCGCACCATCCTCGGTAAGGCCAAGCGCGGCACGAAGGTGATATTCGTGCCCGGCAATCACGACGAAGTGTTTCGCGAATTCGACGGCGCCGTCTTCGGCAATCTCGAAATTCACCGCGAGTACATCCATGTGGCTGCCGATGGCCGCCGCATGCTGGTCCTGCACGGCGACGAGTTCGACAGCGTCGTGCAATGCAGCCCCTGGCTGGCCAAGCTCGGCAGCAACATTTACGACCTACTTCTTGCGGCAAACCCTTACATCAATTGGGTGCGGCGCAAATTCGACCTGCCGTACTGGTCGCTTTCGGCATACCTCAAAAACAAGGCGAAGAAGGCGGTTCAATACATAGGCAGTTTCGAAGAGGCGGTCGCGACGGCCGCGCGCAAACGAGGGGTCGACACGGTGGTTTGCGGTCATATTCACCGAGCCGAAATGCGCGACATCAATGGCATCTTGTATTGCAACGACGGCGATTGGGTCGAGAGCTGCACCTCGTTGGTCGAGGACATGAATGGGCATCTGCGCCTGATCGAATGGCCGAAGCTGCGCGAACAAATCGATGTCCCACAGATTCCGTTGCCGGTCGGGCAAGCGGCGTGACCCTCAAGTCCCCAGACGCTGACCTATGGAATCTACCGTGGCACGAGCTACAGCGGAGCCTTGCCGCAGGGTTTGGCGACAGTGCCGGCGGCAATTCGACCGTCAATTCAGCAACCGCGTTCAAGTCCGCCGGTGCGAGGAGCGCAGCCTCTTGGCTGGTACGAGCCCGCAGCCGCGCCAAACCCCACACGGGAGGCCTGGAGGAACGCACGGGCGCGGCTTGTGCAGCTGGAAAATCTGCGTGACTCGCTGGGCAATGAATTGTCCGTCGTCGACCACCGCGAACCGCGTCGCGCCTCGTCGGATGAGCAGAGGTCGGTGGCGTAGAGGATAGTCGGGCCTGAAGGCGCGCTCAATGATCCGACTCGATGTTGGGCAGATCAGGAGGCAGGGACGATCGGCCGATTGATAAATGCTCGCCGTGAAACCATCCGGTCCTCGTTTGACCTCCCTAATTCGCGTGTGCGGGAGCGCCGGCTCCTGTGCCGCCATTTGTGTAGTATTTTGTGCAATGAAGTGCAGCTACCATCCCGGGTATCAAATCCCCCTACCGACCGGACACCCCTTTCCCATCGCCAAGTTTCCGTTGCTCAAGGATCAGCTGCTGGCCGAGGGTGTTCTGGCGCCCGGTGATATCCTGCAGCCCGAGCCGGTTGACCGGGACACCCTCGAACTGGTGCACACCGCCGAATACTTGGACAAGCTCGAATCGTCCCAACTTTCCGCCGCCGAGCAGCGGCGCCTCGGCATGCCATGGTCGGACGCGCTGTGGTTGCGCTCGCGATTGGCGTCGGGCGGGACCCTGTTGGCGGCACGTGCAGCGCTCGAATCGGGTCTGTCCGGCAATCTGGCCGGGGGCACGCATCATGCTTTTGCCGATCGCGGGGAAGGCTTCTGCGTACTGAACGATGTGGCGATCGCCATCGCAAAACTACGGGTCGAAGATGCCATCCAACGCGCACTCGTCATCGACTTGGACGTGCATCAGGGCAACGGCACGGCAGCCATCTTTGAGAACGTCGAGGAAGTCTTCACGTTCTCGATGCACGGCGAGCGCAATTATCCTGCCGCTAAAATGCGTTCAGATTTGGATGTGGCATTGCAGGACGGTGCGGACGACAGCGAATACCTCGGTGCACTCGAGCGCCATTTGCCCGCGGTGCTGGATGCAGCCGACGCCGACATTGCTTTCTACTTGGCCGGCGTCGACGTCGCGGCGGGCGATCGCTACGGCAAACTCGCACTCAGCGAGGAGGGAATCCGCTTGCGCGACCGGCTGGTCATCAACTCGGTGCGCGGGCGCGGCGCGCCGATCGTCATCGTATTGGGCGGAGGATACGCGCCCACCCGTGAGCGAACGGCTGAACTGCACGCGCACGCGTTTCGAGAAGCAGTCGCGTACGAGCGCCGGCCGGGGCCCGCATAGGGGCTTGGCGCTTGGCCAGTAGCGGCGGGCCGCTACGCCGGTACCATGAGCCCCTTCAGCTTGCTGATGGCGTTGCTCTCGACCTGCCGTACGCGCTCCGCGGAAATGCCGTACTCGTCGGCAAGCTCGTGCAGCGTCGCCTTGTCGTCCGTCATCCAGCGCCGCTTCAAGATACTGCGGCTGCGTTCATCGAGCTTTGCCATCGCCAGTTGCAAGCGATCGTTGGAATCCTCTTCCCACTCTTCGCGCTCCACCTCGATGGCGGGGTCGGCATTGGTGGCAGGCAAATACATCGCAGGAGAATAAGCCTCTTCCTCATCGCTCTCAGGGGTCGGGTCGAAGGACATATCCCGCGCGGACAGACGCTGTTCCATTTCGCGTACGTCGCTGACGTCGACACCCAGGTCGCGCGCTACGGCCCGCGTTTCCTCCTCGGACAACCACGCCAGATTCTTCTTCATCTTGCGCAGATTGAAGAACAGTTTGCGCTGCGATTTGGTCGTCGCGACCTTGACCAGGCGCCAGTTTCGCAGCACGTACTCGTGAATCTCGGCACGGATCCAATGAACCGCAAACGATACCAAGCGGACGCCCACGTTGGGGTCGAAGCGCTTGACCGCCTTCATGAGACCCACATTGCCCTCTTGCACCAGGTCGCCCATGGGCAGGCCATAGCCCAGGTAACCGCGGGCGATGTGCACGACGAACCGCAGATGCGAAAGCACTAATTGCCGTGCGGCATCCAGGTCCGCGTCCGAGCGGAAGCGGGTCGCGAGAGCGACCTCATCGTCCTTGGTAAGAACCGGAATCTGCGAAACGCGGTCTATGTAAGAGTCCAGGCTCCCCACGGGGCCCGCGAATACCAAACCGGTCTGTTTAGCGACTAAGGCAGCAGTCATTAGCGGAAACCTCCAATCGAATCTAGTGCCAATAATAGCACTCCTATGGTTTGAGTGCTAACGCCAATGAGAGTTCACGCGGAAAAATATACTATAAAATCAGATACTTAACAGAGCCTAGGTGGGTTCGATTGCTCTGATGTGGCGCGTGGCCGCGAGCCAAGAACCGAACCAACCGAGTCCAATCGAGACGCCCAATACGGCCGCGCCCAAATCGAGCCCCAATCCGCTCAAGCGGAACTGGCTGCCGTAGAGTCCAGCGAGGGTCTCCACCGGCTGGGCCAACATCCCGACCGCCACGGCGACCAAGATGAGCGCCAACAGTCCTCCCCCGAGACCGTACCATACACCGCTGTAAAGGAACGGCCGTCGTGCAAAACCGTCGGTCGCTCCCACTAGCTTCATGACCTCGATTTCCGCGCGTCGGTTCAATATATCGAGCCGAATGGTGTTGCCCACGACCAGCACCACTCCGAGGCCGAGAAGGGCGCCGGTCAGCCAAATGATGCGCCGCAATATGTCCAACAGGGTGTACAACCGCTGCACCCACTCGGTGTCAATCTGCACGGCCTGTACGTCGGCGGTGGCCGCGATCGCTCGCCTCAGTCCCTCCGTGCCCGCAGGGGTACTCGCGCCCAGGGCAGGTGTGACCACCAAGGTATCAGGCAGGGGGTTGTCGCGCAGCGCATCGAGCGCATTGCCGAACCCGGAAGCCCTGCGAAACTGCAGCAACGCCTCATCGGCCGTTATGACTCGCACCGCCGCCACATCCGCGCGCGACCGGAGCTGCTTGGCAAGCGCCTGCACGCGCGTGCCTGCCGCCTTCTTGTCCAAGTAGACCGAGATATCGAACACTTGGTTCCAGTTCGCGGTCGCCGTGCGAGTGTTTTGCAAGAACACATTGAGGAGCAACGGCAGCGCGAGTGCGATGGCAATCACCGCCATGGTCATGAACGCCGCGAGAGGGTGCTCCACCATGCGTCCCAAAGATCCCAGCAATGTTTGCGCGTGCCGCGCGAACCAGGTCTGGGCATTCAAGGCGACTCTCAAGCGCTGAGGTCGGATGCCGCAGTGCCGGCCGGCGCGGCAACGCGGCCGTCGCGGAAGCCGATGCGGCGGGCGCCGCAGCGCTCGATAAGGTGCACGTCATGGGTGGCGATCACGACCGTTACGCCTACATCGTTGAAACGCTTGAACAATTGTATGATCTCGAGCGCCAGGTCGGGGTCGAGATTGCCGGTGGGTTCATCGGCAACGAGGAGCTTCGGCTTGCCGACGATCGAGCGCGCGATTCCCACGCGTTGCTGTTCCCCGGCCGAGAGCTCGAGCGGCCGGTTCTTTTCCTTACCGAGCAGCCCGACCTGATCGAGCGCCGCGCGCACGCGCTTGTCGATTTCACGCTTCGGAACACCCGCAATGATCAGGGGCAGCGCCACGTTGTCGGCGATGGGGCGGTCGTGCAATAACTTGTGGTCCTGAAAAACCACGCCGAGCTGGCGGCGAAACTGCGGAATGCCGCGAGGCTTGATGGCGGCGGTGTTTTGATTGCCGACGAACACCTGGCCGCGGGTGGGACGTTCGATGAGCGCAATCAACTTCAAAATGCTGCTTTTGCCGGCGCCCGAATGACCGGTGAGAAACGTCATTTCACCGTCGGCGATGGTGAACGATACGCCCGCCAACGCCTCGCGACCGTTGGCATAGCGCTTATGGACTTGGTCGAAGCGAATCATCCGGGGCGGCCATCCGCGCCGTCCGCATCCGATTTCAACAGCGCCGAGACGAATTCCGAGGCATTGAACACCCCGAAATCCTCGCTTTGTTCGCCGACGCCCACGAAGCGAATCGGGATTCTCAGCTTCTCGGCAATGGCAAGCACCACACCCCCCTTGGCTGTGCCGTCCAATTTGGTAATGACGAGGCCGGTAACCCCCAAGCCTTTGTTGAACTCCTCGGCCTGCGCGACGGCGTTCTGACCGATGGTGCCGTCAAGCACCAACAGCACCTCATGCGGGGCCGTGGGGTCCAGCCGGGCGAGCACTCGCTTGACCTTCTTGAGCTCGTCCATGAGATGGGATTGGGTATGAAGCCGCCCGGCCGTGTCGGCGATCAAGACATCGATGTTGCGCGCCTTTGCCGCTTGCAGGCCATCGTAGATCACCGCGGCGGGTTCGGCCCCAGCGTGTTGCGCAATGATCGGCACCTTATTGCGCTCGGCCCAGACCTCGAGCTGCTCACGTGCCGCCGCGCGAAAGGTGTCGCCCGCGGCAAGCATTACCGTGCGCCCTTCTGCCAGCAGCCGGCGGGCCAGCTTGCCGATGGTTGTGGTTTTTCCGGCGCCGTTGATGCCGACGACCAGGATCACATACGGCTTGACGTTGGGGTCGATCGCGAGCGGCTGCTCGACCGGCTTTAGAATGACCAGCATCGCCGCGTGCAGCGCGTTGAGCAGAGCGTTCACGTCGTTGAGTTCTTTGCGCGCCACACGCTTGCGCAAGTCGTCGAGGATGCGAGAGGACGCCGCGACGCCTACGTCGGCGGTGATGAGCCGCGTCTCGAGGTCGTCCAGGATCTGCGCATCGATCTGGCGGCCCGGCAGCAACTCCTTGATGTCGGTGGTGAGCCAGGCCGGTCCTGTGTTCAACTTGGCGCGTAGGCGCTTGAAAAAGCCGCGGACTCCGGGCTTATCGGCTTCGTTAGTCATGAGACCAAGAGCTTAACAGAGCAAGTGGCGCGGGCCGCGTCGGTGAGCCGCTTGCGGGACCCGCTGCGCGGACGGCATCGCTCAAGCCTGTGCAGGGTATGATGCCGCCCGTGACACGCACGAAGCCCCAAAAACCTGCGCAGCGCGAAAAGACAGCGCAGCGCGAAAAGCCGCAGTCCCCGAAGGCGCCGCAAGAGGGCCGCAATTCCGTCCGGATCATCGGCGGCGGATGGCGCGGCCGGCGCGTGAATTTCCCCGATCTTCCCGGACTGCGGCCGACACCGGATCGAGTTCGCGAGACGCTGTTCAATTGGTTGCAGCATTCTATCGCGGATGCCCGCTGCCTGGATCTGTTCGCGGGTTCCGGTGCGTTGGGCCTCGAGGCACTGTCGCGCGGAGCGAAGTCGTTGGTATTCGTCGAGCAAGCACAGGCCGCCGCGCGGGGGCTGGTCAAGGAGCTGGAGCGTTTGGGCGGCAGCTCGAAGGCGCGTGTGGTGGAAATGGGCGCATCACGTTTTCTGCGTACCCCGGCAGAGCCCAACGGTAATCCCTACGGGGCTCCCTTCGACGTCGTGTTTGTGGATCCTCCCTATCATCGAGAGGCCTTTACTGAATTCATCCCGCTCATAGACGCCGGCGACTGGATCAAACCCGGCGGTTTGGTGTACCTGGAAAACGAGCGCTCCGCCGGCGCGCCGGTGTTGCCGCCGCACTGGGAATTGCTCAAATCGAAGTCGGCGGGCGAGGTGGGGTATCATTTGGCGCGCGTCAATACGCGCGCTGGTAAATAAGCAGACCGGTTGGATGAACAAAAGAACAGCGGTATACCCTGGTACCTTCGATCCGATCACCAACGGCCACCATGACCTGGTGCGTCGGGCGGCAAGTATTTTCGATCGCCTGGTGGTGGCGATCGCCGCCAATCCGAACAAGGCGCCCATGTTCACCCTCGAGCAGCGAGTCGACATGGCGCGCCGCGTACTCGCCGACGTCCACAACGTGGAAGTGAAGGGCTACGTGGGCCTGACGGTGGATTTTGCGCGGCAGAATGGTTTGGCTGTGATCGTGCGTGGCTTGCGCGCCGTCTCAGACTTCGAATTCGAGTTTCAATTGGCTAATATGAGCCGGCACCTGACTCCTGAAATCGAGTCGGTTTTCATGACACCGCAGGAACAGTACACATTTATTTCCTCTACTTTGGTACGCGAAATCGCGGTCTTGGGCGGCAACGTCTCCGAGTTCGTTCATCCCATCGTCGAGCTAGAGCTCAAGCGGCACCGCAAGCTTTGAGGTTCGCCGGCGAGGCTCCGGTTATTCACACGCTTCTCGCCGCGGTTTGGCTGACCTGCGCCCTTGTCGCTGCGTCGCCGGCGGTCTACGCCGCGGGCGCAGCGGATGACATATCGACGCCGGCGTCGCCCAACGTCAAGCCCCGCATTCCGGCTGCGGAGGCCGCGAAGCCCCGAAAACCCGCGGTCCCACACAAGGGCGCCATCGCAAGCGCCTATCCGCTGGCGAGCGAAGCCGGCCAAGAAGTGCTCGCCAAGGGCGGCAACGCATTCGACGCCGCGGTTGCCGTATCGGCAGCGCTCGCGGTGGTCGAGCCCAACAGCTCTGGTCTGGGCGGCGGCGGATTCTACCTGCTGCATCGCCAGGCCGATGGCTTCGAGACCATGCTGGACGCACGCGAGAAGGCGCCGGGCGCCGCCACACGCGACATGTATCTGGACGCCGCGGGTAATCCGATCGCCAATGCCTCGACCACCGGCTCATTGGCTGCAGCAATCCCGGGCGAGCCTGCGGCGTTCGAATATTTGGCACGCAAGTTCGGCAAGCTGCCGTTGAAGGACAGTTTGCAGCCGGCCATCCGGCTGGCGCGCGAGGGGTTTCCTCTGTATGCGCGTATGCAAGGCGGCCTGCGCTACAAGCGCGAAGCCATACTGCGTTCGCCCGACGCGGCCAAGGTGTTCCTGACCGCCGATGGTGCCGTCCCGGAACTGGGCTTTATCATCAAACAACCCGATTTGGCCGTCACGCTCGAGACGATCGCCGACCAGGGAGCCAAGGGCTTTTATACCGGCCGCGTCGCGCGGGATTTGGTGAACGGCGTGCGCGCCACGGGCGGGATATGGACGCTGGCGGATCTCGCGGCCTACAAGGTCGTCGAACGTAAACCATTGGTGGGCGATTACCATGGGGCGCGCATCGTGTCGGCCTCGCCGCCATCATCGGGTGGCATCGCCGTGGTCGACGCCCTCAATATTTTGTCCGGATTCGACTTGCATGGCGTCGATTCGGTCACTCGCAAGCACTTGGTCATAGAAGCAATGCGCCGTGCCTACCGGGATCGCGCGCTGTACCTGGGCGATCCAGATTTCGTGAAGATGCCGCTGGCGCGGCTCATCAGTCCGGACTACGCAGCCGGGCAGCGTTCCAGCATCCGCACCGACAAGGCCATGCCCAGCGACATGCTGCCGGGCATCGAGTCGGAGCGGGTGGGCATGCAAACCACGCATTTTTCGGTTCTGGACGGAGCCGGCAATCGGGTCGCGGGCACGATTTCGATCAATCTGTTCTTCGGTACGGGCTACATGCCGCCCAAGACCGGTGTGCTGCTCAACAACACCATGGATGATTTCTCAGTGAAGCCGGGCGTTCCCAACGTGTTCGGCCTGGTGGGCAACGCGGCGAACGCCATTGCACCCAACAAGCGCAGTCTGTCCAGCATGGCCCCGAGCTTCGTGGAGACGCAGAAGGGCCTGATGATCATCGGCACGCCGGGGGGCAGCTACATCATCAGCATGGTGCTGCAGGGGACGCTCGATTATTTGGATGGCATGAACGCCGCCGACATCGTCAAGGACCCGCACTATCACCATCAATATCTGCCCGACGTCGTCGACTACGAAAAAGGCGCCCTGTCGGAGAGCGAGATCGCAAAGCTGCAGGCCATGGGCCACAAGCTCGAGGAAGGCAGCCGGCGTTGGGGCAATATGGAAGTGATCACCTGGGACTACGCCACCGGCAAAGTCGAAGCGGCGTCGGACCCGCGGGGCGAGGGCGAGGGACTGGTGTACTAGTGGCCATATGTGACCTTTCAGGGAATGTCGACGGTGCAAAGCGCGCCGGATTGCAGGGGATTTTCAGCGCTGACAAACCGAACACCAATATGTCGATCGTTGTCCCTGCGTGAACTGCTTGATGCGCGTTTTACACACGCGGCACGATTCTCCGGCCCGTTCATAGACAAATAGCTTCTGCCGAAAATAGCCCGGGGTGCCCTCGGCATTGACGTAATCCCGCAAAGTGGTGCCGCCAATCTCGATGGCCTCGGCCAGCACGTCCTTGATGGCGCGCGCAAGCGCTTGTGCCTGTGCGCGGCTGATCCTGCCGGCGGCGCGCCGCGGCGATATGCTCGCGCGGAACAGGGCTTCACTCGCGTATATGTTGCCGACGCCCACCACGACTTGCGAGTTCATGACGAGCTGCTTGATGGCGGCTGCGCGCTTACGCGTCGCACGGAATAGATAATCGGCGTCGAACGCGTCGCTCAACGGTTCGGGCGCCAGTTTGGCCAACAGCGGGTGCAGCTGCGGATCCGACACGGTGTAGTGAGCGCTGCCGAAGCGCCGCGGATCGTGGAAGCGCAGCACCTTGCCGGAATCCAGGTAGATGTCCCAATGGTCGTGCAAACGGGGTGCTGCCTCGGCGCCCAAAATGCGAAGGCTGCCGGACATGCCGAGGTGCAGGATCAGCGTGCCCCTATCGAAAACGATTAAAATGTATTTGGCGCGCCGCTCGATGCGGCGCACCGTCCGGTCCTTGATCGATGCTTCGAAATGGCGGTCAATGGGCCAGCGCAGGCGTCGATCGCGGACGATGACATTGATGACGCGCCGGCCGATCAGGGCGGGTGCGATGCCGCGGCGGGTGGTTTCTACTTCCGGCAGCTCGGGCACGATTCAAGCACTGCCCGTGGGTCTCATGACCGCCCGAGGCGGATCACGCGCGAAAGTGTTACTTGATCTTCGATTCTTTGTAGGAGACGTGCTTGCGCGCCACCGGATCGAATTTCTTGGTTTCCATCTTGTCGGGATGGAGCCGCTTGTTCTTCGTGGTGGTGTAGTAATGCCCGGTTCCGGCCGAAGAGACCAACTTGATTTTATCGCGCATGCGGAATGCTCCTTAAACCTTGACGCCCTGGGCGCGGAGGTCGGCAACGACCACGTCCACGCCGCGCTTCTCGATGGTGCGCAAGCCGCGCGTCGTCACCCGCAGGCTCACAAATCGCTTCTCGGTTTCCAGCCAAAATCGATGAGTGTGCAAATTGGGCAGAAAGCGGCGGCGCTTGCGATTGTTCGCATGGGATACCGTATTACCCGTTTTCGGGCCTTTGCCCGTGACTTGGCAGACTCGCGACATGGCGTAAAACCTTCAAAATTGAACACTTAGGGACAGCCGCGCTTTATACCAGGGTGGCTGGGTATCGGCAACAGGGTGCGGGTGCAGCCTGACTTTCCGGCCCATCGACCCCGCGGACGGCCGCGAGTCAGCCGTGAGGACATTCCCATTAGCGGAAACGTGGGTTGTCCGCTGGTCGGACGTAGAGGATACGGCCACTCATTGCCTGCCGGAAGCGGCACTCCGACGCGATAAGCCAAGGAATGCCGCGAAAGCGCCTCGGTGTCACGGTGTTGACAATATTATTATCAATATCGTTAAATATTGCTATTTTAGATAATTATCAAGGAGCAGCAGATGGCTACCACGGTCCCTCACCGCCCGGCCTTCATTCCTTCGATCATTTATAAGGACAATCGCGCTGCACTTATGTGGCTGCAAAACGCTTTTGGTTTTGAAGCGAGCGAGGTACTCACCGCTGCCAACGGCGACATTGTTCACGCGGAAATGAGCCATGGTGATGGCGTCATCATGATTGGCACTGAATTCGCCGAGTGGACCACCAGCCCCGCATCAATAGGCGGAAAGAATACGCAGCGCGTTCACGTACGCCTCGGGCGCGGCATCGATGAGCATTGCGCGCGAGCGCGGCAAGCAGGAGCGAAAATCGCCATGGAGCCGGCCGATCAGTTCTATGGAGAGCGCACGTATATGGCCGTCGACCTCGAAGGTCATCATTGGACCTTCTCGCAGCCAATTAGATACACGTCCAAGGAAGAAATGGAGAAAGCAAGCGGGTTCAAGTTTGAATCACTGACGTGAGTACCGACAATCTCGACCGCACGCTCGCTGCACTTGCCGACCCCCATCGTCGGCGCGTTGTGGATCTCCTGCGTGACCGGCCGCGACGCGCGGGCGAACTCGCCGAGGCGACCCGTATCTCTTTTCCGGCGATGAGCCGCCACCTGAAAACTCTGCGCACGAGCGGGCTAGTGGAAGAAGACCGCGACGAGTTTGACTCGCGCGTGCGTATTTATCGCTTACGGAACGAGCCTATGACGGCATTGAAAGCGTGGCTTGAAGCGACCGAAACAATGTGGACACGCCAGCTCGCTGCCTTGAAGACGCATCTGAACAAGACGAAGTGATGACATCACAGGTCTATGTAGCGCTACGGGTACCCGCAAATCCGTTGCGGGCCTTTGAGGCGTTCACAGACGAGATCGCATTGTGGTGGCAACCCAACAGTCTTTTTCAGCTGACGCCATGCGGTGACGGCAGGCTCGCGTTCGAGCCTGGCGTCGACGGTCGCAGGGAAGCTCAACATTTCTATGGCCGTGCAGGGATGTCTTGCTTTGAACGGAGCTAGCTATATTTGCCGTGTGCAAGAAACTCGATCAAGAGTCGATTCACCGCTTCAGGTTGCTCTTCCACAATGGAATGCCCGGCTCCGTGCACCAGGTGAACGCCCTTGAGCCGCGTACATCTCGTGTGCATGCGTTCAAATGAGCCTGGGGACTGGTAAACGGCCCATTCGCTCGAGCCTCCGATGTAACAAGCTGGGACGTCGATCGTCTTGCCGGAATAGGCATTGAGCCCCGAGTCGGGACTGAAAACCCCGTCGATGCGGTAGTAGTTGAGTCCGCCTTGAAAGCCCGTTCTCTGAAATTCCTGGCTGTAGACCTGGAGATCGGCCTCCGTCATCCACTTGCAGGCGGCGACTTGCGCCGGTGAAGGCTGGTGTTCCGCCATCGTCGCAGCAACTCCCTTGTCAAGATCCATGATGTAATAGGCGGGCATCTTCGCGAGCTCCGTCGCTGTCCATCCTTTCAAGGGGAAAGGCCTGTTCCCCTTCCAGTCCGCGCTCTTGTAGTTGTAGTACTCGCGCAAGAGGTCGTGCACGCCCTGGGGCGCGTGCCACATGTCCTCGTTCGCACCCTGTGTAGCGTAATACCAGGCGTAATGTTTCCGGGGCCGTGGCAGGGCAGCTAGTTCCTTTTCTATATCGACTTCAGGGTGTTGGCTGCCGTGATTGTCAGCCGTGCCCAGCGGCAGAGCGGCATCCCCCAGAAAAGGCGTGCTCACGGACACGACCGACAAAAAGACATCGGGACGCAGGCGTGCGCACCACTGAGCCGTCGGTCCACCCCAGTCATGACCGACCACCACGGCAACCTGCTCGTACCCAAGAGCACGTACCAGGCCGAGAACGTCGCCGACACGGTTCAACATCGAGTACGGCAACAGATCGTCGTCGAAAGTCACTGCCCTGGAGGCGCTCAGTCCGTAGCCCCGCAAGTCCGGTGCGACCACATGAAAACCGGCGCGCGCCAGGGGAAGCAGCTGATTGCGCCAGCAATACGCGAGTTCGGGAAAGCCGTGCAGCAACACCACACAAGGATTGCCGGGCGTCTCAAAGCCGGCCTCGAGAATATGCAGGACTACACCATTGTTGGTGTCCACGCGCCGGGAACGCACGCCTCGCGGCAGGGTACTCCTCCCATACTCAACGCTGTCGTTTTCATGGGCGCCTGCGTCGCTCGCTTGTACACCTTCGCCAGAAGCCAAGACAGTGTTCGTGGCAAGAAAGCCCGACGCCAGCAAGAAATGTCGTCTCGAAATGTGGCTGTAAGTCATGTTCACCGGTTCCATCTGCTCGTGCGATTACGGAATCGCGCTTTGCTGAGCATCGTAGCGCATCAACTGGGGGCTGGGAGGCGCCCAGTTCCCCGCAACTGCGGGAGGAATTCCACATGGGCTACAGCCTACGCAGCCAGCCGACGAGGTTCGCGCCATCCAGCAGGAGTCGCCCGCTCCGCAACCACATATTATATAAGTCCACGTTCCGCCAGCGAAACGCTGACGCCATCACCCACGATGATGTGATCGAGCAGCCGGATATCGACCAGGGCGAGGGCCTCTTTGACCCTCTGAGTGATGAGCTCATCCGCCTGGCTCGGTTCTGCGACCCCCGAGGGGTGATTGTGGGCCACGATGACCGCGGCCGAATTGCGCTGCAGTGCCAGTTTGACGATCTCGCGTGGATGCACGCTTGCGCCGTCGATGGTGCCGCGAAACAGCTCCTCGAATTGAATCAGCCGATGACGCTTGTCGAGATACAGGCAACAAAAAACTTCGTGCTCGAGGTCGCGCAGTTTCGCGCTAAGAAAGTCGCGGGTTGCGCGGGGGCTCGCCAAGGAGGGTCCGGCCTTGAGCGACTCCGCAAGTTGCCGACGAGAGATTTCAATCGCGGCCTGAAGCTCTGCGAATCGAGCAGGACCGAGTCCGGGTTCGGCGCAAAAGCGCTGGCGGTCGGCGGCAATGAGTTTGCGCAGTGAATGAAAACTCTTCAGCACATCGCGCGCAAGATCGACGGCGGAATGACCGCGTGTGCCGGTGCGCAGCCAAATAGCCAGCAGCTCGGCGTCCGACAGCGCCGCCGCGCCTTTCTCCAGGAGCTTCTCGCGCGGCCGTTCATCGCTCGGCCAATCCCGAATTGCCATGCGCGCGAGCATGACCGCAGGCGGTGATTCACACTAGCGCCATTTCGCGGGCGAGCGCGGAGATTGGGGGCTTGGGACGGTGCGATGCCGGTTCGGCATCGCCGCCGTTTGGCCCGGTCACCGGCTGGACTGATCAATTGAATGCACCGCGCAAGGTCACGCGAGCTGCGGATAATGCTCGCGGTGGGTACCGGAGGCGGCTGGCGGTGGTGGCTTGGGCGGCGTATCTCCCTGTTTAGCGGCTTCAGAGGCGGCCTGGTAGAGGCACACCCGACGCATCTTCCCATTGCGACACGGAGAGTGGACGCCAACCGATCGACGACTCATTGACGCGCTGGTGCGGACGCGACGCACGCACAAAAGGAAGGCAACGAAGTCCAAGCGGATTAGAGGAAAGGGGCGGTAACCCTGGGGTGGCGCCCGTCGCCGTCAGCGGGCCGGTTTATCCCGGATCTGGTTGCTTCGTCAATACGGGGGAGGGTTCTCCTGTATCGACGGGATGAGGCTGCTCAAGCAATCATTAAAGAATGGTCTCGAAATGCCGATATTCATCCTTATATCAATATCAATTAGAGGTGCCATTCTGGGTTCAGACCGACAGATTGCTCTCGGACTTGTCCTACAGCAAGGAGGACGCTGTATAGTGGCGAAAATCTACATTGCATTATGCAAAACGGTTAACATCCGCGAGCTAGGGTATAGATGACAGGGATGTATCAAGGAGCGGACACATGAGCAGCAAGCGGCAAAACCGAGTTTTCGCTGACGACGCAAAGTCGCCCCCCGCGACGGCGCCGCAAATATCGAACACGCCAGTCATTACGGGCACAGGGTCGGTTTACTGGAACGTGCGTGATATCGTATTTGGACCGAATCGCACAACGCCGTCCAGTGAGCGGAATGCATCCGGCGACCATCAGAAGCAAAAGTAAGTAGCGCCACGCGTCTAACGTAGGCTTTTGGAAAAACCGACGTGGGAGAGGAGTCGGTTTTAAAGGCTTTCGGGACTGGCGTAATAATATATGCGGGTTATCTCTTCCTCCGCATGTCCCCTTATCGGCGATTCAAAGCCGAGCATCTTCGCACCGACCGCTTTGCCCTCCATGTCTTCGGGCTTGCCCTCATCTCATACGGTATCAGCGTTTTAATCGCGTCGTTTATTGACCGCAAATATCCCGGTACGTTTGTCCACATCAATCTGCATAAATTGGCAGACTCTTACGCGCATGTTGAAGTTCCGGTAGTAGTGACGATTGTGTTGGCGCCCGTGTTGGGTATCCTAGATAGTCTGTACGTCACGTTTCTAATGCGCAGCGACCCGGCCGTTGTAGAACGGAGCTGGAAAAAGCTCATAACCAAAGCTCGCGCAGCCGCAGTTGCCCGATACATTCTGAAGTGCGACGACGCGGCTACCCGGTTGATTCACCGGGCAACCATTTTTCGAAAGCCAATCATGTTAACGCTCAAGAGCGGCAAGGTTTATGTAGGCCAACCCGTTGGCGGTATCGGTGATCCGTCTGTGCGCGCACATTCGATCAAAATCATTCCGTTGGTGAGTGGCTACCGTGACACTGACACCCATAAGGTGGAGCTTCCGACCAAATACCGAGATGTTTACCAATTGATGGTCCTCCGGCAAAAGGAAGAGCCAACTAACCCTGACGACCCTTTGGCGAAGGACATCGCCGACCTAGCATGCAGCGACGGAAGCAGCGTCGTAACTGACATGCAGGACATTGGGGTGGTAGTCCTATGGTCGGAACTGCAGTCCCTCTCGCTCTACGACGAGAACATTTACCGAGCATTTCAGGTCGTGCCGCCGGTTGCAAAGGAGCGCCGGACTTGGCTCGGCAAGGACGGGATCATCGCGAAACTACTACTAGCCCTGACGGACTAGGAGCCGCCAGCCCCTAGGCGTGACTCAGGGTGCTTAAGAGTTAGCCCGGGGGTCTTCGTCGTCAATCGGTTGAGAAACTCATGATCCACCGGCGGACGCAATCCACCAGCGCCCCGCTTGGCCCAGCACATCGCGCGCAAGATCGACGGCGGAATGACCGCGTGTGCCGGTGCGCAGCCAAATAGCCAGCAGCTCGGCGTCCGACAGCGCCGCCGCGCCTTTCTCCAGGAGCTTCTCGCGCGGCCGTTCATCGCGCGGCCAATCCCGAATTGCCATGCGCGCGAGCATGACCGCAGGCGGTGATTCACACTAGCGCCATTTCGCGGGCGAGCGCGGAGATTGGGGGGCTTGGGACGGCGCGATGCCGGTTCGGCATCGCCGCGGTCAACTATGCCCGGAGCTGCCGAAGCCTCCGCCACCGCGGTGTGACACGGTGAAGTCCTCAACCACATCGAAGTCCACCTGCACTACCGGCACGATCACCATTTGGGCGATGCGGTCGCCTGGAGTAATGGTAAAGGGCGCCGACCCGCGATTCCAACAGGACACCATCAGCGGCCCCTGGTAATCGGAATCGATCAGGCCGACGAGATTGCCGAGAACGATGCCGTTCTTGTGGCCGAGGCCGGAGCGCGGCAGCAATAGCGCAGCGAGGTCCGGGTCCTCGACGTAGATGGAAATGCCCGTCGGAATCAACTCGGCCGCCCCCGGCGTCAGTATCAGCGGTGCATCGATGCACGCGCGAAGGTCCATGCCGGCAGAGCCCGCGGTGGCGTGCTGAGGCAGCGGAAATTCACGTCCGATGCGCGGGTCAAGAATGCGCACCTTGATTTTGCGTTTCATGAAGTCAGCGATGTGTAGCGGCGCGTCAGCGGCGGGCACGGCGAATGCGAAGCCGCGTGCGAGGGTCGGCGGTGGTCGTGCGGCGCTTACGCGCACCGCGACGCGGACCATCGCTCGGTGGCAAGCGTTCGGCGATGAGAGCGACCAGCGCCCGCGCTACGTCGATTTTGGGGCCGCGCGCCACTTCGATCTTGCCGCCCGGCCAGATCACCGTGAGAGCATTATCCTCGCAGTCGAAGGCGATACCGTCGCCCACCAGGTTAGCCGCAATCATGTCGAGTTTTTTGCGTTTGAGTTTGCTGCGTGCGTTGTCCTCGACATCGTTGGTTTCCGCGGCAAAACCGACGACGAACGGCCGCTTGGCCATCTCGGCGACCGATTTGACGATGTCCGGAGCGGGCTCGAGCTCGAGCTTGACCGCAACCCCTTGTTTCTTGATTTTCTGCTTGGCCACGGTCACCGGTTGAAAATCAGCGACGGCGGCCGCGGCGATGAACACATCCGCCTCCGCTATGTGCCGGTGCACGGCCGCATACATATCGCGGGCGCTCTCGACATTGATGCGCGTGATGCCGGCGGGCGTCTCGAGCTGTACCGGTCCGCTCACCATCGTGACATGAGCGCCCGCCTCGCGGGCGGCGGCCGCCACTGCAAAGCCCATTTTCCCCGAGCTGCGATTGGTGAGGTAGCGCACCGGGTCGATTCGCTCACGGGTCGGTCCGGCGGTAATCAATACATTGAGGCCAGCCAGCAATCCGGCGTTGACCGGCGGCTCGAGCAAACTTTCCGCGAGCTGAATGGGTTCCCACATGCGTCCCTCGCCGATTTCTCCGCAGGCCTGATTGCCGGAGGCGGGCCCCAGGATGCGCACGCCGCGCGCGCGCAAGATCTCGACGTTCGCCTGCGTCGCGGTGTTCGCCCACATGACCCGGTTCATGGCCGGTGCGAGCGCGATGGGAGCCTCGGTCGCTATGCACAGGGTCGCCAATAAATCATCGGCACGCCCGCCTGCCAGGCGCGCGATGAAGTCGGCGCTTGCGGGGGCGATCAATACGAATTGGGCCCAGCGCGCGAGCTCGATGTGACCCATGGCGGCTTCCGCCGCACTGTCCCACAAGTCGCAGCGCGTCGGTCGACCCGATACGGCCTGAAAGCTCATCGGCGTTATGAATTTCTGTGCCGCGGCCGTCATCACCACCTGAACTTCGGCGCCGCGTTCGATCAGACGGCGCACCAGGTCAGGGCTCTTGTAGGCGGCGATGCCGCCGGTGACTCCGAGCAAAATCCGTGTCTTTGGCGTCAATGGATACCCTTTAGTTCTCTGAAGCGCGCGATATCGCTCTCGAATTGCTTGCTCATGGTCGCCTCCTCGCTGCGCCTCTCACGAAGATTCTGTTCCTGCGTATGAATGTCGTTGCCGACCCGTACCAGATCCTCGGCGATCTGATCGGACATGGGCGGAGCCTTCGGATCGCTGCTATAGGGCCTGAAGCGCGCGCTGGCGACGCGCAGTTTCTTCATGCGGCCTTTGAGTACCTCAAGAAATTGACCGGTGATTTTAACCTGAGCCGACAATAGCTCGAGGCGTTGATCGCGCAGCCGCTCGATTTCGGCTATGGAGGCATACGTGTTCAGCAAGTTCCTGTCGCGATTCGCTCTCTGGTCGGCGTCGATCTTCTTCTTCTCTTCGCTGGCCAATTGCTCGGGAGTCCGGAGGGCCTCGACCCGCTCGGTCTCCACGCCCTGCGAATTGATGACGTGCTGTTCCTGATTCGCATATTCCGGCGGAATGTGATCGCCGTAATGGGTCACCCCTTGTTCGTCCACCCATTTGTACAGCTTACGGCCGTTCGGCGCGGCCCCCGCCGAGAAGGAGGACATTGCGAGCAGCAGTACCACACAGTGGACCCAGGCGAGCTTCTTCAAAAGTGTTTCCCAGTAGACTCGCGCCATTGTGAGGCGCAGGCGAGCGCTTTTCTAGGGGCCATTCCTCAATCCGTGAGGCTTGCCCGGGTCGGCGCTCGTCGCTCCATAACGATCCCTGTAATGCCGCATGCTCGAGACCTCCGCCGTGCGGCCCAGGTCCTGCATGTGCTGGATGAGTTCGGCCAGACCGATGACCGCGATTACGGGGATGCCGAACTGTTCGCGAACCTCTTGGACCGCGGATAGACCACTGTCGCCGCCGCGTTCCTGGCGATCCAAGGCGAGCAGCACCCCGGCGGGGCTCGCTCCGGCAGCCTTGATGATGTCGATGGACTCGCGGATGGCGGTTCCGGCGGTGATGACATCATCCACGATCAGAACTCTGCCCTGCAAGGGGCCGCCCACAATGCTGCCGCCCTCGCCGTGGTCCTTGGCTTCCTTGCGATTGAAGGCGAATGCGAGGCTACGGTCTTGAGTCTGCGCAAGAGCCGCCGCCGTTGCCGTCACCAACGGGATGCCCTTGTAGGCCGGCCCGAACAGCACATCGAAAGACACGTCGGAGGCGGCAACGGCAGCCGCGTAGGCGCGCCCCACCGCGGAAATGGCCGCACCGGTATTGAACAGACCGGCGTTGAAGAAATAAGGACTGTCGCGACCGGACTTTAGCTTGAAATTGCCGAACTTCAAGACGCCGACTTGCATGCACAATTCGATGAAATCACTTTGGTAGGGCAGTGTCATGGAACCAAGAGTCTCGCAAGTGATGCACCGAGACGCAAGCCGAAGCACCGGCGGCGTCGGGCCTGCTACCATCGCGCGCCATGCCCAGCGCCAAACAGACTTCGCCGACCGCACACAAGCCATCGGCCTGGGCCGCGTTTGCGCAGCCCTCGGCCTGGACCATGTTCCTGTTCGGGTTCGCATCGGGCCTACCGTTCCTGCTGGTGTCGGGAACGTTGGCCTACTGGTTGAAGGATCAGGGAGTACAGCGCGCGCAGCTGACTCAGATCGCCAGTGCCGGAGTGACTTATTCGCTCAAGTTCCTGTGGTCGCCGCTCGTCGATCGAGTTCGATTGCCGGGACTGGGGGCGCTCGGCCAGCGGCGCAGCTGGTTGCTTGCCGCACAGCTGGTCGTCATGATAGGACTGTTCGGGATGGCTTGGGTCACGCCGACCCAGCTTCTACCGTTCGTTCTGGTGACGACCGCGGTCGCTGTAGCGGGCGCGACGCTCGACATCGCCGTGGATGCGTACCGTATCGAAATCGCACCCGTGCAGGACCAGGGCGCCCTCATGGCGACTTACTCGCTCGGTTACCGGATTGCACTGATACTTACCGGGGCATTGGCGCTGGTCTTGGCCGACCATATCCGATGGACGGTGGTCTATTGCGTGATGGCGTTGGCGATGCTGATTCCGATGGTGGCTTGTTTGCTCGCGCGCGAGCCGCTAACCCATCGGCTCAAGACGCGCGGCTGGAATGCCGGCTTGCGTGAAGGCGTGATCGAGCCCTTTGCCGATTTCTTTCGTCGCTTCGGCGCCCGTACCGGTCTCGTGATCGTACTGTTCGTACTGCTGTTCAAGATTTCGGACCAAGCGCTCGGCGGCGGCATCATGGCCGACTTCTATCTGGGTGCCGGCTTCACGAAGACCGAGATCGCGACCGTCTCGAAGGTCTTTGGCATTTGGATCGGCATGGCCGGCGCATTTTTCGGCGGCGTTGCCGTAGTACGCTGGGGCGTCGAGCGCAGCCTGTTGGTGGGCATCGTGCTGGCCGCAGCGACCAATCTGCTTTACGTGCTGCTGGTCGGGGCTGCGGGCGATGTCGTAAAGCTGACTCTGGTGATTTCGGGTGAAAACCTCGCAGGAGGTTTCCTGGGCACCGCGGGGGTTGCGTACCTGTCGGGGCTCGTCAATCTCCGGCACACCGCGACTCAATACGCGATGTTTTCGTCGCTCGTGATGTTGTCGGGCAAGGTGCTCGGCTATTGGTCGGGCCATATCGTGAATAGCATCGGCTTCACCGAGTACTTCGTACTAAGTGCGGCCGCCGCTCTGCCGGCGTTCGGCTTGTACTTCTGGCTGCGTCCGCGCGTGCGGCTGGGCGAGCCTTAGCGGCGCAACGATCGATCTTCGGGAATCGACCAGGCCGTGCGAACGTTGTCCTCGAAGTCGCGGTCCAGATCCTCGGCTTCCACGTCTACGGCGCCCGACCAATCCTCCGGTGCATCCGCGGCGTCGAGCATCCGATCGAGGAGCTGCTCGTTCCAAGATTCGAATTCCATTTCAGTGACCGTGCCGTCGAAGTATTGGATCTCAATGGTCTCGTCCTCGTGATCGATGGCCACCACTTCGAAGAGCTCATTGGTGACGCCGCGGTACCATTGACCAACGATCGGCCTCATCGCGTTCATAGCCGCCTCCGTCTGTTATGCTCATCCCCATTCAACTCTCAATGAAGCCTCTGCGCAACGGGTAATTTTTGCGCGCAGCAGCATGGGTTATGGCCGAACAACTCTTCAAATTCTTCGTCGTTTTCTTCGTGGTCGTCGAACCCATCTCTCTGATCCCGCTGTTCGCCGGATTGACGGAGGGCGCCAGCGCAAGCTACCAGAAAATGATGGCCGGCAAGGCCACGTCCATTGCGCTCGGTATCTGCGTGCTATTTGCTATCGCGGGCGCGAAATTTCTCGATGTCATGGGAATCTCGCTGAGTTCTTTCCGGATCGCGGGGGGAACGTTGCTGTTCTTGATCTCGCTCGACATGGTGTTCGCGCGGCCATCGGGTACGCGCTCGACCACGCCCGAACGGGAGGAAAACCTGAAGCGCGAAGACATTTCCGTTTTTCCGCTGGCATTTCCCTTCATGGCAGGCCCCGGCGCATTGGCGACGATTCTATTGACCGCCGGTGAGATCTGGGGAAAACCGGTGTTGTTCGCCGGCTTCCTGGGAGTGGTGACCGTGGTGATGGTCATCTGCTGGTGCTTGATGCTGGCCGCGCCGCGGTTGATGAACGTGCTAGGTGTGACGGGCGCCAACGTGATGAGCCGGTTGTCGGGCGTGGTGCTGGCGGCGCTCGCCGTGCAATTCATCATCGACGGAATTCGGGGCAGCTTCCCCCGCTAGGAAGCCTGTCTGACTATTCTGCGTCGCCGCGACCGCTCAAAGGGCGCCCTTGACGTACGCCAGGTCCCAGACACCGTGTCCCAAGCGCGCACCTCGTCTTTCGAATCGCGTCGCCGGGCGAAACTCGGGCCGCGCGACGTAGGTCCCCTCCGGGCTCAGCGACTCGAGCTTGAGCGTAGCATTGCACACGGCCAGCATCTGCTCGGCATATTCCTGCCAGTCGGTCGCAAGCCGCAGTATCCCGCCGCTCCGCAGCTTGTCCGCCAGCAACGCGGCGAATTCGGAGTCGATCAAGCGGCGTTTGTGGTGCCGCTTCTTGTGCCAGGGATCCGGGAAGAACACCAGAATTTCATCGAAGGAGTCATCTTGGATTGCTGCTTTGAGGACTTCGACGGCATCGTGGCACACCACGCGCACGTTCTTGAGCTTTGACTGATCGACATGGAGCAATAGCCTGCCGACACCCGAGCGATGCACTTCGATGCCGAGGTAGTCGATGTGCGCATTAATTTGCGCCAATGCCCCGATGACTTCGCCCGCACCGAACCCGATCTCGAGGCAACGCGGCGCCGCGCTGCGATTGGACGCTCGCCTGAAGGCAACGTCCAAATCGATGGGGCCATCGTTGAAATCGAGTCCATAGGCGGGCCAAAGTTCGGTAAGTGCCCGCTCCTGCGCCGCCGTGACGCGGCCGGCGCGCAGCACGTAGCTGCGGATGCGGCGTTGTGCGTACATAACCGCGAAGTGTGCCTGATATGATGCTGCGATGTGCAATTCCTCGATCGGTGCTGCCGCGGGCACTTTCAGGCTCGCGCGAGGCTTTGGACGCGGAACCGGCATAACCTGCGTCATCCTGTTGCTCGCCGCGTGCGCGGGTCTGCCAAAACACGTGCAGAAGTACCCGAGCGAGGCGCTGCGTGAGCCCGATGCCACGACGCTCGGCCGAATCGTCGAGCACAGCAACGGCGGCCGCACTCTGTCCGGTATTCGTCTGCTGATATCCGGCGATGAGGCGCTTTCAAGCCTGATCGCTCTCGCGGATCGTGCCGAACGCACGCTGGACATCCAGTACTACATCATTCACCAGGACGCGTCCGCCAGTCTGCTGCTGCATCATGTACGCCTGGCCGCGGACCGCGGCGTGCGGGTACGCATGTTGGTCGACGACCTCAATACCGCGGGAGAGGACCGGCGCTTCATGCACTTGGGCGAGCACGTCAACGTCGAAGTGCGGGTCTTCAATCCATTTCCCGGCGGCCGGTCCGCGTTGTGGACCCGTATCGTCGCCTCGGTTTCGGAGATACCGCGAATCAATCATCGCATGCACAACAAGCTGTTCGTCGCCGATAACGCGCTCGCCATCACCGGCGGCCGAAATATCGGCGATCAATACTTCACGCGGGATCTACACAGCAACTTCATCGATCTCGACGTCGTCGCCGCCGGAGCGATCGTGCCGCAGTTGTCCGCGTCCTTCGATGCGTTTTGGAACAGCAAGTACGCGTATCCGATCGCGTCGGTGGCCGCGCCCGTGCGGGCGGAGGTGCCGCCGCAGGCCCTCGAGGAGGCGGCGGCCGCGGGAGATGCGAGCTGGCTGGCGCACGAACTCGACGCGGACGATTTGCAGTTGACCTGGGTGCCGGCCACCGTGTTGGCGGATCGGCCCGGCAAGATTGCAATCGATCTCGCTCCCGACGACGAGGTCACGATCGCCAACAACCTCAAGGCGCTGATGCGCTCGGCGCAACAGGAAGTCATCGTGATCTCGCCGTATTTCGTCCCAGGCGACGACGGCGTGGCGTTGATGCGGGATTTGGTTGGGCGGGGCGTGCACATTCGCATTCTCACGAATTCGCTGGCGTCCACCGATTCTGCGCTGGTGCACAATGGATACGCGCGCTACCGTGTCGCGCTCCTGAAGCTCGGCGTCGAGTTGAGCGAAGTGCGGCCCAAGCTCGGTCAAAAGCGCAAGCGTTTCCACCCGTTTCGCAGCTCGAACGCGAGCCTGCACGCCAAGGCTTTGGTCATCGATCAGAAGACCGTGTTCATCGGTTCCATGAATATGGACGCCAGGTCGGCGCGTACGAACAGCGAACTGGGTCTCGTGATACGCAGCACCGAGATCGCGCGGCAGGTCACCAGCCTGCTCGACGACATCAGCGCGGACGGAAGCTATAGATTGGAGCTCGACCACAGTGGCCAAATCGTGTGGTCGAGCGGCGAACCGGGAAGCGAAAGCGTGTGGCATTCGGACCCGGAGACCACCCGCGCGCAGCGCCTCCTGTTGAAGATCCTTGCGCCGTTTGCGCCCGAGGAACTTCTTTAGCCGAGCTTCACGCAGGCGCGATGCGCAACGAACTCAAATAATCTTTTACTTTGACGCGAAAACCCTCGCTGCTCGTCACGGTCGCGCCGCCGGCCAAGACGAGAATGAAATCGCCCCGTAAGGTTCGGTTCACTTCCCTCACGTAATTGACGTTCACGAGGCAGGACCGGCTGATTCGCAGCATGGGTTGCGCGCGCAGCGCCTGTTCCGCTTGGTTCAAGGTGCTGCGCGCATGAAAGGTATCGGGTCCGACCCGTATGGCGACATAGTTCCGGTCTGCCTCGATCATTTCGACGCGGCTCGCGTCGAGCACGTGCAAATGGCCATTGAACTCCGCGAGCAGGCGCGGCCGCTCCGAAGGCATGTCGCGTGCCTCGCGCTCCAGCCGTGCAAGCAGGCCGGCAAGCAGCGCGTGCCGGTCGCCGGCTCCGGTGGTTGCATGCCGCGGCCGCACTCGCTCGAGAGTTTTGCGAAAGCGCTCCTGGTCGAACGGCTTCAAAAGATAATCGATGGCGCAAACCTCGAATGCCTCGAGCGCATACGCGTCGTAGGCCGTGACGAAGACCAACGAAGGAAGCTTGCCCGGATCCAAGGCGCGCGCCAGGTCAATGCCGTTCAAGGGATCCATTTGAATGTCGAGGAACAGCAGCTGCGGTTGCATTGCGCGAATGGCCTCGAGCGCCGCAGCACCATCCCCGTACTCGCCGATTACCTTGAGATCGCCTTCCGCTTCGCAAAGCTCGCGCAGCGTGCGACGACCGGCCAGTTCGTCGTCGACGATGATGACATTCATAAGGTACCCACCAACGGGGCGGCACGGCGTACACCGCGCCGCTCCGGCGAATCAAGAATCTCCGGCATGGTGATCTCGCTGATCCACTGTGAACCGTGAATACCCGTGGTCAGGGCCGCGCGGCCTTCGAATTGCACGGCCAATCGTTCACGCACGTTCTTGATGCCGATGCCCTCCTCGCCCGGCGTCTTGTTCTCGGCAATCGTGTTGCTCACCCGCAGCGTCAGCATTTCTTGGGTGATTTGTATGGCGACGCTCACCACGACCGGTCCTTGGTGGCCGGCGAGCCCATGGACCACCGCGTTCTCGACCAGCGGTTGCAGAATCAGGCTCGGCACCCAGACGGCGAAAATCTCGCGAGGCTCCGGCAGGATGACGGTGAGACGATCCGCGAACCGCCGTTGCTGCAGCTCGAGATACAATCTGACGAACTGCAGTTCATCGGTCAACCGGGTGAAATCGCGTTCCCCCGCACTCAGCAATCGACGCAGCAAATCGGCGAGCTGCACCACCATGGATTGCGCGCCCTTCGGATCCCACTCGATATGGCCGCGGATCGTATGAAGCAGATTGAAGAGAGTGTGCGGGGACAATTGCATGCGCAAGGCGGAGAGGCGGGCGGCGCTCCACTCACGCTCGAGGGCCGCCACGTGCAGCTCGGAATTTCTAAAGCGCGTATAGAGCGCCAACCCGGTCACCAGCGCAAGGCCGAAACCATAGGCCGGAAGGAAGCTCACGAAGCTGGCCATCCACAGCGACAAGAAAAATGAGTCCAAATAAAACGGACTCGTGACGTGATCCATGGCGTGTTCATGCCAATCCGGACTCCCTAGCAGCAACTCCGAAACTATCATAGCCGGATAGGCGATCGCCGCGAACGCAGTTCCCAGAACGACTTGCAAGGGGATCGCTACCACCAGTGGCCGCCATTGCACACGCAGCGAGGCCCAGAACGAGACCGCCAGGAAGGGGAACAAGAGGGCGTGCTGCAGCACACGTGCGTCCCAAGCGGCGAACAGGGGCATGTTGGTGACTTTCGCGATGCCTGTACGCATGCTGTATGCATACAGCACGTCCGACATGGTCACGTATACCCAAAACAGGCTGACGATCACGAAGAACTGCCGTACGTTCAAGCCGCCCGCATAGCTCGGTATCGATGGATGTTCGTCCTTCGTCATGGGAGAGAAGCGTAGCGCAATCGACGCGCAATTGCGGCGATCGCGGCCGGGGTCAGGGACGAATCCGTGTTTGGCAGGGACGACCTCGACGCCGGCCCGCAGACGGGATGCTTACCGCGGGTGTCTCATACGCTCGTTGTCAATAACGCCCCTCAAGGAGAATCCTATGAAGAACGCTGTCTCACCCAATCATGTGGTGGTGTCGCGTCCGAACATCACTCTGCTGATGGTTTTGTGCGGCATCGTCAGCGCGGCTGCGGCCGGCGCGGTCAGCGCCGCGACACCTGATGACGACGTGCCGCGCCTCGTCGTTCGGTACAATGCGCAGAGTCTCGCCACGGAGAGCGGCGCCCGCGCGCTGTATCGCCGCCTCGTGAGCGCCGCCGCGCAAGTTTGCCCCACACCGACCACCGGTCCTTTTGTCAGCAGCACGATTCTGCATTGCCGCGAGCAGTCGATTGCCCGCGCAGTGCAGCAAATCGACAACCCGCGTCTCGCGGCGGTGTACGCCACCAGCACGAAACACGGTTGATGAGTCGCGGTTCAGCGATCAACTGCAGGTGGACGGACGGTGCGCTGCCCCGCGTGACCGTCAGCCTGCGGTTGATCGCCCTTCCGAGGCGGAGTATCGCTTGATCCCGTCCAGGATTTCGGCGTGCGCGACGTCGAGTCCCGCCCACCCCACGATCTTGACCCACTTGCCGGCCTCGAGATCTTTGTAATGTTCGAAGAAATGCTGAATCTGTCTCAGACGAATTTCGGGCACATCGTCAATGGACTTCCAATGAATGTACAGCGGGCAAATATCATCCGTCGGGACCGCCAGCACCTTGGAGTCGCCCCCTGACTCATCGTCCATGCGCAGCACGCCCAGCGGGCGGCAGCGCACCACGACTCCCGGCAACAGTGGAAACGGCGTATGGACCAGCACGTCCACCGGATCGTCATCGTCGGCAATGGTCTGCGGAACGTAGCCGTAATTGGCCGGATAGTGCATGGCCGTCATCATGAAACGGTCCACGAACAGCGCGCCGGAGTCCTTATCTACCTCATACTTGATGGGCTCAGCGTTCATGGGAATTTCGATGATGACGTTGAATTCGTTCGGGACATCGTCGCCGGCCGTGACTTTATTGATGCTCATTTAAACCAAATCCTCATGCCGGTGCCGCCCCTGTTCATTGTCAGTCGATGGCAATCGAACGCGCTCCGCTGCCCGCGGCGAATGGCGACCCTGCGACGGCCGCAAGCGCACCGGTGCTCGAATCGACTGTGAAAACCGAGACGTTGCCGGAACCATTGTTTGCGGCATATACGAATTGACCCATCGGATCGATCACGATCGACAGCGGGAGAATTCCGGCGCCGACCGTCGTCACCAAGGTGAGAGCACCGTTGCCCGGTGTGATGGCGTAGCCGGCGATCTCGTTCCTGCTCGTGACGTTTGCCGCATAGGCGAACATCCCGGCGGGATCCACAGCGATCGACTCTGGAGCGGATCCCGTCGCCAGAGGCGAGCCGGAAACGGCGCCGAGCGCACCGGTGGAAGAGTTGAGGGAGTAGGAGGAAATCGTGGCGGCGGTTTCATTCGCTACCAAGGCGAAGGCGCCCGCCGGGTCGATGGCAACCGCAACCGCACCGGCGCCCGCGCCGAACGGAGATCCGGAAATGCCGCTCAACGCACCGGTGGCAGAATCGATGGCGAATACCGTCACGCTGCCGTCGGTGAAGTTGGTCACGTAGAGGAAGTTGCCGCCCGGGTCGGTTTTCAAAGCGATGGGTTCGCGTCCCACTGGGTATGGCGATCCCGCGATGGCCGTGACGAGGCCGGTGCCGCTCTGGATGGCGAACGCCGAGACGCTATTGCCGCCCAAGTTGGCGACATACATATAGCGATTCGTAGGATCGATGGCGATGGCCGCGGGACCGTTGCCGGTGGGTATGAACGCACCACCGGGAATAAGGACTCCCGTCGCGTCATCGATGGCGAATACCGAGACGTTATTGGACGTGTTGTTGGCCACGTACAAGAACGTACCGCTGGGGTCGACGGCGACCGCCATGGGTGCGCTGCCATTGGCAGCAAACGGCGAGCCCCCAATCGAGGTAAGGGCCCCGCTGGCGGCATCGATGAAGAACGCCGAAATATCGTTGGCACCCTGGTTGGCCACGTACGCGAATCGGCCTGCCTGCGTACAGTTCACGACGACATTCGACACGTCGCGCTTGTCGATGGTGCCTGAGCCATTGTGGACGGTACAGGTTTGCGTTGGATTCGACGGCTGGGTCCTCACCGTGACCGAATACGCATCGCTGGTCTTGACGCCGGACCTGAAGGTAAAGGCTCCGCTTGCGGTGACGCTCAGGTCACTGCCGGAATTATCTTGGAGCACCAGCCCGGATCCCCGCAGACCCGTCACGATTCCGCCGACGTTGTACTTGCCGTCGAGCCGGCACGACGTCATGCCGACAACCGCCGCCCAAATAACAAGATATGTTAAGGCTTTCATAGACATCTCCGACGCTGTGGCGTCCTCGTCGGACATTGCGCGATGTGGATCATGCCACCATGAGCCTGGTTCCGGTCACGGGTCGAATCGATGGATTTGACAATGTCGCGAGAACACGACATGCAGATTTTCTGGAACCATTCCACGGATAATAGCTCTATTACCTAAACACAACATAATGAAGGGAATTCACCAACATGGGAATGCGAGCTGGAATGGGCTTCAAACATTTTTCTCTGGCGGGCGCGATGTTGGCCGCTGTGCTGCTGCCGCACGTCGCGAGCGCGGCCTTGGGTGAGCCGGAGGCGACCGTCACCGACGATGTCCAGCAGCTCAAGGGATCCGTTAAATCGATGCAGCGCTCGAACTATCGGGTTCACGAAATTCAATTGCCGTCCGGCACGATTTTGCGTGAGTTTGCGGCGCTAGACGGCAATATATTCGCCGTGGCATGGAGCGGTCCCGCGATCCCGAACCTGCGCCAAGCATTGGGACGCTATTTCGATGTTTACGCGGCCGCTGCCAAAGTGAAGCATGCCGGGCATCGCCATCTCGAGATCCAGCAAAACGATTTGGTGGTCCAATCGAGCGGGCACATGCGCGCTTTCAGCGGCCGGGCTTATTTGCCTCAGTCTCTGCCGGCCGGCATCACCGTGGCGGAGCTGCGCTAATGGCCGGGATCACTCGAAGGTTGGCACGCGGAGCGGGATTGCTGCTGAGCCTGTCGCTCATGTCCTGCGGCGGCGGCGACGGCGGCGGCGGCGGCTTGGTACCCAGTCCCCCGGTCCCCGTGGCCCCGGGCCCGAACGTCGTGGCGGTACTGGTTGACGCGGGCCCCGTCAGCACCACCAATCCAACGGCCAATACCCTTTACACCACGGTCACCGTGTGCGTTCCGGGGAGCATCACCGAGTGCCAGTCCATCGACCATATCCAGGTGGATACGGGATCCTACGGGCTGCGCATTTTGGCGCCCGTCCTGACGCTCAGCCTGCCGGTGGTCATGGCATCGGACGGCAATTCGTTGGTGGAATGCACGCAATTCGTCGACGGCTACAGCTGGGGTCCGGTCGCGTTGGCGGACATCCAGGTATCCGATGAAATCGCGACTTCGGTGCCGATTCAAGTGATCGGCGCTTCGACCTTTCCCACTGTGCCGGCCGCATGTTCGAGTACCGGTACCACAGCCGAGGACACGGTCGCGGCGTTCGGCGCCAACGGTATTTTGGGTATCGGCGTGTTCGAACAGGATTGCGGGATAGGATGCGCGCCCCCTAACTCGATGAACGGCTTCTATTACTCTTGCAGCGCCGCGGGATGCGCGAACATAGCCGCGCCTCTCACCACACAGGTTTTGAATCCGGTGCCGCTGTTCGCGGCCGACAACAACGGCACCATTCTCGTTCTTCCCAGCGTTGCGGCCCCGGGGGCGACCACGGTGGCGGGGTCGCTGATTTTCGGCATCGATACGCAGACCAACAATGCATCGGGAAATCAAACCGTCTTGAACGTGGATACGATCTACGGCGACTTCACCACCACATTCAATGGTCAGACGTTGACGCAGAGCTTCCTGGATTCGGGCACGAATGGCCTCTACTTCAACGACAGCAGCATCACGGCGTGTCCTGTCCCAACCGATCCCGCCGCCCCGAGTTTTTTTGGCTTCTATTGCCCCGCGAGCACGCAAACCTTCAACGCTACGCTTGCGGGCGTGAACAACACGGCCAAGACGGTGACGTTCAGCGTGGGAAATGCGCAAACGCTGGCCACGGACAATCCCACATTCACGGTATTTCCGACGCTGGCGGGTACCTACTCGACGTCCCCCGATAGCTTCGACTGGGGCCTGCCGTTTTTCTATGGGCGCCGCGTCGCCACGGCCATCGAAAATCGGGCGACTTCCGTGGGGACCGGCCCTTACGTCGCTTTCTGATCCGATCTACCCCGCCGCGGGACGGCAGGATAGACTGCCGTTCGATGGCTACACCCTCGCTGCAGCTCGATTATGTTTCGTCGGATGAACTCGCGGCGCAGTCCGACTCGTGGTGGCGCACGGTACTCGGCGTAGTAGGATTCGAGAAGCTGCCGCAAATCGAACCTGCGCAAGTTCCGGTGGCGGCGAGCATGACGCCGTCGCTGGGCGCAGCCGACAGCCGCTGTGAAGTGTGGCGAGTCGCCGGCGGCCACGATCTCGAATTATCCACGGCGTCGCTCCGCCACGGCCGAGTTCACTATCGCTATTGCGACGAACTCCTGTTCGGTTCGATAGCCATCGACGAAGAAGGAGTCGACGGCAAAGGTTCAGCCGCGCTGCTGCGCGCGACCATGACGGCGTACCAAGAGATTTTCGACGTGCTCACGGAGACGCGGCACCGTCACTTGATTCGGGTGTGGAACTATTTGCCGGAAATCAATCGCGAAACCGACGGCGACGAGCGCTACCGGCACTTCAATTCTGCGCGCCAGACAGCGTTCCGCAATTCGGGCCGGAGCACGGTCGGGACCGTGCCGGCGGCCAGCGCTTTGGGCTCGCCCGCCGGCAGCCCGATCTCGATTTATTTTCTGGCGGCGCGCCGGCCGCCGCGGATGATCGAAAATCCGCGGCAAACCAGCGCGTACTACTATCCCCCGAAATTCGGCACCTACAGCCCTGTTTTTTCCCGGGCGTGCGTATTGAGCGAATCGAGCGGCACCAATCTGTTCGTGTCCGGGACCGCCAGTATCGTGGGCCACGAGACGATTCACCACGGGGATGTGGGGGCACAAACGCGCGAGACGTTGGTCAACATCAACGCGCTGCTGGACGAGGCGAATCGCGTGGTCGGCTCGGCGCACTATTCGCTCGACGAACTGAAATTCAAAGTCTACGTTCGGCGGGCTTCCGACCTCACGGCCATCGCGAGCGCGCTGTCGGCTACATTGCACGCTTCGGCTTCCATCGTGTATCTACAGGCGGACGTATGCCGCGAGGACCTTCTCGTGGAGATCGAAGCCACGGGCGAGGCACGGCGCAATTGAAGGGCGTGAGCACGGCGACGCCGCCCGCAAGAAAGGTATGACCCCGCTGCAGCATGCCGAATTGGTGGCGATCATCGGCCTCGCGAACGAGACCAATCGGCCTGCGGTGGCGCTGGATTTACAAATCGACGAGCAATTCAAATGAACAAAGTTGCCAGCGAACAAGATGCGGCGAACGCCCGGCACTATCGGTGGGACGATATGCGCGCCGAGCCGTTGAAGGGCGGAATCACGCGGCGCCTGATCGCGACCGAGCGCATGATGATCGCGCACGTGTATTTCAAGAAAGGCGACGATGTGCCGCGTCATGCGCATGAGAACGAACAAATCACGTACATTCTGGAAGGCGCGCTGCACTTTTGGCTGGGCGAGGACGGGAGCCGGGAACTCACGGTCCGCGCCGGCGAAGTCCTGGTGATTCCGTCGAACCTGCCGCACCGTGCATTGGCTCTCGAGGACACCCTCGATGTGGACGTGTTCAATCCGCCACGTCAGGACTGGCTCGATGGAAGCGACGCTTACCTCCGCCGCTGACATGGGCCCGGAGATCGCGCCCGGAGTAGCGGCGGCCCTGAAGAATTTCAAGCTTCCCGAAAGCCTTGGATTCGGCGCGGTGGCGGCGCCCGTCATGTTCGCGGCCGATTGGTTTGATGGCCGGTGGGGCCGCGGACGCATTGTGCCCTACGGGCCGATCGAGATCCTGCCTGGCGCGCGCGCATTGCAATACGCCGAGCTGGTTTTCGAGGGGCTCAAGGCTTATCGCGTGGGCGGCGAGTGGCCGAATCTGTTTCGGCCGCGGGAAAACTGGTTGCGTCTCGCGCGCTCGGCCGAGCGGCTGTCGATGCCGCCGGTACCCGAAAACCTGTTCTTTCAAGCCATCGACTCGGTCGCGGCATCGTGCCGCGACGTCATTCCGCGGGAATCCGGTCGATCGCTGTACTTGCGGCCTTTCCTGTTCGGAACGGAGGCGGGATATCTGCTGCGCAACTCGACCGGATTCACGTTCATGGTCATCGCAAATCCGGTGGAGGTTTATTCATCCGGGGCGATGCGCGTCGCCATCGAACGCGACGATGTTCGAGCGGCCGTGGGCGGCGTCGGCGCCGCCAAAACCGCGGCGAACTATGCGGCGTCGCTGCGTGCGTCGAGCGCGGCCGTCGCGCGCGGCATGACGGTGGCGCTGTGGCTGGATGCGCGCGATCAGCGCTGGATCCAGGAACTCTCGGGCATGAACCTGTTCGCGGTGATCAACGGCGAGTTGCATACGCCCTCACTCGATGGCGCGATTCTGCCGGGTATTACCCGCGACTCGCTGCTCACGCTTGGGCCGCACCTCGGGTTTACGGTGATCGAGCGACGCATGGCGATCGACGAGCTGCTGGCGCAGATCGCCGGCGGCGAGTGCTCGGAACTATTCGCCTGCGGCACGGCGGCGATCGTCAGTCCGATCGCGGTATTGGCAGAGGGCCGCTCGGACCCACACCGACGCGAGTACGTTCCGAAACGAGTCGACGTCGTGGCGGCGCAGCTGCGCGAGGCGCTTCTGGCCATTCAAGAGCGCCGCGCGACCGATCCTTTCGGTTGGACGCGCGACGTTGCGCGGCTTCCTTAAAGGGCTGCGGGTCTCCGTCGACGGTCAGCGATTCTCGCGATCGTGGTCGCGCTTCCGGTTGCTCTCGCCCGCGCGTTGCGGCGGCGAAGTCGAGGTCGGCTGCTGCGCGGGACGTGCCTGCGACTGGGGGCGAGCCTGGGGCTGAGGTTGCGCGGGCTGCGCAGCCGCGGGCTGCACCTGCCGGCGCTGAGGGACATCCGGTCGGCCCTGCGCAGACACTTGGGGTCGCGCCGGCGTCTGCGCTTGATTTTGCTGCTGCACCGGCAATTGCGGGCGCTGCTGCTGCACCGGCAATTGCGGGCGCTGCTGCTGATAGCGCGGTTGCAACGGGGCTTGATGTTGCTCCTGTTGCTGGTACGGCTGGGCCGGCGACGGTTGTGGCTGCTGTCGTTGCCAATTTTCCGCTCGGGGTTGCGCGTCTCGTGGCTGCGCGGGTTGCTGCATTTGCGTATGCGGTTGCGATTGGAAGCGGCTGTCGTCGCGCGGCGCGGATTCCCGTTCGCGTCCCGCGGGCCCCGGAGCCGCGCCATGGGCACCGACCACATTGGGTGCATCGAAGACGGCAGCCCGCGGCGTCGCTGCGATCGCCGGACGGCCGTGATTGTACCTTTCGAGCAGCGCGGGGTTTTGGCCTGCTTCGTTGACGTGACGGGTCTGCATGGAGGGTGGCGGCACGTGCGTTTCACGTCGCGCAAATTCGTCCTGGCGCGACGGTCGCGCATCCACGCCACCGCGGCCACCGTTGTAGCTCACGCGGTTGATGGTCACGTTGTTGATGACGGTCTGGTTGTAGGTATTGTGAATGTACGTCCTGTTGACGTTGTTCACGGCGGTGTTGTACGCGAATTCGTTGCGTACCCAACGGCCGCCGGCATAACCGTTGCCGACATAGCCGCCGCCGTAGTTGACGCCGCCGTAAAATCCTACGTGGGGACTCCAATAGCCGCGGTGAAACAGGAATACTCTTTCATTCCATCCCCAGTAGCCGGGCGTCCACAATAAACCTACGCGCGGCGGCATGACCCAGGTCCCCGGCACCCAATAGTAACCTTCGCCGCCGTAACCCCAGTAACCAGGCGTCCACAAATAACCAGGCTCCGGGCAGGGGGGCTGGTCGTATTCCGGCAGGGCCGGCGGCGCTTCGCTGGCCGTGATCTCAACGTCCGGTTCGGAATAGTTCGGTGCCGGTTCGTTCACTGCCTCGTAAGTGCTGGGCGCCGGCGCATAGGGCGGACCTTGCACGATGCAGCCGTTGAGCACGGCGAGCGCGGCAATGGATGCGAGCGTCGCTTGTATGAACGATGAGGAGCTGCGGAGCAATACGGGTGACTCAGACATGTTAGACCGCCATTGAGTAGTTTTGCCGTCCCGGCGCCAGCCGCGCCGCATGGATGCAACGATATCGCGGATCGACTCAATGTGTAGTGAAGTCAGTGTAACGCGATCGAATGACGCGTCTCGCTGGCCCAAATTGTGACGCAGTTCCGTCCCCGAGCGCCGCAGCCACGAGGGCACGCGTCGCCGAGACGGCGCACGAGCGGTTGTCGTTGTCGCTGACGGGGCGACTTAAAATCGATACATGAAGAACGCGCCGTACATCCGCTGTGTCTTGTCGGTGGTCACGGGGCTGTCCGCGGCGTCTCCCTGCAGCTTTCCATAGCTCACGTGCGCTCCAAGTGACCAATGATCCGTCACCACGTACGTGGCGCCCGCCGAGCCGCCCACCGTGTTGATCCCGCTTCCGGCTCGATACGGCGCGATTCCGGCGATCTCGCTTTGCGCGGCGTCTATGCCGAAGAAAGTTTTCGCATATTGGTTATTGACCCAAGTCACTTCGGGTCCGATGGACAATGTCAGACGTTGTGTCACATGGTACTTCGCTTCGATGGCAAGCGACGCCAACACGCCTTCGTGGTGCCCGCCTAGGTCGTCGGAAATAGACCCGCGAACCGACAGCCATTCTCTGGTATAGGTGGCAAACATCCCACCGCGCACAGTTCCCTTGATGTCGCCCCAGCCGCGCAGGATCGGATCGTCGGTCGCTCGTCGCGGCTTGCGGAAGTCCCCGCCAATGTTAAAACCGAGCGCCCAATGTTCGGTATGGAAGAGATAGGCTCCGGCTCCGGCCGGTGTGCCGCCGCCAGGTACAGCCCCGAAAAAATAACGGCCGTAGCTTACGCTCACGAGAGGAAGGCCACGCGTGAAATCATAGCGGCTTCCGGGATACCGCGCGCCGTTGATGACGCCGCCGCCCAATAGAAATTTCCATCTGTCGCTGAATGGGTCGGGCACGCCGGACTCGTCTTTTTCTTCCGCTGCGGCGGACGGCACGTCATCGGCGTCGCCGTTCGCTTCCGCCGCGGCGGGCCGCACGCTTGCGCTCAATATAATAGCGAGCGGCAAGATCAATCCGCAAGCGACACTCATCGTCGAGCGGCGGTTGTGTTGCGAATCTGATTGCAGAGTGCTGCGCGAGGCGGCACGTTTCTCATCTCCAGGCAAGCGAAAATCATTCATCGATTCTGTTCCAGTGATAATTCAATCGGTGGTTACTGCGGCAGCAGGAAAGTGCCTGCATCGTAGGAGATCAAGTCTTACTGCTCGCTTACCGACGTCGTCTTTTGTTCGGGCCGCGGCGCGCTCGGATTTCCTGCCGTGGGGGTTTCCAGTAAGTCGCCGGTAAGGGTTCGACGCTAATATCCGTGCTCTTGTAGTTCACCACCCGACGCGGTTTAGAATGAGAATTAACATGAACCGCATCGCATTGGTCGAGGACCACCAGCGCTTGTCGGTGCTCTTGGGCAAAGCACTGCTCAACGCTGGCATCGAGACCGACATTTTCGACCGGATGGGCCCGGCGTCGCTCGCTGCCCGAGATAACCCATACGCCGTGCTCGTCATCGACCGTGGTTTGCCCGACGGCGATGGACTCGATCTGGTGCGGCGGCTGCGCGCCGCTGCCATTCGAACTCCCTGCCTGATGCTGACGGCCCGAGATGCCTTGCATGATCGGGTCGAAGGGCTCGAATCGGGTGCGGATGACTATTTGACCAAGCCGTTTTCCATGGATGAATTCGTGGCGCGCGTCCGTGCATTGATGCGCCGTCCGCCGTCGCTGCAAAGTCTGACGCCGGAATTTGGCGACATTCATGTTCGGCCGGCCGAAGGCTGTATGACTTGTGGCTCGGAAATGGTGACGCTCGCGCCGGCCGAATTGCAGATCATGATCGCTCTGATCCGAGCCGACGGTACGACGGTGCGCCGCTCAGCCCTCGAGGTGGCGGCTTGGGGCTTGAGCGATGCCGTCACACCGAATGCACTCGATGTCGCAATGCACCGACTAAAGAGAAAGCTGGCGGCGATCAACTCCGCCCTGCAGATCGGCAATGCCCGAGGGTACGGCTATGCGCTTCGTTTCCTCCCGCTGGCCACGTAGCCTGGCTGCCCAGCTGCTGTGCACGTACGTGGCGGCGCTGATGTTGACGACGTGCTTCATCGCGAGTGTCGTCTGGTTCCGTTCTAACCAGGATGGCGGTGTGACGACCCAAGCGCAATTGGGAAAGGTCGCAGAGCTGCTTCACCGGAGTATCCGGTTCGACTCGGCCGGACGCCCGGTCGTGGGCGTGCCGCTTCCCCGCGATTTGTCATGGGTATATCACGACTTCGCTGCCGATCTAAAATATCGAATTCTGGACGCGTCCGGCGCCGTCATCATCAGTTCTGAGCATGATGCAGTCGCACTCGCTCCTCCCGGGCAGCCGTTCGATTCGACGCTGGGCTCGTTCACCCTCAACACGGGCGGCGAGACGCTGCATGTAAGAACAGAACCGATGGTGCACGGCACCAAAACATACTACATACAGGTCGCTATTACCGAGCGGCTCGCGGCGCTCACACGGTCGCTCGTCGCGCACTTGTTGGTCAGCGATACGCTGCGATTTGCACTTGGTTCGGTGGTGCTATTCACCGTTGCCGTTTATTTCACGCTGCGCAAGGTATTGATGCCGCTGCGCGAGACCTCCGCCGCAGCGGCACGCATCGATGCGCATAACATATCGAAGCGGCTGTCGACGCGAAAGCTTCCCATCGAATTCCTTCCGGTCGTGGACGCATTCAATCTCACGCTCGACCGGTTGGAGAAGGGATATATCGTACAACGGGCATTCCTTGCCGGCGCGGCCCATGAATTGAAAACTCCCCTGGCTCTGATCCGCGCGCAAATCGACATGGAAGGCACCACCGACCGGGAGGTTTTGCTCCACGACCTTGACCTGATGGCGCGACAGGTCAATCAACTTCTGCATTTGGCCGAAGCGAGCGAAACGCAGAACTATGTTTTTGAAGCCGTCGACGTAGCCGCCGTTGCGGAAGATGTCGTCGACTATCTGAGACGGCTGGCGGAACCCCGCGAAGTGTACGTGGACATTTGCTGCGCACCAGGGATCCCAACCTTGCAAGCGGACCGAGGAGCGTTGTTCATGCTCCTCAAGAACCTCGTGGAAAACGCCATTCAGCACTCGCCCGTCAGCGGCGTCGTTGCGGTGACGGTCGATACCGGCCACGTATGCATCCGCGACGAAGGACCAGGCATTGCCGTCGGCGAACTACCGAAACTGTTCACTCGATTCTGGCGAGGCGCAACGCGTCGAAATGACGGGGCGGGCCTAGGACTCTCGATTTGTCAGGAGATCGCCGCGGCACACAAGTGGGATCTCGCCGCACGGAGTACCGGACATGGAGCGGAGTTCACGCTCTCCTTCCGCGTGAACACGGCGAATTTCACTGGAGACCCACTCCCCGCGGTACAAGCGGCAGCGGGCCATAGATAGCGGCCAAACCACCGGGATACCCGCTAGCGCGCGTGCTCGGAGAGCGACCGGCCCCCATTTTTGCAGCGGGCACCCCCAGATTATGGCCGCCGTCCCGGGTTACGGCGGATAATCGGCCGCATGCATCTGCTCGAGCGCCAGGAACAACTCGAAACACTGAACCGCTGTTTTCAGGAGGCACGAGCGGGTTCTGGGAAGCTCATTCTCGTCGCCGGAGAAGCAGGAGTGGGCAAGAGTTCGCTCGTAGATCGATTCGTCTCGGAACACCGACGCGACGCGCGAACGCTGTGGGGCGCGTGCGACGGGCTCGCCACGCCACGGGCGTTGGCGCCCGTGCACGAGATTGCCGCACAAACTTCAGAGGGGAGTGGCGTCACAGCCGACGACAAATCTCGTGACTGGCTCTTCCGAGTTGTCCTCGATGAGCTCGCGCGGCCCGGACGCGTTTGCCTGGTCGTGATGGAGGACTTGCATTGGGCCGATGAGGCAACACTGGATTTCCTGCGGTTCATCGGGCGACGGATTCACCGCACGAACGCAGTCTTCATTGCGACTTATCGCAATGAAGAGCTGTCCGCGAATCATCCCGTCCGGCTCGCGCTGGGTGACCTCACGGGCGATCATGTGATGCGCATGCGCCTCCTGCCGCTCTCCGCCGCGGCAGTGGAGGTGCTGGCAAAAGATACCGGACGAGATGCCGCATTCCTCCATCAGGTTACTGGCGGCAATCCCTTCTTCGTGCGCGAGGTGCTCGCAAGCCCGGACGAGCGCGTTCCGGAGACTGTGCGCGATGCTGTTCTCTCGCGGCTGGCCCGCTGTGCGCCCGCCACGCGTGAGCTGGCCGAGCTTGTCTCTCTATCACCCGGAAAGGCTGAAGCGTGGCTGATCGAAGCAGTTCTCGGCTCCCGCCAGGCGGCCGTCGACGAGGCCGGCGCTCGTGGACTGCTCGACGTGCAAACCGGCTCGGTGTGCTTCCGTCACGAGCTGGCGCGTCTTGCGGTGTATAGCACCATGGCGCCGGAGCGTCTCCGCGCGATGCACGGCCGCGTGCTGCGAGCGCTCATGGAACACGGCGTCGATTTAACACGGCTGCTGCATCATGCCAAGCTCGCAGACGCCGCCGCAGTCGTCCTCGAATACGCGCCGCTCGCCGCAAAGGAGGCGGCACGGCTTGGCGCTCACCGGGAGGCCGCTGCGCATTTGAGCGCGGCTCTACGCCACAGCGTCTCATTAGCGGCGGCAGTTAAAGCAGAACTCTTCGAGAGCCATGCGCAGGAATGCAGCGTGGCGAATCAGACACGCGAAGCCATTACCTCCGCGACGGCTGCAGTCACATCGTGGTGCCAGGTTGGCAATATTGAGGCGCAGGCGCGCGTATTGAGCTTCTTGGCGCACGAGTATCGGACGATTGGCGATAAGGCGCGCGCGGATGACTGCGTCACGAAGGCGATCACTCTGCTCGAAGCACTCCCGCCCGGCGCGAATTTGGCGATGGCGTACTGCGCACGCGCTCTGCTTGCGGTGAACCGCGGCGGGGACCGGGAGGCCCTCGATTTCGGGCGCCGCGCGCTCGCAATTGCGCACGAGTGCGGCGACCCTGCAACGGAATCGTATGCGTTGAGCAACATCGGAGCGGCGTTGCTCGGCACCGGCGACCGCTCCGGATACGAACCTCTCGAGCGCGGTCTCGCCCTAGCGCTCGAGCACAACCTCGAGCAGTTTGCCGCGCTTTCGTACCGCAGTCTGTTGTTCTACGCGGTTTTGCTGCATGACTTCGCAAGAGCCGAAAGGTTATTTCGCGACGGCGTGGCTCACTGTGAGAAACGAGGGATTTTTTCGCATAGCGCCTATATGCGCGCCTACTACACTCCGTGCGAACTCGAACGAGGCGAGTGGACAGAAGCCGCGCGGACGTCGACGGAGCTGCTGCAGAGCACCGAGGTCACCGGCGTGCAGCAGCGCATCACGGTCCTGGTCACACTTGCTCTCGTACGCTTGCGCCGCAATGACCCGGGTGCGGACGGGTTGCTGGATCAAGCGTTCGAGCTCGCTTTGCCCACGGGTGAACTCAACCGCATCGGCCGCGTCGCGGCTGCGCGCGCCGAGCAGGCGTGGTATCGCGGGGACCTCGATCGCGTTGCACGCGAAACAGCCATTGGCCTGGAGCATGTGCGCGGTCACAGCGCGCCTTGGATCCACGGCGAGCTTCTTTTTTGGCAATCCCGCGCGCAGCCCGGCTCGATTCCCGACGGCGTGGCAGAGCCCTACCGGCTCATGCTCGCCGGTGAGTGGCGAGAGGCAGCCGACCTCTGGGCGCGTATCGGCATGCCGTACGAGCAGGCGCTCGCTCTCGCGGATGGTCATGAAGAAGCCTTGCGTGAGGCGCTCGCTATCCTGGATAAATTGGGAGCGGGGCCTCTGGCGGCTATCGTGCGCAGGCGCCTGCGCGCGCTTGGCGCGCGCTCTATACCCCGCGGTCCGAATGAAGCCACGCGCGAGAATCCGCTCGGCATAACTGCAAGAGAGATGGAAGTGCTGCAGCTTGTCGTGCAAGGCTGCACCAACGCGCAACTTGCGCGTCGGCTGCATCGTTCGCCGAAAACCGTAGATCACCACGTTTCTGCACTTCTGGGAAAGCTCGGGGTGCGCTCCCGTGCAGAGGCGGTCACTGCCGCATTCGCGCTGGGGATCGTCGCGGTAGGCAGCCACGTCAAGGCGCAACTACCGTGATGACGCGGGTGCGCCGGCACACGCGGCAGGCTCGACCGGGCAGGCGCATTGATGCATCATCCAGCCTCGGTTAGCTCACCCTTGGATTCAGATGTCAGGCCACGGCGATTCCACCCGCGCGATTTTGTTCGCGCTAGGCGCGAACTTTGCGATCACGCTGGCGAAAGGGCTTGCGGCCTATGTGAGCGGCTCGGGGGCGATGCTCGCCGAAACCGTGCATTCGCTGGCGGACTGCGGCAATCAGGGGTTGCTGCTCCTGGGGGTGAGGCAATCCCGCAAGCCCCCCTCACCGGACTATCCGCTCGGTTACGGCAAGGCGATCTATTTCTGGTCGTTCCTGGTGGCCGTCATGCTGTTCTCGGTGGGCGGCATGTTCTCGCTCTACGAAGGCATCCATAAGCTTTCACATCCGGAACCGCTCAGTAGCTGGTGGTGGGCAGTCGGCGTGCTGGTGTTCAGCATCGCGGCGGAGAGTGTTTCGATGCGCGCGTGTGTGGTCGAGGTGAATAAGGCGCGTGGCGGACGCAGCTTCCGGCGTTGGTTTCACGAAAGCCGTCAGGCGGAGCTGCTCGTGATCTTCGGCGAAGACCTTGCAGCTCTCGCGGGATTGACGCTCGCGCTGATAGCGGTCGCGCTGGCAGTTGCAACGGGTAACCCTCTTTGGGATGCCATCGGTACCGTGATGATCGGGGTGCTGCTGATCGTCGTTGCAGTGTTCGTCGCGATCGAAGTCAAGGCGATGCTGATCGGGCAGAGCGCGGATCCCATTGTCTCGCAGGGCATGAAGCACTATCTGGAACAGCGGCCGGAGATCGCGCGGGTGTTCAATCTCATCACCCTGCAGCTGGGCAATGATGTGATGGTCTCCGTCAAAGTTCAGATGGCCACGGAGGCCACGGTTCCCGCACTGATTGCGTCCATCAATAGGGTCGAAAAGGAGTTCCGGCAGCAGTATCCGCAAGTGCGCTGGAGTTTCTTCGAGCCCGACAGTAGTGATTGAACGGCGACGCGGAGTTCGGGCCGATCTTCGGTCGCATCGCGCCCGTTTGGCAGTTCACTCACAAATATTGATTGTCCGGCCGTAAGGCGACTAGAATCACATGCACGCGGGCGTCGTATAATGGTAATACCCAAGCTTCCCAAGCTTGAGCCGTGGGTTCGATTCCCATCGCCCGCTCCACTTTTCGTTGTCTGGGGTATCCTGCGTTGCCTAGACGCGGCAATCGCGCATTTCGCTCGGCGTCTATCCGGCAATCAGCTTGAGGGACGCTCGCACCAGGCGGGATGAAGCCCGCAATTTGGTCGCCAAAGGCATCGATCCGCGCGTTCATCGTCGGCAAGAACGCGCGGCCGCCGCCGCTACGACCGCGAACACCTTTGAGGCCGTCTTTCGATTATGGTGCGACTTCAAAGTCCGGGCGCTGACCGTAAAGACGGGTCGTCAAAGCACACTCTCGCAGATCAACAGGATCTTCACGAAGGACGTCCTGCCATATCTGGGCAAGCGGTCGATTTTCGAGGTGTCGCGTGCCGATTTGCTGGAGGTTCTGCGCAAGATCGAGCGGCGTAATGCCCTCACCATGGCATCGAAGTGTCGAACCTGGTTCAACCAGCTTTTCCGGCACGCGATGGTTGAGGTAAACCTTGCCAACAATCCGGCAGCTGACCTCGATATCGTGGTGATACCCCGGCCACCCGTCACGCACAATCCTTACCTGCGCATGAGCGAAGTGCCGGCATTCTTGCTTAAGCTGCGTAACTACCGCGGCCGTGGCGATACCACCACGCAGTTGGGCCTGCGGTTGTTGTTGCTGACGGGTGTACGAACGGGCGAGCTTCGCTCGGCGACGCCGGAACAGTTCGAGTTGGAACGCGGCCTCTGGATGCACATACATGAAATTAGTGATAGTATTGCCAGCGTTCATGTATTTCACGAGACTTTGTCATGAGCAATGATACGTATATCGTCCGCATCCCTTCGGCCGACGTGCCGCGAGCTTTGAAGCCGGAAGTCGAAAGCGTCCTGGCGGAACTGATCCCCTTGGTTACCGCTCGGGTAAAGGAGAAACGGCAGACGGACTTCAAGTCGCTGCTCGACGTGCTGTTGCGCGGAGTCAAACTGCGTACTCTCGATATCCGCCGGGCTCAGAAGCAAGCGAAAGCGCTTGAGGCTGTGCTGGAGAATTCCGAGTGGCTTACGGCCGAGGAGATCGGCGAGCGCGGCAAGTTCAGTCCCAGCAATCTCGCTGCGCCTGCAAATCGCTGGAAACAGGAGGGAAAAATTTTTGCCGTTCCGTACCAAGGGCAAGATCGATTTCCGCGCTATGGGCTTGACGAGGCATATCGACCCATACCCGGTCTGGAATCCGTTCTGAAGCTGTTTGGGCCGATCAGTCCGTGGCGTGTCGCCGTCTGGTTTGAATCCACCAATGCTTGGCTCGGGAATCACCGCCCGCGTGAATTACTGGGCAACGAGCCGAAAAGGGTGCTACGCGCTACGGAACACTATCGTAACTCCAGCCATGGCTAGGCGTCGGACGGCTCCGCGCCCGCCGTCTGAAAACTCTCCCAAACTCGTTGCACTTGGCGCGGGTGCGCTATGGCGGGTGCACTCCAGTTCCTACCGCGCCACCCAGTTCAATCCTAGCAACCACGGCGACGCCCGGTTCAGTCCGATCGGGCGACCTGACGGCACAACCATTCCTGTGCTGTACGGGGCAAGCACTTTGGCGGGGGCGATGATGGAGACCGTGTTTCACGATGTTCCGACGCCGCCCGGCGGATACATTCTCGATATCGACGCTTTGGGGCAGCAGCACCTCGTCGTCTCACGCATTCGGCCGAAGCGTCGTCTGCAGGCGGTCGACCTTTCGGTGAAGGGACTCAAGCGCCTGGGCCTCCGTCGTACGGATCTCATTGACACCCCGGTTACCGCTTATCCGCGGACGCGCGAGTGGGCGGCGTGGTTTCATACCGCGACGCGCGCCAAGGGACTTCTCTGGACGTCCCGGCAGGATGACGCCGCGCGAGCGGTCGCCTTGTTCGGTGATCGACTCCCGGAATCAGCGTTCAAAATTGAAGTCGATCGCGAGCCTCTGTGCCAGGACGAGCATCTCGATGCCTTGCTCGAACTCGCCGAGCACATCGGCATTGAACAGCTCTTTGGTTTGTAGTACCTCGAGGGCATACGCCACGCCTGCTACGTCGACTTCACACAGGAGATCGACGGCAACGGCGTCAATTTCGCGCGCTAACCCGCATCGCGGTCGGCGAGGATTTCCAGTATCGACAACGCGTCGGAGCCTGTTAGCGATTCGAGAATTCTGGAGCGAGAGGGGATCTTAGGTTTCACGACCGGCTTGACAGTCGACTTGCGCAATTTTTTCTTCATCTGCAATTCTCGTCACGATCGGGTCTGCGTGCTGAACGGCGCCGCGGTTCGCGCCTTCCCTCCCGCGCCAGACGTTGTCGTTCGCGCCGTTCAACCTCATCCAGTAATTCCGCGACCGTCCGAGATTTCGCCGCCGTAGGCGAGTCGACTGTAGGGCGCGTATGGTGATAGCGCCGGAGCAATTCAGCACGCAAACCGTGCTCGTTGTCGATTGCAAGGCGGCTGAGCAGGGCGGTCTTTTCTGACTCGGGAAGCCCGGCAATCCATTGCCGGAATTGCTCGCGCGCTACCCTGTCGTTCGTCGGCTGGCTTCGCACCGCTGCAACAGCGATCAATTCTGCGCCGACGTACAAGAAATCCGCGAGCGCTTTAAGTGGCGCGCTGAGCGCTCCTTGGCCTTCTTCTGCGCTACGACGCCGAGGTCTACGAAGCTGAATGGCCCGTTCGAGATCGTCGTGGGCCACGTCCACGACTTGGATGACGTCAAGGAGGGGTTGAGCGATGCCATGGACTCGCTGAAGAAGGGCAGCGTCACCGGTGCGATTCGCGACATTCAGCACATTCGGAAAGGAACCGGCGGTTGGATACGTGGCGCCGGAACGTCAAACACGGGCCGCATCCATTTAAACGTCGAGCGTCTCGACAGCCTCAAAGCCGGCAAAGTCGCACGTATTATCGTGCACGAGGCGTCGCATAAATTCGCGAACACGGACGATGTCACGACTACGGATGTCAACGGTGTCGAATGGGTCGGCTATAAATGGGACGGCCTTAGACAAGATAAAGCGAACGCGGCGCCACACCAGAATCTTGAGAACAACGCCGACTCCTATGCGTGGGGTGGGCGGCTCATGTGGAAACGGAAGCGGCATCATCCGAATGGGATCTGAACTTTCCTGGCATTTTCGCATCGTCCATTTGTGCTGCAGTTGGCCACCGCCCATTGCCGCGAGCCCGGAGCTACTCGTCCAACACGAGTGCTCCGTAAAGAGATGCACACTGTAGCACAGCGTAGCAACCACGCCGATCGATACCAGCATCTGGTTGGCCGCTTCGGGCATGCGTGCCAGCGAGCACAAAAGGCGGGAAGTGACCCGGCCAGAGATCTACGACAGAAAGGCTTGAGCCGAGACTTCCAACGTCGCGCATCCCCACGTTGGCCTACGTGGCCCCACATACCGCGAAAATTCACACGCTAATCACACTTGGCATCCGCCATTGCGTCAAATCGCTTATTTTCTAGTCCCGGAAGCGCCGCCCGTGTGGGTTCGATTCCCATCGCCCGCTCCACTTTTCGTTGCCTGGTGTGTCCCTGCGTTGTCCTGCGGCGCGACTTAGTCCCACGTCCAGATGCACTACATACCAGAACCGATTTCGCGCCCGGGCTACTTTTGCGGTACGGCCTGCGCCACGCGCACTAGGTGCGCCCAGCGCGCATCCTGGTGCAGCGGTTTCAGGAACGGCGATGCATATAGCAGCGGCTCCGAGTCTTCCGGCCTGTTCGAGTCCGAATTCTGTAGCCAGCGGAACGCCTCCTCGATTTCGCCCCGATAGGCGTACACCTCGGCGACGCGTACCTTGTTGTCCCAAGTCTTTGCTGCTTTGAGACTTTCGAGTCGTTCGCTCGCTTCCGCGTCGCGGCCGAGCCCGTGATAGATCAGGGCGAGGCTGTGATCGCGTGCATCGCCCTCGGGCCAGGTTTCGACGACGCGCAGCGCTTGCTCGTACCGACCCTCGAGAATTTCCGCGAACGCGCTGATCTGGTTGGGTTGGGTCGGATCGAGCTCGAGCACTTTCGCGAACTGCGTCTTCGCGTCCTGGATGCGGCCGGCGAGGAACAGGAAGTCCGCGAGATTCTGTGCCGCCGCGAGCGAGAGTGGCTCAGCCGCGACCGCTCGTCGCTGAAAGGCGATCGCTTCATCCCACCGACCTTCGTCTGCCGTAAGCCCGGCGAGAATGGTGAGCACGAGCGGGTTGTCCGGGTCGATCGCGGCAGCCTTCTCCTGGTGCTCGAGCGCGGCCGCGCGCTGGCCGGTGGCGCACAGATACAACCCCAGCCGAATGTGCGCCTCGACGAGTTGGGGGTCGAGAGACAGGGCGCGCTGCGCGGCGTCCCGGACTTTGGGCAGATTCGCTTCGCGAGGCTGCAGGCCCTCCGCGATTTCGAACCAGTGCACGCTCGCAAGACCGGCCCACGCGCGGGCCAGATTCGGGGCGAGGCTGAGCGCGCGTTCATATTCCTTCGCGGCCCGTTCCAGATCGCCCGGGTGCCGGCGCTGCGCGAAGAATTTCGCCCGCAACATCGCCTCGGACAACAGCACGGTTTCGGCGCCGACCGGCCGCGAAGCAGGCGTGTACCAGGCCCACGCGGCTGCAGTGCCCACGCCTATGACGACCGCTGCCACGGCGATCGCGATGCCCGCGCGCGGCATTATTCGCGATGCTCGCTGTGTAGATAGCGACGAAGCAGGAGGCGCCGGAATCAGCGATGCGATCGCAGGTCTCACCGCGACAGAAACCGCTGGCGTCTCGTACCATGCCCGCACCGTTCCGATGAACCGATAGCCCTGCCGCGGCACCGTCTCGATGTAACGCGGCGTTTCCGCTTCATCTCCGAGGGTAGCTCGAAGCCGGCGCACGGCGGCATTGAGCGCGGCATCGAACTCCACGATGCGCTTCGGCCAGAGCCGCGCGATCAGGTGTTCGCGAGTGACGAGTTCGCCAGGCGCGTTGAGCAGCTCTTCGAGCACGTGCAGCGGCTGATCTTGCAGCTTCACGCGTACACCATCTCGCAACAGCTCACGCGGTTGGCGCCGAAAGGTCCAGCAATCGAAATGAATGTCGGCGGGTACGTCCACGGTTGGGTGCGTCTGTTGGAGCCGTCCGGGCCCTAAGCATACACGCTGAGAGCCCCGCGTCATACCGCGTCATCTCCGCGTCATCCGCCGTCCATTGTCCGTCTGCTCCGGTGAGCCCTATGTTCGGGTCGTCCCTGACGCGATCCCCATCAAAATGACTGGAGTACTACAGTGAACCTCAACATGAAAGCCCGGGCCGTGCTGCTCGCCACGGCCACGTCTCTTATGTCAATACCGGCCGTGCCTCATGACGGCCGTGCCGGCCCCAACCTGACGGCGGTGAGCACTGCGATTCCCGTCGCGGCGGTGAATTCCCCACAGGCGGAGGGTTGCCCGATCGAATCTCCCGACGGACTGAGCCTGCTGTTCGCTTCGACCCGGCCGGGTGGCGTCGTTGGCAACGTCGGCAACGACATCTGGGTTTCCGATCGCGACACGCTCACCTCGCCCTGGCAGCCGCCGAAGAACCTGGGTGAACCGGTCAACAGCGCGGCGTCGGACTTCTGCCCGACGCCTGTGTGGGGTCGCTGGTTGTTTTTCGTTTCCGAGCGCCTCGACAACGGGACCGACACGCCCCCCTGCGGTGGCGGCGACATGTATCTCTCGCGCCAGAGCCCGGCGGGCGACTGGAGCCCGCCGGCAATGCTCGCCTGCGCGCCCGAGGGACCGAACTTCAGTGGCCCTGAGCGCAGTCCGTCGCTGGTCCAAACCTGGTTCGGCACATTTCTGTTCTACTCGAGCAACGGAGGCAGCGGCGACCAGGATATCTATATGAGCCGCATGCGCGCGGATGGAAGCTTCGGCCCCGGCGAGATGGTCAAGGAGCTCAGCACGGAATTTGAGGACATCATGCCGAACGTGCGCGAGCGCAATGACGGCAGCTTCGAGATCGTGTTCAGCTCGAACCGCCCCACCTGGGGCAAGAACCAGCCCGCGAAGGGCGGTCAGGACGTGTACATCGCGCACTCGTGGTGGCTTACCGGACAGTGGTCGCAGCCGGAGAACATGGGCGATGCGGTCAACACGGCCGGCGTGGAGCAGCGCGCGACGTTGTCGGCGGATGGCAATCGACTCTACTTCGGACGCGACGGAGACATCTACGTGAGCCAGCGCGCAGGCCGCAACTGACGCGCATCCGCCTGCCGGCAGCAGGGTCCGCTTGCGTGCAGCCCGATTCGGGAGCCGGGAGGCCGGTTATGGCCTACCTACGACCGAACGGATGGAGCCCGGGATCTCGGACATGGATGTATCCCTACGCAGCCTTGCGTTGCCCAAATACCGCGAAAATTCACACGCTAATCACACTTCGTGACTCGGCGCGCGCTGCTCCTGCGAACTCAGCGCTCGGCCATCGAGCCGTCCCGCGGCTCTTCCGGCAGTGCGACCGACAGTTCGAGTACCTCGTGACCGTCATCGCGTCCGAGGTTGATCTGAACCGCCGACGGATCGATGTTCACATACCGGCGGATCACCTCGAGTAACTCGCGACGCAGCGTGGGCAGGTAGTCTGGGCCGCCGCGCGCGTTGCGCTCCTGCGCGACGATGATGCGCAGACGCTCCTTGGCGACATTGGCCGACGATGAAGTCTTGCGAAAAAAAGCGAGTAAACCCACGTCAGCCCCCAAACATGCGCGCGAAGAAACCTCTCTTGGGTTCCTCTGTGAAGCGCATCGGCACGGTCTCGCCCAACAAGCGGGCTACGGCGTCCTCGTAGGCGGCTGATACGTCGCTCTCGCCGTTGAGAATGACGGGAACACCGGCGTTGGACGCGGATAATACGTCGGGCGACTCCGGAACGACGCCGACCACGTCGAGACCGAGTATGTCCTTGACGTCCTTGACGCTCAGCATCTCGCCACTCGCGACCCGTCGCGGGCTGTAGCGGGTCAGCAGCAGGTGCTCTTTCACTCCGCCATTGCCTTGCTCGGCGCGCAGCGTCTTGCTGGCGAGCAGGCCGAGTATGCGATCCGAATCGCGTACCGAGGAGACTTCCGGATTGACGACGACCACAGCCCGGTCCGCGAAATACATCGCCAAATGCGCGCCTTTCTCGATTCCCGCGGGCGAATCGCAAATGATGTACTCGAAGCCCTCGGCCGCGAGTTCGTCGAGTACGCGGCGTACGCCTGCATCGGTGAGCGCTTCCTTATCGCGAGTCTGCGACGCGGCCAATAGATACAGCGTATCGATGCGCTTGTCCTTGATCAGCGCCTGTTTGAGTACGCAGTCGCCCTGGATGACATTCACGAAATCATATACGACACGCCGCTCGCACCCCATGATCAGATCGAGGTTGCGCAGTCCGATGTCGAAATCGATCACCGCAACACGTTTGCCGCGGCGCGCGAGTCCGCACGCTATGCTGGCGGAGGTAGTGGTCTTTCCAACTCCTCCCTTACCCGAAGTTACAACGATAGTCTCGGACAATTCTGGATTCTCCTATGCAAAGATCTTGGGGCTGCTGACATGAAAGTCGCTGGATGCGTCTTTTAGCAGCCGGATGACTGTAATCTAATGATGTCCGCGGCGGGACGGCTCATGCGCCGATGGGCGCGAAATGCAGATCCTCGCCTGCGAGCCAGGCCTGCACCGGCATGGCGGCCAGCTCGGCGGGAATCGTTTCAAAGACACGGAACACGCCCGCGATCGACACGAGTTCCGCGTCAAACTCCTGACAGAACATTCGCGCTGCGGGATCGCCGCTCGCACCGGCCATTGCGCGGCCGCGCAGCGGACCATAAATATGGAGGCAACCGTCCGCCATGACCTCCGCACCGGCGGCGACGCCGGCATTGACGATGAGATCGCGATTGCGCGCATAGATACGCTGGCCCGAGCGCACGGGCTGGTTGTGAATCAGGGTCGAAACGTTCGAATCGGCCGGCGCCGGCGCGGGCTCCGGCGTGGTCGGTGCAGCCTGCTCAGGTTCGAGTACCGGGGCTGGACGGGTGGGCGTCCGAAAGCTCGAAAGAATCGGCAGGTTGAGCGCACTCGCCACGGTTTCCAGTTCAACGACATCGCCGGCAAGTCCGACCGACAGCATGCCGACGCGACGCACCGCCTCGATCACGGCATGAATCTCGGCGACTTCAGGTGTCTTCTCGAGCGCGCTGAGATCCAGACACACGGCGATGCGGCGGAAGAAATGCGGCGCGGCGGCGACTCGCCCGGCCAGCTCGTTTAGAATGGCGCACGCGTCCGTAGTACGGATGCGCACTTGCACCAGACCAACCTCGCTATAGCGAATGTCGATGACCGTCCGTGGTGTGTCAATAGCGTCCTTTAGGCTCAACTCCAGGTTCGTGCTCAATCAGATCCTCATACAATCGATGGCCGCACGCTCTCAGTGATGCTGGGAGCTAGGCCGAAACGGATGTGCAGTTTACCGATAAATGTTGCCGGTTCAATCGATATGGGCGGCCCTCGCCGGCGTGGCTTCCGGTGAGGGGGTCGGCGCCGATGTCAACCCCCGCGATCTGGTGGCGCGACGTCGCTCTATCGCGACGCTCCGTCAACGCCTGGAGCCAGAGGAGGCGCATTGAGGAAATTCTTCGCGGACTCCGAAGCGCGGCTCGACGGGCTTGATCCGGGAGCATTGGCGACTGGATGGCGCGGCACTAGCGTCCTACGTTGCCCCTCATGACGCGAAAATTCGCACGGAAATCGCACGCTCCCGTCCGGACTTCGCGAAATGCCGTGTTTTAAGGGCTTTGAAGCCCCGTCCGTTTGGGTTCGATTCACATCGCCCGCATCTCTTTATGGGAAAGTCCCGGTCGCCCAGCAGAGATCGAGTCCTAAGCTTCGAACGGTAGCGGCTGCGCTGGTAATCGCCGACATACAGCGACGAGTTCTCGATCGGTGCTCCCCTTCGAAATTCGGTATACCACGGCTGATTGATATTCCCACAGCTTCGGCAACATGATCTGTCGGACACCACGTTGCGAACCCCTGGAAATGATTCGTGCAGCCTTTTGTCCGCCGGCTCCGCCGTAAGCAACATGGCCTCCCTCGCCATGAAAGGCGTAAACCGACTTCTGGAGTTCCACCAGGGCAAAAAACTCGCACGTGCTCTTCCATTCGCGTTGCAGCACGGCCAAAAAAGCGTGGAGTACTCCCTTTCCGGCCTGACGCCCTTCCGCAACGTCGGTGTGCCCGACGTAATTCAGTACCTCGCTGAGTTCATGCAATGTAAACCACCATTGTCCCACCGCCTGCGCATCACCGCCGAAAGTGCGCACAAGCATAGTACCTGTTGGCACCGTCACCTGAACGGGCGCGCTGATCCCGCCGATACGATTACCGCGCTCGTCGAACCCTCGCGCTCGAAGTAAGGAATCGTCGAACGGCGTCATTGCCCCCAAACTAGTGCGTACGGGCAGATGGCTTTTCTCGAATAGTTTTGCATTCTCACACGTGGACACAGCACTTACTCCTCGAGTCCTTTCCTATACCAATGCCGGTAATATCAAATCCGTTTAAGAGACCTTTAAGGGGACCGATACAATTCGACGTGACAGAAGGTGCCCATCGCCGGCTATTTCTGCGAAAGGCCGGGTATTAGTCGTACGCCTCGCAACAGATCGTCGAACCGCGAGTCGCGCCGCAACGTGTCCACTCGAGGTTCAACATTCAGGTAAGCCAGCCAACCGGACCTTTCTTCGAGCGCTTTGGAGAGCCAATCAAACGCTTGGTCTGTCCACCCTAGCCCGGTGCAGACCAGCGCCAGATCATACGCGGGCACGTAGTTTGTCTGCGAGCGCGAGCCCAATTCCTTGAATATGGCTTGAGCGTCAGCCAATTTACCCGTGCTTGCGTAAAGATGCCCCAACCCCGCCGTGGTGAACGTGACGTTATCGGACATCCGGATCGCCTTCTGAAATTCCGCCTCTGCTTCGGCGATCTTCCCCTGCTGCTGATAAGCGAGTGCAAAGAAATACGGTGGCCAGAAAGAGTTTGGGTGGAGTTCATTGGTTTTCCAGCATTGATCGACCGCCTCTTCATATTGCCTGGCAAACTGATGATGCCACGCCATATGAATGTTGATGACGAGATCGAGCGGATCGAGTTCAAGGCAGCGCTTGCTGGCCTCAAGGGACTCCTCAGTGCGGCCCATCGCGGTCAGATAGTGCGAGTACCAATGATAACTCACTGCGTAGTTTGGATTGAGCTCAAGTGCCCGTCGGAATTGAGCTTCCGCGGTCGCCCAATCCCAATCATGATGAGTAGTGCGATATGCGAGCGTCGCATGCGCCTCAGCCAGTCGGCCATCCAATTCCAACGCGATGCTCGCGGCCGATTTGGCCTTAGCCATCGCTTGCACGGGCGGCATGGTGCCGTTCTCCCAAGAACCTAGAGTCACGTAGCAATCGGCCAGACCAGCGCGGGCCACCGCCGAGCGCGGGTCCTTCTCGATGGCAAGCTCGAAATACTTGATAGCCTTGTTGATCCCTTGCGGCCGCCGCGCCCAATAAAAGCGCCCCTTCAAGTACAGATTGAACGCTTCAAGATTCACCGGATGGCGGCCCAGCAATGCAAGTTTCTCCTTTTCCAGGAGCTCGATTTTGAGTTGATCGACGATCGCCAGCGTGATCTCGTCTTGAAGCGCAAACAAATCAGTCATGCGTCGGTCGAAGCGCTCCGACCATATCTGGAAGCCGCTGTTGGTATTGATGAGATGCACGGCGACGCGCAAGCGATCGTCCACGCGTTTGACACTGCCCTCGAGGATGGTATCGACGTTGAGCCGTCTGCCGATCTCCCGCGCATCCAGATCCTTTCCCTTGAATGAGAACGCCGAGGCACGGGCGACGACGAACAGCCGCCGCACCTTTGTCAGTGCGTTGAGGAGTTCTTCGGCGAGACCGTCGCAGAAGTATTCGTTGCCGGGGTCAGTGCTGAGATTGAGAAACGGCATCACGGCAATCGATGGCGTATTCGCGTTTGACGCAGGGTCGGCAGCAGCTGCCGCCTCCGCCCATCGCCGGTGTGCGTCGGTGGCCAACCATAGCAGGCGCTCGCGGGCCGCCGGTTCATGCTTTAATTTGAGCGCCGGCAGGAATCGCGCGTCAACATTGGCGACATTGGGCAGGCGCAGGTTCTGTTCGAGGCGGCTGATCTGGGCATCGCTGCAGCCGACAGCGATCGACAGGTCAGTCTGTGTAAGGCCGGCGCGCCGGCGCAGGTATCGAAGGAATTCTCCGAAGGTCGCGAGTCTCTCCAGCGTCTGTGTGGAAATCGAACCGGTCATATCCTTTGCCCTTCCCGTGTCTCCTGACCCCTCGTGAGATAGCACATTTTTATGATTTGGAGAAATTTTGGCAGGAAATGTCGGGTTTGCCTGGCGCCCGCTTGTTAGGGTGCGGAGCGATAGTTCGACTGTTGTACGCACCAACTCAATCAACCGGGTGTAGGGGGTCAAATGTTAGGCAAACTTTTAGGGACCATCGGGCGCGCATCGCGCGCGCTCACGTTTTTTGCAATTACAGCCGGTGGGTCAGCCGTCATCGCGCTCCACACGGCGTCGGCTGCATTGCCGCCGGGAAATACCGTTGCGCAGTGGAACCAAATCGCCGAGAACACCGTGGTGGGGTCGGGGGCTTTTCAAAACGAGGGGCTCATTTACATGGGGTACGTATCCGCGGCCGTCTACAATGCAACCGTGGCTGTCCGGGGCGACTACGTTCCATACCATGGGGGCGTCCACGCGCCGAGGGGTTCGTCGATTGATGCGGCGGTCATCGAAGCCGCCTACGGCACCCTCGTGAACTATTTCCCGTCGCAGACCACGACACTCTACGCCGCCTACACGGAGGCGCTGGGGCTGATCCCGGATGGAATCGCCAAGAGAAACGGCCAGGCGGTCGGCCTCGCCGCCGCAACGATGCTGATCCAGGATAGGAATGGCGATGGTCGTATGACGCCCATTGGCGTCACCTCACCGGTTGCCCCGCTTACGCCGGGTCCTGGCGTTTGGCGCCGGACGCCGGCGGCGTATGCCGCCCCGCAAACACCCTGGGTTGGCGACGTCAAGCCGTTCATATTGGGCAGCGCCAGCCAATTTCTACCGGGACCGCCGCCATCGCTGAGCAGCGACAAATGGCAGCACGCATTCAATGACATCCAGGCATATGGTTCGGCGAGCAGCGTCGTCCGCAGTGGGGAGCAGACCGCGATCGCCGAATTCTGGACCGCCAATGTGATACGGCAGTACAACCGGCTGGTCCGTGATCTCGCCGCGACGCGCAACCTCGGTGTCGTGCGAACGGCGCGCTTGGCGGCCATGGTGAATGTCATCGGTGCGGATGCGCAGATCTCCGTCATGCACGCCAAATACCACTATTTTTTCTGGCGTCCGGTTACCGCGATCGATCCGACGTCAGTCGCGCCGGCCGGCGATGAATTCGGGCCGGTCCCCGGCTTCGATGACGGCAACGCGGCGACGCTAGAGCTGTTGGGCTGGCGGCCCTTGGTTGCAACGCCAAACCATCCGGAGTACCCCGCGGCGCATGGGTCGCTCACCTCGGCGATGGCCGAAGTGCTTGAGGATTTTCTTGACACGGACCGGATCGGTGTTGACGTGCATGGATTCGATGCGGCGGGTTCGGCAGGCAATCTCGATGCCGTCCGCCATTTCGACACAACGTCGGATCTTCGCAGACAAATCGTCGATGCGCGCTTTTGGGCGGGACTGCACTACCGCTTCTCCACCGAAGCAGGGGTTGTTATGGGACGTAAGATTGCGGAGTACGACCTGCGCCACGCGTTCGGCGAAATTGATCGCTAAGATTTGCGCGGCGATGACTTTTTGAGCAGCGGGCGGGCGGCGGAGCTGCCGCCCGCCGGACCACCTTCTTCGCGATCTCTTCGAAGCACCATCGCGGAGTTCTGTCGCTGCTAGGCCAATGATGATGGTGCTGGGCTCCGTTTTGCGGGGGCGGCATGGTGACCTTTAAGACGCGGACGAGCGCATTTTCGAGTATTCACCAAACGCTGCCAGCACTGCCTCCGAAGCGAGCGGCATATGCGGATGGCAACGCGACGCAGTTCGCTTGACTCGTTTTCGCCGAGTTATTCCTCGGCCGCCATGTGGGCGTTGAAAGCATCGACGTAATCGGGGTGCCAACGCGACAAGGGCGGCCGGCGTTCGATCACATCATCCGCGGCCCAACGCATGCGCTTGCGGTCCGTCTCGGCTGTCACGTCGTTATCGGGGCAGATGATGTAGAACTGCTGCGCCGCAATCCCCTTCAGCATTTCACCCACCACCTGATCCGCGGTCCATGCGGCCGCCGGCTTGTCAGCGCGGCCCGTCATCCCGGTAAACGTGAAGCCCGGCACCAGGAGATGCGCGCTGACGAGGCATCCTGGTCGATTGCGCAATTCGTGCTGAAGCCCTTCGGTCGCCACTTTCACGCCGGCCTTGGACACGTTGTACGCCGTGTCGCCGGGCGGCGTGGTGATGCCTTGTTTCGATCCGGTATTGATGATCAGCGCCGGGATCGCCTGACTCACCATCGGTTCGGCGAACGCGTTAATGCCGTGAATCACTCCCCACAGATTGGTGCCGATCACCTTCCGCCACGCGGCGATGTCATCAAAGGCGCCCCCTCCACGTCCCACTCCGGCATTGTTCATCAGCACGCTTACGGTGCGGAAACGCTGATAGGCAAGATCGCGCAAAGCCCGAACGGCCTCGAAATCGGCAACGTCGGTGGGGACGGCGAGCACTTCGCCCGAGTTCGGCATGCCGGCAACCGCAGCTCGTGCTCTGTCAAGCGAGTCGCCCGGCATATCAGCCAGAATGACATGCATGCCGAATCCGGCAAACCGTTTCGCCGCGGCGAGTCCAATGCCGTTGGCGGCCCCAGTGATGATGGCGGTATTTGCCGCCGCCAGTGCAGGATGGTGGTTCATATTCAGATAATAGCGTGTCAGCGCGTTCGGTGCTGCCACCATAGACTCATCGTCCATTGCTCATCCGTCCGGATTTTGCGGTCCATGGCCAGAAATGAGCGCTCTTCGACCGACGACGTGGACAAATTGAAACGGCAACGACACCCGCGGGCTGCTGCGTCGGCGGTGGAAGCGATGGCCCAAGGGCCCTGCGTCTACTTTCGATGCTAGACATAATTCTCTCCGCGATTGGCCGGACCAGCCACAGAATCGTTGGTCGGTCTCCGCTAAGCAATTCCAAGGAAGCCGTCGAAAAAGGTGCCTGGCGACCCATATACGGGCGTCGGCACCCATATCACACGTCACGCCAGACGCGGTCTGAACCTCAGCGCGGTGGATTAGCCGCCAATTCGGCGGTCGGCTACACGTTCAGCTCAACGACGGCCGCGAGATTCAGATCTCCCGGCGCCAGGCCCGGCAGTTTCGCGAGCGAACGACGGTATGAGTACGTCCGGGCGCCCCCCGCGTGGGTTCGATTCCCATCGCCCGCAGACTCTCCGGCTTGCCCCAGGACGTGTAGGGACGCGAGATTGGGGTCAACACGTTGATCCTGTGGGAAAGAGTTGGGAACGGACGTTTATTTGGCGGCGGCCCCGCGTCCCGAGGTGTCCCTACGAAGCCCCATCATTTGCACGTACAGTCACACGCGGCGCTTTCGCAAATAATCTGTGTGACTCCCTCGCCGTGCGCCGCGGTGATCATGATTGCAGGTGGCCGGACTTGACCCATGGCGTCGATTGCAGAATGCGTTAGCAATTGCGCTGCCTTTTGTTTCGCCGCCGCATGAACGACGGGCCGCTATATTGGTCGAACTAGGGCGATTGAGGATAGTGAGGAATTGCCTGACTAAGGCAGACCCACGGTTGCGCACTGGATGTCCAGATGTCCAACATCGGCTGAAACTCCGACTGATTGTCCAGCGTGGGAAAGCGGATGGACATGAATCCTGGAGCAGCTTCGCTACGCGTGAATAGAGGAGCGCCACAATCGGAGCAAAAGCTGCGAGTCGCGAGACTACCGCTGCCAGCACGAACCGAGTAGGCCTTCGGCGTACCGGTGATCTCTGTGTCCGATACCAGGACAATGACGCCGGAAGCGAAAGGAGCGCCACTGGATCGTTGGCAGTCTCGGCAGTGGCAGTTGAGCATCGCGACTGGCACGCGCGCACACAGATAGCGGATCGATCCGCATGCACACCCGCCGGAGAATGGAGCAGTCATGTCGCAGTTTCCTCCTGCCGCCTAAAAACAATTAGGCCGCGCCGATATCCAGCAAGGTGCGGCATAAGATGCGTCGTCGCGGTCCAACTATTTTATGGCTCGATTTATTACCTGGCAACAAACCGGTCGTAGCTGTCATCCGTAAGCCTAGCCACCTGCGCGGGTAAGGCGGCGCGTTGTGGGGCTTTTCAGCCGATCGATGCGAATACGTGCGAATTGCAGTATGTGTACGTGCGTGATGAATATCGAGGCAAACGTATAGGGCGTCAGATGGTCGAGCAGCTTGTCGCGAAGGCGAGGGCTGTCGGTTATGAAGTTATGTGGCTCGAAACTACTACCTTCATGAAAGAAGCACGAGCGCTGTATGCGTCGATTGGTTTCCGGCCTCGAGGCCCCTATTACGAGGTCCCGAAGGTTTTCGAACGTTTTACGGTATTCATGGAGCTTACGCTGGGGCCGCCCGATGTAGGCTAAAGCGGGTCGGTGTTCCGTGTTCGGGCGCAGCGGGCACGATTGCCTGTCGGATAGCGCAGGCCATGAACCACAGCTCTGCGGCGCGCCATAGAGCGCCTCGTGTAGTTCCAATCTAAGCCAAGTCTAGGTCGACTAGCGCCTTTTCGCGGACGCTGGCCGTCGCCGATAGACTCGTCACCGACCCTCAGCGGCCGGTGATGAACGGCAGCATTGCGGCAGCTATCCTCTGCCAGACCGACCATTCGCGGCGACGGGGACGGAACTCCCCTATGCTCGCAGCAACACAATATCCCACTCATATTTCAAAACACCTGCATCCGATGATTCGACTCGTTTGCATATCGTCAAAGCTGGGTCGCGAGACCGGGCGCGCATCGTGGAGATCAGGGTGTCTTTTTCATTGAGAGCTTCGCCTGGGAAGTACATCTGCGCAACTAGACGATAGTCATCGGACATCACGTCGAAATGAATGTGGGGCGTGCGCATGCCGCTTCCGAAGTAAGGGTAGGCTCCAGGCTTCACCGTAAGTATCCGATATCGTCCGTCATCCGAACTCTGCAAGAGTGCTACGCCCTCGAAATTTGGATCGAGAGGCGCAGGGTTCTTGTCGATCGGATGCGCGTAGCGGCCTGCGGCGTTCGCCTGCCATATCTCCATCCGTGCGCCTTTGACCATTGAGCCGTCAGTGCGCAGCACACGTCCAGAAAGGTCGATCACTTGACCCGAGGCGCGGCCAGTCCGTCCCGGAATTCGCGTCATGTCAAAATCGTGGTATTGGGGTGTATGCACCGGAAAGAAGGGACCAAACGTCTCCTGCGGAGTTGGTCTCAAGAGGTCGGCCGCAGCAGTCGAGCGAACCGCGCACCCAACCGCGCTCATGCCGATCATTAGGTTCCGTCTAGAGATCGTCATTGGTACTCCCCATTCAATGGATACGTGAATTCAAGCGATCCCAAGTTTAGGATAGCAACGCTAAAAGCGACTGTCACTCCTGCGAGTAGCCCAACTAGGAGCGTCCCCTTCGGAGAAGGCCATGCGGTCCTCTGAATGTCCGCAATTGGGCCGGGTGCCGACCGTTGCGATCGAATGTTCGGCGACCTAGCGCTTTTCGGACCCCAAGCGGCCTGGCACCAATGTCTGCTATGTTCAAACTTGAAAGCGTAATCCGGTTGACTACCAGCAGGGGATATCCATGACCATTGCGACATTCAGCACCGTGAACGACGGACTTCAGCCGAATCAAAGGGAGCGCGGACATTACGTCGTTGACGTGAACCTGGAAGAAAGTGGGCCGTGGATTCCGTACGCCGAAGGAGTCTGGGTACAGCTGTGCCGTTTTAACGTGACGACCGGAGGGTTTACCGTCGTATTGAAGGGTCTGCCGGGGGCCAAACTTGGAGTTCATTACCACACGGGCACTGTGCATGGTTTTACGCTACGTGGTTACTGGAGGTATCTAGAGCATGATTGGATCGCAAAGCCCGGTACCTTCATCTTCGAGCCTGCCGGCGAAGCGCACACGCTCGTCATAACCGACGATTCACCCGAGCCGGCGATCATTTTCTTCGTCGTAGACGGAGCACTGGTCTACCTGGACAAACCTGTCAATGGAACAATGGCTGCGTTCGAGGACGGATTCAGCGCTCTTGAGCTAAGTCGTAAGTTCTTTCGCGAAACCGGTTTAGATATCGCCCAATTGGACCTGCGGATCCGATAGAGGGGCGTGAGCCCATTCGTGAACAACCCGTCGCGACCCGTCTCTGCCGGTGGTCAACGTCTGCTTCGCGACATCACCTTTGTTCGTCCACCTTCGGTCATTTACGCCCGTTGCAAAGCACCGTGGCGTGATAGCCGCGGCCCTTCAAAACCATAAGTCGGTTCTGCTCGACGATATATATCGCCTGCCAGGATCCACAGTTACCACCAAAGGCCCACAAGAGTTTATGCTTCCATAAATCAGGGTCGATGCCCTGATCGGGAAACATATCAGAAGCGGATTTGTCGAAACCATTCACGACGATTAAGCAATGAATCCACTCGTCAGTAAAGTTCATGGCAAGGCAAGACGCTGGAGCGCTGAATATGCCGCGCTCCGCCAACTCTGCCTCGCGTCGGGTCTCAATGAAGAACTGAAATGGGGCCAAGCTTGCTACGATCTAAGTGGTAGCAACGTGGTTTTGATCCATGGCTTCAAGAATTATTGCGCTTTGCTTTTTATGAAAGGCGCTTTGCTTAAGGATTCCAAGGGCATCCTCATTCAGCAAACCAAGAATGTGCAGGCCGCGAGGCAAATCAGGTTTGCTTCTCTTGCGGATATCAACAAGCAGAAAGGGGCAGTTAAGGCCTATATCAGGGAGGCCATTGCAGTGGAGAAATCCGGCGCCAAGGTGGCGATGAGAAGCGCGGCACAATTCGACGTGCCCGAGGAGTTTCAAAAGCGTTTGGATAATGACCCTAAGCTGGCCGAAGCCTTTCATGCGCTCACCCCCGGAAGGCAGAAAGGTTATTTGCTGCATTTCGCCGGGGCGAAACAATCGGCGACTCGTACCACGCGCGTGGAGAAACATGCGCCCAGGATTTTGAAAGGTCTGGGACTCGATGATTAAACCCATGAAGCGCAATAGCCTGGCTCCAGGTAGATCAGCTCGGCGGAATCGTCGGCACTATCGCCGCTTTTCCGCTCCTTAAAATGCTCGGCGATCACCCTACGCTGATGCGCGGGGTCGTGGTGTCCGATAAATTCTCCCAGCGCGCGGCTATAGACCTCACTGCGCGATCTCCTCATGCTTTTAGCCAGTGCTTCCGCAAATACATCGTCTGACGCCGGCGCCGCGAGCGGAGTCTTGGACCGCTGAACACAGATGTCGCGCCGGCAGAGCGTCAGCATTCCACGCGGTTTCTGCCCACTTGCTTCGCTTTGTAAAGCGCTGCGTCGGCCCTGGCGAAGGTCTGGACGATGGTCTCGCCAGGCCTGTACTGTGCCACTCCGACTGATACGGTTAGCGGACCCATCGAAGGCGCGAAAGGAATCTCTAGCGTACTGATTCGATTGCGTAGCCGCTCGGCATCGAGCATGGCACCAGCCAGCGCAGTGTGTGGCAGGATCTGGACGAACTCGTCGCCACCATACCGCCCGAAGACATCCGTTGAACGCAGCCCGTCCCGCGCGGCCTGCGCGAATGCCTGGAGGAGGCGATCTCCGGTCAAGTGGTCGAATTCGTCGTTGTAGCGTTTGAAGAGGTCAAGGTCGATCACGCAGATGGAGAGTGGTTCGCCGGATGCAGTGGCCCGCTGTTTCGATTCCTCCATGGCGACCATCAAAGCGCGACGGTTATATACGCCGGTCAGATCGTCATGGCGCGCCTGTTCCTCGATATCTTCCAGCTTGATGTTCACCTCAAGGAGATCGCGTTGGAGCTGCTTCACGCGCCCTCCGATGAACACGAACCAGGGAAATGTTATTGAAATTACGACGAACTGAAGCATGTCCAGGCGCGCCATTTCAGCGTCGTGGTTGTCGCTGTAGCGATACCCGATCACCAGCGCGAAAGCAGCCAACGAGACGACGCCTAGGAGGGCTAACTTCGTGCCGCTGCAGCGAAGCATACCGAACATTAATGCGACGAAAAAGAAGGGGGTGAAGGCAAGCCGACTATCCGGCGCGTGGTAGACGACGAACAGCATCGTGAACACGGCCGCAAGGAGCTGAAATACGGTCAAGCTCGGATCTGAAAACCGTCGATTGAGCCCCAGGTGGAAAACGATGAAAAATCCGAAAATTAGCGTCGAGACGATCGCGCAAGCCTCGAAAAGCGTCTCGCGGTCAACTTTGTCCTGCGTGTAAAAGATGACCAGCACAACCAGGTACAGGACCGAAAAAGTACTGGCCTGCATGAACCTGCGCAATCGCAGGCGTTGCTTGGACTCCTCGCGTGCCGGTGACGGAGTCTCGGAAATCAGATCGCGCATGGATGTAAGGATGTGGGGGCGCATCGAGCTATCGCCCATTGATATGTGACAGATCGGCCGATGTCAATGCACTGAGGTATTCCCTCAACGGTCATTGCGCTTAGTCACACGACGCATTGTCACGCGCTCAGGATCGGCGCGCAAACCTCAAGTAGGCGTTGGCGGACAAGCACCAATCAATCACCGCAATGGGGTGCGGTGCAATAGGTGCAATTGGCCGGTTTGATCCTACCCACGTTCGGTGGACACGGTAATTAGGCGTTTTGTGGACGCCTCGAAAGCCAACGGAGCCTCGTATTCGAGTGACGAGTGCCTTCGCTGGCGGTTGTAAAACACTTCTAAGTAGTCGAAGACGCTTGCCCGCGCCAGGTCGTTGTTATTTGTGTAAGCGACAGAACAAACCGTCGGCGGTAGCATGAGACTCTCCGTTTTGAATACGGCCACTCCCCGGATTTATAGGAATCAGTCGCTTTGACCAGGAAAGCCAACCGCGCTGAGTACTCGGCGCGGATGCACCGCGTACTCGAATACATCGACAAACACCTCGATCAGGAACTCGATTTAAAGACCTTGGCGAGCGTCGCCCATTTCTCCTCCTTCCATTTTCACAGGGTCTTCTTCTCCTGGACTGGTGAGACGCTGGGCGACTACCTACGTAGACGGCGGCTGGAAATTGCCGCCACGCGGCTGGCAGGGCAGCCCAAATTGTCGATATTCAACGTCGCCAGCTCTGTGGGATTCGGTTCCGCCGAAGCGCTCGCCAGGGCATTCAAAGCCCGATTCGGCTGCACCGCGTCGGCATGGCGGGCCACCATTGCGCAACAGCGCAATCCCGGTCAGGAACTCCGCAATCCAGATCAGGGAGCTGGGGCGTCCGGTGCCGACAATGACAGCACCCTTACAACAGGAGCTGCCATGAAAGTCAAAGTCATTGATAGAAAGCCCATCAAAGTCACTTACTTGCGTCATGTGGGGCCGTACGGCCAGCCACTTTCCGAGTTCTGGCAACTGACAGTGTATCCGTGGATGGCGGCAAACGATCAATTGGGCCAGCCTCGTTATGGGATTAGTCTGGATGATCCGACGGTCACTGCGCCGGACAAATGTCGGTACGACGCAGCCGTGGAGGTACGCGGCAAGATCGTGGTATTGGGTGACTCGCAAACTACAACAATTCCCGGAGGTCAGTATGCGGTTACGGCGTTTCGCGGCACGGTAGATCAAATTGGCGGCATATGGGAAGCGATGTTGCGCAGCTGTGGTAGGTACGGACCTGGGCCCCGCTTATCGAAACATCGCTTGGTGTTCGAAGACCCGCGAAAATTCACAAGCCGTTCCACTTTGGAATGCTGATTCTTGCGGTTCGACATCAGCTGGAGGCGGGGTACAGAGAGGAATAGGGTCAGAAATGTCGCGGCGGAGTCGCGGCATGCCATCTGACACGTTGGACGTCGCGGAAGTTCGCTCACGTATCCCCACATACCGCCAATATTCACACGCCCATCGCACTTGGGATCCGCCCTCGCGCCAAACTGTTTGTTTTTAAGCATCGGAGGCGCCTTCCGTGTGGGTTCGATTCCCATCGCCCGCTCCCGGCTAGCCTCAGGACCCCCAGGGGCGCGAGATTGGTGTCCACACGTTGATCCTGTGGGAAAGCGCTGGGAACGGACGTCGATTTGGCGACGATCTCGTGTCCTCACATATCCCCAAGTTGCCCCACGATTCACACGTATAGTCACACGCGGCGATTTCAAAAATAATCTGTGTGATTCCCACACTCTCTGCGCCGCGGCGACGGTGATCGCATGTGGCCGGACTCGACCCCAACCGGTCCTTCATCGGTGACTGCGCTCCGTTAATGTCACGGTCTGTTAGCCCAGACTGCCAGCCGTGAACATAATATCGTGCCGGGCAGCGAAGGAACCGAAGTGGACCTTGCCGTTAAGCTTAACGCCGCTTCCAGTGTTAACCATTCTTAAGCAAGCGCATTGGTAATGGGGTGTACATAGTTTGTACCTCACTGAAGTCCGCAGTTATTGGGCTTTTACAATCTGGAGAAATCTATGGAACGGAATGTCCGGATCTCATTTTTGCGGACCTTTAATGCGGTGACATGGTGTCCCTTCGCGGCACGGATGCTGGTCACGCCCGAGTCGACGCGCAACGCCTTTCGACAGTTTGCCATAATGACGAGAACAACTGCCGCGGTGATTTTCGGTGCGTTGTTGCTTCCTGCGTTCGCGTTGGCAAGCGGACCGTACGTTGGTGCTGCCGCCGGATACTCATTCGCCGATTTTCACACCACCGATATTGTTAACAATGGGATGCATACTCCACTGGCTGGTTCGGTTAGTGGCGAGTCGTATAGATTGTTTGTTGGGTATTCATTTTGCCCGTACATTGCGCTGGAGAGCGGATGGTTTAGCTCCGGCAATTTGAGTAGAACGATCGGTGGTTTTCCTGTTAATAGCACGAACACATTTCAAGGAGGACAAAGCAAAGTCAAAGTCCGCGGCGTGAGCCTCGATGTAGTGGGGACGCTGCCTATCAGCGACCATGTTTCCGGGTTCGCCCGCGCCGGTGTGTTGGCATCGCACGTGACGAATGACTCGCGGTATTACGCGAGAGTCACATATCCAGGTGGCCCATTTGAGTGGACCATTTTTGAGATTCCACGTAGCGCCAATCGATTCGAATTCGCCCTCGGTGTTCAATACAACGTAAGTTCTCGTTGGTCATTTAAGAGTGAATGGCAGCGCGTCGACATGAGCGTTTATCGAATGGGTAACCTGGATACACTAGATATTGCGGTCGTCTACACATTTTAGTCGCCCCACGATTGATTTTTATTTTTCTTTGAACGCAGTCCCCCTCTTTTCCCGATCGCGACTGGCCGGTTTCCGATGGTCAGTTACGAGCCGCGACTGGCGGGTGGCCGGGAAGGGTCCGATTGTTCGCTCCGAACCGGGGATTGAATCCGGCAAAGCTGATCTTGCCAATCGCCGTTGCCCGGACGAGTGGCACGACAACTCTTCGTCGGTATGGCCGATCGGGTTGTAGCCTGCAGTCGCCGCAGTTGTTTGCAAAGCACCGCCTTACCCCGTACGTCGATCCCATGCACTTGGAACACGTTCTTCGCCAAATCAATCCCGACCGCTGTAATCTTCATGGTGGGCGCTCCTATCCGTTTAAGTGGTTGCTCGACACATCCACTTTGGCACGTTGATGCCGTAGGGTGGGGCGTCCATCCCATTGTGCGCCAGGCTAACTGGCATCGAAGCTAGGAGTGAAAGTCTCTTGCAGATAAGGTGTAGCGAACCAGTCTGGCCCCGAGTCATGCGCGGCGGCGCGCAAGTGCCGACGTGAAGCGTTGACAGGGGAAGATGTGGGCCGGGTATTGAGTCGTGTAACGGACAGTTTCGGGATGCCGACGTCTTAATGGGTACGGAAGGCAACATGGGTGATGGCGTTAAACGCGAGTCGTCGCTCAGTCCCGCGCGATCTGAGACCCCGAGCACGCATCGAAGCTTGATGCACGGGACCTGGGAGATCCCACTTCAGTCCAGCGCCGAGCGGCTGGACCTATCAGGGAAGGCTACTGGCAATGAGCCTGATGGGAATCGGGGTGGGAAGTCGGACGACGGCGTATTACCGAAGAAGCAACCGAACGCCGCGCAAGCGGCGGAGGTTGTGGAGGGAAGGCCGTCGACCAAGAGGAACACGGTGCGGGTTGCCGCGGTCCGGACTCAGAGCCGGGTTGCCGCGTCGTCGGATCTGCAACGTGTGCGCGAAGCAGCGAGGAGGGATAAGAAAGCACGCTTCACAGCGCTTCTGCATCACATCACTGTGCAACGGTTACGGGAGAGCTTCTACGCGCTCAAACGCGATGCGGCGCCCGGGGTCGACGGCGTGGTGTGGAAGGAGTATTTGCAGGAGCTCGATAGCAGGTTGGGCGCGCTGCATACCGCGGTACACCGCGGCAGCTACCGAGCACAGCCTGTGCGACGAACCTATATCCCGAAGACCGATGGAACCGAGAGGCCGCTCGGCGTTGCCACGGTGACTTCATACTGCACCTCGTTCAGTAAAGTTTCAGACATTGGACTGCTTTTGCATTTTGCGCGAACGACTTACGCGATCGCGCAGCTCTTGCATTTTGGCTTCATCGACTTTAATCCATACGGATGAACCGTCATCGAGGTGGCGTGATTCGATGATGCCACGCTCAGCCCAGTAGTAAACGACGCCAGGTAGTATTTTCAGTTGCGCCGCCAGCTCCTTCACCGTCATTTCCCCGACTCGTCTGAGATCGGCAACGGGGATCCGATATTTCCAGCGGATCCATTTGATCGTGTGCATCGTGTGATCTTGTCCCATCGCACTGAGCTCGCCGCGCCGATTAAGCTCCGCGACGATCTGCCGATCCGTCATCGTTGCGGCGAGATCGCGCACGCGCGCGACGACGGTGGGCGGGTTTCGGGTCTGCTCCCATACGGGTGGAGGGATATCGACCCGGACATCGGCGCACGCTCCGCCTTGCCATCGGATATGCATCATCGCATGCCTCGCACCCGGCTCTTTCTCTACGGTTATATCCTTGATCAGCAAACGCAACATGCGCTTACGATCGCGGGCTTCTGTCGTTGGCGCATTCCACAACCGAGGCAGATGCTCAGCGAGTGCCAACACTTTCGCCTTCTGTTCGGGCGTGGCAACTCGAGCTTTTTTCTGCTCGAACTCGGCATATTGTTTCCTGAGACCCTCAAGACTCATGAGAGCCTCATTCCATCGGCGTTCCAGCGTCGAGGCCACGAGCCGTTGCGCTGGATCGACCTCCTCGTAGCGCCGCTCAGCGAGAGCCGCCTCGTACTCGGCACGCTCGAGGCGCATCTGCCATTGACGGAACACCGCCTGATCGCGCATCTCGAGCTCCTGCAAGGTCGCGAGCGCGAGTCCCAGCTCCGCGGGCTTCAGCGCCTGCAGAGCCTTCGTGGCGATGGCAGCGTCGAGCAAATCACAACGCAAGACCATGCAATCGCGCGTCGCGCGTGCATCGCGGCGTTGGCCGGAGCACAGATACACAGGATACAAGCCGCCGTTGCCGCGATATCGCACCGTGAGCGCATGGCCGCACGTGCCACACAGCATCAACCCCTGCAGCAGCGCAAGACCTTCACGCGCCGGACCATTCAAGATCGGCGCACCGGCATTGGTTCGATTCTTCGCCAAGCGGTCCTGGTTCGCGAGGAACTCCTCCCAGGTGATGTAGCCTTCATGATGTGCCGGCAAATTGACTCGCCACTCGGGCATCGCCACACGTTGCATGTGCTTGCTGACTTCGCCTTGTGCCGTAATCTGTCGGCGGTATTGATACCGGCCAAAGGTGTAAGTGCCCGCATAGCAGGGGTTCTTGAGCAGCCCACACACCCGGCTGTGCGTAAGATTACCCCACACGAGCTTGCCATCCCAGGCACCGCCGTAGGCGCGCTTGGGGAAGCGCAGGCCTCGCTGTGCGAAGCGCTGGACCACCGCATAGGCGCTACCGGTTTCGAGGAACACCTGGAACGCCAGGGCGACGGCGCCGCGTACTTCAGCGTCGGGATCCATGACGACGCGGCTCTGGTCATCGTAGTCGAACCCGACGGGCAGCGGATGGCGCAGCTCGCCCTTTTGTGCCTTGTTGAGTTTACCGCCGAGGAGGCGCCCGCGCAGAAAATGCAGCTCCGCCTGAGCCATCGTGCCCTTGAGGCCCAGCAATAGGCCATCGTTGAAGTCCGCCGGGTCGTAGCATCCATCGGCATCGATGACCAAGGTATCGGTCAGCGCGCACAGCTCGAGCAAGCGGTGCCAGTCCAGGTTCGAGCGCGCGAGACGCGACACCTCGAGGGCAAACACCGCGCCCACTTGGCCCATCGACACATCGGCCACCAGCGTCTTGAAGTCCTCCCGGCCCGCTGTCTGGGCTCCCGAGACGCCTAGGTCCCGATCCAGTGTCCGCACCGTCGGTGGCGTCCAACCCAGCGCCAGGGCCTTGTCGCGCAGCGCATATTGCCGCTCGGTGCTCTCCTGATTGTGGCGGACTTGGGCGAGGGTCGACTGGCGCACGTAGATGTAGGCCGGGCGGCTGCGGTGCTGCTCGCTGATCACGGCGCTCATCGCACACCTCCGCGCTGATCGCGGCACCGAGCTCCGCGTCCAGCCACTGTTCGATCATGTTGGCCATGAGCCGCGCCGCGGCGGCGGTATCGATCGAGGCGGTGAGCGATGCGGGCGTTTCGCTCACCGCCCGCCCTCACAGCGCCTCTCGGCGCCGTAACAATTCGCGGTTGATGGCGCAGACCTCTTCCAGCGAAGCCCGTACCTGATGAAAGTTGTCGACCAGCGTCCGGGTCGCGGCGATCTCCTCCTGCGGCACGTAATCCATCTGCGGTCGCTCGCCGGGAAAGCTCACTGACAGGTAGTACTTCGGGCCGTGGCCGGGGCCTTCGGCGCATTTGCACCCTGGTTTGCCGCAGCGCTTGTAACGCTCGATCAGCGAGCCGCGCAAGATGGCATCCAGCGGCGGTAGGCCGCGCAGTAGGGCCTGCCGGCGTCTGCGCAGTGCCGACGATGTCTTGGTTGATTGATCTGTCGGACCAGTCATATACGTGGTCTGATAATAAACTTGGCGCGTTCATCGGTCAACTCCCCGCGGCGACGGATTGAGCCAGACCATCAACCAGTTTCGTCAGCTCAATGAGCGACTCCAAGGCAAACTGCTGCGCAACGGCCGCCGAACCGCACGCTGTTACGGGATCCCAATCGGTCCATTCGCGCCGCACGGCGATGCTGCCTCGCGTGGGTTCGCGCAAGATCAGCGTCTCGGTCCCACCGACACGCCGGGTCTTGAGTACAGGAAAACGCTGGCCCCGAAGGGGATGAAACGGATGACGCACCTCAGCCCATCCCAAAGACTCGTTGGGAACCTGGGTAGTTCGCGCTGACCGTCGCGTCGCTGGAAGACAAAATCATCCAGCACGCCGTCGTCACGGTGCTCAATGCCATTTATGAGAGCGACTTTGTCGGCATCTCGTATGGTTTTCGTCCAGGGCGCAGTCAGCATGATGCGCTGGATGCGGTTGCAGTCGCGATCGAGAAGCGCAAGATCAATTGGATCGTTGATGCGGATTTCCGCAAATTCTTCGACACGATTGATCCGCGATGGCTACAACGATTTGTGGCCCATCGCATCGGGGATCAGCGTCTTCTGAGGCTGATCGACAAGTGGCTCACCGCGGGTGTTATGGAAGACGGTCAGGTGACTCAGCCGGAGAGGGGGACGCCACAGGGGTCGGTAATTTCACCCCTGTTGGCGAACATTTACCTCCACTTTGTCTTCGATCTGTGGGCTCTGCAATGGCGCAGGCGCACGGCGCGGGGTGACATGGTGATGGTTCGTTATGCTGACGACACGTTCTTGGGGTTCGAACATCGCGAGGAAGCCGAACGCTTTCTCGTGGAACTTCGTGAGCGGGTCGCACAGTTTGGACTGTCACTTCATCCTGAGAAGACCCGACTGATTGCGTTCGGTCGTCATGCCAACGCGTGGTGTCGCCGCCAAGGGCAACGTCGGGCGCAGACGTTTGATTTCTTAGGCTTTACGCATATCTGCGGCATCACACGCGGCAAGGGCTGGTTCCAGCTCCGGCGCGTGACGATGGCCAAGCGGATGCATGCCAAGCTCGCAGAGATCAAGCAGCAGTTGCGTCGGCGTCTTCACGGACGAATGCGTGAGGTCGGCGCTTGGTTGCACAAGGTTCTGCAGGGGTTCTATAACTACCATGCGGTGCCCGGCAATCTGCGACGATTGTGGTCAATGCGATATCGGTTGTTGCACGCGTGGTGGCGCATTCTCGGCCGCCGCAGTCAGCTCCGCATGTCGTGGGACCGCTACTTTTCACGTGTTCGGACGTGGTTGCCCGAACCCCGAGTGCTCCATCCCTATCCCGACGCGCGTTTTCGCGCCACACACTCAAGGTAGGAGCCGTATGCGGGTAATCTGCAAGTACGGATCTGTGCGGGGTTGCGCCTTGAAAGCGCATGAAGTTCAGTGGTCTGAAATGACCACCGCGGCAAAGCCTAGCCAGCAGCCGTGTACCGAGTCTTGCGTGGGCGGGTGGTAACACCCACTGCGAAGCGTAGACAGGAAGATCGTAGGCCG
>DASXYI010000114.1:0-2250 GCA_036502605.1 Steroidobacteraceae bacterium
GCGCAGGTCATGCGCGATGTCATGGCCGACGCCCGCAAGAGATTGAATGAGAGTTTCCATCTCGTCGAGCATGCCGTTGACGATCACCGCAAGTTTGGAGAAGGGATCATCGGTGCTCCCAAGCGGGAGCCGCTCGCGCAGATTGCCCGCGATAATACGCTGCACCCGTTCGTTGACCTCCATGACGCGCTTTCGGGAACGCGCGTTCAGCGTCACACCCACAGCAATACAAAAGAGAACCGCGGGAATCAGCCCAAGTGCCAGCGCACCGCCAACGACGCTTGCGATCTCCTCGATCTCATCGGCATTTCGTCCGATCACCAGCACTGCACCATCAGGCAAGCTTCTCGCGATCAGGCGGGCCGCCTGCTGCAACACTTGGCCGCTTCCGTCGATCCGGTAGACCACGGCATCCTGCGCCGCACTGCCCATTTTGAGATCGGGTGGCAGGCTCTCCACATTGCCGGCGATCCTGTCGCCGCCCGCGCCAAACAGGCCGACCAGCCGGACGCGAGCGGGATCCTGCCTCAATTCCTCATCGATCGAGTCACGCCGCTGATCGGCCGCCAGAGCCAAAAGGCGGCCCATCTGCAAAGCGATTACACGATCGGCACGAATCGTCAGGTCATGCTTGGTTTTCAGGTAGACGAACCCGAGCAATGCAATGGTAAACGCCGCAAAAATGCCCGCCACTAACACTGTCCACCGCAGCGTGGTCGAGCGCGTGAACTCGGGCCATTGCATCGGTCTGTTTCCCCAAACCATCACCGGGGCGCTCCACGCTCCCGTTACTGCTCGGGAATAGCTGCGAGACTCGGAACAAAGCAGGCATGACTTCGCCGACATGTGTCCACCTTCGCATTCGGCTGTCTCGGTTCGCACCGGCCTGGCGCATCCCCGGGGGTCCAGCTCCAGGTGCAGCGTAACCTGATCAAACGAACGGCTCGATCCTACGGAGGTTGTTTCGAATGCGGTGTTGGTTTTGGCGGCCTCATACCTTGGTTTACAGGGCGAGGATTCGCTTCGAACACGGCCTAGCGCTCTTGACCGCCGGCGCCGCGCTGACCCAGGGCAGCCGCGACGCTTTCGATCAGGTCGGGTGCAGCGAAGGGTTTGGAGAGGAAGCCCATGGCTCCTGCGTTCAATGCCTGAGCGCGGACGCTGTCCTCGGGGAATGCCGTGATAAAGACGAACGGCAGGTTATGACCTTGTGCGCGCAAAAGTATGAGAAGGTCCAAACCGCTCATAGCCGGCATCTGCACATCCGCAATGACACAGGCCGAATCGTGCAAGCAGGTCGACTGCAGAAATTCTTCGGCCGAGGCGAATGTATGCACCAAATATCCATGCGAGCTGAGGAGATTTTCAGTTGCGGCCCGGACGGATGCATCGTCGTCAATAACTGAAATCACCGCAAGCATTGAGAGGCGGCCTTCCAACTTGGGAGCAAGGCGCTTGCCTTGACACTGCCCCAGGTCCAAGAGTGAGCCGTCAATGAGAGTCGTGAAATCATACTTAGGTTTGTTCGCGAAGACGATTCGGGCGCGGGCCTCGCGCTAGGGTTTGACGCGAGCAATTCCGAGCGTTTCGGCCTTTCTCACGAGATCGGCCAACGACCGCGCACCCATCTTCTTCATGATGTGCCCCCGATGGATCTTCACCGTAATCTCGGCAAGTCCAAGTTCGGCTGCTATCTGCTTGTTCATAAGTCCCGACGATACCAACGCCAGAATCTCGCGCTCGCGAGGCGTCAAGGTGTCGAAATGGGCTTGCAGGTTCGCGATGATACGGTCGGTCTGGCGCCGCGAGCGATCCCGCTCAATCGCTACCGTCACGGCGTCAAGCATGTCCTGATCGCGAAACGGTTTGGTCAGAAAATCGACGGCCCCGCCCTTCATGGCCCTGACGCTCATCGGAATGTCGCCATGGCCGCTCATGAAGATGATCGGAATATGGATATTCGCCCGGGTGAGTTCAGCCTGGAAGTCAAGGCCGCTTAATCCTGGCAGCCTGACGTCAAGGACAAGGCAGCTGGCGACGTCTGGAAGCTTGGCGTGCAGCATTTCGGAGGCCGAACCGAACATCTCGACCTCCAATCCTATCGATTGAAAGAGATTGCTCAGCGCTCTGCGCATCGATTCGTCGTCTTCGACAACGAAGACAAGCGGCTCCCTGGCGTTGACTGGCTCAGGCGATGGTCTGGGACGCTCAATCACGACGTCGCCTCCTGTTGTTGCGGTGGCAGAACGA
>DASXYI010000115.1:0-87867 GCA_036502605.1 Steroidobacteraceae bacterium
GCTGGCCACGATGTTTTGTGTATACATGAGGCCTGCGCATCTGTCAACTACAGGTTGTATCCAAGAATACACGCAAATACAAGCTGTGGTGCCGTCTTGTAGAACCTGACTGGTTTTGTGTATACGAACGCCGGCGCATCGCAAGTGACGCCAACCGGCTTAAATCCAGCCGTTTGCGCACCGTCCTCCACGAGGAATTAGTCGACCGTCAGTAAACTCGCGCTAGTGCTGGAGGCGCAGACCCGGCCTCGGCCACTCGGCCTCGAACAGTTGGCCATAACCTGACAGCGTGATGTACGCCGTACGACGCTCGGGGCCGCCAAAACAAATGTTGGTACAATATCCTTCTGGAGCTTCGTGGAACTCGATGAGCTTGCCATCCGGCGAGAACACACTGATGCCGCCGCGCACCAGCGTTGCCACGCAGATATTGCCGCTCTCCTCGAGCGCGAGTGAGTCAAAGCGTTGGTAGCCCGGCAGCCCATGCACCAACTGCCCGCCGTTTGGCGAGGGGAAGGGCTGCAGCTGCAATTCGCCGGGGCCCAGCACGGGATAGGACCATAAACGGCTCGTCTCGGTCTCCGCTGCGTACAGGGTTTTGCAGTCCGGCGAGAGGCCGATGCCATTCGGGGTCATGAAGGGAAACGCCGCGCGCCGAATAAAACTTCCGTCGGGGCGTGCATAGTACAGTCCGCCCAACAGCAAACGATCCGCGAACTTCTTGCCAAAGTCGGTGAACCAGAAGCCGCCATGCGCATCGAACACGATGTCGTTGGGTCCGCGCAACGGCACACCGTCGCAATGCGTGTAAAGCGTCTCCACTTTGCCATCAACGAGATTTACCCGCTGAATGCAGCCCCCCGTATAGTCCGCGGACTCGCCTGTGGGCCGCGTGAAGCCGTCGTCCGTACGCCAGCTGAAGCCGCCGTTGTTGCAGACATAGCAACGTCCATCGGGACCTAAGGCCGCGCCATTGGGGCCGCCGCCCAAGTACGCGGCGACTTTGAGATCGCCGTTCGGCAGCACGCGCATCAAACGTTGACCCTGGATCTCCACCACCAGCATGCTGCCGTCCGGCATCGCCACGGGGCCTTCTGGAAATTTCAGTCCCTTTGCCAGGACTCGGCCTCTTAATTTGAGCATTGTCGTCATTCCGCTAAATCGATGCCTCGATCCACGACTTCGATCACCGCCGGAAAATAGCGCCCCGACCAACCGTTGCTCGCGGTGGCAGCGTAATAACGCCGCGCCAGTTGCGTCACATGCGCTGACACGTCCACTTGGCGCGCCAGCTCAAGAACATAGCTGATGTCCTTGAGCACATACTCCGGGGGAAACGACTTTTCCGGAAATTGTCGCGGCAACATTGACTTGCGAGCATGATTGCGCAGCGCAAAGCTATCGCCCGATCCCTTCGCCACGGCATCGAGCAATACCTCGGGCGCAACGCCGGCGCGTTCACTTAGGACCATCATTTCCGCGATGGCCACCGTGTTTTCGAACACGAGCGCATTGTTGACGAGCTTCACCACCTGTCCGCAGCCCGTGCCGCCACAGTGCGTCACATCGGAGCCCATGTAGCGCAGCAAGGGTTCGATTTTTGCGTAGAGCGCCGCATCCGCGCCGACCATGATGCTGAGCTCGCCGCGCTGCGCCGCCTCGCGCGTGCGTGCCACCGGCGCATCGGCGAATGCCACGCCAACCGATGCCAGGCGCTCAGCGAGCGTTCGCGCAATGGCAACCGTGGTCGTGCTCAAATCGACGATGATGGACGGTCGCTTCAAGACGCTCGCCAACCCTTCCGCGCCTATGCAGACTTGTTCCACTTGCAGGCCGCCGGGTAGTGACAAGAAGACGATATCGGCCTGTTCGGCGACCTCCCGCAATGACTTGGCGCGGCCCGCCTTGGTGCCTTCCAACGCCGCAAAGGCGGCAGAAGACATGTCGAAGGCAATCACATCGCCGGGATGCTTGAGGGCGAGGTTGCGGCACATGGCGCCGCCCATCACGCCAAGACCGACAAAACCAATCACTGGCTGTACTGACATGGTGCGGCTCCTTAAAGCGCTAGTCCATCCACATGCCGCCGCTGATGTCCAGCGATGTACCCGTGATCCAGTTCGACGCGGCGGAACACAGGAACAACGCGGCCTGCGCGATATCCTCAGCGTTGCCATAGCGCCCGAGCGGTACGGTCGCATTCGCCGCCGGCGCCTGGTTGCTGGTGACGCTCGCCCACATCGCCGTTTCCACCGGTCCCGGCGCCAAGATGTTGGCATATACGCCATGCGGCGCACCGGCCTTGGCGACCCAACGCATCATGCCGTGCACGGCTGCTTTGGATGCCACATAGGCGGGACCGGAAGCGACGCCGCCGTTTTTGGCGGCGATCGAGCCACAGGCCAGGATCTTGCCATAGCCGCGTTCGCACATCACCGGAAACAGCTTGCGCGCGGGGTTGACGACGCCCATGACGTTCACTGCAAGCATCGAGTTCCATTCCTCGTCGCTGCTTTGCGCGAGCGGCGTGCGGGCGATGACTCCCGCACAGAGCACCAGGATATCGACCTTGCCGTGATCGGCGAGTACGGCGTCGATCACTTTGTCGGTGCTCGCACGCGAGGTCACGTCATAGCGGCGATATTCGATGCCTCCCCCGATATCTTCGTGTTCGGAGAGGTCGGTCGCGATCGTCGCGGCACCGGCGTTTTTGAACGCATGCGCAATCGCACGCCCCATGCCGCCCGATCCGCCGGTGATCAAGGCCACTTGCCCCGAAAGGCCGGCCGGTCCGCTCAAATGCTGCGCCATGTATCTTTATCTCCCTACCGGTGAATGAGTTGCCACGAACTGGCGTCGCGAAACTGTCAGTGAAATTCGGCCGTGGCCGACATCGCCAACTCGCCATCCGGGCCCCGCGCCCAAAGCGCAAGGCTACCGTCCTGCACGGGTCGGCCTTCGAGGCTGAATGGACGTGCGGCGAACAACGGCGTGATGCCGCGAAATTCAAAGCGCGCCAGCGAGCGGCCGGCGCCATGCTCGAGCGCAAACTGCTGCAGCAAGGTGGCCGTGAGCGGACCGTGCACCACTAAGTCCGGATAGCCTTCCTCTGTGCGTGCATACGCCAGATCGTAGTGGATCCGATGACCGTTGAAGGTCAGCGCCGAGTAACGAAACAACAGCGTGGTGTCTGGCGCGACGCTGCGGCTCCACTGCGCAACCCCGTCGTAACGTGTCACCGCAGCCGGTGCCGGACCTGGCGGCGCAGCGTCTCGATAAACCAAATCTTGTTCCTCGCTGATGCAAGCAATCGCACCGCAGCTGATGGTGTGTTCCACGGTCACGAACGACAAAGCGCCGCGTTTGCCCACCTTGTTTTCAATCTTAAGAATCTTGCTGCGCCGTGATGCCTCTGCATCGATCGGCACAGGGGCGAGGTAGCGAATGCGGCTGCCCGCCCACATGCGGCGCGACAGTTCGATGGGCGGCAGAAAACCGCCTCGGCGCGGATGACCGTCGGCGCCCAAGTCGCTGTGGCGAGCGATGGGGTTGAAGTACAGCCACTGCCAGCCGGGCGGCAACGGATCACCTGCCTTGGGCGCGCGCTCCAAATCCAGGGTGGCGGCCATGGCGCTCGCCGTGGTGGCGAGAATTCGTTGCGAACTTTCTTCCTCTCGGCCGATCCACGCTTCAAAACCTGCACTCACGCTTGCTTCTCCAGGCTCATCGACGGCCAAACGACGATAATATATAATGCATTCCAAGTCAACGAACCCATCGAGGCAATGCAAAGCTATCCGACCCTCGCCGGGCGTCGAATCATTGAATTGGGCATCATGTTGGATGGAGAGACCTGTGACTGACAAGATCGAACGCACTGAACTCCATCATCGCCAAATCGACATTCGGTTTTTCCGCCGTTCAGACGGCCTGTACGAAGTGGAAGGTCGATTGCTCGACCGCAAGTCGCAAGCGTTTCGACGCCCACTGCAGGATTCCGAAACACCGGCCGGCACGCCCCTGCACGACATCGCCGTACGCTTGGTGGTGGATGAGAACTCGCTCGTGCACGATGCCAGCGCCAGTTATTCCGCCGCGCCATTCGCACTGTGCCGCCACGCCGCGCAGACTCTCGAGCCGTTAAAAGGCCTGCGCGTTGGCGCGGGTTGGAACAAGCGTGTGCGCGAGCTGTTGGGCGGTGCTGCCTCTTGTACGCACATCGTGGAATTGTTAGGTCCCATGGCCAGCACCGTGCATCAAGGCTTCGCCCCGAAGCGCGTGGCGCGCATGGGCGAACCTGGAAACGAGGAGCACAAGTCGAAGGTCGACAGCTGCTATTCGTACGGCAGGGATCGCGAAGTGGTGGCGCGGATCTGGCCGCACCTGACCACGCGCAAAGAAGCCGCCAAGACTTAAGCGCTGTTCCCCCACCTCAAGACGATCAGGCGAGCGTATCGGCGGGTTTTGGTGAGAGGCCACTGTTCAGGGCCGCGATGCCGCCTGAGCGCCAGATCCCTCGCCATCCGAAAACCGGCATGGCGATAGAACCCCCTCGAACTAGCATCGAGGTTCCAGGGTTGCTGCGCCAATTCGGCTAGCACTTTTGGGCAAACGCAGGCGCGAGGCCCGCTCTCGCACCGTAGAGCGCCAGTTGGCAAAAGTCAGCGATGAATATATAATGCATTGTGCATTGACAACTTGGAGACTATCTTGGCTACCACTCCCGCGAGCACCACCCCCTCCTCATCTGACGTCGGATCCGCTCCCGCTGAAGGCGTTATCACCGATAAGGCCGTCGCCGATGCGCGTGCCATGATCGGTCTGCAATTGCGGCCCGAGGGCCCCTACCTGCAAGACGCGACGCCCGACACCTTGCGCAACTGGTGCAATGGCATTGGCGATCTGAACCCGCTGTACCGGGACATCGGCTATGCGGCGTCGACTCGCCACGGCACCATGCTGGCGCACCCGATGTTCCCGATGGCTTTTGGTTGGTTGGGCCGCACGCGTTGGGGACTGCCCGGTGTGCATGGCTTCTATGCAGGCAACGATTGGGAATTATTTCGCCATGTGCGGCCCGGGGATCGCATCACCGCCATCGAGCGGGTCGTCGGAGTCGAGGAAAAGCAGAGCAAGTTTTCCGGCCGCTTGGTGCTGCAATACGTCGAGGCTTGCTACTACAACCAGCGCAGCGAATTGGTAGCCCGAGCATTGGGAACCTGCACGCGCCATGAGCGCAAGGCCGCGCGCGAGGCCGGCAAATACAAGGAAATCGAGCAACATCAATACACCGATGAAGATCACGACCGCATCGATGCGATGATTCTCGATGAGCCGAAAAATGTGCGCGGCGCGAACGTGCGTTATTGGGAAGACGTGGAGGAAGGCGAGGCGCTGCCGACGATCGCGCGCGGCCCCCTCTCCTTGATGGATACCATGGGCTTCCTGGTCGGCTGCGGCCGCGGCCACACCCACGGAGTTGTGCTGCAGGCGGCGGTCAAGCATCCGGGACACTTCTTTCGCAATCCCGAGGCCGGCGGCGGCGTGGAGTACACCGGCATTGGTCACCACCGCGAATCGGTGGCGAAAGAAGTCGGTGTACCCGGCACGTACGACTATGGCCCACAGCGCTCTTCATGGATGTGCACGTTGATCACCAACTGGATGGGGGATGCGGGATATTTGAAGCGCGTGCGTACGGAAATGCGCCGCTTCAACATCGTCGGCGATACGACCTTCTGCAAAGCAAAGGTGGTGCGCAAATACGTCAAGGACAACACCGCCTTGGTCGATATCGAGATCGCAGCAGAGAATCAGCGCGGCGAAGTCACCACTCCGGGACTCGCCACCGTCGCGCTGCCCTCGCGAGACGCGAAGCTGCCCGCCTTCGTTGATGGCGCGCAGGTAGATCTCGAGTTGCCCTTGATCCGCTAGCCACGGCGCGGCAGAGCCCAAGCATGGCATCCGAAGACTTTGCGCAGGGAAATGCCCTGCCCCTCTTCGGATTTCGCGTCCTTGAAATCTCGCGTACGGTGGCAGCCGCCTACGCCGGCAGGCTGCTGGCCGCCATGGGCGCGAGTGTCGTGATGCTCGAACCTCCCGGCGGCTCGCCGCTGCGTAGCGCACCTCCGTTGCTCGACGGTACGGCCCATAGCGCGCTCTTTGCCTTCTTGGCAGTGGGCAAGAGCAGCATGCTTGGCGACCTATCTGCCATGGAAGGCCGGCAGCGGCTGGATGAGGAACTCAATCGCACCGACATCCTGATCGATGACACGCCGGTGCGCGAGCGAGCTGCCGCGGGCCTCGATCCCGAGGCAATCGCCAAGCGCCATCCTACGTTGATGCACGTGAGCGTGCTGCCCTTCGGCGCGAGCGGCCCCAAGGCCGATTGGGTCGCCGAGGAAGTAAACCTGCTGCATGCCGGCGGTGAGGGATTCCTGCTGCCGAATGGACTGTCCTGCGAGCTCTTCCCGGATCGCCCGCCTTTGAAAATCTACGGTCATTTCAGCCAGTATCAGGGCGGCTGCGCGGCTGCGCTCGCGGCACTATCCGCGTGCTGGGCCGCGGCCGACCACGGGGGACAGTATGTGGATGTCTCGGTGCAGGATGCGATGCTGTCGATCGGCGCCTTTGCGCTGCAACGCTGGGGGGATGGATCGCTCGAGCATCGCAAGACCCGCAGCTTCCGTTATGGCGGCGTGTTTCAAGCGCAAGGCGGCTTCGTCGAACTGCTGACGCTCGAGGATCGGCAGTGGAACGCGCTGGTGCAATTGCTCGGCCGTCCGCCGTGGACGCAAGACGCGGCGCTGTCCGATCCCTTGGAGCGCAGCCGGCGCGGCGATGAGATCAATCGCCACATTCGCGCATGGATGCGCCGGCACAACGTCGAGGACATCGTGCGCTGGGCGCAAGAGCTGGGTGTGCCGGCCGCGAAATACCGGTCTCCCGAAGAGGTGATCGGCGGCGAGCACGAACGCTCGCGCGGCCTGTTCGCGCCGCTCACCCTGGATGAGGGCCTCGAGGCGGAAGTTTTGGTGGCGCCGTTTCAGTTTCTGTACTCGCCGCTCAAAGGGGGTGGCCGAGTGCCGGCGCTCGGTGAGAAACTTCCAGAGCCCGCGGCATGAACCGCATCAACGCGCCTTTGGCCGGCGTACGCATAGCCGATTTCACGATTCATGCGGCCGGGCCATTCGGCACGCAGCTTCTCTCACAACTGGGAGCCGAGTGCATCAAGATAGAAAGCAACACGCGTCTTGATGCGTTTCGTAAGCCGCACGCCGTCTACGGGCGCATGTCCGCGGCCACTTTCGACCAGGTCTCGGTGAACAAACTATCCGTGCGGCTGAATTTGAAGCGGCCGGAAGCGGTGCACCTGGCGAAGCGCTTGGTGGCCATTTCCGATGTGGCAGCCGAGAGTTTTCGCGCCGGCGTTATGCAGCGCTTAGGCCTTGGATTCGACGCTCTGAGTGCGGTCAGGCCAGATGTCATCTTGCTGTCGATATCGTCCTCGGGTCAAAGCGGTCCGGACTCGCATTTCGCAGGCTACGCACCCTTGTTTGGCGCCTGGGGCGGATTGGGGTGGATGAGCGGTTACTGCGACGGGCCGCCCGTGGAAATGCGCCACGCCATGGATCACTCGGTCGGTATGCATGCGGCCGCCGCAACCCTGGCGGCTCTGCTGCAGCGAAGACGCACCCGCAAGGCGCAGCACATCGACCTCGCGGCACGCGAGGTCGCCTCCGCCATGATCGGCGACGCGCTCATCCAGGCCAGCCTGAAACAGACGCCCGTGCGATGTGGAAATGGTCATCTGTCGATGGCACCGCATGGCGTGTATCCGACCGCCGAGGCGGATCGCTGGCTGACGCTCGCCGTCCGCGCCAATGCGGAGTGGCGCGCCTTGGCAGAAGCGCTGGGTCAGTCCGTAGCCGCGCGCGACCCGCGCTTTGCCACGGCAGAAGGCCGCCTGCGCCATCGCGACGAGTTGGATCTGCTCCTCGGGAGGTGGCTGCGCACGTGCACCGCTGAAGTCACGGCTGAGGCGTTGCAGCGGCTGGGCGTGTGCGCACATGTTTCCTGGAACATGCAGGACATCGCGCGGGACCCACATCTGCGAGCGCGGGGCGCGACGACCGAGGTCAGCGCGGAGGGCATTGCGCCGCGGCTTGCCGTCGGTGCGCCCGCGAGATTCTCGAAGACGCGCGACGTCGGCATCCGCCGGCTCACGCCGGCGTTGGGCCAGGATGAGGAATACGTGTTCGGCGAGCTCCTCGGCTTGAGCACGGCGCAGCGCGCCGATTTGCAGCGCCGCGAAGTCATTTTCTGAACCCATCGCGTTGCATGGGTCTGCAGCGATGTGCAGAATGCGTTTATTAAATGGAAAGGAGCTTCTCAGGTGAGTAACAGCATCTATCTTGCGCTCGACATGGAGAACGATCTGGTGCACGCAGACGGGCCGAACGGCAAAGGGCCCTACGGAGAACAATCGCGCGCGCGCAACATCGTCGAGAACACGCGGCGAGCGTTGGATAACGCTCGCGCTGCCGGAGTGCGAATCGGTTTCGTGCGGGTGGGATTTTCCGCCGACTACCGCGAGTGCCCGGCTAACTCACCCATCTTTTCCGGTGCGCGCAAGAACGGCATTTTCAAGCTTGGCGGATGGGGCACCGAAATTCATCCCGATCTCGGCAAGCAGCCCGGCGACTTTGATATCGTCAAGCATCGCGTCAGCCCCTTCCACGGCACGACCCTCGATCTAATCCTGCGCACTCTTGGTGTGCGGCGCATATACTGCTCGGGGATCTCCACCAACGCCGTGGTACAGGCAGCGGTGCGCGAGGGCCACGACCGCGACTACGAGATGGTGCTGTTGCAGGATTGCTGCTGCGCGCTGTCGTTAGAAGAGCATGAAAGCTCGATCAAGTCGCTGCAGCGGTTCTGCCATGTGACGACGTCGAGGGACGTAGTCTTCGACTGAGGCGTTAGCCCGGAAGTTAGTCGCCGATGGAATTTCGAACAAAAGAAGAACAGGTGGCGGACTTTCTGCGCGAGGGCATCATTTCCGGGATGTTCGAGCGCGGCTCGCGCTTAAAGCAGGCGGAGATCGCCGAACGGCTGCAGCTGAGCATCACGCCGGTACGCGAAGCGCTGAAGTTGCTGGAGGCCGAAGGTTACGTCACCGGCAATTCCTATCGCGGCGCGTGCGTGGCGCCATTTGACGCATCCGCCTCCGAGGAAGTGCTGGATCTTCGGCTGCAGCTCGAGTCGCGGTTGGTCGGCGGCACGTTGCAGCACGTGACGGGTCAGGACATCAGCGAATTGCAGGCTGTGAATGCCGAGTTCGGCCGGGCTTTCGAGCTCGGCGACCGAGCCGCGGCGCGCGGCATCAACTACCGCTTTCACCGCCAGCTGTACAGTATTGCAGCCATGCCGCAGACGCTGCACTTCGTGCAAATCCTCTGGGCGCGTTATCCCTTCGATTTGATCAATGCCATCGAGGGTCGCGGCAAACAGGCCGCCGCGGAACACGATGAGATCATGCGCGCGCTCGTGAGCGGCGATTTGCCGGCTGCGATGCTCGCGATGCGCAAGCACATCGAATCCGGTTATTCCGTTCTCAAGGCGGCATCGTCGTAGAGTCCGGGCTTCCTCCGCCCGGCAGGCGCGTCAGCCGCCCTTGCTCTTGCCGCCGACGCGATGCGGATGACTGCCACCTTCGTCCGCGACCGGATAAGTCTCCCCGATTCCCGTCGCCCTGTCCATTGACAGCATTCTTGGGCACGGCCTACCATGTTCGAGCATGGTATCTTCCAGCCCAGATCCGAAGTACTGTGCATTTTGCGGCGAACCTGTCATGTCGGCACCGGGGAACACTCTTGCGTGCGTCGGCTGCGGCAAGCCGGTCTATAACGGGCCGACGGTTCTCGTCAGTGCGTTAGTCTTTCACGATCACCGGTTATTGCTTATCAAGCGTGGACACCCACCGTACCAGGGAAAATGGGCTGTGCCTGGTGGCTTTGTCGAGTCTGGCGAATCGTTGGAAATGGCGGCAGTGCGCGAGACTTTCGAAGAAACGGGCGTCATCGTCGACGCGGAAAAAATGTTACCGCATGCGGTTTTGAGCTTGCCGGGACTAAATCAGATTTACGTCTGCTTTTTGGCTACTCTCGATTTCCTTCAAACAGCCTCCGCGCGCCCTCCTGAGTCGTTAGAAGCTAAATGGTTCACGCTGGCAGAGTATCCACGGGACTTCATGTGGGATCCTGCCCTAAAGCTCGACATCGCACAAATTTATCGCCAAGAAGAGCGTGGCGAATTCTATTTCTATCAGCGCACGGGGGAGCAACTGCGAAAGTTTGGTCCTTATAGATCCGATCTGTAAAGATTATCTTCGGAGACTTGAATACTCCGTTATCCGGACCTCTAGATAGGGAATTCGTCATCTGGGTCGAGACACGCATCGCGGATCGTACAGTCGACCGGGCAGACAACTTTGAAACACTAAGCCGCTTCGAGATGCAGATGTATAGCCGGCAAGCGTCAAGTAATATCCCGCCAGCGATCCGAATGCCCACAGAGCCGCTTGGGCTTTCGGCATGGAGGCATCCTTTGGCACTCCCAATGACAAGGGTGGATCGGATCAGTGGGGTATACATTGCCACCTTGCTACTCACCGTAGACTCACCACTCGCGGCTCTCCACGCGGACGCCAACACGAAATGAGCCGTAGGCGTTCGCGCCGCGACGGAAGTGTCGCGCTCGCGATTACAAGCGCTAGCTTTGTTCTCGACGAATGTGTCAAGAATTCCTACGCTAAGCGTAAGAAAGAGCTTGCGTCGTCACTCGATATCAGCGTCGGTCACTTCTGTCGCGCGTTCAAGTGCACCTTCGGTATGTCTGCTCGCATCTGGATCAGACAGCGGCGCATCCAGTTCGCTCAAGGACTCATGCTCACGACGCGTGCCTCACTCAGTGAGATTGCCTTGAGCTGCGGCATGAGCGATCAGCCGCATTTCACCCGCTCGTTCCGGCGCATCGTCGGCGAGGCGCCCTTTTCCTGGCGACAGACGCGACATGGCGCCATTGAGGAACGAGTCACCGAAGTCGCCTATCCTGGCACAACGAAGCCGATCACGTAGTCACGCGAGGGAGCGGCGACTCGACCCAAAATTACGGAGGCGGGTTTAAATGACCTCCGCCAGCGGATTGGCGTCAAGATCACCGATACGTTGGAGCCTTGGAACTACGAGGCGACCCGTGACGCCATCCGCCACTACGCCCGCGGCATCGGCGATGACAACCCACTGTGGACCGATCCGGCCTACACCGAGAAGACCAATGCCCAGCCGGGGCTAGCCGAGAGAACTGAGGCGCGCACCCCATTGAAACCGCTGCAGCGTGTGCTACGGCATAGGATCGATTCCGTGCGCGTGCGCGGAAGTAACGCTGTAGTACAGCTTGGCGCTCGCGCGCACGCCGCGTAGCAACTGGTCGACACAATCACACGCAATTTTCATTACGTCGGCGGTCTCTCGACGCGAGCACCCGCTCGCATAGACAAGGTGGACCACCGCCCTTTCCTCGACGGGGAGTTTGGAGAGGAAGATTTGCAAGTCTGAGGGCGTGGCCGTCGCCAGCATCGACTTTGTCTGTTCCCACTCCCGTACATCGCGTTGAGAATGCGGCTCACTCGTTCTTGCTTCGGTGAGGCATTTTTGTAGACGGGAGTAGGCCAATCTCATGATTGCGATCAAGACGGAAGTGTTCGTGCGAATGGACTTGCCCGCTTTCCACACTTCGAGCATCGTGTCGTTGGTCAGTTCCTCAACGAGATCGGCGCGGCCGGTCATATTCTGAAAGAACTTTGCGAGGCGCGCGAAGTACCGAATGTATAGTTCATCCATCGCACAGCGATCACCAGCGGAAACAAGTACGAGCAGTGCTCGCTCTGCAGCGTCGGTGGACTGGTGGTCCGCGAAAAAGCGCACCGTCGCAACACGGGCAGCCGGGGGAGTGGGATCCGTCATGGTGAGCTATTTTTTGTGGTTTTCACGATCAGGGATTGATTTGCACGAGCCAACGCGATGGCTAGGTTTGCTTATGCCTTTGGTGTACACGGAATTGTCTATCTGCGGCTTTGCGAGTTAAAACTGTAGGCGAACGGATTGCCTTTCCGTATCCCCTCGATGGGGGTACGAAGCTCCGTCGGACGTTCGCCTTGGGATGTGTGCGCGAGGAGCGTCAGCTTGTTGCTTCGCGTTCCCCCGTCCGGGGTATGTGTCGACCGCCGTGTAGCGGGTCAAATTGACCTTCTGAAACGAGTGTCAGGAACACCATGGTTTCCCTCAACGTGAACGGTCTTTCGGTCGAGACGAACGCAACGCCCGACACCCCCTGCTATGGATCCTGCGCGATCATCTCGGTCTCACCGGCACAAAGTTCGGTTGCGGCATTGGCCAGTGCGGCGCCTGCACCGTACATCTGGACGGCAACCCGGTGCGCTCCTGCGTACTCCCGATCTCTGCCGTCAAGGGTGAGATCACGACAATCGAGGCTGTCGGCGAGACCCCCGCTGGGAAGCGTGTCCAGGCCGCGTCGCTCGCGTTGGAAGTGGTCCAGTGCGGGTACTGTCAGTCGGGCCAGATCATGTCGGCCGCAGCGCTGATTGCCCGCAATCCGCGCCCAAACGACCAGGATATCGATGCCGCGATGTCCGGCAATCTGTGCCGGTGCTGCACCTATCCGCGTATTCGCGCGGCTATCAAAGCGGGATGATGCAAACCTACGGCGCAATCGGCGAAGACGCACTACCAGACAATGCGCGCCGACGTTTTTTGACCGCTGGCGCGCTCCTGGTTGGATTTGCGTTCATCCGGCCGGCACGTGCGTTCGAGCGCGAGTCAGATCTTGCCGCCATCGGCGCGCTCGATGCAGCGGCAACCGGACATTACGTGATTCATCGGGTCGCAATCCTCGTGTTCGTTTGAATGCCTCAAAGAGGCAGAAGCGATATTGCGGTAAGCCCTTGCGCAGAATCTTGCACAATCTTGATGTCGCCTTCACTATTTCTTGGCCAAACATTTCTGCTTGACAGTCCAATATCTCGGTGCGAAATCGCATAGCAGGGAGAATCGAACTCGAATTGGCTGTGAGACACCGCGATGTGGCCGCCGTGCGGTATCTCAATTACGGCGCGGCGAACCCTAGGCACGACGGCTTCGGCAACCTGATGCCTTCAACTAAGTGGTTGCGGATTGCGACCCCTGCGTACCGGTTGGAGAGGTCAAGGAAGACTTGGCGGTGATTCTGGCTAAGAGTGCGACAACGGGCGGTAACACAAAACACCAGCTGCCGGTCGCATTGAAGAGCAATGCGCCGGCCGCGGCGCCCGCGGCGAAACTTGCGACGGCGACACACATGCGTCGCAACCGAGATGTGATGACGTCGCGTGTCACCCCTGGCGCCCCGCGAATCATATCCGCAATATCAATCATAATCTGAGTCGTTGTACCGGTCATGAGAGTTGTTGGCGGAGCAGCACCTAAGTGAATACGCTGCGCCGCGTTTTGAATTGCCATCGCCGAAACCAGCGTCATGCCCACTACGATCGCGGGCGCGCCGTCACCATTTGCGAACGGGCCCATCGCGATCGCTAGTACCGCACCAACAAGCAGGAGGAGCAGCTTCAGGGTTAACATCGTTTCAAGGACCGACCAACGTGCCGGCAGGTTGAAACTAACCAGCCGCGTCACGATGATCACCATGCAAAACACCGGCAGCGCCAGCAGCTTGGCGACTATACCTGAGGTTCCGAATACCAGCGCGGCTCCGATGGTTACGAAATTACCTGTGACGTGCGCAGTGAACAGGCCCTGAAGCGCGAGGTAGCCTGCGGTATCAACATACCCACCATTGAAGCTCAGAACCGTTGGAAGAGTGAGTTTCATGTCGTTCTACCATCCATATTTGAATTCGGCGCCAATGTAGTTGCTATCATGTCCGCCCGCCGCGCGAATAGCATCGGCAATCGCAAAATGCACCACCTCGAACGCCAGGGATACATGTGAGTTGAGGGCATAATCTGCGCGAATCTGACCATAGGTACCGGTATAGCGGCCGGGACGCCCAACCGTGCCCGCAACAGGAATGTCTGGTTGCGTATACACCGCATCCGCCGTGGTTTCGCGCCATTGCATGCCAACGGCGCCCATCAGTTTGAGCGTTGCGAGCGGGTGTAGCGTCACCGAGGGCTTCAAGTGGATGAAATTCACGTAACCCGTATAGCCGGCAAGCGTCACGTAATAGCCGTTGGGAAATAGCGGATTGAAGGTATTGAAGCGGTTATCGGTCGGGCTCCTATCACCCGAGGCGGCATCCACTTGAATTCCGAGACGCGGCGTCCACGGTATGTCTCTCAGCGTATATCCCGCCAGCGATCCGAACGCCCACGCCTCGATGTTCTCGAGGCCGATCCGACCCACCTGGTTCATGGCTTCCACATCCCAATCAAGCGAGCCCTTGGTGCCTGCAAAGCGCACATCGACGATGTCGCGCCGCTCATAGCCGTGGGCGCTCGGAAATCTTGCGCCGTCTTGCGTGAACCGCGATACGTACGCGGATAGATTGGCGGAGTCCATGATCTTGCGCTCGACACGAAAGCCGCCGTAGGTCAGCTGGTTGTTGCTGTGGTCATCGAATGGCCGCAGGTCGCGATCTTGAACCGGATGGCTGTAAAATGTGATGTATCGCCATGGTCCATGCTCATAGTCGACCCATGCCGCATCATAGGACTGGCGCACATTAGGGCCGTCCCGGACAGAGACGAATCGCTGCAGGTCAAAGCCAAACTGTTGGCGGCCTAGGCGAACCTTTAAGGTTCCCCCGGCCAGAGGTTCTACCATGGCGATGAATGCCTGTTCGAGATCCAGCCGGTCTTGGTCCACCGGCGTCAAGATCTTCTTGTCGAACGCATTCTCCTTCTGAAGTTGGATGAAGAACTGGAATTGCCCGGCCACACGAAGGTCCGCATTTACCTCTGCTCGGCTAATGACATAGTCCTGATTGCGGTTCGTGCCAACGCCAAAGCTCGTGGCATCATTGGCCTCGAACCGCTCGCGAAGCCCCGCGCCCAATGATAAATAGGTTTTCGGATCGTCTGCGGACAAGGGAATGTATTTGAGGCTATCGAGCGGTTCTCGTGGGACGCGGGGATCCGCGAGCACCGACCAATCCTCCTGCCAGCGATTGAATAAAATCGCCGGCCGCGGCGGCGCTTGATCATCCGCCTGGACTGACTGGTCGGCTCCTGCCACCCTGCCCGCCGATAAGATCAGGGCGGCAACGCAGGCATGGATCTTGAATCGTGTGGTCACCGGTGTAACTCGACAGAAGGTGCGATTGCTTTACGACTCTGAGCATCGATTCAATTGCCGGTCAACGAATGAATTTCGGCGATATAGCCGCCTGGAAATAGGACCATCGCCGATCCACGATCCCCGCCCTTATAGGGTTCCACTAACACGGTCACACCGGCGCTCTTGGCCTTGGCCAGCGTTTCATCGAGATTCGTAACCTGGTAGCCGGTCAGCTCTCGACCGTAGGGGTACGGCAAATGACCGTCGGTCACGAAGGCCGTCAACTTGCCAAACGTGGACTCGATGCGGATGCGCCGGTAAGTGTCGTCGGCCCTGCCGATCTCGACGCCCGGCGCCTTAGGCTCATCGGAGACGACCTTGCCGTGCGAAAACCTAAGATAGCTCTTCACGAAGGCGGCGCTTCGCAGCGGCGAGACATAGACTCGGTTTTCAGGCACGGCCCGTAACGGCGCATACGACGGCGGCGTCGTGTGCCAGTAGATCTGCGTGTTCACACCGCCCGGCCACTGAATGACTGCATCACGGCCGATAGGGTCGGGAAATGGCTCGACAAGAACGTCCGCGCCCGCGGCGCGCGCGGCTTTGATCGCGCCGTCCATGTCGGTGACGAGGTAGCCGGTCCGTTCGGCGCCGAAGGGAAAGGGAATAGGCGTCGTGAAACCGAAGAGCGACACGGTCCCGACGGGGGTTTGCAGAAGCTGCGAGGTCGTGCTGCTCGGCGTCGGCGTTACGGTGGCCACCACCTGCTTGGTGCTTTGACCGCCGAAGGTCGCGAGGAAACTCGCGGCGAAGCGATCGACGTCGGCCGGTGCGACGTACACGTGGGTCGTGTCGTATTGCGGCCCCACCGCCACCGCCGGGGAGGCCGAGGCCGGCGTCGTCGCGCTGCATGCGAAGTTGGCGGCCGACATCAATGCGGCAGCGGCGGTGAGCAGAGCGAGTGGGAATCGACGATGCATATATAACTCCTTAATCAACATCCAACAGTCAAAAGAGGCGTCGCCCCTATGGGCGCGGTCGTCGATCACGCAAGTCGTGCCACGCAACCAGGAGGAAGCCACCGGCGAGTCCCAGATGCTCGTAAAAGGAATTTTCGACCCCGAATCGCTCCGGTGGCCCAAGCTCCCAGTACCTATTGGCCATAAACGACGCGCCGACGGTGAACGCACCCAGCGCAAGCGCGGCGAGCCAGCGCCAGTATCCGGTCAGGATGGCCACGGATGCGACGAGTTCCAAAGCAATCACCGCGATCGCAAAGGGCATCGCCGGCGAGACACCGAAGTGATTCATCTCGGCGACGGCACCGTTGATGTTCGCCAACTTCACGATACCACCCTGCAAGTACGCGGCACACAGCCAAAGCAGAGCAACCCATCGCACTACTGGCGTGGCGAGTCGAGACAGCCGGTCGGACACCGCGCTCATGTCACTCCTCCTTCAGAATGCCCAGCAGCTGCAGCCGAAGTCGCCCCATAGTCCGGACTCTTCCGTATGAGGGTGCGTGCCCTGGCAGCGGTGAGCCGCTACACGTTGCGTGCCTGACGCCGCCACCGCCGCTGCCACTGCTTCAGCTGGACTCTGATAGCCGCCGTAGTAGTTGACAGGCGACCAGTCCGGCATGGCCGGGGGCAGCGGCGGTGCGAGATTCGAGAAGTCGCCGGAAGCGTGCACTGGTCTGCCTCCGAGCAACGTCAAGACCGACGTGATGTCCGCAATCCGATCATCGGCGACATTGAAGTAGTCATCCGACAACACCGCGAGATCTGCGAGCTGTCCCACTTTGATCTGACCCTTCTTGCCGCCCTCGCCGGAGAACCACGTGTTCGCTTCGGTCCACAGCCGCAGCGCCTGCTCGCGATCGAGCGTCTGAGACGTGGGGTATAACCTCAACCCACCTACGGTCATTCCGGTGACGAGCCAGGCGAGCGAGACCCAAGGGTTGTACGAGGCGACACGCGTTGCATCCGTGCCGGCACCCACCGGAAGGCCGCTCCTCAACATTCGCTGAATGGGCGGCGTGCGCTCCGCGGCGGCGCGGCCGTAGCGCTCGACGAAGTACTCCCCCTGGAACGCCATGCGATGCTGAATAGCGATGCCGCCGCCGAGTTCGGCTATGCGGTCGATATTGCGGTCCGAGATCGTTTCGCAGTGATCGAAGAACCAAGGCAGTCCGTTGAAAGGGATGTCGCGGTTGACCCTCTCGTAGACATCGAGCGCACGGGAGATCGTCTCGTCGTAGGTCGCATGCAGTCGCCAGGGCCAGCGCTGCTCAGCGAGCAGTCTTACCACGGGCTCCAGATCGGTCTCCATCGAGGCAGGCATATCTGGTCGCGCGACGCGAAAATCTTCGAAGTCCGCAGCGCTGTAGACGAGCATCTCGCCCGCTCCATTGTGACGATACATGTCATCACCCTGCCCCGGCTTCACCTTTCTCGCCCAGTTGCGAAAATCCGTGAGCTCCTCCTTGGGCTTCTGCGTAAACAGGTTGTAGGCAATGCGGACGCTCAACTCTCCGGCCGCGTGCAGCTCTTCGATGATGCGATAGTCTTCGGGGTAATTCTGGAATCCGCCGCCGGCGTCGATGACGCCGGTTACACCGAGCCGATTTATCTCGCGCATGAAATGACGGCTGGAGCTCTTCTGGTACTCCTCCGGCAACTTTGGGCCCTTTGCGAGCGTTGCGTACAGAATGGTCGCGTTAGGCTGAGCGAGAAGCAGGCCGGTCGGATTGCCATTGCGATCGCGCACGATCTCACCGCCCGGCGGGTTCGGCGTGGCTTTGTTGTAGCCCACCGCACGAAGCGCCGCGCCATTCAACAGCGCGCGATCGTACAAATGCAGAATGAACACCGGGGTATCGGGAGCGATGGCATTCAGCTCGTCGATCGTTGGGAGCCGTTTCTCCGCAAACTGATGCTCGGTGAATCCGCCGACGACGCGCACCCACTGCGGTGCCGGCGTGCGATCCACTTGCGCCTTGAGCATCTTGAGCGCTGTCGATAACGAGCGCACGCCATCCCATCGCAGCTCCAGGTTGTAGTTGAGCCCACCGCGAATGATGTGCATGTGACTGTCGATCAACCCTGGGATGACACGGCGACCTTGTAAGTCGACACGTTTGGTCGTCGCGCTGGCCGTCGCTTCCACGTCCCGCACACGTCCGACGGAAAGAAAGCGGCCATCCGCGATCGCCACTGCGTCCGGGCTCGTGTTGCTGCGATCAAGCGTGCTAAAGCGTCCGTTATAGAGAATAAGGTCTGCAGTCATCGAGAAATCTCCGGGTAGGGTACGATTCAGATTGGCGTGTCGATGTGCTTCGGCTGCTGGGTTTCCGCAGCTTTCCCGGGAAGCTGTTCTGCCGTTTTCCCGGGAAGCTGGCCGAAGATGTGCGGCACGCACTGTTCACGTGCCCATGCGGTCGAGACGGGCTCGCTCGAAACCAGACGCTTGGCGAGCGGAACCAGTTGCTCGCCGAGCAAAATTCCCAAGAGTCCAACCAGCGCGATCACCGGCGGCGCGGGCGAGCGCACGTTCAACACGCCGTAGATCACACCAACCAACAAGCCCGCGCCGAGCGACAACACATACATCTTCATGGCAGACACCTCCGGCAACACATCCGAGCTAGTGCCCTTCGGAAGACCCGAACATGGTCTTGGCGTAGATCACGCCAAGACCATAGGCGCCGCCGTGCACGCGGGCGATGCCGGTCGTCTCCGCGTACGTCTCGCCGCGCGCCCAATCGCGCTGCAGCTCGAGCAGGTACTGAAGCGAGGTCATCGGTCGCGCACCGGCCTGCATCACGCGGTCCATGGCGCGATCGTGCGCCTCTTGGGAAACATCCCCGCACGCATCGGCGATGACGTACACCTCGAATCCCTGATCGAGCGCGGAGAGCGCAGGGCCGACGATGCACACGCTGGTCCACAGGCCTGCGAGAACGAGCCGCCCTTTGCCGTTCTCATTGACCCGCTGCGCGATGCGCGCGTCTTCCCACGTGTTCATCGTCGTGCGATCGATGACTTCGTGCTTCGGGAACACCGAGCGAATCTCGTCGTAGATCGGTCCAGAGAAGGTCTTCTCCGCGACGGTCGTCAGAATCGTGGGGACCTCGAATTCCCGCGCCGCTTTTGCGACGAGCGCGCAATTGTTCCGCAGCAGGACGGCGTCGATCGACTTGGTGGCGAACGACATCTGCGACTGGTGATCGATCATGATCAACGTATGATCGGCGGGAGAGAGCAGTGTTTTCCCGGGAGTGGCTTGGGCTTTCGGCATGGAGATTTTCCTTTCTGGGTCGATTGACAATGAGAGTCGTCGGATCAATGGGGCACACATTGCCGCCTTCCGACTCACCGTAGACTCACCACTCGCTGCTTTCACGCGGACGGTGTGCGCTCGCGGGGTGCGGATGATCTTGTGTCAGCCGTAACGATTTAGCGCGCCGCGACCATGACTCCAGGGCATGCCAGCGTGACGACAACCCACGCCTCCCCCAAATGGGGGACTCTCTGGCGCCAGCATCCGCACACAGAATAGTGGTGTGAACGCGCTCGATACTCAAACCTGCGACGCTAGTCTTCGCGCCACTCGCTGCATGCTGACGCTCGCCGGCGCGTTCTTGTTGACCGGCATGGTCAGCGGCTGCAACGGCTCTCGCTAGACGCATGGAGAGCCGCACGCCATTTCTCACGTTCCTTGCGCAAGAGCTCGCGCCAAGAGAAGGCCGCGGGCTTGCTGTCGCGCGTATCGCCGCGGCCTGCACGATCACGGTTGCGATTGCGATGGTGTTTCGCATTCCGCTCGCCGCGTACATGGCCTACATGGTCTTCTTGACCAGCAAGGAAGACATAGCCGGGACTGCGAGGATGGCCGTGGCCGGATCGCTCGCCATCACCCTCGGCGTCATTTTCTCGCTGGGTCTCGCGCAGATCTCCTTGGGCGATCCGGCAATCCGCTTGCCCGCGATGGCGCTGACGACCTTCCTGGCGATGTTCAGCGCTCGCACCTTTGCGCTGGGGCCCATTTCCTTCCTGGCCGGCTTCATAGTCGTGACGATGCAGTCGGTGGTCGACCAGATGCCGAATCCGGAGGCTTTCACGCGACTGACCCTGTGGCTGTGGGTGGTGGTTGTGGTTCCAGTGGCAGTGACCATGCTGATCAATCTGCTCTTCGGTCCCGCGGCATCGGCCGTGGCCGAGCGCGGCGTTAGGAAGGTCCTCACGGATCTCAAGGCAGCGCTCGCCAGCGGCGAAATCGCCGGCCGACTCCGAGAGTGGCGCGCAATTCTGGTGCCGCTCGCCGAGAAGTCGCGCAATCCGCCGGCGATTCATCGGTTGCTAGATGCATTGGTCATTCTCGAGGCCTATCCGAACCCGATCCCGTCCCGCGAACGAACACGTCTGTCCTCTCTGGTTCGCGGCTGTCTTGGCGCCTTGGAGGGACGGAACCTAGTGACCGAAGCGCCTCCCGAAACTGAATCGACGCCGGAAGCACTTGCAGCGACTCGCGCCCTCGCTGAACTGCAACGTGAGTTCTCTCGTACACAGGCACCGCAACCCGCTCACATTGAGCAAAAGAGGCATCAGCTGTTCGTGCCCGATGCGTTGAGCAATCCCGCTCACTGGCAGTTCGCGCTGAGAACGACTATCGCGATCATGATCGTGTACAGCGTGTACACGATGCTCGATTGGCCAGGCTTGCTGACTTCGATCGTGACCGTCTTCTTCGTCGCGCTGGGAAGCGTCGGTGAAACGGTTCACAAGCTCACGCTGCGAATCTCGGGAGCGATCATCGGTGGATTGCTTGCGGGACTATCCATCGTATTCGTCTTTCCTCACTTCACCGACGTCGGGCAGTTATGCGCGCTCACCGCAGTGGTCGCGCTGTTCGCAGGCTGGGTCACCACCAGCAGTGAGCGATTGTCCTACGCCGGCATGCAGATCGCTTTGGCGTTCTTCATGGGGGCGCTGCAAACGTACTCGCCTGCCAATGACCTAACCGTGCTGCGAGACCGGGTCGTCGGCATCCTCTTGGGCAATGTCGTGACGACGCTCGTGTTCAGCAGCCTGTGGCCCGAGTCAGCAATCACGAGGCTCCGCGGCGCGTTGGCAGACGCGCTGCGTGGTATCGCCTCGCTCCTAAGATCGCCACAGAACGCTGCAACGAACAGACAGCACACGGTTGAGGCTTTGGCGCGGGCAGACAACTTCGAAGCACTCAGCCAATTCGAGATGGAGATGCTACCGCAGCAGACGCACTTGCCTGACCTGCACGGCATCGAGCGATTGGCCGGTGCCGCTTTCGTCGCCGCCAGCGAGCCGCTCGCGCGCGATGTCGATGCACAGGTAGTTGCGTCACTCGGCGATTGGCTAGAGCGAGCGGCTCACGCGACGGCCGAGGGCAGCGCACTCCCCTCAGTTATAGAGGGTGCGACAACCGCTGAATCCGCAACGGCAGCACAAATTGCAGTTTCAAGATTGAATATTGAGACCGAGAATGTCGCAACGTCGGCGCAATAACCGCAACCGACCCACTCAAACACCGGCGATGTCCTTACTGGAAGGTATGTTGCACCCGAAGAAATGACCGCAATTGCCGCAGCGCTCAGCCCCCCGGATGGGGACTCCGCCACGCAGGGCAATCGCGCACACTGCAGGCCTGACTTCGCGTCGTAATTGGAGCCGATCGTCATCGAGAGGGCTTGACGTCTAGGGCGCTGTTAGCTCCGCAGCAGCTTCGCTGCGCGATTCACGGCTCGCTCACCGCAAGAGCGACGACATCGGCACACGGATGACCAGGCGAAGTGTTGCAAGCAGCGTAAGTTTGGGACGTGCAAGCCACGCTTCGACCTGCAAGCTTCGAGCCGCGCCGCGCAGACACCATTCGCAGAAGTGCTCACAGTTATTGGTCAACAGCCGATAGCGGTCTTCCCCCACACGCGATCGTGCTCGGCAGATGACCTCTGGAACGTCGAAACCGGAGGGCGCGTCCGATCTCACCCAGACACGCTGTCCGCGCGCGAAATGAGCGAAAGGAACTTCTTCCACCGGTCCTCTGCGCAGACCGTGCGCGAACCCCGCGTAGTGAACGACCTTGCCCGCACCGACGTAGATGCCGTGATGCAGATAGCCGCGCCGAGGTGTGACAAGGTGCGAACCCAACGGGGGTTCTTGGTCGCCGACCAGGAACCAGTCGCCTCTGAGTTGCCGGCCAGGTAGCGCACGCTCACACCTTGAGAAACGAACATCATGGTTGTCTCCTCGCCTGAACAGACGCATGGCAGCGTCACCGCGGCCTAAGTGCACGCGCTCACAGCGCGCTTCCGAGCGGAGCGTAGGCTGCGCGCTCGCGCACGCTGTGAAAGAGGGCCTGCGTCTTTGCGTTGGGCGCTATGCCGAGGAATCGCGTCAGCAACTCGCGGCAGCGCCTGTAGGCCTGCAGCGCGTCGCTGTGATCTCCGAGCTCCTGGTGACAGAGCATCAAGCCCCGATACAGACCCTCGTTGAGCGAGTCGAGCTCGATCCCGGATCGATACAAGTTCGCAGCATCCTCCCAACGGCGCGCGCGTTCGCATTCACGCGCCGCATCGCGGATGGCGCGCATCAAACCATCACGCAACTCCTGGCGCGCCTTCAAGACCCAGGGCTTTTCGGACTCGTGCTGGAGAAAATGCCCCTGATAGAGGAGTCGGAGACGGCCGATCCTGTCGATGCCATTCGCCGCCGGATCATGAGGACGCTGCAGCTCCTCCTCGAACTCCCACATGTCGACCCACCACTGATCCCGGTTCAGTCTGACCTTGCCGCCCTCCATGCGTAGCGCGTCGCGTGCACCGAGCAGCTGGCGCAGCCTATACAGTGCGCTTTCGAGGGCGTGGTACGCGGCATCGCCCTCAGAATCCGGCCACAGCGCATCGATCAGCACGCCCGCGCTCACTTCGGTTCCACCAAACGCGATCAGAGCCTGCAGCAGCTCCTGCGGTTTGCGTAAGCGTGGAGAGATGGTGATAGGGGTATCCCCCTTGGTCAAGCGAAAGCGCCCCAACACATGGATCCTGAAACGTTCGCGGTCGGACATAGCAAACCCCTTTTGAGATACCCTGGAACATCAGCTGCGGAGACAGGAAACCACGGGTGCACGGCGTAAAACCATTGGACGTGCGTAAGGGAAACATGCACGCGTGCAAAATCCGCGAACCGAGGGATACGAACAGATAGACGTTGGTAGAGATCGGCTACGACTTAGGGACGAGGCCGGCGCTGCGAGCAGCTCTTGCTCCCGCCGCTACTCGCTGCCCACATCGTGCCTCTGCAGGGCGCAGCGCACGCAAGCGAGCAATTCATCCGCGACGAACGGCTTTACGAGATAGCAAAGCACGTTGTCTTTGATTGCTTGCGCCTGCGCCCGCTCGTCCGGATAGGCGGTCATGAGAATGGTGGGGATCGCACGATTCGAGGCGACCAGATGCCGATGTAGCTCGAGTCCGGTCATCTTCGGCATGCGCATGTCCGCGATCAGGCAGGAGACCTGGCTCAGTCGCCTGGACTTCAGCAGGCTTGCGGCGCGCGCAAACACGGCTGCCGAAAAGCCGGCAGACTCGAGCAGATCCTTGGTTGTATCCCGGATCGACTCGTCATCGTCAACGATCGCAACCAGCGGCCCCTTGGGCACCATGATCTCCCGATGGGCAGTTGAAGAACAACACTAGCGCGCGCGGACCGTGCGAGCAATTGCCCGAGAGGGGAGCGCGTCCGCATCGGCTGATAATTCAGGCGAGGAAGGTATATAGGCGCTACGACTTTGGTATAGATCGCCTACGACGTTGCGGTGGGCTCGACCAGCCCGTCCGCCATTCGCACAAGCTCGGGCAGCGATCCCGCGTGCATCTTCCGCATGACTTGCCCGCGGTGAACCTTCACCGTCATCTCGCTTAAGGTGAGTTCCGCTGCGATCTGCTTGTTGGCCCGCCCGATGACGACAAGCGTCATGATCTGACGCTCGCGCTCGGTAAGAGTAGCGAAGCGCTCGCGCAGCTCGGCAAGGCGCACCGCCTCGCGGCGTCTTTTCCGATCACGCTCGATCGCCGTGTGAATAGCATCGAGCAGATCCTGATCGTGAAACGGCTTGCTGAGGAACTCGACGGCGCCCGCCTTCATCGCCCGCACGCTCATCGGGATGTCCCCGTGGCCGGTGATGAAAATCACGGGCAGCGCCAGGCCCTCTTTCGCGAGCTCCTTCTGAAACGTCAATCCGCTCATCCCTGGCAATCGTACATCGAGCACGAGACAGCCCGGCGCGTCCGGCGGCTTGCTCTGCAGAAACTCCTGCGGCGCGGCGAACGCGCGCACCTCGAGGCCCACCGTGCTCACGAGATCCTCGAGCGCCAAGCGCATCGATGGATCATCGTCGATGACGAAGACGACGGCTCGCTGCTCGACCATGATGAGGCTCCCCGGTGGATCGATCCGGGCCCGCGCACGCCCAGCCAATCCGTCACTATACCAAGCTACCGCGCGTCTATGGGGCCGGTTCGTTGACCGGCAACGAAAAAAGGAACACCGTGCCATGGGGTGCGTTCGCTGCCGCCGACAGGCGACCGCCATGTGCTTCGACGATCGAGCGACTGATCGACAAGCCGATGCCAAGCCCCTCTGCCTTGGTCGTATAAAAAGGCTCAAACAGGTGAGGCGCATGCTCCGGGTCCAGTCCCGTTCCGGAGTCGCGCACTTCAACGGATACGGAATCCGGCCCATCCGAAGCTGACACTATCGTCAACTCGCGGGACCGCTCTTTGATCCCGCTCATCGCCTCGATCGCATTGATGATCAGATTGAGCAGCACCTGCTGCAGCTGCACCCTGTCGCAGCGGACGAGCGGTAGATCGTGGCCGAGCTGTGTTTCGAGCAGAATTTCGCTTCGGCGCAGCCGATATTGCGCAAGCGCGATCACTTCGAGAATCGTTTCATTGATGTCCAGCCATTCCTTGCGCGGCGCCTGGCGCTTCATGAGTGCCCGAATACGCCGGATGACTTCGGCTGCTCTCCTACCATCATTAGCGATGCGTTCCAGCGCCCGCCGGGCCTTGTCCATCTGTGGAGGCTTGGTCGCCAGCCAGCGTGCGCCGGCGGCTGCACTCGTGACAATGGCGCCGAGCGGCTGATTCACCTCATGCGCGATCGACGCGGTGAGTTCCCCCATCGTCATCACACGCGTCATGTGCGCAAACTCGGTCTGCGTGTTACGCAGGGCTTCCTGAGCTTGCCGCCAATCGTGCACGTCGGTGAACGCGCCAACGAATCTCAGGATATTTCCTTCCGGGTCACGTACCGGCACCGCGCGATCCAGGTGCCACCGGTATGTGCCGTCGGACGCGCGAAGAAACCGGGCTTCCATCGTATAGCCCTGCCCAGAGCGTATCCCCTCCCCGTAGGTCCGTGCTACTCGTTCTCGATCCTCAGGGTGAACACAGGCCATCCACGCCTCGGGGTGTGAATTAACGTATTCGGGTGTCTGGCCGGTGTATTCGTACCAAAAGTGATTCACGATGTCGGGGGTCCCATCTGGTTTTGCCGACCATGCCCCGCCTGGAATTTGCTGCCACGTGTTCACCCAGAGCCGCAGCTCATTGACCGCCGCGGTGCGCTTGGTAAATTGCCCGATCTGGCTGCCGATGTTAGCCAGTACGACGAGCAAATCCTGATCGGGCGGCGAACCGTGGCTGCAGATGAAGCCGATGACGCCGATGACCTCCGACCCCAGCAAGATCGGAAAGGCAATGGCCCCGCGCAATACCTGGCGTGCGGCGATGTCCACCCGGCGAAACGCCACGTCACTCGCTACATCCGGAATGTACGCGGGCGCACCAGTTTCCCAGACGCGGCCGGGCAGTCCGCTTCCTGAGAGACATGTGCTCGTCCGCATAACATCTTCGAATTGTGCGGCCTCGACTGAGGATGTGCGCCACAACTCCTCACAGCGCAGTACGCCCGCTTTTTGATCGATTCGCCACACCGCACCGAGGTCCCATCCGAGGCATTCACACAGCGCCTGAAGGATCTTTGGCGTCGCTTCCGCCACGGTTGCAGCGTCCGCCAGAATGCGCGTAACCCGGTATTGCGCGAGCAGGCGTTGCTCGGCGCGCCTGCGCTCGGTTACATCGAGCACGGTTCCGACGTATTCGACCCCCTCTCCCGCCCGATCGAGAACCGGATGCCCGACCGAGTGCAGGTGCCGGACCGTTCCATCGGGCAGGACGATCCTGTAGTCCTGCATGTATTCGGCTTTCTCACGGAATACGTGCTCGAGCTCTTCGAACACGCGCTCGCGATCGTCGGGATGTATACGTTGACGAATCTCTTCAAGATCCGGCAGGCTGCCGCGCGGGGGATCCCGCCCAAATAGTCGGAAGGCTTCATCGGAATAATAAATGATCTTCCGGGCGGCGTAGTTGTAAGTCCAACTACCCGTGTGGGTCAGCCGCTGCGCTTCGGCGAGATATGCTTCACTTCGCCTCAAAGCCTGTTCTATGCGCTTTCGCTCCGTCAGGTCGAGGACGAAGGCAACACCTTGCTTCTCGCCTTCGAACATCGCAGCACCAACCAGGACGGGCATGCGACTACCATCCTTGCGAACGTGTTCCCATTCAAACGGTTGCATGCTCCCGGTATGCCGGATCTCTGCGAGAAGTTCTCGGCGATCGCGCCCGCCCGATTGGGCCGCGGAGAAATCGGTCCAGCGCAGGCGACCCGCGACGAGATCCTCACGCTCGTGTCCCAACTCCCGCAGAAACGCGTCATTGGCTTCAAGAATGGTGCCATCGAGGTCCCAAATGAAGATCCCGACGATATCGGCGTCGACTAGCCGTCGGATCCTCGCTTCGCGCTGGGCAAGATCGCGGTACAAGCGAGTATTCTCGAGCGACATCGCCGCCTGCGACGCGAGCAGTTTCAGCACCGCGATCCGAGCCGGCCCGAAAACGCGAGGCGCGAGGTTGTTCTCGAGATAGAGCACCCCGATGAGGTTGCCCTGGTTGACCAATGGCAAACAGAGAATGGAACGGGCGCGATGATGTATCAGGTAGGGATCCGCAGAAAACAGATTCCCAGATGATGCATCCTCGAGGATCACTGTTTCTCGAGTACGCATGACATACCGAACGACCGATTGTGGCAGAGCGGCTTCGGCGCGGTCGCTGTCGCCGCCGCGCAGGTCGACGGTTACATCCGCTCCGCTGGCGGTCGCTTGCGCCTGTATCTGCAGCTCATCACCTCGACGAGCAATCAAAACACCGCGCTCCGCGCCCGCGTGCTCAATGGCCGCACGCATGAGTCGCTCGAGTAGTCGATCCAGAATCATTTCGCCCGAAACCGCTTGCGAGACCTTCAACACGGTCGCAAGATCCAACTGCTCGACCGGCGCGCCGCTCGTGCCTTGCGAGTCGATTGCTGGTTCGTTTTCGCTCAGGCGAGGGTACAGCTCGTTGAGCTGCCGTACTTTGCCGTCGGCTCCCCATCGCTGGTAGCAGTGCCGAGCTCTTCGGAGGTAGAGATCCGCGAATGCTTCGAAGCCACGCGCTGCATAGAACCGCGCGGCCAACTCATACGCAAGTCCTTCGTTCTGAACGAAGCTCTGCTCGCGTGCAAATCGAATGGCCCTCTCATACAGACGTTCGGCCTCCAGTTCCCGGCCCTCCAGGCGCGCAATCTCCGCGCCTACCATCGCGGCTCGATCTGCGAAATTCGCCGGACATTGCTCCGCCCAGAGCGCGAGGCGCTTGTGATGTTGTGCCAGCGCCTCGGAATGCTCCCGTCGCTCGTCCGGAGTTGCAGAATCCAATGCGGATGCTCTCGCGAGTGCTGTAAAGAAGTGGTAGTCGGCCTCTTCAAACAAACCGACAATTGCATGCAGTAGCCGCCGCGCCGTCGCGGACGCCGCGACCGCTTGCGCATAGTCTCCCGCATGAAAGCGCGCCTGCAGCTTACGAATCCAATACCAGCATGCGACTAAGGGCGGACTTGCCTCGAGATGTTGCTCGAATCGACCCTCGTCGAAACCGTCGTCGCCAAAAGAGCCGAACTTGTGCGTCAATCCCCTCAACGTCCGGATGAAACCGAGCTGCCCCGTCACGGTGTCAACAGCGGGGCCGAAGCGCGCCTTTTGCCCGAGTTCGAGCGCGGAATCAGCGTCTCGCTGCACCTCTGCCAGTGGATCTGCGCTAGTGAGACGATTCGAGACGAGAGTGTGGTGCGCATAGGCTGCATACTGCTGATCGCCGGTTTCCAGCGAGATCTCCAAGCTGCGCCGGAGGAGCGGAACGGCCTCTCGAATATGCCGCCCCCACGGAATGACCACAATCCCGCACGCGAAGTACACACGAGCCTTAAACCGCTCAAGGCCCTTCTTTTCGATGAGATCTAAGCTGAGCTGGCCGAAGCGGATACCCGCTTGATAGTTGCCGAATCGGGCACCGACAACCGAATTCATGAGGCCATAGGCGTAGCACGATCCATCGCAATTGCCGTACTCGGCGCTCAGATTAGCTATTCGCAGCAGCACTAGGCACCACAGATTCGCGTCCAGGAAGTAAGCCGGCGCCGAGAGCTCCGTGAGGACCTCCATCGTGGCCCGCCATTCTGGATTGGACATGAGAGGAAGGTCGAAAAGCGTTTCAATGGAACGACTGCCAAGGTGCCCCAATAGGCGCTCGTACTCTGCGCTGACCTCCTCGTCGGTGGGGCACGGTGAGCAGGCGGCGCCGGCCTCGCGCAGGTAGTCGACGCAAATTTCCACAGCACGGTCGGCACGAGCGAGCGTTGTGTAAAGGGTCGCTCGTAAGCATGCGACAGCGGCCCTGTCTACGAGATTCGCAGCGCGCAAGAATAGCGTCGCGAGTCGCTCTTCTGCCGCGGCCAGATCACCCGTGAGGAATTCGCATTCAGCTCGGCTGACTTCCGTCGCAAATACGAGTGGGTACCTTCTCTGCCAACAGTCCTCGGGTAGTAGCGCCGCGCCCATGACCAGATAGTTCAGGGCTGAGCCGTAGGCGGTTGAAATTTTCGCGCGCTTGCCCGCGATCAGGTTTAGCTCTGCCAGTTGCTCGCGTTCCTGACCCGAAGTGATCAAAGGCGCGGCGCGGTTGAGTTGACTAACGATCTCGTAGATTGCTTCCTCCCGCTGCTCCGGCGGCGTGTGCGCCGCGAGCAGCCGTCCGATGCGCAGATGCGCCTCGGCGCGTACTGAATCCGGAACGAGCAGATAGGCCGCCTCTTGAATGCGGTCGTGGATGAAGTGGTATGAGTCTTTTCGCTGTTCGAGCAAGTCAGCGCGAACCGCCTCGTCCAGCAGTGAATAGATCTCCGCCTCGGTCTCGCCGCAGACCAGGGACAGCGTTGCGACTGTGGCACCATTTCCGAGGCACGCCAGCTGCTGGACAGTCTTGAGCGTTTGAGCGGTCAGACGGGTCAGCTTCCCGACCATGAGGTCTACCAGATTATCGGTGTATCTTCGAGCGCGGATCCGACCCAGGTCCCAGGACCAGCGCGCCGCGTCTCGATCGAAGGTGAGCATTCCCTCTTCTGCGAGCGAGGCGATGAAGCGATTGGCAAAGAACGGATTGCCACCTGTTTTCTCGTGCACCAAGCGCGCGAGCGGTGCGGCGCGCTCCGTCTCACAGTGAAGAGCTTCCGAAATCAACTGCTGCAGATGCTCAGGAGCGAGGGCGGCCAGCGTGATCTGCACTAAGTTTCCACCGGCAGTCTCGATCGCCTCGAGCTTCCGCCTCAGTGGATGGGCGGAAGTGGACTCGTTGGCGCGATAGGCACCGATCAGCAGGAGATGCTGCAGATCCGAGCCTGTTAACAGATCCTCCAGCAGATCGAGCGTCGCCGCGTCGAGCCATTGCAAGTCATCGAGGAAGAGCGCTAGCGGATGTTCCGGTCGCGCGAACACGCCGATGAGCCGACGGAATACCAGCTGGAAACGTCGTCGCGCATCTTGGGGAGGCAGATCGGGAGCAGGCGGATGGTGTCCGATAATGAGCTCCAGCTCCGGAATGAGCTCGATGATGAGCCGTGCGTTGGCGCCGAGGGCATCGCGGAGCGAGTTGCGCCAAGGCGCCAGATCGGCTTCGCTCTTTCCCAAAAGTCGCTGGACCAGGCTCTGAAACGCCTGAGCGAGCGTCGCATACGGAATGTCGCGCTTGTATTGATCGAATTTGCCTGATGCGAACAGGCGCCGCTGTGGAACAAGCGATTTTTGAAGCTCATTCACAACGGAGGACTTGCCGATGCCGGAATATCCGGAAACGAGAACGAGTTCCGGCTTACCACCGGCGGCAACGCGGTCGAATGCAGCGAGCAAGGCGCCGATTTCGGATTCTCGCCCATACAGTTTCTCTGGAATCAGAAGCCGATCTGGCGTGTCATATTCGCCAAGCGGGAATTCATCGATGCGATGCTGCGCTTCCCATTCAGCGAGACAGCGCCGCAGGTCATTCTCGGCGCCGGCGGCGGTCTGATAGCGCTCCTCCGCCGTCTTGGCGAGCAACTTCATGATGATTGCCGAAACCGCGCGCGGAACACCGTTCACCTTCTCGCAGGGTGGTGTCGGCTGTCTCGCGATATGACAGTGCACCCACTCCATCGAATCTGACGCGGTAAACGGCAGAGTCCCGGTGAGCATTTCGTAAAACGTAACGCCCAAACTGTACAGATCGCTGCGCGAATCGATCGAGCGGTTCATGCGCCCGGTCTGCTCGGGGGCCATGTAGGCCAGCGTGCCGACCAGATACTCCGACAGCTGGCTCGATTGGCGCTCGCGCGGTAAACGCGACGCCATCCCGAATCCCATCAGCCACACTTGGGTAAGGGCGGCATTCACCAAGATGTTGGCCGGCTTGATGTCCTTGTGCACGAGACCACGGCTGTGAACGTGTGCAAGAGCGGCGGCGAGACGGGTGGCGAGGCGTAGAAATGGCGCGATGTCCATCGCGCCATTGAGGAGTAGATCGAGCGGCGTTCCGAGCGGGTCCTCGAGGATCAACATCGGGCGGCCATGGTCCTGCACCGTCGAGAGGGACCGGACCACATAGGCCGGATCCAGCTCGGATTGCAGGGCGTATTCCTCCTGCAGCCTGCGCACGGCTGCGGGCGAGGGAGGGTCCGTGACCGGCATCCGCACCAGAATAGACGATCGGCTCCCTTCCTCGTGACCTTTGCGCGAGCCGCGCAACAGCACGAGCTCGGCATCCCTGCGCACTTGCTGCAGTGTGTACTGTGCCAAATCGAACACGCCCTGCGCCGACGCGGGAGCGCGTTCACGAGAGCCGACGTCGAGAGTTGTCGTACTCATTCATGTGCTGCCTGTTGCTCTTCCCAAGACCGCGCCTACGGCGGGCGAACGGTAAGCCAAGTGCTTTGGCAAGCCGCACAGTAAGGCCCTGGCCGCGGCCATTTTGCAATCGACTCACGGGATTTCGGAGTTCTCCGCGAAGATTCCTCCGCGCCTATTCCTCCCCGTTTTCGACGGTGACAACGGCATCTTACCAAGAACATTTGGAGAAAGCCGGGCCTAACAACTTTCCGCATGCTACCGTCCTGGCACAACGCTTTGCGCAGCGCGTCAATGTGGAGCTTGAGTCTTGCCTACTCCCCTCGCCGCTTTGCCCAGATTCGCTCCATCAGCCCCGGTTGATGGGTTGATGATGATTGCTCGGGCACGCGCGGACAGCGTGGAATATTCCACAGCGTGGGTTGGATTTTGGACTTTCAGAACCTTAACCCGACCTCCAGGCCCGCCATGCGCGGGGTACCCAGTATCACGTAATCTGCGCCGACAACTGCCCCCAGTCCGACACCTCCGACCTCATATTGCTTATTCAGCATATTCCTCACGTAGGCTGCCGCGCGGACCCTGGACCCAGCAATGTCGTTCCACTCGACCCTGGCGTTCAGAAGGGTGTAGCCACTGATCTTGGTGTTGGGATCCAGCGGACCGATTCCATTGCGAGGAACGTTCACGCTCGCGGCGAGGTTCGAATAGTAAAAGTAACTCTGCGAGTAAATGTCCTGGCGCACCACCAGTTGGCCTAAAGAGTTCGGCAGATTATGGGCAACACGCAAATAGAGGGAGCCCGTGTTTCTCGGCGCATCGCCGTAGGGTCCTAAGATAACCGTGCGGTGGTTGATGGCGCCCGTGACGGCGTCAACCTGTGTGAAATGGGTGCCGCCATCGGCATAACGCGCGTCGCTGTAGGCATAATCGATCCCCGCCTGTAACCAGGAAGTAAGATCAATCAGCGCGTCCAGTTCGATGCCGTCGACCTGGGTTCTGTCAGCATTGACCGTGAAGGAAGCAACACCGGCATAGACGACCCGCTGCGCATCTCTCACTCTTTCCTCGTACACGTCCGCGTTAATGCGCACCGGAAACTTTCCAAGTCGTCCCGCGTACTTGATACCGAGCTCGAGGTCGCGTGCGATCTCCGGCTTGAATGAGTCGATATTGGTAGCACCCGCGCTTGTTTGGACGATGCTGGTTCCGTTAAAGCCGCCCACTCGAAAGCCTCCGCGTTGTGCGATGTAGAGCAAGGTTTGCGGCGTGAGCTGATAATCGAGTCCCAACGTCCAACTCGGTTCGCGCACGCTCAGTGTCGGGGGCAAGGGCACATTCGCCAACTGGTGAGCGTCCTTAGGTACGCTGCCATCATCTACATAACGAAAATTGATATATTCCCACGTCTCGCGAAAGCCCGCCGTCGCCTTGAGATTGTCGATGAATTCGTAAGTGGCTTGTCCGAACAAAGCACGCGACTCTTCTTCATTCTCGAAATTGTAGCGAAAACCGCCCGGCACTTCGCATCCCGCAGGATTCTTCGCGGTCGCAGGAAATGCGATGGAGCCGCAGCCAATGTTCAGAGGGATATTTTCCCCTTCGTTGTCGCGCTCGTAGTAGCCGCCAACGAGGTAGTTGAGCCGCTTGGCGAGCACCGTGCCAGATAGCTGTAGCTCCTCGGAGAACTGCTTGGTCGAATAGAGAATACCCTCCACGTTTGGTCCGCCTATCGCTCCGGTCGTCACTATTTGAAACGGACTCCCATCGGTGTCGGTGCGGTCATGCGAGACCACTTGATTGTAGCCAACAATGTTCTTGATCGAGAGGTCAGAGTTCATCGTATAGGTGGTTTTGTTCACAGCTTCCTTCAGTTGCGCGTCGTGCTCAGCGTCGCCGTCGTTCCAGACATTCCAGAAAGGTTGCTTACCCTCCATGGCGACGAAGTTTAAAAGCCCGTTATACGACGCGAGCTTCGACGGATACGTGCCTCCTGTTAGCCCCCCCGGCGGAAAGAGCTCGCCAGCGGCGCATTGGGGACTCGGCGGACAGTTGACGTTGGCGCTCATAATTTTGGTCGCACCCGAGTCGCCGCCCTGCCTACCGTATTGGATTGTGGTCGTGTTTTGAAGCGCATCCAGCGGAGTCAGCAACAAAGTGCCTCGAAAATTCCGGTTGTCGATCGAGCCTTCATCGACATTGAGATAGATATTGTGCTCATAGCCATCGCGATGCTCATCCTCCGCGGCTAAACGAACGGACGCCCGCTCAGCGAGCGGGATTGTGACCGCACCCTCCAGCTTCTGCTCGTTGAAATTCCCTGCGGTATAGTCGAAGTAACCTTCCAACTCCTTGCCGGGTTGCGTGGTTGTGTACAGAACAGCGCCGCCAGTCGCGTTGCGGCCAAACAGCGTGCCTTGAGGACCTTTCAAGACCTGCACCGACTGCAGATCGAAAAACGTGGTGGAGCTTGTCCCTCCCGTCTGGAATTCGTTGAAATATGCGAGCACGGTGGGGGAAGTGTAGGAAAACGCGTCGAGCGCTTGTCCGCGGATCGAGAAGGCCAGCTGATTCGTCGATGTCGCCGCTACAGTCAGCAAGCCGGGTACTGCCGTCTGTAATTCCTGCTCATTGGTGACATGCAGCTCTACCAGCGCCGATGTCGACAGAGCGTCAACGGCCACCGGAACCTTTTCCAGGTATTCATTCTGACGTCGAGCGGTCACAACAATCTCTTGAAGAACGCCAGAGCGGTCACCCACCGTGGTGTCGGCACTTGCTGCGGTGCACAGGCTTCCAACCGTCCCCAGCGCAAGCCCCGCCACGACCGCGAAGCATTTGACTGACTGAGATTGCATGACACTTCCGCCCTTTCGCACTCCCTAGCGCGCTCAAGGCTTCTTCATCCCTGCGGCGCGCACGGTCACGAACGAGTCCGTCATTTACAGCATCCAGAGGATCCTTTATCCGGAGTCATGGCCCATTTGTTAAGCGGCCCACCAGGAGGGCCAAACCGAGGCAGCCCACTTGATCTAGCCGACTACTGCGACTATTTGACCACCGTTTTTTTCTCAAGGTGTGATTCATTTATACGTCAATTTAAAATGTGGTGGACGTATTATTAAGACTATTTTTACCATGAGCGCGCGGCACCCTGGCTCAGAGCAGTCCCAGAGCGCCGGCCGTCGATACGGCATGAGCGCGCGTCTGCACGGCAAGCTTGATGAAAATGCCTTTGACGTGGGATTTCACGGTCTCAGGGGCAATCTGCAGCTCTCGAGCGATGCATTTGTTGGAAAGTCCACAGCTCATCGAGCGCAGGATGCTGTGCTCGCGAGGACTCAGCGACTCCGTGACGCGCGGGGCACGAGTCGGCAACGTGCGTGTACGCTGCTGAGCGCGGCCCGCGAGAATGCTTCCGATGTAGGGTCTGAGCTCCGGGGGCAGGCGGCTGTCCTGCGGGGTGGCGTGGTGCAGGGAAAACAGGAGCTCGGCCACGTGCGCTCCGGCATCGACGAAGGTCTGATACACCCCGGCGCGCGCGCCAATCTGAAGCGCTTGAACGAGCATCGCACGGCCTTCGGCTTGGTCTCCGCACCCGAGCAGAGCGTCGGCCAGCTGAACCGACAATTGCAGTGCCCAGTAGTTGTTTCGCTTGCCGCAGCTCGCCGCTTGAAGCTCCCGGAGAATCGTCGCTCCTCGGCACGCGTCCCCGGTGGCGACCAGTACCTGTGCACGTGCCAGGGCATGGCTGGCATGCAACGTGTCGTCCGAGGAGAACCGATGATCGCGCGCGAGTGTCTCGATGCGCTCAATACAGATCGCTGCGTCGCGCGCGCGACCCTCCTTGAGGAGAAGCTGAGTGCGCAGCATCAAGCTCTCCGCCATCATCCCCGTCCAGTCGCGCGCCGCCGCCAGGACCTCCGCCTCCTTCAAGATGAGGAAGGCGAACTCCGTGTCTCCCCGACGGGCGGCGAGACTAGCCAGAACCCTGTATCCTCGCAAGGCGCTCGCGTCATCCCCTGACGTTCGGACCGCCGTGAGGCTCTCCATGACCAGGGCATCCAGGCCGGCGCAGTGCCCTTCCTCGTAGAGCAGCTCTGCGAGCACGAAGGCCGCTCGGGCTGTCACCGGTGATCGCTTCCCGAAACGACTCACGGCGCGTTCGTGCGCGCTCCTTGCGAGTCTCGTCGCGACGGCCAGTCGGAGCTGTTCAGCCTCCACGACCGCCTCGAACGTCATGCCGATAATCGTCGCAAGCCCGTGCGTGCCACGATGAGTCGGCACCGCATGTTGGAGACGAGGCACCGCGTAGTATCGATCAAAGTCCCGCACTTTCCAGTAGCCGACGCGCAGCGCTGCCGCCAGCGCGGGACTCTTCCCACCCGACCGGTGACGGCTTTCGAGTACGGCAAGCGCTGCGCGCACCGTGGCACCGTCATGGCTCTTGAGCACGAGCAGCACGGCTCTCAGAACCTCGGCAAACTCCCGCGATCGGGGCGCAACCAAGACATCGGCACGCGCGATCTCATCTTCGAACTGCGCGACGGTCGCCAAGGCATCGTCGATGCGCAGCTCGATGAGGCTCCGCCAAGCGCGCACGAGCAGAGTGCTTGGGGAAAGGCGGGCACTTCGTGATTCCAGCGCGCTGAGCTCCGAGCGTGGCCTGGAATTCGGGTTCCCGATCGGGCCGCTGCCCTGTGGACCATGAAGCGCGGTACGCCGCGGGCGAGAGTCCAGGTTCAAGGCAGTGGAATCGTGCTGCCGGACGACTGCAAGAGATGATTGACGCACAGCTTGAATTGAGCCTCCCGAAGACATGGATCGTTCGTCAAGCAGGCAGCTGAAAGACATTGCCGCGTGGTTGGTTCGGAACGAGAGTAGGTCGCGGCGGCTCACGGCAAGCTCACGGGATGGACGCAGGGAGGCTCTGCGGGCACGTTCACACCAGCGGAAAAGTCGCATCGATGATGTGACCATCCCAGAGTAGGCAGTTGCCTTCGCCGCCGAACTCGAGGTCACCCAAGGGGACAGGCCGTCCCGCCCCGTCGGGCAACGCGTGCTCAGGGTTTGCGGTCTGCGCCAGCGGATTTGAGGTAATTTGGTTGCTGTCGGCCATCTTTTGACTTGTCCAGGTGAGTCGACCGGGGTCAACCTTGCCCTGCAGCGGTTCGAGTTGCCCCTATCAGAAGTTAGGGGTTAGATAGGTCCGAATCGCTACGACGGGAAGACAGGCTCCAGCATATGACCGACAAACCACACGTACACCCGATAATCCAGGGGAAGCTGTTTCCCGCCACCGGGACGAGGAAACCGCTGCCCCGGCCGAGGCTTGATTCGTCCAGCGACGTGCTGGACGGCATTTTTCCGGTCGTTGTGGTGGCCGCACCTGCCGGATACGGCAAGTCCACTCTCATGGCTCGGTGGCATGCACGGCTCCTCGAGCGCGGAGTTTCTTGCGCCTGGCTGTCCCTGGATGAAGACGATAACGACGCGGCTCGCTTCCTACGTCATTTGATCGCAGCGCTACAGAAGGCCAGTGCGCACGTCGGCAAGGACATCGCGGAAGACCTCATCGCCGACTTCGCGAGTGGTTCAAAGTCTGTGCTGGAAGCGGTTGCAGGCGACCTCGCGCTGGTCAAACACCGCATCGTGCTGTTCCTCGATGACCTGCAACTTGTCGAGGGGCCTGAGGTTCGCGGAATTCTCGATTGGTTGATCAACTACGCGCCTCGATGCCTGCAGTACGTCATCGGCACTCGCCAGGATCCCGGCCTCCGCTTAAGCGGTCTTCGGGTACGGAGCCAGTTGCTCGAGCTAGCAGCCGAGCAACTGCAATTTGACGCCGCGGAAGCCGCTCAGCTCTACAGAAGCCGCCTCGGGCGAGATCTGCCGGCGCTGGATTTGCAGATCTTGCTCACCAAAACCGAAGGCTGGCCCGCGGCGCTCGAGCTCGCGGCGCTGGTGCTCGCCGGGTCGAGCGAACCGACAGCGTTCATCCAGCACTTCGCCGGCACAGACACCAGCGTGGTGGACTATCTGTGCGACATGGTCCTGTTGCAGATGGACGAACGGACTCGCGACATCGTATTCCGCATCTCGATGTTCGATCGCATCTGCGCACCGCTCGCTCGAGCCGTCACAGATGCCAATGACGCTGAAGAGGCGTTGCTGGGCCTGCGGACGCGCAACCTCTTTCTGATTCCGCTGGATCGATCCTGGGAGTGGGTACGCTTTCATCATCTGGTCGGCGAATTTTTCCGCGAAACATATCGCCGTACAGCGCCAGCGCAAGCCAGCGAGTGCCTCGTGCGGGGAGCGCGGTGGTTGCACGCCAACGACCACATTGAAGAAGCCGTGAATTGCATGATCCGGGCTCAGGAGTGGGAACGGGCGACACATTGGGTCGCCGATAGTGTGGAGGATCTCGTCTTTCGCTGCGGGTACCATCAGACGATCCTGCGCTGGATGAACGCACTTCCTGAGGCTTCCGTCAATCGCTACCCGGTCATCCGTATCCAGTACGCCTTTGCGCTCTCGTTCTACCCCCGGTATCAGGAATACGAAGCGCAGATCTACCGCCTGCAGCTGCTGCTGCAGAATCTCGAGACGCAAGCCCGTCACGACGCCCGCGAGATCAACGAGTTGCGTTGTGCGGTCGAACTGCAGGTCGCCATGGCGAGTGCCCTGCGCGATGACGGAATGCGAGGCGGCGAATTGGCGGCAGCGTGGCTCGCACGCTGGCCAGAGGCCTCGTTGAGGCGCAAGGGGGTGATGGGCAACGTCCTGGGTTTTGGACATAAGACTCGAGGCCACATCAAGGAAGGGCTGGAGGTGATCGACGAGACGCGCCGGTGGCTCGAGCAAAGCGAAGGCTACTATGCGCGGGCCTGGACCGCCTACGTCGAGGCCGTGCTGCACCTCAAACGTGGGAGTTACTTCGACGCGAGGCTTGCCTGCACGCGCGGGCTCGACTTCATTGAACGAAGACTTCATGGACATCCCGGCCAGGGCAGCCTGCTTCACGCGCTCCTTGCGGGCATCTGCTATGAGTTCGACGAGATCGAGCAGGCCCTCGCGCATCTCGAACTGGCGTTGGGCAGCGTGAACGAATATGCCCCTGCCGACGCGTTGATCGTTGCCTACCTGACGCAGGCCCGCATCCAGCGCCTGCGACACGATGAGAGTGGCGCACTCGCGATGCTGAGAGAGGGACAGGAACTTGGTGAACAGCGCGGCTGGCGGCGCGTTACCCTGTCATTGGCGGCCGAAGAGTGCCGCAGTCTCGCGCGCGCGGGACATCACGAGGAGGCCAAGCTCGTGGCAACGCGCTTCGACTTCCACGAGCTGCCGGCCCGCAGTGGCGCTCCACCGCTGAATTCCGACAAGGCATTGCGCGCAGCCTCGCGTTACCTGCTCAAGCAATCACCGAGAGTCGTTATCGAGGCGCTGGACGCTGCGATCGAAAATAGCCAGCAGCGCGAACTCGCTCACCGCTCAGTGGAATTGCTGGTGCTGCGCGCCCTGACCAAAAAAGAGGACGGGGACTGGGCAAGCGCTTTGGCGGACGTGCATCGCGCACTCGCCATCGCGGCTCCGAGAAATTATGTCCGCGTGTTCCTTGATGAAGATCGCGAATTGCGCGCACTGATCGATCGGCTCGACATGGAGCAACTCCGCGGCTCCGAGGCTGCGCCCCTGGCGCGCCGCCTGCAGCGAGCGATCTACACGTCTGACGCTCAGGGTGGCGCCCCGATCGGCATGAGCGAAGATCTGACGAAGCGAGAGCTGTCGATCCTGAAGCGCCTGGAGACGGGCCTGAGCAACAAAGAGATCGCCGAAGCGATTTTCGTCTCTGAAGGCACGCTCAAGTGGCACCTCCACAATGTCTACAGCAAGCTCAACGTCAAGAACCGTACCGGTGCCATGGCTCGAGGGCGGGCGCTCGGCATTCTATGACTTGCGACCGGTCAAGTGCGGTCACGATTCCTTGAGGTATCGCGGCTCGGTTTTCGCAAAGAGCGCAATGGGTAGTAAACATTTCAAAGTTTCTCGGCGTAGGCAATGCCCGAGAGATTTCCCTGAGCCATTGCGATGGGGCGCTTTTCCGATCCGTTCAGGTGTGCGGAGTAAATCGAGCCGGCGAGATCCGTGACGAACATCCGATCGTCTCGCACATCCAATGCGATGCCGATGCCTTCCATCAAGTGGTCGAGCACGATTTCCTGGTTGAGATGGCAGTCGATCGGCGTGCGACTCACGGTGTTGCCGCGCGGAGGATCGCCCCGATCCGTCCAGTAGAGGACGCGGTGCTCGAGATCGAGTTCCAGATCGATCGGCTCCGGCAGCCCTTCGAACAGTACCTCGACATCGAGCCGGTTCGTCGGTGTCCGGCCGCCGGGCATATCGATGCTCGCGCGAAAAATGCGCCCGCGCCCGGAGTCATCCGCACCCTTCTGGGTCCAGTACATCTGGCCGCGAATCGGATCGACGGTGATCCCGACACACCAGTTCGACGGATTGCGGCGATCGCCTTCGCCCTCGCCCGTCTGGATGAGTGTCTCGACCTGCGAGCCATCGAGGTTGGCACGCATCACGCGCATGCCCTCGCGGTCCGACCAATAGAGCTTGCCGCTCTTCTTCTCGAGATGGAGTTGCTTTGGCGTGAACGTGCCCCCTTCGGGAATGATGAATCGACGATTGCCGCCGTCGAGATCCGCGCGTTCGATCGAGCCATCATTCCTGTGCGGAACGCCCATGTTGGTCCAGTAGATGTAGCCCGCTGCCGGATCGACCGCGAGGCCATCGGGAAGCCGGCATCCGGTGACGAGTGTTTCTGCCTCCGAGCCATCGGGGTTGAGCGAGTATACGCGGCCGCCGCTCAGGTCGAGCACGAACAGGCGTCCGCTTGAAGAACGGGAATCGGTCATGTTTCCTCCGCACGGTTCACTTCGTGCCCGGCAAGGCGTACGCGATCAGCGCGTCGCCAGGCGGCGTCATCATGAAGTGATGGCCGCCGGCCATGATAACCAGGTACTCCTTACCACCCTGCTCATAGACGATCGGCGTGGCCTGGCCGCCGGCCGGGAGCACGTCACTCCACAGGATCTCGCCGGTCTTGATGTCGATCGCCTTGATCAGGTCGTCGGTCGCTGCCGCGATGAAGATCAGGCCGCCCGCGGTCACGACGGATCCTCCATTGTTCGGGGTGCCGATCTCGAGCGGAATGAAGGTGGGCATGCCGAACGGACCGTTCCGCCGAGCCGAACCGAACGGCCGATCCCACAGCGTCTTCCCGGTGGCGAGATCGATCGCGCGGATGCCGCCATATGGAGGTCGGGTACACAGCACGCCAGTCGGCGTCTGCCATCCCGCATTGACGAGGATGCCGTAAGGTGTTCCCGTCTGCGCCCCCGCGCCTTCAGCACTCGAGGCGCTTCCTGCCGCACGCGGATCGCCGGCGGGGAACAAGCCCATCGCATCTGCCTCCTTGCGGGTCACGAGCACGTCGTAGTTCGGCATGTCGTTGTAGTTCGTCTGCTCGCGCGTCGGGTAGTGGGCGCGCCGCTGGTTGCTGATTGAAGATCGGGATGAGAATGGCGAGCGCGGCAACGAAGATTCCGACGCCGACCAAACCCAACTTGCGCGCACGCCGTCCAGTCGTCTGGTCCAGTGCGGGAGCAACCAGAATCGCCAGGACGAGGAGGACGAACGGTCCGACAAGACGCGGAATCAATTGCCAGCCCGACAGGCCGACCTCCCAAAAGGCCCAAACACACGTGAAAGCGAACGCGCCGACGTAGGTATAAAATCCCGCGATCCTTCTTTTGATCACAAGATAGCCCGCGGCGAGAAACATCGCGCCGACCGCAACGTAATACCAGTCCCCCCCCAGCGCCGCGAGGTAAGCACCACCGCCTGCAAGGATTAAACCGAGCAGTGCGATGACCATGCCCAGCAGTGCGGGTGACCACGTGTTTGTTCTGCTGGCCTGCGGGCCGACTTTCGCGGGAGACTGAATTTCACGCATGGGCGCTACCTACGCGACCTCAGGCGAGCCACTCGGGCTTGCTCGAGCCGCGCGGCATCAGCACGGTTCGGAAGGCGCCCGGAGTGCGGGATAACACTACCTGGTCGGTGAATCCTTGATAGGTGCCCAGCGGAGTTTCGGCGGTGAAGACATCGGGAGCGACGTATGTGTGCTCGTCCTTGGAGCCGGCGGTTTCCTGTGCGTAGGCCTTATCGAATATGCCCATCGAGAGCAGCCACAGCACAGTTCTGGTCAGGGATACGACCACGCGATAGCTTCCTCCCTCGATGGATCGCCGCCGCAGCGCCTCAAGAACCCCGACGGTGCCGAGCCAGCCCACCACGTTGTCGCAAATCGGTATGATGGCGGGCGACTTTGGCTGAGTGGGTGATCCCTCGATGGAAAACAAGCCCGACACGGCCGCGCCGATCTCATCGAAGCCAACCCGGTTTGACCAGGGACCCTGTTCGCCATGGAGGACCACCTTGGCGTGAATCAATCCCGGCTTTTTTTGGCTGAGCTCTTCTGCGGTGAGGCCATATCTTTCCAAATAACCAGGGCGCCGATTCGCGAAGAACACGTCGGCCTTCTTCAGAAGGCGATCGAACGTGGCGCGATCTTCTTTGGAGCCATCCAGGAGCGTGGAACGCATTCCAACCTGCACGTCCATGGCAAAGGCCTCAATCTCCGCATCATTGGGCCTCCAGATGTTAAGGACGTCGGCGCCGTAGTAGGCGAGGTCTCTGCCGATAGCCGCTCCGGCAATCACGTGCCCCAATCCGAACGCACGAATGCCCTCCAATGGGCTCTTTGCGCCGCGCTTAAGCGGCACCGGCTCGCTCTCGCCGATTTTTTCCAAAGTGATCAGCGGCATCCTGGAGAGCACTTCGGTGTACTGGGGCTCGCTGCGAAACTCCTCGTTGGTGCGCACCATTGCAAAGACAAGCCCAGCCTCCGCAGCGGCCGCCTCTAACTCCTCCGCGCGCCACTGCAGAATGGCATTGTCGATGGATTCGGTGCTGTTACTGCACCTCAGGAAATTGAGCGCACGCGCCTGCAGCCCGGGGTAAATGTTGAGCGTAACCATGTGACGCCCATCGCGTGTTTTCCGGAAGAGCGGCAACTCAAAGAATGGGTTGTCTCGAGGCAAGAGCAGGGGGCTGCGTCCGTTGAGCGTTTCCCATTTTCCTTCGAAGAAACCACAGAAGCGCCGCAGAGCTTTCCGGACATCGACATGAATGTCCTGTCCTTCGCCGGTCTGCGATTTCCAGAGCGCTGCCAACGCGACCGACCTGGCAGCCAAGCCGACCGCGGCCATGGCGCCAAACTTGAAGCTGCTCGGCACGATCGGATCCTGTCCGTAGAAAGTAAGTTTGCCGCCGCTGTCCTTTGCTGTGAGTCCCACATCCGCCAGCACTTGATCCACCGCACCGTGGAAGTCGAACTCGGGTGAGGTTGCGGGATTTTGCAGCTTGGTCCGAAGCAGTTCGGTCAGCGACTCTGCTTGGTGAGTGTCAGGGAATCGTACGGTCGCAGAACTCATTCGCTGTCTCCTGAAGGCGTATTTGGCGGGCAATTACACCGGTCTGATCGCGTCCTAGGTCGCGGCTCAGGCCGCGGGTAACTCGGCGTAGGCGATGCCCGTGAGGTTGCCCTCGGCAATGAACAAAGTCTTCTGGTCGGACCCGTCGAGGTTGGCGCTATAGACCGAGCCGCCGAAATCGGTGATAAACATGCGGCCGTGCTTCGGATCCAAAGCCAGACCGATCCCTTCCATCAGGTGAGTAAAGACGATCTCGGGCGCCGGACGCTTAGCCTGAGGCGCATCCAGAGGTGCGCGGTTTACCGTGTTGCCGCGGGGCGGGTCTCCTCGGTCGGTCCAGTAGAGCCGCCGGCTGCCGAGATCCAAATCGAGGTCGATCGGTTCGGGCAACTTGTCATAGAGCAACTCGACATCCGTGCGGTTCGACGCTGTTTGACCCCTCGGTATGTCGAGGTTCGCTCGCAGGATGCTGCCCTCGCCTGCGTTGTCACCGCCTTTCTGGGTCCAGTAAAGCTTGCCGGCATCCGCATCGACGGCGATGCCCACGCACCACTTGGTTGGATCCGCACCGGGACGAGGGTCGCCCCGGCTCGTATCGACGAGCGTCTCGATGTTCGAGCCGTCGAGATTGGCGCGCATCACGCGCATGCCCTCGCGGTCGCACCAGTAAAGCTTGCCGTTGGGCTTGTCGATCTGCACTTGCTTCGGCGTGAAGGTGCCGCCCGGCGCAGTGATGGTCGTCATGTTCCGGCCGTCGAGATCGGAGCGGAAGATGGTCCCATCATTGGCCTTGGGATTGCCCATGTTGGTCCAGTAGAGGTGCCCGGCCGCGACATCGACCGCCAGTCCGTCCGGCAGTTTTCTGCCCTCGCTCACCAGCGTCTGCAGATCCGAGCCGTCAGGGTTGGCGGAGAGGATTCGCCCCGCGCCCAGGTCGAGAAAAAAGATTCGGGCCACGACGCCGTTGCCCTTGTTTCGCGATACCGATGGTTTCGAAGTGGTGCTCATGTCCTGGATCTCCGTGGGTTGTTGCCGCCGCTCATGCGTTCGCCTCTGAGCGCAACTTCAGCAACCCGGTGAGAACTGCATTCTCCTCGCGGGCAAGCTCCTCAACCCCCGTACCGACGATCGCGATTCGATGCACAGGTTGATTCAAGGACATTTTGGCGGCGCTCCTTCGGTTACAACACGCCTGTATCCTCTGCAATGAAACACGGTGCCGATATCCCCCATGTGGGGGGCGGTGGGCCACTTCAGCGGCGCCGAGCGATACCTGTCGATTAAAGAGCGCGGCGGGCGTGTCCCGCCGCGCAAGGCCCAGGAGGGAGTGCTGGGCCGTTGGGACCTTGCTCGCTGATCCAAGGCTACTAGATCGTGATGTGCATACCGTTGGCAGACAGGTTGAATCGCAACCCGCCCGTCTGTGAATGCAGCTTGATTACGACGCCCTTCTCGTTCTTGAGATAGGCGACGGAGCCGCCTTCAATGATCGTCACGCCGGCGGTGACCGCCGAATAGTTGCCGGCGAGATCCGCCGGACTCGTCAGATTATAGACTTCACCCTCGGCATTGATTCCGGCTGCACCAACGTCCGCGACCGATACGCCCGACAGCTTGAAAGGGTACTGCTTTTGGTCTTTGCTGTTGTAAAGAGTGCCGTGTCCCCAGGTGTATCCTATGCCCACGGCGACCGAGCCGCCGCTATACCACACGTAGCCCGCGGGTATCGCTCCGGTTGCAACCGGCGGCGCGGTGTCGTCTGCCGCCACGGCGGCGGCCGACAATAAAAGGGTGGCAGCGAGACTGTAAATCAACTTACGCATAAAATCTGACTCCTTAGGTTGTGCGACAGCCAACAGTTAGCTGCTTAGAGGAACTTAGCGCAGCGGGGCTCACCGCGGGCTCACGGCTGGGCGTCCAGGCACCAGTTCGGCCGCACCCTACTGCCATCCGCCTCGCTGATCTCAAAAATTCATGCGGTCCCGTATTCGAACGAGTTCAAGCGTGCTATTGATTCGGCAATCTTGCGATGCAGTGATCTTCAAGTTCCGGGCAAAATCGAACAGGACTATCGGCATGTTGCCTCTCCCAATTGATCGCGCATTGGGCAGCTTTCGCAACACGTTAGAACGTCTACACTCACGGCGAGCACACCAATCAGAAGATGTTGAAACTACCAATGCGTAAACGTTGATTTTCCTGGCTGGATGATGGACTCCCTGGACAGGGAAGCGCGCAGAATGGGTGTAACGCTACAATCACTAATCAAATTGTGCGTATTGTCGTGAGCGCCAGGTTCACCCGCTGATCGTGGGAATCGGGGGAACCGACAGCCGCTGGATGACACGGGTCGCGCGGAGCCTTACTGACCTGAACGACGGCGTCCTTCGCGGGCAAGCACTATTTGAAGCACCGGGTGTACTTAAACCGGCAACGTGCCAGGCAATCGAGCTGCCTTGGCATCAAATGTAGCCGTCGCTCGGCATCCAAGCTGTCGATTATGCGCAGTGATCAAACACGCGGCGAATCCGCAAGCGCTGTCCCTCCAATGAAACAGAGCCTCCTCGACGGCCGGTTCATCCTCGAAGGACAACTCTCTGGCCCCGAGCAGCGCCCGAAACATGCTGAGCACGGCATCTCGTTTAAATCCGTAACTGCTCCGAAGGACCCACTCCGATTCGATCAAGACAAGCAGCGACACGAGTACAGGTTCTTCGCGGCCTAACGACTGCTCGATCAGTTTGCGGGCGCGTCGAGTCTGCTCGGCATCATCAGAGACGAGCAATCGCATAACGACGTTCGTATCGAGTCCGAGCATCACCTGGTCTTTAACGATTCATCTGTGCTATCGAAACTCGCTTGCCACCAGGCGGTTTGAAAGCGATATCTCTTATGCTTCGGTTCTTGACGCGCACGATGATCGTCCCGTCCTCCAGCACCGCAAAATGAATTCTATCGCCGGGCTTTAGATTCGCCGCCGCGCGCACCTCTTTAGGTATTGTGGTTTGACCCTTGCTGGTAATGGTTGCGGTGGCCATATAGAGAACTCCGTCCTTACGATAAGTAATATTGTAAGCGCCGGAGCTTCCTTCGTCCAGTGCCATGCTACCGGCGCTCCTCAACCGCCGGCGAAGCGGAAGTAGACTTTTAAAGAAACAGAATCAGATCCTGCGGTGTTACAGTCGGCTGCGCGAGCGGTCGCCACACAAATCGAGAGGGGTCAATTGAGCGTGCAGGCACTCAATGCCGAACGGCAGATCTGGATCTACGCTCAGATGCTTCGCATCCGCGAGTTCGAAGAACGCGTGAAGCGTACCTTCACAGAGCATCCCGGCGTGATCCGTGGGCATACCCACCTCGCCGACGGCGCGGAAGCATCCATCGTCGGCTCGCTGTGCCACTTTCGCGATGGCGATGCAGCGCTTGCCACCTATCGCTGCCACGGCTATCCACTGGCTCTCGGCAGCGACCCGAAGGCCATGATGGCGGAGATTTATGGGCGAGTGGATGGCCTCTGCAAGGGTCTGGGCGGTTCCATGCATCTCACCGACGTCAAGCGCGGTTTCCTCGGCACCTCAGGCATCGTGGGCGCCGGTATTCCCCACGCGGCGGGCGCGGCCTGGGCAGCACAGATCCGCAAGAAAGGCGAGATCGTGTATTGCTTCTTCGGCGACGGCGCGTCGAAGCAAGGCGCATTCCACGAGACGCTCAACATTGCTTCGCTGTGGAAGCTGCCGGTGATCTTCGTGATGGAGAATAACGGCTACAACGTCGTGACGACCTCCGAGCAGGAGGATGCGAACGCCGCGAACGGCGAGCCGCTCGCCGTCAAAGCCAAGGCGTATTCCATGCCGGGAGTCACGATCGATGGCGCCGACCCTCAAGCCGTGTACGCCGCGGTCGGCACCGCGGTCGAGCGCGCGCGCAGCGGTGCCGGCCCGACGCTGGTCGAATCGAAGGTCTACCGCCTTTCAGCCCACGGCAACATCATCGCGCCGCCCGGCGTGCCGCTGCACTACCCGGAGCACGAGGCGATCACCGTGTTCGGCAAGCGCGAAGAATACGAGGCCGCGCTGCGCGGCGACCCGGTGCCGCGCTATCGCGCCGCCCTGGTCAAATCAGGCGTGCTGAATGCCGCGAAAGCCGACGAGCTTTCCGTACAAGTCGCGCAGGAAATGGAAGCGGCGGTGGCCTTTGCCGTCAAGAGTCCCTTCCCCAAGCTCGAGTCCGCACTCGACAATGTTTACGCCTGAGCCGGAGCGACACGCATGGCACAACTTCCCTTTATTGCCGCCATCGATGCCGGCATTCATCAGGAAATGCGGCGCGACTCGAGCGTCCTTTACTTTGGCCAAAACATGGCAACCACAGAGAACCACGAGTTCGTCGCCGCCTACGGGCACGACCGCGTCCGCGTCACGCCGATTTCCGAGACTGCGGAGATCGGAATGGCCATCGGCGCGGCGATGGCGGGCTTGCGCCCCGTGGTTGAACTCTACATGGCGGAGTTCATGCTCGTCGCCATGGATCAGGTCGTCAACGAAGCGCCCCGCTTCCGCTATATGTCGGGCGGGCAGGTGAAAGTGCCGCTGGTGCTCAAGGCGGGGTTCGGTTTCGCCTGCGGCTGGGCCGGTCAGCACACCGGCTCGCTGACCGCGATGTTCATGGGAGTTCCCGGCCTCAAGGTCGTGGTCCCTTCGACCGCGGCGGATGCCAAGGGCCTGATGGCCACGGCCATCCGCGATGACAATCCCGTGGTCTTCTTGCATCACTATCTGCTCACGCTCGAACCGGGCGAAGTGCCGGACGGCGAGCACCTGGTGCCGTTCGGCAATGCCGAGATTCGCCGCGCGGGCGGCGATGTCACCATCGTCGCGACGGGGTGGATGGTGCCGCGTTCGCTGGCTGCCGCCGAGGAGCTCGCCAAAGAAGGCATCCAGGCGGAAGTGATCGACCCGCGCACGGTGGCGCCGCTTGACCTCGCGACCATTCTTAAATCGGTCGCCAAGACGGGGCACCTGGTGCTGGTCGATCAGGCGCCGCGCCACGCAACAGTGGCCGGCATCATCGCGGGCGATGTGGCTGAGCACGGGTTCTCATCGTTGAAGGCTCCGATCGTGCAGGTCACGGCGCGTGACACGACCGTGCCCTACAGCGAGCCGCTCGAGGCATATGTGATTCCCGACGAGGAGAGGATCGTCGCCGCCGTCCGCAAATCGCTTCAGGGTCGGCGCTGACCCGAGGGCCGGCGAACTAGTCCACTCGCCAGTCGCGGCCCTCGAGTATCGCGACCAGGCGCGCGAGGAACTGTGCGGCGAGGCGGCCGTCGGCCACGCGGTGATCAACCGTCATCGTGAGATCCGACAACGGGCGCACGACCACGGCTCCCTCTCTCGCCACCACGCAATCGCGCTGGCGGCCGACGGCGAGTATCGCGGATTGCAGCGGATTGATGATCGCCGTGAAGCGATCCGGTCCGTCCGCGCCGAGATTGGAAATGCTGAACGTGGCGCCCTCGACCTCTTCGCGCTTCAGCCGGCCCTTGAGGCCGCGCTCGACGCAATCCTGGCGGCGGTGCGCAATCTCCGCGAGGCCGAGGCGCTCGACATCATGAATCACCGGCACTAAGAGGCCATTGTCGACTGCCACCACCAGACCAATATGCGCCCCGCTGGCCGCTACGATGCGGGCATCGGCCGAGTCCGGGTCGCCCGAAAACGTAGCGTTCAATGCGGGAAATTCGATCAGGGCTCGGGCGACCGCTTGCAGCAGAAAATCAGTCGGTGAGAGTTTGGGTGAACCACTCGGAAGTTTCGCAGAAAACTCGCCGCGCAATACCTGCAACACGGTCCACTCGACCGAGCGCGAGACGGTAAACTGCGGAACGGTAGCGTGGCTTATGCTCATGGCGCGCGCCAGCGCTCGACGCATCGGAGTAAGAGACTGCGTCGCGGGCTTGTCAGGACACGGCGCGCCGGCGGCGCGCTGCACATCCTCCAGCTGAACGCGCCCGCCGGGTCCGGTGCCGGTGATGCCGCCAAGATCGATGCCGCGTTCGGCAGCCAGTTTGCGGGCCACCGGCGTACTTCGGATGCGATCTCGGGCGAGCGCCGCTGTCGCCGCCGCCGGAATCGGCGGTGTTGCCGCCGAAGGGGCCGCAGCGGCGGGATCAGCCATGCGCGGTACCGCTGCCGGGGCTGCTGCACCTTGCGCCTCGGCAGATTCGATCCAGCCGACCTGATCGCCGACCAATGCCTGGCTGTCGACTTGCACCAGGATCTGAGTCAGGCGCCCAGTAGCCGCCGCCTCGATCTCAACCACCGACTTTTCGGTTTCGACTTCCAGCAGCGGCTCACCCGCAACAACGTTGTCGCCGACGTTCTTCAGCCAGCGGACGACTTTGACCTCCTCCATCACGAGGCCGACTTTCGGAATTTCCTGCGCAACCAGCGTCACCGACGCAGCTCCTCGCGCACGGCGCGCACGATATCCGCGCTCCCCGGCAGCAGCGCGCGCTCGAGTTCCGGCGCGAAGGGAATCGGTGCAAAGGGGCAGCCCACGCGCAGCACCGGGCCATCGAGTTCGTCGAACAGTTCCGAGCCGATGCGCGCGGCGATTTCCGCGCCCACGCCGCCGTTCCGCACCGCTTCATGCGCAACCAGCGCACGATGGGTCTTCGCGACGGACGCCGCGATCGTTGCCATATCAAGCGGCAGCAGCGTCCTTAAGTCGAGGACTTCTGCCGAAATGCCGGCCTCGGCCAGTTTCTGCGCTGCGTCCAGCGCGATCTGCACCATCGCCGAATAGGCGATCACGGTGACATCCGTGCCCGGCCTCGCGATCCGCGCCTTGCCGATGGGCGGCAATTCGGCGCCCTCTGCCAACTCCTCCTTCATCGTGTACAGACGCTTGTGTTCGATGAAGAGCACCGGCTCGCCCAGGCGGATCGAACTTTTTAAGAGGCCATACGCTTCGGCCGGCGTCGACGGCGCGACCACGATGAGCCCCGGCACGTGGATGAACCAGGCCTCCAGGCTCTGCGAGTGTTGCGCGGCGGCTCCGCCCGCAGCGCCCGCCTGGGTGCGCACCACCAGCGGCACCGCGAGTTGGCCGCCCGACATGTAGCGATACTTCGCGGTTTGATTCACCAGACAATCCATCGACAGGGTGGCAAAATCGATGAACATGATTTCGAGCACGGGCTTCAGGCCGCACAGCGCGGCGCCGGTGGCAAGACCGGTGATCGCGGCTTCGCTGATAGGCGTGTTGCGGACGCGCATGGACCCGTGCTTCTGCGCCAGTCCCTTGGTGACGCCGAACGCGCCGCCCGCCGCGACGTCCTCGCCCAGAAGATGCACCGCCGGGTCGCGCGCCAACTCCTCATCGAGCGCGCGGCGCAGAATTTCAATGAATGTGTGCTGCATGGAACGTCAGCCCGGAATCGCGGCCAGCGCCGGCGCGCGATACACGTAATCCATCACCGTTGCGGGATCGGGGCGCGGCGCCGCCCGCGCCCGCTCCACGGCCTTGTGCACGTCGTTTTTGCTAAGTTCGCCGATGGCGTCGAGTTCTTCCGCTTTGACCCCGCGCTCGACGAGATGGCGCTTCAATCGCTCGATGGGACACCTCTCGCGAATCTCCGCGAGCTCTTCCTTGGATCGATACTGCTGAGAATCGCCGACGTAGTGTCCCGCCATGCGAAAGGTCATGCACTCGAGGAGGTAGGGGCCCGCGCCGCGGCGCAAGGTCTCGATCGCCTCACGCGCGGCCGCCCATACCGTCGGCAGATCATTGCCGTCGATGGTCTTCGTGGCAATGCCGTAGGGTGCGGCGAAACTGCTCACGTGCTTGACGTTGGAGTGTTCCTCGCGGCTGGTGAACTCGGCCACGCCATTGTTCTCGCACACAAACAGCACCGGCAGGCGCCACAGCGCGGCGAGATTCAGCGTCTCGTGAAACGCACCGGCGCCGGTCGCACCATCGCCGAAAAATACGACGCTGATGTTTCTTTTGCCCTGCGCTTGCGCAGCCCACGCGGCGCCCGCGGCGAGCGCAAGATTGCCCGCCACGACACCGGTCGCGCCCAACACTCCGTTCGCTGCGTCGACCAGGTGCATCGAACCGCCACGGCCACCGCACAGGCCGGTCTGCCGGCCCAGAATTTCGGCGAAAGTCGCCTGCATGTCGCTGCCCTTGGCGAGCACATGCCCGTGTCCACGATGGCTTGTGAACAACACGTCCTCACGTTCAAGCTGGGTGCATACGCCGACCGCCACCGCTTCCTGGCCGGTGGACAAGTGCGGGAATCCGGGGATCTCGCCCCCGGCTGCGAGCCGCTGCACGTGGCCTTCGAACAGGCGTGTGCGCCACAGCGCACCGTACATTTCCTTCCAGTACGCGAGCGTCGGTTCGGTCACATGCCTCCCCGGATCCTGGCCTGATGCGCCGCTTCCACAACCCGTTGCGTCTTTGCAAATGCCTCGGTCGCCGCCGTCTTAAGATCCCACTTGCGGATGTATTCGTTCAGGACCTCGACGCCGATCGGCCCGTCATAACCGACCGACCAGAGCGCCTGCAGAAAAGCGGCAATATCAAACTCGCCATCGCCGGGCAACAGGCGTTTGTTGACCACGGAATCTTCGAATTTCAACGGCATCGCGAGAGTGCCGTCGTTGATCTCGACCCCAATCAGGTCGCTGGCCTTAAGTTTACGGACGATCTCGCCGGAGTCGATGCCGATGCGCTGCAAGTGCAGATTATCGAGCATGATGCCGCCATTGCCCGCACCCGATCCACGCGTGATCGCCAGAACCTGATCGAGCGAAGGCGCGCGCGAGAATTGTGCCGGCAGCATCTCGAACAGGACGTTGGTACCGCGCTCGGCGGCTTGACGGCACAGCGGCGCAAACGCCTCGGTCATCCGGGCAACGTCGGCGCAATCATTGCCGAGATCGGCAATCTTGATATGCCGCGCGCGCAATACTTCGGCTGCCTCCAGCAGCAGCGCACGGATTTCATCCGACGCGGCTTTGCGCGCATCGGTGCAATACCAGTCCAGCAGCCATTCGACTTCGATATTGATGAGGCCGTTCGCGTCCAGAATGTGCTTCATATCCTTGAAGCCGTACTTCTTCCGGATCTCGACAATATCCGCGTGCCAGAATCCCATGCCGGTGAATCCGGCGCGCGCTGCAATCTCGACGCGGGTCCGAAAGTCATGCAGGCAGCGCTGATCGCCGAGCGGGTCCGCACCCACTGCGAGGGTCCAAAAGGACCCGATAAATTCAAGTGGCTTGGTCATGGCGTCGTTCGCTTTGAGTAGTGGCCTGCATGATACATTCGCAACGACCTGGCACGTAAACGGGCAGAGAAATGAGTATCCTCTGTCAGCGCAGGGATTTGCCCGCGCCAGTACCGCGAGGGTTTCCCGTGGCCGTTGGTGTCAGCGCCGGACGGTGCAGAGGGCACCGCCGTCCACCGACCAGGCCGCGCCGTTGACGAAGCTCGCCGCGGGCGACAGCAGAAACGCGACCGCCTCGCCTACTTCGCGCGGCTGACCATTGGGGCCACACTTTCCAGCAGATCGCCGAGACGTTGCAGCACCTGTTCGGGACGCCGCAGGCCGGTCTGACGCGCCCACTCCTCGCCCGCAGTGATTCCCGTAGTCACGGCGAACCCCTTCGCACCGCCACGTCGCGCCATGATGATCTCGACTGAAGGGTCATCACCGACTATCCCTACGTCGCAGCGCCGCAACCCGAGCCGGCGCGCCACGAATCGCAGCGCGTGCAGCGAGGGCTTTCCGGTCAGGATCATGGGCGCCCGCGTGACACGCCGAATTGCGCCGACGATTGCATACGAGTAGCCCATGGTTCGGCCCTGCTTCGTGGCAAAAAATGGCACGTCCGAGGCAACATAGAGCCGCGCTCCGGCCCAGATCGCCTCACAAGCTGCTTCGATGGCCTTCATCGTGCACTCCGGATACCAGCCGACGTACACTGCTTGAACATCGCGTTCGCCGTGCTCCCCGACCTGAACCGTCTCGATGTGCGCATCCCGCAGCGCTTGACCCACTCCGAAGCTTCCGAGAACCAACACGCGACACACGCCGGCGCGCACCATGAGGTCGGCTGCGACGCTGGAGGGAGTGAGCATGCACTCGTCGCGCACCGGCAATCCGAGCTTACGCAATGTCGCGGCGTGCTCCGCCGGCGAATAGGCGCTGCCGTTGGTCAAAACGACGAAAGGAAATGTGCGCCGCGCAAGTTCCGTCAGCAGCTCGGCCGCCCCCGGCAGGATTTCACAGTTGCCCAAAGACCGGTCGCTCAACAGCAGCGTGCCGTCCAGATCGAACATCAGTCCCTTCAAGCGCGGCAACGCGGCGGTTTGCGGGGGTCGCCTCACCGCACGGCCTCCACAGGGTCGTCCGCAGTGCTCGCCGTGGTGTCAGCCGCGCTATGGCGGCGAAGTTCCAGCCTCATTCCGGTCTTGTCGATCGCGACATAGTCGAGGTCGCTGCGCGCCCCGAGTTTTCGGATGAGATCGAGCACGGGACTGAGCCTCGGATTGTAGTGCCGCCGCGCGGGGCCGGCCGCCACCATCGCATCGACTTGGCCCAAGGGCATGGTGGCGCGCAGCAGAAATTCCTCGTCACTCAAGCGCGGTCCTAAGCGCCGTCGTAGCTCCTCGAGACTCGCCATTTCAGATTCCGCGCGCAACTCTCGGGTGCGCGGCAGCGATTCGATGCGCTCCATCACGTGGGCGGCGATCGGCGCCGTCGGCCGGCCGAAGCGCCCGATTGCATATCGAATAGCCTCGTCCGGGATGACGGTGTAGCGCTCCTTGTTGGTCACATTCATCACTGCCAACGTCATGAGGATTTGCGAGAAGGGCGTCATGACGATGGGCCATCCGAGCTCTTCGCGGACCCGGCCCATTTCCTCGATCACGGCTCCCTCGAGGTGCGGCACACGGGCCTCGGCGAGCTGGCGGCGCGTGGTGCCCACCATGCCGCCCGGCAGCTGATGCTTGAGGTAGCGGGCATCGAAAGCCTGCGGGACACCCACGGGCAGACCCTCTGCCTCGGCCAACTGAGTAAAATACTGATTGACGCGGCCGAGTGCCGCATCATCGACGGCCACACGATGTCCCAGCGCGCGAAGATTCGCGACTACGCGTGCGGAATGCGGGTTCGAAGTCCCGTCTGCAGCGGCCCCGGACGCACACTGCAGCGCCGACACACCCAGGTCGGTCGCGTCCATATAGGTGTGTTCGGCGAGCCCGATGGTGCAGTGGGAATGAAGTTCCAGAGGCTTGCCGCCCATCGCCGTCTTGATGGCCGGAATCAGCGTCTGCGCCCGCGAGGGTTTGAGCAGCCCGCCCGGGTCCTTGATATAGAGTGCATCGATGGATGGGCAAGCCGCGAGCATGCGCGCCCGTTCCATGTAGTAGGCATCGTCATGGATGGGACTCAAGGTGAACACCAGTGCCACGATGACGTACTCGCCGCCGCCCTGCTTCACCATGCGCGCGCAAGCCATGTTCGATTCCGCATCGTTCGTGGGGTCCGCGAGGCAGAAGCGCCGGATACCGTTGCGCGCCAGCGTGCGGAACGCGAGCGCCATGAATTCCGGGCTGGCGGTCTCCCAGGAAATGAATCGAAAACCGGTCGACATGAACTGCAGCGGCGTATGCGGCGTCGCGGCCGCCATGAGTCGAATCCGCTCCCATGGGTCTTCCTTCTTGTATCGCACCGCCACCCCCATGTGCGTGGAGGTGGTGAAGTCGATGGCGCGAAAACCGACCCGGTCCATCACCTCGGCGATGGCCAGTGTCCTTGCCGTATCGATGCCTAAAGCCGCCCACAGACATTGGTTGCCATCGCGCAGCGAAGTCTCGACCAGTTGAACCTCAGCCATGTGCGCCGCCGGTTTCGACTAGATCGCTGAGGTCAGGCCGGCGGGCATACAACCTGCCGACGAAACCCGTATCCACGCCGCCGGTTTGAAATTCCGGATCGTCCAGCGCGGCACTATGGAAGCCAAGATTGCTCTTGACCCCGCTGATGCGCGTCACGGCGACTGCGCCGCGCAGTCGCGCCAACGCGCCGGCGCGATCCGGACCCGACGCGATGATCTTACCCATCAGCGAATCATAGAAGGGTGGAATGCTGGATCCCGGTACCACGTGAGAATCCACGCGAATACCCGCAGCGGTGGGCCACGCGACGTCGCAGACACGTCCCGGACTGGGTTTGAAGTCGTTGCGATAGTCCTCGGCGTTCACCCGGCATTCGATGGCGCATCCCATGATTCGCACCTCAGCTTGTTGCAGCCGCAGACCGCATCCATTTGCGATGGCGATCTGCTCGCCGATGAGGTCGGTGCCGGTGACGGCCTCGGTCACCGGATGCTCGACCTGGATGCGCGCGTTCATCTCGAGGAAATAAAAGCTCTCGCGCTGCGCGTCGACGATGAATTCGACGGTTCCGGCGCCGCGAAAGCTGAGGCGTTGCGCGAAGCGCACGGCGGCTTGCAGCAGAGAATTGCGCAGCGCCTCTGACAGGCCTGGAGCCGGCGTCTCCTCGATGAGCTTCTGGTAGCGGCGCTGCACGGAGCAATCGCGCTCGCCCAGTTGGATCACTCCCCCCGCGCCATCGCCCAGAATCTGCACTTCGACATGGCGAGCGCGGTCGATGAAGCGTTCCAGGTAGATGCGCGCGTCGCCGAATGCAGCCCCCGCCTCGGCGGCGGCCAAATCGAGCAACTCCGGCAGGTCCTTGAGGCGCTCGACGAGCTTCAAGCCGCGACCGCCGCCCCCACCCACCGCCTTGATGAGCAGCGGTGCCGCGATCTTCCCCGCCAGAACCTCTGCCTCCGCACGGGAATTCGCCGCGCCACCGGGCACAACCGGTATGCCGGCCGCCTCGGCTTCGGCTCGAGCCCGCAGCTTGTCCCCGATCGCAGCGAGCTGATCCGCGGTCGGGCCGATGAAAACAATGCCTGCGGCTGCACACAACTGCGGCAGAACCGCGCGCTCGGACAAAAAACCGTATCCGGGATGTATCGCATCCGCGCCGGTGGCAGCGGCGGCGTGCACGATGGCCGGGGCATTGAGATAGCTATCCGCGGCCCGCGCCGGGCCGATGCATACGACGCGATCGGCCTGCCGTGCCGGCTCACTGTCGCGGTCGGGCAAAGAGACGGCCAACACCGACTCGATATCGAGGGCGCGGCAGGTTCTGATGATGCGCGCGGCGATTTCTCCGCGATTTGCAATCAGAATTCTGCGAATGGCCATGAATCAAGTGTCCGTGCGGGCCCGCATCAGGACGTCGCCGAACTCCACCAGTGTCTCGTCAGCAGGCAAGATTTCCGTGATGACACCCCGGACCCCGGCTGGCACCGTGTTCATGAGCTTCATGACTTCGATGATGGCGATGACGCTGTCCACGTCCACCACCGAGCCGATCTCGACGAAGGGCGCGGATCCCGGCTTAGGGGCACGGTAAAAGGTGCCGAGCATCGGCGATGTGATATCGCTGAGGTTCGCGTCGGGAGGAGCGGAATCCCCGGCTCGCGCAGCTGTTTGCGCAGCTGGCGCGGCCGTCCGCGCACCTGTGTGCGCGGCTGCTTCGCCCGAACGCGCCGCGGCTGCGGCCGCTGAGTTCAGCAGATCCGATGGTGTCGTCACGTTTTGCACAAATCCGCCGGCCGCACCGGCGCGGCGCAGCGTCAACTTGACCCCGTCCAACTCGAGGGTGAGTTCATCGAACGTCGAACGTTCGATCACCCGCATGATTTCCGCGACATCCGCGGCAGTCAACGTCACCGCCGCCCCCCGAAAATATTCATGACATGCAGCAGCGGGTCGGTGGCGCGGGTGGCAGCCGCTTGGTTGTCCTTGTTCGACCAAACCGTCTCGGGTCGGCTCTGCAGCAGCAGGATCTCTTGCGTGTGCCGGTCGATGGTCCACTCGATGTCCTGCGGCCGACCGTAGTGGCGCTCCACCTGTCTGCCGATGGCGCGCAGAGACTGCAGTTCCCCATCGGAGAGACAGGGTTCACGGCGCATGGACTCCTCCACTGCAAGTTCCTCGACACCGCCCGCCGGCGACCGAGCATGGCGGATGGCCTTGTCCGAGATTTCGCGCACCGAGATTTCACCGGTGATTTTCGCCACCATCCAGTGGTCCGGCGTCACTTCGCCGCTGACCAGCGCCGAACCCAGCCCCCATGCGGCTTCGATGCTGATCACGGATCGATCCCCGCTGATCGGACTGCGCGTGAACATCACACCGGCCGTGCGCGCATCCACCATGATCTGCACGACGACCGCCATGGCCACCGTCGATTCCGCAATCCCATGCCGCCGCCGATAACTCAGCGACTCGAGCGAGTACAGGCTGGCCCAGCAGCTGCGGATCTTGTCGATCAACGAATTCGCTTGAGTGACCCAAAGATAGGTGTCCTGAAGGCCGGCGAAGCTCGCATCCGCGGAGTCCTCGGTGGTCGCCGACGAGCGCACCGCGACGGCCGGCAGGGGCTCGCCCAAGCGTCCATATGCATTGCGGATCTCTTGCTGCAACTCTGGCGCCAAAGGCGAATTTTCGATGCGCGCGCGCAGCTCGCGCGACACGGCCCCCATCCCGTCCAACTCATCCGCTGCGAGTCCATCGACGCACGCCCGAACCGGGGAGCACCGCTCCAACGCGTCGATGAACCCCTCGAAGGCCTCGGTGCGCACGACGAAACCCGGCGGCACGTTGATGCCGGCGCGATGCAGCTCGCCCAAGCTCCCTCCTTTGCCGCCGACCTTGGGACGGTCGACAAGACCGATATCCTGAAACCAGCTGATGTACTTCGACTCAGGCACGGTTTGATACCCGATTCAATGCAACAATGTGACGATGCCGCGTCCGCCGTCGACGCGAATCCGCTGCCCGTCTTTGATCTTCGAAGTGGCGTTGCCGGTTCCCACGACGGCCGGCAGCCCGTACTCGCGCGCGACAATGGCAGCGTGGCTCATGGAGCCGCCGATGTCGGACACGGCCGCTCGAATTTTCTGAAAGATCGGTGTCCAGGTCGGATTAGTCACGTGGCAGACGAGAATATCGCCTTGCTGCAAACGAGACAGCTCTTCGACCGACTTTACTATCCGCGCGATTCCTTCCACGACCCCTGAAGAGGCGGCAAAGCCGCGCACCTCGTTGCTGTTCGCCCCCTCGCCTGCCGAGAGCCAATTGTCGAGGCTCTCGCGCGTGATCCCCCACAGCATCACGATCGCGGGATCATCAATGACGTCCGGAATGGGTCCGAGCGCCGGCGGCGTTTCGTGCCGCGCCCATTCGATGATCGCCGCCTTGCGCTCAGCGACGATTGGCGGCCAGTAGGCGGGGCCGCGCGGTTCGGAGCCGCTCGACCATGAGTTCATCAGGTCGATGATGGCCGCCTCGAGCTCATAGTGCGTGAGATGGAACACGTCCTCGGCGTCCGTGAAGAACCCGTGAGCGGTCAGCAATGCGCCGAAGCTGCGGATCTTGTTGAAGAACAGGTTGGTGTACCAATGTTCGCAGTAGAACTTGTGTCCCTCGACGTACGGGAACACCCGGTGCGCCAAAGCGATCATCTGGTCATAGGCGGCGCGTTCCTCCTCGTTTGCCAGAAGCTCGCGATAATCAGCGATCAGCTGGCTGCGTTCATCGCGAAGCCTCCGAACTTGGCGATCCAGCGGCTCGCCGGCGCGTACGCTGCGCGCGTAACCCGACAGCGCGGCGAACGGCATGGAGAGATCGTCGTTCCAACTGCGGTGATAGTGATAGAACCCGTCGCCGACATTGATGTTGAACCAGGGATCGCGCGAGGTCTGCAGTTCCTCGAGCCAGCGGCGGCCTGGATCGCCTGACGCGTGCAGCGATCGCATGATGTCGTCGACCGAGGCGCCCTCCCAAAATTGCGCATCGACTCCGAGCTCGACGGCAACGCGCGCGAGTCGCCGCAGTTCATCATCGGGGCGGAATATCTCCGCCTCCATTCCCGCCACCATCCGAGCGATGGTCTGGTCCGTGATCTCCGGAAAGGCCTTCTTGCAGAAGCCGAAAAAAGTCAGGTATGCGCCATAGCCCAGCAGCAGAAACTCGAAGTGATGGTGCCACATCCGGAAGTAGCCCTCGATCGTCTTCTGATATGTCACCAGCAGATCGTGGTTCGAGGCAATACCGCGGCCCGCGTGCACGTGTTCGAGCGGCTCGAATTCCGGCAGTGCCGGATCCGGCATGTCGCCGGCGTCTCCGATCAGCTTCAGCATCTTCTGCTTCCACTGCGCATACAGCGATTCCCAATTCTCGTAGTAGTAGAAGGCGCGCTTCTGAAACTCCACCGTGCGGCGGACGATCTCCTCAGGATCGGTAACGGCGTTACCGGCGATGTACACCCGGCCATTGATGATTCGGTGATCGATGCCAAGCGTGGTCGGCAGACAATGCACCCGGGTGTTGGCCGCGCCCAGCGCGCAGTACGCCGCTTCCGCCGTTACCATGTCGAAGGCGGACATGGGCTCGGGAAAGTGCATGGAGTTGTAGAACCAGAATTTCTGATCGTCGGCTTTCGAAAATTGAATGGGGTAAGGATAGGCCGCCTGCGCCCTTTCGGTTCCCAATATGACCTTCACTGAACTCGGCAGCGGGAACTCACGAGGCTTGAGCTGCGCATTCATAGTTCACTCCCAATTGGGGCTGTCATGGCGTACCCTAAACCCAAAAGCCCGCTGCGTCATCCAGGAGGATCCGGCCGTCAGCTTCAAAGAGGAACTGCGTCGAGAATGTCAGCTCGAGGCCCGCCTGCTGCTTGCGGCCTGTCCCCTGTTGGATGCCATCAGGTGCGCCGCGTGCGCCAGCCTTCGTGATATCCCTCGCGTGCATCACGGGCATACGGCACCGGCGACACTTTCACCCGCACATCGAGCTGCTTGTGCCTTTCAACCGTGGTTTTGCGCGTGCCGCCGCCCTCCTCGCCCCACACCAGCGTCAGCACGTCGCCTACATTGATGTTGTCATCGACGACCCCCAGGGACAGCGCCGAGCGTTCGTTGTAGCTGTAGCCGCCAAACATGGAGAGACCGACCAACTTGCCGCCCATCATTACTTTGTCGAACGAGGACGACGCGTAATTGGCGATGGGTATGTCGAGAAACTTGTAATGCTCGGTACCCGGCATGAACAACGAGGCGTAAATCTTCGCGCAGTCTTCGCCGTTCCAGGCAAAGGTCACCTTCTTTCGATGCGGCTCCTTGGATTTCTTCTCGAGCGCCTCGCGTCCGATGAAATCATGGTCGAATTTTACGAATGGGCCGTAGCCCAATTCGTAAGGCGTCACGTAATAGTCCTCGATGTTCTTGGAGACGAAGCTTCCGCCGATCGAGCCCGTCCCTTCATAGCCGCCGGCCGGCAGCCACTCGCGGTATTTCTTCATCTTTTCGCCCGTGTACACGGCCGGCAAGGGCGAGGGAATCCATCCCGATTCCAGGGTATTGCTGGCGTAGGCGCGCGAGCCCACGGGCACTAGATCAAACTCGCGTCCGGCTTCCAGTATCGCGTCGCGTATCTGGTCGCCTTCGGCATAAGGACCCCAAAGCTCGAGCCCGGGAGCGCCCGCCATGCCATGACGCAGGGCGCGCACCTTGCGGCCCTTGATGTTGATGGCATCCATGGTGAAGAATTTGACGTCGGGGAGCGGACCGCCGTTGAGCTTTTCAAGCACTTTGGCCGCATTCGGCCCCTGCACCTGATAGCGATAGTGACGGCGCGTCACCGCCTTGCCGCGCGGATGTGAGGGCGAGCGATCGTCACGGATCATGTCCACCTTGAAGCCGCCGGTTTCGCCGTGAAATTGAATCCAGTTCACCGACGGCACGCGGCCGACGAACAACAGCTCGTCCTTGCCGAGATAGAACAGGATGCCGTCGCCGATGACATAACCGTCGTAGCTGACCGGCACCATCTGTTTGGCTTTGTTGACGGCGAAATTATTGAAGCTGTTGATGGTGGTATACGAAATCAGCTTCAAGGCATCGGGGCCCTTGACGGTCAGCTCCGCCATGTGGTGCGTCTGGTCGAACAGCACGGCGGTCTCGCGCCAGGCGCGCTGCTCATCCCGCCAGTTGTAGAACTCGCTTGGCACCACCGGGTACACATAGGCCCCGATGCGTGAATTGCGCAGCATGTCGGCCGTGTTGCCGGCGCTCTTGAGCAGAGTTTCGAGATTTTCCTGACTCATGACGATGTTGTCCTCTGTGTCTAACCCATTCGTTACGGCTACACCGCCGCCATGCGCAGCTGTACCAGATTGCCGCCGGAGGATGTCAAGGCATGACCCTACAGCCGGCCCGCGGCCGCTTCACGACCAATATGCTCCGCCTGGCGCAGCGCCAGGGCGACGATGGTGAGTGTGGGATTCGCGGCGCCGGCCGTGGTCTGCACGCTGCCATCCGATATAAACAGGTTCGGTACCTCATGCGCGCGCCCATAAGCGTTGGTGACGCCCTGCCCGGGATCGTGACTCATACGCGCGGTGCCCATCTGGTGCGTGGCGGGCGTCATACCGCTCACCACCGTACGCTTCGCGCCCACTGCTTCATAAAGCTTCTGACCCTGCCTTGTCGCGTGAGCGCGCATGGCCAAATCGTTCGCATGCGGATCGCAGTGAATGTGCGCCACGGGCAGCCCGTAGGCGTCCTTGCGCGTCGTCGACAGCGTGATGCGATTGTCAGCGCGCGGCAGGTCTTCGCCGTTGACCAGCATGCCGGCCATGTTGCGGTAGTTGTCCATGATCGAGGCAAAGTCGCGCCCCCAACCGTAGGGCAACCCGATCAGCGGCAGCGTGGGCAGATCGAGCATCGCGAGTTCCAGGTGATATCCGCCTGCGAAGCCCCGGCGGGGATCGTGGATATTTTCATCCTCGACGACGCCTGCCAGCACCGCGCCGCGCCAGAAACTCACGGGTTGCTCGAAAATGCCGAAAACAAAACTCAACACGTGATGGCAGTAGTTGCGGCCCACCTGGTCGGATCCATTGGCCAGTCCATGCTTGAAGTGCCCGGACTCCGACAGCAGGAGCAGGCGCGCGGTCTCGATGGCGTTGCCCGCGACACACACGATACGCGCCTGTTGGCGCTGCTCCACTCCCGCAGCGTCTCGATACACGACGCCGGTGGCGCGCCCCGCATTGTCGTGCTCGATTCGAGTAACAAAGCATTCACTGCGCAGGTCGAGTCTGCCGCTGGCCTCGGCCCGCGGAATCTCCGTATACAGCGTGCTCCATTTAGCGCCAGTCTTGCAGCCTTGCGCGCAGAAACCCTGCTGAATGCACAGTCCCCGGCCGTCGCGCGCGCGCGCATTGATCGCCATGTAGTTGGTGTGCACGCGCTTGTACCCCAGGCGCCGCGCTCCGGCATACAGCACCTTGAAGTTGTTCGACGCGGGCATTCCCGGATTGCCATTGCGGCGCGTGACTCCGAGCCGCTTCTCTGCCACCTGGTACCAGCGCTTCAGCTCAGCGTAGTCGATCGGCCAGTCGGCGAGCGAGGCCCCGGGTATATCGCCGTACACACTCCGCGCACGGACCTCGTAGGGTCGCAGGCGCGGGGTCGCGGCGGTCCAGTGCACCGTTGTGCCGCCCACGGTGCGGCAGTGCCAGGCCGGCAACGTCGGCGACGTCTTTACCGGATCCCAGGTGCCGCTCTGGGTGCGCGGCTCGAGCCAGGTGAGCTGACCGAATGCTTCCCCTGGATCCTGTGAAAAAGTCGCGAGCGATTGACGCTTCCCCGCCTCGAACAGCACCACCTTGAGGCCGCGACGCGTAAGTTCATTGGCCATGGTGCCGCCCCCCGCGCCGGAGCCGACGATGACAACGACGCCCGCATCGTTGAGTTCGAAACGCGGCATGAGTCTTAGGGCCCTACCCGAACGGCATCGCGCCGCTATCGGCCAGCGGCACTTCGGGGAGCCACTTCAAATCGTTGAAGCCGCGCAGCAGGTAGCCACCCTTGGAGAACGATTCGCCCTCATAACCAAAGTGCGCCCAGGCGATCGGGTTGCTGTAGAGCACCATCAAGGTCTTTATTCGCATCGACTGGAAGAAGGCGCCGGATTCGATCGCCTTGACGCGTAACACCCGAGCCTCCTCGGGCACGGTGGCAAATCCTTCGCCCAGACTCGCGACCCCGCTCTTAAGTTCGGCGCGCGCCTTGGCCGAAGCCGCCGCATCTCCGTCAACCGCTTTGACGACGAACGCGTAGGCGGAATCATCCAGCGTGTCATGCGGCGCGATGGAGCGAATCAAGGCCAGCAACGCTGCGGCCTCTGCCGAGGACAGCACTTGCAGTTCCACTGCCCAGGCGCGGCCGGGCAGCAGCGCAGCGAGCGGATTACCCAAGGCAATCACCCCCGTCAGTACGCCCACGGCACGCACGAAAGAACGGCGATCAGCGCTCTGCGGCGAACCGGTATGCGTGGCGCATGTGTTCACGTGTGTCGCCCCTCCCCGGGGGCCTGGTGTAGCGATAGTGGAAAAAATTATTGCTGTTGCCGCGCTTCGACGATCGACTGACAGTGTAACTTAAGGAACCGCAACGATCCGCCATGGGACGCGGTCAAACTTTACCCATAGTGAACAAGAACCCGCTCTGCAGCGAACCCACCTGCAAACATTCATCTGGTAGCCTGGCCGACGGTCAGAATCGCTTATCCTGATTCACGAGGTATGAGGGGATGAAATACGAAACCAGGCTGATTTGGGTGCTGACCATCACCTTCGGCTTTGTATTCTTGGACCGCAACGCCGCCAATTTCCTGATGCCCTTCATTGCCGATGACTTGCATTTCAACAATCAACAGATCGGACTCGTCGCTTCTGCGCTGTCCTTTACCTGGGCCGTCGCGGCGTTTCTGGGTGGCGCGTACTCCGATCGCACGGGGAACCGCAAGAGCTTGCTGCTGATTACCGTCATCGCGTTTTCACTGTGCTCGTTCGCCTCCGGGCTTGCGGTTTCATTCTTGACGCTGTTTGCGGCTCGTCTGCTGATGGGCCTGGCCGAAGGGCCGATACTGCCGATCGCGCAGTCGTTGGTGGCCATTGAATCCACCGCCGCCAAGCGCGGCAACAACATGGGAGTGATGCAGAATTTCGGCAGCAATCTGTTGGGCTCTTTTGTGGCGCCGCTGGTCCTGGTGGCCATCGCATCGACCTTCAACTGGCGTTGGGCTTTCTTTCTGTCAGGCGTTCCGGGTCTCATCATGGCGCTGCTCATCGCCAAATTCATACGCCAGCCTACCGCGCCGGCCCCGCCGCCCGCTGAGGCAAAAATGGGCTATGGAGAAATGCTGCGGCACCGGAATATGTGGCTGTGCATGCTGATGGCCATTTTCATGGTGGCGTGGATGGTGCTGGGATGGGCCTTTCTGCCGCTCTTCTATACCAAGGTCCGGCATATTACCAACGGCCAGATGAGCATACTGATGAGTGTACTGGGGCTGTCGGCCGCTTTTTTCAGCTTCGTGGTGCCGGCGCTCTCCGACCGTTTCGGTCGGCGCCCCGTCATCGTCATCTTCAATTTCATAGGATTACTGGTGCCGCTCGCGGCGCTGCATTTCCAGGGTTCGCTATTCGTGCTGGGCACGCTGATTTTTTTCGGCTGGTCTGCCAGTGGAACCTTTCCGCTGTTCATGGGAACGGTGCCGTCGGAAACCATTCCGGCGCGCTACGTGGCGACTTCGCTCGGCATGGTGGTGGGGTTGGGTGAGATACTGGGCGGCGTCTGCGCGCCGGCAATCGCCGGCCGCGCTGCCGATCTGTATGGGCTGCAGGCGCCCGTCGTGATCATGGCGATATGTGCGGTCGTCGGCACCGTGTTAGCGTTGTTTCTGCGCGAGACGGCACCGCTGCGCCGCAACGTAATAAGTGACTGGGCTTTCAGTTGAATTGGCTGTCGGTATCTTCAGGTGATCAATGCCCCTGACGCAACTTGAACACTACTTGGTGCTTACGGACGATCTCGACCTGACGCGTAATTTCTATCGCGACGCTCTCGGCCTGCGCGAGGGTCCGCGGCCGCCCCTGGGATTTCCCGGCTACTGGATGTATGTGGGCGAGGTACCCTGTATTCACATCGCCGAGTGGACCACGTACCGCGCGCATTCAATCGCCGCCGGCATCAGCGTGTCGACGCCGGCGCCGGGCACCGGACCACTCGATCACATTGCCTTCAACGCAACGGACCTGGCCGGCGTGAAGGCCCGGCTGTCCGCATACCATGTCACGTATTCCGTGAACGACGTGCCGAACGCCGGATTGACTCAGCTGTTCCTGAAGGATCCGAACGAAGTCAAGGTCGAGATCAACGTCAGATGATTGAGCGCACCGGATCCGCTCCGTCCCAGCCGATGCTGGCTATTTGGTTACTAACACTCAAGACGATCGGAGTGGCGCATCAATGCGGTGGATGAAGCGGTCGAGCTGGCCGGTACATTTGGGATGCGCGGCGGTAGCGGCCTTTGCCTTGAGCGGTGCCGCCGCGGCACAATCCCTGTTCGACAGCGGGAATGTGGGTTTCACTGAACTACAGGCCGCGCGCGGCCAAGCTGCGTATACGGAAAGTTGCGCTGCATGCCATGGCCCAAATCTGAACGACGGCCAGTTTGCTCCGGCCGTGAAGGGCGCTCCTTTCCGAGCGCATTGGCACGATCAGTCGCCTGAGGCACTCCGAGCGCTGATCACGAAACGGATGCCGCCTGCGAGTCCCGGCAGCCTCGGCAGTCGTACCTATGCCGACATTGAAGCCTATTTGCTGCGGGAAAACGGGGATAAGGCAGGGACGGTAGAGCTTGCGGCGTCAAGCGCGCCGGAGATGCCCGATACCGCGGCGAAAAATGCGGCCGCCGCTGAGCACGATTCGGTCCCGCGCACCGTCGGTGGCAATCTCACTGACAATCAGGACGCCGACTATCATGCCGCGATTGCCGCAAGAGAGATCCTGCTGAACGGACTCACGCCGGTGTCCGATACGATGCTGCGAAGTCCCCCAGCTGCCGATTGGCTGATGTGGCGCGGGACCTATGCCACTCTCGGCTATAGCCCGCTCGATCAGATCAATAAAAGCACGGTGCGCAATCTTGGCGTCGCCTGGACCTTGGCGCTGCCGCCCAGTGCCAACGAGGCCGCGCCGTTGGTGCACGACGGCGTGCTCTTCATCGAAGGCGGCAACACGGTGGAAGCGATCAACGCCACGGACGGCAGCATTCTCTGGCAATACATCCGAGCGTTGCCGGACGAGCTTCACAACGGCCGCGATGCCCGGATGAAGGGCTTGGCGATCTATGAGGACAGACTCTATGCCCCTACGGCCGACGGGCATATCGTCGCACTGGATGTCAGGACCGGCGAGCTGCGCTGGGATCATGCAGTAGTTACTCCCGAACAGGGAGTGCATCCGGGTCAGTTCGACGGCGCCTTCTTCCATATTTCCGGCGGCCCGCTGCTCGTTCACGGCAAGGTGATCGTCGGTGTCAGTCTCGGGATCGATACCGGCGGCGGCGATTTCATCGTCGGTTTGGACGCGCAAACCGGCGACGAGAAGTGGCGCTTCAACACCGTTGCACGACCGGGTCAGTCCGGCGGCGACAGCTGGAACGGCGCCCCCGTCAACGAACGCTACGGCTCCGGAGTATGGTCGATCGGCAGTTATGATCCCGATTTGAATCTCGTGTATTTCGGGACCGGCAATACCTACGATGTCGGGACATTGCTGGCGCGACGCACTGGCAAGAGCCTGCCGAATAACGATGCGCTCTATACGGATTCGACCGTGGCGCTCGATGCCGATACCGGCAAGCTGTCCTGGTATTACCAGCACATGAACCGTGACGTGTGGGATCTCGACTGGGCGTTCGAGCAGACGCTGATCACCCTGCCGGTCAACGGCAAGTCCACGAAGTTGGTGGTGACCGGCGGCAAGAGCGCGATCTTCGACGCAGTCAACCGAGTCGACGGCAAGTATGCGTTCTCCAAAGACCTGGGCTTGCAAAATCTAGTCGCACGCATCGATCCGAAGAGCGGCAGAAAGATCATCAAACCTGCGCTCGAGCCGCAGGCAGGCAGAACCGATGTCATCTGCCCGGCGGCGGCGGGCGCACGAAGCTGGCCGACGACGGCGTATGACCCGACTTCAGGCTATCTTTATGTGCCGCTTCTGGATAACAACTGCATGGACTACAGCTGGGTCGAGCGCGACGCCGACAGGATCGCGGCCGGCGGCATGGACGTGCGCCTTGGCGGTCGTCCGAAACCCGACAACGACGGCAAGTTCGGCCGCATCGAGGCAATCGACCTTAAGACCAAGCAAGTCGTCTGGTCCAAGCGTCAACGTGCGCCCATCGCCAGCTCCCTACTGGCGTCGAGAGGCGGCCTGGTATTCAGCGGCGCGCGGGATCGTCGTTTCCGCGCATATGACGCAGCGACCGGCAAGGTACTGTGGCAGGTCGGCTTGAATGCCTCGCCTAGCTCCTCCCCGGCGATGTACAGCGTCGATGGCGTGCAATATGTGGTGGTCGTCGCCGGCGGCGGTGGTGCCTTTGATGCCGGCAGCCGGAGTCTGACGCCTGAAATAATCGACCCAGCCGCGGGCACGACCTTATGGGTATTCAAGCTGCTGGATCCCGTCGGCGCGGCGATGCCGCAATAGATGTACGCGCCATCACTTAATACTCACGCAAAATCATGCCGCCAGTGCCTGGAATCGCTCGCTTGAGCGTTCGCTGGAAGCGCTCAATTGCTGGTCTGTCCGATATAGACTGCGAACGGCGGCAGCTTCAAATTGTGCTGGGCCGACGGGCTCTCATCGACGCCGGGCGTGCGCAACAGCGCTTTCATTCGCCCCTGCAAAAATCCTGGAATGCCCGCCTCCGCCGATTGCTGCGTGGCGGAGATGTTGAGCAGTACGAGCACGGCTTGGTGCCGGTACTCGCGTGCAAAGGCGAGCACATTCGGGTCCGTCTCGTTCAGCGCGACGTAGTTACCGTCGAGCAGCGCGCGATTGCTGCGGCGCAGTCTCAGCAGGAAGCGGTAGAAATTGAGCACCGAGTCCGGATCCGCCAACTCGCTCGCGACGTTGTGCGTCGTCGCGCTCGATGGTACCGGCAGCCATGGCGTGCCTCGGGTGAAGCCCGCGTTCGCTCCAGCTGTCCACTGCATCGGTGTGCGTTCGCCGTCGCGGCCTTTTTCCTGAGGCCAACCGAGACGGCCGATAGGATCCTTGACGTCCTCCCGGCGGGCCGGGTCGGTGTTCGTCATACCGAGTTCTTCGCCGTAGTACATGATCGGCGTGCCGCGCAGCGTCAGATACAAGCCCGCCAAGAGCTTGGCGATCGCGTCGTCGTGCTTGCCGTCGCCGTACCGACTAACGGGACGAGGAATGTCGTGATTACTGATCAAGTAAACCGGCCAGCCGCCGGTGGACTCGACCGCGGAGATCTGCCTGCGATATTCAGCGGCGGAAAGTACTTTCACGTTGGTGAACAGATAATCCATCGGCATATGCAGACCCGGATGTTTGCCGCCGTAGTACTCCTTTAGTTCGGAGATGTCCTTCGGATTGGTCTCGCCGATCAGTACCGCGCCATACCGGTCTGCCTGCGCGCGCAACCCCTGCAGAATATCGTTGTTCTGCGCGAGCTTCTGGTTGTACTCGTTACGCATATTCGGGTCGCCATAGCGGCTAGTCCCCGGCAGCACCGGATTGTCGCGTAGTTGGGGATCCTCAAACAGGGTATCGACCGCGTCGAGCCGGAAGCCGGCGACGCCGCGTTGATACCACCAGCGCGTCGTGTCGAACATTTCCCGCTTCACTTGCGGGTTGCGCCAATTCAGGTCGGGCTGTTGCGGATAGAAGAAGTGATAGTAGTACTGACCGCTTGTCGCGTCGTATTCCCATGCCGAATGCCCGAACAAGGCCAGCCAATTGTTCGGCGGCACGCCGGCAGCCCTGCCATCGCGCCAGATATACCAGTCGCGGTGACGCGATGTGCGGGCAGTCTTCGAATCCATGAACCACCGGTGCCGGTCGGATGTGTGGTTCATCACGAAGTCGAGCAGGATGCGAATATCGTGCTGGCGCGCCTCATTGACCATATGGTCGAAATCCCCGAGCGTACCGTACATCGGATCGATGTCTCGGTATTCGGCCACGTCGTAGCCGAAATCGATCTGCGGCGAGGGAAAGCATGGGGTAATCCACAGTCCGTCCACGCCAAGATCGCGCAGATAGTCGAGCCTGCCGGTGATGCCGTTGAGATCTCCGACACCGTCGTCGTTGCTATCGGCGAAGCTGCGAGGATAGAGTTCATAGAATACGGCATGCTGCCACCATTGATGGCCTTCGGCGTCAACCTCTCTTTGCGCCGCCTTGGCTTGAGCCGTGCTTGCGTCTACCGCCACAATGATCTGCACGCACAGCACCACGCTGAATATCAATATTCCATTAAACACTTTGGATCGAAGATGCATTAACCGCCGGCTTACCGTCGAGATCGGCAAACCCAATGAGCGGGCTGCCCGGCTGATGCTCTCGAACTGGGCCCCTTTGACGAATATCAGAACGTCGTCGAGGTTCGTCATGGGGGCCACTCTGCCATTTTTGGAAATTAGATTCCAGAGTTGGGCGGTATCGACGCAATCTCCCGGAGTCTCGCGATGGAATATGCGCCGCAGGGCATTCGCGTGAACGTGGTAGCTCCAGGCGTCGTGGATACTCCGCTGCACAAGGACAATCCCAAGGAGTTCCTGCGCACACTGTCGCCCCTTGGGCAGATTTCGGACGCCAAAGGCATCGCAGAGGCCGTGTTCTATCTCACCGAGGCGAGCCAGGTCACCGGCGAGGTGCTGCACGTTGACGGCGGCGCGCATCTAGGGCTCGCGTGCATGCGACTTGCGAGGCCGTCAGGGGAAGGTCTCGGCTCATTCCAGATCACGACGCTCTGGATTTAGCCTGGTGTCAGCCCACCGATCAATTCTAGAGGGACGAAGAGTCAATTAGGAAGAAATGGGCGGATCATGGTGCAATAGCTACGGGGTCTGATTTTTCAATTGATCGAAAGGATAAGCATATGGCGCAAGCCTATATAGTAGAAGCCATCCGCACCGCGGGCGGCCGTCGCGGCGGCAAGCTCGCCGCTTGGCATCCTGCGGACATGGCGGCGGAAATACTGAATTCCCTCGTCGACCGGACCGGGATCGATCCTGCCGCGATCGAGGATGTGATCATGGGATGCGTCAGCCAGGTCGGCGAACAGTCCTTCCATATCGGACGCAACGCTGTTTTGGCTTCGAAGCTGCCGGACAGCGTACCCGCTGTTTCGATCGATCGTCAGTGCGGTTCGTCGCAGCAGGCGATCCAATTTGCGGCGCAGGCGGTCATGTCGGGTACCCAGGATGTCGTGATCGCGGCGGGTGTCGAGAGCATGACGCGTGTGCCGATGGGGTCTCCCACCCAGTTGGCCGTCCAGGCCGGGATCGGTATCGGCCCTTGGAGCGAGCGCATCAAGAATCGCTATGACGTCACCGGATTCAGTCAGTTCACGGGCGCGCAGATGATCGCCGACAAATACGGCATGAGCCGCGGGGAACTTGATGCCTTTGCGCTCGAGAGCCATCGGCGCGCGGCGGCGGCCACGAAGGCGGGCGCATTCGAGCGAGAGGTCGTGCCGCTGGCGATAGAGACGCCCGAAGGCAAGACGGTCCATTTTAGCGACGAGGGCATTCGTTACGATGCGAGCCTCGCGACGATCGGTGCAGTGAAACTGCTTCAGGAAGGGGGCAAGATCAGTGCAGCCAATGCAAGTCAGGTCTGCGACGGTGCCTCGGGTGTGCTAGTCGTGAGCGAGAAGGCGCTGACGGCACATGGGCTGACGCCCCTTGCGCGCATCAATAATTTAACCGTGACCGGCGGAGATCCCGTGATTATGCTCGAAGAGCCGATTCGCGCGACGCGCCAAGCGTTAAAGCGCGCCGGAATGACGATAGGGGACATCGACCTCTATGAGGTGAACGAAGCCTTCGCTTCTGTTCCGCTCGCGTGGCTGCGTGAAATCGGCGCGGATCCTGCCAGGCTCAACGTGAATGGCGGTGCGATCGCCCTGGGCCATCCATTGGGCGCATCGGGCGCCAAGCTGATGGCGACGCTGATCCATGCGCTGCGAGCACGTAAGTTGCGCTACGGATTGCAGACTATGTGCGAGGGCGGTGGCATCGCCAATGTAACGATCATCGAAGCGCTCTGACCGGAGACGGGCTGCAGGTGGAAACCGGTGGCATTACCGAATTCGTGCCGTTGCCCTTTGTGGACATGGAAGCGCCGATGTACCTGCGTGGCAAGGCGCGGCAGGAGATCGATTTTGCCGCCGATGTAATGTGGCTTTACATCCTGGGGCGGATTTTCCCCGGTGAGATTCCAAACCGTCGTTTGAAGGCGCGGACGAACGCGCTTTCGGAAGCGTAACCGACTGCAGTGCAGACCTGTAACAGGGATGCCGTTGTGGAAGCAAGGCTCTGTCGCGCAAGGTTCAACCTGACCTCCGCGAGGAAGGCGAGCGGCGCCATGCCAGCCGCCTTCTGAAAGGCGGAGGTCAGGTATGACGGAATTACTGCGTAAGACCTTGACCGCGAGCGATGCCCGCTACGGCGACCGTCGCGAGCGGGTGATTCTGCTCCCGTTTCCTTTGCCTGCCAGGAGAAATCTCGGTATAATAACTATACCTTTATTATACATGTCGATCGGACATCGCAGCCATGGGTTTCGAGTATGACCCCGACAAGAGCACTGAGAACAAGCGGAAGCACGGCCTCGATTTTGAGGAAGCTCAGGCGCTCTGGGCCGACTCCGCGCTGGTAGAGATTCCAGCTCGTGTTACCGATGAACCGCGGTGGGTGCTAATCGGTAAGTTTGACCAGAAACATTGGTCTGCGGTGGTCACTCGACGTGGTGACAACGTGAGAATAATTTCGGTGAGGCGGGCGCGGGACGAAGAGGTGGCAATTTATGAAAGCCAAGACATTTGATCGAAAGTTCGATTCTGGTGGTAACATCGTAGACCAACTGGATGTACATAAGGCTCGACGAGTTGGCCTCGACGCGAGGCGCGTAAACGTTGATTTTCCTGGCTGGATGGTGGACTCTCTGGACAGGGAAGCGCGCAGAATGGGTGTAACGCGACAATCACTAATCAAATTGTGGCTGGCTGACCGATTGGCGCAGCCAGTTTCCTCAGGGAAGCGCTAGTTGAACTAGGTTACGTTTCGCTCGCATCTGAGGCCGCGGTATAAAATCGTTGCCCAAATCTCCGGAACAGACGGGGGAGTGCCGTACTCAGCCATGCGCTCGGCGGAGCTTACGCTTGAATGCGCTCAACTCGGACGTGATCGCGGATCCCTCGCAGGGCGTCCCGCAAAACGCTCACAATTGACTCATCATCATGGGTCACTGTAACGGTGGACGATTCCCGTCCTTTTTCTTAGGGCGCCCGCACACGGTCGATCCTGCTGTCTCCTATACACATCCGCATCGGGCGCCCGCTCTCCTCAACGTGAGCGATGAGGCCAAGCTCCCAGTAGCATTCCCATGGCACGCTCCCTATTTCGCGAAATCTTCCGGCCCAAAGATTTGCCGGATCTCTATGGTGTCGCCTTCGTCCGCCGGGCAGCGCTGCGCCCACTTCACCACTTCTTCCTTGGACGGCGCTTCCACCAGCCAGTAGCCGCCCAATACTTCTTTCGCTTCGATGAACGGTCCGTCGGTCACCGAGGGCTTGCCTTTGGCGAACGACACCCGCGCACCCTTGGCCAGCGGATGGAGGCCGTTGAGCGATTCAATTTTGAACGCTTTGCCCAATTCCTCGTTGAACCGTCCCATCTCTTCCATCTGCTTCGGATCCGGCGTAAAGCCTGGCGCCGGTTTGCCACCTTGGTAAACAGCGGGAATCATCAGCATCATGAATTTCATGGTTATCTCCTTTTGGCTCGTCTGTACTTATAGACGTTTGAGACGGGCCCAAATCGACAGCCGATAAAAATCATTCTTTAATTCCTGAATGCGCCGCGTGATGCGCCCCTGCGCCGCCACAAAGAAATGCCGAGCGCAAGCATGGTGGCCAGCCAGCATCCGACACTCAACGACACGATCCTGCCGATGACTCCGCCGGCCTCGCCGGTGTGGAGCGGATAAAAGCCATCCACGAATCGTCTGGCCGCGCCGGCATGCAACGCGTCCTCGCGAGCGAGCACTGCGCCGCTCGCCGCGGAAACGAACACGGTCGTCGTGCCAAAGACCCTGCGCAGCTCGCCCGGCTGCAATAACCGTATCGTGAACCATGGCGCAGCCGGTTTTGGCAGGATGATTCCACTGATCTTCGCCGCCGGAAATTCGTGAACGGCGCTCAGCAAGGCTTGCGCCGTCGTGATGGAGTCGGCGCTTGTCGTCGGCGCCGCGGCAAGGTCGGCCGGCGGCGAGCCCGTACCCAAGAGATCGTCCCATGCATCATCGAAGGCGAGACAACATCCCGCGACCAGCAGAATGACCGCCGGGATTGCAAACCAAAGGCCAAGCGCACGATGCCAGGCATACAGGCGTGCAGCGCCGCGCGAGCCGCCCGGCACGCGCAACGCGCCGCGCCATTGGTTCAGACGTGGCCAGGCGAGCTTGATGCCGAGGACGAGATTGCCGAGCAGCACCAATCCACTCACTCCGACGATCACTCGCCCGCGGTGTCCAGCGAACAAGGACTGATGCAGCTCAGTCGCGGCCCGCAGCAATCCCGCTCGGCGGTAATCGTAGTCCAGCGGTTTCCGCTCGAGCACTCGGCCAGCGCCGTCGATCCGAACGGTATCCGTCTGCCCGGATCCGTTGGCGAGGAACACATCGAAGAGCCCGGCAATGCCTCCGGTGGGATAGACCGAGGTCACTGTCCAGCGCGCGTCGGCAGTGCGCAAAGCATCCACGCTCGCTCCGACCTGGTTGAGGTTGATGCTTGAGGCAGATCGTTTGAACGACGCATCCTCGAGCTCCCAATGAAACACCATTAACAGCCCGGTGAGTGCCTGCATGCACCAAAACACCGCGAGTGTCAGCCCCACATAACGATGGGTCTTTCGTAGCAGGCCTCTCATCTCAACCGCTCAGACGAACCCGGGGCATGGTCTTTCACTGGCTCGTTGCACGCTGCCTCTCGGCGCGAGCCGTCATTGGCAATGAATTGGGAACCAGTCATAGCCCGATTGGAGACTAGCGCACCGTACGGTGGATGTTGGCTCGCCTCATCCATGCACTCAGCTCTGGATTGCCGGCATCCATTGCGGTGCAGATATCGGCATAGACGTCATCGCGCTCGTCCTGGCCGAGCTTGAGTTTCACACGACGCTGCACGATGTTCGCCCGAAACGCCACGATCCGACTGGCTAACATTGCGTAGCGTGCGCCCATTTCCGCGGCGCTCCACGCATTCTCGCGGCCCGTCTCCATGGCGTTCACCTGGTCTTGCAGTACGGCATCGCGACCCGCGACGTCGTCGATGAACTCGATATCGACCAGAAACTGCGCGCCGGCATAGTTCCACGTCGGGGCCTGCGTGCGGTCATGCATACAGGAGGGCGATACATAGCCATTGACGCCCATGAAGAGCAGAAGTGCACGAGGATGCTTGCGTAGCATGCTGACGTGATCATTGGACCGCGCAAAATGACCCTGGAAGGCACTCACTGACGCATCTTCGCCCGCAACAATCGGGCGCAGCGGCAGAGCTGTGGCGCGAAAATCGGCGCCCGGCATCGTGACCACCCAAGCCAGCGGATTCTCGCGAATCAACCGCGTGACCTCCGCCTCCGAGGTTGGAGCGAAGCGATCTGAATGTGTACTCACAGCGAACCTTCGTTGAGTGGATTGTCCAGAAGTTCTGGTGCGAGCCGCGACTTTCTCAGTCCATAGCCGAGGTATATGAGCGCACCGACGAGCACGTAGCACAAGAGGATCACGGCTGGCAACGGTTGGCCATGCCGCGCCTTACCGACGATGTCTATTAAAACCGGGAAGACCATCAGAGCGCAGAAGAGCATTGCCGAGACGGGTACGTACCCTATCCAAACACGTCCCAGGCGAAATCCTCCGAACGGCACCTTGAAAGGTCGCGGAAAATCGGGCTGCGTCGAGCGGAGCCACATCACGCTCAGTGCCACCGTGCCAAAACTGAAACCCGTGCCGAGGCTGATCAAATCGCCCAGCAGGGTCAACGGCAACAGCGCCGCAGAGGCAGCAGAAATGATCCCCAGCACCAAGGTGCCGAGATGGGGCGTCCGGAAATCGGCGTGCAGACGGCTGAATATCCCGGGCAGCAATCCATCGCGCGCCATGGCAAAGGTCACGCGCGACTGTCCATACCCGTTCACCAGAAGTACCGATGACAGGCCTGTCAGCGCCCCGAACTTGACGAGAATCGACAGGCCGGGGTGACCGGTCCGGTCGATCGCCAGCGCAATCGGGTCTGGAACACCCAATTCCCGGTAGGGAACAATGCCGGTGAGTATCAGCGCGACAATCACATAGAGCAGCGTGCAGATCGTCAGGGATCCCAGGATCCCGATGGGCAGATCGCGCTGAGGATTTCGAGTTTCCGCCGCCGCCGTCGACACAGTTTCAAAGCCGATGTAGGCGAAGAACAGGACTGACGCCGCGCGCATGACCCCGGCCCAGCCGTAAGTGAATCCACCCTGGCTGGGCGGCACAAAGGGTCTCCAGTTGCGAGGTTCAATGGCGCTCAATCCCACGGCAATGAAGATCAACAGAACCACCACTTTGATGCTGACCAAGGTTGCGTTCACGCGCGCCGACGCGGATACGCCTCGCATCAGCACCCAGGTGATCGCGCCTACTGCGAGCGCTGCCACCAGGTTACACCCGCCGCTGACGACCAGCACGTAGCCGCCGGGTGATTGCTCAGCCAGCACATAAGGAGTCGAAAGCATTGTTGGAATGTGGACGCCAAAGTCAGCCGCCAGACTGGACAGGTAGCCCGAGAATCCGACTGCCAGCAGCGCCGCTGCCAAACCGTAATCCAGGAGCAGGATCCAGCCGAGCGACCAGGCAAATATCTCGCCGATGGCCGCGTAGCAATAATTGTAGGCGGATCCAGAGACCGGTATGGCTGAAGCGAGTTCGGCATAACACAGGCCCGTGAGTCCGCACGCGATCCCAGCAATGACAAACGACAACACGACCGCCGGGCCGGCAAAGTTGGCGGCGGCATTGCCGGGCATGACGTAGATGCCCGCGCCAAGAATGCAGCCAATGCCAAGCAAGATGAGCTGCACGGGTCCGAGCGTCCGCGTAAGCCCCGCGGTGCTCGCCTCGCGCTGTAGCGAATCGAACGGCTTGCGCGCGAACATCCGGGTCAAGGCCAGGCCTTTCACCTTCGCTTCCGCCTGCGTCCACGGAGTTCAAGCATCGTCAAGCACGGTAGTGTCGTTCGTGTGCACTGCATTTCAGAACTTTCGGGTGAGAGTCCCGATCACCTGACGGCCGGCGCCGTAGGTACAGCCCGCGGGCCCCGAGCAACGCGCGACGTATTCCCGGCCGAATATGTTCGAGCCATTGATGGCAACACGCCACTCCGGCGTATCGTAATGCAGCATCGCGTCAAACAAGGTAGAGGACTGCCCAAAGTAAACCACCGCACTGAACGGACCGGGCAAGGAGCCCGCACTGCCGCCGGTATAACGGCCGCCGAAGCCGCCCCCGAAGCCCCCCAACGGACCGGTCTGCTGCGTGTAGTCGACGAACAACGACAATTTGTTCTTCGGCGTGGTCGGCAGCGGCGAGCCGACTTCCGCAGCGGTCGAGCTCGCGAGCACCTCGGTTTTGTCGTACGTGTAGGAGCCATTGATCGACCAGCGATCATAGAAGCGCGCGACCACCTCGATCTCGCCGCCCTTCGACTCCACCTCGCCGCTCTGCGTGCCGAATACCGGCGTGATCGACGGCAACGTGCTCACGACATTGGTTTGCTTGATTTGAAAGACGGCGGCGGTCGCCAGCAACTTGACCCCGTCACCCAGGCCACGCGCATCGAACTTGACGCCCGCCTCGACCTGCTTGCCTTTGCTGGGCTTGAATTCCTGATTGGTCACAGAATCGGTGCCGAGAACCGGTTCGAAGGAGGTTGCATAGCTGATGTAGGGCGCCACGCCATTCGGCATCACATAGTTGAAGCCCGCGCGATACGTGAACGCGTGCTGATCCGTCGCCGACTCCGGCGTTGCGAGCGCGTTGACGATCTTGACCGCGTCATAGCGCCCTCCCGCCATGAAATACAGATCGCCGAACTGCATTTGGTCCTGTAGATAGCCGCCGGTTTGCTTTAGAGTCTCGTTGCTGAAGGGAGTGGGATAACCTGGGGTGAGATTGGCCTCGGGAGAATGCACCGGATTGAAAAGATCGATGGTGTTGGCAAAAATAAAGCCGAACGCCGCGTCATTGTCGACTTTCCGATAGTCGACGCCGGCGATCATCTTGTGATTGATGGGTCCCGACGAGAATTTCAGATCCACGCGATTGTCGGCAGCGAAGCTGTGGACATCCTCGGCATAGGTGAAATTGTATTGTTGGACCGTGCGATAGTAGCTCGGCAGCGTCGGATCGGTGATGTTCGTCAAACCGCCGCCGCCATAAATGCCGGTGGGCGTGCGCTCGCGATAGCGGGTCCACTTGGCATCGGAGTGAAAGGCGACCATGTCGTTGAAGTCGTGCGAAAAATCCCAGCCTGCGCCGAACTGCTGACGCTTGTAGACACTGTTCGGGTCGCCGAGATTGACGTGGGGGCTCACCGTGCCGATGGGGTTCGGCAGCAACGTGCCGTACACCGGGAGGAATCCATTCGTATCACCGTCCACTTCGTCGTGTTGATAATAGAATAATCCGGTCAAGCTGGTATTGGCATCGATCTTCCAAGTGAGTGTCGGCGCCGCAAAAAAACGTTTCGAGTTGACGAGGTCGCGTTCCGCATCTTGATCGCGATACATCGCCGTGAACCGCGCTGAGACGTCCTCGCCCAGCGGCCCCGTCACCGTTCCAAACACCTCTTTGAAATCATACGACCCATATTTAATCCCCAATTCACCGCTGGGCACGCTCGATGCGCGGCGGCTGATCTGATCGTAAATGCCACCCGGCGGCGCATTGCCATACAGGACCGACGCCGGCCCTTTGAGGATGTCAAACGACTGAAATCCATACAAGTCGAGGCCGATACTGTAGATCGTGGTTGAAATGGGCGCGGCCAGGCCGTCGATGTATTGCTTCGGCGTGAAGCCGCGAACGGTCAAAAAATCGTAGCGCAGGTCGGGTCCGTAGTTTTCGCCCTCCACGCCCGCCGCATAGCGCACGGCCTGCTGCGAATCGACGAAATTCAGCAAGTCGATCTGGTCACGCGTGATGACCGACACCGATTGGGGCGTTTCAATGAGGGGAATGTCGCTCTTGTTGGCGGAGATGCTGGCCTCCGGCACGTAGTGTTTCGCGGTAACGACGATCTCCTGAATTCCATTGACCTCCTTACGGGTCGTCTCGAGCGCGTCCGATTGATCCGATGCACCCTCCGCGAACACTTGCGGGCTCATGCAGAGCAGCGCAAGACCCATAGCAGGCAAACCCGTTGATGTTTTCAATTGACACCCCTATCCGCGCGGCGTGCGGCGTGTATTTATCACTATGCAAAGATGCTGAGCCGCGTTCGCGCGGAGCGCCTATGTGAAAGGGTCGCATGTCATCGCAACTGGGCCAGCGATTTCGTGCTATTGCGCGGGTGCACAAGGATCAGGCGCACCCGGCGGACGATCGTCGCAATACCAGCGCCGCTGTAGTGCACGTGCCTTCGGCCATTGCTCATCCATGGTGCGTCCGTCGCGAATTCGCCCCCCCAGCACGACGGAATCGATCGTCAGGGTGTTGGCGATGTCCGCGAGCGGATCGCGATTCAGAATGACGAGGTCGGCGAATTTGCCCGGCTCGAGGCTGCCGAATTCGGCCGCACGCCCGATCGCCGCGGCCGAGCCGATCGTTCCGGCGTGCAGGGCTTCGGCCGGCGTCATGCCGCCCATGACATGCGCCTGCAGCTCCCAGTGAAAGCCCAACCCCGGCATCTCGCCGTGCGAGCCGATTCCGATCAAGCCGCCGGCGCGCTGAACCGCCGCCGCGCTCGAGGCCACGCGCGGAAACAGATATTCGCCCAGCTCCCGAAACGTGCGCACCCGCGTTTTCATGTCGACCACAAAGCGCGGCGCAAAGCGGTTCAATTTCGGATCATTCGCGGGCTGATCGCGCACGATGAAATAGTCCTGGCCCTCCGGTCCGCCATTGGTGATCTGCAGCGTCGCCGTCCACTCGACGCCGCTCTTCGCCACCAGGCTCACCATGTCCGCATACAGCGGCACGGCCGTCAACGCATGCTCGTTGCCCGCATAGCCATCGATGATCTGGGTCATGTCGAGTTTCATCGACAAGGCCCCTTCGGTGGTCGGCTGCAGTCCCAGCTCGCGCGCCGCCATCGCGATCCACTGCCGCACCCGGCGATTGCCGCTGCGGTACATCTTGAGATTGCCGACGCGATAATCGTCGCGATAGCGACCGAGCACCGCCCGAACCTGAGCATACGATTGAAATTCATTGAATGAAAAAATTGCCGTGCCAGTCTGCGCGATGCGCGACCCCGGCATCAGACCGGCATCGACGGCATCCTGATAAGCCAGCATGTCGATGCTCAAGGGTGACGGATCGAAGGCCGTGGTCACTCCATAAGCGAGATTGGCGAGCGGTCCCCAGCTGTCGAAATCGAGAATGCCCCGCCGGATGTCGGCGATATGGTCATGCGTGTCGATGAATCCCGGCACGATCCACTTGCCCGGCACCGCCCATATCTTTGCGCGCGGCGGAATTCTAAAGCTGCCGCGCGGGCCCAAGGCGGCGATGCGATCATTCACGATCAGCAGGTCGGCATCTGGAATGACCTCGCCGCCACGCTCTGTGATGAGCGTAGCACCCCGCAGCAGAAGATTGCCGCGGACGACCGCGCGTGGCAGTTCGACCACGGTCTTGAAGGCGTCGGTTGGGCCGCCGATGGCGGCGAGCGAGCGCCGGTAAAAAGTCGAGCCCAACGCCCAGGTGATGCTGCGGCCGCCGTCCCCCCATGCGAAAAAATCGGCGCCGGCGTCAGTCAGTTGGTGGTGGAAGTCACCCCCCTGCGCAATATCGATGGTGGTACCCGGTGGGGGCATTTTCAGCAAGTGCAGCTGCTGTGCGATCTGCGCCAACACCCAGTGACCATCCGGGCTGACCCGTAGATCATCCGCGGGCGCGCGGCCTTCGACATAGTACCAGCCGGGCCCGGTCACCTTCACGAGCAGGCGATCGCCCGAGCCGTCGAGACGCACTTCATGAAGGCCATCGTCAAAGTTGAGGTACACAACCTTGGAATCCGCTCCAAAATGCGGCGTACCGCCCATCACGCCGTGCGTCACAACTCGCGCGGGGTCCGGCGCGATGGGCCGCGCTGCCGGCAAACGCACGAGTTCACACGAGCGCAAGGCTCCGTATTCCATGTAGCTGTGCATACGCACGGCATTGCTCGAGCGCAGCGCGAGGATTTGCGTTCCGTCCGGGGTGAATACCGGCGTCGTGTAATAGTCTGAGGTCTGGCTGATGCGCACCGGTGCGCCGGCCGCCGCGACCATCCATACCTGGCCGCCGTCGCGGGCATTCCATCGCACGAAGGCCAGCCGTTTTCCATCGGGCGACCAGCTCGGCTGAAATCCCTCCGTGATCCGCCGCGGACGGGCATGCGCCTTAAGAAGCATCGTGTAAATCGATCCGAGCGCCGAGAAGGCCACTTGCCGGCCATCCGGCGATTGCACGGGAGTTTGAATGATGCGCGCCCGCACCGGACCCGTCTCCTGGCGCACGTCCTGACGTGTCGAGGGGCCGATATCCACACTCTGCCGGACCCGGAACGGAATCGCGGTCTCGGTGCCGCTCGCGATATCGATGCGAACGATCTTGCCGCCGAGATTGACGATCACGGCCCGATCATCGCGGCTGAAAACGTGGCGCGGCAACAGGTCGCGCCAGCCCGAGGCCTGCGATTCATCCTGCTGGATTGGAAACTTGAGCCAGCGATCGGCATGCGTCTCAAGGTCGAGGAGGCGCAAGCCCGTCAGTCCCCGGTCTCGGGACCCGTAGATCAGAAGTCTACCGTCATGCGACACGGCGGGACGAAAGGCCGTGCCCAGAGCCAAGTCCGGGCGCGGGCTGCGCGGCGCCGACACCAACACCTCGTCCTTGCCGGAGCCAAGATCGCGCCGCTCGATCGTCCATTCGGGCAGACGGTCGAAATCGTTCGTCCCGATATGCCGGGAAAAATACAGGAATCGTCCATCGGCGGATGGAAAAGCACCCAGCACGCTCGACCACGCCTCCCGCGGCTGATCCGGCGCGGCCTTGATCGGAATCAGCAACTCGCCCGCGCCGCCGGCCACCTCGTACCGCCATAATTCGAAGCCATTGTTCGCGGCCCTATACCGGGAGACGAAAATCGATTTCCCGTCAGCGCTCCACGCCGGCGATGCGAACACCGAGTCTTCGTCGAGGTCGGTGAGCTGTCGCGGATTGCTGCCGTCGTGCGCGATGAGCCAGATGTTCTCCGAACCCGACCGGTCGCTGATGAAGGCGATATTGCGGCCGTCGGGGGAGAACACCGGCTGCGAATCGAAGGCCATGCCGCGCGTGAGCTGGCGAGCCTCGCCGCCTTCAGTCGGGATACGATACAGATCGCCCAGCATCTCGAACACGAGGGACCCGTCGTCCGGCGACAAATCCGGCGACAGCCAGGTCCCCTCGTCGGTATCGATGTCGATGTGCCGTGCCGGCTGCAGCGGCAGCGCTCCCGCCCCGGCGTGGGCCGCCCCGGCGACCAGGATCCATCCGACGGCGAGCGCGAATCTCATGGAGAGTGGGACACCGCTGGTGGGCTGGCGGTTGGTGGTCGATAGCGATCGCGCAGCAGCGTCTGACGGGTTTGCAGTGAGATCTCACGTCCGCCGAACATCACCACCGCGGGTGCGCTCGAAGGCTGCAGCGGGTCTGCATCCCAGATCACGAGATCCGCCGCCGCGCCCGGCACGAGCGCTCCCGCGATTCCCGGCTTTCCCGCGGCGGCTGGATCACCCCAAATGCGGCCCGCGGATTGCGTGATCGCACGGATCGCCTGTGCGTACGGCAAGCCGTTCGCCACCGCAATGCCGGCACCTTCGCGCAAGGCCGGACCGACGTTGTAGCTCAAGTAGATGCCCTGGCCCGACACCATGAAAGAGATCAAGACACCCGCGCGCGCCAGCAACGCGGCATTGTCGCGTCGGGCGCCGAGCGCATCGAAGCTCACGGGCAGTTCATCGAGGGGGTCAAGGATCACGGGCACATGGTTCGCCGCCAACAAATCCGCCACCCGCCAGGCTTCCGCACCGCCGACAATCACGATGGAAATGCCTTGGGTCTGTCCAACGGAGATGGCCTGACGGATGTCGGCCTCGCGATTTGCGACGACGGCGAGGGGCATGCGCCGTTCGAGCACCGGCATCAAGGCTTCGAGATCCGCGTGGTTTTGCAATTGATCGCGCGGTTTGAAGGGATTTGTCGGGCCACGTAGACCGCGCGCCTCGTCCAACGACGTGCGCAACAACCCCCACATCGCGGCACGCGAACCGCCGGCGGCCTTGGCGGCCGCACCGCCGGCCGTCACGAACATCGCAACCCGTGCGCGTTCTACAATGTCTGCATGGCGCGACAGATCAAGGCGCGCGCCCCTACCCGCAAAAATGCCGTTGGACGCCGGACTGGGAAAGACCATCGCATGCGCAACACCGGCCGCGCGCGCCTGTTGCACCGACAGATCGTTGCCATCGACGCCCATCGACACATCGAATGCTGCTGCGAGCGGACCGCTGCTGACCGCGCGGTCATCCGTGTCGCTGGCGTTTGCCACTTCGACGAGACCTATTTGAGTCGCCGCCGCATCCAGCGGCGGCGTGACGACTTCTCCAGCGGCTTGCAGGACTCTTGCGTTGGCGGGCGGCGGCGCGCCGGATGTAATCGAGACAATCCGCCCCTCGGCGATCACGATGGTCGCGTCCTTGATCGGCGCGTCGGAGGCATTCGTCCAGACCTCCGCGCCGATGATGGCAAGCCTCTCGGCGCGAACGCTCATCGCCGCGAACAGCAGCGCAAACCACAAAAGCTTCATGGCGCAGTCTCCTTCTGCTGCCGGCCCAACTCAAAGTCCGTCAGACGCTGCGCGGAGGCGCCGTGACGATCGTAAGCCACCGCCCCATCGATGAAGACCAGGTCTGCTTTGCTGTAGACGCTGAAGGGGTTGCCGGACCAGAGAACGAGGTCCGCGTTCATACCCGCCGCGATGCGCCCGATCTGCGACCCCAGCGCCAAGGCTTTCGCCGGATTGGACGTGATCCAGCGAATGGCTTTTTCCGGAGGAATCACGAGCCCCGCGCGGCGCCCCGCGGCCGCGGCCTTGGCCGCTTCCACATTGAGCAGGCTTCCCAGCAGCGGAATATCGGAATGCAGGATGGCGCAGCCGCCAGCCGCATCGACAAATGCGGCATTCTCGGCGATACCGTCCTCCGCCTCGCGCTTAAACCCCCACCAGTCCGGCCAGACGGCGGCGCAGACGTGCTTCTCCGCCAGAAGCGCTGAGATCTTGTAGGCTTCAGTCGCATGATGCACGGCGGTGAGGTGCACACCGAACTCCGCGAGCGTGTCGATCCAAGTGGCGATGTCATCGGCGCGGTAGCAATGCAGATGCACCGGCATCTCGCCGCGCAGGACCGCGACCAGTGTGTCCATTTTCAGATCGCGCTTAGGAGGATCCGCCTTTCGTCCGGCCAGATAATCATCCCACTCGGACCGGTAGCGCTGCGCATCGAGAAAAGCAGCGCGGATGCCGGCGATCTCACCCTGGCGGCTGTTCGGGAAACGTCCGCGGCTGCCGAAATTCGACGCGGGATTCGCACCGCAGGCCATCTTCAGGCCCTGAGGCGCTCCCGGAAAGCGCATCTGGTCCAGGATGACCGCCGGAATGGGTTTGACGATGACCGATCGGCCGCCGAACAGCGCACCGGAGCCGGGCAGAATCTGCACGGTCGTCACACCACTTGCCAGCGCCCGCGAAAAGGCCGGATCACCCGGGCGTACGGCGTTTTCGATCCACGTGTCCGCCACATTCGGATCGCTGTCCTCCTGCACGTCGGAGATGTTCGACTCGGCGGCGGTCTGCGGCAACAGGTAAGTACCGTCATGGGTATGAATGTCGATGATGCCGGGGGTCACCCAGCGGCCGTGCGCATCGATCATCAGGACCTTCTCTTGTGGCAAGTGCTGGCCGACGGCGGTGATGCGCCCGTCCCGAATCAGAACATCGCCCTCCTCGATGCGGCCACCGGCGCCGTCGAGAACGGTGGCGCCGACCAATAAGGTGTCGACACGCGGCAAGGCATGGTACTGGCTCGGCGGCGCGGTGAGCGCCGGCCGCGGTACGGAGCGTGGAACCTGCTTAGGGTGGGCTGCGTCCTTTTCAGCGGCGAGTCCGACGCTTAAGCAAAACGTGGCCGCCATCATCACAACGCCGGTCCGTTGTGCGCGATTCACTGACTAGCCTTCGATCAATCGGTTGCTGAGCCAGCGCGCAGCCGCATCGAGCGCGCGGTCGGCAAGCGCCGAAATTGACATGGCCTCGAGGAAGCTATGGGTCGCGCCTTCATATACATGCTCCTCGGTGGCCACCCCCGCGGCGGTAAGCCGTTCCGCCATGGCCCGGTTGCCGTCCGACAAAATATCGCACTCGGCGATACAGAAATAGGCTGCCGGCAGGCCGCGCACATCGGCGAGCGCCGGTGCCGCCAAGGGATTCTGCAGATCCGCCGGCTCGCGCGTGTAGTTAGTCCAAAAGTAACACATCTCCTCGACGGTCAGCATGTAGCGGGGTCCATCGTAGAGTTTGTAGCTTAGGGTAGGTTGCGGACCGAACGCGCCATAATTGAAAAGCATTCCGCGCAAGCTTGGACCGCCCCCCTCCCGCAGCTTGAGCGCCGCGGCGAGCGCCAAGTTTGCCCCGGCTGAATCCCCACCGATGGCCAACCGCTTCGGATCGATGCCGTGCGGTGCACCCATACGCTGCAGCCACCGGGTCGCCTCCACCACCTCGTTGAGCGCTACCGGGAATTTAGCTTCGGGAGATAAGCTGTAGTCGATGCCGACGACGATGATGCCGGCTCGGGCGGCATACTCGCGCATCAGACGATCGTGCGTGTCGATGCTGAACATCGTCCAGCCGCCGCCGTGTAGATACAGCATTGCGCCGAGCGCGGACGCCTCAAACGGAATGTGGATTCGGCCACGCAGCCCGGCAACTCGGGTGTCAACCGAGCGCCACATCGGCGGCCCGCCGGCACACCACGGCGCCCGCACTTGTTCGGCGACCGCTCGGCGTTCGCGCACGGGTAGTTTGTCGAAATTCGGGTACCGGCTATAACCCTCGTTGAGCGCCGTCACGAAGCGCCGGATATCCGGATCGAGTACATCGGTATCGACTGGCTTTGCGTCGCTCATGCAATGCACCTAAACACGGTGGAACCGGTATCCTAAGAGAGCGCAAATCCTATCTGAGTACGCAAACCCGGCCTGCGTCTTTGGGTCAATCACTGCCGAGACTGGGCCGTTCGCCGATTGCCTTGAAGAATCGCTTGCGGCCGCGTAGTTTGGCCATACTTCGACAATGACGGCATTGCCGTCGAGTTAAGGCCTTGAAGCACAGCACCGATTTGCTCATCGTTGAACGGCCCGTGATCGCGCTGGACGACGAATACCCCGCTGGGATGGTCGATCCCATGCACAACCATGCGCGCACCCAGATCCTGTTCGCCTCCACCGGCGTCATGGCCGTGCGCACCAAGGACACCAGCTTTGTCGTACCGCCGCAGCGCGCGGTTTGGATCCCGGCCGGCGTCACACATGAAGTGTCGTGCCGCAACTCGGTGTCGCTGAGAACGCTGTATCTGGATGCGTTGCTGGGCCGTGAGCCGGACCGCTGCCGGGTTTTCGAGGTGTCCGATTTCTTGAAGGCCCTGATCCTTGAGGTCGTCGGCTTCGATCCGCTGTATGACGTCAACGGCCGGGAAGGCAAGATCGTCGCGTTATTGCTCGATGAGATCGACCGCATGCCCAATGCACCCTATCGCGTCAGCATGCCAACCGATCCGCGCTTGCTGCGCGTGTGCCGCGTCATCCTGGCGGATCCATCCGACAGCCGCGATCTTGACGATTGGGCGAAGCTCACCGGCATGGCGCGCCGCACCTTCACACGCAGCTTCAAGAACCAAACCGGCATGGGCCTTGCGATCTGGCGCCAGCAAGCGCGGCTAATGCACGCGCTGTCGCTGTTGTCGGGGGGGCAATCGATCACCCAGGTGGCATTCGAGGTGGGTTACGACAGCTCGAGCGCCTTCACCGCCATGTTCCATCGCGCGTTCGGCGTGCCGCCCAGCCAATTCATCGTCCGCTGACCGTCCGATTATTCGAGCAGTTTCAACCAATCCCCGGCCGTCGTCGGACCTTTGGTCATTGTATCGGTGTGTTCCGCCATGAACTTGCGGATCTCCACGAAAAACTTCGCCCCTTGCGGCGCACCCAGCCGCGTCAGCGCCGCCCGGAACTTGGTGCGCTGCCCATCCGTCCAGTCCGCGCCCGACTGCATGATCAGAAAATCCCAGTTGGCGCCGTCCTGGTGCACATAAAGTTGGCGCGGCGGCAGCCCCGCTTCGACGTTCGCCTGATCGTACAAGGCGATCAGCTTGAGAAACGCCACATGCTGACCGGGTGCTATCCGGTAGATTTCCACCTGCGTACTGGGAACGTCCGCGCTGTGCGCCAAAGCAGCACAGGAAAGCCCAAAGACCGCAAGACACCTGATTAGAATTCGTCGCATGAAGACTCCTTACTGCCCACGTTCAGACCACAAGACAATATCAAGCTCAAATCACGGTGATCAGCCACCAACCCGGTGCCATCAAGTTATGTCTTGTAGCAGAAGACGGCGGCTAATAATTCGTCAGGAGGGTCGATTATCATACCGAGCGGGCCAACCGCCGGACCGATCGCGATTGCGCCGAGTTCCGCGATGGTGTGCTTGAGTGCCAGCAACTCGTCGCGCGGAAGCGGCGGCAGGTTCCGCAGATGCGCTCGTGGGCCGGTTGGAGTTCGGCTCGGGGGTGGTGGCGATGCGGTATGAGCCTAGAAGGTAGTCATCGGGCTCACAGAATGCACGCGCCATCAAACCACGAGAGCTTCGCGCTACGGCTTCAGGCTGGTGGGAGTGTATCGTCGCCGATCAACTGCACGTGCTCCTCTCTTTCGCGGTCCCGTATTCGAATGAGTTCAAGCGTGCTATTGATT
>DASXYI010000116.1:0-119636 GCA_036502605.1 Steroidobacteraceae bacterium
GGATTGCTGCAACAGACGGTTCTGAATCATGAGTACAAGGCAACCCGCGACTTGGGCACGAACTTCGGTGTCAAGTACGACATCAGCGGCAACGGCTGGAGCAATTCGCTGACCCTCGGCGGCATGTACTACCGCGTTCGACAATCCGACGATCAGTCGGCGGTGGCCACTCTCGTCAATGGCGTCTCGAATGGCTCGGCGATTTACGACGTGGAGGCCCTCAACGCTGCTGGGAACGTCCTCGGTACGCTGACCAACAATGGTATGCTGAGCTACGGCAATTGGGGCGCCGGCATCTGGACGAGCACCCTCAATTCCAGCTCCGAATATTTCAGCGACGAACTGGCCGTACTCGACGAGAAGCTGCGCTTCGACTTTGGGGCGCGGCGCGAAGACGTCAGCAATGTCCTTTACACCGGCAACTCGGCCGCGGTAGAGGCTCCGGTACCTCCCGGCACGGTCGGACTGGCTCAGACCGTCGGCAGTACCTTCGACGGAACGTATACGCGCACTCAAGCCACGACCATTCCGACCTCGTGGACCGTCGGTGCGAACTACGCGTTCACGCCGAACTTCGCCATCTATGCTCGATACGCGGCCGGAAATGAAACCAACGGCGGCAATAATTTGAACAAGCCTACGCGCCTTGGGCTGTCCGAGATCGGTTTGCGCTACGGCGGCTATGGACTGGTCGCGGTCGTCACTGGGTTCCACACCACCTTCAACGATCAGAACTACGCGTACATTCAGCCTGATAATTTAGCGGTACAGGGCAGCTTCACCGCCGATCTGCGCATCAATGGCGTGGACGTGGATGCAACCTATAGACCCCCCTTCGACGGGTTTCAGGCTTTTTCGCTCAATGTGAAGGCCACCTACCAGCAGTCGAAGCTGCAGAATGTCTTTCTGGGTGAATTGGTCAATGGCCAGACGGTCAACAGCGCGGCGGCATCCCAATACGACGGTAATATAGTGCAGCGCACTCCGCAGATCATGTATTCGATCCAGCCCACCTATGATATCCCGGACCTATGGGGCGCGGTGTACTTGCGCTATGAATATACGGGGAAGATATATCCGGACGCCGGCAATGGCTTCTCCCTCCCGGGCTACGGGGTTCTGTCCGTGGGAGCGAACGTCAACTTCACGCCGAAGCTCAACCTGAACCTCAACGTCTACAATGTGACCAATCAGCTGGGATTGACCGAGGGCAATCCGAACTCCGGCGTTACGCAAAAGGTGGTCAACGGCTACTTCTATGGCCGTGGCATCACGGGTCCCAACGCGCTGGTAGCCTTGACTTACAAGTTTTAAACCCCGTGGCGCGCTTGCGGCTCATAAAGTTGGCCGCCAACGCGCAATCGACGTAGCCTCGCGCCCGATGAACGGCAATCGCATCAACAAGATCGTCATTCTCGGCGGAGGTACCGCGGGCTGGATGACCGCTGCCGCCTTGTCTCAAGCCGTTGACCTGCGCCGGTGTCATGTCTCGCTCATCGAATCCGATGACATCGGAACGATTGGCGTGGGCGAAGCCACGATTCCGACCATCCACTGGTTCAACCAGATTGTTGGGCTCAATGAAAAAGAGTTCATGCGGGAGACCAAAGCGACCTTCAAGCTGGGTATCGAGTTTCAGAACTGGACGAAACCCGATCACACGTATATTCACCCGTTCGGCCGCTATGGATTTCCCGGCGATGGCGTGTCTTTTCAGCACCGATGGATCAAGGCGCGACTCGAAGGGCTCGAGGAAAATTTTGAGGAGTATTCATTGAATAGCGTTGCGGCGCGAGCCGGGAAGTTTGAATTTCCCGCGTCCGATCCGCGCTCGCTGCTCTCAACCTTGGGTTACGCATACCATTTTGACGCAAGCCTTTACGCGAAATATCTACGAACGAGGGCCGAGTCGAAGGGCGTGAGGCGTTATGAAGGCAGGGTTGAGAAAATCGACCAGGATCCGGAAACCGGCTTTCTCACGGCCCTCCATACGAGCCGGGGCGATGCAGTCGACGGGGATCTGTTCATCGATTGCTCCGGTTTGCGGGGATTGCTCATCGAAGGCGTTTTAAAATCAGGATTTGATGACTGGTCGCAATGGCTGCCGTGCGATCGGGCGCTGGCCGTGCCTTCTGAAAGGATTGGACCGCCCGTGCCCCACACACGCGCTACGGCGCGTGAGGCGGGATGGCAGTGGCGTATCCCGCTTCAGCATCGCACCGGCAACGGATACGTATATTGCAGCCAGTTCATCGGCGACGATGAAGCCGCCTCGGTCTTGCTGAACAATCTCGACGCGCGTGCGCTGGCTGACCCCAGGCTGATCCGCTTCAAGGCCGGTCGCCGGCGCAAGGCATGGAATAAAAACGTTGTCGCGATCGGCCTGTCCAGCGGGTTTCTGGAGCCCTTGGAGTCCACCAGCATCCATCTGATTCAAAGCGGGATCGCGAAACTCCTATCCCTCTTCCCGAACCGTGATTGCGATACCCACACCGCTGAACAATTCAACCGGGTCTTTTCGGAAGAAGTCGAGGGAATCAGGGATTTTCTCGCTCTGCACTATCACTCCACGAGCAGATCCGACCCGTTGTGGGAATATTGCCGCGGCATGCGGTTGCCTGAAGGCCTGGTCCGCAAAGAGGAACATTTTCTCAGGTCCGGCCGTATCGTCCTGTCCTCGGATGAGCTGTTCAAAGACGCGAGCTGGTTTGCGGTGTTGATAGGCCAAGGACATCGGCCTCGCGATTACAATCCGTTGGTGGACTCGATGAACAATGAAGACAACATCGCTTATCTGCGGCGCATAAAGGCAAGTATCCGAATGGCCGCGTCTAAAATGTCGGCTCATGAGTCTTTTCTTTCCTAACATTGCGTAAACCCGAGGGATGCATGGCAAAAAGAATTAATTCGAGTCTGAGCAGGCGGGATTTTGTACAGGGTGCCGTCTCCAGTGCGGCGATAGCAGCGATTTCGACGCCGCTGGCGGCCTCCGCCGGATCGAAAGCCGATAAGGCCGCGGTATTGGCGCAGATACCGAAGATGCATGCCGAGAATGTGCAGCGCTTGCAACAGTGGATCGCGCTGCCGTCGATTGCCGCGGAAAACCGCAACTTTCCGCAAGGTCCCGAGTACATGGCGAAGCTCGCGCAGGATGCCGGCTTTACCGGCGTCAAACTCATCCCCACTTCGGGCAAGCCCGGCGTCTTCGGCAGGCTGGACGCGGGCGCCCGCACGACGGTCGGCATTTACTTCATGTACGACGTAAAGCAGTTCGTGCCTGAGGAATGGAGTTCGCCGCCGCTCGAGGGCCGGTTGGTGCAGAAGGAGGGACTCGGGACCGTGTGCATGGGCCGCGGCGCGGTGAATCAGAAAGGCCCGGAGAACTCCTTTCTGGGCGCGTTGCTGGCGTTCAAGTCCGCCGGAAAAAAATTGCCGGTAAATCTCATACTGGTATGCGAGGGTGAGGAGGAGATTGCCTCACCGCATTTTGGGGAGGTGGTGACGAATCCCGAGGTGCTGCCCGAACTAAAGAAGTGTATCGGGGTGTTCATGCCCGAAGCGGGCCAGGATCGCGAGGGCGGGGTGCAGGTGTCGTTGGGTGCCAAAGGAGTCGTGGAACTCGAGTTGGTGTCGAGCGGCGAGAAGTGGGGGCGAGGGCCGAAGCGTGACGTGCATTCAAGCCTGGAAGCGCAGGTCGATTCCCCTAGTTGGCATCTCATACAGGCGTTGAATACCTTGGTCGAGAAAGACGGCCATACACCGGCGGTGGAGGGTTTCTTCGACAAGGCTGCTCCGTTGACGGCCGCACAGAAAAAAATGATTGAGGAGCATGCCGCGAAGACGGCTGAGAATATGGTGAAAACTACGCTCGGTGTGGAGCGCTGGGTTCACGACTCGAACTGGGTCGACTCATTGATGCTGCTGGAGTCGCGGCCGACCATCAACATCGAAGGCTTGGTGGGGGGCTATACGGGGCCGGGAGGAAAGACGGTGCTGCCGCACAAAGCGGTAGCGAAGATCGACATGCGTTTGGTTCCCGACATGACCGCGTCGGATACTCTGGCCAAGCTGAAGGCGCACCTCGCAAAGCACGGTTTTGCCGACATTGAAGTGAATATGAGCGGCGGCTACGACCCTACACAGACCGACGCGAACAGCCGATTGATTCAGACGCAATTGGCGACGTACCGCAAACTCGGGGAGGACCCGCAATTGTGGCCGCGTTCGGCTGGGTCTTGGCCAGGTTATGTGTTTACGAGTCCCCCGTTGAACCTGCCCGCGGGTCATTTCGGGTTGGGCCATGGGACGGGCGCGCACGCGCCCGATGAATACTATGTGATCGAATCGAGCAATCCGAAAGTGCACGGTTTGGATGGAGCCGTGGCTTCGTTCGTGGAATATCTCTATGCCTTGGCGTAGCGCTGCCAGGCGGAACACCCACTAAGTGGGGGGCGTTGTTGCGGCTCTGTCGCCTCGGAACGCGGCTCGAGTTTCCGCCGCACCTCGCTTGGCAGCCGTGGCTACCTCATGCGCCACGGCCCTGGCAGCGACCGCGACCCGATGCGCTCCGTCCTTGCACGTAGCCCCCACCGCCTTCGCGTCGCGCTTGACGGCCTCGCCAAAGCCTTTGACGTGGGTGGATGCCGTCGTTTGAGCCGGCTGATCTTCGGCTGCGTGCGCGACGAGGGACGGTGTAAGCAATGCGTATACTAAGACCGCAAGCGCGCCAGCGGTGCCGCGCGGCGGGTGCATCCGAACCTGCGCTACTCGCGCTCCGCTGGCTGGGACCGTTCGTGCCCTGTCAATGTTCATCGTGTCGGTCGTGTCCGTGTCCGTGTCCGTGATCATCGTCCCGGTCATGTCCGTGCTCGTGATCATGGTCGCGGCCGTGCTCGTGGTCCGCGTGTTCCTGGTATCGTTCGCGTTCGTGCTCATGCTCGCGATGGCGGCGTTCATACGCTGGTTCGTATTCCGCGGATCGAATGAAATATACGGGTCGATTGCAGGCGTTGTATTCGCGGCAATGCTTGCGCCAATTTCTTGCGTGTCCCGGCGGCACGTGCAAGTAGAGGGGCGGCGGCGGAGCGAGTTGCGGCTCGATCAACATCGGCTGCGCATACACGAGCGGTGGGGGACGTTCATTGCCAATCTGAACTTGACCGTAGACACCGGGCGCCACCTCACCTGAAAGCATGAGATGAACGTTCAGATCGCCCGCATGAGAGACGCCGGCAACCGCGAACAGCACCGCTACCATTGAAACTAGACGCATATTAAAAATCCCTTTGACAAGTTCGGCAAAACGCCGCCGCGAAGCGCCAGGCCATTCCGACAACCGCTGTTCCGGAAGGTGCTTGCATGGAGAAAGTCTGCACGATTAATCGGTCGATTCAAGCCAGAGATCCGTCGTTGAACGCCGACAGAGACGCTTGCGAGGCGTTAATTTTGCGACTTTGTGAACCGGTTCCGCTGCTGACCGACCTGGAAATATGGATTCTCAGCGGGCCGTCAATATGTCAACAAGAGACGGTCGCTGACCTCGTGCGCTTCCATTGACCGCCCGTTCATTTGGAACCGTTTCAGCATCGAGCGTCCGACCGTGATGAATTTCTCGCGCACGAATAACCCGTCCGGCAGCGGGACATCGCACAGCTTACGCCCCGAAAATTTCGTGCCATCGATGCTGAGCGCGACTCGAGCACCCCGCGACTTGCAGCCGGCGATGGAATCGAGCAGCCGATTCAAGGAGAACGATTGGGCCCCGTACAGAATCGTCTGACTGTCGCAGTACGGCGGGTCGCAATAGACCAGGTCGTCGGGCCCCGCGAGGCTCATCGCCTGCGCGAAATCCAGGTGACGAAATTTGGTACCCGCCGTCCTTGCGTGCCACGCATCGACCCGCGCCGCAAAGCCCTGCGGAGGTATCGGATCGTGTACGCCTACCGGCGTGCTCATATATCCGTCCAGCTTTCGAAACCGCACGACTCCGCCGTAGCAGGCCCGACAAAGAAATACCAGGTCCGCACCGTTGGGCTGGGCGTTATAGCTTTCGAGCACTCGGTGGTAGGCCCGTTTCTTGCCAAGCCTTGCGGTCAACGCATAGCGATCGGCGTAATTCCGTTTGAGTTGCTCCTTGTCGCTCAGAAGGCTGCGCCATATTTCCATCAGCGGCAGAAACCCGTCGCTGGCGAAGGCTCGCTGGGGCGACAGCACTCCCAATACGCCGCCGCTGCCCAAGAACGGTTCAAAGTAAGTGCCGAAGGTCCTCGGGAAGTGGGCGATGATGCCGTTGGCCTGCTTTTGTTTGTTGCCTACCCATTTCAGAAGTTGCGGGCGAAAGGGGCCTTGCGAGCTTAAGGGACCTTGCGAGTTCGCGAGTCCCGCAACGCCCTGCAGAAATTCCCGCCGGCGCGCCGCGCTCTGAGCGATCGATGTGCGTTGGGCGACCATCACGCCTCGATGAGGCCGTGGCGTATGGCGATCAACGTCAGTTCGGATTGATTGACCACGCCGAGCTTTTGTTTGATGTTGTAGAGATGGGTGCCGACGGTCGACGCCGAAACTTTGAGATCCTGAGCGATTCGTTGCACCGTGGCGCCGCCCGCAAGACGCACGAAGACTTCGAATTCGCGCTCCGATAGCTGTTCCACGGGCGACCGGGTCCTGCCGTCGAATTCCGCTAGCGCGAGATTTTGCGCCAGGGCCGGCTCGATATAGCGCTTGCCGGCCGCGACCGTGGACACCGCCTCGAGCAAAGTTTCCGGCGCACTGCGTTTGGAAAGAAATCCAAGAGCGCCTTCCTGCAAGGTGCGTCGGGCATGCATGAGATCATCGTGCGCTGAGAGCGCGAGGACTTTTGCTTGCGGTTGCCGGGCGCGGATTCGTCGCAACGCCTCGAGACCGCCCATACCCGGCATGGCAAGATCCATGACCACGACATCCGGCGCGAGTTCCGTGTACAGCTGGCAGGCGCTCTCTCCAGAGTCCGCCTCCGCGATTACCGTGATATCGGTATTCGACTGCAGCAGTAGCCGAAACCCCATGCGCACCACGGCATGATCGTCCACCAGTAGTACGCGAATCATGCCGACGCCGCCCATGGAATTTCGGCGGTCAGCCGGGTTCCGCCGCCGGTGTTGTTGCCGATTTCGAAGGTACCACCCAACTGCGTCACGCGGTCCGTCAACCCGCGCAGGCCAAAATGTCCGGGCTTCGGCCATTCCACCGGCATACCCGCGCCGTCGTCGCTCACGGTCACAACGATTCGATGCGGATCGTAGCTGACCTCGACGTCCACTCGCGTGGGGCTGGCGTGCCGCAGCGCATTGATCACCCCTTCTTGCACCACTCGATAGATGGCAAGCGTAATGCTGGGGCCAAGATCCGGCGGCAGCTCATGACGCAGCGTCAAGACAACCGAGGGGTGGCGGCGCTGCCAATCTTGCGCCAAGCTCTCGAGGGTCGCGCTAAGTCCCAGCGTATCCAGCGACAGCGGTGCGAGCCGCGGAATCAGTCCGTGCATGGCGTCATAGAGGCGTCCCGCCTCGTCGGATATCAGACGGGCCACCTCGCCGGTCGCCGCATCGCGTGTGCCGGCTTGCGTCGCGATGGCGAGAGCCAGACTGCGTATGGCGGTGACCGATTGTCCGAATTCATCATGCAGTTCATGCGCGATCAGCCGCCGTTCTTCTTCGACGCGCTGGTCCGCCAGAGACGCCATTTCACGGCGCTCTTCGAGACGAGCCTCCACGTCGCGTACCTGCCGCTCGGCCTGTACTTTGTCCTGCACTGCCTGCGCCATCCGGTTGAAGGCGGTACCGATGATTCTTGCCTCGTCCCCGGCAAGCGGCGGCAATCGATACGACAGCTCACCTTGCTGGATGCGCTCCAGTCCGTCGGCGATGATTGGGAACGGTCCGAGAACGCGTGCGACGCTCCAAAAAGCCAAGCCGTTGACGATGACGAGCATGCCGGCGCCGAGCGCCGCGAGGCGCAGGATGTCATCCCACGCATCGAGCACGGAACGCGACGGTTGCGGTTCGATCACCAGCAGCACGCCACCGCGCAGCGGGAAGCTCACTTTGGTCACATTCGGTGCCAGCAAATGCGCAAACCAGTCGGGAGCCTCGCGCCCAGCCTTGTAAGTCGCGCGAGGCGCCCGGTACAAGACATCCCCCGTCGGGGATAGCAAGCTCACTTCATTGGCGCGCACTCTGCCAATCTGCTGCAGGAACTGGAGCACCAAATCCGGTCCACCCACATTGGAGTATATGGATGCCAGCTGACCCAATAATTGCGAAGCAACGCGGTTGGCGGCCTCGATTTCCTCGCGGACCGAGGTACGGGTGCTCTGAATCTCCGCCGCGATCAGGACGATCACGAAACTGGCGCTGAGGCCGGCTACCACGAGATTCAGGCGGGTCCGCAGTCTCATTTGGCCCATAGTACCAGGGCACCCGCGACCCGCGCGGCCGCAGGCGGGTAGGCGCAGGGCAGGTTAGGCGCAGGGTAGTAGCGGCGAGGATGGCTCCGAGGGTGCCTCAGCGGAGGCTGCCTCATGAAAATCATGAGGTAAGTTTCATGATGCTGCTGATTCGGGGAAGGGCGCGGCGGCGGAATATGGAGCCGTAGACCTTTTTAGGAGATTCGGTATGAAATGGGAAACCCCGCAAGCTGTCGATTTCCGGTTTGGTATGGAAATCACGATGTATATCGCCAACCGCTAGAAGCTGAAAGGGCGCGCTGCCCGCAGGGGCGGGCGCGCCCGTTTCGACGTGAAAATTCGTGTGCTGGGCTCGGCCGCGGGGGGCGGTTTTCCTCAGTGGAATTGCAACTGCCGAAATTGTGCTGGCATCCGTGCCGGGACTTTTCACGGGGTGGCGCGCACCCAATCTTCGATCGCGGTCACGGGCAGCAATGGGGCAGCTTCGGTGTTGGTCAATGCATCACCGGATATCCTGGCGCAGTTGCAGGCGACGCCCGGTCTACAACCCAACCGCTCCATACGCGACAGCGGCCTTGTCGCGATCATCCTCGTCGATGGACAAGTGGACCACACCACCGGGCTCTATATGCTGCGCGAATCGGTGCGCCCTTGGCCGATTTGGTGCACTGACAGCACCTATGCGGACATGACCCGCGGTAACCCCGTCTTTGGCGTTCTGGCCCACTTCTGCGGCGTCGATCGGCGTCGCATCGAGCTCGACTGCGAATTTTCAGTCGATTTGGCGGAAAACCTACGGTGGCGCGCCTTGCCGGTGGCGAGCAAGCCGGCTCCGTATTCGCCCAATCGCGAGTCGCCAATCAGCGGCGATAACTTGGCGCTCGTCATCACCGACGAACTCAGCGGCCAAACCGCGGTGTACGCGCCGGGGTTGGCGGCAATCGATGATCGGCTGTGGCATGCCATGCAGTCCGCCGCGTGCGTCTTGGTGGACGGCACTTTTTGGACCGACGACGAGATGATTCGTTTGGGCGTATCGCGCAAACGGGCGAGGGATATCGGTCATTTACCGCAAAGCGGCCCGGACGGCATGCTGGAGTGGTTGGGCCGCCTTCCTGCGCAAACCCGCAAAATCTTGATTCACATCAACAACACCAATCCGATTCTCGATGAATCGTCGGCAGAGTCTGCACATTTAAGGGAGCGCGCGGTTGAAGTGGCGCGGGACGGCATGGAGATCTTCCTGTGAACGCCAATATGGATCGATCAGCATCAAGCCGGACGACGTCTGTAGCCTGGAGTCGAGAGGAATTCGAGGGCCAGTTGCGCAAGCAGGGCAGCGCTTATCATATCCACCACCCATACAACGTTTTGCTCAACGGCGGCGCAGCCAATCGCGAACAAATTCGCGGCTGGGTGGCCAATCGTTTCTACTACCAAATCAATATTCCGATCAAAGATGCGGCCATTCTTGCCAACTGCACCGACCGCGCCGTGCGGCGCAATTGGGTGCAGCGCATTCTCGATCACGATGGTTATGGCGATGACCCGGGCGGCATCGAATCGTGGCTGCGCCTAGGCGAGGCGGTGGGTTTGTCGCGGGAGTCGGTGGAGGATCTGTCTCACGTTTTACCGGGCGTGCGATTCGCGGTGGATGCCTATGTGAATTTTGCCCGCCGGGCGCCGTGGCAGGAGGCCGTGTGCTCGTCGTTGACCGAATTGTTTGCGCCCGAGATTCATAAACAGCGGCTCGCCAATTGGCCCGGACATTATCCGTGGATCGACTTGGGCGGCCTGCACTACTTCCAGAGCCGCGTCAGCCTCGCGCGGCGCGACGTGGAATTCGGTCTCGCTTTCACGTTGGATCACTTCGACACGCGTCCCTTGCAAGAGCGGGCCATCGAGATCCTCAAATTCAAGCTGGACGTGCTGTGGCAGATGAGCGACGCCATGGCGCTGCGTTACATGGCGCCCTCCGGGGTACCGCGATGACTTCGAATTCGATCAGCGGCGCGTCGCGGCCGGCAATCGATCGCCGGTTTCGTCTGCAATGGGAGTCCGCGCAAAATGCGCACGTCCTTTTGTATCCTGAGGGAATGATCAAGCTCAACACCAGTGCCGGCGAAATCTTGAAACGCTGCGACGGCCAGGCGACGATCGCCGACATCACGGCGAGTCTCGAGCAATCGTTCTCCACCGGCGGATTATCGGACGAAGTCATCGCGTTCATTGCGATGGCGGTGGAAAATAAATGGGTCGCCGTGCTGTGATGAGCAAACAGGTAGCCGTGCCGTGATGAACGCCCAAGCCAAAAAGCCCGGACCGCCGCTGTGGTTGCTGTTCGAATTGACCTATCGCTGTCCGCTGCACTGTGCGTTCTGCTACAACCCGACAAATTTTTCAGGCATCGGCCCGGAGCTCGGCACGGACGATTGGCTGCGGGTGCTGCGCGAGGCGCGGGCGCTCGGCGCCGTGCAGCTCGGCTTGTCCGGGGGTGAGCCCCTTGCTCGCGATGATTTGGAGATCATCGTCGCGGAGGCGCATCGTCTCGGGTTCTATGTCAATCTCATTACCTCCGGAGTTGGGCTCAACGAAACGCGGATCGCCGCGCTGAAGGCGGCGGGCCTGGATCACATTCAACTGTCGTTTCAAGACAGCTCGCAGCAGATGAACGACTTCTTGAGCAGTACCCGCACCTTCGACCTGAAATCCAAAGTCGCCGCGCTCATCAAGAAATACGATTATCCGATGGTGCTGAATGTCGTGCTGCATCGGCTCAACATCGATCATGTGGCAGAGATTCTGCAAATGGCGGATAAGCTCGATGCGGAGTACGTTGAACTCGCCAATACCCAGTACTACGGTTGGGCATGGCACAATCGAGCGCAGCTCATGCCGAGCCGCGCGCAGGTCGAGCGGGCGGAAGCGGTAACGAAGCGCTTTCGCGAGCGCAACGGCAGGCCCATGAGAATCTATTTCGTCGTACCTGACTACTTCGAGCGCCGCCCGAAGCCTTGCATGAATGGATTGGGTTCTGTTTTCTTGACCGTCACGCCGGACGGTATGGCGCTGCCGTGCCAGGCGGCGCGTATGCTGCCGGGCCTCGAGTTCCCGAATGTTCGCGACATGAGCATGGAGAATATCTGGTTCGACTCCGCCGCCTTCAATCACTATCGCGGCGATGATTGGATGAAGGAACCCTGTCGCAGCTGTCCGGAAAAATCCCGAGATTTCGGCGGGTGTCGCTGCCAGGCCTATTTATTGACCGGCGATGCGGCAAACGCCGACCCCGTATGCGACCTGTCGCCGCACCATCACCTCGTGACCGAGGCGGTCGCGCTTGCGGATGGGCCGCGCCCGATCGAAAGCGCCCCGGTCGTCGAGAAGCCCCTGGTATTCCGCTCGCCCGCCAATTCCGTTAGGCTATTTTCGTGAACGGAATGCGCCGCGACCGATGAATTGGCTGACTTGGATGTTCGTGGCCGCCCTTGCGGCGGAGACGGCCGTCCGTCTGTGGCTTAGCTCCCGCCAGATCGCTGCCGTGCGCGCCCATCGAAACCGCGTTCCCAACGCGTTTCATGGGCAAATAGCACTGGCGGACCAACAGAAGGCTGCCGACTACACGGTCGCTCGAACACAGCTGGGACGCTGGGCAACGCTGGTGGAATCCATCACCAAGTTGTGGTTTACGGTCGGCGGCGGACTCGCCGCGGTGGATGCGTCGATAGATCAGTTGAAATTGAGCGAGCCCTGGCATGGAGTCCTCCTCATATTGACCGTCTTCCTGACGCTCCAGTTGATCGGCCTGCCGTTTACGCTGTGGAAGACGTTTCGCATCGAGGCGCGGTTCGGTTTCAATCGGACATCTGCGCGGCTTTTTGCCGTCGACCTCGCGAAGCGGCTATTGCTGGGACTGGTACTCGGAGCGCCCCTTGCATTGGCAACCCTCTCGCTCATGGAAAGGGCAGGCACATGGTGGTGGGCGTGGGCATGGCTGGTGTGGCTGGGCGTGACGGTAGGCTTGACGTGGGCCGCGCCGCGATTTATCGCACCGCTTTTCAATCGATTCACGGCGATCACCGATGCCAGACTCAAGGAACGCGTGGCGGCGCTTCTCGAACGCTGTGGATATACCGCGGGGGGCGGCGTTTTCGTCATGGACGGTTCGCGGCGCTCCGCGCACGGCAACGCGTATTTCACCGGCATCGGACGCAACAAGCGCATCGTGTTTTTCGACACGTTGCTGGCACGCATCGAACTCAAGGAGATCGAAGCCGTGCTCGCGCATGAACTCGGACATTTCCGTCTGCATCACGTGCGCCAGCGGTTGGTCGCGTCGCTATTAGGGGCACTAGGAGGGCTGGCGCTGCTCGGGGTGCTGGCGCGCACGCCGGCGTTCTTCAGTGCCTTCGGGGTGCCCGAGTCTGCGTCGATGGCATTGCTGCTGTTTGCATTGATCGTCCCCGCATTTATGTTTTTCGCAACACCGATCGAATCATGGTGGTCGCGCCGCCAGGAACTCGCCGCCGACGACTTTGCGGCCAAATACTCGGCCGCCGGTGATTTGGTCACTGCCCTCGTCAAACTCTACCGCGACAATGCCACCACGCTCACGCCGGATCGCGTGCATTCGGCGTTTTACGATTCCCATCCCTCCGCCATCGAGCGCATCGCGCGGTTGAATCAGCTCAGCGGCGCTTAGGCCGCTGCGCGCTGTGCCGGCCGGTCCTCGAGCGCGCGCGCCAGAACGTCTTCGATTTTTTCCGCCCAGACAAACTCCAGCCGATGGCGCACGCTTTCGGGAATGTCATCCCAATCACGCCGGTTTCTCGCCGGCAAAATCACCGTGCGAATGCCCGCACGCGCGGCGGCAACGCATTTCTCCTTGATACCGCCGACCGGCAGAACGACGCCGCGCAGGCTGATCTCACCGGTCATCGCCACGTCGGCGCGCACCGTGCGTTGCGACAGCAACGAGGCCAGTGACGTCGCCATGGCGACGCCGGCGCTGGGTCCATCTTTCGGAATCGCACCCGCCGGAACGTGGATGTGAAGATCGGCGTTTTCCAGCATGGCCGGGTCGATTCCCAACCGATCGGCTTGCGATTTCACGAGCGTAACGGCCGCTTGCGCGCTCTCCTTCATCACGTCCCCCAATTGACCCGTGAGTATGAGTTTGCCGCTGCCCTTCACTCGACTCGATTCGATGAACAAGATGTCGCCGCCCGCAGGGGTCCAAGCCAGACCGGTGGCGACTCCGGGAACGCTGGTCCGCAGTGCGACATCACTCTCGAAGCGTGCGGCACCCAGGATTTTCTCGACATCCGGGACATCGATGGCGACGTTCGATGCGGCTCCCGAGGCAATGGTAACCGCGGCATTGCGCAACAGGGCGCCGATTTGCCGCTCCAAGCTTCGCACGCCGGCTTCGCGCGTATGGTCCACGATGACCTTGCGCAGCGCCTCGTCCGTCACCTTGAATTGATCCTCCGACAGGCCGTTGGCCTGCAGTTGCCGCTTCAACAAGTAGCGGCGGGCGATCTGCAGCTTTTCCTCTTCGGTGTAGCCGGTGAGTTCGATGACTTCCATGCGGTCGCGCAGCGGTGCCGGAATGGCATCGAGCACATTGGCGGTGCCGATGAACAGGACCTTCGACAGGTCGAACGGCACACCCAGATAATTGTCGCGGAACGTATTGTTCTGCTCGGGATCGAGCACTTCGAGCAGCGCAGAGAACGGATCACCCTGATGGCTGGCCGAGAGCTTGTCCACCTCGTCGAGCATGAGCACGGGATTGCGGCGGCCCGCTTTGCGCATCGCTTGCACGATGTTGCCGGGCAACGAACCGATGTAGGTCCGGCGATGACCGCGGATTTCCGCCTCATCATGCACGCCGCCGAGACTGACACGCCTGAACTGGAGTCCAAGAGCCTTGGCGATGCTTTGGCCCAGCGACGTCTTGCCGACGCCCGGCGGACCCACGAAACAGAGAATCGGGCTGCGGCCCTGTGGATTCAGCTTCCGGACGGCGAGGAATTCGAGAATGCGCCGCTTGACCTTCTCGAGCCCGTAGTGATCCTCGTCCAGGATGGTGCGGGCGCGCTCGATGTCGAGTTGTTCAGTATCGATCTTCGACCAGGGCATGGCGATGAGCCAATCGAGGTAGGTGCGCGTCATGGAATATTCGGCGGCGCCGTCCGGCATGCGCTCGAGGCGCGCAAGCTCGCGCAGCGCCTGTTCCTCCGCTTCCGCCGTCATGCCGGCGTCCTTGACGGCCGCCTTGAGCTCTTCGAGTTCGCCGCTCGAACCGTCGGTTTCGCCGAGTTCCTTCTGAATCTGGCGCAGCCGCTCGCGCAAAACGGCTTCCTTCTGCCGTCCATCGAACGCCTCACGCGTGCGCTCGTCGATTTGCCGTGAAACCTTGAGTACTTCGATTCGACGATTGAGCAAGGTCAGCACGCGATCGAGCCGGGTTTTCAGATCGAATGTCGCCAAGATGTCCTGTTTGTCGGCGGTCTTCAAGTCCATGAAGCTCGCTACGATGTCGGCCAGCGACGGAATCGATTCAATGGCACGAATGGCGTTGGCGAGTTCCGCGGGAGCCTGCGGCAGCAACTGCAGCGCCTCCATGGCTTTCTCGCGCAAGTTGAGGCCGCGTGCTTCGACTTCGCTGTCGAGCACGGTGACTTCTTTGTAGGGCTCGATCCGCGCCACGAAGAACGGCTCTTGGCTGACATAGTCCAGGACGGTGAAGCGCTGTTCGCCCTGGCATATCAAATGATGCGTCCCGTCGGGGGCCGTCACGAATCGAATTATCGACGCGGCAGTGCCGACCCGATGCAACCCCTCGGTATCCGGGTCCTCTGCTGCAGCGTCCCTCTGCAGCAATAGTCCGACGCGGCGTTGGGTGCGCACCGCTTCTTGGGCTGCCGCGAGCGCGTGCTTGCCCTGGATGGTAATCGGCAGCACTACGCCCGGAAACAAGACCGGTTCGCGTATGGGAAGGACGAGGAGCACGTCTTCCGGCACAGCTGCACTGGAGTGTTGATTTTCGGTAGTGTTCATAGGGTTGATCCCACGAGGCGTAGAAACAAACAGCCATTTTCCAATCGATGCTCGCGCAGCGCATATCGCCCGGGCGGCAGATCGATGCGCCGCCGCATGCGGCCGTAGGGGATTTCCATACGCACGACGTTCATGCCGACCGCAAAAGTCGGCGGCGGCACGGTGGTTTCGATCAACAGGGCGGATGAAGTGATCTGCACCACGACGTCGTCCGCCCGAGCGCCGGGCAAAGCGACCGTTACGTGGAGTTCGGAACCGCGCGAAAAGATATCGGCCGGCGGCTCCCACACGGGGGTGGCGGCAGGAGCTGCCAGCAGCCCGAAGAAATGACGGTGCCGACGCTCCGCCTCGTCGAGGAGAGCACACGCTTCCGCCCACATCCAAGATTTTCTGCGCTGAGCATTCATGGTTCGACCTTCCGCCTCTGTCGAACAGAGACGTGAGGGCGCCCTGGCTCGAGTTCAAGGGTTCAGCGGGGAGGGGCCGCGGCGACCCGGACGGTGTAGCCTCCTGATTTCTCGTCTGCCCGCAGCGTCAGTAGGCCGCGCTTCTGCGCGTCGGCCAATAGATCGTTGAACGATCGAAAGCCGTACGCGCGTTCGTTGAAACCCGGACGCCGGCGTTTGATGGCCTGTTTGATCATGGAGCCCCAAATCGGCTCATTCTCGCCGCGCTCTTCCATGACGGCCTCCAGGGTTTCGACCACCAAATCGAGCGCATCGGTCACATCAGGCCCTTTGTTCTCCGCCGGCGCACTGTCCGCAGCCGGCGTGCTGTCCGCAGCCGGCGTGCTGGGGCGGGATGCGGTGGATGCGCTGCGGCGCCGCACCTTCGACGGCTCCTTGCGTACCAGGTCGTCGTAGTAGATGAACTCATCGCAGTTGTTGAGGAACAGATCAGAGGTCGAGTTCTTGACCCCGACGCCGATGACGGTTTTCGCGTTTTCACGCAGCTTGCTGACCAGCGGAGAGAAGTCCGAGTCGCCGCTGATGATGACGAAGGTATCGACGTGTCCCTTCGTGTAGCACAGGTCCAGCGCATCGACGACCATGCGGATGTCCGCCGAATTCTTGCCGGACTGGCGCACGTGCGGAATCTCGATGAGCTCGAAGGCCGCCTCGTGCAGGCCGCGCTTGAACTCCTTGTATCTATCGAAGTCGCAGTAGGCTTTTTTTACCACGATGTGACCCTTGAGTAGAAGGCGTTCCAATACCTTCTCAATGTCGAAACTCGGGTATTTGGCGTCGCGTGCACCGAGGGCAATGTTCTCCAAATCGAGAAACACCGCCATGGTGGCATCCGAAGTTCGGGTCGTTCTGTCGTTCATCGTGCGATTCTATACCCCCAGGCGCCAGACAGGCCCCTAGAACCAGCTGTAATTGAAGCTGACGCTCACCCGTTCGGCCGCAATGGGCTGGGGGGCGACTTCATGGCGCAGCCAACTCTCGAACAGGACCAGCTGCCCCGCCTCCGCCGGGACGGTGATCCACGGGCGATTCTCGGGCCGGGCGTCCGCTACGCGAGGGGGCGCGGCCATGAAGCGGTCCAGACGGGGATCCTCAAATTTGATTCCGGGAGACCCAGCCGGCACATGAACATAGTAGGTACCGCTCAATGTCGAAAGCGGATGCAGGTGCAGACTGTGCGCCACCTGCCGCGACATGATGTTGATCCAGCAATCGGTCATGGATAATTCGCGGCCCTCGAGGTCCCATTGCACGGCACCTGCGAACGCCTTGACATGTCGCCGCAGCTTGCGTTCCAAGGCTTCAAACGTCGGGGAAATACGTTGCAGCCGATGGGCTGAACCGTAGGACGTGTAGCCGCCCGGATAGTTTGCTGCGGACCAGCGGCGACCCGCACGGTCATCCTCGCGCAGCAACCTCGCTTCTTTCAGCAGCTGTCGGTTGAGTTCTCGCGACCCGTTGCGCTGTAGGGCAGAGGTATAAATGAAGGTGGGAAAAAGCGAATGGATAGCCATCCGCGAAGACTAGCGGACGCCCCCGTCAAAACCAATCGCGCGCGGGCCTCGTCTTGCCTCGGGCCGTGCCGGCCAGGTAAGCCACGGTTCCCGCGACGAGCATACCGGTGGCGAGGGCAAGCCAAGGATAGTCGCGAACATAATCGTCGATGATGTTGACGATCTCCCGCAGCTGCGGGGATGCCGCCTCGCCTTGCCTTGCAATGTGGCGTCTGGCGTCGCGGATGGCCTGGTCTACGCGATCGCGAAGGTACTGGATCTCCGGGTTATGTGCATCGGCGAGCTTGGTGAGCAAATCTTCGGCGCCGTCAATCAACTCATCCAATTTTCCGGCTTTGTCCACAATCATTTCCGCAGCGTTCCTTATGTTGCGTGATCATACCGTGCGAGGCACGCGCCGGCATTGAGTTCCGGCTGGCGATTCTCCACGACTTCGTCCGTCCAGACGCGACATGTCTCGAGATAACTTGGGCCGAAGCTCGTGCTGCTGGCAACATCGGCGGCGTCGCGTCCGCGGGCAATCAATATTCTGCCGATTCGGCGCTGTTTGTTCCCGGGGTCGAACGTATGCCACTCACCACCCAGATAGGCCTCGAACCATCCGGCGAACTCCATGGGGAAGTCGGCGCGCGGCACCCCGATGTCGCCGAGGTAGCCTGTGCAGTAGCGAGCCGGAATGCTCAAACAACGGCACAGCGCGATGGCCAAGTGCGCAAAATCGCGGCAATCGCCTTGCTGCTCCGTGTACACCTGCCAGGCGGTCCGGGGCGGACGCGCAAAGTGACGGCTGAGCATCACGTGCTCGTGCACGAAATCACAAATGGCTTGTACGCGGCTCCAGCCCGGGCGCACTTGTCCGAACAGCCGTCGAGCATCGGCCATCAAAGCCTCGGTACCGCAATAGCGGCTATCCAAAAGATAAGCCAGCGTATCTTCAGGCAGCAACTCGAGCGGATGCTCTCGAGCGAAGGGATTCGCGGGCTCGGGCGTACCCGAGTCGTTAATGAGGCCATCGCTGGTTATTTTAATCCCCCCGGCAGGCGCATCGATTCGGGTACACGTATTGCCGAATCCATCATGATAGATTCTCATAGGGACATGCGGCTCAACCCTCATGTCATCGGGCCGGATTAAATCGTGAATGACGCTCGGGTGGGCGTGCAGCATCAATATCATGGGAGTCGGATCGCGACAGTTGAACACCAACTCGTAACCGAATCTAATTTGCACGTCTTGCTCCTGCCACCCGTATAAAGAAAGCGCACGGGGCGAGTGCGGCGCCGCCCAGAGTATCAACTCCAAAGCAGCGAGTTGCGCTACCGACTACCGCGAGTGGACGTAGGAAAGAACCTATTCGATTGGAACGCGGCCGCACCGACTCCGAGTCACACCGAGATCTTGACCTCGTTGAACTGAATCATGGGGGCCACGTCCGTGTATTTCGGAATGTCGGCGGTCAGTTCGGGGGCGGCAGGGCCCCAGACTGCGGCAAATGCCTCCACCGAATCGAAATAAAACTGACATCCGCCAAAGAAGGCAGGCGGTTCGTTCGGAGCGGCACCGTGCAGCCCCGCATCCACTTCGGTTTTGCGCAAGCCCTTGCTCAGCAGCCGCATGGCGAGCGGCATGTGCTTGGTGACGTAATAGTTCATGTCGAAGTGGGAGCCCGGTTTGTTCGGATACAATACGCTTACTTTGATCATGGGGAGTTGCCTTAGGTAGGGTCGAGCGGATGGTTCACTGATCGGCGTATATCTTAACAAGAAGGTAGAGAAATTCGCGCCCCTCGAGCAGCGAGTTCACGCTCACATACTCATTGAGGCCATGAATGTGTCCGAGGTCCGGTCCGACGAAAATAGGTTCGATGCCGTAAGTCGGAATCCCGGCCGCATTGAGAAACTGACCGTCAGTGGCGCCCGGCTGCAGGATGGGCAGAACCGGAACGCCGGGCCAGAATTTCGCCGCGAGTTTTTCGACGGGACCCAATATTTGACGGGTCAAAGGCGGGGGCGGCGAGCTTGGCCCGCGCGTATCCAGTGTCACGACCTTGACCTCGGGATCGGCCACCATATCTTGCAGTTGACGCCGGACGTCTTCCTGCGCGACGCCCGGGAAAATACGGCAGTTGATATTGGCTCGGGCACGTTGCGGAAGCGCGTTGGTGGCATGTCCTGCGTCGAGCATGGTAGCGACGCACGTGGTCCGCAGCGTGGCGTTCCATGTGGGATCCTTGCCGGCGACCAGCGCAACGGATTTCGCATCGGTGGGATCTTTGACCAGCGCGCTCATTGCGCCGGCCACCTCGGAATGACCCTTCGCGGCTTCGATTTTCGCCATTCCTGAAAAATAGGCGCGGTTGCCCTCCGTGAACTGGGGCGGGAACTCGTAGGCTTCGACGCGTGTGAGTGCCGCTGCGAGGCGGTAGATCGCGTTGTTCTTGACGGGCCGGGAGCTGTGTCCGCCCGCGTTGGTAACTTCCAAGCGATAGTTCTGCGAAGTCTTTTCTCCGGCTTGGATCTCGAGGGCGATGCGCTGGCCCTCGGCACTGAGTTCGCCGGCAGCGCCCTCATTGATCGCGAACGCCGCATCGATGAGGTCACGTTTATTTTTCGCGAGCCATTCCGCTCCATTGAACGCGCCGGATGTTTCCTCACCGCAGGTAAGCGCGAGCTTCAGTGTGCGTCGCGGCCGGAAGTTCTCCTGCCGCAGTCGAATGAGCGTATCGACCCAGATTGCAGCTTCAGCCTTGTCATCGAGAGAGCCGCGAGCGTAGAAGGTGCCGTTCTCCTCGATCAGTGTGAACGGGTCGCGTACCCAGTCCTCGCGCTTCGCTTCCACAACGTCGAGGTGCGCGAGCAGCAGGATCGCTTGGAGTTTTTTATCTCGGCCGCCGTAGACGGCCACCAATCCGCCTTCCTTCGGATGGTCCGGTGCCGCGAAGGGATGCAGCTCTTCGTCGGTGAATCCGGCCGCTTTCAAGCGGGCGGCCATGCGTTCCGCCGCGAGCGTGCAACTGCCGGCGGACAACGTGGTGTTCGTTTCGACCAGTTCCTTGTACAAGTCGCGAAACTTCGCCTCGCCGGGGTTCGTAGCCGCTGCTGTAGGGGCCGGGGCGCCGGCGGCGGCGAACAGAACCGTCACTGCGGCAATAAAACCTATTCGGTAAATCATCTCGAAAATACTCCTCATGGCGCAGCGGCAGCCCCCGCGGGGGCTCTGGAGTCGCTCGCGCCGTAGAGCACTCCGGGTCGAGGGAATCCCAACTTCTTCGCGAGCCGTTCATCCGCCGGTGCGATGCCGACGGCTTGAGCGGCGTTTCCGGCTCCCCAAACCTCCAAGGGAACTAGGTGGTAGCCCATGCGCCGGAGCGCCGTGCTCGAGTCGGCCGATAATGCGAAGGGCTCGGCCGCCAATGTGTCAGGCAACCATTGATGATGAATTCTCGGCGCGTCCACGGCTTCTTGCAGGGTCATGCCGTGGTCTATTACGTTGACGATGATCTCGAGCACCGTGGTGATAATGCGCGAACCGCCAGGAGTTCCCACCACCAGCAGGGGTTTGCCATCCTTGAGCACGATGGTCGGCGTCATCGAACTCAACGGCCGCTTGCCGGGTGCAATCGCGTTCGCTTTGCCCTGGACCAGGCCGAACATATTTGCAACCCCGGGTTTTGCCGCGAAATCGTCCATTTCGTCGTTCAAGAAGAAACCGGTGTTGCCGGCGATGACCTTGGCTCCGAAATCGTCGTTGATCGTGTAGGTAACCGAGGCGGCGTTTCCGATACGATCGACGATGGAGTAATGGGTGGTCGTCGCGCTTTCTGCGGGACCCTCGTCCACGCCGAAAGAGGCCGACGGAGTCGCATGCTTCGCCGTTATGTGGGACCTGATGGCCGCCGCGTTGGCATCCGATAGCAAGCGATCGATCGGATTGTCGACGAACGTCGGGTCGCCCAAGTACCGATTGCGGTCGCGGTAGGCGTAGCGCATGGCTTCGGTCATATAATGCACGGAAGCGCTCGAATGAAATCCAAGAGCCTGCAAGGGATACCCTTCCAAGATGCGCAGCATCTCGCACAGGATGACGCCGCCCGAACTGGGCGGCGGGGCGCTGAGTACCGTGTACCCCCGATAGGGACAAGACACCGGCGGCGACTCCGTCACCGTATAGGCCGCAAAATCTTCTTTCGTCAACAGTCCGCCGCGCGCTTGGGTCTCGGCGGCCACCGCTGCGGCGATGGCGCCGTGATAGAACGCCTGAACTCCACCCTCGCTGATGGCCCGTAGCGTGGCGGCGAGTTCGGGCTGGACCAATCGATCACCGGGTTTGAACGGGACCCCATGGTTCAGGAACACCGCAGCGACGTTGGGTTCGTTACGAAATGCTGCCGTTCCTTCCTCGAGGACGTCGACGTCGCCGCGCGTGAGACCGAAGCCCTGTTCTGCAAGCTGGATCGCGGGCTTGAGCAGTGTCGCGCGCGGCAGCGTACCGTATCTTTCGCGGGCGGTTTCGAGCCCCATCACGGTTCCCGGTACGCCGACGGCGAGATAGCCGTCCCGGCTTTTTTCGGGAATGGCATTGCCGCGTGCATCGAGGTACATGTTCCACCTCGCCGCTTGCGGCGCCTTCTCGCGGAAATTGATGAAGGTATCCTTGCCGTTGGCGAGGTGAATGATCATGAAGCCGCCGCCCCCGAGATTGCCGCAGCAGGGATGCGTTACCGCGAGCGCGTAGCCGACCGCGACCGCCGCATCGACTGCGTTGCCGCCGTCTCGCAGAACGGCCGCGCCGACATCGGAAGCGACGTGTTGTGCGCTGACGACCATCCCCTCGGTGGATTCTACGGAGAGCGGCGCTGCCGCCTGCGCCGCCGCGCCAACCACCACGGCGATCGCGACACAGAGTATGGGCACCAACCCGGAGGGTCGCGAAGCGCCGATCGGGCTGAAAATCATGGAGTTCCCTTTGGCGGCTGCATCTTACCCATCGCTTGTTCGAGGCCCAAGCCCAGCGCGAGCAAGGCGCGGTCGGCCTTCTGCGGCGCGTCGAACTCGAGCGCGACCGGAATACCGCCGCTGGTGAGCCCCGCCGGCAACACCAAGCAAGGCAATCCGGCAGTGCTTCCCGGCGCAATATTACGCGCGACCGCGACTTCGAAGGGGAGGCTCCGGCCGCCGCCGGCGGTTAGCGTAGTCTCCTCGCCGATCAGCGGCGGCGGAACGAGCGTGGTGGGAAACACGATTGCCGCGACTTGCGTGCGCGAGAAGTATTCTTGGTAGAGGTGCCTGAGCGCCGGCAGGTACTGGTCGCGCGCCGCGCCATACGCGGCTTCGGATACGACATTGGCTCCGCCGGGCATGACATCGCTGCGAAAGATGTCGCGGATATCCGGACTCGCGCGCGCGATGAGTTCGTCCAGGCTCAACTTCGCACCGTAGTCTTGCAAATACCGCGCGAGTTCCAAGCGCACGTCGTGATTTTGCACCGGGTTAGTCGTCAGGTCGATGAGGCGCGCAAGGTCGGGCATCACCCCTTCCACCAGCACCGCGCCCGCGTCGCGCAGCCGCATCAGCGCCTGGTCGGTGATCCGCGCGACCTCCGGATGCAGATCCGTGAACCAGTAGTTGCGGACCACGCCCAGACGCACCCCGCGCAACGGCTTGGGCTCCAGGGGAGACCAGTCGTCGGCAACCACCGAATCGAACAGGGCCAAGTCTTGTACGCTGCGCGCATGGGGTCCGATCTGATCGAACAGCGGCGTGATGGGCACGCACCCCCGCGTCGAGTACCGCCCGGTCGTGGGCCTGAAACCGGCAATGCCGCAGAACGCTGCGGGAACTCGGATGGATCCTTCGGTATCCTCCGCCACCCCGAGGGGCGCGAGCCGTGCCGCGATCGCGGCGGCCGTTCCACCGCTGCTTCCGCCTGGGATACGCCCCAGGTCGTAGGGATTATGCACCGCCCCGTACGCCAGGTTGTTGCTGGTCCAACCGTACGAAAGCTCATGCAAATTAGTTTTGCCGAGCACGATGGCGCCGGCCGCCTTGAGCGCCGCCACCACCGGCGCATCCTCGGCCGGGTGAAAATGCCGTAGGCCGGGGGTACCCGCCGTCGTCGGATAGTCCTTGGTATTGACGCTGTCTTTGACCGGGATGGGCAGGCCAAACAACGGTCCGAGCTTGGCGCCGGCGCGGCGCTCCCGGTCGCGCGTGCGCGCGGCTTCCAGGACGCGCTCGGGCTCGAACGTGATGAATGCATTCAGTGCGTGTTGCGAGACGCAACGCGCCAGCAGCGCTCCGGCATACCGTTCGGCCGTGAGTTCGCCTCGCAGCATGTAGTCCACCGCCGCAGATGCGCTCAGCTCCGTGAGCGGCGACATTATCGGGTGCGGGTGCGGGTGCGCGGCGCCGCCTCGAGCGGCCGACACCGCGGCTGCGGCTGTACCGAGAACAAAAGCGCGGCGCGATAAATCATCAGCGCCCGACATGATCGCGCTTGAGTGCCTGACACATGCAATGCACGGCGCCGCCGCCGTTGCCGATCATCGATACATCGGGATCGTAGACCGTGAGTCCTTCCGCGCGGCAGGCGGCGATGAGATTCTTGCTGGAGGCGGGAACGAGTACGCGCTCGTTGCCCAGCGCAACTACGTTGGTGCCCAATTGCATCGCATCTGCGTAGGCAATGGGAATCGTTCGAATGCGCTTCGAGTGCAGCCAGTCGAGTAACTCTGGTTCGACCGCCTCGACACACACGACCGCAAGTCCCTCGGCGAGCATTCCCATCTGCACGTCCAAATGAAGAAAATGCGAATCGAAAGCGTACGTATGCATCTCCCAGCCTTCGGACTCGAACCAGGACTGCAACTGGCGTACTGCCGGCTCGATGGAACGCTCGCCGGAATAGCCGCAGGCCGCGACTCCCGGCTGCAGCACCATGAAGTCGCCGCCCTCGACGTTGCCGGCCGTAATGAGATCGTAGATCGGGATGCCGGCATCGAGATAGAACCGCAGGCACGCCGCGTATTCGCCGCGGCGGTAGGGCTTTTGGAGTTGCATGATAACCGCGCCCCACGGCGTCATCACGCTGCTGTCGCGCGCAAATATCTGGTATGGCAGGTCGGCCGCGGCGGCGAGCACGTGCACGGTCACATCCGCTTGGGTGTACGCGTCGAGCATCTCGCCGTATTGGACTCGTGCGACGGCAAAATCGAAGTGCAATCCGATGCGCTCCGAACGCTCCGCCACGGCGTTGCCCGCCCGCCAAGAGAAATGATCGATGGGTCCGACCAACACGTCGCGCAAGGTGCCGTATTCGCTGTCGACGCCCCAACGGTCGAGCCGTGGAGTACCTCCGCCTTCGAGGCGAGTCCGCAAATGCATCATGAGTTCCCGCTGGTCATGCCATTGACCGGACGAAACTAAACCAGAATCGAGGCGAACGCCATGGACTTCTACCGGGCCGTGGCGGGACAGCCGGCGAGTGCGCCGGGATAACCGTGCATTGGCCACGCCACCCTGTCGCGGACACTCCCATGATGCGGGTGGCTGAAGAAACCCTCCACGGTCATTGCGAGAAGCATGTCGAAGAACACCGCCGACGGCACGCCGTCGAGATGGGTGCGGCCGCTCTCGAGAGAGTGAAGATACGAGTCCTGAGCATGGGCGGGCAATTCGCTGAAGGCCGCCCCGCGCTTTTCCAAGTCACGAAGGATGGCAGAGAGCGCCGTGCGAAAAAGCGTCGCCGGCTTGAATGGCCGAGACTGCCCCTGGGAAGGTGTCCCTGGTTGCCATGGTCCCTTGCGGTACAACTGTTCTCCGTCGCCCCATGCGCCCGCGAGATGCCGGTCCAAATAGCCGGGGACGCCGGCGCCAAGCGCCCCGGCTCCGGAGGCATCGGCCGGAATCAAGCGTTCGCATGCCGCCTCGATGAACCGTGCCTCGGCGGCATTGAAAAATGCGTAGACCGCTCCGGCCGATGCGGGTGATGCGGCCGCGGCAGTCGCGAGCAACGCAGCCGGAACCACCGCGGCGGCGCCAACCGCAGTTAGAACTTCGCGCCGAGTAACTTTGCGCACATGCGCTCTCCGCTGTTGTCGCTCGGGGCAGTGTACAGTGCGCACCGCGTTGCAGGCGCGCCGCACCCAAGCCAATGCGCGGATAGAATGCCTGTTTTGATGCGGTTCACAACACCCGGGCCGTTGCGGCCCTGACCGCGGTCGGAAGCTTCCTACGGCCGGGGCTAGTTCTGAACTCCTGCGTCGGCCTGGGAAAGGACTGTCGAGCAGTCCTTGTTCTTTGCAAGACCCGGATCGACGAACGCAATGGCAGCCGCGACCGGCGTTAGCAGCGCGCCGAGGGCGGTCGCCACGCCCGCTTGCTCGGCGAGCTTATCTGCCTTGATGCCGACCGCCGGGTGCAACAGAGTGCCGTGCAGCGAAATCGGCGACCGCAGTCGCAACAGCCGTAATTTCTTCGGATCTCCCTGGAGCGCTAGGTCCAAAACTTCGTTATCGAGATTGATGGTGCCGCGTCCCGTGATGAGTACGTTGGTGGTATCCACGAATACGGTCGTTGTGCTCAGTCTGCCTTGCCGGTCTTTGAAATCCACGACTCCGCAGCGGATTTCAGTTTTGGTTTCTCCTTTCGAGAGGAGCAATCCTATGCCGCGCAGGACGTTGATGCCGGTGAACTCTGCGATCACATCGCTGATCTGGCCGTGCGGAATGACGACGCTCATCGCACCGTCCGACGCCGCCGCAAACTTGTGAACGGAGGTTCCGGTGCCACGCAACTTCAAGCGGCCCAGCACAGTGCCCTCGAGAGGAGCCTGCCCCATGGTCGCCGACTTGAATTGACTCAAGTCGACATCGTCGATATGCATGTCGATATCCGAGACCGGAATATCCTGGCGCGCGTCGATTTGAACGCTGCCTGAGAATTTGCCTTGATCCAAGACGAACGACAGGGGGTTCATCGTCAATAGACCGTTGTCGAGCAGCAGATGAAAGCTCACCTCTTTCATTGGGACTTTTGGCGCCCTCACCGCGCCTGCTTTGTAGGTTACGTCGGCATCCATGCCGCGCACTCGATTTATCTGCAAGTCCGCGTCCGGAAGTAGTCGGGCGTTCTGCGCGGCCGAAACGGGGGCGGTCTCAGGCTGAGCAGCCGCGGCCTTCCTTGCTTTCGCGGCGGGCGGTTGCCCCTGAGCGGCATCGTTTGCCGGCGAGCTTGTCTTGTGCGCCGGCTCGCCCAAGGTCGGCGCCAAGTCGGCAATGTTGAGAGTGATCGATGAAAGGTCCGCAGTGAGTTTGGGTTTCGCGCCGGCGGTCTGAACCTGACCGTGTCCCGCGAGGTCGCTCGAGCCCAAGCGGCCTTTCAAGTCATCGATAGTGAATGTGGTTCCCGCCACATGCACAACGGCCGATAACCGATATTTCGGCGTATTCGGCAAAGCCAGACCGGTCAAATAATAGACGTCCGCGAGATCCTCGCCGGTGACCAAAAATTTGATGTCGAGAGCGCTGAGATCGAACGGCCTTGGTACCGTGACATGAGATTCAAGGTTGATGTCCGAAGCGGATATTCGAGCGGAGAACGCGTAGGGTTTGTCGGGCTCGAGGGCGAGCAACGGCCCGCCGTCGGCGTCCAACCGAAACGGCTTCGCGTTCAGGGAACCCGAGCATCGAATCTTGAGTGCCGATGCATCTTGTTTGCCGGCTCGTTCGGCGGCGACCAAAGAGCCGCTGAAGGTCAATTTGCGAATCTGGTCTACGACGTGCAGCTTGCCGTCTTCAATGAACAAGCGCCGGACCGCCGGCAGCTTGGCGGGCTTCGTATCGTGATTCGGAGCGCCCGACTTGGTGCCAAGCTCCCAACTGGCGCGACCCTTGGAATCGCGCTGCAAGTTGATCGTGGGTTCCAGCAGGTCGACCTGCGGCAGCACGATCTGACCGCGCAGCAGGCGGCCGAGGCTCACGCTGATGGTTATACGCTTGGCGCCAAACATTAGAGTGCGCTCCGCCCACTTCGGATTCTCGAGGCGCAGGCCGTTGACTTCTGCGCTCGGATTCCATGACCACAAGTGGACCTTGAGGTCACCGTCGATGGAGGCGGGCCGTCCCGTCTTGGCCGTTATTTCGCGCGTCAGCATGGGCCGCAATGAATTCCAATCGAAGACCGAGAGCGCGACGACAACGACGAGCAGCAGGCCGAGAACGATGATTCCGGTCCACTTCGCCTTCTTGTGTGTGCGGAAGAAGTCTTGCATTGGTCGCCGCCGGGCAGCGGCTCGCGCGCTGCTGCGGTAAAGAGTCTCGACTTGAAAATGCGCCCAAGCTGTAGGACGCGAGCGCTAAAACCAGTAAGGTTATGTTTCGATCCCCACGAAAGAAATCCTGCCGCAGGAAAGACATCATGCACAGCGAATCCGCCCCGCTCGACGGCTCCTCAAACCGACCCACGGACGAGGCAAACGCGGCCGGCTGGGCAGGTTTCGCCGCGCTCGGTGTCGTGTTCGGCGATTTGGGGACAAGTCCGCTGTACACCCTGCAGACGGTGGTGCAGGTCACCGGCGGGCAGTTCACCGCGCGAAGTGCGCTGGGGGTGCTGTCATCGATCGTATGGACGTTGATCATTACGATCTCGGTCAAATACTGCGTGTTCGTGATGCGCGCCGACAATCGCGGCGAGGGCGGAATTCTGGCATTGATGTCTCTGGTCGGCGCGAACGGATTTACATCGGGATTCAAACTGTTGACCGGCATGGGTCTGCTGGGCGCCGCGCTGATCTACGGAGACGGCGTCATTACGCCCGCGATATCGGTATTGAGTGCGCTCGAAGGACTCAATGTCGTAACCGATACGTTCAAGCCGTTCATCATGCCGATGGCGGTGGCGATTTTGATCGGTCTGTTTGCGGCGCAACGCTTTGGCACCGAGAGGATCGGCCGTGCGTTCGGGCCGGTAATGCTGCTGTGGTTCTTGGTGATTGCGGCCCTCGGCGCCGCGGCGATCGTCCGCCATCCTAGCGTCGCTGCCGCACTCGATCCGCGGTACGCGGTCGACTTTCTGCGCCACTCAGGCGCCGTGGGATTCCTGGTGCTCGGCGGTGTGTTTCTATGCATCACGGGCGGCGAGGCTCTTTACGCCGATATGGGGCATTTCGGCAAGACATCGATCCGTCGTTCGTGGTACGCCATCGTGCTGCCCGCGTTATTGCTGAGTTATGCCGGCCAGACCGCATACCTGATGGACCAAGGGACGGTCTCGGGAAATCCGTTTTTTCGAATCGCACCGTCCTGGTCGATCTATCCGCTCGTGGCCCTTGCGACCATCGCCACGATCATTGCAAGTCAAGCCATCATCACCGGGTCTTTTTCAATGACGCGCCAAGCCATGCAACTCGGTTGGCTGCCGGGCGTCAACATTAGGCAGACCTCGGATCGAGTATACGGACAGATCTATGTGCCGGTGGTCAATTGGCTGCTGATGGCGGCGACGGTCGCGACCACGATCGGGTTCGGCAGCTCGGATCGTTTAGCGGGTGCTTACGGTACGGCCGTCGCGACCACCATGCTGCTGACTACCGTGCTTCTGTATCGAGCCATGCGTGACGTATGGCGCTGGCCGCGTCTCGGCGCCATCCCCGTAGCTGGCTTTTTCCTCGTGGTGGATACCAGCTTTTTTCTCGCCAATCTGTGGAAGATTGCCGAGGGCGGATGGCTCCCGTTGACTTTTGCAGCGGTTCTTTTTTCCATCATGGTCACATGGCGGGCCGGCGTGCTCGCCGTACGAGCGGCGCTCGTCCAGCCTCCGGAAGCAGGCGAACGATTCCTGTCGGACCTCCGGTCCGGCGTGATACCACGGATGAAAGGCACAACCGTTTTCCTCACCAGGAGCACGCAAAAGGTGTCGAGGCTCATCATGGATCACGTGCATTTTGTGGGAGTCCTGCCGCGCTATGCAATCGCACTCAGCATCGTATTCGAAAGCACTCCACGCATCGTCGGACCGACATGCACGCTGGTGGAGAATATCGGCGAAGGATTGTGGCACGTCGTCGCGAGGTTTGGATTCTTGGAGATACCCGACTTGAGACTGGCGCTCAGTCGCGCCCATGGATTGGACCGGGCTATCGATCTCGACGCGGCCATGTTCGTTGGAACGCGTGACCTGGTGGTAGGCAAACCCCGGCGACCCGCGCTCAAGGGCTGGCGCATGGGATTGTTCGCCTTCCTCTACCGTAACTCAGTCAAGGTCGTCGACCGATTCAACCTCGCGCCCGAAAACGTGGTGGAAATTGCGAGGCAGGTCGAGATCTAGCGCGGGCGGAACCTTCTCTTGACTCGGGCGCGGCCAGGCGAGTTCGTCGTTGAGCAACGGTGCCTCGTAAGGACCTCTTTCCAGCAGGTCATGCAGTACCCTGATGAATCCCGTTACGAGAATGATAACGGCGCCGAGAATCAACGCGATCGACAAAAAGATGTGCATACATGCGAGCCCGCAATCACTCCTGACGGGACAGACCACCGACGACGTCATTGTCTGAAAAACCTGGTGAAGATGGTGTAGGAAAAATGCCATACTTTTGTAGGACTCGCCATCCGCGCGGCATCCATGGCGTTGCGTAAACGCAACATATGCGTGCTAGTCGGTCGAGGGCGGGTCGGAAGTCGCTTCCGGACTCAGGAAGTCCAATAGCGGCTTCCCGCCATCCGAATATTTCGCGATGATCTTGAGCGCGACCAACGTGGGCGTGGCGAGAATGATTCCGGCAATCCCCCAGAACAGGCCGCTGAACCACAAGGCCAGGAAAACCAGCATGGGATTCAGTTGCAAGCGTCGGCCAATCAGCAGCGGCTGAATCACTTGTCCCTCGATGCCGACCAATCCTATGAAACTTCCGGCGACCGCGACTACGCGCCCGAGTCCGTCGAACGACACCAGGGCGACCACGGTCAACAGGACCAAGGTGGTGGCGGAACCCGCATAGGGAATGAAATTGAGCAAGCCCGCGATCGTGCCCCAGAGAAAGGGATTCGGCATTCCGCACACCATCATGAGGCATCCGGTCGCGAGCCCAAGCCCGATGTTGATGAATGTCGTGGTGACGTAAAAGCGGCCCACCTCGCGCCGTACGTGCTCGATCACGCTGATGACGTGAGCGGAGGCGAGATCGCTCACCAACGCCGACGTCATACGCGCGAGCATGGGTGGTCCGCCGGCGAGAAGGAACAGCGTCACGATGAGCACCGTGAGGATGCTCAACACGACGCTCCGGGTTGCATCGATCCACATGGCCGGTGCGCTTTCATCGGACGGGGTCGCGGGCGCCAGGGGCTGAAGTTGCGGGCGCGCAGCGACACCGATGTTGCCTGCCGTATTGCGCAGCTCATCGACGCGACTCATGAACCTCGCCAGCGGCCGTATTTTCTTCTCTATGATTTTGAGGGTATGAGGCGCTTCGGCGAACCAGTGCTGCGCCGGCTCGTACAACACGTCGGAAATGCCTGCCACGATCCCGAGCATGACCAGCATGAGAAGAACCGCGCTTGCGCTGCGCGGCACGCCGAGGCTGTGCAGCGCCTCGACAGGACCGGACAGCACCAACGCGAAGAGGCACGCGAGCGCGACGGGAACGAAGGCAGCATGACCGAAATACAACAGAAGCCCGATCGCGCCCGCGACCAGAATCCGGACGGCCGTCACTCTTCGCGCTGCCATAACATTCGCATTCACTTGGAATGACCCATGGACTTGAGGAGGCGATAGGTGAATTCGACGCTTTCGTCGAAGGCGCGAACACCCACCCTTTCGTCCCGGCCGTGCGCGCGATTTTCGTCGACGTCCTGCCACACGCCGTTCACATCGTAGCTCGGAATTCCCGCATTGCGGGTCTGTCGATCATCGCTGAATCCCGTCGCCATCGTCGGAATGATCGGTACGCCGGGCCACATCGAGTGTGCCAGGGCCGTAATTTTTTCCATGATTTGCGGCGTCGGCGGCGATTCAGGGCTCACGATGGGCGGTGCATCGAGCGTCACCCGGATCTGCGAGTCGTCGAGCGTGCCGACCAGAAGCGCCCGCACGTTGGCTTCCGAGTCGCCGGGCATCATCCGACACTGAACGGTCGCCCGCGCCCGCTGCGGCAACGCATTCTCGGCGTGACCTCCTGAGATCAAAGTCACGACACAGGTGGTGCGCAGCAGGGCGTTGAGACGTACGTTTTGGCTCAAGCGTTCGGCGGCGGCCAGATCCGGCGGCGATCGAACTACGGCCTTCATATCGGCACTGGCCGATCCTGGGTCCACCGCCGCGAGTTCATCGAAGCTGGCGCGTGTCGTCGCGGTGAGCATCACCGGGAACTTGAACGCCTCGAGACGGCTCAGGCCGCGTGCGAGCCGGTAAATCGCATTGTCGGGGCCGGGTAGCGAGCCGTGGCCGCCCGCGCTCGTGGTCTCCAACGTATACGTAACGTATGTCTTCTCGCTGGTACCGACCTCGAAATAGAACGGTGCGCCGTTCTTCAGCTGGCCGCCGCCGCCGTCGAGATTGATCACCATTCCGGCGTCGATCAAGTCCCGATGGCTTTTGAGCAGAAACGCAGGTCCGTTCGAGTCGCCGCCGGCTTCCTCGTCGGCGGTGAAGGCGACGATGATGTCCCGGTCCGGCACGAATCGCTCCCGTTTCAAACGGATCAACGATTCCACCAGAGCGGCATCGCCGTCCTTCATGTCGATGGTGCCGCGGCCGAAGAACCAACCGTCCTTTTCAGTGAGCGTGAACGGATCGACGCTCCAGTCCTCGGGTTTGGCCTCCACGACATCGAGATGGCCCAGGAATAGAACAGGTTTTCCGGAGTGCTTGCCACGGTAGCGTACGACGACGTTGCCCTTGGTCGGATGGTCGTCCGGTGCGACTAACACCACGTCGTCCGACGGAAACCCCGCAGTCAACAGCCAGCCTTGAAGGGCCTTGGCTGCCTCTGTCGAGCCGTGTGCGTGGGTCGTGTTGATCTCGACCAATGACTTCAGCATATCCCGTGCAAGTTGCTGATCTACGGCCGGCGGCAGCGCCGCCGCCGAGGCGCCGGCGATGTGCACGCAACTCAGCGCTGAGACGAGCAACGTCATGTATGGCTTGAACATGGGTTTTCGACATCCCCGCATTTATTTGAGCGCGTTGCGCGCCGTAACCAAGCATAATGGAAGCGGCGATTCCATTGCCGGCATTGTTGCCCGCTCATCTGAAAATCTTTCCGGCCGGCGCTCGATTATGCGATGCTGCCGCGCAGCGGGGAGCGAAGGCTGAATTATGGCGCGTATGAACTTTCATTGGGATGATCCGCTGTTGCTCGAGGCGCAGCTCGGGCCCGAAGAAATCATGGTCCGGGATGCGGCACACACTTACGCCCAAGAACGCCTGGCACCGCGGATCGTGCAGTCATTCCGCGACGAGCAGACCGATCTGTCCATATTTCGCGAGATGGGCGGCCTAGGGCTTTTGGGCGCAACCCTGCCTGAGGCATACGGCGGGGCGGGACTCAACTATGTGAGCTATGGTCTCATCGCGCGCGAGATCGAGCGGGTCGATTCGGGATATCGATCCATGATGAGCGTGCAATCCTCCCTGGTGATGCTGCCCATCCATCAATTCGGTACCGAGGCTCAGAAGCGCAAGTATCTACCGCCGCTGGCGCGCGGTGACTTGATCGGCTGCTTTGGTCTGACGGAGCCCGATCACGGCTCGGATCCAGGCAGCATGGTCACGCGCGCGCGGACCACCAGCGGCGGCTATCATCTGACGGGGTCGAAAACCTGGATCACGAATAGTCCGTTCGCGGACGTGTTCGTGGTGTGGGCGAAGACCGACGATGAGGTGATTCGAGGCTTCATTCTCGAGAAGGGCTGGAAAGGACTGTCGGCCCCGGTGTTGCGCGGCAAAGTCGGGCTGCGAGCCTCGACGACGGGCCAGATCGTCATGGATCAGGTGTTCGTGCCGGAGGAAAATCTGCTCCCCGGTGCGACCGGTCTCAAGGGTCCGTTCACGTGCTTGGACTCCGCGCGCTACGGCATTTCATGGGGTGCGCTGGGCGCGGCCGAAAGTTGCTGGCACACCGCCCGGCAATACGTGCTCGACCGCAAGCAGTTCGGACGTCCGCTTGCCGCCAATCAATTGATACAAAAGAAATTGGTCGACATGCAGACGGAAATTACGCTGGCGTTGCAAAGCTGCCTGCGGCTTGGACGCATGAAGGATGAGGGCAGCGCTGCCGTCGAAATCACCTCGATGCTCAAGCGGAATTCCTGCGGCAAGGCGCTCGATGTGGCACGCGCAGCGCGGGATATGTTGGGCGCCAACGGGATCTCCGACGAATATGGCGTGGTCCGGCATCTCGTGAACCTCGAGGTCGTGAACACCTACGAAGGCACGCATGACATCCACGCGCTTATCCTGGGACGGGCGCAAACGGGAATTCAAGCGTTTTCGTAGCGGCGGCGGGCATCGCTGCCGGCTCGCTCGCGGCGGCCGTGCAAGGCCGGGGCTAACGCTGCTTGGTGCGGTGGTCGACCTGAGTGATGAGGCATGCGCTGCGGTTGCCTGAGACGTAGATCCACAGCCAACTCAAGGCGACGGCGAGGCGATTGCGTAAGCCGATCAAAAAATAAATGTGCGCGAGACCCCAGATCCACCACGCAACCCAGCCGCGAATCTTCAACCAACCGAAATCGATGACGGCCGACCTTTTGCCGACGGTGGCAAGGTTGCCGGCATGGCGGTAGCGAAACGCGCGGGGCGCGGTCTCGCCCTTCAGCCGCCGGTGTATCGTGTGCGCGACGTGCAGCCCCTGCTGCTTTGCGGCCGGGGCAATGCCGGGGACGGGCTTGCCCTTCCACGCGTTGATGGTCGCCGTGTCGCCTATCACGAAAATCTCCGGATGCGCCGGCACGGTCAAGTCCGGCTCGACTATCACGCGACCGGCGGCATCCGCGGGCATGTCAAGCCAGGCGGCGGCCGGTGATGCGCGTACGCCGGCGGCCCACAGAATGACTTCGGCGGCGACCGGCCGGCCGCCGTAAATGACGCCTCGAGCGCTGCAGTCGCTCACAGCCAATCCCAGCTGTATCTCCACGCCCAAGCGTTCCAGCGCTGCGTGCGCGTAGGCTGATAGGTCCGGCGTGAAGCTCGGCAGGATGCGCGGCCCCGCCTCGATCAAGAGTACGCGCGCCTTACGCGTGTCGATATGCCGAAAGTCCTCGCGCAAGTTCTGATGCGCCAGTTCTGCAATGGCTCCGGCGAGTTCGACGCCGGTCGGGCCGCCGCCGACGATCACGAAGGTGAGGAGAGCGGCGCGGCGCTCGGGATCGGTCTCGCGTTCGGCGCGCTCCAAAGACAACAGAATTCGGCGGCGAATCGAGGTTGCATCTTCCAGGGTCTTGAGACCGGGAGCATACGGTTCCCATTCGTCGTGACCGAAGTAAGCGTGGCGTGCTCCGGTCGCAAGCACCAACGTGTCGTAGCCGACGACGGCACCGTCTTCCAACAGTACCTCGCGTTTTTCGGTATCGATCCCGCTCACCACCGCCAGCAGGGTAGTAACCTCTTTACGTTTGCGCAGCAGATGCCGGACGGGCCACGCGATTTCCGAAGTCGCGAGCACCGCGGTGCCGACCTGGTAGAGCAGCGGCTGGAACAAGTGATGGTTGCGCTGGTCGATGATCGTGATGCGCACTCCGCGGGCCGCAGCGCCGGCAAGGTGTTGGCACACGGCCAACCCGCCGAAGCCGGCGCCGACGATGACGACGTGATGTAGCGATGATTCGGCCAAGGGATTCATACCTCAGAAACCTCGACGACAGCATATCCTGCGGCAACCCAGGCATCGAGTCCTCCGTGGAGCGGCCGTACCTTCTTGAACCCATTGTTCATGAGTATCCGGGCGACGCGCGCCGCGGACGCCTCGCTGGGGCAGGCGCAATAAAGGATGATGTCTCGATCGCGCCGTAGGTCCTTGATGTGCTTGGCCACGTCATCGAGGGGCACATGCAGCGCGCCCGGTATCCCGTGCGGGTCGAGGGCCCGCGCCGTGGGCGAGCGCACGTCGACGATGATGGGCTCGGTGCCCGCTTGCATCAGATCGTACAGCTCGGCAACGCCGATGCGCGCCATGCGCAGCGAGTTGTAAAAATGGCCCCGTTCCCACCACTTGTAGGCAATATACGCGGCCAGAGCCGTCCCTATGATCACGGCCGCGACGCTCCCGACGTCTCCCAGGTGGATTAGGAGTAGGGCTATTTGGTCTCTGAACAGCATACCTATCACGAGTGCGGTTCCCACCCACAACGTGGCGCTGGCAGTACTCAAACCCGTGAAGCGCAGCCAGCCGATTCGCATGGCGCCGGCCAGCGGCGGGGCAATGATCGCAAGTCCGGGTATGAACTTCGCAATCACCAATGAATTGACCCCCCAGCGCTCGAAACTCGTCTGGGTTTGACTGACGCAGGAATCGGGTTCCAGTGAAATTCGGCACAGCAGCTTGAGGACGCGGATTCCGTAGGTCCGGCCGATAAAGTACCAACCGCAATCTGCCATGAGACAGGCGAGCACCGACCAAAGAAAAAGCGGGGCAAGCGACAACTGCCCGGCGGCGGCCATCGCCCCGGCCACGATCAATGTCGGAACCACCGGAACCGGAAGCCCGATCTGCGACGCGAGAACATTGATGAATACGATGATGAGCCCGTATTGACCAACGTTTAAGAAGAGTTGCTGCGTCAAGGTAGTCGGACGGCCGGTTGAGCTGCCGCCGGATTACTTTCGGAGCCGCGACGTCGGATGTTCGGCAAGAAAGCCGCTATGGTACCCAGCAGCGGCAGGAACGCGCACAGGCGATATACGTACTCGATGCCGTACCGGTCGGCCAGGCCGCCCAAAACGGCCGCGCCGATGCCGCCCATGCCGAAGGCGAATCCGAAAAATAAGCCGGACACCGCGCCGACTCTGCCGGGCATGAGTTCCTGGGCGAATACCAGGATGGCGGAAAAAGCGGAGGCTAGAATCAGTCCAATGAGGAAGCTCAATATTCCCGTCCACAGTAAATCGACATACGGAAGCATCATCGTGAACGGCGCGACGCCCAGTATCGAAAACCAGATTACGCGCTTGCGGCCGACGCGATCCCCGATGGGCCCGCCGATGAGGGTGCCGAGGGCAACAGCGAGAAGGAAAACGAACAAATACAGCTGCGCCGATCGTATGGTCAGATGAAATTTCTCGATGAGATAGAAACTGTAATAACTCGTGATGCTCGCCAGGTAGAAATATTTCGAAAAGATCAGAATGAGCAGAATCGCCACCGACCATGCGGTACGGCGCGGCGACACGGGGGCGGCTGCGGCCGTCCGCGCTTTGACGCGGCCGGGGTGGCTCAAGTGCCGGCGCTTGTACCACGCGCCCACATTCCAAAGCACGGCGATCGCGAGCAAGGCGGCGAGGGCAAACCAGGCGACACTCGTGCGGCCGTGGGGAATGATGATCCAAGCAGCGAGCAGCGGTCCCATGGCGCTGCCGGCGTTGCCGCCGACCTGGAAAATCGATTGCGCGAGCCCGTGGCGGCCACCCGACGCCAACCGGGCAATTCGCGAGGATTCGGGATGAAAGATCGATGAACCCGCGCCGACCAGCGCGGCAGCGGCCAATACGCTTGGATAGTTCGGCGCCAGCGCCAATGTGGCCAGGCCGATGAGCGTGAAAGTCATGCCGACACTCAACGAATACGGTTTGGGGTGCTTGTCGGTATAGATGCCGATGAGCGGTTGCAGTACGGATGCGCAGATCTGGTAGGTCAGCGTGATCGCGCCGATCTGCATGAAGCTCAACGTGAATTCACCCTTCAAAAGCGGGTAAATCGCGACGATCAGCGACTGGATCATGTCGTTGAGAAAATGTGAAAAGCTGATCGCGCCGAGAACCTTGAAGCGCGTTCGCTCGGCGTGTGTTGCGGCCCCCGCATGGGTGCCAATGCTGTTTTCCATTGAGAAGTACCCTACTAGCTAGTTCGTTGCCTGTCCTGCGAGAATGCGCCGATGAAGCGATTCGAGCCCTATGTCTTTTTGCGCGAACTCGCAACCCGCTGGGACGTACTGGCGTTCATCGTCGTCATTGGGCTCATCGCCTTCCTGGGCGAAACTTCGCGGGGGCTGTTCGCTCCGTTGTCGCAGCTCAGTTCGACGCCATTGTCGCTCGATCCGGTTCACTTGCCTGAATATGCGGCGCGCACCACGTTTCGCATGCTGGCCGGCCTCGTTCTGTCGCTGGTCTTTACATTGACCTATGCCACCTGGGCGGCGAAGAGCGAGCGCGCCGGCAAGCTCTTGGTGCCCATTCTCGATATTTTACAATCCGTGCCTATTCTAGGTTTCATTTCCATTACGGTGGTGTTTTTCTTGTCGCTCGCGCCCGGTCGAGTGCTGGGCGCCGAATTCGCGTCTATTTTTGCCATCTTCACCAGCCAGGCTTGGAATATGGCGTTCAGCTTCTACCAGTCGTTGCGCACCATACCGAACGAACTGGTCGAGGCCGCCGAGTCATTTCGATTGTCGCCTTGGATGCGTTTCTGGCAGTTGGAGGTGCCGTTCGGCATGCCGGCGCTCATCTGGAACATGATGATGTCCATGTCAGGCGGCTGGTTTTTCGTGGTTGCCTCGGAATCGATCAGCGTCGGGCATACCAGCGTCGCGTTGCCCGGCGTCGGCTCATACATCGCCCTGGCAATCGCGCAGAGGAATCTCGCGGCGATCGGTTGGGCGATCTTCACCATGTTGATCGTGATTCTGTTGTACGACCAATTGCTGTTCCGGCCGCTGGTGGCGTGGGTGGACCGTTTTCGCGTGGAACAGGAGCCCGGCGTGCGCGCCCCGAACTCCTGGGCGCTGACCATGATGCGCCGCTCGCGTTTGATCAACGCTGCAACGGTCGCCTTTCACGCCGCGGTGCTCTGGACCAGCCGCGCGGTCAAGCGCAGCGACGCGCCCATCGACGCTAAACCGGCTCGACCGAAGCGCAGTCTGGATCTGCTATGGGCGTCGCTGGTGGTGGCCGCTGTCGTGCTCGGCCTCTGGCATATCGTCGCCGTGCTGATCGCGAATACATCGCTGCGCGAAGCGTTGCAGGTCTGCGGGCTGGCGTTCCTCACCATGCTGCGCGTCTTCATATTGATCGCGCTCGCCAGCCTCATCTGGGTACCGATCGGCGTATGGGTGGGAATGCGGCCACGTGCGGCCCAAATCGTCCAGCCCATTGCCCAGTTCCTGGCCGCATTTCCCGCCAATTTGCTGTTTCCGATCGCTGTGTACGGCATCGTTGCATGGCGACTCAATCCGGATATCTACCTGAGCCCGCTGATGATATTGGGCACGCAGTGGTACATTCTTTTCAACGTCATCGCCGGAGCATCTTCGATTCCGGCGGAAATGCGCTACGTCGCCGCCAATTTCAGGGTAAGCGGTTGGCTGTGGTGGCGTAAGGTTGCGCTCCCCGCGGTTCTGCCTTTCTACGTCACCGGCGCGATCACCGCCTCCGGCGGATCGTGGAACGCAGCAATCGTCGCCGAGTGGGCTACGTGGGGCGATACTCAAGTGCAGGCGCGCGGACTCGGCGCGTACATCGCCGAAGCCACAACCGCGGGCGATTTTCATCGTATCGTGTTGGGCATCGGCACCATGAGCCTGTTCGTCGTAGTGATCAATCGACTCTTCTGGCGGCCCTTGTATTACTACGCCGAGCGCAAATATCGTCTTACCTGACGACGGATTCCAGGCATGAACAACTCGCCGATACTTCAGTGCAGCGACATCCGCAAAGCGTTCCCCAAGCCGGACGGGGCCGAATTGTTGGTGCTCGAAGGCATGAACCTGGAGCTGCAGGAAGGCCAGATCGTAGGGCTGCTGGGGCGATCAGGCTCCGGCAAGTCGACTCTGTTGCGTCTGATCGCAGGTCTCGCCGAACCCACGTCCGGTCGAGTGACTTACCTAGGATCGCCGATTGCAGGTCCAGCGCCCGGAATCGCCATGGTGTTTCAAAGCTTCGCCTTGTTTCCCTGGCTCACCGTATTCGAGAACGTCGCCTTGGGGCTGGAGGCGCAACGCATGCCGCGGGCGGAAATCCGCAAACGCTCGTTGCAGGCGATCGATCTCATCGGCCTGGACGGCTTCGAATCCGCGTACCCGCGCGAATTGTCGGGCGGTATGCGACAGCGCGTCGGCTTTGCCCGGGCGCTGGTGGTGCAGCCAAATATCCTGCTCATGGATGAGCCGTTTTCCGCTCTCGACGTACTGACCGCAGAAACCCTGCGCACGGATTTTTTGGATTTATGGGGCGAGGGACGCATGCCCATCAAGGGCGTCATACTCGTCACGCACAATATCGAAGAGGCGGTCCTGATGTGCGACCGCATACTGGTCTTCGGCAGCAATCCGGGAAGAATTTTGAGCGAAATCAAGGTTTCCTTGCCGCAGCCGCGCAACCGTCTCGATCCCACCTTTCGCGAGTTGGTGGAGAGGATCTATGTGGAGATGACAGCTCGTCCCACGGGAACGACGGCTGGTGGGCGCCAGGAACGGTTTCCCGGTTTGGGGATAGGCAGCGTTTTGCCGCAGGTATCGACCAACTTGCTCGCCGGCCTCATGGAAGCGGTGGCGGCCCCTCCTTTCAGTGGCACCGCGGATTTACCGAAGATCGCTTCCGATTTGCAAATGGAGATCGATGAGCTGTTCCCGGTCGCCGAGACTCTGCAAATGCTGCGCTTCGCCGAGGTCGAAGGCGGCGACATCAAGCTGGCCGAAGATGGGATGGCATTCGCACATGCCGCCGTTGACGAGCGCAAGCGCATCTTCCTGCGTCATTTGCTGACCTACGTGCCGCTTGCGGCGCATGTCCGTAGGGTATTGGATGAACGCGCATCGCATTCGGCGCGGAAAAGCCGTTTCATCGACGAACTCGAGGATTTCATGAGCGAAGAGGCGGCCGATCAGACTCTGCGCGCCGTCGTTCGTTGGGCCCGCTACGCAGAAGCGTTTGCGTATGACGACGAGAATGCCATGTTCAGTCTGGAGAATCCGACTTAAAATAGGCGTCATGAGCGATTCAGCCTCTCCTTACTTGAATTTGCACGTCCCCCCGGATGAAATGGTGAGGTACATTCAAGACCTTATGACGCTGCCGCATGGTGAAATAGCGGCCAGTTCCGCAATGGCCCTGGCGCAGCGTCAATGGGGCGGCGATACGCCCCTGGCGCGAGCGGCGCTGCTGCGATGGGGCGCACTGAACCTCGCCTTTCAAGACAAGCGCCTCGAGAGCTGGACGGTCACACGCGAACGGGACCGCATTCAAGTTCCGGCCGCGTTGGTAGCGGCGGCTGGGGTTGCGCCGTTGGTCATCGACAACGAGCGGGCCGTGTTCGACATTCCCGCGTTGCTCGATGCCACCCTCGAGTTTCAACCGCCCGCGGGTCAGGCCTAGGACTCTATGATCGCCCCCGACGGCCAAGCGCCTGCGCCGCGCTTTGGGATGCTGCGCACGATTGCGCTGTACAAGCTGCTGAAAGTGCTGCTGTTGTTACTCGCGGCATACGGCGAGTTGCGGCTGCATGACGCGTCCCTGTCCGCCAAACTGGTTACTTGGGCGGAGGCGCGGCCTTCAGGACTTGAACACGAAGCCGTGACGCGGATATTGGAGTGGTTCAGCGGTTTGAGCGAATCGAAGATCCACGCGCTGCGGTTCGTGACTTTCACCTATGCTGCGGTGTTCGCCGTCGAAGGAATAGGCCTATGGATGCAAAAGCGTTGGGCGGAATGGTTGACCACCATCATCACCGCCTCGCTGATTCCGCTCGAAATCTGGGAATTCGTTCACAGACCCAACCTTGGAAAGGCCGCCGTCGTGATTGCCAATACTGCCATAGTCGCATACCTGTTCTGGCACGTCCGCGCCAGGGGGCAGCGTAAATCGGTTAGGCGCGCGCCGGGCAAGCGCCCTCCGGGCGGCGCTCCGGGGGATGGCGTCGCGGGCGATCGCGCGCCGACCGATCGCGGCTCTTTGTGAAATGATCTTCATCTCGGCTGAAATTTGCGGATCCGGCGTATTCTTTCATCCGCTTGTAAATACCCACCGTTGGAGACGCTATGAATAAGTCCGGAACCCTGATTACCTCTGCCTTGTTGACTTTAGGCCTCGCCGCTGCGGCGATGGCTGCCGATATGCCGAAGACCGCTGCCCCGATGTCGGCCGATTCGCCCGCCGCTTCCGGCACGGCGACGGACACGTCGAAACCTGCCAAGAAGCACAAGAAGAAGAAGAAGGCAGCCGCTCCTTCGACAACCAAGTAACATCGTTTTGGTTGCGCGCCTCGGCCGCTCACAGTGGCCGGGGCGTTTCTATTTCTGGGAGTTGGCGTTAAATGGATCCAGTAGTTGCCGTTAAAGCGTTGATTCTCGGGATCGTCGAGGGTTTGACCGAATTCCTGCCGGTGTCGAGCACGGGACATTTGATCGTCGTCGGCAGTTTGCTCGACTGGAACGACGAGAAGGGCAAGCTGTTCGAAATCGTGATCCAGCTCGCCGCAATTCTGGCGGTCTGCTGGGAATACCGGCGCCGCCTCTGGCACGTCGTCGCGACGCTGCCGAGTGATCCAAAATCGCAGCGCTTCGCGGTGAATATCGCACTCGCGTTCCTGCCGGCTGCACTCATCGGCGTGGCGCTGTCCAATACCATCAAGCGCTATTTATTCGCGGCGGTGCCGGTCGCGACGGCTTTTATCGTGGGCGGTGTCCTGATCCTGTGGATCGAAAGCCGGAAGCGCACAGAGCGGGTCGCAACGGTCGACGACGTCGAGCCGCCGGACGCGATTTGGGTCGGATTTGCGCAGGCACTGGCGTTGATACCGGGCACATCGCGTTCCGGGGCCACCATCATGGGGGGCTTGCTGCGCGGTTTATCGCGTAAGGCAGCCACGGAGTTTTCGTTTTTTCTGGCGATTCCGACCATGTTCGCCGCAACGGCGTTCGAATTGTTCAAGGCGCGGCATTCGCTCAATATCGACGAGTTCGCGGTGATCGGCGTCGGCTCGATCGCGTCATTCGTGAGCGCGGCTTTTGCCGTGCGCGCATTGATTCGTTACGTGAGCGGCCACGACTTCAAAGCATTCGCCTGGTATCGAATTGCGTTTGGATTTGTGATACTTGGTACCTGGTATTTTGGCTGGGTCAAGTGGTAATCCCATCAGCGCCGCGTCCTTGACCGCCCAATCGATTGATATCGCGCATCTGATCCAGGTCGCGCTGACGCCTATATTTCTCATTTCGGCGATCGGAGTGACGCTTAATGTTCTCACGAACCGCCTGGCACGCATCGTCGATCGAGCCCGGTCCATGGAGGACCGATTGCTCCGGACGGATTATGTGCAAAACGGCCGTGACCTGCATGACCAGCTGAAAATCCTGGCGCGCCGCTCGCGCTGGATCAATGCCGCGATCACCCTCATTACGCTGTCCGCGTTGTTCATCGCGTTCGTCGTGGTCATGCTGTTCGTAAACGCATTTCTGCGCTGGGATTTGTCCGCCTTCATCGCCTGCCTGTTCATCATGTCCATGTTGACGCTGGCGGCGGCATTGCTCGCGTTCCTGATCGAAGTGCGCATCGCGACCACGACCCTGCGCATCGGCATGGAAGAAGCCTCGCGCCACGGTGAGTAGGATAGTATTGCACGAATCGGAAACCCGCTCGGAGGGCAGAATGCGCCGGATTCTTTTCAATTGCCTCCCAATGATGGCTGCCGCGGCGGCGATAGGCGGATACTGCGCGCCGGCCGCCGGCCAAATGCCCGGGGGTCAAGGCGGCATGGGCCGTCCTTCCATGAATCAGCCGAGAGAGGAGATCGAGACCACACCGCCGGTCGACAAGCCGGACGCCGCCGCGAACAAAGCCTACAAGGCTGGGATGAAAGCGTTGGCCAAGGCGAAGGACTACGAGAGCGCCGCCGCCGCAGCGCAAAATCCGGACAAGAAATCCAATGCCTTGGACAAGATGGGCGACGCCTACAATCGGGCCTTGGATCAGTTCACCGAGACGTTGCGCAGCAAGGGCGATATGTACGATGCCTGGAACAAGGTGGGCTACATCCATCTGCGCCTTGGCGCCTATGGCGAATCGGTCGACGATTACAATCACGCCCTCGCGTTGAAGCCGGACCTACTCGAGGCCGTGCTGCATCGCGCCGAAGCAAACTTGGGCCTGGATCGGTTGGATGAAGCAAAAGGCGCTTACATGTATCTGTTCAACCACGCGCGTCCGCTTGCCGATGAGTTGATGTTGGGGATGCAGCGGTGGCTGACCGAACATCGAACCAATGCCAATGGTATGCGCGCGGCAGACGTCGACGCTTTTGGCAAATGGCTGCAGGAGCGCGACGGCATCGCCAAACAGACGGCGTCGCTACCGCAGTGACTAAAGGCCGGTAGGGGGGCGGCCGGTAGGACCGTCCGTGCCGAGGGTCTGCGACCCAGCGCCTTTGAGCACATCGAGTTCCGCGCGCAGTTCCGCGACCTTATCCTCGAGCAGCGCGAGGCGCTGACTCAAGGTACCGTTCGCTCCCGCCGTATGATCCGCAGGATCCGCCGTTTCCGGCACCGATTCGATGATCCCGGAGAACAGATGAGCGTAGCGCGCTTCGCGGGCGCCGGCGGCTCTCGGCAGGCGCGCGATGAACGGCCCGTCTTCCCTCTCCATCAATCCCTTGAGTGCGGATTCGACCTCGGCGGCGTCGGCGAAATCGCATAATCGATTGGTCCTGGAACGCAGTTCTCCCGGCGTCTGAGGTCCGCGCAGCAGCAGCACGCATATGATTCCGAGTTCTTGCTTGGAAAACTTGAGCGACCCGAATTCGGTGTTGCAGAACCGATGTTTGTACTTCGTGACGCGGCCGCCATAGCCCGCCGATTTGTCGCTGACCAGGTATTTCTTCATGAGGGCATCGACCGCTTGCTGGACGGTGGCCTCGGTGAGTTCGAGTACCGGTTCGCGATTGGTTTTCTGATTACATGCGTTGGTGAGCGCATTCAGCGACAGCGGATACTGATCCGGGGTGGTGATCTCCTTTTCGATCAGACAGCCGACTACGCGTGCCTCGATGGCGGAAAATAAGATGTTCATAGCAGCTTCCAAGTCAGCCCGGGTTGTTTTAGGGTAACGTTTTTAGGGACGGCGATGGTATATTCATGAGCGCAATTCAACTAGTCTCCGAGCATGCCTGCTTTGGCGGCATGCAGCAATTCTACAAACATGATTCGCGTGAAACACGCGGACCCATGAGATTTTCCGTTTATAAGCCGCCGCAGGCGAAGACCGGGAAGGTTCCGGTGCTGTATTACTTGGCGGGCTTGACCTGTACGGACGAGACGTTCCCCACCAAAGCGCATGCGCAAGCCGTTGCCGCCGAATTGGGGCTGATGCTCGTTGCGCCCGATACCAGTCCGCGCGAGCCGCGAATCCCCGGCGACTCGGAAAAATGGGATTTCGGTCAGGGTGCGGGCTTCTACGTCGACGCGACTCAAGCGCCATGGTCGACGAACTACCGCATGCACAGCTACATCACGCGGGAACTGCCCGAAGTCATAGAGGCGAATCTGCCGGCGTTGCCGGACGCGACCGGCATCTTCGGCCATTCAATGGGCGGCCACGGGGCGTTGACCATTGCGCTGCGCAACCCGACCCAATACAAATCGGTGTCGGCATTCGCTCCGATCGGCGCGCCGATGCAAGCTCCTTGGGGCCAGAAGGCGTTCACGAACTATCTGGGCCCCGACCGGGAAAAATGGCGCGAGTACGATGCCAGCGAGTTGATCGCGCGAAAAGCGTTCCCGGTTCACATCCTGATCGATCAAGGCACGGCCGATCAGTTTTTGGCGGATCAACAGTTGTTGCCCGAGAAATTCTCGGCGGCCGCGGCGAAGTCGGGACAAAAGCTCACGTTGCGTATGCAGCAGGGCTACGATCACGGCTACTATTTCATTCAAACCTTCATGGGCGATCATCTGCGGCACCACGCGCAGATCTTGAAGCAATGACGCCCACGTGAGGTGAAAATCGCTGCCGGCAACGGCTCCCCTGCTTGACTCGGGGGACGTTCGATCGGCACACTACCCAGACGCTCAGGTGCTCGAACGACGGCGGCGTCGGCGAGTGAAACGGGAAACCGGTGAAGCCCAACAGGCCATTCCGGTACTGCCCCCGCAACGGTAAGTGAGAGAAGCCGAGTCATGAAGCCACTGTGCATTGGCACGGGAAGGCGACCCGGCCGGGACCAATCCCACTCACGAGTCCGGAGACCGGCCTAGCGATAAAACCGCGGTGCGGAGGGCATCGGGCGGCGCCCGTGCCATTCCGAGCACTCGGCAACGCCCTTCAGTTCTCTGTCCGCCGCCGCTCGATCTGAACGTGTGTCATGCGGGCGAGCATGGCCGGGAGAACTGCCGATGACCAGCCTTGTCCGATCAGGCGCGCTTGCCGCCTGTGTTTGTCTGTGCCTGTCGGGTGCGAGAGCACGATCATCCGAATCAAGCGTCGATCCCAATGATCCGTTGAATGACATCGTCGTGACCGCGACGCGCAATCCGCAGCCGGCAAGCCAAGTGCTGGAGCCCATCATCCTCATCGATCGCACGGCGCTCGAGGATTCGCTCGCCACCGACGTGGGCGATGTGCTGCGCTTTCACGCCGGCCTCGACATCGGCCGCAGCGGCGGCCCCGGTCAGCCGCTGTCGCTTTTCATCCGCGGCGCCAACAGCGACCAGTCGATCATCATGATTGATGGCGTGCGCATCAACCCCGGCACGATCGGCGGTGCGCCGCTGCAGAATCTCGCCCCCGAACTCTTTGAACGCATCGAGATAGTCGAAGGCCCGCGCTCCTCGATTTATGGCACGGACGCCATCGGCGGCGTGGTAAATCTCATCACGCGCAGCGGCGGCCCCTCGGGGGCCGATGCGATGCTCGGCTACGGCCGCTACGGCACGGGCGAGTTCGCCGTCGACGGCAACTACACCCGGGGCGACACCGGCGTGCGGGCGGCGCTTACCGGTCAAAGGTCCAGCGGGTTTCCGACCATCGTCGGGGATACGCAGGACAGCGGCTACAAGAATCTGTCCGGTACGGCCGCGGCATCGACCAAGATCGGCGGCGTCGATGTGGGTGCCTTCTATTGGCAGTCGACCGGCACCACGGACTACGCAAACGGCAATTACAACAGCGACTTCACCGCGTTTACATCGTTTACACCCTTGAGCGAGCGCTTCTCGAACAGCGCTCTTGCCGTGCACGCGAGCGGCGACCTGACTGACATTTGGCACGCGCGTCTTACGGCGAGCCGCATCGTCGATGACCTGCGTCAACAACAGGCCGACGCTTTCAACCAGCCGCCGGTGGGGGATTTCGACTACACGTCGCGCGACACCGTCGATTTGCAGAATGACGTGAAAATCGCCGGGGCCAAGGTCAATCAGCTGGTCACGTTCGGCACCATCCTGACGAAGGAACAAACCAATTCCCTATCCTTCGGGACGCCTTATTCGATCGAAACCCGCACGCAAACTTACTACCTTCAGGACCAGCTCGAAGCAGGACCCCATCGGGTGCTGCTGGCCGGCGGTTTCTACCATCACCCGGCATTCGGCAATCACGAAACATGGAACGCCGAATACGGTTACGCGATGACGTCCAACACGCTGCTGATCGCCTCCGCCGGCGCGGCTTTTCGCGCGCCATCGGCCACCGATCGATTCGGCTACGGCGGCAATCCAAACCTGCTGCCGGAAAGTTCGCGTAACTTCGAACTCGGCATCAAATCGCGTCTCAGCGAGTCGCAGCAGGTGACGTTTTCGGCCTTTCAGAACAGCATCGACGATTTGATCGTGTCCGTGTTCAACCCCGTCGATTTTAGCGCGTTGAACGAGAACATAGACCGGGCGCGAATCCGTGGACTCGAGGCAAGCTGGGATCTGCACGCCTACCCGTGGTCGGTGCGCGCCGCGGCAAGCTTGCAGGATCCCCGCGATCTCTCCGCTGATGCGAAGGACTCGCAGCTGTTGCGCCGTACCAAGCACAGCTTCACTTTGAGCGGCTCGCGGCGCATCGGGCGCGGCCAGATCGGCGTCGACCTTCTCCAGTCGGGCGCGCGGCAGGACATTGGTATCATCAGCGGCGAAGGCTTGAGCGACGGAGGCTACGTTCTGGCTGCCGTCTTTGGGAAGCTGTGGCTTACACCAGCGTGGTCAGTGGCGGCGCGGCTCGACAATGCACTCAACCACCGTTATGAGCTTGCCAACGGATACGACACGGCGGGCCGCGCCGCTTCGATTGCCGTGCGCTACAGTTTTCGCGATCAGCGGCCCTGAACGAGAGGCTGGGAGGTAATCCGTCCGTCGAAATCCGTCCACACGTGCTGCGCGAAATCGTACAGCTTGCAGCGCCGCACCGTGTTCCAGTAATAGCGCCAGGTGAACACTTCCGAATTCAGCCGTTCGTCCAGCGTCGCGGTGAGCCGCGACTGGGCTTCCTTTAGCCGGTAGAGCGGAATACCCATGTTCACATGGTGCGCCCCATGCTCGAGGATGTAATGAATCAAGCCGTCGAGCGGGCGCATGAGCTTGATGTGTACGGTGGTAGTCGCGTAGCCCGCGTTGGCGCTCCATTCATCGCGGCGCTCGTACCAGGCCACGCGCGGATGCGTGTGCTGAACGTAGATCACGAACCCCATCAAACAATTCCACAAGAAGAACGGGATCAGAAAACCGAAAGTCAGCAGCGACCAAATGGACTTGCCGCTGTAAATTCCCCATAGCGCCAAACCGCCGATCCACAGTACACCGAATCCCGCGACCAGGAAGCTGTCGACCAGGTGGCTGGTGCGACGCGTGGTGACGTGTTGGCGGCCCGGGAAGAACAGCTTCTTCCACCACATCTCGATCATGTAATAAACACCCTGACCGACGCCGCTGCGGTAGACATGCTCGAGTTGCCGACGCATCCATGATAGGCACGCAAATTCATGCGGCGAATAGGGCGTCCATACATAGTCGCGGCCTTTTAAATTGGTGAAGCCGTGGTGTGCCAGGTTGTGCCCGACTTCCCATAGGCTATACGGCGTCAACGACGGCAAAAATGCGATTCGGCCAATCCATTTGTTGAGTGTTTTATTCGGGGTGTAGGAACCGTGGCAGGCATCGTGCCCGATGACGAACAATCTCGCGATCCACAGGGCAGCCACCAACGAGGCGAATACCTTGATCCACCACGCCTCGACGACCAGGAGGCTCGCTATCGCGACACCCAAAACCAACCAGTCCAGCAGGAACCAGATGATCGGCGCCGCGCTGGCGCGGTCCACCGTGAACGGTTGCAGGAGCTTCTGCAATTTAAAGCGGGATTTATCCGCAGCGGGACTTCCGCCTGCGAAATCTTCTGGTTCAGGTTTGGAGGGCGTTTGCATTCAAAACTCCAGCCGGCATGCAAAGGTAAACCCAGCATCATACGCTGGTGCCGGCGGCTCAGAAAGGAACTGGATTACGCAGTTTCCGCATCAGGCCAGAGGAGAACCCCCAAATGCTCGCATGCTTCGATCAAGGCCGTTGCAGCCTCCCGTGTGCTCGCGTCCAACCGGCGGTCATGAGTCAGCAGCCAGGTGAGCCGCGCGCGGCGCGACCGCGCCGACGGCTCGCTGTCGAAAAGCGCCGGGAACAGCCCCAACGCGTCGACGAACTCACGCAGCGGCGCCGCAGCGCTGGAGTTTGGCGCGGGGGTCAGGAGTAGCTTGAGCCAGGTGACGCAGCGCTTGGCAAGCCCGGCGCGGGTAATCCCGAGACTGGTGCGGCGGCGCGACTCGCCGTCCGCGAGCGAATCGGCCAAGTTGCGATAGCGTTCCACCGAAGATTCGTCGGCCGGCAGCGCCGGGCTGGCATCGGAAAGCACCGAGCGCAGCAAGTCCGCCAATAATAGGGACAGCGACTCCGCCAAGAAACGCTGATTCTGATCCGCGTCGGGTCGCGACAGATCCTCCCAGCACAGCGGGCCACCCAGTCGCCTAGCGTTCGGAGATTTCGACATGGCGCCCAGTGTAGCGGCTCCGGCGCTCATCGCAACTATGCCAAAATGAGAGGGAGATCACAGACAGGCACAAAACCTGCGGAAAAGACGTCTCCGCCGCAACGGTCGCGCACCTACGGAAAAAGAATTATTATGGTAGCGGAGAATCCCTTGGAGCCGAGGTCACAGCTAATCGCCGGCAACCCTGTGCCCCTAAGTCCCGGGGTACGACGTCTGGTCGCGCCCAATGCCGGCCTGATGACCGGCCCGGGGACCAACACCTACCTGTTGGGTACGCGAGAGATTGCAGTCCTCGACCCCGGACCCGACGATGCTCGGCATTTGCAAGCCATCATGACCGCCGCCCAAGGACTCATTCGCTGGGTCGTCGTCACCCATACTCACCGCGACCACTCCCCGCTCGCCGCGGTGCTGGCCAAGCTCACCGGCGCACGCCTGATCGGCATGCCGCCGCCCAATGATGACCGGCAAGACGAAAGTTTCAAGCCTGACCACGTACCGCGCGACGGCGAGCGGCTGCAGTTGGAAGATATTGGCTTGAGAGTCATCCATACGCCCGGACATGCGTCGAACTGCGTTTGCTACCTGCTCAACGACGAGCGCTTGCTGTTTACCGGTGATCATGTGCTCGAAGGCGTCTCGCCGGTGATTCTGCCGCCGGACGGCGACATGTCGGCCTATATGGACTCACTCGAGAAATTGAGAACCTGCGATTTCGAGCGCATAGCCCCCGGGCACGGCGGCGTCATGCCTCAGGGTAAACGCGTATTGGCGGCATTGCACGCGCACCGTCTTGCGCGTGAGGACAAAGTCTTGGCGAAGATGGCGAATTTCGGCACGGCGACGCTCGATGGTCTGACCGCGGCGGTTTACGATGATGTGCCGCCGGAGCGTCACTCTTGGGCGAAGCTGACTTTGGAAGCGCATCTCATCAAGCTTGCCCGCGACGGCCGCGCCATCGAACACGAGGGCGGCTGGCGAATCACTCGCGTATGACTGCCCGGTTGAGCGTATCGCTGCACGCTGTCAGCGTGCGGCGCGGCGATAAATGGGTTCTGCGGGACATCTCGCTGCGCCTGAAGGCGGGCGAGCGCTGGGCGCTCATCGGCGGCAACGGCGCCGGCAAGACGCAGCTGCTCAAGCTGCTCAGCACCGACGTGTGGCCGACGCCCACCGGCCGCGAGGCACGCATTTATTGCTTAGGTCGCCACCGCGTCGACCTCATCGCGGCGAAGCAGCGCATCGCCTACATCGGCGCCGAGCTGCAGGATAAATATGCGCGCTATGACTGGAATCTCGCGGTTTGCGATTTGCTGGCGACTGGCCTGCACCGCACGGATCTGCTGCAGCGGCCGGTAACGATGGAGGAGCGCGGTCGGGTCGCCGTTATGCTGGAGCAATGCGGCTTGACGCATCTGCAGAACCGCAAGTTTTTGTCATTGTCGTATGGGCAGCAGCGGCTCGCCTTACTGGCGCGCGGCCTGGTGCAGAGCCCGGATTGGCTGCTACTGGATGAGTTCTACAACGGCTTGGACGCGGACTACCGCCGGCGAACCGATGCTCTACTCGACCACGCCCACGAGCAGGGACAGTCCTGGATTGCCGCTGCTCACCGAGCCGGGGATGTGCCACGCGGCACTCGAGGGCTGATCGAATTGCGCGCCGGCCGGCTGCGCTCCGTCAAACGGCTGCGCGGCGCAGATCTTGCTCATCTAGCGGCTCACGCGCACGAAAACCGGCCGAGGCGTTCTGCGCGACCCGTGCGCAAGGCCTCCGACGTGAAGGATGGCGCTGCCGGCGGCAAGTTGTTGCTGCGAATTACCGGAGCCGATCTTTTTGTCGACTATCGCGCCGTACTGCGCGACGTGAATTGGGATTTGCATGCCGGCGAGCATTGGGCCGTAGTCGGCGCCAACGGCGCCGGCAAGTCCAGTTTTCTCAAATTGCTGTATGGCGATTTGTCGCCGGCTTTGGGCGGGACCATCGAACGCAGCGGCTTTCCCCGCGGCACGCCGATCGATGCCTGGAAACGTCAGGTGGGGTACGTCTCGCCGGCGTTGCAAACCGACTATGCCGTGAATGTCACGGTGCTCGATTTGGTCGCTAGCGGCCGTTACGCCAGCATTGGATTGTCCGATGCGCCGACCGCGGCCGATAAAAAAATTGCGCTGCGCTGGCTCAAATTCTTTGCGCTGCTGTCCGTGGCGCGTCGCCGGCCACGCGAACTATCATACGGGCAGTTGCGCCGCGCCCTGATCGCGCGCGCGCTCGCGGGCAATCCGCGCATGCTCTTGCTGGATGAGCCGTTGACCGGACTCGACCCGCGGCAACGCTCGGCGATGAAGCGACTGCTCGAGCGCCTGATGCAGCGCCAGCTCACGGTCATCATTGCCGTGCACCATCCTGAGGACCTGCCGCGCGGGATGACTCACACTTTACATTTACATAAGCGGCGGGCCAGGAGCCTGTCTGAGTATTCTGCGACCTGAGTCTGCGGCAACGAGCGCCCCGGCCGGCAACACTCGACCCCTGCTTCGGCCACGGGAATCTCATTATGTTGCGCGTCGCGGCTGCGGCCGTCTCGATCGCCAGTTTGGCGCTTGCCGCCTGCGGGCATTCCGGCTACGCCGTACGTCCGGTACCGCGCATCGCTTCGGACAACCTCGGCAAGCCGGTGAGCCGACTGCAGGAAGTCTTCGGTGTCCCTCGCAAGATCGATAGCACCCCGACCAAGATGGTTTACGTCTGGTTCCTGGAGGAAACACCGGCGGGCGCGCCGGACGGATTTCACGGCTGCGAACTGGAAGTGACCGTGGACCCTCGATCGGCGCACGTTCTCGGCTATTCGCTGTCGAATATCGGTTGGGGCAAGTGCCCGGAAATGGCGCGAAAGATTCACATGGCGGAGCGCTGAGCTAAGCGCCACGCATCTGCGTCCCGGCCATCCGGTGCGGGGCTGAGCGGGCGCTGCGCGCCGTACAAATGGCGCCTGTGCCTTACACTACCCCCATGTCGGCGCTGCGGGCGCCATTCGAAGCATATGGAGTCTTAATCGTGCCGCTGATCTTCATCCTTACTCTCGCTGTTCAGGCCGGGCTCATCGTGCATGTCATCAGGACGGGAAGAAATAATTTGTGGATTTGGGCCATCGCGTTGTTGCCGGCGGCGGGCTCGCTCGCCTACATCGCCGTGGAAATCCTGCCCGAGATCTTCGGCGGGCGTACCGCGCGGCGCACCAGAGCGGGCATGCAACGCATCATCGATCCGAACCGCGATTTGCGGCAAGCCGCCGCGGAGGTGGAACATTCCGGCAACGTCGATGCACGCCGCCGGCTCGCTCAGCAGTTGTACGACCGCGGCCAGTACGCCGAGGCGATCGCGGTGTATGAGGCCGGCTTGAAGGGCATATTCGAGCACGATCCGACGCTGCTGCTCGGTTTGGCTTCGGCCCAATTCGCGGCTCGCGATTTTGCAGCGGCGCGGGCATCGCTGGAGCGCCTCATACAGCACAATCCGGATTTCAAGTCCGCGGACGGACATCTTCTGTATGCGCGCACCCTCGAAGCGCAGGACGCGCTCGACGAAGCGGAGCACGAATATGCCGCCGTTGCGCCGGGATATCCCGGTGCGGAAGGCAGGCTGCGTTACGCGCTGCTGCTCAAGCGACGCGGCAAGATTGACGAGGCGCGGCGTATCCTGAAGGACTTGCTGGATAGCGCCAAATTCGGACCCTCCCATTACCGCAAGGCCCAAGCCGAGTGGCTGGAACGCGCGCGCCGCGAAATTAGCTAGCAGCGCGCGAAGGAATGCCTTTATGTTGTCGATGCCTCGTTGCCATGCCTTCGTTTGGATAGCCGTCGCCGCAATGGCGCTGCCCGGTTGCACCAGCCAGATGGTGCCTGCGCAGAGATCGATCAGCGAAATTGACGCGGCGCTGAGCGCGGCATCGTCCGAAGCAGTGAAATACATTCCAGAGCAATTGACGGATGTGCGGAGCAGGTTGGATGACCTGAAGGCATCGTTCGCCAAGGAAGATTATGCAGCCGTGCTCCAGGGTGCACCGGCAGTGAAGAGCGCAGCGCAAGGCTTGGTGGGCGCAGCGGCCGCGAAAAAAGCCGAGCGCATGCAGGCGCTCAACGAACAGTGGGCGGGCTTGGCCGCCGTGGTGCCGGAATATATGTGGGCCATCCAGAGTCACATCGATCAGCTCGGCAAGGGCCCTGCGAGGAAGCCGGCGGGAGGCATCGATCTTGATGCAGCAAGAGGCAGCCTGAGCGATGCCGCGTCGCTGTGGTCCAAGGGCCAGGCGGCGTTCGCCACGGGGAATTTGGCCGAAGCCGTGACCACGGCGCAGAGTCTCAAGACCCACCTCGAGGGGCTGGCCAGTACTATGAAAGTGGACTTGACCGCGTTCACGCCGAAGCCGGCGACCGGCTAGCGTTACGGCGCGTTAGCGTCGCTGTTTTGAAAGGCGAGCCTGCCCTCGCTGACGATGACCGCGCTGCCGCCGATATGCGCGGCAAGCAAGCTGCCGTGATCGATCTCCAGCTTGACGCTTACCTCGCCGGGGCGATTCATCTGACCACCCTGACGACCGGTGAAAGCGGTCGAGTTCTTACCGAACTGACCAAGTTCCCACAAATAAGAGGCGAGCATGGCATGCGCATTGCCGCTGACCGGGTCTTCCGGAATTCCGAGCGCGGGGCAAAACATGCGCGAATCCGTCGACAATTCCTCCGGATTTCGATTGACGGCAAACACGAAAAAACCATCTACGTTGAGTTCGTTGCCCAGAGCGATCAAGGTGTCGAAATTCGGCGTCAACGCATCCAACGCGCGCGCATGACCGACCGGAACCAGCAACCTCGTGCTGCCTTTTCGCGCTACACGGGCTGGCATGACTTCGTGCAACTGCGTGGCCGGCAGGCGCAGCGCTTCGGCTACCCGGAGCGTGGTTTTGAACGGCAACGGCGCATCGAGTTCAGGCATGGTTTGCCGAAATTCGACCACGGTCCCGCTTTGTTCATGAACCCGCACTTCGATGATGCCGGTTCCTGAGTGTTGCCGGCAGACGCCCATGCCGCGGCGCCCGAGCGCCAATAGCACCGTATGGGCGGCGATCGTGGCGTGTCCAACAAAAGGCGCTTCCTTGCGTGCGTTGAAGAATCGCAGGCGGACATCGTGATCGGGCGCGGTCGCGGCGGATACGAACGCTACTTCTGCGTGCGCAAATTCACGTGCGATGGACATCAAGGCGGCGTCGCTTTGGCCGTCGGCGTCGAGCACGACGCTGGCCGGATTGCCCGTGAAACGAGTGCGAGTGAAGGCGTCTACCTGGAATATGCGCAAGCGTGTTCTCCGCGGGTTGTTGCGGGGCGGGTTGTTGCGGGAGTTTTGCACGCATCCGAGCGTCAGGCTACACTTCGTTGAACCTTGGGGTGGTCTGTAACGAGACCTGAGACGTGGGCTGTCGACTAACCGACTCACCTGCGAACCCGTTGAACCTGACCCGGGTAATGCCGGCGTAGGGAGCAGGTAACCCGCTATGCGCGCAGCCGTTGAAATTAGCATGTACCCGTTGGCCGGCGACTACCGCCCCCTGATTCAGGCGTTCATAGATCGCCTGAACACGTATCCGGAGCTGTACCTGCTCACGAATACGCTGAGCACGCAAGTTTGGGGCGAACTCGACCGGGTGATGGCAATTCTCGCCGACGAGATGGGCCGCGCTGCCGCCGGCGGACCGCAGCCGATCTTCGTCATGAAAGTGCTCCCGGGCTTGGAACGACCTGCAGAGGCACTGCCAGCCGCGGCACGGCCGTGATCGGCGCGCTCGTCGTCCAGTTTACGAGCGCCTGGCGCTCGACGAGTTGGGTCGAAATCATCGCCGCTGTGCTCGCTGTGGTGTACTTGTTGCTGGCGATCAGGCAGCAGCTAGCCTGTTGGGTGGCCGCATTCATCAGCTCCTGCCTGTATGTGTGGGTGATGTTCGGCGCGCGCTTGTACATGGAATCCGTGCTGAATGCCTTTTATGCGGCGATGGCTCTCTACGGGTACTGGCAATGGACCCATGGGGTGAGCGGCCGCGGGCTCGAGGTATCGCGTTGGTCCGCATCGCGCAATGCGGTGGGGCTGCTGGCGGTGGTCGGAATGTCGATCGTCAGCAGCTATTTCCTGCGGCGTTTCACGCCCGCCGCATGGCCGTTCATGGACTCCATGACGGCCTGGGCCAGCGTCTTTGCCACCTTTTTGGTCGCGCGCAAGGTGTATGAGAACTGGCATTGGTGGCTCGTCATCGATTCGTTGAGCCTATGGCTCTACTTTACCCGCGGGCTGTATCTCACCATGCTGCTGTTCGGGCTGTATCTGTTGATGATAGTCATGGGCATGCGCGAGTGGAGCCGCGGCTCGCAGCCCGTAGCCAGTGCCGCGTAGCGTGCTTGAGGAGTTGGCCTTGCGATGGGTCCCGGGCGCGGGTCCGGTAGTGGTCCAGCCGTTGGCGTCGGGACTCGTCAATGACAGCTGCCGAGTCGCACGGGCCGGGCGGCTGTATTCGATGCGCGTTGCGACGGCGAACTCCCAGGATCTTGGTCTCGATCGTGAGTGGGAGTGCAAGGTGCTCAGCCATGCGGCCGCTGCCGGCCTTGCTCCGACCATCGAACGTTGCGAGCCCGCGCAGGGAGTCCTGGTTGCGGATTGGGTCAGCGGCCGAACCTGGACCCTTGAGGAAATACGACTACCGGACCGGATCCACGCCATGGCGGGGCTGCTCCGTCGCGTTCACGCTCTGCCGATTCCGCGGCCGGCTCGCGTCATGACCCCTGCGGCCTGGGTGGCCCTCTACGCAGCTGCGTTGACACGCGGCCTGGAGGAGCCATCGCGATCCGCCGGACTGCGCAGCGCCGCGGACGCGCGTCTGGCGGTATTGGCCGCCTCCCGGTTGCCCCATCCGGTGCTTTGTCACAGCGATCTGCACCGCCTCAACGTGACGGTGGGTCCGAACCTCTTGCTGCTCGACTGGGAATACGCCCATGTGTCCGACCCCTACTGGGATTTGGCCGGATGGATCGCGAACAACGATGGGACGCAGCATTTCGCCGAGGTGTTATTGGCGGATTACCTACAGCGCCCGGCCGAGCCGGCTGAATCCGCGCGCCTGGGACAGCTGATGTGGCTCTATGACTACATCTGCCTGCTGTGGAGCGAACTTTACCTAAATCAGCGCCCTGGGGCAGCGTCGGACGGCGTGTCAGCCCGCGCGGAGCAGCTGGCCCTGCGTTTGAGCAGTCATGTCCGGTAGTCGTGCCGGTGAAGTTACGGCACACTAAGCGGCTTTGGCGTGGCCGCGAGCGGCCGATATTCAATGGAGAGTTCAATGGCGCGGATGATCGTAGTGGACCGGGATGGCAAAGAGCACGAGATCGAGGCAAAACCCGGCTTGAAAGTGATGGAGATTCTGCGCGAGCTCGACTACGGTGTCGCTGCGATTTGCGGGGGTCTGTGCTCCTGTGCGACCTGCCACGTATATGTCGACGAGAATTGGGCCGGCCGCTTGCCAAAGCCGCAGAGCGACGAGCTAGAACTCCTCAAGGAATTATCCGATTACCGGGACGCGACCTCCCGACTGTCCTGTCAAGTCGATTTCACCGAGGATTTGAGCGGCATCAAAGTCGCAATTGCGCCGGATACTTAGCGAGGCGCTTTTACCTCTTTTCGGTTTGGCGCCGGACGGCCTCCTGAGCCGCGGCTAGCGCGGCCGGGTCGCCGAGGAAGCGGCGGCTTGTCGGCTGGATCTGCTCGTCGAGTTCATACAGCATTGGGATGCCGGTGGGAATGTTGAATTCCACGATGTCGCTCTCCGACATCATATCCAGCATCTTGACCAATGCGCGCAGGGAGTTGCCGTGCGCCACGACCAGAACGTTCTTCCCGGCGCGCAGCTCGGGAACCAGTCGGGATTCCCAGAAGGGCAGGACGCGTGCCAGGGTATCTTTGAGCGATTCGGCGGCCGGCAGCTGCGCCGGGTCGAGTTCGGCATATCGCGGGTCGAAGCGCGGATGACGCGGATCATCGAGAGCCAAAGCCGGAGGCGGGACGTCGTAGCTGCGGCGCCAGATCTTGACCTGCGCTTCGCCGTGCCGCTCGACGGTTTGAGCTTTATTGAGTCCCTGCAACGCGCCGTAGTGGCGCTCGTTGAGCCGCCAGCTGCGCTCCACCGGGATCCACATGCGATCCGTGGTATCGAGAATCAGCCAGAGCGTGCGGATGGCGCGCTTCAGCACGGACGTGAACGCAATGTGCGGTTCGATTTTTTCGCTGAGCAATTCCTTGCCCGCTTGCGCGGCTTCTTCGCGCCCCAGATCGCTCAGGTCCACGTCGTGCCAACCAGTGAACAGATTCTCGACGTTCCAAATGCTCTGTCCATGACGGACCAAGATCAATTTTCCAGGCACGGTGATACCCTCCGAACACTCAACGTATGGCCGCGGCAAACACGCCTTCGAATTCGCTCGCCAGCGTCTGACCCTGGTGGATGTCCACCCTGAGCCGAATGCGGCCGCGGCCTGCGCGCTGCAACATTTTCTCGAATTTCTCAATCTGCGCGGCCGTGGGCGAAGCCAGGGAGGCACGCAGGACGCCTTGAACCGGCAGCAAGTACCGAATGGTGGATTCCTGAATCACCGCATCGGCGGAGAGGTTACTGGCGGCCAGGTAACGGGTAACCCACGCCCATCCGGTTAGAACGGCGACCGAAAACAGACTGCCGCCGAACGCCGTCCCCTTGTGGTTGGCGTTGGGGGCGAGCGGCGCGCTGAGCACAATGGCATTGTCGTCGGCGCATTCGACCACAATGCCGATGTGCCGCGCGAGCGCGAACTCGGACGTGATTTTATCCTGCAGATATTGCTTGCCGAATTGCAACTCAGCCTGCATGTACGCCATCCTGCGCCAGCCTTCGCACCGCTTGCAGAGCAACGGACAGCGTCGCGAAGTCCGGTGCCGCGCCGGTGCGCAAGTCGACCACGATTCTTTTCAGGGACTCGACCACAACCGAGCGACGCTGCAGCCAGCTATCGACCCGAGCGCCCGCGGTCTTGCCCTTGCTCGAGAGCACCGCGGCGGTGATCTTGCGCTGCAACTCGTACAAGTTGTCGCTGAGGGTGCTGCGGGCGACCGCCTGCCAATGTCCCTCGGCCGACAAGGTCTCGATCTGATCCTTGATCCAAGCGAGGCCGATGCGTTCGCCGATGTCGAAATAAGCCTGGCCGGCAAATCCAATCTTGAGCCGGGATGTCATTGCGGCCTCGACCAAATCCAACGAGCAGTGCAGCGAATCCAGCGAGGCGAGCCGCGCCGCCAGCTCATCGGGCACGTGCTGCTCGATGAGACGCGACTTGAGCACGCTGAGCCGTGCCTGTTCGGTTGCGGAGAGCACCTCGCCCAAGCTCCGCGAGAGCTCGGCGACCGGGGCTGCATAGCGCCGTACCGCACGCTCGATGTCCAGATCATTGCGCCGGTTTTCGAGCAACCAGTAGGTTGCGTGGCGCAGCAATCGAGTCGTTTGAAACATTGCGGTGTACTGCACGGCCGCCGGACTCAAATTGTCGAGAGCCTCGATCTGGGTCCAGATGTCGCGCACCGCGAATACCTCGCGCGCGATACTGTAGGCACGCGCAATAGCCGCGGGCTCGGCACCGGTGTCGTCCTGCGCACGCACCGGGAAGACGGGGCCCATTCGGTTGATCAAGCTATTGGTGATCGCGGTCGAAATGATTTCACGGCGCAGGCGATGGCGTTTGAGGCGCGCGGCAAAGCGCCGTTGTACGGGCGCGGGGAAGTAACGCGCCAATTCGGCCGACAAATACGGATCTTCCGGCACGTCGGAATGGATCAATGCCCGGTACAGCCAAATCTTGCCGTAACTCAATGCGACGCTGAGCTCGGGGCGCGTGAGTCCTTCACCGGCTTTGCGGCGTTCGGCGATCTCCTCATCGGACGGCAAAAACTCCAGGGAGCGATTCAGATCTCCGGAGCGTTCCAGCGCGCGGATGACGTACGCGCTTTCGCCTAGGCGCTCCTTCGATTGGAATTCGGCCGTGCTGATCGCCTGACTTTGTAGATAGTTGTTGCGCAATACCAAACCCGCGACTTCATCCGTCATTTGCACCAGCAGCCGATCGCGCGCTGCCCGGGTAATCTCCTTCGAGCGCACCGCGCCGTTCAGCAGGATCTTCAAGTTCACTTCGACGTCCGAGCAATTCACGCCGGCCGAGTTGTCGATGAAATCCGTGTTGAGACGGCCGCCGCGGCGCGCGTACTCGATGCGGCCGAGTTGCGAAAACCCCAAGTTACCGCCCTCGCCGATGACTTTGCAATTCAATTCGCGAGCGTCGATGCGCACCGCGTCGTTGCTGCGGTCGCCGATGTCGATGTTGCTTTCGCCGCCGGCTTTGACGTAAGTACCGATCCCGCCGTTCCACAGCAGATCAACGTGCGACTTCAAAATGGCCTTGACGGCTTCGTTCGGCGTCACCTGTGCCGGCAGTTCGAGCAGAACCTGCGCTTCGCGCGATAGAGCCAGGCTCTTTGCGCTGCGCGAATAGATCCCGCCGCCCTTCGACAGCGCCGCCTTCGAATAATCCTCCCAGGAGGATCGCGGCAGCTTGAACAGCCGCTCGCGTTCCTTGAATGAGCGCGCCGCATCGGGCTGCGGATCGATGAGGATATGCTGATGATTGAACGCAGCGACCAAGCGGATGTGCCGCGACTGCAGCATGCCGTTGCCGAACACGTCGCCGGCCATGTCGCCGATGCCCGCAACCGAGAAATTCTGATTCTGGATGTCGACGCCGATTTCACGGAAATGGCGCTTTACGCATTCCCACGCGCCGCGCGCGGTGATGGCCATTTTCTTGTGGTCGTAGCCGGCCGATCCGCCGGACGCGAACGCATCGCCCAGCCAAAACCCGTATTCCTCGGAAATCGCGTTGGCAATGTCCGAAAACGTCGCGGTCCCCTTATCCGCAGCGACCACGAGATAGGCGTCGTCGCCGTCGTGCCGCACGACATCGGCCGGGGCCACGATTTTATCGTCGACGATGTTGTCCGTGATGTCGAGCAATCCTCTAATCAGCGTCTGATAGCACGCGATGACTTCCGCCTGCTGTGCCTCGCGGTCGCCCGCCAGCATGCGTCTGACGACGAATCCGCCTTTGGCGCCCACCGGGACGATCACGGTGTTCTTCACCTGCTGTGCCTTCATCAGCCCGAGGACCTCGGTCCTGAAATCCTCGCGCCGGTCCGACCAGCGGATGCCGCCGCGCGCGACGTACCCCATTCGCAGGTGCACACCCTCCATACGCGGCGAGAACACGAAGACCTCGAACAGCGGCTTGGGCAGCGGCAGTTCGCGCAGTTTTTGGCTTTCCATCTTGAACGACAGGTAGTCCTTGAACTGGCCGGACTCCGCCATCTGGTACGCATTGGTGCGCACCGTGGCGGACAGGGCGTTCCATAGGGCGCGCAGGATGCGGTCCTCGTCGGAACCTTTCACCTCCTCGAGGCTTGCGCGAATCTGCTGATCGAGCCGTGCGACTGTCCGCTGCCGGACGCTCGAGGACAGGCGCGGATCGAAGCGCGCCGCGAACAGATCGGCAAAGCCGCGCGATAGCGCGGTATTGTTGACCAGCACCCGGGCGATATAGCCTTGACTGAAGGGCAGGCCGGCCTGCAGCAGGTAGCGGCAATAGGCGCGCAGCACGGTCACCATTCGCCACGGCACGCCCGTGGTCAGCGTCAGTTGATTGAAGCCGTCGCTGTCCATGCGGCCGGTCCAGACGGCAGTGAAGGCGCTCTTGACCTCGCGATCCAGCGCATCGAATTTGATCACCGTCGGCGCCTGCATCACCAGTTCCAGATCCTGGATCCAGGCGCGCCGGCCGCCGGCGAACTCCAGTTCGTAAGGCCGTTCCGCAATGACCTTGAGACCCATGTTTTCGAGCATGGGCAACAGGTCCGAAATCGGGATGGCGTCCTTGCCGCGAAAAATCTTGAGGAAGAATTTGTCCTTGCGCCGCGGCTCGGGCCGATAGATGTCCAAATGCAGGCGCTTGGGTTCTTTCTCGACGGCCTCGAGGAAGGACACGTCGAGCGCGGCGGCATCGCCCGAGAAATCTTCGGTATACGCCGCCGGGAATGCTTGCGCGTATACGCCATAGAGCTGCAGTGCATAGCCTTCGTCGAAGCGCGCGAGCAGTGCGCTCCTGAAGGCGTCCGCCCACGATCTGACCGCCGCCGCGATACGCAGCTCCAATCCTTCCAGGTCGGTACGCTGCGTCTCCACGGGCTGCGTTCGGGCGACGATGTGGATGCGGGCGAGATTGGACTCGGCGATTTGCACCTGCGACTCCATGCTGAAGGCATTGAACGCGTCGCGCACGACCCGCTCGATGCGCTGCCGGACCAAGGTGTTGTATTTTTCCCGGGGCACGAACACCAGGCAAGAATAGAATCGCCGGAACGCATCGCGGCGCAACAAGAGGCGCACGCGAGGACGCTCCTGCAAGCCGAATATTCCGGTGACCACCTTGTTGAGCTCCGCCACACTGGCCTGAAACAGCTCATCCCGGGGAAAGGATTCCAAAATGTGCTGCAACGCCTTGCCATCGTGGCTGTCGGGGGCCAGAGCGAAGTGCTGTACGATCTGCGCGACCTTGTGGCGCACCATCGGGATATCGCGCGGATTGGTGCTGTAGGCGGCCGAGGTCCACAACCCTAAGAAGCGGCGTTCGCCGATCAACCGGCCGTTCGGGCCGAAATGCTTGATGCCGATATAGTCGAGGTAACCCTGTCTGTGCACCGTGGACTGGAAATTCGCCTTGGTGACCAGCGCCAACGTGCGCGAGCGGCTTTGACGCCGGATATCGCTGGGTAGAATGCGACTGGTGCTCTCCCGGTGTTTGCGGCCCGGCCGCAGGATGCCGAGTCCGCTCGAGGCGACGGGTTCAAGCGATTCGCTGCCGACGGTGCCGCGCAGACGATATTCTCGATACCCCAAAAATGTGAAATGACGGTTCTCCATCCACGCCAGCAGCGCCTGGGTTTCACCGACGTCACGCGGCTCGAAACGCGAATTCAAGGCATTCAAATCGTCGGCCGCCTGCCGAGCAGCGCTGCGCATTTTGGCCCAATCGGCGCATGCAAAACGCACGTCGCGCATGCCGCCTTCGATTTCGACCTGCAGCGAGCGCAGAATCGCAGGATCGACGATGCGATCCACTTCGACGTGCTGGAACGACTCGAGCCGCTGTTTCGTGCCGGCTGCCTGGCCGCGTTCGTGCAGCGACTGCAAATTGCCGGCGCCGTCGCGAGTCACGGCAAAAATAGGGTGTGCCAAAAAGTGCAGGGTGAGCGATCGCTGCGTCAGAGCCAGACCGATCGAATCGACCAGGAAGGGCATGTCGTCATTGACCATTTCAATGACGGTGTGCGCCGCGCTGTAGCCATCCTCGCGCAGCGTGGGATTGAACACGCGCACCAGCGCGCGGCGGCGCCGCTTGGCGGCCCAGCCCAGCTGCGACAAGGCGATGGTCGCGAGCTCCTCGGGCGCGCGCCCGGCAAGGTCCTCGGCGTCGACGTTGGCGTAGTAGGCGCGCAGATACGCTTGTGAATTGCGGCCGCGCAGCGCCGCGCGCAGCGGCTTGGGCAATTTGGCCGCCGCGGTCGGCGCCGCGGCGACGATCCTGCGGTGTCGTTCAGAGGACGCTTCGTGCATGATGTCCACTCCCCGAGCTAATCTGGTTTTTCTAGGTCCGCAATGACGGCGGCCAAAAATCTGCATGCCTCGCCGCCGGTGACGCAGCGATGGTCGAAGCTCAATGACAGCGGCATGCGTCGATGCGCGACCACGGCGCCTGCGGCGACCACCGCGTCTTCACGCACTTTGCCGGCGCCTAGTATCGCGACCGCGGGCGGTACCACCAGCGGGATGCCGTAGCGGCCGGCGAGCGTTCCGAAGTTCGACAGCATCAGCGTGAAGTCGCGCAGATCTTCGGGCGCGGTGCTGCGCCGGTGCGCGGCGTCTTTCTGCGCAGCGATGGCGGCACGGAGTTCGTCGGGCGTCTTGTTCCGAATATTGCGCAGCACCGGTACGATCAGGCCGCCGGGTGTGTCGACGGCGATGGCCAGGTCGATATGGTCGAGCACCAGGCGCGAATTACTCGCAGAGTCGTACCACGCGTTGAGTGCCGGCTCCGCGTCGCACGCGGCGAGCATGGCGCGTATGAGGCGCGGCATGAAGGCGCCGCGCCGCGTCCAATGATGGATATCGGCGTCGTCGCACACCGTGCTGCCCGAAACCTGGTCCCGGGACATCGACATGCTATGCGCCATGGCGCGCCGTGCGCCGCGCAAGGGCTCGGGTGTCGTGCCTGCGGGAGCGGCAAGGCCTTTCGCGGTTGGAGTTGCGCCGATACTCGCGTGCGCCAAGACGTCGTCCAGTCTGATGAGCCCGTCCGAACCGCTGCCCTCGATGGCCTCCAACTCGAGGCCCAAGCGCTTGGCGAGCGCGCGCGCCACCGGCACCGCTCGCGTCCTAACGTCGCCGCCATTGTGAGTCCGCACAACGGCCGCAGACTCGACCAACTCTTCTTCGCTGGTCGCCGGCATACTGCCGACCACCGTATCGGAATCGAAATCGATGAGAGACGCGCCCGTGGCCACGATGTCGCCTACGGCCCCGTGCAGCACGGTCACGGTGCCGCTGAACGGAACGGGGACCTCGACCACCGCCTTTGCCGTTTCGACCGACACCATGGGCTGATCCACGAGGACGCGATCGCCCGGTTTTACGTGCCACTCGAGTATCTCGGCCTCGGCCAGCCCCTCGCCCAAATCCGGAAGCTTGAATGTGCCCATGGATCGCGCCTAGTTCCTAGTCGGCCAAAGTGAGTTGTACGGCATCGAGGATGCGTTGCACGCTCGGAATGTAGTCGTGCTCGAGCCGGAACAGCGGCATGATGGTGTCGAAGCCCGCGACGCGCCGTATCGGGGCCTTAAGATCATAGAGGCCGTGCTCGGACACGAGCGCCGCAATCTCCGCGCCTACGCCGACATTGCGCGCGGCTTCGTGCACGATCACGAGGCGGCCGGTCCGGGAGACGGACTCGAGGATGGTTTCGCTGTCGATGGGACTCAACGTGCCGAGATCGATGACGTCGGCGGCAATGCCCTGCGTTTCGAGTTCGGCGGCGGCGCGCAGCGTTTCGAGCGTCATGGCGCCCCAGGTCACCAGGGTGACATCGTCTCCCTCGCGCAATATGAAGCAGCGGTCGAGGGGCAGCGCCCGCCCGTCGTCGGTCACCTCCTGACGCATCGCTCGGTACAGCCGCACGGGTTCCAAGAACATCACGGGATCCGGATCACGGATCGCGGCCAGCAGCAATCCGTAGGCGCGCGCCGGCGAGGACGGGCAGACCACGCGAAGGCCCGGGATGTGGCACAGCAAGGTCTCGGTGCTTTCCGAGTGGTGCTCGGGCGCGTGGATCCCGCCGCCGTGCGGCGTGCGAATGACCACCGGGCACGACAGACGTCCGCGCGTCCGGTAGCGCATGCGCGTCATGTGATTGACGATCTGGTCGAGAGCCGGATACATGAAACCCATGAACTGGATCTCGGCCACCGGCTTCAAGCCGTGCGTCGCCATACCAACCGACATTCCCGCAATCGCGGCCTCGGCCAGCGGCGTGTCTTGCACGCGGTCCGCGCCGAATCGAGATTGCAGTCCCGCGGTGGCGCGAAACACGCCCCCGTTCGCTCCGACGTCCTGGCCGATCACGACGACGGAGCCGTCATGCTGCATTTCCCAGCCATGCGCCATCGCGATGGCTTCGATCATGGTTATCTTCGCCAATTCAACTACCGCTGGGCTTCGAGGCGCCAGGTTTCGAATAGTGGCGCGCAATCGCGCGCTGCTCATGCAGGTGCCTCGGCAGCGCAGCAAACAGGTGATCGAACATGGCGTCGGTGGAGGGTTTGGCGAGGCGCAGGTATTCGGCGACCGCGGCGTCGACTTGCCGGACGCAATCTTGCACGAGCGACTGTTCTTTGAGGTCGTTCCACGCTCCCGCTTTCACGAGATACTCACGGATGCGAATCATCGGCTCTATCGCCCACGCCTCCTTGACTTCTTTTTCGGTGCGGTAGCGGCCGGCGTCGTCGGCGGTGGTGTGATCGCTCAAGCGGTAGGTGAGCGTTTCGATCAAGGAGGGTCCACCGCCGCGCCGCGCCGTCTCCAACGCCTCGCCCACCACTTCGCGAACGGCGAAAACATCATTCCCATCCACTTGTATTCCCGGAATGCCGGCGGCCACGGCCTTTTGCGCCAGGGTCTTGGTCGCGGTCTGCGCGGCGACCGGGACCGAGATCGCCCAACCGTTGTTCACGATCACGAACACCACCGGCAATGCGCGAGCGCCGGCCAGATTGAGCGCCTCGTAGAAAGCGCCTTCGGAGGTGCCGCCGTCGCCGATGTAGGCGAGGGCGCAACGCGGTTCGCGCCGCACTTTGAACGCCATCGCGGCGCCGGCAGCGTGCAAGGTTTGGGTGGCTATGGGCACGCACCAAGCGAAGTCCTGCCGGGGGACGGCGAAATCACTGCCGCGTTCGTCGCCGCCCCAGTAGGTGAGAATTTCCGTCATGCTGACGCCGCGCCACAGCTGCGTGCCGTATTCGCGGTAGACAGGCGCCAATACATCTTCCGGCCGCATGGCAGCGCCGACTCCAACATGCGTGGCCTCATGGCCCAAGGACGGCGGATAGGTGCCGAGTTGTCCGGTGCGCTGCAGATTCACGGCTTTGGTGTCGAACACCCGCACGCGCACCATCGCTTCATACATTTTCACGACCTCGTCCAGATCTTCGGCGAAGCGCGGCAGCCGCGCCACGAGTTGTCCCTTCGGATCGAGGATCTGCCTGTAGTCTATTTTGAATTCGGCGACTGTCGTCATGTGCGAATTATGCCACGAGCGGCGGTTCACGGACGGTGTTGACCCGCGAGGTAATGTTGTGTCTGCATCTCGATGAGCCGGCTGGCGGCGCGTTCGAACTCGATTTTCAGCCGCTCGCCGTGATAGAGGGCGGTCGGCGCCGCGGCCGCCGACGCCACGATCTTCACGCCGCGATCGTAGAGTTCGTCGATGAGCATGATGAATCGCCGCGCCGCGTTTTCATCCGCATGATCGAAGACCGGGATATCCGCGATGAAAATGGTGTGGTAGCGGCGCGCAAGTTCGATGTAATCATCTTGGCTGCGCGGCCCTTCGCACAGTTCACTGAATTGGAACCACGCCGCGCCCGGCCCCAAGTTCACGGCACGCAGCACGCGGCCCTCGATGTCAAGGGTGGTCGGTCCGGCGGCGATGCCGCCGGTCAGCGCGGCGAAGCACTCGTGCAACGCGGCCGGGGCCCCGGGAAGATTGGAATCCAGATAGGTCGGCGCCCGTTCGAGCTGACGCAGACGGTAATCGATCCCACCGTCCAAATGAACGACGGATACATGCGCCTGTATCGATTCAATGGCCGGCAGAAAGCGTTGGCGCTGCAGGCCGTCCTTGTACAAATCTTGCGGCGCCAGATTGGACGTCGTCACCAGCGTCACGCCGCGCCGGAACAGCCCGTCGAACAACCCCGCGAGGATCATGGCGTCGGCGATGTCGGCAACGAAAAACTCATCCAGGCAGATCACCCGGGTGCGGGCCGCGAAGCGCTGCGCGACGATTTCCAGCGGTTGGGGGTGCTGTTTGATGCGGGCGAGTTCGGCGTGCACATCCCGCATGAAATGATAGAAGTGGCTGCGCACAGCGTGACTGCGCACGGCGTGCTGCAGCGTTGCGAAGAACAAGTCCATCAGGAGCGTTTTGCCGCGGCCGACCCCGCCCCACAAGTAAATGCCGCGCACCGGCCACTGCGCCGTTTCACCGGGAAGCCACCGCAGGAGCGAACGGAGCCGCTGGAAGACCGTGGGCGCATGTGCACGCAGATCCTCGCTCAAAGCATCCAGGCGCAGGGCGGCGGCCTGTTGCCCGCCGTCGAATTGAAAGCGATGGGCGGCCACCTCGACGCGTAGGCGCGCAGCGACTGTTTGCGGACCGCTCAACGAATTGGGCCGGCTCAACGGGCTTTCGTGGGAGGCTACAAGCTTTGGTAGTTCGGCCCGGAGCCGCCTTCCGGCGTCGTCCAGGTGATGATCTCGTAGGGGTCCTTGATATCGCAGGCCTTGCAGTGAACGCAATTCGCGGCGTTGATCTGCAATCGCCGGCCGCCGGCCCCATCGGAAACCATTTCGTAAACGCCTGCGGGACAGAAATTCTCGCACGGGTTGCCGTACTCCTTCGTACAGCGAGTCACGCAGATCGAGGGATCGGCCACTTTGAGATGGATCGGCTGCGACTCTTCGTGTGCGTTCCCGGCGAAGAATACAAAGGACACACGGTCGCGCGGCGGCAGCGTGCGCTCGGTCCAGTGCCGATCCGGAGATTCGTACTCGTCGAGCTGCTTGAGTCTCGAGTAGTCCGCCGTGTTCTTCAGAGTCCACGGCGATTTACCGTAAGTCAGCGTCTCCCAGGCGGAGTTGATGAGGCCGAACCACATGCTGCGTTTGAACGCGGGCTTGAAGTTGCGAATTCTATGCAACTCGCGGCCCCCTTCCGAACTTCGCCACTTTGCATCGAATCCGGCGCTCGAGTCCTTTTCGGCGATGTGCTCACCGGCCAGCATCCCTGAGCGGATCGCCTGGTGCACCCCTTTGATCTTGGCGAAATTCAACGTGCCGCCGGCATCGCCAATGAGCATGGCGCCGGGCATTTCAAGCGTCGGCGTCGATTGCCAGCCGCCGGCCGCAATGGTGCGCGCGCCGGCGGATAAGATTTCGCCGCCTTCCAGCAGCGGCTTGACCGTCGGATGATTCTTGTACTGCTGGAATGCCTCGAAGGGCTTCAGGCGCGGGTCTTGATAGTCGAGGCCAACGATGTAGCCGACGTAGACCCGATCCTCGTCGAGGTGGTAGAGGAAACTGCCGGCGTAGGTCTTGGTGTCGACCGGCCAGCCCAGGGCATGTTCGATGCGTCCGGGCCGCACCCGTCCGGGCGGCAGCTGCCACAACTCTTTGTAGCCGAGCGCGAAGGTCTGCGGACAGTGCCCTTTGGCAAGATCGAACTTCTGGATGAGCTGCTTGGAAATCGATCCGCGGCACCCCTCGGCAAGCACGGTCAGCTTGGCGTGAATCTCAGCTCCCGCCGCGTAATTGGGTCCCGGCGTACCATCGCGGTTCAATCCCATGTCGCCTACGCGCACGCCTTTGACTTTTCCGTCGTCGTCGAACACCGCGTCCGCCGCGGCAAATCCCGGGAAAATATCGACGCCCAAGGCTTCAGCCTTCGCCGCAAGCCACGGCGTGAGCTGACCCAGTGAGATGATGTAATTGCCATGGTTGTTGAACGGCGTGCCGTGAGTCATCGAATCCGGCAGGATCTTTACCAGGAAATCGGGAATGGGTTTGAAGGAGCCTTTCGGCGTGAGTACGCGAAAATCATCTTCGGCTGCGGGAACCTTCATGCCGGTGTATTCGGTCGCCCACTCGGGCAACAGTTGCTCGAGCGGACCCGGCTCGAGGACGGCACCCGACAGGGAATGAGCGCCGACGGATGCGGCCTTTTCCAGCACGCAAATGGTCTTCTCGGGAGATAGCTGCTTCAGTCGAATTGCGCAGGCAAGCCCGGCGGGCCCGGCGCCCACGACGGCAACTTCGTATTCCATGACATCACGCTGACTTTCGATCATCAACTTCACCCGTGGCTGGGGAGAAAATGGCGCCGTAGTAGACCACAAACCTCCCTCCGGACGCAGCAATCCACCAGACGGACAAGGACTGAGGGGATTGCCGTACAGCCGTCGCTTTACTCACTGGGATCACCATGATTACAGGCCACGGACGCCGCCAACCAGGATGGCCAATGGAATTGGACATGGTCAGGGCAGGGACGCCCATCTCGTTTTAAGCGCTTCGCGCTGGATTTACGGGGTCGATGCGCATTGCACTACGCTATCCTGCTCCGTGCAAGCCCGGGGTGACCATTGCGCTACGCTGTCCCTGCTGCGCGCAAGCCCTGGGTGGCCATCCTGGCCACCCGTTCGACGCATGCGTCTCACCCATGGTCACCCGTGCGACGCATGCGTCTCACCCATGGTCACCCGTGCGACGCATGCGTCGCACCCGTAAGACAGGCGCTCGCCGGGGGCGAGCGGGGCGACCCGGTCGGATAGGCAGGCGCTCGCCCTGGGGGGCGAGCGGAGCGAGCAGGTTTATATCAATTCGACGGCAATGGCGGTGGCCTCGCCGCCGCCTATGCACAAACTGGCGATCCCGCGCTGTTTGCCGCGGCTTTTCAATGCATAGATCAAGGTCGTCAAGATTCTCGCGCCGGTTGCACCGATGGGATGACCCAGCGCACAGGCACCGCCGTTGACGTTCACTTTGGCGTGATCCAACCCCACGTCTTTGATCGCGGCCATCGCCACCACGGCGAAGGCCTCGTTCACCTCGTACAGATCGACGTCGGAGGCCTGCCATTTCAGGCGGGCGAGCAGTTTCTGAATGGCGCCCACGGGGGCCAACGTGAACCACTCCGGGTCGGTGGCGAAGCTGGTGTAGCCCAAAATGCGTGCCAGCGGCCTCAAGCCGTTTGCCGTCGCCAGTGATTCACGTGCCAATACCAGGGCGGCCGCACCGTCGGAAATGCTGGCGGAGCTGGCGGCCGTCACCGTGCCGTCCTTCCTGAAAGCCGGCTTCAACGAAGGGATCTTCGCGGCGTCGAGCGTGGAAGGCGTCTCGTCCTTGTCCACCAGCACCTGGCCCTTACGGGTTTTAGTGGACACTGGCGCGACTTCTGCGTCGAAGCTGCCGCCGGCGATGGCGGACTTGGCGCGGCGCACCGACTCGGTGGCGAATTCGTCCTGGGCCTGCCGGGTGAAATCGTATTTACCCGCGGTGGCCTCGGCGAAGCAGCCCATCAGCTGTCCGTCCCAGGGGCTCTGGAGGCCGTCGAAGAACATGTGGTCCAAAACCTCTTGGTGGCCCATACGATAGCCGGCCCGGGCTTTGGGCAGCAGGTACGGTGCGTTGGTCATGGACTCGAGTCCGCCGGCCACGATGACCTGGGCGGATCCCGCCAGAATCTGGTCCGATGCCAACATCACCGCGCGCATCGCGGAGCCGCACATTTTATTAACCGTGGTGGTGGGCGTGCCCGTGGGCAGACCGCCGCCCAGCGCCGCCTGACGAGCCGGCGCCTGGCCGAGTCCCGCCGACAGCACGCAGCCCATGATCACTTCGTCGATGTCCGCCGGCCTCAATCCGGAATCCGCAATGGCTGCTCGGATCGCGACGGCTCCCAATTGCGGGGCGGTAACGGCGGCTAGGGCGCCCTGGAAAGCGCCGACGGGGGTGCGGCGAGCGGACAATATGACGACCGGATCTGAACTCATGAGCTGCATCCAAACTGTGAGGGGATGCGCAATTATAGCCCGTTAGGGGGCAAGCGGTTCGCCGACGGCCGCGGCGATCAGCTCGCGGCTGCGCTGTCGCGCCCCGTCTGCCTCGAGGATGGCCAGTATCTCGAAGCGAATGGGCCGGCGATACAGCATCAGCCCGCCGGGGGGAAGCAGCTCTCTCGTGCCGTGAATGGCGACCGCGACAACCGGCATGTCCGAACGCTCCGCCGTGGCGAATGCGCCTCCCAGGAATTTACCGATGCGGCGGTGCTCATCAAACGTACCTTCGGGGAAGAAAACCAAGGACTGCCCCGTCGCCGCCAGCCGCCATACGCGGCGCGCATCGGATGCACCCTTGTGCCGATTGAAGCGCTCGACGAATTCCGAGCCCAATCGCCGGAGCAACAAACCGGCCAGCGGTACCCGCACCATTTCCTTTTTGATGACGAAGGCGAAGTCCGGCGGCAAAGCGGCAATGGCGAAGACTCCATCGATGTAGCTCGCGTGATTGGCAACGACCACGCAGGGCACCTGCGGCAGCCGCTCGGTCCCTTGGACCGCGAACGGAATTCGCGCCGCGCGCAAAAAGCCGCGCGAGAAGATGCCGGCCACCTGGCGGCGGCGGCGCAGGCTGGGCAAGAACAGATTGACGATCAAGGTGGCCAGTCCCAGGGCGACAAAAAGCAACGCGCAATAGACCGCATAGAGACGCTGCAACGGGGAGGCAGCGGTCCTCTGCAACGGGGGGGACGCAGGGGCAGCCGGCGCGGCCGCCGATGGCTCGAGTTCTGTGATCTGGTTCTCCTTATGTTAATAGTTACCGGTTACTGTGAGACTGGTCACGCCCCCCTGCAAGCACCTTTCGCATACTGCCCCCAGACAACGCGTACCGGCACTATTTCGTGCGATTACCACGCGGGAACATATGGTGACGGCTCTTAAACGGACGGTCTATACACGCACCACGGGCACTGCGGCATCGCCCCCCCGTGAGCCTGCGGATCCGGCCTTGCAGCGCTTTCTGGACGCGGTGTGGATGGAGCGCGGCTTGTCGGCCAACACGCTGGCGGCGTATCGGGCCGACCTTACTGCGCTGGCGCGCTGGCTCGAAGAGCGCGACAGCGCGTTGCTCAAGGCCACCCGCAGCGAATTGCTGGGCTTCATCGCGGCTCGGGTGGAGGGCGGATCGAGGCCCCGATCGACCGCGCGGCAGCTATCGAGTTTCAGGCGTTTCTTCCGTTTCATGGTGCGCGAAGGATTGATCACGGTCGACCCGACGGCGCAGATCGCCATGCCGAAAATCGGCCGATCGCTGCCCAAATCGCTGACCGAAGCCGAGGTCGATTCACTGCTCGAGGCGCCGACCGTAGCCGACCCGCTGGGGCATCGCGATCGAACCATGCTCGAAGTTCTGTACGCCACGGGCTTGCGCGTTTCGGAACTCGTCAGCCTCAAACACAACCAAGTGAATCTGAACCAGGGCGTGATCCGCGTGGTCGGCAAGGGCAACCGCGAGCGCTTGATACCGCTGGGCGAAGAGGCCGTCAAGTGGGTGGAGCAGTTCATGCAAGGCCCGCGGGTGGAAATCCTCTTGGAACGCCAGACCGACTACTTGTTCCCGACGCGGCGCGGCGATCGTATGACGCGTCAGGCGTTTTGGCACATCATCAAGCGCTACTCGAAAAAAGCCGGCGTCGACAAGGAATTGTCGCCGCACACGCTGCGGCACGCATTTGCCACGCATTTGCTGAATCATGGGGCGGATCTGCGGGTGGTGCAGATGCTGCTGGGTCACAGCGACCTGTCGACCACGCAAATCTATACGCACGTCGCGCGTGAGCGCCTGAAAGAGCTGCATCAACAGCATCATCCGCGCGGCTGATCGACATCCTCGCAAGATCGACCTCTGATAGAATTTCCTGAACCTCCCGCCGGCGGAGGGGTCAAAAACTGTCCATGCCGTTGGAGCGTTCCATGTTGAAGAGCCTCGCCGTCCTAGTCCTAGGGTTGGGTACCCTGGGTTTAGGTGCACGTGCCGACTCCGCCGATCAACCCGCGGATCCGCGCGCGGCGCTGCTCAAGCTGCTGCCGGCCGGATCGAAGCTCGACGACTTACGGCCTTCGCCCATCCCCGGCATCTACGAGTTCTCGCAGGGCGCCGATGTCAGCTATTTGACCGCCGACGGCAAGTACTTTCTCGACGGCAACGTCTACGACATGGGCACGCGGGAGAATTTGACCGAGGGGCTGCGTACCAAAGCGCGAATCGCGATGATCAACTCGGTGCCCGAATCGCAGATGCTGATCTTCTCGCCAAAAAATCCTCAGTACACCATCACGGTGTTCACCGACGTCGATTGCGGATACTGCCGCAAGCTGCACAGCGAAATGGCGGAGCTCAACAGGCTCGGTGTGCGCGTTCGGTATATGTTCTATCCGCGTACCGGGCCCAATACGGAAAGCTGGCGCAAGGCCGAAGCCGTGTGGTGTGCGGCGGATCGCAACGAGGCGCTGACGCGTGCCAAGGCCGGCGGCGCGCTGGATACGAGCAAGAGCTGCGGCCCGACCCCGGTGGCGCGAGAATACGCTTTGGGACAGAGCATCGGCGTGCGCGGCACGCCGGCGATCGTCACCGAGAGCGGCGACTACATCAGCGGCTACATGCCGCCGCACGACCTGGTGGAGCAAATCAAAGAACTGCATTCCGCCAAGGAAAAGGCCAGCTGACGCCCGATCGGTCGGGCGGCCGCTGCGTGCGCCGCCAGCTCCCAGACTAAGTCGGGGGCGGCTGCTGGGTGCGCCGCCAGCTCCTAGGCTAAGTCGGGGGCGGCCGCTGGGTGCGCCGCCAGCTCCTAGACTAACGCTCCAGCAGCTTGACCTTGTCCTTGACGCCTTCCCACTCCTTGGCATCGGCGGGCGCATCCTTCTTCTCGCTGATCACAGGCCATTTTTTGGCGAGGTCGGCATTCAGCTGCTTGAAGTCCTGCTGACCGGTAGGAATTTCTTCCTCCGAAAAAATCGCTTCGACGGGGCACTCGGGCTCGCACAACGTGCAATCGATGCACTCATCGGGATCGATCACGAGAAAATTCGGACCTTCATGGAAACAGTCGACGGGACAGACTTCCACGCAGTCCATATATTTGCACTTGATACAGCTTTCGGTGACCACGAACGCCATGTTTTACCCTTACCTTGAACGATTGAACGAGAGGCTATTGTGCCACGCCGGTCTTCAACGGACGCGTCAGCTCCGTGAAGTGATGATCCTCGCGGCCGACGGCCCGGTCGGCGAAGAACTTACGCAGCGTGAATTCGCCGCTGGGAAACGCCAGGTCCGACCACGGAATCTCGGCTTCCGAGTATAAGCCAACTTCCAGGCTTTCTGGGCCGGGGGCAAATTCCGGCGCGAGTAACCGGGCACGGAACATGATGTGCACCTGGCCGGCATGGGTCAAATTGGCCACGGCCAACAGCGAGCCGATTTCGACCTTCGCCATCGCCTCTTCGTAGCATTCGCGCGCCGCCGCATGCTGCATGGTCTCGCCGATTTCCATGAACCCTGCCGGCACGGTCCAAAATCCCAACCGGGGTTCAATGGCGCGCTTGCACAGCAGGATCTTGTGTTCCCACTGCGGCACGCACCCCAAGACCAGCAACGGGTTCTTGTAGTGAATCGTGCCGCAACTCGCGCATACGAAGCGCGGCCGGTGGTCCCCGTCGGGAATCCTCGAAACGACGGACGAGCCGCAATTACTGCAGAATTTCAATTCGCTTCCATAAATTTTTAAGGTCTGGTGCCCGGAGAGGGAATCGAACCCACACGGTGTCACCACCACCGGATTTTGAGTCCGGCGCGTCTACCAGTTCCGCCATCCGGGCATGCCAGATCCAGCAGTATAAGCGATTGGCGCCAGGTAGTATTGGGTATCAAATGCAGCGCACGGATTTCCATTTCGACCTTCCCCGAGAACTTATCGCCCAACGACCCACCCAGGAACGCTCCGCCAGCCGGTTGTTGATGCTGGACGGCGAGAGCGCTGCGCTCGAGGACCTGCAATTTCGCGATTTTCCGTCGTTGTTGACCGCGCAGGATCTATTGGTGTTCAACGACACGCGCGTCGTGCCGGCACGGGTTCATGGGGTCAAGGAGAGCGGCGGCAAGATCGAGATTCTGCTCGAACGAGTGCTCGACTCGAACACCGCCCTGGTGCATGCCCGGGCCAGCAAGGGGTTGAAGGCGGCGGCCCGAGTGTCGCTGCCGGGCGGAGCCACGGCGTGCATGCTGGACAGAGACGGGGACTTGTTTCGGCTGCAATTCTCTTGCGATGTGCTGCCGTATTTCGAGGCGCACGGAGATATGCCGCTGCCGCCGTACGTCCACCGGGCGCCGGAGAGCGCGGATCGCGAGCGCTATCAGACAGTCTATGCGCGGGAACTCGGCGCGGTGGCGGCGCCCACGGCCGGCCTGCATTTCGACGCCGGCACTTTCGCGGCGCTCGAGGCGCGCGGCGTCCCACATGCATTCGTCACGCTGCACGTGGGGGCCGGCACGTTCCAGCCGGTGCGGGTGGACGACCTCGAGAAGCACGTGATGCACGAAGAATACCTCGAGGTGCCCGAGGCCACTGCCGAGGCAATCAACGCCACGCGCGCGGCCGGCGGCCGTGTGATCGCCGTCGGCACGACAGTGGTTAGAAGCTTGGAAACGGCGTCGGCCGTAGCGGGGGCGGACACGGTGACGGGGGCAGCGGCGGGGGTCGTGGCGGCGGCGGGCGCGGTATCGAGCCCGGCGCTCGTCCCCTACAAGGGCGCGACGCGCGTCTTCATCAAGCCCGGCTACAAGTTTCGAGTGGTGGACGCGATGGTGACGAATTTTCATCTGCCAGAGTCGACGCTCTTGATGCTGTGCGCTGCTTTCGTCGGTCGCGATGCGCTGCTCGCGGCCTACGCGCATGCGGTCGGGGCGCGCTACCGATTCTTCAGCTACGGTGATGCCATGTTTCTGACTCCGATGCGAACCGCGATCGAGCGCGCGTGAGCCGTATGCGTTTCGATCTCTTGCGACGGGACGGTGCGGCACGGCGCGGGCGTCTGGAATTCGCGCGCGGCATCGTCGAGACGCCGACCTTCATGCCCGTGGGCACCTACGGAACCGTCAAGGCGATGACGCCGGAAGATCTCGAAAGCATCGGCACGCAAATCATCCTGGGCAATACCTTCCACCTGTACCTGCGTCCCGGGCTCGAGGTGATCGAGGCGCACCAGGGCCTGCACCGCTTCATGCATTGGAACCGGCCGATATTGACGGATTCCGGGGGATTTCAGGTTTTCAGCCTCACGGCGATGCGCAAACTCACGGAGGAAGGAGTCCAATTCCGTTCCCCGGTCGACGGCGCGCGGGTATTTCTCTCGCCCGAGGAGTCGATGCGCATTCAGCGCACGCTCAGGTCGGATGTGGCCATGAGCTTCGACGAATGCACTCCGTATCCTGCAAGCGAGGCCGAGGCGCGCGCGTCCATGGAACTGTCGATGCGCTGGGCGCTGCGGGGCTTTCGCAAGTACCACGAGACCGAACCGCCGGGGACATTGTTCGGCATCGTGCAGGGCGGTGTACACGAGAATCTACGGCTGGCGTCGCTGGCCGCGCTCGAGGACATCGGCTTTGCGGGGCTTGCCGTCGGCGGCCTCGCGGTCGGCGAGAGCGTGACCGAACGGGAGAGGGTGCTCGATGGCTTGATGCCGCATATGCCATCGCACAAACCTCGCTATCTCATGGGCGTCGGCAGACCGGAGGATATCGTCGAGGCAGTGCGGCGCGGGATCGACATGTTCGACTGCGTCATGCCGACGCGGCATGCGCGCAACGCGCATTTATTTACCCGCTCGGGTGTGATCAATATCCGCAACGCCGCGCATCACAAAGACACCAACCCGATCGAGCCAGGCTGCGGCTGCCATACCTGCCGGCATTTCAGCCGCAGCTACCTGCGGCATCTCGACAAATGCGGCGAGATACTGGGTTCACACCTCAACACCGTCCACAATCTGTACTTCTATCAGCAACTCATGGGGGAGATGCGGGCAGCGATCGAGGCGGGGCGCTTCGAGGCATACGCGGCCGAGTTCTATGCGCTGCGGGCCGGCGACTAGGCGCTCTTCGCCGCGACTCGCCGCAGGCGCCTACCTCAGGCGAGCTGTGTTAAGTTTGCGGCCGCCTGCTGTATACTGCCCGGCTTTGTGTAGCGGCGTCCGCCGCAAAAAATGGGTGTAACAATGGATTACTTTATCAATTCAGCCCATGCGCAGGCCGCCGGAGCGACCGGCGGGCAGAGCATCCTAAGCGCCTTGATGCTGCCGGTACTGCTGCTGGTGGTGTTTTATTTTTTGCTCATCCGGCCGCAGAACAAGCGCGCCAAAGAACAGAAAGAAATGCTTTCCAAGGTGGTGGCGGGCGACGAGGTGGCCACCACGGGCGGCATTCTCGGCAAGGTGGTCGAGGTCGGTGAACAATTCCTGACGTTGGAAATCGCGAGCGGCGTGAACATCAAGCTGCAGAAATTCCAAATCGCGCAGGTGCTGCCCAAGGGCACGGTCAAGAGCGCATGATCTCGTACCCGCGCTGGAAGATCGCGTTGGTCGCGATCGTGCTGGTCCTGGGGATCTTCCTGGCGCTGCCGAATCTGTTCGGCGAAGAGAGTGCGCTGCAGCTCGCGCGCGATCGTGCGGTGGTCACCCCCGGCGATCGGACCAGCATCGAGCAGCTCCTGAAAGATAAGGGCGTGAGCCCGAGCGGCGCGTTTCTGGAGCAGGGCCGCTTGACCTTTCGCTTCAGCAGTAAACAAGACCAGTTAAAAGCTCGGGATATCATCGCCGAAGCGCGGTCCAATCAGTTCACCATCGCCCTGTCGCAAGCCTCGCGCGTGCCGGAATGGATGCGCAACTTGGGTTTGGGCCCCGTGAAACTGGGACTGGATCTGCGCGGCGGCGTGTACTTGGTTTATCAGGTCGACGTTCAGGGAGCCGTCAAACAGCTGCTCGACCGTCATGAGCAGGATTTTCGCGCCTCGCTGCGCAATGCCCGCGTTCCCTACCAGGACGTTCAGGTCGACTACCCGATCAATCGCGTACGGGTTCTGTTCCGCGACGCCGATAGCTTCACCAAGGGCAAGGCGGCGATCCTTGCCGACAGCCGCAACCTCACCCTGACCGATGTCACGGTCGACGGCGCGCCTGCGTTGGAGTTGAAGCTCACGCCGCAGGAGATCAAGGAACGCGAGGATTACGCGGTCCAGCAGAACATCGTCATCCTGCGCAACCGATTGAACAGCCCGGAACTCGCCGTGTCCGAGCCTCAGGTGGCGCGCCAGGGCATCGACCGCATCGCCATTCAATTGCCCGGCCTGCAAAATTCCGCGGAGGTCAAGAAAATCCTCGGCAAGACCGCGACGTTGGAGTTTCGCATGGTCGATGAGAACAGCAATCCGCTCGAGGCCGCGGCCAGCGGGCACGTGCCGCTGGGCGACAAGCTGTACTACACGCGCGAGAAGCAGCCGGTGCTGCTCAAGCGTGAGGTGGTGGTCACCGGCGATCAGCTGACCGACGCGTCGTTCCAGCCCAATACGCAGGAAGGCGCCGCCGTTTCGGTGGGGCTCGACAGCCGCGGCGCCGCGAAGATGCTGAAGAACACGCAGGAGAATATCGGCCACTTGATGGCGGTGGTGTTCATCGATCGCTCGCGCGAGAAGAACGCGCAGGGCGTGGACGTCGACCGCACCACCGAAGAGGTCATCAACCGCGCCACCATTCGCGGCGTGTTCAGCAATAATTTCCAAATCACCGGCGTGAATCCCATCGAAGGCCGCGAGCTCGCGTTGCTACTCCGTGCAGGAGGATTGGCGGCGCCGTTGTCCGCGGTCGAAGAACGCGCCATCGGTCCCACGTTGGGTCAGGACAATATCAACAAGGGCGTGAACGCCATGGTGTTCGGCATGTTGGCCGCCTTCGTATTCATGGCCATTTATTACAAGCTTTTCGGCCTGATTGCGGATGTGGTGCTGGCGGCCAATGTGGTGCTGCTGACGGCGCTCCTGTCCTTGTTCGGCGCGGCCCTGACGCTGCCCGGCATCGCGGCGGTGGTGCTCACCGTCGGTATGGCGGTCGACGCCAACATCCTCATCTACGAGCGCATCCGTGAAGAGCTGCGCAACGGCGTGTCGCCGCGCGCGGCCATCACCGCCGGTTTCGACCGCGCTTTTTCAGCCATCGCCGATTCCAACGTCACCGCGCTGATCGCCGGTCTCGTGTTGTTGTTTCTCGGTGCGGGTGCGGTGCGCGGCTTCGCAACGGTGCTGGTGTTCGGCATCGCGACCTCGATGTTCACCTCGCTGATGGGCAGCCGCGCGTTGGTGCAGGTCATTTACGGCGGCAAGCGCAGGGTCGAACGCCTGTCGATCTAACGCGGCTCAGGCCCGAGGTTTCCATGGAATTTTTTCACAAGGTAACGCGCTTCCCGTTCATGAACACCCGCAAGGTGTGGTACGGGCTGTCCACGGTGTTGATCGTGGCATCGCTGGCGTTGGTGGCCATACGCGGATTGAATTTGGGCGTCGACTTCACCGGCGGCGTGGTGGTCGAGACGAATTTTCCCCAGGCGCCGAACATCGACCAGCTGCGTGCGGCGCTGGCCAAATCCGGCGTCGATGGCGCGCAGGTACAGGCGTTCGGCAGTTCGCGGGATATCTTGGTTCGCTTACCGCCCGACCCGAACGCCAAGGGCGACCAGATCGGCGCGCGCATACTCGAGGTCTTCAGCGGCGTCGAGAAGGGCGTGAAACTGCAGCGCACGGAAGTGGTGGGGCCGCAGGTCGGGCAGGAGTTGTTCGTCAAGGGCGGTTGGGCGCTGGTGGCGACGCTGGTGCTGATCTTGATCTACGTGTTGCTGCGGTTCACGTTCAAGCTCGCGATGGGCGCAATCTTCGCCGTGCTGCACGACCCGATCTGCGTGCTCGGATTCTTTGCCCTGAGCCAGATGACTTTCGACCTCACCGCGATTTCGGCGATTCTCGCGGTCATCGGCTATTCCTTGAACGATACCGTCATCGTGTTCGACCGAGTGCGCGAGCGTGCGCGCATCGCGCGTAAGCTCACCATCGCGCAGGTGATCGATGAATCGATCAATCAGACCCTGTCGCGAACCTTGATGACGAAGCTGGTGACCTTGCTGGTGGTCGTCGCCTTGCTGATTTTCGGCGGCGCGACCCTGCACGGCTTTTCCGCCGCGCTGGTGATCGGCATCATTGCCGGCACCTATTCCTCGATCTACATTTCGGCGGCGCTGGCGCTCGACTTTGGTTTGCGAACCGACGACTTGATGGAGCGCAAGCTCACCAAGCCGGAAGAGGTCGACGGTCTGCCGTAGGATCGGGCATGGAACTGCTTTCCGATCCGCAGACTTGGCTCTCGTTCCTGACCCTTGCGGTGCTCGAGATCGTTCTCGGCATCGACAACATCATTTTCCTGGCAATTCTCGTCGACCGGCTGCCGAAAGCGCAGCGCAAGAGCGCGCGCTTTTTGGGCTTGAGCTTCGCGATGCTCACGCGCATTGCGCTGTTGTTTTCGATTACCTGGCTCGCGACGCTGGTCGAGCCGCTGTTCACCGTGTTCGGCCAGGAGATCTCCGGCCGCGACCTCATCCTGTTCGCCGGCGGTGCGTTTCTGGTCGTCAAGAGCATCATGGAAATCCGCGACACGCTCGAGGGCAGGACCACCGAACGTAAGCCGGGGGTGATGAACAGCTTCTGGCTCATCATTGCGCAGATCGGCATCATCGACATCGTGTTCTCGCTGGATTCGGTATTTACCGCGGTCGGGCTCGCCAACCACATCGAGGTGATGGTGGCCGCCATCGTGGCGTCGGTCTTGGTGATGATGGTAGTTTCCTCTACGGTGAGTGGTTTCATCGATCGGCACCCGACGATCAAGATACTGGCTCTGGCGTTCCTGGTTCTCGTGGGCGGCGCGTTGATCGGCGAGTCCTTGGACTTGGATATTCCGAAGGGCTATTTGTATTTTGCGATGGCTTTCGCAGCGATCGTGGAGTGGCTCAACATAAGCTTGCGGCGACGTGGCGGCGAACCGTAGAAGGCTGTCTCACGGATTCCGCGTGGCCGACCTCAAGGAGTCCGCGTGGCCGATGAGGGCAGGGCTAGCCGGCGGCAGGGGCCAACGCAGGTGGCAGGGGTTTGAAAGCAAATAGATTGAATGTGCGGTGGGAAAGCCGTTACAGTCGGCTCTGATTGCGTTCGGGAAGGCGCATGTCCGGGCCATCCGGGTCCAGTACGATCCAACATGAGCTACATCGGGTGCATGACATGAATATCAAGGGAATGCTCGCAACCAAGCCGATCGCCGCTTATCAGAAGGAGGCTTCCGATAAGAGCCTGAATCGCGCTTTGGGTATTCCGGCCCTGGTCGCCTTCGGCATCGGCGGCATCATCGGTACCGGGATTTTCGTACTCACCGGTCTCGCGGCTGCCCAACATGCCGGGCCCGCCATCGTGATCTCCTTCATCGTCGCCGGCCTTGGGTGCATGTTCGCCGGTCTGTGCTACTCGGAATTCGCGGCCATGGTGCCGGTGGCGGGCAGTGCCTACGCCTATAGCTATGCCACGCTGGGCGAATTCATTGCCTGGTTTGTGGGCTGGAACCTGATCCTCGAGTACATGATGGCCGCTTCCACCGTTGCCGTCGGCTGGAGCCGCTATTTCATCAAGCTGCTGGACCACTACGGCATCAACTTCATTCCGGATTGGCTGAGTTCCGCGCCGTTCGAGGCCGCCGCGGTGGGCTTTCATGTGACCCGAACGAGCGCCGTCGTGAATTTACCGGCTGTCGCCATCGTCGTCGCGGTGACCGCGCTCTGCTACAAAGGCATCAAGGAGTCGGCGGTGGTGAATATCATCATCGTCGCGATCAAAGTGGCCATCGTGATCGCGGTCATCGCCTTCGGTTTCATGTACGTCAATACGGCGAATTGGATTCCGTACATTCCGAAGAACACGGGCACCTTCGGCGAGTTCGGCTGGAGCGGAATATTCCAGGCGTCCGCCATCATCTTCTTTGCCTACATCGGATTCGACGGCGTTTCCACGGTCGCACAGGAGGCGAAAAATCCGCAGCGCGGCATTCCTATCGGCATGCTGGGCAGCCTGGCCATTTGCACGCTGCTGTACGTACTGATGTCGAGTGTGCTCACCGGATTGGTGCCGTTCAAGCAATTGAACGACGCGGCGCCGGTTGCTATCGCTCTCGAGTCGCACCCGCAGCTTGCATGGCTGTCGAGTTGGGTGATCTGGGGCGCGCTGTTTGGCCTCACGTCGGTGATCATCACCATGATCATTCCGCAGGCGCGCATTTGGCTCACCATGGCGCATGACGGCTTGCTGCCGAAATTCTTCGGCGCCGTGCACCCGAAATTCCGCACTCCGCATATCGCCACACTCATTACCGGCGCGCTGGCTTGTACTTTTGCCGGGCTTCTGCCCATCGGCATCTTGGGCGAGTTGGTCTCGATAGGGACCCTGATCGCTTTCATCGTCGTCTGTCTCGGCGTGCTGGTGCTTCGCTACACACGACCCGATTTGCCGCGGCCGTTTCGCGTAAGCGCGGTGTGGTTCAATGCGCCCATGGGGGTGATTTTCTGCTCCGGAATGGCGTATTCCCTGCCGACCGCGACCTGGCTGCGGCTGGTCCTCTGGAGCGCGCTGGGATTTTTCGTATATTTCGTGTACGGCTACAGACACAGCCGGCTGCGCGGCACGGAACCGGATGCGGCGCACGCCGCGCCGGCCAAAGCGGTTCCGTAAGGGGCAGGCTCCCAGCTAGGCGCGCAGGGCTTCTGGAGTGAGCGGACCGAGTGCCTCGACCATGCCCTCATAAACCTTGGGGTTGCCGGCGATGATGTTCGGACCCAAGGCATAGTCGGCGCCGATGGGTGTGCCGACGCGGCCACCGGCCTCTTGAATGAGCAGCACTCCCGCGGCGGTGTCCCATGGCTTAAGGCCGAACTCCCAGAAACCGTCGATTCGGCCGGCGGCCACGTACGCAAGATCCAGCGAGGCGGCGCCCGGACGGCGCACGCCGGCGGCGCTTCCCATGATCACCTTGAGCATGGCGAGGTAATCATCGACATGGACGGCGTCCATGCGGTAGGGAAAGCCGGTGCCGATCAGCGACCCTTCCAGGCCGCGCTGCGTGCTGACGCGAATCTTCTTGCCCTCGAGCTGGGCGCCGTCGCCGCGCGACGCCGTGAAGAATTCCTGCCGCATGGGATCGTAGACCACCGCGTGCTCCAAGCGTCCCTTATGCTCGACCGCGATCGAAACTGCAAAGGTCGGGAAGCCATGCAGAAAATTAGTCGTGCCGTCGAGCGGATCGATGATCCACACGAATTCATTGTCGCCGCTGCGGCCGGATTCCTCGCCGAGAACGGCGTGCTGCGGATGGCTGCGGCGGATCGTGGCAATGATGTCCGCTTCGGCTTTGCGGTCGATGTCGGTGACGAAATCGTTGCGGCCTTTGGTATCGATTTTGATCGAATCGAGACGCGACAGGCTGCGCACGATCAAATCACCGGCGCGCCGGGCGGCGCGCACGGCGATATTGAGCAGTGGTTGCATAGGGTGGCGCTAGAATAACAGACCATGACCGCCGCCGTTCGCATCGTCCTGATAGACCCCAGCCATCCGGGCAATATCGGCTCGGTCGCGCGCGCCATGAAGAATATGGCGATCACCGATTTGGTTCTGGTGCGGCCCCGCTCCTTTCCTCACGCGGAATCGAATGCGCTGGCTGCCGGGGCCGACGATATTCTCGCGAATGCGCGCATCGTATCGACGGTATCCGAAGCGGTCGCCGACTGCGGCTTCATCGCGGGAACGACTTCGCGGCCGCGCTCGTATTATTGGGAATTCACGACGCCGCGCGATGTGGCGGGGCGAATCGTCGCCTTGCCGGAAGAGAATCGCGCGGCATTATTGTTCGGCTCGGAGCGCTACGGCCTGAGCACCGATGACCTGCAGTATTGCAACGTGTTGGTCCGCATACCGGCAAACCCCGACTATTGCTCGCTCAATCTCGCGATGTCGGTCCAGCTTCTGAGCTATGAAATCTTCATGGCGCGCGAGCAGCCGCGATCCGAAGTTCAAATGGAGTTGCCGCTCGCGCCGGCCGGCGATGTCGAACACTTTTACGAGCACCTCAATCAGGTTTTGAATGAAATCGATTTTGACGATCGCACCGGGCATTTGATGGAACGATTGCGGCGACTGTTCAATCGCGCGCAGCTGGACCGCAACGAACTCAACATCATGCGCGGCATCTTGAGCGCCGTGCAGGGACGGCGCGGACAGTCCTCGCGACGGCCTCCATGACGGCGTCCATGACGAACCAAGGGACCGCGGCGCATGGACGCCGTACAGCCCCCGTCTACCTCGACTATGCGGCCACCACACCGGTCGATCCGCGCGTGGCGGCGGCCATGGCCGAGTGCCTCACGCAGGAGGGCGCCTTCGGTAATCCGGGTTCTGCGAGCCATGACTATGGCGATGCGGCGAATGCCTTGGTCGAGGCGGCGCGGGGCGAAGTGGCCGCCGCCGTGGGCGCCGAGCCGGAGGACGTCATTTGGACCTCGGGAGCCACCGAGGCCAACAACCTCGCCCTGTTCGGAATCGCCGCTTATTACCGCGACACCGGACGGCACATCGTCACCGTGCGCACCGAGCACAAGGCGGTGCTCGATCCCTGCCGTGAACTGGAACGTCGTGGGTGGCGCGTGACCTACCTGGTGCCGGATCGGGGCGGCGTACTGGACCCCGCGGAGGTCGAGGCGGCGCTGCAGCCGGACACCACCCTGGTCTCGGTCATGCACGTCAACAACGAAATCGGCGTCATTCAGGACATCGCCGCGATCGCGGCCGTGTGCGCCGCCCACGGCACGGTTCGGCTGCATGTGGATGCGGCACAAAGCGTCGGCAAATGTGAGGTGGAGTTTGACCGCCTAGAGGTCGACTTGATGTCGTTGTCGGCGCACAAAGCCTATGGGCCCAAGGGAGTTGGCGCTCTCGTGGTGTCGCGCAAGCGCGGGGTGCAGTTGCGGGCGCTGCAATTCGGCGGGGGTCAGGAGCGGAACCTACGCTCGGGCACGATAGCGACCCACCAGGTGGTGGGGATGGGGACGGCATTCGCGTTGGCCGCAGCCACACGGGAGCCGGAGGCCTTGCGCATCGGGCTGCTGCGAGATCGATTGTGGCGTGGTCTCGATGCATTGGGCGGCGCGCTGCGCAACGGGGACGCCGCGCACTCTGTGGCCCATCTGCTCAACGTGTCATTCGAGGATGTTGAAGGAGAGAGTCTGCTCGCCGCCGTGCGCTCCTCCATTGCCGTCTCGACCGGCTCGGCGTGTACGTCGGCGACTCAGGAGCCGTCCTATGTACTGCGTGCCTTGGGTCGTGATGAGCGCCTCGCCGAAAGCAGCTTGAGGTTCAGCCTGGGCCGCTTTTCGACTGAAGCGGATGTCGAAGCGGCGGTCGCGGCGGTCCTGCGGGCAGTGACGCGTCTGCGCCGCATTGCCGGGGACCCGCAGGCTCGTGGCCGCCATGAATTACAATAATTTAACGACGCGTCACTTCGAGGGTGCGCTCGCCGCCGGCGTTCTGACCGGCCGTCGGGTGCGCCGCGGTGCGGCGGGCGGGCGGGCGCAGGGCACCTGGGTGCAGTTCGATATGCGAATTGATTCGAGCAAGCCGGTCCAGACCCTGGAAGCGGTGCGATTCCTGGCCTTCGCGTGCCCGCATGTCATCGCGGTATCGGATTGGATCGCGCAAACGGCCCTAGGAAGGGAAGCCAAGCCGGTCTTGCCGGAGAGCGTTCAGTCGCTGCGCGAACGCTTTGATGTGCCGATCGAGAAGCTGGGCCGGCTTCTGATCGTCGAAGATGCCTGGATAGCGGCGGTATCGTCCCCATATCGCCCGTAACGGCGGTTTTCCTCGAGGCGAGGCCGGCCTGCCGGGTGACGCGGGGCATAAGGAAATGCAAAAATGTGAGCTGCGGTTCCGTGCGCGGATCGTGTATGCATGTTATGTATAGCGCTACGGGGTATCCCTGTGACTAGAGGGCAGTGCGGTATGGCGATACTGTTGACCGAGTCGGCGGCTGATCGGGTTCGTACGCATTTGGAAAAGCGCGGCGCGGGCATCGGTTTGCGCGTCGGCATCAAGAAAACCGGATGTTCCGGATTCGCGTACATCGTCAATTACGCGGACGAAATTCATCCCGAAGATGCCGTTTTCGAAGCGCGCGGCGTCAAAGTCGTGGTCGATTCCACCAGCCTGCCGCTGATCGACGGAACCGTGGTGGATTTCGTCAAGCAGGGCTTGAACGAAGCCTTCAAGTTCCAGAACCCCAAGGCCAAGGGCGAATGCGGCTGCGGCGAGAGCTTCAACGTTTAGTAAGATATAGGCGCTGTCGCCGGACTTAACGGGGTCGGGACGGCCCCGAACAAGGACCGGGCCGCCGCGGCCCGGTAGGTTACTCGGTGCTTGCGCACCTCGCCCCTTCGGGGCCGCCGCGTTCGCGGCGTTCAACTCGGCCGGACGGCCGAGTTAGTCGGCACGGAGCGCCTAAAAACAGCCGGTTTTTCCAAGCAATACAGGGACTTCGGCTGTCATCCTGATTGCTTGGGCGCTTCCGCTCCAGTACACTTCGCGGTCTTTGTCAGCCCCTTTTGGGGCGGATACCCCAGCAAAGCACCCGAGGTTGTCATGCCAATTGAGCGCACTCTTTCCATCGTCAAGCCCGACGGCGTGGGCCGCAACCTGATCGGCGAAGTCTATCGTCGCTTCGAGCAGGCGGGCTTGCGTGTGATCGCGGCGCGTATGATGCGATTGTCGCAGGGCGAAGCCGAGGGCTTTTACGCGGTGCATCGCGAGCGGCCGTTCTTCAAGGATTTGGTGAAGTTCATGACGTCGGGTCCGGTGATGGTGCAGGTGCTCGAGGGCGAGGGCGCCATTGCAAAGAACCGCGATGTCATGGGCGCCACCGATCCGAAGAAAGCGGACAAGGGCACGATCCGTGCCGACCTTGCCACCAGCATCGATGAGAACATCGTTCATGGTTCGGATGCGCCCGATACGGCGGCCCGCGAGATTTCCTATTTCTTCCGCGAAATTGAGGTCTGCCCGCGTACGCGCTAGCGTAGGCGCCGCAAGATCAGTCAGGAACCGCAAACGTGGCCGACGAACGCGTGAATCTTCTCGGCTTGCCCCGCTCCGAACTCGAGGCGTTCGTGGCCGAACGTCTGGGCGCTAAGCCGTTTCGCGCGCGGCAGTTGATGAAGTGGATTTATCGGCGCGGTGCCTCGGATTTCTCTGCGATGAGCGATCTCAAGCAGGATTTTCGCGCGCAGCTGGCCGAGGTGGCCAAGATTTCGGTACCGGAAATCGTTACGGAGCAAAGATCCTCGGACGGGACTCGCAAGTGGATGCTGCGCATGGACGAGGTGCAGGGCATCGAGACGGTTTACATTCCGGAACCCGACCGCGGCACCTTGTGCATCTCCAGCCAGGTGGGCTGTGCGATGGATTGTTCGTTTTGCGCGACCGCCCAGCAAGGATTCAACCGCAACTTGACCGTCGCGGAAATCGTGGGTCAGGTGTGGCTGGCGCACCGCGAACTCGAAGCGAGCGCCGGCCCCGCTGAAGAAGGCGCCAAGGGCAGGGCCGCCGGGAAAACCATCACCAACATCGTGTTCATGGGGATGGGCGAGCCGCTCGCCAACTATCGCAATGTGGTGCCGGCCATGCGGGTCTTCATGGACGATTTGGGGTACGACTTGTCGCGCCGGCGCGTGACCTTGAGCACTTCGGGACTGGTGCCGCAGATTTACAAACTCGCGGAAGAATGCAACGTTGCACTCGCCGTCTCCCTGCACGCTCCGAACGATGCGCTGCGGAACGAACTCGTACCCATCAACCGCAAACATCCCATCGACGAGTTGCTCGCCGCATGCTGGCATTACCTCGACAAGCAAAACGGCCGCAGCGTCACCTTCGAGTACGTCATGCTCGACGGCATCAACGATAGCCCGACGCACGCGAAGGCGTTGGCGCGGCTATTGCGCGGCAGACCCGCGAAGCTGAATCTCATCCCGTTCAATGTGTTTCCCGGCACGCGCTACCGGCGCTCTGCGGCGGCGGTGATTCTGCGGTTCCGCGACATTCTCAACGACCACGGCGTCATCGCGACGATTCGGCGGACGCGGGGCGACGACATCGATGCCGCTTGCGGTCAACTGGCGGGGCAGGTAACCGACCGCACCTTGGTGCGCTTAGGATCCCGACTCAATACCGTTGCGCGCTCGGCGGCGGAGGTCCGATGAGGGTCAGTGGTTTGCTGGCGTTGGTCGCGGCGCTGTCTTTGAGTTTGCCGGCATGCATGAGATCGGGCTTGGCGCCGGGTAAGACCGGCGAACAGGCGGCGAGCGTCAACATGCAGCTGTCGATCGAGTACATGAAGCTCGGCAAACTGGGATCCTCGCGCGACTTCATCGAGCGCGCACTGAAACAGGATCCTAGCAACGCGAACGTGCAGCTGACCGCCGGCCTGGTCTACGAACGGCTCAACGAAATGCCCAAGGCGGAGAAGGCGTATGCGGCCGCGGCGCGTCTCGGCACGCGCGATCCCAATATCCAGAATAACTATGCGGGATTTCTCTGCCGCACGGGCAAGGCTGCCGCCGGCGAAAAACTGTTCGGCGAGGTGGCGCGCAACCCCGTGTATCAGACCCCCGAGGTAGCGCTCGTCAATGCCGGCGTTTGCGTGCGCAGCATCGGCGATGTGCTCGACGCCGAGCGCTATTTCAATCGCGCCTTGGCGATTCGGCCGAACATGCCCGAAGCCATGCTGCAGTTGGGCAACTTGGCGATCGACCGGGGCGACGGTGCCCAGGCGCTCGATGTGGTGCAACGCTATCTCGCCGTCAATCCCCCGGCCCCGGAAGTGTTGTGGCTGGGATTCCGCGCGCAGCGGAAACTGGGTGATGCCACCGCGGCAGCCGGGTTCGCGCGGCGCGTGCAGACCGAGTTCCCCAACTCTGAGCAGGCCCAGTTGATGCGATCCGGCACCGATCGATGAGCGAGATCCCGGAAACGCTCGGGCAGCGACTGAAGGCGGAACGGGAGCGCAAGGGAATGACCGCGCAAAAGGCCGCGGACGAATTGCATCTCGATGGATGGGTCATCGATGCGCTCGAAAGCGGCGATTACGTGCGGATCGGCCCGTCGGTATACGCCAAGGGGCATTTGAAGCGGTACGCGGGACTTCTCGGGCTGCCGGCAGCCGAAATACTGGAATCATACGACACTCGATCGGCGGCACCGGCTCCGGCGCAGCCCACCCTGCGAATGCGGACTTCAGCGTCGGCAGGCCGCAAGCTACCGTGGGCGCCCATCGCCGGCTTTGCCCTGGCTTTGGCCATAGGAGTCGTGGTTTGGTGGAAGCCCTGGCATCCGCGCACGATTGCCGTGCCGGCGGCGAAGTCCGCGACCGCAGAAAGCGCCGCGAGCGGTGAAACTGCCGCGAGCGCTCAACGTGGCGCCGGCGCTGAGCGTGCCGCCGGCGCTGAGCATGCCGCGTCCGGCGCTGACGTAGCCGCTCAACCTGCAGCGGCCACTGGCGAAAGAGCCGCTGCTGATCGCGTGGTCGAGGGGCGCGCGCAAGCCGTGAGCGCCGCATCGCCGGCAGCGGCGATTGCCCAGAACGACGCCGAATCGACCGCCGGACTCGGCCGGGCAAGGCTGCGCCTGAGCTTTTCGGCAGACTCATGGGTCGACGTGCATGATGCGATGGGCCGGCGCCTGTTCGCTGGCTATGGCCGCGCCAATAGCGTCAGAAGCATCGCCGGCGCCGCTCCTCTGAACGTGTACCTGCGGTCCGCGAGCGGCGTGCAACTCGAAGTCAACAACCACGCGGTCGCCATCGGGCCGCAATTCGTAGCCGGCAACGTTGCGCGCTTTGAAGCGGGGGCCGACGGCGTGCTGCGTGCCGTGGGGCGCGCCTCTTCGGCGGGCAATCCGCATCCCCGCGGCTGATCGGAGGGACTCTTGGGTAAGATTATCGAACCCCTTCGCGGCGTTCACGATGTGTTGCCGGAACAAGCCGCAGCGTGGCAGCACTCGGAGCGCATCACTCGCGAAGTATTCGCGGCCTATGGCTACGAAGAATTTCGAGTGCCCATCATCGAACAAACTCAGTTGTTCAAGCGCTCGATCGGCGATTTCACCGATATCGTCGAAAAGGAAATGTTCAGCTTCATCGACCAGGGCGAAGATCACATTACGCTGCGTCCCGAAGCCACCGCCGGCATTGTGCGCGCCGTGATTTCCAACGGGATGCTGCGAGAGAACCGGCTGCGTGTCTGGTGCATGGGGCCCATGTTCCGGCGCGAGCGGCCGCAGGCGGGGCGTTATCGCCAGTTTCATCAAATCGACGCGGAGGCGTTCGGCTTCGCAGGGCCGGACATCGATGCGGAAATGATTCTGTTGTCGGCGCGGCTCCTGCGGCGTTTGGGTTTGACCCGCCTGAAGCTGCTGGTGAACTCGCTGGGGACGCCCGCGTCGCGCGCCGCCTATCGCGACCAGCTCACGGCATATTTCGGGGCACACGAGGCTCTTCTGGATGAGGACAGCAAGCGGCGCTTGCATGGCAATCCGCTGCGTATTCTCGACAGCAAGAACCCGGACATGCAGCGCATCGTCGCCGGTGCGCCGCTGTTGCTCGAGTCGTTGGACGCGGAATCGGCCGAACACTTCGGGACTTTGTGCGCGCACCTTAAGAGCGCGGGCATCGAGTATCATGTCGAGCCGCATTTGGTACGCGGACTCGATTACTACACGCGGACGGTGTTCGAGTGGACCACGGATGCGTTGGGTTCGCAAAGCACGGTATGCGCCGGCGGCCGATACGACGGCTTAGTCGAGCAATTGGGCGGCGCCAGCACGCCCGGCATAGGCTGGGCGATGGGCCAAGAGCGGATCGTGATGCTTCTGGAGAAACAGGGCCTGGGTTTCGTGCGCGACCGGCCGCAGGTTTATCTGGTGCTGGCCGGCGAGCGGACGGAGATTCCGGGTTTCAACTTGGCGGAGCGGCTACGGGACGCCTGGCCCGCCTTGAAATTGCAAATCAATCTCGGCGGCGGGAGTTTCAAGACGCAGTTCAAGCGCGCGGACAAGAGCGGTGCACAGTTTGCGATTGTTTTGGGCGACGACGAGGTGGCTCGTGGGGTGGTGGCTCTGAAGGACTTGCGCCGGGAAGTGGCGCAGGAGGAATGCGCCATCGAGCGAATCAATGAACGCTTGGGGGCCTTGTTGGGTCTCAAGGCAGGGATAGCGGAGTAGTCATGGCTGAAGATTATTTGACAGACGATGAGCAACTGGAGCACGTCAAGCGCGTCGTTGCCGAGAACTGGGTATGGGTCGTCGCCGGCGTCGCTTTGGGCGCGGCGCTCATTTTCGGCTATCGTTACTACGACAGCTACCGGAATGACCGCGCCTTGCGCGCCGCCGTCCAATTCGGCGACATGACCTCGGCCCTCGAGCGCGACGATCGCAAGAAGTCGCGACAGGTCGCTGACGGCCTCATCAAGGATTATCCGACCTCGCCGTATGCGGATCAGGCGCAGTTGATGATCGCGCGGCTCTACGTCGACGACGGACAGCTCGCCAGCGCCATCGCGCCCCTGACCCAGGTCATGAACAATTCAAAGGACAGTGAACTCAGGCGCATCGCGCGGCTGCGCTTGGCGCGGGTATTGATCGATCAGGGCAAACCGGACGATGCGATCAAGGCGCTGGCGCAGGACAGCTGGGGCGCGTTTGCCGCGCGCGCGCACGAGGTGCGCGGCGATGCGTTCTACGCGAACAAGGACGTCAAGAGCGCGCTGACCGAATATAGGGCGGCGCAGAACGGGGGCGATGCGAGCAGCGTCAATTCCGCCTTGCTCCAATTGAAAATAGCGGACCTGGGCACTCCCCCGGCCGACCCGTCGAACAAGGCTAAACCCTGATGCGCGTATTGCTTCCCTTAGGTATTGCGGCTCTTTTGATCGCAGCAGGCTGCTCCAAGGATAAGGACGTCGAACCCCCGGCGGCACTGGTCAAATTTCCCACCACTCTGCCGGTGAAAAAGCTGTGGGGCGACAACGTGGGCGGCGGCAAGAAACAGGTCAAATTACGCTTGGGCCTAGGTCCGGCGCTCGACAATGGCGTCGTCTTCGCGGCGTCGCATAAGGGCGAGGTGCTGGCGGTGGCTGTGGATACCGGCAAGCAACTATGGGTCAAAAAGTTGAAGCTGCCGCTGTCGGCGGGCCCGGGCGCCGGCTCCGGAATCGTCGTGCTGGGTTCCAGCAAGGGCATGGTCATTGCGCTTGACGCCGCGACCGGCAAAGAGCGCTGGCGCTCGCGTGTGAATTCGGAGTTGTTGTCGGCGCCGGCCATCAGCGAGAAAGTGGTGGTTCTGCGCTCCGTCGACGGCCGATTGCATGGGTTGGATTCGGGAAGCGGCAAGGAACTGTGGCAGGTCGAACAGCAAGTGCCGCGTTTGAGCTTGCGCGGCACGGGAATTCCCACCATCGCGAAGGAAGTGGCGATCAGCGGGTTCGACAACGGCAAAGTGATGGCGGTGTCGCTCGCCACCGGCGACACGGTGTGGGATACGGCGCTCGCCTCGCCGCATGGCCGAACGGAACTCGACCGGTTGGTCGATATCGACTCGGCCGTACGCGTGGTCGGCGACAATGTCTACGCGACGGGATTCCAGGGCCGCACCGCCATGCTGGCGCTCGATTCCGGTCAGATCTGGTGGGCACACGACATGTCGAGCTATCGCGGCTTGGCGGTCGACGCAGATAATTTGTTCGTGACGCAGTCCGACGGTGCCGTGGTCGCCATGCGCGAGCGCGACGGCTCGGAAATCTGGCGCAATGAGGATTTGAAGCGCCGTGGCTTGAGCGCGCCGGTCGAGACCACCACGGCGGTGGCCCTCGCGGACTACCAGGGCTATGTGCATTGGCTGGACAAGAAAACCGGCTACCTCGTCGCGCGTCTCCGTGTCTCCAAGTTTCGCGTCAGCAACCCGCTGGTGGCGGTCGACGACACGGTGATCGTATTGGACGATGGCGGCAAGATGGCGGCGTTCCGCGCCAATCCGGGAGCCGCCAAAGAGCCGGTTGCCGCTCCCCCGCCCAAGCCGACCAAGGCGGCCAAAAAGGCAGCGAAAGCGGCGGCGAAAGAAGCGGACAAAGCGGCTGCCAAGGCGGCCAAGGCTGACAAGGCTGCCGCGAAGCGGGCGCCACCGCCAACACCGGCAGCGCCAGCACCGGTACCGGCACCGCCAGCGCCAGCACCGGTACCGCCAGCACCAGAGCCGGCGCCGCCAGCGCCAGAGCCGGCACCGCCGCCGCCCACGAATCCTTAGGAGTCTAGTCACAACGTGCTACCCGTCGTCGCACTGATCGGTCGACCGAATGTGGGCAAATCGACCTTGTTCAACGCGATGACGGGCACGCGGGACGCACTGGTCGCGGATTTACCCGGGCTGACGCGCGATCGGCAATACGGCTTCGCTCGGCGGACCGAGGTCCCCTGCATCGTCGTCGACACCGGCGGCCTCGTGGAAAATGCCGACGTCATCGAAAGTCTGATGATCGCGCAAACCGAGCGCGCCATTGCCGAGGCCGATCGAATAATCGTGCTGGTGGACGGCCGTGCTGGAGTAACGCCGCAGGATCAGTTCGTGGCGCAGCTCGCACGGCGCAGCGGCAAGCCGGTGCTGCTGACGGTCAACAAGACCGAAGGCTTCGATCCCGACGTCGCCGTTGCCGATTTTCATCAGCTCGGTCTGGGCGAACCTCACCCGATCGCCGCGGCGCATGACCAGGGCGTGATCTCCCTGCTCGAGGCGGCGCTGGCGGGATTGACGCCGGACCCGCAGGACGGCCCGGAAATGACGGGAATCAAGGTCGCCGTGATCGGGCGTCCGAATGTCGGCAAGAGCACGTTGATCAACCGCTTGCTCGGTGAGAATCGCATGGTGGCCTTCGATCAACCGGGAACCACGCGCGACGCGGTATTGGTGCCGTTCGAACGCGATGGCGAGCGCTACACGCTGATCGATACGGCCGGGGTCCGGCGCCGCGCGCGAGTGGAAGAAGCGGTCGAAAAATTTAGCGTAATCAAGACGCTGCAGGCGATCGAGACCGCCCATGTGGTGGTGGTGGTGATGGACGCGCACGACAACGTCGCGGAGCAGGACGCGAGCCTATTGGGCACGGTTATCGAGCAGGGTCGAGCGCTGGTGCTCGCCGTCAACAAATGGGACAACATACCCACCGAACAGCGTGATTTGATCCGTCAACAAGTCGAACAACGGTTGGAGTTTGCATCGTTCGCACCGCTGCATTTCATCTCGGCGCGGCACGGCAGTGGTGTGGGCGAGCTGTTCGCGGCAGTACGCAAGGTCTATGCCGCCGCCACCCGCGACATGGCAACGCCGGAATTGACTCGGGTGCTGGAAGCGGCCGTCGAAAGCCATCAGCCGCCGCTGGTGAGCGGGCGCCGCATCAAGCTGCGCTATGCTCATCAGGGCGGCCAAAATCCGCCCGTCATCGTCATCCATGGCAATCAAACGGATCACGTGCCCGATGCCTATCGGCGGTACCTGGTCAACGTGTATCGCAAGGCATTCGATCTGATGGGGACGCCCGTGCGCGTCATTTTCCGGGGCGAGGAAAATCCCTTTGCGGGTAAGCGTAATCCCTTGACGCCCCGCCAAGTCCGCAAGCGCAAACGGCTCATCCAACGCAACAAGCGCTGAGCGGAGTTTTGCTAGACTAGGCGAACAGTCGCACCGGCTGCGGGTGGGGATATCCTGTGCTGCGATTCTTGAAGACCAAAACCTTTCGCATTCTCAGCATAGCCGCGGTGCTCATCGGCGTGTACGCGATAGCGGGATTCGTAGTCGCGCCGAAATTGATTCGCTCCGCTCTGCTCAAGGACATGCCCGCGAGTATCGGCGTCAAGCCGGCCGTGGGCGAGATCCGCGTCAACCCATTCCTTTTCCAAGTCACCGTCAACAAGTTCTCGCTGGCGGGATCGGGCGGCGAGATCTTGCTCGGATTCGAGCGACTGTTCATAGATTTCGAGCTATCCTCGATATGGCACCGCGCCTTTTCATTCGTCAACATCGACATTGCCTCGCCCTACGTCAGCGCGAGGGTGGCGCAGGACGGCTCGCTGAACCTGCTGCAGCTGCGGCCGAAATCGACGCCCAGGCCAAACGAAGAAAAGAGCGCACCGCTGCCGGCGCTTCGCATCGGGTCGTTCAAGATGTCGCAAGGGTCGGTGGCTTACGAGGACCGCAGCCGGCCGGAGGTCTTCGCCGCGCGGCTCGAGCCCATTAATTTCGAATTGCGCGAGTTCACGACCGGGGCCGAGGGCGGGAACTTTACCTTTACGGGTTCCTCGAAGCTCGGCGAGCGGATCGAGTGGCACGGGCACCTGTCCGTGCAGCCGATCGAATCGGACGGAGAGTTTCGGGTGGATGGGCTGCTGGTCAACACGCTCTGGGAATACCTGCAGGATCGCCTGAATTTCATGACTCACTCCGGCACCATCGATTTGGCTGCCACGTACAAATTTTCGGCGGGCAACGGCCCTGGCCCTACCAGCAGTGGACCCGCCGGTAGCGGCCCTGCGGATACAGGTCCCGCGGTGAGCCCCCCTGCGCCTGGACGCCCCGCCAACTTAGAAGTCGATTTATCGAAGGTGGCGCTGCACGATTTGACCGTTCGGCCCCGAGACTCAGAGTTGGATTGGGTTACGGTTCCCGCGCTGACCGTGACGGGGACCACGGTCGACCTTGCCAAGCGCCGGGCGCATGTCGATCTGGTCGATCTGACGGGTACCAAATTGGTGACGTGGCTGGAACCCGATGGCTCCTTGAACCTCATGAGGCTGGCGGCCGCACCACCGCACGCGGCGGGGCCTGCCGAAGCGGCCGCCGCCACCCCGGCCGCACCCGCCACGCCGACCGCCGCGCCGGGGGTCGCGCCAACCGCACCCGGCCCCGCTCAGGCGCCCGCCGACGCGAGTCCACCGTGGCAGTTCGATGTGCTCAAGATAGATGTGCGCGATGCCAGCATATCGGCCGAGGATCGCGCGACACGTCCGGCGGCGAAGGTCGTACTGGCGCCCTTCGCCTTGCAGGTGACGGGGGCTAGCCAGGATTTGAGCAGGCCCGTCAACGTGACGCTCGATACGCGCATCAATGAAAAGGGCTCGCTGACGGTGAATGGCGAGGTGTCGCCGCAGCCTATGATTGCCGACCTGAGTCTGAAGTTCGGGGGCGTCGAATTGGCGGCGATTCAACCCTACATCGCGCAGCACAGTTCTCTGACACTGGTCGGCGGCGCGCTCGGCGGCGTGGCGAAGTTGCATTACGGCGCACAGAAGAACATGAGCGCCGTGCAACTATCGGGGAATATCAACGTCGAGAAGCTGCACACCGTCGACAATGCGCTGCACGAGGATTTCGTCAACTGGGGCCGCTTAGATATTTTTGGATTGAACTACAGCCACAGTCCGGATCGCCTCGATATCGAGCGGATCGTGGCGCGCAAGCCGTACGCGAGGGTCATCATCGAGTCGGACGAGAGCATGAATGTAAAGCGGGTGTTGGCGACGCCCGGCGCCGTTCCCACCGGACCCGCGGCGGCACAATCGGTCGCGTCGCAATCGGCGCCGGCGACGTCCAAAAAGCGCGGGCCTGCGGCACCCCCCAGCGCTAAGGCCGGCCCGGCAACGCAGACCATGCCGATGTCGGTCAAGAAAATCGTCGTGCAGTCAGGACAAGCGAATTTCACGGACCTGTCCGTGAAGCCGAATTTCTCATCGGGAATACAAGCACTCGAGGGAACGGTGGTGGGGCTTTCATCCAAACCGAAGTCGCGGGCGAAAGTGGATCTGCACGGTTCTGTGGACGCGTATTCGCCGGTATCGATCAGCGGCGAACTCAATGTGCTAGGTCCGCAGCTCTACACCGACATCGCGATGAGTTTCCGCAATATAGATCTCGCGATTTTCAATCCTTACTCGGGCAAATTCGCCGGCTACAATATTTCGAAGGGCAAGCTCACCACCGAGCTTCGCTACAAGGTCGACGGACGCAAGCTCGATGCCCACCATCACATCGTGGTCGAACAGCTCGAGTTCGGCGACAAGACTGAAAGCAAGGATGCGGTATCGTTGCCCGTCAAACTGGCCGTGGCTCTCCTCAAAGACCGCAACGGAGTCATCGATTTGGACCTTCCGGTGACCGGATCACTCGATGACCCGCAATTCCGCCTGGCCCCCATCATCTGGAAGGTGTTCGTCAACATTCTGGTGAAGGCGGTAACTGCGCCGTTCGCCCTCCTGGGCTCTTTGTTCGGTGGCGGGCCGGATATTCAATTCATCGAATTCCAACCTGGGGTGAGCACATTGGATGCTCCCGCCGCGGACAAGGCCAAGTCGGTGGCCAAGGGGCTCATCGAGCGGCCGCAGCTGAAGATTGAAGTGCCGATTGCCGTGGTGCCCGACCTCGATCGCCCCGCACTGGTGGCCGCGCAATTCAGCGCCGAGGTGAGCGCCGCGCAAACGAGCAAGGGCAGCGCGAAACAAACCGCTCCCGCAACAGGTGGAACTTCCTTCGACCAACTCGACCCCGCGACCCAACTCGAATTGCTGACCCGGCTCTACGTCAAGGACATCGGAGCCCAGCCGAAGTTTCCAGATGCCGTAACCAGCCTCAAGTCGAAGCCCGAAATCACCGCGGCCAAGATCGACTTTCTGGGCAAAGCCGTCCGCGAGCACATCCAAGTCGGGGAGAACGAACTGACGACCCTCGGCCAGCAACGCGCTCTGGCACTGCAGAAGGCGTTGCTGGCGGACCCGCAAGTGGCCGCGGAACGCGTCTTCCTGGCGGCGAACGGCAAGGCAACATCCAAGGATGGCCTGGTGCGGCTGGAATTGTCGCTTCAATGAGCGTGCTGTGCCGCCGCTGCTCTGCCGGCACGATCTCCATGAAGTGCTGCAGGAGCGTAATAAAACCAACACACTGCTGCGCGAGAGTATCGCGAGTTGCAGGCGGAAGCGATCCGTGAAAAGCGCGCGCATCATCAAGGCGGAAGCGGAGTAGGAGGCTTCGGTTGAATTATCCGCGGCCGCTGCGCAGATCACGCGAACGCATTCCATATCCGACTGTCCATGCGTCTACACGGGTTTGACCGCGAACGAATTTTCGCGCGTCGATTACGCCGTCCCTTATTTTGATTGGAACCGGAGGATCTGATGTTCGCGAACAACGATATATCCGAGAGGCCGAGACTCACCGCGTCCGGTGTGTTGCCGATGCGCCGTCCCACGGAGTATTCGGGCTTGAGATTGATAGATCCGGCGCTGCACGGGATGACCGACTTCATGCATAAATTTCCGATCAGTGTCGCCCCAGAGCGGCCGATCGATGAGGCGTTGGCGGACATGGTGCGATTCGGCGTGCGTGCACTGCTGGTCATCAGCGGCGAAAACGTAGTCGGTCTCATCACTTCTTACGACATCGAGGGTGCGCGTCCGTTGAATTTTTCACGGCGATCGAACATCACGCGCCGTGAATACATTCGCGTCGGCGACATCATGACCGAATGGGAAGACCTGCCAACCGTGGACTGGTCGACCATGCAGTCGGCGCGCGTTGCGGATCTTCTCGAGATTTTCCACGGCGTCGGTTTGATGCATCTGCTCGTGGTCGAAGGTGAACACAGCGGAGCGACAATCGTACGCGGCCTCGTTTCTCGCGCGAGAATTGAAAGCCGGCTGAACGGGACGGACAGCACGCCGTACCATGTACCTGTCTTCGAACGAGTTCATGACAAGGGAGAATGACGGTGCGGAGCGTGACGCTGCCGATTGGATGCCTGGTCGTCTCACTCGTCGAAACCACGGCGCCCGGCAGGAAATCGAAGGCCAAAAAGCCGGGCAAGGCGGCCGCCGCCGCCACGTCCGCGACCACGAGTGCCGCCGCGTCGGCCGCCGCCACACCGCGGCTGCCCGGCCTGAGCAGCCGAACTCTCAGGCAGGCTCCTTGCGTCTGCAACCGGCGACGGTGCTCATTGCAAGACTGTTACATTGCTGCATTTCGTGAACCACGTCGCACTCGACAACTGATTATGCCAGGTACGCTGCCACTCCCTGTCCGGCGCCTTCGACCCCTTGGAGAAACCTCATGAGCAATTCCTACAACAGCGCAACTGACCGCGCTTCCGTTCTCGGCCCGACGCTGTACTTCAAAGGCGACTTGTCCGCAGATGAAGATCTCCTGATACAGGGACGAGTCGAGGGATCCATCACGCATACGCAACGCTTGACCGTGGGAGCTCAAGGCACCGTCAAAGCCAACATACGCGCCCAGCTCATCATCGTCGAAGGTACCGTTGACGGCGACTTGCAGGCGGAGAAGTCGGTGTTCGTGAAAGAGACCGCCAAGGTGCGCGGCAATATTTTCGCACCCTCGGTCAGCATCCTCGAAGGCGCCTGTTTCAGCGGCAACATCGATATGGACGGCAAGAAAACCGGCCAGTCATCGATCAAACAGGATGCCGCCCAATCTCGCCCTGTAAAACCTGTCACGAGCGCAGCTTGACAATGGCCTGGTTCAAAAAAACCGACGATGGAGAAGAGCACATGGTGAATGCCAATTCAACCGGCCGGCCGGAACCGATCACCCGTCCCGAGCCGCGCGAGTCTCGCGTCGAACCGCGGACGCCGACGCAGCGGGCGATCGAGCCGAAAGCCCCTGAAGCGCCGCGCTCGGTCGAAGTACGGGCACCGGAAGCCCGCGTACCGGACGCCGCGCCGCGCGCCTCCGTGCTGGGACCGACCTTGCGCTTTCGCGGTGAGCTTTCGGCGCAGGAGGACCTCAACGTCCAGGGCAGCGTCGAGGGGTCCATCACGCATACTCAAAGCCTCACGATCGGCAGCGACGGCTCGATGAAGGGTGACATCCGCGCACGCGTCATCGTCATCGACGGCAAGGTCGAGGGCGATCTATATGCCACCGAATCCGTGAGTATCCGCGCCACGGCGAAGGTCAAGGGCAATGTGTTTGCGCCGCGTGTGGGCATCCATGACGGCGCATTTTTCCAGGGTCAGATAGACATGCAGCCATCGGGTGCCGCGGTTCAAGAGCACAGCGCGCGCCTGCGCCAGGCCGCGACGGCCACGCAATCCTTGGAGGGCGTAGCCGTCGATCACATGCTGAGCGGAACTTGATAGGCGCTTCGCGAGCGTTGGAAATGGAGCTAGCGGACAAATAATTCCGGGTCGACCCAGGCCCGATTGAGCGAAAGACCCCAATGCAAATGGGGTCCGGTGGCACGTCCCGTCATGCCGACCGCGCCGATGCGCGTTCCGGCGGCGAGGCGCTGTCCCGGCTTCACGTCGATGGCGGACAAATGGCAGTACATGCTGATGAGGCCGCGTCCATGATCGACGAAGACCGTATTGCCGTTGAAAAAATACTCGCCGGTATCGACCACTGTGCCGGCGGCCGGTACCAGCACCGGCGTGCCCGCCGGTGCGGCGATGTCCATGCCGGAATGCGGGTTGCGCGATTCGCCATTGAATATACGGCGCATTCCGAACGAACTGCTGCGCGGACCCGGTACCGGTTGGCGCAGATTCAAGGATTCGGGCGGCGGCTCCGAGAACTGCCCGAGAGCACGCTCGATGCGTACGCGTTCGCCGGCTACCCGCGCGAGGTCTGCCTTGGATAGATTGACCTGACGCGGCGCGACCTTGAGAGATTGACTGGCGTATTGTTTGCTGCCGACGCTGAACGCGATGCTCTGCGGGCCTGCGGCGCTGCGCACCGTTACCAGCTGTTCTCCGAGCGGCGCGGACAACGGAATTCCTATCACGGCCACCCAGGTCGAGCCGTCCTTGATAACGAGCGCACGGTGGCCGTCGATATCGACGTAGGGTACCGCGGTACCGGCGGCGTCGAACCGAATGAGCTTGACGCCGCCAGGCACGGCGTTTTCATGCGGCAGATCGAAACTCAGCGCGGGCGTGGGGCCGAAGGCGAGCGCGACACTCGCACCTAGGAGCGCGAGTGCGGCAGGGGCGCAGTTCAAGATGCTCCTTCGACTTTGGCGCGAAGCCGACCAACGCCAAGCCTGGCCTCAATGACCGTGCCCGGCTTTGCATCGGCGGCGTCACGCAAAATAGCCCCGGACTCCGTGCTGACGATGGCGTAGCCACGATCGAGCGTCGCGAGCGGACTGACGGCATTCAACGTGCGCACCAACGGCAGCAACCTCTCGCGGCTGCGCCGAAGCTGCGACAATTCTGCGGCTTGCAGCCGAGCGAACAGCGCCGCGTGACGCGCCGCCGTGTGGCGAACGTGCCCGACGGGGCTTGCCTGCCACAGCCGGCTTTGAGCGTGCGAAAGCGCCGCGCGCCGCGCACTCTCGATGTGCCGCCAAGCCCGATCCAAGCGCTGCTGCAAATTCTCCAAGCGCAACGATTGCCGCGTCAGGCGAGTCGCCGGACTCACCAGCGCCGCGCGCCCGGTCAACCAACGCAATCGCTCGCGAGCCCCTTGAAGCTGACGGCGCAGTGTGCGGGACAGGCGTTGTTCCAGTTCATCCAAGCGCTGCGCCTGCTGCCCCAACTTCGCGGCGGGACTCACCAATGCCGAGCGTCCGGTCAACCAGTGCAGCCGTTCACGGTGCTCCTCGAGCCGGCGCCGCATGCAGCGTTGCAGGCGTATGCCCAAGCGCATGAACGCGGCGAACCATTCCTCGGCATCGGGAACCGCCAGTTCCGCCGCAGCAGACGGCGTGGGCGCGCGCATATCCGCGGCAAAGTCGGCGATAGTGAAGTCGATTTCGTGTCCGATACCGGTGATGACCGGGATCGGCGAGGCGACGATGGCGCGCGCCAAGCGTTCGTCGTTGAACGCCCACAGATCCTCCAGAGACCCGCCGCCGCGGGCCAGGATCAGCACGTCGCACTCGGCGCGCCTGCCTGCTAGGGCGAGCGCCGCAATGATATCCGCGGCCGCCTGCGCGCCCTGGACGGGGACCGGATAAATCAGCGCGGCGACTGCGGGAAAACGCCGCGCCAGCACATGCAGGATGTCGCGCACCGCGGCGCCGGTGGGCGAGGTGATGATGCCGATGCGGGCGGGAAGGCTCGGCAATGGGCGTTTTCGATCGGCTGAGAAGAGGCCCTCGGCCGCGAGTTTGGCGCTCAATTCCTCGAACTGCCGCTTCAGCGTGCCGAGTCCGGCGTCTTCCATGTGATCGATGATGAGTTGGAACTCGCCGCGCGGCTCGTACAAGCCGATACGGGCGCGCACCAATACCTTTTGACCGTCTTTCGCGTTGAACGCGCACAACATATTCCGCTGGCGGAACATGGCGCAGCGCACCTGCGCGCCGGCGTCCTTCAGCGAGAAATACCAGTGTCCCGAACTCGGTCTGGCGAAATTCGAGATCTCCGCTTCGAGCCATAAAGTGCCAAAACCGCGCTCCAGCAGTACTCGAACCTCGCGATTGAGGCGCGAAACCGTGTAAATGTCCCGGTCGGGACGGACGGCGGGGACAGCGAGATCGGCTGGATCCATGTGCAAATGATACTGCGGTTTACCGCAGAGTACGCGCAAGGTACAATGCGCCGCCTCTTAAACGAACCTGTGAACGCGACCCTATGCGTATTCTAGAAGAGGCACTAACCTTCGACGACGTTTTGCTCGTCCCGGCGTACTCCGAAGTCCTGCCGCGCGAAGTCTCGCTCGCAAGCCAGTTGACCCGTGAAATTCGCGTCAATTTGCCGGTAATCTCCGCCGCCATGGACACCGTCACGGAAGCCCGTCTCGCCATCACCATCGCCCAAGAAGGCGGCATCGGCATCATTCACAAGAACATGTCGATCGACCATCAGGCAAGGCAGGTCGACCGCGTCAAGAAATTCGAGAGCGGGGTCATCAGCGACCCCATCACCGTCAAGCCGGACATGACCATCCGCGAAGTGATCGAACTGACCCGCGCGAAAAACATTTCCGGTGTGCCGGTGGTGCTCGGCACCAAAGTCGTCGGCATCGTCACCCATCGCGATTTGCGCTTTGAAACGAAGCTGAACGCTCCGGTGTCTTCGGTGATGACGCCCAAGGATCGCTTGATCACCGTCCGCGAGAATGCGCCCAAGGAGGAAGTGCTGGCGCTGCTGCACAAGCATCGCATCGAGAAAGTGCTGGTGGTCGCGAATGATCATGAGCTGAAAGGTATGATCACCGTCAAGGATTTTCAGAAGGCGACCGAGTTTCCCAACGCATGTAAAGACGACGTCGGCAGCCTTCGGGTCGGCGCCGCGGTGGGCACGACACCGGATACCCTGGACCGGGTCGCCGCCTTGCGCGAGGCGGGAGTCGATGTGGTGGTGGTCGATACCTCCCACGGGCATTCGCGCGGCGTGTTGGAGATGGTCGCCAAGATCAAGAAAAGATATCCCGATATGCAAGTCATCGGCGGCAATATCGTGACCGCCGAAGCTGCGCTGGACCTGGTCAAGTACGGCGCGGACGGCGTCAAAGTGGGAATAGGGCCGGGGTCAATCTGTACCACACGCGTCGTTGCTGGGGTCGGCGTGCCGCAAATCAGCGCGATTTCCCGGGTCGCCAAGGCGCTCGAGGGTTCCGGCGTCCCGGTCATCGGCGACGGCGGCATTCGCTACTCCGGCGACGTCGCCAAGGCGCTGGCGGCCGGCGCGCATTGCGTGATGATCGGCGGCATGTTCGCAGGTACCGAAGAGTCGCCGGGCGAGGTCGAACTGTACCAGGGCGGCTCATACAAGGCGTATCGCGGCATGGGGTCCTTAGGTGCGATGGCGCAAGCGCATGGGTCCAGCGACCGGTATTTTCAGGATACGACTACGGAACTCGAGAAGCTGGTGCCCGAGGGCATCGAGGGCCGCGTCCCCTACAAAGGCAGCTTGGTGGCGATACTGCATCAGCTGTCCGGCGGTTTGCGAGCCGCCATGGGATATACGGGCAGCAGCAGCGTCGAAGAGATGCGGACCCGGCCGCAATTCGTGCGAATAACCAGCGCGGGTGTTCGTGAAAGTCATGTGCACGATGTGACCATCACCAAAGAAGCGCCCAACTACCGGATCGGTTGATGCTCGATATTCATGCGGATCGCATCCTGATACTCGATTTCGGCGCCCAATATACTCAGTTGATTGCCCGTCGCGTGCGCGAGCTCGGCGTGTATTCTGAAATTTACGCTTGCGATGCCGACCCGGCCGACATCAAGCGTTTCGCACCGAAAGCCGTGATTCTTTCCGGCGGACCCGAGTCGGTTTACGACGTCAAAGGTCCCGAGGCGCCGCAAGAGGTGTTCGAGATGGGCGTGCCGGTTCTCGGCATTTGCTACGGTATGCAGGCCATGGCCGCGCAGCTGGGCGGCCAGGTCGAGTCGTCCAGCCATCGCGAATTCGGCGCCGCCCAGATCCGACCCACGTCGGCCTCACGCTTGCTCGACGGCTTGGAAGACAATCGCGATGCCGCGGGCAGACGCGTGCTCGATGTGTGGATGAGCCACGGCGATCGCGTCGTCGCGGCGCCCCCGGGATTCAGCGTCATTGCCGCGAGCGACAATGCGCCGCTGGCGGCCATGGCCGACGAGTCGCGGCGGCTCTACGGGCTGCAGTTTCATCCCGAAGTGACGCACAGTTTACAGGGCGGCGAAATCCTGCGCCGCTTCGTACGCGAGATAGCCGGATGCTCGGCGAGTTGGGCGACGAGAAACATCATCGAGGACAGCGTGGCGCGAATTCGCGCCCAGGTGGGATCGGACAAGGTACTGCTGGGATTGTCCGGCGGCGTCGATTCCTCGGTGCTGGCCGCGCTGCTGCACCGGGCCATCGGCAGCCAACTCACGTGCGTGTTCGTGGACCATGGACTGCTGCGGCTCGCGGAAGGCGATCAAGTGATGGCGACCTTCGCCGAGCATATGGGCGTGCGCGTGATACGGGTCGACGCGGAGCAACGTTTTCTGGCGGCACTTGCCGGCGAGGCGGACCCGGAGAAAAAGCGCAAAATCATTGGGCGCGTATTCATCGAGGTATTCGATGAAGAAGCGGGGAAACTCGAGGACGTGAATTGGCTCGCGCAAGGCACGATTTATCCGGACGTGATCGAATCCGCCGGAGCGAAGACCGGCAAGGCCCATGTGATCAAGTCGCATCACAATGTCGGCGGCTTGCCGCTGCACATGAAACTCAAGCTGCTCGAGCCGTTGCGCGAGTTATTCAAGGATGAGGTGCGCAAGCTAGGGCTAGCGCTCGATTTGCCCGCTGAGATGGTTCACCGGCATCCCTTTCCCGGTCCGGGACTCGGCGTGCGCATCTTGGGCGAGATCCACAAGTCCCACGCCGATCTGTTGCGCCGCGCCGATGCCATTTTTATAGAAGAGCTGCGCCGCCAAGAACTTTACGACAAGGTGAGTCAAGCCTTCGCCGTGTTCCTGCCGGTGCGTTCGGTGGGGGTGATGGGCGACGGACGCCGCTACGACTACGTGATTGCGCTTCGGGCGGTCGAGACCATCGATTTCATGACGGCGCGCTGGGCGCGTCTACCGTATGAGTTCTTGGATAAGGTCACGCATCGTATCATCAACGAAGTGGCCGGAATATCGCGCGTGGTGTACGACATTTCAGGGAAGCCGCCGGCGACTATTGAGTGGGAATGAGTTGGCCTCTCGGGATCTATCGACTTCTATCGGCTCCCGCGCGTAACTCACTGAAATTCTAAAGATCACCTTTCGCCGTCTATCTACATCCATCGCTCCCAGCGAATGATTTTGACGGTAAATCTGACGGTAAAAATTCTATCGCCATTCGGTTCCTGATTTTTACCGTCAAACTAAGGGTCAAATTGCTCGAGAGCCTACAAAGAACAGAGTTTTTCGCACTCCAAATCGTCCGGCTAGACAATTCATAGGGTTTTTCCCAGAGAGCCACGTCGACTGTGGACGCTTCATCCGATGCTGGCATGCGTCCCAATGGAACCCGATCACTCAAGCCCCACGAGGTGTCGCTTACCGCCCGCGGAAGTTCGTGAGAGCGCTTCGTGGTTTTCCGTCTCTTGCTGTGACCCAAGCTCATATCAGGTAGGTTCTCACAGAGTGCGCGCCGGCGCATGGGGGAGATTCGGGGAAAATATCGAGGAAACCGTCATGGTTTGACATGGCGTACATCCGCCGGAGGCGCTTTACCTCGGCGGTCTGTATCCCGCCGCGAGCCGCAGACACCCGAGCATGTGATGAGCGCTCCGACGTCCATGTCGGAGCACCCTTATCGTCACCAGGCTGTTACTCAAAAAATGACCGGCTATTCGAGCCCTTCACGACCCAGCTTGCGATGAGACTTTGTCGTAGGCGTCCATGATGGCATCACGGAGAGCCGCTGCTCGCCGATCTCCGCCGTTCAATCCAACAGCATATAACCCCCATTCGTCAGCCCTTCGGGTTTGCAGGGCGCTCATGAGGCGATCGGGATCGAAGTCAGACCCTGGCTGAAACATGATTCGGACAAGTCCCCCAAAAATCGCTCCGCCGTGCGTTAGCTTCTGGCCAGGGAAAGCCACAGCCATATTTGTGAGTGCGGCTGAGGTGACCACGGGCCCGAACCTTCGAATCGCGTTCGCGATGGCGGACGTAAAAGGAACTTCGCCCGGTCGCCATGCCGCAGCCGATGTATTACGGGCTATGCTGAGACCGGCATCTGTGACGAGCTGCTGGATCTCCCACGCATCTTCATCCGCTGCGGCAAGGGCTGCAAAGTAGTCGTCGAGGCGGTTAATCGGTTTGCGAGCTCGATTGGCAACAATGAACATGCGAGCCTCCTCCTTCGTGCTTTCGTATCTGAAGACGCAGCATGGGAGCTGAGGGATGTCGTCCCTTTTACAGGCAGCCTTCCATCGATGCTGGCCATCGATGATAGTGAGCGTGTCATCGGCGCGTCGGGATATGACCAACGGCGCGCACAAGCGCCAATCGAACTTGGCGGCGATACTGGCAATCAGCCTGCGTGAGGCCGCATTATCGATTGATCTTTGATAAATGCTATCGATCGAAAGCCTATTCAGATGTATCCACTCAATCGACGGCTGCGAACCGACCGGTGGTAGATAGTGTGATCGCCGATTATTGGTCTTACGGTGATTACCTGTCGCGTTGCCCTTTTGGTGTTCGTCTGTTCCAAACTGGCGTATTTTCCCAGGGCCGATATTTCTGATCGTCGGATCGGCGGTCAACTCGAGACTCTCTATTAAATCGGTAGCCTCCTCGATCGGGCTAACCCATACGGTGCCGCAGCGCTCTATAACGATATTTCCGGGGTGGACACGAACGTGGCCAAGTTCCGTTTCCAACGCGAAGGTTCCATTCGGTTCGATGGTGCCGGCTATGTGTGGTGGCACCCAGTCCGGCATCGGTACCTCTCCATACCTCCAGGATCGTATATTTCTGCTCTGTGTTGTGGTCGAAAGACGCTCTTTACCCATTATATTCCCCTTTGAGATTTGCCGGTCGCGAAATTGCGAACCGGTAGGGGACGATGACGCTGAGGCAGAGGTATCTCCATGAAGATTTGAGATTCTGTCGAAACCTGCCGGTTGAAGCTGATCCGTCATAAAAACGTGAATCTGCTGGTAGGCATTACGAACCGAGACTTTGAAAGGCTACGTCCTATGATTACGATCATAAAATCGGTAAGGGCGCTGCGCGCAGATTAACAGCGACGCGATCGGCGGTTTTGTGATCAATACTTGCGCTGCAGCCGATCTCCGATTGCCTTGGCCTTAGCCGATCAGCGTCGCGCCTTCGGCAGATCAGCGGCGCGGATGGCACGAAGCACTTGTCGAAAGACTTCATCGAATGGCGGTAGTTGACTCATTTGATGCGCGAGGCGATTTTCCCAGAGTCGCCGGAGACGTTCTTCTTTGGTCGCGATTGCCTGTTCCAACCCTGCGGCAGTGCGTTTCCGCAGTGCGAGCTTGGTATCGAGCTCGGTACGCATCTCTGCAATGTGCAAATCCATAGCATCGAACAGGTACCACACAAGTCGCGGGGCTCGTTCCTCGCCCGGTCGCTCAGAGCGAGCAGCTTTTCAATCACGATTTCTTCAATCGCGTAGACCTTAACAGTCGGCCCTTCTGGCAAATCGTCGAAACTGTCATAGGTGCGCTGTATGGCACGGTCCTGCAGGGGAAAGCATAGGACTTCGTCAATCGTGATATCCACCTTCACGTCGTTCGCGGCCGGCAACGGGCCTTGATAGCGCAGGTAGAAAGTGTGGCTGTTCTGGTGGCCGTGGCGATCATCCCGGTCGAATGCGATCCGGAGTCCGCAGGCAGCTTCGATCGCGACGAATATTTCATTCAGCCTCGCCAGAATCTCCTCGAGGCTGATCGGACGGGTCAGAGTAAAATCCAGGTCCTCGGAAAACCGGTAGTCTGCGAACCAGCATCGTCTTAGCGCCGTACCGCCCTTGAAAGCCAACAGCTCCCGCAATGGATGGCCGGCGAGCCCGCTCAAGAGCCAGGCGAGTACATAGTCCCGTTCGATGACCGCTTCTGGGATGCGACGCCCGCCGGCGCTCATCAGCGAGTTGGAGATCAGCGAAATACTGCGCCGGGGAATCATTATCCGACCCTCGCCGCGTCCAGTTCTTCCGGCGTCACATTGAGCTGGAGTCTCCAGCGTGACACGTGCGTTCCCTCCGCGGGAAGCAGTGGATCGAGGCGTTGGTAGGTCGCCGTCAGCATATTGCGTAACGGTTCAAGCGAGGATTCATCGGCTAATTCATAGTGCTCCAGCAGGTATCCCAGTCGACGCACAACCGCTCCTACGTCGAGTCGTTGGGCGTACTCGATCAGCTTCTCGGATTTGAGGGTTGCCCGTTTCATCCACAGTCCCTTGGCCACCTCGGTAATGCCGCCGACGAATGCTGGATGTCGCAGGCCATCGATGATCGTACGTTCCATGTCGCTAATCATCACGAATCGCTCCTTGTCGATCCAATGCTTCACAACTCCGAATTCCTGTTTCGGAGTGATGTGGATAAACTGAAAGTTGTAGCCGCCAATCGTCTGCGGGCGGACGCGTCGTGTGCATGATGCGTACACGGTGAAGTTGGGCTGAGTGACCATGCGATGCAATTCAAATGCAGTACCGTGTGATAGGAAGTAGGACGCCGCGGCCGCAAGTTCACGCGCGATCAGGTAAGGGCTGTCGATGTACTTTGTCGCTCGCCCCAGTTCGAAGGGTACGAGGTTGTACAGGCCGGGCTTGAGCCGTGTGATCAATCCACGCTGTTGTGTCTTATGGACGAGGCTACGAGCCGCCGCCGCCGATAGACCAGTGATTGAAACGACGTCCGCCAGCGTGAAAGTGGTACGGCGCAGTTCGTTCAATTCGGTGAAAAGTTGCGCTGCGCGGGGGCCTAACGTCTTGAGTCCGAAATGATATTCTTCGCTCAATTTGGATCTCTACAGGTAACGTATTGCTCGTAAAATATAGCAGTTTGTATATCCAATGGCAAGAACGTCTCTTATGGAGACACAAATTAAGCATAAAATATAATACAATCAGAAATTGCAGGAGAAACAACGCAGTGAGGAAATTCGATGACCTGGCAGCCTCTGGAATCGCCGCTAGCGCCGCCGCCGGGTGGTCGGTTCTATCGACTACGCAGGGCACTTTAGTCGATAAGGACTATAGCCGCCGTGTGCAGCGCGCCCCGAGGAACAAGAGACCGCCACGATGACATCCCCCGATCCAAGTCGCACTATCGCGTCGCTTGCGCGCGACCAGGTCAATCTCGATCTGAAGACGGTCGATCTGTGCTTTCTCGCGGGGCTCTACTTGCGGGCTGACAAGGCGGCGCTGGCATTCTTCGAGGAAGACATGCTCATCGATATGTTCGAGCAGGTTTGCGATGTAGTCGAGCCGGGCGCGGACAATCCCCGCAAACGCGCGACACACGCGATCCAGAGGCTTCGTGAACAACGCATGCTTACTCGAGTCGATGGGGCAGCGATTGTGCGCGCGGGGGAGTACGCGTTGACACGGCTCGCTGCGGCTGTTATCGAATACTTCCTCGCTGACGAGGCGCTCACGCGTGAGAGCCTTACTTCTGCCCTTACCGGTAGTGGACGGCACCGCCATGGGGTTGTTTAAACGTGACCCATTATTAGTCTGAGCATTGGGCCTAATGATACCTTTCCGGATCATACGACAGGGAGTGTTGCTGGGCGTGGTGGGAAAATCAAAGCCAAGAATTGACGCGCCGTGCAGCGGCACATCCTCGTTCGTGTACGTCAATTTGGTTGGCTCTCGGCAGAAATGATTTACTAACTTGTCAAGGTAAGCTGATGAGCTCTGTTAAGACCATCGCTCAATTCAGACAGTTGCGAGAGCAGGCCCTATGGAAATTGCTCGCCTCGCACAACGCGCCGGTAGTACTTGCCGTGTTGCAGGAGCTGCTTCTGGGTGAACACAGGGTCGTGCCGGCCTCAGCCCTACACGAGCGGCTGACGCAGGAACTTCAGGGGCTTAAGCAAGCCGGCGAAGATATGACGCAGTCCGCGCAGGCGTACGTTGCTACATGGCTCTCCAAGGCGACTGCCGGCGGATGCTCAAGAAGAACAATACGAGCTGACGACGGATGCGGTCACTGCCATCCGCTTCCTGCAAGGCGTGCTGCAGCCTCGGGTCGTCGCCACCGAAAGCCGGTTGGCGACTGTCATGCAGCAATTGACCAAACTGGCCGAGGACACCAACCCCGACCCAGGAAGTCGCCGCGACGCATTGCTTGCCGAGCGCGCCCGCATCGATCGGCAGCTGGACGATCTGGGTCGCGGCATCGTTGAAACGTTGCCAACCGAACGGGCACTGGAGCGTGCGCGGGAGGTCATTGCGCTGGCGGACGAACTGGCAGCCGACTTTCGGCGAGTGCGCGACGGCTTCGAGCAACTCAATCGTCAACTGCGCACCGACCTGCTGAACAACGAGGGCAGTCGCGGCCAGGTGCTGGAGCAGCTGTTCGCAGGCATGGACCTCATCGGTGAGACATCGGCGGGCAAGACCTTCTACGCATTCTGGCGTCTCCTTACCGACATTGAGCAAGCGACTATCTTTTCCGAGGCCCTGACAGAAGTCATCGGTCGCGGCTTCGCCAAGCAATTGGGTCTTGAAGAAAAGCGCTTTCTTCGCAATCTCACAAACCGGCTGCTGGACGAGGGCAGCTTGGTACACGAAGTGCTGCAGTCGTTTGCGCGCAGTCTGCGTACCTTCGTTCAAAGCCGCGAATACCTTGAACAACGACGATTCACTTCGGTGCTGCGCGTGTCCCAGCGGGATGCGCTTGCGATCAAGCACGAGGTGCGAGCTAATCAAGATATCGGCTTTACCCTGTGGCTGACGAGCGCGCGCCTACGCTCCGCATCCCAGTGGCGGCTATACGACCCCGCGGAGCGAATTGCGGACGCCAACATGAGGGATGCACCGTCGTCGTCCATGAGCCTGCACGACATCGCAGGCATGGTACGTAATTCCGAAATCGACTTCGCTCTGCTGAAACGCAACATCCATGAGCGGCTGCAGCACTCCAGCGTGGTTGGCATTGATGAGCTACTTCGCGTCTATCCGGCGACCCAGGGTCTGGGCTCCGTGGTCGGCTACATTCATCTTGCGATACGCCATGGCCAGGTGACACCCAGCCAGGTGCAGGTGACCTGGAGAGGGATGGATAGTGTGCGCCGTGCAGCGTCCGTGCCCTCAGTCTACTTCCTGAAGGAAAAACAACATGAATTCGCCCGCTGATACTGACATCGACGAGGGTGACCTCGAGGCGGCTGACCAGGACGACAGCGCCGTCGAAAGCGAAGCACGCTTCGAAGGCGACACAGGCACCTTGTCTGTCCCTGCCCGGCGCGTGCTGGTGCGTCTGCTGCAAGGACCGTCGTTGGATGCGCGCAGGCACGAGAAGCTGTGGAACCTGCTGAAGCGCCATGAAGTGGCACTGCGCTCACGGCTTCACGATGTATTCTTGGAACTCGTGCTGGACAACCAGAGTCGCGTGGCCTTCACCCGACAGGTGACCTCCGAAGAGGCGGACATCCCCATACTACTGCGCCGGCAGAGTTTGAGTTTCATCGAATCGGTCCTGTTGTTGTTCTTGCGCCTGAAGCTCACGCACTCTGCTGTTTTCCGCCAATGCACCAGATCTCACGAAGGTCGAAACGAGACAGTTCGGAAGAGTTCCTGAAGTCCGAATTTCCTCCAGTTCGCTACCTGAGGAAGTTTTCATTTGGCGGTAGCCTGAATCTCTTTGTGACGCCTAAGGGCGGCCGGTATTGGCGCTATTGTTACCGCTACGGTGGGAAGCGGAGGACACTCTCGGTTGGCATTTATCCGGAGGTGCCGGTCGACCGTGCGCGCTTACGACATCTTGAAGCTCGGCGACTGCTCGCTGCGGGTGTGGATCCGTCGCTCAAGCGAGAAGAGTTACGGGGTACGTTTCGACTGAGGTGTTGCTAAGCTCGTCGATAGAATGAGAATGGGGCGTACCAAAAGTAATATGATCGACAAGCAGCCGGAGCATTGCGTACTTAGAGGCATTGGTTGGAAAGCCGTCATAGCCTTTCTTGAGCGACGCGTTCCGACTCACCCATCGACCAATGCACACGCTCGGCAATGAAGGTTGCAAATTCGGTGATGTCAGTTTCGATGCTCGCCCGGTCGAGGGCGCGCAGATAGCGTGTACGATCTTCAACCCGAATCACGGTCCATGGATAACCGCCCGAAGCCAGCAAGGCGTTCATCAGGAATCGGGCCATCCGGCCATTGCCGTCCATGTAAGGGTGAATATAGCCAAACAGCCAGTGTCCAAGCACGGCACGCACGGAGGGTTCCGGCTCGGCTTCGAGTAACTCAAACAGCGTCGGCATTGCATCGCGCACCGTCTCCCATCGCGGTGGGACGTAGCGGGAGGTACGCAGGAACACGAAGTCATTGCGGTAGCCGGCAAGAGCGGAAGTTTCGATCAGGCCGCTGGCCACCGAAGGCTGAAAAAGCTCCCGGTACCACTCGGTATGCGCCGTGCGTACGAGAGCGCCCGCATTGACTCCGCCAATAATCTGAACGACGGCACGCTTCACTCGCTCGAAGGCCTGCCAGTAACCGCGCGCAGCAAGGGCGTCCCGATTTTTCTGATCGCCCTCGTTCTGCGTCGGATTCCACGCACCCGATCGCACCCGCTCGATGAGTTCCGGCGTTACGCGATAACCTTCGATGGACAGTGAGTGGTAGGCGTCGCTTCGGTAGATTTCATCGACGAAATGCATGTAGCGCGCATGATCGGCGGGAAGGCCGGGCGGGGGAGGGAAAACCTCGAGAATGCGCGTGCGCGTCGTCTCCCATAACCCCTGCAGGCGCCCGACGATCGGCGGAGTGGCTGGAACGATATTGGCCAGCACTTGATTGGCCGTGAAGGGGTCGGTCTCGACTATGGCAAATCCCGCCGCGGTCATGGCGCCTCGAATTTCATCCGCGAAGTCGACACGACCGAGTCGCCGGAACGCGCCGGCGAGACGCCCTGCCACGACGGAATTTCCACCCTCCAGCAGCCGTCGCAGAAGCCCCGACGGCTCTCGGACGCTCGACAGGGCCACCTGCGCCTCAATCGGCGAGTGCGCATAGAACGCCTCGGGCACTTTGACTAGCGCAGCCTCGATCTCATACAAGCGCAAGCCATCGCGCACCTGGATGTCGCCGGCAGGAGGTGGCTGTGTCTCCCTCAGGTCGAACAGCGACGTGCCGAACAACAGATCGATTTTATTGTTCGATCCTTGAGGGCTGTAGATCACAACCTGACCCGGTATCACTGTGCACTCGGCGTGCAGAAATAGTGACTGCTCGGGCGAGAGGTGCCAGTCGTCGCCGAATCGATCGTTGCAGTAGCGCCCGCAAAACTCCCAAAAGGAGGCATACCAGGGCGTACTCTCACCGGGACCTGCTGAGGGGTTGGAGGAGATCACCCAACCGCGCAGTACCTGCTGCAGGAACCCGCTGCGCACCAGCTGCTGGCGATGGGTTTTCAGCAGCTCATCAGAGCGGAAGACCCGGTGGCCTGGCACCTGCAGCTTCTCCAGCGCTGACAGGGCAACGGCTAGCTTTTCATGTGGGGTAGACGGCATGACTATGGGTACAAGTTTTTACGGCCTAACGAAAACAAGTGTTTACGGCTCACTCACACAAGTATGAGCCGCCTTAGGGTTACAAGTTCCAATAAAAAATCACTATATATTATATAGAGTTATGAACTTCTATATTACGCGCTATTGACTATAGGTTCTATTAGGTCCTAAATTAGGTCCCAATAATGATGTTGGGAGATTTACATGACAGCGTCATCCGCACCTTTAAGCTCGTCCCTTGCGGCAATTAACGCCCCGCATATGCATGCCGCGCAGGAATACTGCCCCACGTGCGACCAGCCCGTCACGGGCGACCGCGCAGCAGAGATCAAAGAACGCCTACACCAGCGGGAGGAAGCGCATGAGGGCGTTGTTACCGCGCGCCTGACCGCACTTTTCGCCCAGGAGAAGGGTCTCGCGGTCGAGGCGACTAAGCTGGAAGGTGCTGCCGCCCTTAAACGGGAGCGCGAGCAGAATGCAGCGCAGACCACCGCGGCGCAAGAGCAGGCGCAGTCAGATATCCAGCGGGCGCGGCAGGAGGCGGAGAGCGCTAGCAGTGAGCGCATCGCAGGCATGCAGCGCGCGCATGAGGCAGAAAAATCAGCCTCGGACGCGCGCTTCACTGCGCTTGGGGCGCAACTCACCAGCGCCCGAGAAGAGGCCGCCGCGAACGAAACGCGCGTCCGCACCGAGGAGCGTCAAACGGCCGCCGCCGCCGCCGGCGAACAGGTCGCCAACTTTCAACGCGAGCGTCAATCGGCCCAAGCCGCGTTTCTCAGCCGCATTGCCGACAGCGACGCGGCGAAAGCCGAAGCTCAGGAAGCGGCCACTGCGGCACAGGCACGCCTTGAGCTAGCCCAAAGCCAGCAGGCCGAGCGTGAAACGCGCGCGCGCGAGGAGGGCTTCGCGACCGCTACCATCGCGTTGCAAACAGAGCTCCAGCAGGTAAAGCTCGAAAAAACGGCAGCAGAGACCAGCGCTGCCGCGTCTCAAGCCGAGCAGCAGACACTGACCGATCAGCTCGCGACTGCAAAGAGCGCGCTTGAGACTCAGAACGCTTCACAGGACGCAGCAATTGCGCAGGCCGTCCAGCAAACCCGCGAAGCACTCGAGATCGCGACAGCGGCAACGATTGGAGCCTTGAAGGCCGAAGGCCACAACGAGAAACAGAAAGTGCTCGACCAACTCGCGGAAGTGCAGCGCAAGCTTGAGAAAAAAACGGCAGACGAACTTGGCGAAGGCGCTGAAGTCAATCTTCTCGAGGATCTGAAGGCCGCATTTCCTGAAGACAAGTTCAGGCACGTCGGGAAGGGTAATCCCGGCGCCGACATCATCCATACGGTCATCCACAACGGGATAGAGTGCGGCAAGATCATTTATGACTCGAAAGATCACGGGCAGTGGCGCGACCACTTCGCCACCAAACTCGCCTCGGACAAGATCGCTGAGAAGGCTGAGCAAGCGATTCTCTCAACCAGGGCATTCCCGCGGGACGCGAAACAGCTCGGGGCACGCGAAGGCATCATTCTGGCCAATCCAGCGCGGGTCGTGGCTCTCGTGCAGATTGTTCGCGAGCACATCGTGAAGTCGCATGCTTTGCGACTAAGCAATGAACAGAAGGCGCAAAAATCTGCCGAGCTATTCACCTTCATCACCTCTCCACAATGCACAGACTTGCTGGACCGGATTGATACTCACGCGCAAGAACTACTCGACATGCGAGTCCGCGAACAGAAGGCTCATGAAAAGAACTGGAAAGAGCAGGACATTCTGTATCGCTCTATTCAGAAGGCTGGCGCTGATCTGACTTACCGTGTTGATGTCATCCTCGGAACCGCCATGGACAAGGCTGTTAATGGGCAGTAACGCAGCGCCTTCGATCCCGAGCAATGTCGTGAGTTTGCAAGAGCGCAGGCTCGATCGCACCGTCCTGCGCACCTATCGCACCGACGCCGACATCGATCAGATCGTCCCCAACGAAAACCAGCCGCGCATGGGTCCCAAGATTGATGAGGAACTGCAGCGCCAAATCGAAGCGAACGGCGGCATCTTTGAGCCCCTTTTAGTTGAGCCGCATCCCAGCCTGCCAAAGAAGTACCGCATCATCGACGGTGATCGCCGCTGGACCAATTCCCGCGTGCTTGTCGATCAGGGCAAGACGCAGTACCGTAAAATTCCAATAGAAGTCACCGACCGCACCCTTTCCGAAGAAGAACGCCTTCGCGTCTGGATCTATATCCATCGGCAGCGAAAAGAATGGGACGCCCGGGAAAAGGAAATGGTCGCCTACCGCCTCGTCGACCTTATGGGGCGTGCCAGCGCGGCCAACATTCTCGGCATCACCGTCCGAGAGCTTGACAAGCTTGTCGACATTTTCGAGCTCTCTGGAAAGTTCGTCAGTCTGCGCGACCCAAGCGCCGCCATCACCTGGTCTCGCGAACTGATGGGCGTCAGCAAAAAACTTATGACGCCGAGCGTCATCGATGCCGTCGTTACCAAAGTCAACCAGAAGCGCATTACCAATTCCAAAGATCTGCGCAAGCTGCGAACCATCCTCCGCGACCCGGTCGCCCGAGCGAACTTCCTAAGCAACGATGGCGACCTCGAAACCGCCATGCTTCGCGTCGCGCCTCCGGAACCGCAGCCCCAAGGTGGGCTTGTGGACGAACTCAACGCCGCAGCTGAAGCAATGAAACGTGTGCCCTGGACCACTCTCGAACAGTTGAAAGGCAATGCGGACATCCTTCGCCGCATAGACGAGACTGAAGCACTGCTTCGCTCCCTGCGGAAAACACTAACGTAACAAACTCTTGAATTAATGTGATTGACGTGAGATTCGAGATAAGTGGGGTCGTCGCGTGGAATATGGGCGACGCGCTCCGGAGCGCCGTTCTGAAGAGCATTGCGAGCATCGCACAAAGGTGCGCTGTTATCGGGCCGCGTAGAAACGCTGGCCTGCTCCCAGTTCCATTGACACCTTGTTTGGAGCCTCATTTCTATTGGAGGTAGCTCGATGCCTAGCCGCCCACTCTCAACCTCTGGGATCCGCGCTTTGTTCCTCCGTCCGTGGCTCAAGTGGTATGTGATTCTGTTGGCGTGTTTGGGAATCCTGGCAGTTGCGGGATATGCGACGCGATATACCCTGTTATTAAATGTCGCGAGAATTCTTCTTGATCACGAACCTGGATTAGTGGAGCAAGAGCGGGCCGATACCGTTGCAATTGCATTCTCAAAGCCAGCGCCCGTATGGAGTGCACCGATGAAGAATCAAATGAACGACATATGGGACCCTATAAAGGCGAATGGGGTGAACTACTACATGTTTGCGAAACCGCGAAACTGGTTCAAGCGCTACAGCGAACGTTCGAATCCAATCTCTCCCTACTATCAAGCCTGGGTTGGCGGATATGTGATCAAGGCGAGGGATGGCTCACTTCCTACAGATTTGGAATCCTTAGCGTGGCAAGTGACCGCGCTCGATCAACGTTCGTGGCTATCAGCAATGGGTGACTCAGATCCGATCGCCGATTCCTCTCCGGCGACTCGCGCTGGAAGTATTACAATCGACGGCCATCGCCTTGCGCTTTGGCACGGTACCATGCGGAGCCATAGCGACCTCAGTGCTCGCCCGACAGGTCCGCTAGCAACTTTAATCGGAATGCCGCCTAAGTCTTTATGGCCACCTGGTATTGATTCGTTTCACGATGTGAGTTTGGACGGCTACTTTGCGTGCTGGGTCGACTCACAGCGTAAAGCGTCTATTGTGGTCTACGCGGTAGCCGCCAACTATGAGACGCAAACGGAAGAACACCATAATTCCGTCAGGATCAATGACGAACTCTTGGGATTGATGAGATCCGCCAAGCTCGAAACGGTGCATTAGTCCAAATCTGCAAACCGGCAACTACGGACACCTTCCTGAGCCTGGTGTTCTCGGCCTCAAGTGCGCGTGGCCGCTTCACATTCACCGCTTCGGCTGCTCAAAGCGCTTTTTCGAACCGTCGGTTTGAAAAGCCAGAATTCGTGACCCGATGTTTCAGATCCACCTCAGGGCTGCTGCAATGATCTCGCTCGCTCCACTGGCCGCGCACTCGCCATGGGCAATCAGGAGCCGTTCGGGCTTCCAAGCGAGTACGGTTCGCCGCGCCTCCCGTGCGGCGTTTCGTGAGAGAAAGCTCAGGCGCCAATCACGTGGTGTGCTTCCTTGCGGCCCGACGAGCCCATCGATACGCATCATCAACCCTTTCCAGCCAGTAGCCGTGGTTTCGGGAAATCGCTGGATCAGATCACCGAAGATCACGGTGCGGGACGCTCGATGAAAGAAAACCACCTCGTCCATAAAAAGCGATCCGCGAAAAGCCACCTGATCAATGTCGGTCATCCACGAGCTGTCCGGTTGGTCACCAAGCTCAGCATCGAAGTGAAGATGTTTCTTTTTAGAAGCCAGCCCCGGAGGTGCGTAGAGCCGCGCGTCGGGCCAGTGCTTCTTCCACTCAGGCAGAAACAGGTGATGTAGTTTGTTCGGCGACACGATATAGCCGACGGGTCCGATAGCCTCCACGGCCGCAGTCAATTCTGGCGTCAAAGCAATAGGGGACCACACCCACGCCTGGCCTGTGCAGAGTCGAGCGATTGCCATGCGGGTCGGGTAGGGAAATCCGAAGAACGATACCGTCGGTCCATCCGCGAAGTAGAGTTCTTGTCCGAAAGGGAGAAGCATCGGCTTATGATATCGTCCACCCTAGTCGCGCGCTTTGCCCGTTTCGGCTGCCGCATTCAAAATCTATCGCTCGCTATCGCGACAAAGCGAAACTTGCTATCGGACATTTGGACGGACATTCGAGTGCTAATTCGCGCGAACATCAATGGAGACAGTGTGTTACAAGGCCAGGAGATTATTGAGTGGGAATAATCCATAGCTCAACGCTGAAAAAACTCAAGGCGAAACAAGGCAATGAGCGAGGAACTGACCCCGTAACGGGGCTGGAGACGAGCATCGTCGATATACAAGTGGAGCAGGGCAGTTATGACTCCGAGC
>DASXYI010000117.1:0-13832 GCA_036502605.1 Steroidobacteraceae bacterium
GTGAGCTTCTTGGTGTCGATGACATCGATGCCCTTGTTGGAGCGATCCGCCAGGTAATACTCGCCGCGTTGCGGGTCGACCCAGCTGATGTCGTACGACTGCAGCGGAGCGCCTGGTATCGCAATTGCCGTCTTGCACTTGGTTTCCGTTGCCGTTGGTGCCCCCGGCCCGGTACACGGAGCCGCGAGCGCGGTCGTTCCCGCCGTCGTTAGCGATGCGGCGATGATGACGCCCGCCATTTGCGCGCGTTTGTGCAATCTATCGATACTGATCATAAGTCGCCTCCCTTGTTGCCGAAGGATGTCGGCGTTCGTGTAGGCTTCTGGGGGTCGCCCCTCCTCAAGGTATTTGTGGGCGAAACAACTGTAAAGAACTAAGTATTTTCCACAATTTTATAGTACATCAATACAAATTATCAGATAAGTACTGATTCTGTCAGGTTGTTGTCAGGTTTTGACGATCATTTATTCTTGTTATGGATGAGACGTGCGACTTGCGAGCTAACAGGCAGTTTTGGCATTCTGCTTTGCCTGCTATGCTCGACGTCCGCGGGGGGCGCCCATGCGAATAGCCTTGATTGAAGATCATGATCGGCTGGCGAGTTCGATAGTCGAAGGCTTGGCCGGTTTTGGATTTGGCGTCGATGCTTTTGCGACCGCGGCGGGCGGCATCAACGCCACCCGGACTATCGTCTATGACGGTGTAGTTCTCGATCTCGGCCTTCCGGATCGCGACGGCGTCGATGTGCTGCGCGAATTGCGCGGCCGTGACGGCTGCACACCCGTTCTCATTTTGACCGCGCGCGACGGCGTCGATGATCGCGTCACCGGGCTCGATGCCGGCGCCGACGACTATGTGCTCAAGCCATTCGCGATGAAGGAACTGGCGGCACGGCTGCGTGCTTTGTTGCGACGGCCCGGCCGTGCGTTGGGCGCGGTCCTCAAGGTCGGCAAATTGCGCCTGGACGTTGCGTCGCGGCAGGCCAGCGTCGATGGGACGGATATTCGCCTCTCGGTTCGCGAGGTCGCCGCACTGGAACTGCTGATGCGGCGGGAGGGTCAGGTCATTTCAAAGGCCGGTCTTGAGGAAGGTCTCTACGGCCGGAACGCGGATGTCAGCGCCAATGCCATCGAGGTTCTGATCTCGCGCGTGCGCCGCCGGCTGGAGACGGCCGATGTCGGCTGCTCAATCTACACTCTTTACGGCATCGGCTATCTGCTGAAGGAATGAGGCAGCATTGAAAAATTATTCGTTGCTAAGGCGAATTACGATCAGCCTCACGATCACGACCCTGATTGCAGGTTTTTGCACCTACGGCTGGCTTTACCTGAAGGCAAGATCAACGGAAATAGCGCTGCGCGGCGAGACGCTGCTCGATCGGGCTAGAAACATTGCGGGCTTTATCGTCGTCAACACCGCCGGCACTCTCGAACTCGATCTGCCGCCGCGCCTGGCTGACGTCTACATCAATCCCAGAAGCTCATTTCGATATGCTGTGCGCGACGAGGAGGGGCAGCTGATCTTTACCTCCGGCTCGCGTGTCCGCCGGCTGTCAACTCTCAAAAAGCCGCAGGGTGATGTCTATGACTACGACCCCGATGGAGCGGGGCCGCTGCACATGTTCGGGGCAGCCGTTCGAGCCGTCGTCGGCGATAAGACCCTGTCGGTCCAGGTGGAGCAATTGGGGACCGATTCAGAATACCTGAATGCCTCCGTTTTCGCCGAATTTCTCACCGACGGGATCTGGCTGCAAATTCCATTCCTGCTGCTGGTGCTGAGCATCAGCATCTGGATCGTGAAGCGCGCGATCGAGCCGCTGACCAGCGTCTCCAATCTCGCCGAGTCGATCGGCCCCGCCAATGCGGATGTCCGGCTGCCGACCGCCGACGTCCCGCAGGAAGTGTTGCCGCTCGTACGGGGCATGAACGCGGCGCTCGACCGGCTCGACACCGGCCTGCGGCTGCAGCGCGAATTCAACGCCAATGCCGCGCACCAGTTGCGCACGCCACTCGCCGTCCTGCTGGCCAACATCGATGCGCTCGAGGATCCGGCCATCGCCGACCGGCTGCGTACCGATGTTGAGCATATGAGCCGCATCGTGTCGCAATTGCTTCTGGTCGCCCGGTTGGAAACACTCTCGATTGATCCCGACGAGGTCGTGGAGTTGAACGGTGCGACCGCCGATATCGCGGCGAACCTGGCGCCGCTCGCGATCGCATCCGCTAAGAGCATCGAGCTCATACACGCCGATCGGCCGATCTACTTGCGCAGCAACAACTTTGCGCTGCGGGCGGCGCTGGGCAATCTAATCGAGAACGCAATCAATCATTCCCCAGTTGGAACATCCGTTTGTCTGCGCGTCACCAACGGTCCGTCGATTGAGGTCACCGACTCGGGGCCCGGTATCATGGTCGAACAACGCACGCGGATATTTGAACGGTTCTGGAGGGCTGACCAAAGCAAGAGCGGCGCAGGGCTGGGTCTGGCGATTGTCGAACAGGTCATGAAGGCCCTCAATGGATCCGTGTCCGTCGCCAACGCGCAGGGCGGCGGGGCGCAGTTTGCGCTGAACTTCTCACCCGACTGCGTCGTGCACCCTTCACAGTAGCGCACGGAGCTCTGGAGGCTGTCGGCGGCCGGCCAAAACTATCCCGGGCTCGGCTGAGAGCCGCAAATTGCGACGTTGTGCTTGGAGCATGTGGGACGCTGGGTTGCGTTCGGAGAAACTCGCCGCGTGCTGCGGGTGCACAAGTCTCCTGTGAACCCGAAGGCGACATCGACTGCCTGACATCCTCGGCGTCTTACCTCGCAGTTTTAGCGGGTTGACACGTGCACCATGTCCGGCAGGGCACCGGCTCGAGATAATCTTGTTTGCCCGATTGGCGCAAAAGCTCGGGAAAGACGGCAATACAGGTCAAATCATTTTCGGGACGCGGGTTATATCCGGGACTGAGTGCAGCGTTGCCATCTATTGAGCATCCTGTCCGCTTTGGATCAGAGGACGGCGGCACGGTTGCGACCGTAAGTCAGCTTTGGGCCCAACCTGACGTGCTGGTACCTGCCGACTACGTCCGCTAGGTGTGGTCGGGCGGACGTGACTTGCTCGCCTTGAGTTCTGCGTTGACCTAAACCGAACATCAGGGACTCCATACATTCGTCCCTGATGGGCCGAGATTGTACTTATCATGCCACGCATGCGCTGTTTCTAAGTTACACCCCGATGTCCACGCCAACCCTCAGAAAATTCGATCGTATACCCGTCCGGGTCATGAATCCTCATCGACCTCTCCCACGGTTCTTCGTGGGGCGGCTCGAAAAACTCCAACCCACGGCCTTTCAGTTGTTCATAAAGTGCATCAAGGTGATCGGTCGTTAACTCAACGTGGATGCCTGCTCGCTGACGAGGCGTCGTGCTGTTTGATCCCAAATGATCGCTGCTGTCGTGAACCAGCAGGCCAATCGTACCGCCCGTCGGCCCGCCGACGCGGATCATCGCGAACTGTGGAGCTTTATTGATCTCAACTGTAAAGCCGAGTTTGTTGCCGTAAAATTCGATCGAACGTCGCACGTCCGCCACGCGAAGCGTCAATCCCTCTAGTCGAACTTCAATGATGCAGCCAATTTTCGAGTCGCGTTTGCGATCAACTGTCGTCATATCCAAGCCCTCCGAGTAAAGCATCCAATACGGAGCCTGCCTTCGGCTTCTTTGGGCGGCCTTCGGCGAAGAACGAGTATTACCGATGATGTATGACGCAAGCCGAAAATCTCTCCGTCGATAGTTGGACTTTCCGCTCACTGCCGGCGTAGGCGCGGATGCTATCGAGATTACGCACCAAACCGTGATTCAGTTTCGAAACCGCAACCTCGAATCATGCCCTACGAACTCACGGCGCACGTAACCAAACCAGCTTGTGTCATGACCTTTGAGACCCGCCTCCGTGATTTACGTATGCCGTCGATAACCTCAACGCCCCTATGCTACACCAGATATCCGCCGGCCGATCTAAGGGCCTTCAGTCGCGCTATCGGCGCAGCATCCTTAGTCCGGCACCTCGGGTCTGCGGCTGTCAGCGTGCCTGACCGGCAAAACGAGTAGGAACCGCGCCCCATTCTTGCCATCTGACAACGCAGAAAGTCTGCCGTCGTGAGAGCGACGTCAAAGTCGACTTCACTGGCAACGACACCGCTCCGGTAGTGGCCAAATTGGTAGCGGGCAACGCCAACGACATTTAGGACGTTGGAGGGCTTCAGGGCGGCACCGAGAGAGAACTGGCGAAACGTGGTTTGATCGTGCCCTGGGACCTTGCACAAATCCCGAACTATTCGAGTGTGTGGGAGTGGGCGAACCACATTCGGTCTCTAACTTTTGAGAGCAAGACTTATGGCATCCCGACCATCATTAATGCCGATTCCATGGTTGCGCTCAGGAACAAGGTCGGCAACTTGGGCTGCCCGGAATAAGGGTCGCAGATGGGCGCCGCGAGATCGCAGATTCGCGCCGCGGAAGCGGCGAATCCTCCAATGAATTGGCACGAACAACGACCCGCGCTGCTGGTGTGCCATTGGTCGCGAACACGCCCGGTGTTCAGGCGAAAGCGAAATTGTCGCGATAAGGGCGCCTTTGGCATGGGCTTTCGACCGCGATGAAACGCGCCTTATGGTCGCGTCAGATAATCGCCCGCCGTGAGCGCGAACATGAACACTAGCCAAAACAATCCGGCCAGAGACGTTAGACGGATCAGCCCACTCGACGATCTGAGCTTCATGAAAAACAGTAGAATAAGCGCGACCTTGACGGCCGCGATCCCGAGATTCATGATGCCGTTTAAGGCTCCAAGCGGGATGTAGGCCGAGATCACGGTTATGGCGAGCAGCACTCCCAATGCGACCCAGACCGCCCCGGGTACGATCCAAAGGTGAAGGGCGCTCGATCTTCCGGAACTCATGTTCGACCTACCAGGTAAAGCAGCGGCAACAGGATGACCCAAATAATATCGACGAGATGCCAATAGAGTGCGATGCCCTCGAAGGCCGGGCTCTCCGGCTGAATGCTCCTGCGCCAAAGAAGCACCATCGCGGCGGTCACCACGCCGATGCCGATGGTCAGATGGATGGCATGCACGCCTGTCATCACCCAATAGAAGGCCCAGAATATCTGGGTCTCTGCCGGATGCAGCGGAAATCCGGGTCCAGGAGCCAGGCCCTTTGAGATATCGTCGTCATATTCGAATCCCTTGGATATGAGGAAGGCGCAGCCGAGCAGCGCGGTGAGTGCCAGACACCAAAGCGACATGCGCCGGAATCGCTCCTGCGCTCCGCGCTCCGCGACTGCCATGGTGAGGCTGCTGGTGAGCAGGATCGCAGTGTTGAGCGTCCCATAGAAAATGTCGGTTTCCTTGGCCGCCGTCACGAAGGCCGCCGGATAGAGATTGCGATAGACCGTATAGCCGAGGAAAAGCCCGCCGAAGAACAGAGCCTCACTGGCCAGAAATGCCCAGACGCCGAACGATACGCCTTCGCGCTGGCGAGCCAGGTCCGGCCATGGTTCCCGTAGGGCTTCGGACGTTTCGCTCATGCTCCCTCACGCTGGCCATGATGCGGTTCGTGGCCTTTCTGATCTGCCGACTGCCCCGGCTCGTGATATTGGTAGGGTCCGGCTTGAACGCGCGGGATGCGCGTGAAGTTCATTTTCGGAGGAGGAGAGGGCGTGGTCCATTCCAGCCCGGTCGCCCCCCATGGATTGTTGCCCGCGCGCTCACTGTGCCAAAGCGACCACGGCAGGTAGAAAAGCGGAAACAGATAGGCGACCGAAAGGATGAGCGCGCCTGCCGTCGAGATCACGTGGTAGGTCTGAAAGACATCCGGATAGACATGATAACGGCGCGGCATGCCCTCGTAGCCCATGATGAACTGCGGCATGAACGTCACCGTGAAGCCGACGAACATCGTTATCGCCGCAAAGCGCGCCCAGTTTTCGTGATACATCCGCCCGGTGACTTTCGGCCACCAGAAATGGAGGCCGGCGAAGAACGCCGAGACGCTGCCGCCGACCATGATGAAATGAAAATGAGCGACCACAAAATAGGTGTCAGTGACATGGATGTCGATCGGCACGGAAGCAAGGAAGAGGCCGGTCAATCCGCCGATCGTGAAAAGACCGAGGAAGCCCATTGCGTAGAGCATCGGCGCTTCGAATGAAATCTGCCCGCGATAAAGGGTGGCGGTCCAGTTGAAGACTTTGATGGCCGATGGGACCGCTACGATGAAAGACAAGAATGAAAAGACCAAGCTCGCATAGGCCGATTGCCCTGATACGAACATGTGATGACCCCAGACCATGAACCCGATCACCGCGATGGCGAGCATGGAATAGATCATCGCCGCATAGCCGAAGACGCGACGCCGTGCGAAGCAGGTGAAGATTTCCGAAACCACGCCCATTGCCGGCAGTATCATGATGTAGACCGCCGGATGGCTGTAGAACCAGAAGAGGTGCTGGAACAGCAGCGGATCGCCGCCATTGTCCGGGTTGAAGATTGGAACACCGAACCAGCGTTCGGCGATGATCAGCAGCAGCGAGATGGCGAGCACCGGTGTCGCCAGCACCATCACGAGACTGGTCGCATAGATCGCCCAGACGAACAGCGGCAGCCGGAACCAGCTCATGCCGGGCGCGCGCAACATGTGCGTGGTGGTGATGAAGTTGACGCCTGTCGCGATTGAGGAGAATCCAGTGATGAATACGCCGACGGCGGCGGCAATGACGTGGCTGTTGGAGAACATCGTCGAGAATGGCGTATAGAAGGTCCAGCCGGTATCGACGCCCCCGGCGATGATGGAATAGAGGGTGAATAGCGCCCCGATCGCGAACAGATACCACGACAGCAGATTCAGGCGAGGAAAGGCGACGTCGTGCGCCCCGATCATCATCGGCAGAAGAAAATTTCCGAGCGTGGTCGGAATCGACGGCACCAGGAAGAACCACACCATCACGATGCCGTGCAGCGTGAACAAACGGTTGTATTGGTCGTCGGTCAACAGGCTTCCCTGCGGCGTGATCAATTCGAGCCGCACGATGCCGATGGCGATCCCGCCAATGAAGAAAAACGCGGTGATCGACAGGGCGTAAAGAATGGCGATGCGCTTATGATCGGTGGTGGTGAGCCATGAGCCGACCGTATGCCCTTCTTCCAGGTAGTTCGCGGGCTTGGCTTGCGGCAACCGCACCACGGTGATGTCGGTCATGGCGTCGCTCCGCCTTGCTGTATCGAGAGCGATTTCAGATAGGCCAGCAGGCGGATCATCTGACTTTCATCGATTTGGCCCTGGAAGCTAGGCATGACGGGCTCAAAACCGACGACGACGTCACGGCCTGGCTGCAGGATTGAGTCGCGCAGATATGGCTCGTCCGCCGTCACCGTCCGACCATCGGCGAGGTGGACCGCGCGGCCGAACACGCCATTCAGATCGGGTGCATGCACCGCCGATGCATTGGAATGGCAGCCGGAGCAGCCGAACGAGCGGAATAGGGCCTCTCCCTCGTGCGCCAAGCCTGCCGTTTGCGGTTGAGCCGCGACCCATCGAGCATAGTCGGCCGGCTGCATCACCATGATGCGGCCGTCCATGCGCGAGTGGCTGGTGCCACAAAACTCCGCACAGGTCAGATTGAAGATACCTGTCTTGTCTGCGGTGAACCAAAGATAAGTATAACGCTCAGGCAGGACATCCTGCTTGAGGCGAAGCGCCGGCAGAAACAGGCTGTGAATGACGTCCTGCGATGTCATGCTCAATAGGACGGGCTTATTGGCGGGAACATGGATCTCGTTGATCTCGCGCACGCCGCTCGGCTGTTCGATCTGCCACATCCATTGTTTGGCAACGACGTGAATCTCCATCGCGTTGCTCGGCGGCGCCAGTGCCGAAAGCTGACTTGCCGCCGCCCACCAAAAAATAAACAGGAACAGGAATACCGTTGCGCTGGTCCAACCGATCTCGAACTCGCGTTGCAACACCTGAGGTAAAGGCCCGCGTTTTGCATTTGAGCCGCGGCGATAACGCCACGAGAATGCAATAACGAGTCCAACGACGATGAGCGTAATCAGTATCGACAGCGCCACCAGCGCATAAAAGATCGTGTCGACCCAGGCCGCCCGCGCAGATACTTCGGTAGTAAAGGCGGAGAGATTCATAATCTTGTTCTCCGCTGCATCCCGACGGCCATGAACGCGATGCCGCCGATGAGGACAAGCATCGTCCCCGCTCCGCCGAAGGCGAGCCAGCGTGAGATCGAGGATGTATAGATACCGCGTGCCGGATCGAAGCCGAAACATCGCAGCGTGATACGATCGATCAGCGCGCCAACGCGGCCGTGCCCGGCTGCGATGAGGGCGAGCCGCAAATCGGTGCCATTGAGTGCTAGCCCGGAGAGAACCCGCGCGATGCGGCCATCCCTGGTCAGGACGTAGGCAGCTGCCGGATGCGCAAACTGGTCGTGCTCGGCATCGTAGACATAGTGATAACCCGCCGCCGCCGTGGCATCGTAAACCGCGTCAGGAGCGCCGATCAGAACTGTGGTGGCTTCAGCAAGCGGAGAACTCGCGCCAATGTGCGAGGTCTTCATCGCACGCGCCTGCTGGATGCCGTCCTTTGGATCGAGTCCGATGACGACAAGGTGAAAATCCTTGCCTGGAACGAGGCCCGACTCCTCCAATGCGGCGCCGGCAAAGGCCAGGATCGGCCCGCACAAATTGGTGCAGGTATAGTCGGCGAACACCAGCACCGCTGGTGTACCACCCATCGCGCTGCCGAGGCTTCGGATCAAGCCGGTCTCATCGGTGAAGGCGAGCGAGGCCGGGATCGCTGCTCCGGGCGCGGGATTGGCCTCGATGCCGACGAGCTGTGCCGAGGCCGTGGCCGCAACCGCCGGCGCGGCATTCACGATGCTCAACAGAATCAAGGCCGCGGCGTTCTTCATGGCTCGGCGCCTGTCTGCGGCGTGGACGCCGTCTTGGATGTTTCAATCGGGTCGTAGGCATTCGCGCCGCGCTGCGCGATCATCTCCATGGCACGCTCAATCGGAATGACAACGAACGAATGGTCAGAGCTTGTCCAGCGGTAGCTGTTCAATTCGGCGTGCTGCTTGACAAGGTAATGCTGGAGATCCCTGGCTGGATGAGCCTGTAGCTCCGGTGGCGGAAACGCGGCGGGAGCCGGCGCTCTGTTGCTGGGGGCAAGCGCAAAAAAGATCGCGGCCATGATGCCCATGGACGTGATCAGGAACAGCACCACGCTTACCGCGACAATCACCACCCGCCATGTATCTACGGTCGCCGGCGCAAGCTGTTCGGCCGCCTCGTGTTCGCTCATGACGCTTCCCTCGCACGGGCGGACCACGCTGCATGCCAGCCAGCACGAGCGAGCAGGATCGCCGTGCATGCCATCGCGATCGTTGCCAGCGACGCCGTGCCGAGCGACCACGCGCCATAGGCCGGAGCCAGCAGCCATCCGTGATAAAGCGCGATGCCAGCGAGGCTACTTGCGGCGACCCACCGCAGCGCCGTCCGGCTGGTGCGCACCCGCGCCGACAGCAGCAATAAGACCGGGATGAGTGCGCCCAGAATGAAGATCGCGACCGAAATCGCAACCCAGGGTGCGCGGACGCGTTCGACGAACCAGGCAACCTTGGTCGGCAGATTGCCGTACCAAATCACCAACACAGCCATGAAATTGAGGTAGGTCTCGCCAAGCGTGCCGGTCAGCATCAGCCCGGCGAGGTCGCGCACTACCCGCTCATTGAGACCGGGTGCGAACAGGGCGGCGAAGCCCAGCGCCGCGAGCATCTGGGTGATGGCGACAGTGGCGCCGAATGACGTGGAAATGAAAGCCGGCTCGGCCGAGAGGATCCAATCGACCGACAGCAGGCTCACCATCAGCGCGTGGAAGACAAGCCCGGTAGCGGCGAGCAGAACGCCCGCACGGCCGCGCGCGCGAGGCAAGAGCAGGGCCAGCACGCTCCAACCAGTCAACGCGATGCCGGCGCGCAGGATGAATAAGGGAGCGTTGAGATAGAATGCGACGACGTCGGGTTTGAGGCCGGTCCGGCTGCCGATCCACGGAAAAAGCACGGGCATCGCCGCCAGTACCGGGACCACGGCGAGGAACAGCAGTGGAATGGTCGATGCGGCGGCTTCAAAGGTCGGCCGCAAGCCGTCACCCCATTGGCCGCCGGTGAGGCGGTGGACCATGAGCCACGCCAGCGCGCCAAGCGGGATCGCGCTCAGGCCGACCAGCGCGATCAGCCAGCCCGCCGCCGCCAGGCGCGGCGACGACACGGCGACGATCAGCAGCGCGCCGGCCGCGAGAACGGCGACGATCAGTAATGCCATCTGCCCGCGCCGACCATGCGACACGGGCGGCTCGGACGCCGCCATCGGCGGTAGAGCGCGTCGCAGCCCGCGCAAAATCGAGTGAACAGTCATGGCAGCCTCTCACGCGCCTCGGGCACCTGCGCCAGAGTGGCGCGCTTCGCCTGTTGCAGCGCGCGGATGTAGGCGACGATGGCCCAGCGGTCGCGCGGCTCCACCCGCGCGGCGTAGGAATACATCACGCCGTAACCCTTGGTGATCGCGTCATAGAAAGTGGTGGCGGGGGCCGCGAGCAGCCGCGGTTCAAAGTAGGACGGGGGCCGCGGGAACCCGCGCGTCACCACCATCCCGTCGCCCCGGCCATCGAGGCCGTGGCACGGCGAGCAGTAGATGTCGAAGCGCTCGCGTCCGCGCTTGAGCAGCGCCGCTGTCACCGGCGGAGGATTCCTGACGGCGTCCTCGCGCGCGAGGTCACCCTGCGCAACCACATGCGCCGGTAAGGGCCGCGCCGAGGTTCCATCGGGCCACAGGTCGGCTGGGGAATAGGTCGTGTATTTGTTCTGCTCCGTCATGCTGACGTCGCAGCCGGTCAACACCATCGCCGTGCCAAGCAGAACGAGCCACCTCACGTCTGCACCTCCCAGATGGCGACCGCCCCGGCCCCGCGCAGCCAATCGCGGGCGCGTTGCAGATCGGATTCGGTTTGGGGAGAGGCGAGGGCGAGCAGAAAGGCGTCCTGGCTGGCGCGGTCGAAGCCATCAACGGCGAACAGCGGATAGTGCAGCCGAGGCAGCCCGCATTGGATCAGCAGTACGATCAAACCGGCGATGGCGGCGCCCAGAATGCCGAACGCAAACGGAAACATCATGAAGGCAGGCCATGAGTTCAGGGGCCGTCCGCCGCTGTTGATCGGATAGTCGATCACGGCGCTAAACCATTCGAGCCCATAGGCTGAAGCCGCGGCCCCGAATCCGCCAAGGAACATGCCGATCCGAACATAGGACGTTTGTGGTTCGAGTTCGTCCGCGAGTCCCTCGACCGGGAAGGGCGTGAAGGCGTCGACGGGGCGATAGCCGGCCTGCCGCGCTTGGCGGGCGGTCTGGCGCAACGCCTCACCACCGGAAAATTCGGCCAGCAGGATGTTTTTCATGCTTGCGCCTCCTCCGATACCAGACGGCGCACCTCATGCATCGACACCATCGGGAAGAGCCGCACCAGGATCAGATAAAGCAGCGCGAAAAAGCCAAGCGAGCCGAGCAGCAGCGACCAGTCCCAGAAGGTCGGGATGAAGATACGCCACATGCTCGGGGTGTAGCCGTGTGAAAGCGTGTTCCAGACGATCTCGATGCGCTCGATCCACATTCCGACATTGATCAGGATGGAGATGACGACGACAGCAATAACGCTTCGCCGCACGCGCTCGATCCAGAACGCCTGCGGAATGCCGACGTTGAACAGCAGGAGGCTCCAGTAGAGCGGTGCGTAGGGCCCGGTGAACTCGAAAATCACCAGCCAGCGCTCGGCGCGCTCTCCATGGTACCAGGCGGCGAACCATTCGGTCGCGTAGGACAGCCCCATGATGATGGACGCTGCCAGCATGACCTTCGCCATGACGTTGAAGTGTTCAATCGTAATCAGCGCCTGCAGCCGGAATCCCCAGCGCAGCAAGGCGGTGAGCAGGACCACCATCGCAAAGCCGGAATACATGGCGCCGACTACGAAGTAGGGCGGAAAGATCGTCTCCTCCCATCCCGGCATCAAGCTCGCGGCAAAGTCGAGTCCGACGACGCTATGCAACGACACCACTAGCGGCACCGCAAGGCAGGCCATTGTGGTGTGATACTGCTCGTACAGCCGCCAGTGACGGGCCGACCCGCGCCAACCGAAAGCGAGCGCGCCATAGATCAGTCGGGGCGCACGGCTGGTCGCGCGGTCGCGCATGGTCGCGAGGTCGGGAACGAGGCCGACATACCAGAAGATGATCGAGAACAGAATGTAGCTCGCGATCGCCCAGAAATCCCAGATGAGCGCGCTTCGCCACTGCGGCCATATTGCCATCGTGTTGGGATACGGCAGCAGCCAGTAGAAATATTGCGGCCGCCCGAGATGCATAATCGGAAACAGACCGGCGATGGCCGCCGCAAATAGCGTCATCGCCTCGGCGAAACGGTTGATCGAGGCGCGCCAGCGCTGGCGCATCAGGAGCAGCATTGACGAGATCAGCGTGCCGGCATTGCCGATGCCGATCCACCAAACGTAATTCGCCAGCGGGAATCCCCAGACCACGGTGGTGTTGTTGCCGAAGATGCCGACGCCTCTGTAGAACAGCCAAAACGTGGATGCCGCCATGAGCGCGGTCAGCGCTGCGCTCAGCAGGAAAGCGATCCACCATGCGCGCCAGCGCCACGCACCGCGCTTGAGCAGTGGCGACGTCACCAGTTCATTGATGGCCTCGTAGCTGCGGCTGCCCGGCTCGGTCCATCGCTCGACCTCGTGTGATGGCGTGGCCGCGTTCATTCCTGCGGCTCCGTGAGAGCAGGATTGGGATTGCGCAGGCGGGCCAGATATGTGGTCCGTGGGCGGGTGCCGAGATGGCCGAGCAGCGCGTAATGATGCGGCGCGGTGCGCAGGGCCGAGACGTGCGAGCCCCTGTTGTTGCGGTCGCCGAAATGGATGGCGCGCGTCGGACAGGCGGACTGACATGCGGTCACGACCTCGTCGGTGCCGATCGGGCGATCGTCCTTCTCGGCCGCACGACGCGCCCGGCTGGTGCGCTGGACGCAATAGGTGCACTTCTCCATGACGCCACGCGCGCGCACGGTGACGTCGGGATTATGCGAGGCCTTGACGGAGTCTCGCCCGAGATCGGCGTATTCCTGACCGTCGGCATAGCCGAACCAGTTGAAGCGCCGCACCTTGTAGGGACAATTGGCCTGGCAGAAGCGCGTCCCGATGCAGCGGTTGTAGACCTGCACATTGAGCCCTTCGCCGTCATGCACGGACGCCGCCACCGGGCACACCGGCTCGCACGGCGCCAACTCGCAATGCATGCAAGGCACCGGCTGGAAACCGGGCGGCTGGCCGGGCTCGACCACGTAACTGTCGATGCGCAGCCAATGCATGTCGCGGCCTGCCAGAACTTGCGCCGGACCGACTACCGGCACGTTGTTCTCGACCTGGCAGGCGACCACGCAGGCGTTGCAGCCGATGCAAACGGAGGCGTCGATCACCATGGCCCAGGCATGACCCGCGGGTGGGCGTGGGCGGTGCGGCATCAGGCTGGGTCTCTCTTCCGGCTTTCCCGGATCGAGGCCCTCGAAATCCGACAGGCGATGCACGGGAAAGAGTTCGCGTACGTCGGCGGGCGTACGCACCACATGTTGCGTGGTCAGGATCTCGTCGCGACGGCCCGATTTCGCAATCGTCACCTGCGGAATGGTCCAGGGATGCTGCGAACTTCGGATTGCG
>DASXYI010000118.1:0-9438 GCA_036502605.1 Steroidobacteraceae bacterium
GCTGTCTCCCCAAAGCATGAAAGTCGGAGAGCCGTTGCCTTGGGCGCCGACACGGCAAACGCTCCGTTCGTTCAATCGGCTTGGCTCTGGCATGCACCGGTTCCAATCCCAGGTATCGTATTTTCCCGATGCGTATTGCAATGCAGCACCCGAGAATCGAGACGGAAAGCCACCTGCATTGACGCCGCCGATCCCAATCACACCAATCCCGACAAGCCCAACGAGCGAATAAACGAAAATAGTTTTTCTGCTTCGCATCCGCTCGCCTGCACGAATGGGTAACTCGATCAGGCGGTATGACAGTATGGAAATGAAAAAGGTGGCGGCGAGAGCCAAGGCCGTCGCGGCAGTGCTTAAATCGTGGTCGAGAAAATACCTGGAAAACGTGAGAACCGGCCAATGATACAAATAAAGTCCATATGAAATGAGGCCAATCGCAACCAGAGGACGAATCGATAGACATCGGCCGGTGAACGTCGAGTTGTTGACATTTGTCCAGATAAGCAATGCCGTTGAAGCGCATGGCAAGGCGGCAGCGAGTCCTGGGAACACGGTGTCTCGGTCATACAACACAAAGCTCAGTACAATGCCGAGCGCAGCCAGAGCGCTTAGCACCTCCGCAACTACACGCGGTATTGTCATCCGCCCCAGTGCAAGCGCGGTCAAGGAACCTAGTAGAAGTTCCCATGCTCGCGGGGCCAGCAGGTAAAAAGCGGCATCGTTATCGCTCTGCACAAGAACAAGACTCAGAACAAAAGAAGCCGCACAAATTATGCCGACCGCAATACTGAGAAATTGACGATTGCCACCGATGGCTTTTTGCAAGCCATACAGCATTGGCGGAAAAACCAGGTAGAACTGCTCTTCAACGGCAAGCGACCAGGTATGTAGCAATGGCTTAGTGGTGGCGGGGGCGGTGAAATATCCGGCGGAATCCGCAAACACGACATTAGAGTAAAAAAAAGCGGCGCCCTTCAGTGATTTGGAAAACTCTCGAAAATCTTGAGGAACGAGGAGCACGATTGCCGCCATGGTGGACAGAACACCGGTGACAATTAGCGCTGGAATAATGCGCCGGCACCTTCGCTCATAGAACTCAGTGAACGAAAAAGCGCCTCGCCTTAATTTACCCTCGATCACACCCGTGATCAGAAAGCCCGAAAGCACGAAGAAAACATCGACGCCCACGTATCCGCCACTGACATGCAAGAAGTTGTAATGAAAGAGGATCACGCCGAGTACGGCGATCGCCCGTAAGCCGTCGATGAAAGGGTAATATCCCCGATGAGGTTCGCTCAAGGACAAAGAGGGGCGCCGCCGATTCTATGGCTGCCGAGGGCTTGGGCTTTTGGATACATGGGACCCATGGGCAATGGGTGGCAGCAACAAAGTCTTAAGTCCGAAACAGAATTCAAGATTGCCCGGCCTTTGTCCAATAGGATGAAAGGCTCGCGACACATGCCCGTATCGGCCTGAAACCAAGAATAGCGCCAAGCCGAATTAACCAGCTTAGTACCTTCCCAAATCTGCTGACTAAAACAAATAGATCTTTGTATTCGCCACGGCGATCGTTTTCGAGGTAGGCGACTTTCAATGCGTCGCAAATGATTGCGCCAGGAAGCTTGTATATGCGCTTTCGCGTGACAAAGGGGTCTCGAACACGCGCCACAAATCTCGAATCGCGCACAAGAAGCCATGTGGCGATGCGCTCCATTATGAATATCTTCATTTGGACATCGTTACCGCCGCGGTAACTCGTCGACTTCCGCAGAGCGGCGCCCAAAGGATCGGTTGGCGACTCGGCAATCTCGAATAGCTGCTCGTTGATCTCGAGCCATGCCCTCCAGAAACGGGGCTTGGCAATTATGTAGTTGGAGTACACCTCGTTACGAGAATTCGTGACGAGATCGTTTAAATTGGTGGGCTGCCCGATTTGCCTGAAAAATCGGTCAGCGACCTGCAGAAGACCCGGGTGGACGGCATCGCCATATTTGAAGACATTTAAGTGATATGCGGTCCAGTGAAGACTCGGACTCAATAGAACGACGTCGGTGGTGGCGCTCTCCAGGCCCACAAATTCTCGGGTCGTCGCGGCGCTTAGATTCGTCTTCTGCTTAAATTTCGGAGATATGAATCCGTAAAAGGACTCTTCGTCCAACGGTTCATTGAGTAAGAATTTCCTGATTGGCCAATACTCGTACCAATCAGGCCGATCGTTCGAGGAATTGTCCACCACGCCGAAGCCAGGATCTAAGTCACTTGGTTTTGTGTAATGATTTAGAATTTGGTAGATGAATATTTCCGACATGAGCACAATCGCCTGGCAGTGATGGGTTAGCCCGCTGAGGCCGTACATTGTGAATCCTGCGCCGGTTAAGGTCCATAAGGAGTTTTTTTGATTACCTTTACGTCCCATAACATACGCCTCGATGACGGAACCCTCACGAAACCCGAAGTCGGTTACTCGATGGATGCCCATCCTTGGTTTCTCGCTGCAAAACGCTTACTCGATGCAACATTTCCCGGTGATAAGAATCACGTCAGCATTGCAGACTTGGGTTGCCTTGAAGGCGGCTACACTGTTGAATTCGCGAGGCTCGGTTTTCAGGCGCTCGGCCTCGACGTCCGGGAATTGAATATCGAGGCGTGCCGTTACGTACAGTCAAAAACGGCATTGCCCAATCTAAAATTTGTTCGCGATGATGTTTGGAACATCGCCAACTACGGACCATTCGACGCAGTATTTTGCTGTGGGCTGCTTTATCATCTGGATAAGCCGCGCGCGTTCCTTGATGTCTTGTCGAGTGTGACCAAACGGCTGCTCATTCTGCAGACGCATTTTTCGGAAGCGGGGGATTCTCCCAGCTTCATACATCCACGGCGTTTGCGGCGCGCTATTTCGCGGGTCATCCCTCTCAAAAATACAGCAACGACAACACACAAACTCTCGCGTTTAGCACGCAACGAAGGATTGGCCGGCCGCTGGGCGCGGGAGTTCAGAAGTGAGAGGGCGTTTCAAGACCGTGCAAACCGTCGTTGGGCATCCTGGGACAATCGGAAATCTTTTTGGGTTCAGCGAGAGCATTTGCTGCAGGCAATTCGCGATGCGGGGTTCGACCTCGTAATGGAACAATTTGACGGCCTCGGTTCGAACATTGAATTCGAAATGACCAAAGGTAGCTACCGCACTTCTGGGAGAAGCACGTTTATTGGCATAAAAACGAGTTATTTAAATAGCGGCGACCACAGTAAAACTGTCGTGCCCCCTCCTGCACTGCGACGGGAATAACAGACGTGAGCTGGCTCATGGGCCAATGCTCGAGGAAAGCTATGCCACGAAGCGCCGGCGATTCACCAGGCCCACCGGACGGCCGTCCTGCAGGACCGCTACCGCGTGCAGGTGCGGATGCCGCTGCTCCGCTGCGACATGCCGGCCCGATCGTTGGTGATCGAAATCACCGACCACGAACGAGTAGCCGACCATCACGGGCTGAATACGGCGCACTTCGCGACATCGACGATGGGCTGAAACAATCCGTGTAAATTTTCCGCCGTGAGTACGGATGCAACGTCTGGCAACGCACGGGCTGAACCAAAATTGCTCACGATCGTCTCTCCGGTTCGTCCTTGGACTCGGGCGCTCATTATTGCCGCTGCCCCCGACTCATGCAGTGCATGGTTCTCACTGATCACGTCTCGCCGCGACGAAACGAAAATGTTACAGTCTTGACATATGCAGCCGGGCCTCAAATCCGTATCGACACCCGCTGACGCCGCCGCCCAAGCGCGCGTGGATTTGGCTGCGTGCTACCGGTTGGCGGCGCATTTCGGGCTGAACGAGGGCATCGACAATCACTTGACGCTGCTGGTGCCGGGTCATAATTCGGACCGATTTCTGCTGGCGCCGTTCGGATTGCACTGGTCGGAAGTCCGGGCCAGCGACTTCATGGTGCTCGACTTCAACGGCCAGATCTTGAGCGGCCGCGGGCCGGTCGAGGATACCGCTCTATATATCCACCTGCCCGTGCATCGGCTGTCGCCCCAGGCGCGCTGCGTTTTGCACACGCATATGCCGTACGCGACCGCCTTGTGCATGCTCGACAACCCGCGTTTGGAAATGGCTGGCCAGAGCGCGCTGGGATTCCATGAGGACATTGCCTACGAGGCCGAATACAACGGTCTCGCGTTCGATCACACCGAGGGCGAGCGATTGGCGCGCGCGCTCGGGAGCAAGTCCGTGCTCATGATGCGCAACCACGGCGTACTCGTCGTGGGTCAGACCGTGCCGCAAGCCTTCGAGCGGCTGTACTTCCTGGAGCGTGCGGCGCAGGCGCAGGTACTGGCACTGTCCACCGGGAGGGCCCTGCACCTCATTCCGGAGCCGGTGGTGAAGGCGACGGTGGCTCAGTTCCAGAGTGGCACCACGGTGGGCGGCCGCGATCGCGCCGAACTGCACTTCGAGGCCTTGAAGCGCATGCTGGATCGCAGCTCGCCGGACTACGCGAGCTGAATTCGGATTTTATAGCCGAGTTGAATCCCGCGCGGGCCGCGCGCAGCCCCATCGTATTCCTGGTGGCGGCCGTGCTCTTCATCAACTACGTCGATCGGGGCGCTTTGCCCACGGCGGCGCACTTGATGCAGGGCGATCTGCACTTGAACTACACGCAGATGGGCATGTTGATGTCCGCCTTTTTCTGGACGTATACCTTTTCGCAAATTCCCGTTGGCTGGCTCGCCGAGCGCTACGGTGCGCACCGAATACTCGCGGCCGGACTCACCCTGTGGGCATCGGCCACCATCCTGGTCGGATTCGCGCACACCTTCGCCATGCTTCTGGTGCTGCGGCTGCTGCTCGGCTTGGGCGAGAGCGCCGGCTTCCCATGCGCCGCGAAAATACTGGCGGCGATCGTGCCCGCCAAGGGCTTGGGTACGGCCAACGGGATCGTCGCGCTGGGATATCTGTCCGGACCGGTCGTGGGCACCATCGTGGGAGGCCTACTGATGGCGCACTTCGGCTGGCGCGCGGCGTTCTGGGTGTTTGGTACGCTGTCGTTGCTGTGGTTGTGGCCTTGGGTTGGAGTGGCGGGCGGGGTACGCGCGGCGGTACAGGCCAGCGCGGATGATTCGCCGACATTGTGGATGATTCTCAAACAGCCGTCCCTTTGGGGCACGGCTCTCGGACTCTTTTCCACCAACTATACGTTCTACTTCATGCTGTCGTGGCTGCCCTCCTATCTGCAAACCGAGCGCGGCTTCTCCCTCATCACAATGACGAAGCTTGCCACCCTGGCGTACGCGGCCAATGCCGTCAGTGCATTCGCCGCCGGATGGGGCATTGATCGCTTCCTCGCCCGCGGCGGGTCGGCCAACGTCGGCTATAAATCGGTGATGGCCGTTGCGCATGTGGGATCGGTGGCCTGCATGCTCGCCATGGCGGTGGGTTCGCCCGGGTTGGCGCTGGCCAGCGTGTTCGTCTACCAGGCGCTGTGCGGAGCCTCCTCGCCGGGCGTGTATGCCATGTGCCAAATCCTCGCCGGCCCGCGCGCTTCCGGGCGATGGGTGGGAATTCAAAACTCGCTCGGCAACTTCCCGGGGATCGTTGCACCCTGGCTCACCGGATACATTATCCAAAGCACCGGGCATTTCACGAACGCCTTCGTGGTGGCTGCCGCGGTGAGCATGCTCGGTTTGATCGGCTGGATCTGGATGGTGCCGACGCTCAAGGAGCTTCAGTGGAAGCACCCGGCGCCGCCGAGCGGAGCAGTTGTGCCGCAAAGCGGCTAAGCCAACGCGATAGCTCCTTGCCGGAGCGTACGCCACCGGTGTTGGGTGGGCATCCTGAAACTCGCTCGGGATTTTGCGGCATGGCCGCGCCGGCCCCGACTCCGGCGGTTGCTGCTATCCCGACCGTGTAATACAATTCTGTCATTGTATGACAGCCGCAACGCCGCCCATTTCAGTGCGACTCGATCCCGCGCTCGCACAGGCGCTGGATGAGTATTGTGCGCGCACGGGCGAAACTCGAAGCCAAGTAGTGCAGGAGGGTTTGGCCGAGTATCTCGTCTCGCGCTCGGGTCCGACGCTCAGCAGTCTGGCGGAGGGTGTCCTGCCGCCGCTGGTTGATGCGAAACCGGCGAGCATGCCTCGACCACCGCGCCGCAAGCGGTACCGCGACTACGTTCGTGAAAAACGTCATCGTTGATTCCGGATTCCTGATCGGGCTGTTCGATGAAACCGATCCTCTGCATTCCCGCTGCCGCGGCTTCCTCAGAGATTATCGCGGGCGCTTTTTGACCACTGAAGCAGTTATGACCGAGACCATGGCGCTGCTTTCCACAAAGCAGCAATGGCGCTGCCTGGAGTGGTTGGGTAATGCTGCCCAGGCGGGGTTGTTGCGCGTGGACCGCGAGCCCCTCGATTTCCGGTCTATCGAGAAACTCTCGCGCAAGTATGCTGACCAGCCGATGGATTTTGCTGACGCCTCAGTGGTCCTCCTCGCAATGCGTTCGGGCATTCGCGAAATTCTGACCGCCGACCGCCGTGACTTCGCGGTATACCGGATGGGCGGTCGGACGCGTTTCGTTGATGTGCTGGCCGATAAAATGTGAGGGGCGCGAAGCTAGCTACCGCTGCTATTCTATGCAAATGCATCAATCTTTATAACTAATTGAATTTTATTAAGTTATCTGTCTGGAATCACGAATTATCCATTCATAATCTATTCAGATAATATTCAGGAATCACCGATCCCGCGGACCTTGCAACGGCCCTTCTTGCGCACGGTTTTTGCGATCCGCGCGGAGCAGCACACGCGTCAGAGAACGCTGAGGCAGCATTGCGGACGAGAACTCTGGTTCCTTGAGCGTAAGGCGCCGCGCTACCAGTTCGGGTTGGGCAGCTCCGCGAAAACTTCCTGCAGGGCGTAACCCCACCGCGTGCGGATCATTTTGTAGTATTCGTTCTCGTTATCGATGCTGATGTGGGTCGCGAGCTTGATCTCGTCGCGCCGAATGATGGCAAGATCCAGCGGCGGACCGACCGAAAGATTGGAGCGAATGGTCGAATCCATGGAGACCAGGACGCACTTCGCGGCCTGGGCCAGGCTGCTGCTGCGGGAGATGACCCGATCGATGATGGGCTTGCCGTACTTGGACTCGCCGATTTGAAAGTACGGTGTGTCGACCGATGATTCGATGAAGTTGCCGGCGGAATAGATGTGGAAGAGCCGCGGCTCCTCGCCGTAGATCTGTCCGCCTAGAATGAAGGTCGCGTTGAACTCATGCCCCTGCTCCTTCAGCATTTCCGCATCGCGCTCATGGATTTCCCGAAGCGCATCACCCACCACGCGCGCGGCACTGAACATGTTCTTGACGCGAAAGATGCGCGCCGGCTGCTCGGGGTCGTCGGGTTCTTCATGCAGCAGGTTGATGACCGCCTGGGTGATGGCGAGGTTTCCGGCCGACAACAGGACCAACACCCGATCGTTCGACCGCTGAAACGTCGCCATCTTGCGGAAGGTGTTGATTTGATCGACGCCGGCGTTGGTCCGCGAATCGGACAACAAGACGAGTCCGGTGTCGACCAATAGGCCGACGCAGTAAGTCATGGCGCGAAATTCTACCTCACTGCTGCTGTTGTTGGGCCGACTCCGCTACCAACACGTTGGCCTCCATTTTTTCGCCGCCGCCGCCCTGGCGAACGCCGCGCACGGGCGCCGCATCCAAGTAGTCGCGCCCCACGGCAAGCCGGCAATAGGTGCGCACCGCCGGGCATTTGTGGGTCACATCGATGCTCTGCCAGCCGATTTCCGAGCCCAGCCAGACGTCGACCCAGGCGTGGCTGGCGGCGTCGCTGCTATCGCCGGTATAAAGGTAGCCGCTCACGTACCGGGCCGGGATGCCCATCGATCGGGCGGAGGCGATGTACACATGGGCGTGATCCTGGCATACCCCCTCGCCGCTCTTGAGAGCGACGGCGGCGCTGTCCTGGACGTCGCTGGTGCCGGACTTGTAGCGCACCGCATCGAATACGGCTTCCGCCAGCTTCTGGGCACGGTCGCGCGGATCCGTGACCTTAGTCAATGCCTGCTGTGCGAAGGCTCGAAGTTCATCGTTGGGGGCGGTCAACTTGGTGGGCGCCAAATACGCCAAGGGCGATAACGGGCCGTCGTCTTGGCGTGCCTCGGTGTCCGCCGTTTCAACCACGCCGTGAACCACGATATGAATTTCCCGATGCGGCTCTTCGATGGTGAGCAGATGAGAAATGTTGCCGTACGCATCGACCTGTTCCAAGCGCCGTCCGGGTGCGGCGATGCTCCAGGCGAGTGCTCGCTGGCTGAGGTCACGACGCGGGGTGAGGTGCAGACTCTGAACGCTGTACTTGACCGGCCGCTCATACCGGTAACGAGTTTCGTGTCGAATGTGCATCTGCATATAGTTACGCCTCCGCCGGTGGCACCAAGAAATCAGACGCGATGCGATCGCCCAAAATGCGCAGGTTGGCCAGGAATTGCTCGAGAAACTCGGGTAAGCCGGTGCTTAAGATATCTTCCATGCGCGTGAAATGCAGCATGGCATGCATTTCACCGGCGCGCCGTTCGGTTTCGGCCGATTGCTCGTTCGCCACGGACTTGAGGTTCTGATACACCTCTTTACAGCAGCGAAGCAGCGATCGGGGCATGTCGTCGCGCAGTATCAGGAGCTGCGCCACCTTCACGGGTGTGATGACGTCGCGGTACACCCGCCGATAGACCTCGAAGGCGGACAGCGCGCGCAGCAACACGCTCCACTCGAAGGGATCGGGGACGGCGCCCGCATCGGCACCCGGTTTGAGATCGGTTTGGTGGGCGGTGAGAATTCGCGCCGTACTGTCGGCGCGCTCGAGAAAGGTACCGATGCGCGTGAAGTGAAAGGCCTCGTCGCGCAGCATGGTGCCGATGGTCACCCCGCGCGTGAGATGCGAGCGTTCCTTGACCCATTCGACGAATTGGCCGATATCCGCGTTCTGCGAGCGGCGCGCGACCAGCGTCCGCGCATCGAGCCAGGTGGAGTTCAGCGTCTCCCACAGTTCGGATGTCAGCGAGCCGCGGACGGCGCGGGCATTCTCGCGCGCCGCTCGCAGGCAGCTGAAGATACTGCCGCTGAATTCGCGGTCGAGGCTCACGAACTCGAATACCGCGCGCGGTTCGATGACTTGGTGCCGCTCGCGATACGCCTCCTCCATGTGCAACGCGGTCATGGTCGCACTCAGGGACAACGCCAGGGTGTCGAGGGAGTGCGGCAGCAGCGACATTCGATAGTGCGCGTCCACCAAGCGGGCCAGACTTTCCGCGCGCTCGATATAGCGCGACATCCAGTACAAGTGATCGGCGGTGCGGCTCAGCATCTAAGCTTCCAGCACCCAGGTGTCTTTGGTACCGCCGCCCTGGGAGGAATTGAC
>DASXYI010000119.1:0-7100 GCA_036502605.1 Steroidobacteraceae bacterium
ACGCCGTCCGAGTTCGCGCGCCTCTTCGTCGGTGTCGGCGATGAACAGCTTCACCGAGATGGGAAGGATCGCGCCACCGGCCTTGTCGCCGGCGCGCGCCCGCCATCGCTCGAGGATTTTTGCCAGCAACCCGTCCGGAAAAGTCGAGAGGCAGATCGGCGCGATGCCGAGATCGCCCATCACCTCCGCGCTCGCGGGACTTCCGATCGCGCCGTAGAACTTGACTGGCTTCTTGATCGGTTCCGGACGCAGCCGGATCGGGCGGTCGATATTCCAGAACTTGCCGCGGTGGGTGAACTCCCTGCCGCTCAGTCCTTGCTCCACCACCTCGAATATTTCCGAAAACCGCGCGCGGCCTTCGTTCATGTCGACGCCATAAGCGTCGTATTCCATCTTGGCGGTGCCGCGGCCGATCCCGAGATGCAAGGTGCCGCGGGTCAGGCAGTTGAGCATCGAGATCTCCTCCGCCAGCCGCAGCGGGTGATACCAGGGCAACACCAGCACCGAGGTGCCGAGCGAGAGGTCCGGAAATTGAGCTGCGATGTGCGCCATCAGCAGCAACGGGCTCGGCGTCGGATAATAGTCGCTGAAATGATGCTCCAACAGCCACGCCGCGTCGTAGCCGAGGCGCGAGCCGAGCGCGCAATCTTCCAGCAGGTCCTGGTAAAGTTTCTGGTCGGACTCGGTGCCGTTGCCGGCTGCCGCCGCCTGAAATCCGAAGCGGATATCGGTCATCCCGTCTGCTCCCGTGTTGCTTGGCGCAATCTTATGACGGCGGCGCGCGCGAGCAAGGCGTTCGGTTTCGGTCAGTAAAAAAATTGACGAAAGGCGGACGCGCGCGATCAGTCGGACACAACCCCGCCATCAAAGCAGGACGTCTACAGATCGTCCGGCAAATCGTCACCGTCTCTACAGCGCTATCGCTGGCGGCGCGGTTCAACCGGCCATCGCTTCTTCTAACGATGACAACATCTGCTCTCGAGCTAATGCTGCCTCGTTATGGAAACCACGCCGGATATTTCAGTGCATTCGCCGGAATCCTGGCACGCGGCAACGGTGCCATTCACCTTGCAAAACGCGCCCGCTTTGCAAGCCGCCAGAACTTTCTTCTTGTCGGCCTCCGCCACCACGCAGATCGTCTCCGTCTCGCCTTTGCCGCCGCCAAATTCGATGTCTCCCTTTGTAACGTGCATGATTCCCGAACATTCCCCCATTTCCGCATAGGCGGGGGAAAACGAGAGTGACGCAATCGTCGCGAGAAGCAGCATGGGGAAAATCGATTTCATTCTGGCGCTCCAAAGCAAAAGAAATTGTTTTCGGAAATGAATCTGTACCGTCGTCCGGCAAACATTTTTGATTGAACGTCGCGTTATAGTCAAGCATCGATGCCGATCGTCAGCTACGCAATGCATTGATCTCGGCGATGGTTGCGCGATTCAGCAGCGCAAACGATGCGCCGGACAGGTTCACCTGCGGTTCCTGACGCGACTTCCATATCTTTTCGGTCAGATCGGGAAGATGCTTTCTCAGATAAGCGGCGAGGGAGTCGGTTGTGACCGTCCCATCCTTGTCTGCATCAGCGAGCGCCAACGCATCGAGCAGCACATACGTGAAGACGCCGTGCTTTCCGGCAGCATTGGGCGGATAGCCTTCCAGGGCATCCTTTACGTCGCTGCTGGCCGCCAAAACGGTGCGCCCCATCGATTGGCTGAGTTTTTCCGCCGCCACGAGCCGCTGGTCGCCGCGAAAGCCGGAGCGGTCCTCGACGGTCGAGCCGCTCTCGCAGGTGTCGTAGATCAGCACCGAACGGAACGCCGGAATCAGCGTCAGCCATGTCTGCAACTGATCTTGCCCAATGCTGGTCGCGATCAGCTTGTCGAAGTCGTCGTTTTCGTAGTCGGCGTCATGCGCGATATACCAATAGCGGCCATTATCCGTGATCCCGTGTCCGGCCATGTACAGCACAAACACGTCGTCCGGGCGAATGACTTTGCTGAGCTCCTCAAACTTTCGCTGCAGGTTCGCTGCCGTGACGGCCTCATTGAGCATCGGCTCGCACACGACGACTTGTTCGTAGAGTCCCTTGCCGGCGTTGGGCAGATTGAATGCCGCGGAAAGCGCCGTGGTGTCAGCCACTGCGTATTTGAGATCAAGCGTCTCATAGCGGTACTTGTTGATGCCGAGAGCAAGAACATACAGCCGTTGCGGCGATCGCGGCGCGGTCGATGTCAACTCGACAGCCACGGGAAGCGAGGCGGCCAGATTGGCCTTGTTGTAGGCGATCATTTCGATCACGCTGGTGCCTTTCGGGAGCGCCAGCTTTTGCGTCACCTTGACGGCGGCGCCATCGGTGGCGCCCTGCAAATCCTGCACGGCGCGAGTCACGCCATTGACGCGCCACTCGACGCGCCCGACGCCGCCATCATCGTTGGCGTCGCGATGAACGAGCTCTGCCTCGACCGTGACGCTATCCTGATCGGTCTCGCTTTTCGCCTGCGGCGAGACAATGGTGATCTCGGGCGGCGCCTTGCTGGCGAGAATTGTCGCGAGGTTGACCTTGTCAGACGCGTACCGCACCCGGCCGCTGTCAAACGCCAGTTTTTGCCGGACCACGTCGGGACGATAGAGCTGCTGATAGAATTGATCGATGGAGTACGCGGTGAGCCCACGCACGGCTGCCAGCAGATGCGTGCCGCTATCCGAAGAGTTGAAGAATCCTTCGGGCGTCATTGTCAGCCATTCGCCGTCCGATCCGGAAATGGAGATGGCAAGCGGCTCGCCGGCAAGAGTCCAAAAACGTAGCGTGCCGTCGTCTCCCCCTGACACGATCGTGTGTCCGTCCGACGAGAAGGCGACGGATTCGACAGAATTGGTGTGGCCTAGCAGGGTGTGCAGTTCGCGCCCGGTCGCCGCATCCCAAAGCTTGACCGTGTTGTCATCGCTGCCCGAGGCGACGATGCGACTATCCAGAGAGAACGCGACAGAACTTACCGAGCCCGTGTGACCGGCGAGGGTGCGCAGTTCGCTTCCGTTGGCCGCGTTCCAGAGCTTGATCGTTTTATCCTTGCTGCCCGAGGCGATAGTGCGGCCGTCGGGCGAAAACGCAACCGAAGTAACGCCGGATTTGTCGGACGCATATCGATCATTGTCGCCCTTGTCATGGCCTTTCAAAGTTTGCAGCAGCCGCCCGCTCGACGCGTCCCAGAGTATCAATCTCGTGTCATAGCTTCCTGAAACGATGGTGCGCCCGTCGGGCGAGAACGCCACGGCAAATATGGAAACTTCATGACCTTCGAGCGTATGCAGCACGTCCCCGGTCGCCACGTCCCGCAGCCTCAGCGTAAGCGCGGAGGCCGAGACGATCGTTTTCCCATCCGGTGCGAATGCGACGGCATTCACGGAATCTGGATCCCCGCCCAGCGTGCGGACCTCGCGTCCGGTCGCGACGTCCCACAGCTTGAGTGCGTAGTCATCGCTGCCCGTCACGACGGTGCTGCCGTCCGGAGAGAACGCCAGAGCATTTATCCCATGCGTGTGCCGTTTGAGAGTAGCCAGAGCGCGCCCGCTAGTGGCGTTCCATAACTTCAGCGAATTGTCAGCGCTCCCCGCGGCGACGGTACGTCCGCCCTGCGAGTAGGCGACCGCTTTCACCGCGGCTCCGTGCCCAGCGGCAGCGCGCCGTTGGCGGCCGCTCTCGATGTCCCATAGCTTCGGTGCATGACCTCCGGAAGCCGAAAGGATGGTACGCCCGTCGGGTGAGAATGCGACAGAAGTTATCTTGCCTGTATCTCCCGTGAAGCTGTGGAGCTCACGCCCGCTCGCGGCGTCACGCACTGTCACAAAGTTCTGGTCGCCGAGAAAATTGGCGCTTCCGGAAGCAATCATCCGCCCGTCCGGCGAAATCGCGACGGCATTTATGTACTCACCATGCTCGGCTATGGTGCGTAGCGTTCGTCCACTTGCCAAATCCCACAGCGTCACACCTGCGTGGTTGTTGCCCCCACTTCCCGAAACGATCATTTTCCCGTTCGGCGAAAACGCGAAGGAGGAAATACGAATTTGAGGCCCGACCAGAGTGCGCAACTCGCGGCCACTTGCCGCGTCCAAGAGTTTCAGCTTATTGAAACCTGACACAGCAATGGTGCGCCCGTTTGGCGAAAACGCAACAGCATCTATCCCGTCGCGGGCAGCGAAGGTTCGCACCGCGCGGCCGTTGGCAACGTTCCAAAGCGTCAACTTGCCGTTGACGTCTCCAGAGATGATCGTTTCCCCGTTCGGCGAAAAAGCCAGGGGGCCCGCCGTGTCGACCTTCCCGCGAAGCGTGCGCAACTCGCGCCCGCTCACGATGTCCCAGAGTTTTACGGCCCAGCTTGCCGAGGCGACGACCCGCCCGTCCGGCGAGAACGCGACCGAAGAAACGGATTCAACGTCGCGGGGATCAGCATGCACCACTCCACTTCGCGCCCAAAGCGTGCGCAGCTCATATTCCGTCGAAGCGTCCCACAGCTTGACCCTGTTGTCGCCGCCACCGGAGACGATGGTACGCCCGTCCGGCGAGAAGGCCGCGCTTGAGATCCCGCTGCCGTGCCCGATCTGCGGAACGATCTCGATCGCAAGGCTGGCCGCGTCCTGAGCCGCGACGGGCGAGGCCGCAACGAGCTGCGCCGTTGCGTCGAACGCGGCTGCACCGAGCAAGCCGCGCGCGGGCACACTTAGGCCGGTCGCAATGCCGCCAACCGTTTTGATGAAATCGCGCCGTCGCATTGCCTTCCTCGCGGCTGAACCGCCGTGCCCCGGGGAATTAGAACAGAAAATCGATGGGCGTAACAGTGTCGAACGGACATGGAACGACGTTTGGCTGCTTGCCGAGCCAACGGCTGCTTTATATGGTGAAATAAATCGGGTGGCACCACGGCGCACTGCGTGTGCAGGCGCAGCAAGTTCAGCCCGCGCGGACTGGCAAGCGTGCTTCAGTCCGCATGCGGAGGCGGCATGGAAATGCGAACGAGTTTACGTCCAACGCTTGCGGTCTTTGCCATCGGCGCCGCGTTATTTCTCGCCGCTCCAGCGCATGCAATGCAGCTCATTACCAAGAACGAGGCCGCATTGCCGGCGGACACCGCCGCCCATCGCGGAATATCGCGCGGCCCGACGATCGTGGTGGTTTCTCCATCGCCGGGTGCCGGAACGATCCAATCGCCGATCGAGCTTAAAATCAAATTCGAGAGCCATGGCTCGGCCACGGTCGATGCGGATTCCGTGCTCGTGACTTATGTAAAAGCGCCGGGCGTTGATCTAACGGCGCGGATTAAGCCGTTTATCGCGGCTTCCGGGATCGACGTGAAGGGTGCCGAGGTGCCGCCGGGCGCCCACACGGTGCGTGTGCACGTCGCCGACAGCTACGGTCACGAGAGCTCGGCCGACTTCACCTTCATGGTCGCTCAATAGTGGACGGCGACAATGCCTAGAATCTGCCTTTCCTATCGAAGGTCGGATTCCGCCGCCATCGTTGGCCGGATTTACGACCGTCTGCTCACACGCTACGGCGCTCAATCCGTTTTCATGGACGTCGCCGATATCCCCTATGGCGCCGATTTCAGAGAGCGAATACTCGATGCCTGGCAAGGCGCCGGAATCCTGATTGCCGTGATCGGACCCGAATGGCTCGGGCCACAGGCGGATGGTCCCGCAAGGCTTCATCACAAGCGCGACCCGGTTCGGGTCGAGATCGAAACCGCGCTGCGGCAATCGATGTTGGTGATCCCGGTGCTTGTCGGGGGCGCCAAAATGCCGAGCGCCAGCGATCTGCCGCGCAGCATTCAAAAGATTGCATACCGCAACGGCATGCCCGTGGATTCGAGCCTGGATTTCGAGATTCACATCGAGCGCCTGGTCAAAGCGGTCGATCAGGCACTTGGTATCGAAGCGGCGCACCTATCTGCCAAACAGCAACACGAGGGCCTGAATGCGCAACCGGCTTCAACGCCAACAGACGCACCGAGATCGACACGGCAGCTGGCGAAGTCGCCGCAGCAGCTATTGCCTTATTTTCTCGCGCCCACCGTTCTTTTGCTTATCGCCCACTACGTGATCGTCATCAGTTTGAACAGCGACACTCTTTATCTGCGTCCATTTGCGGTCCTCGTACCGCTGGCGTGCGGCGCTTTGCTGCGGAAAAATCTTCACGTTGGGTTTGCTGTAGCGAGTTTTGTTGGATTGGGTATTGCGCTCGCTTCCGTCGCGGGAATGATGACGGTCGTCGGTCTGGTTGATGGGCACTCGATCCTGCCGAACACCATAGCCGGATGGCAGGAGGGCTTCGAATTTGTCGCTACCATCACGTTGGCAACCGCTGCCGGCAGCCTGCTCGCGCGCGCCGTCGCTTCGACAATTCCGCGCCGCTGGCGGCCGTTCTAAATGAATACACGCTAGTGCGCGCTCGCCTCGGCCAGCACGCGGCGCGCGGCATCGACGACATCGCTGGCTGGAATGTCGCGCATGCAGCGGTGGTCGTTCATGGTGCAGATCGGACGGTGGCATGGCTGGCACGGCACCACAGTTTTGGTCTGGATCGTCGCGGCGAGGCCATTCAACGGCGCCCAGTGGTAGGGGCTGGTGGGGCCAAAGATGCCCAGGGTCGGCGTGCCGATCGCCGCGGCAATGTGCATCAAGCCGGAGTCGTTCGAGATCGCGACGCCGGCCGCGGCCATCGCGAGAATGCCGTTGCGTAGATCATTTCCGGTGAGATCGCGCACGCGCGGTCCACCGGCAGCCACAATCTCGGTGGCCATTTGCTTCTCGGCGGGGCCGCCGACAACCCAGACGTCGAGGCCTTGTTCGGCGAAATGTTTGGCGGCCTCCGCGTAATAAGTCCAGCGCTTCGCCGAGCCGACCGATCCGGGCGCGAGCGCAATCGCGGGACCTTCGCCCAATCCGTTGGCCTGCCGCCACGCGCTGCGTTCCCCGGCGGGAACGACCAGTTGCGGCACCGGCCATTGCGGCGGCAACGGCGCGCCCTCGGGCAGCGCCAGCGCGGCGTTCTTGTCGATGAAGCGGGGCAGGCGCCTTTCGCCCCAGCGCCAGCGATTGAGCAGGCCGAA
>DASXYI010000120.1:0-52586 GCA_036502605.1 Steroidobacteraceae bacterium
TTGTGATTCATATGCGCCATGATCCAGAGCGAACCGGTAATGACCAGAAAAACGATCAGCACCCCGAAGGCGAGCGCCATGACGTTGTTGACGTTGTCCGGCCCGGTCGTGATGTGGAGAAAGAAGACGAGGTGAACACCCATTTGGGCGATCGCGAGAACAGCGAGAGCGACGGGAATGCTCGGCTGCCAGACCAGCGTCGTGCGTGCAATATAGAACGACACGATGGTGAGCAGCACCGCGAGTCCCAGCCCGATCAGGTAGCTTCCGACGCCTTCGACGTGCTCGTGTCCGTCGAGGTGCTCGTCGCCCGGCGATATGTCTCTGTCGTGCGCGGAGGGATTCATGTCGCAACTCCCATCAAGTAGACCATCGTGAACACCGCAACCCAAATGATGTCGAGGGCATGCCAGAACAGGCTGAAGCAGAGCATCCGCCGGAGAATGTCGGCCCGGTAACCCTTGGCGAAGACCTGCGCCATCATGGTCAGCAGCCACAGCAGACCCGCAGTCACATGTAGGCCATGACAGCCGACCAACGTAAAGAAGGCGGAGAGGAATGCACTGCGTGTCGGGCCTGCACCTTGCGCGACCAGGCCGGCAAACTCCCGGACTTCGAGGCCGATAAAGATGGCGCCGAGGATGAAAGTCGCGGCCATCGCGCCATAGAACCAGGATCCGCGATGCGCTTGCGCGCCGATGCTGGCGAGGCCGCAGGTGAAGCTTGACAGCAGCAGGCAGGCCGTCTCAACGCCGGTGTTGCGCAGATCGAACAGCTCGTGACCGCTCGGCCCGCCTGCCGTCGCCCCGACCAGCACAGCGTAGCTCGCGAAGAAGGCGGAGAACATGACGATATCGCTGAGCAAGAAAATCCAGAAGCCATAACCGACGACGATGCGCTTCGACGTGACCCCGCCGGCCGCGTGCGCGGATGTATCTGGGTGTCGCGACTCCCGATCGTAACCGAGGGGATTGAGATTGGCGCGACCGGCGGCTGTGTCGAACGCCGTCATAGCGCCGCTCCCAATCCAGCGAGTGCTTCGCTGCGGGCAAGCCGATTGCTCCGATCGATGCGGGCAACCGCTTGAGCCGGGATGATGTCCTCATGCCGGTCGCGCCAGGCAAAGACTACGAAAGTCGCGTAGGCGCCCAAAGCGGCGAGGGCCACCATCCACCAGATGTGCCAGATCAGCGCGAATCCCATGAAAGTGGCGAAGAACGCGCAAATGAAGCCGGTCGGGCTGTTCCTCGGCATCTCGACATCCTGATAGCGGGGCTCCGCGCCGAGCTTTCCGTTCTGGCGCTCATGTTGCTTGATGCGCCAGTAGGCGTCCTCGCCGTCGACGCGCGGTGGCACCGCGAAGTTGAAGGCGGGCGGCGGGGAAGACGTCGCCCATTCTAGCGAGCGTCCATTCCAGGGATCTCCAGTCTTGTCGCGGAGCGCATCCCGCCTGCGAATGCTGACGACGAGTTGCGCAATCTGCAGGACTATTCCAACCAGAATGATGGCCGCGCCGCCGGCCGCGATCAGCAGCCACGGACGCCAGGCGGCGACATCATAATGCTGCATGCGGCGGGTCATTCCCATCAGGCCCAGAGCGTAGAGTGGCATGAAAGCCACGTAGAAGCCGGTGAGCCAGCACCAGAAGGCGGCCTTGCCGAGGCCTTCGTGTAGCCGGAAGCCGAACGCTTTCGGGAACCAGTATGTGTAGCCGGCAAACGCGCCGAACAGAACCCCACCGATGATGACATTGTGGAAATGGGCTACGAGGAAAAGGCTGTTATGCAGCACGAAGTCGGCCGGCGGCACGGCCAGCAGGACCCCCGTCACGCCGCCGATCACAAAGGTGATCATGAAGCCGATCGACCACAAAACCGAGGCGGAATAGACGACACGGCCGCCATACAACGTGAAAAGCCAATTGAAAACCTTCACGCCCGTGGGCACTGCAATAATCATCGAAGCGATGCCGAAGATCGCGTTGACGTCGGCACCGGCGCCCATGGTGAAGAAATGGTGCAGCCACACCGTGAAGGAGAGGACGCAGATGGCCATGGTTGCCGCGACCATCGACCGGTAGCCGAACAGCGGCTTGCGCGAGAACGTCGAGATTACCTCCGAGAAAATGCCGAATGCGGGCAAAATCAGTATGTAGACTTCGGGATGTCCCCACGCCCAGATCAGGTTCATGAACATCATCACGTTGCCGCCGGCCTCGTTGGTGAAGAAGTGAAAGCCGAGGTAACGGTCCAGCAGCAGCATGGCCAGTGTCGCCGTCAGGATCGGGAAGGCGGCGACGATCAGCAGGTTGGCGGCGAGCGTCGTCCAGCAGAACATCGGCATGCGCATATAGGTCATGCCGGGCGCGTGCATCTTCAGGACCGTCGTGACGAGGTTCACGCCGGACAGCAACGTGCCGACACCTGAAATTTCGAGCGCCCACAGATAGTAGTCGACGCCTACGCCGGGCGAGTAGGTGAGCTCCGATAGCGGCGGATAGGGCAGCCACCCGGTCCGTGCGAACTCGCCCACGACGAGGGAGATGTTGACGAGCAGCGCACCCGTGGCGGTGAGCCAAAAGCCGACCGAATTGAGCGTGGGGAACGCCACGTCGCGAACGCCGAGCTGCAGCGGCACGACGAAATTCATCAGCCCGATCACGAACGGCATCGCGACGAAGAAGATCATCAGCGTGCCATGCGCCGAGAAGATCTGATTGTAGTGTTCGGGGGGCAAATACCCGGCAGACTGGAACGCCAGCGCCTGTTGCGTGCGCATCATGATCGCGTCGGCGAAGCCGCGCAGCAGCATCACCATCGCCAGCAAGGTATACATGATACCGATCCGCTTGTGGTCGACACTGGTGATCCATTCCTGCCAAAGATACGGGAGCCATCCCTTCAGCGTGACCCAGGCGAGGACGCCGATGATCACCAGGCCGACTAAGGCCGCTGCGATCAGCGGGATTGGCTGGTCAAGCGGAATGGCCGCCCAGCTCAACTTGCCCAACATGGTCAATACTCCGTCCGCGGTGACACGCTCCGAAGCGGCCGGCCGCTTTGCGGGCCGGGTCCAGGCGGCAATTGCTGTGTGACGATCTGCTGGAACAGCACGGGGTCGGCCGCGCTGAAGGTGAATGGACTGATGTTCATGCTCTGCTTGGAGAGTTCGGTATAGCTCGCGGGATCGAGTGTGGGGCCCGTCTTGCGCGTGTCCCCGATCCAGGCGTCGAACTGCTCAGAGGGTAGCGCCCGCACTTCGAAGTGCATGCCGGAAAAGCCATCGCCGCTATAGTGGCTTGACTGCCCCAGGAAAGTGCCGGGCACGTCGGCTTGCAAGTTCAACTGCGTCGTCATCCCGTTCATCGTGTAGATCATGCTGCCGAGCTGGGGGATGAAGAAGGCGTTCATTACGCTTGCCGAAGTCAGGGAGAAGTGAAGCGGCACGCCGGCGGGCACTACAAGCTGGTTAACGCTCGCGACGCCCTGATCCGGGTAGATGAATAGCCATTTCCAATCCAACGAGACGACCTGGACCTCGAGCGGCGGCGTCTTCGACGCCAATGGCTTAGCGGGATCGAGCTCATGGGACCCGATCCAGGCCACACCCCCTAGGAGGATGATTGTGAGGAGCGGAATGGCCCAGACGATGAGCTCGATGCGGCCGGAATACTCGAAGTCCGGCAGGTAGATTGCCCGCGTGTTGGAGGCGCGAAACCACCAGGCAAAGGCAAGGATCGCAGCCATCGTCGGGATCACAATGGCGAGCATGATGCCGAGCGAATCTATCAGGATCGTCTTCTCGGCAATCCCGATAGGCCCTTGCGGCTCGAGGACGGCCGGCTGGCATGCCGTCAGCACGATTGGTGCCATGACGATAGCGTAGCGCCCAACCGCGCGGGACGACCGACGGAGATGCGAGGGTCGTTCGCTGTCAGGTGATCCATCTGGATTGGCGTGCATCGCGATCCTACGCAATTCTCCATCCGTCACTCACGTCGGGGAGTTGACTTCGACGTGCCTGCCACACTTAGGTTGGTACCGCGCGGCATACCGACCGACCGATGACGAGATTGCCTTGTCGGAGCAGCCTACGGCTGGCCGCTCCGGTGAAGAGCGATTTGCACCTCGGGGGAAATGTATTCGTCGTCTGAGAGACGACTTCACCGAAGTTGCGGTGACTAGCTCTGTTTTGCGTCAATCGGGCCTTCCTTGAGTAGATGCTGCCCATCCAATAAACAGGGTGTAGAACCCATAGCGCGATGGAAGCCGCAGGGATGCCACGCTGCTTCGATGATACCCCCTTAGGAATCATTTAGCAGCCGGAAGGCGACCCGACATCGGGCAAAGCTAAGCTGGACGTGTCCGCCGACAAGGTCGTGCCGCAAGGGGACGCCGACAAAGTGGGCGCCGGGACAGTGATGAGCGGGCTCAGGCCCGCACTGCTGGCGTCGATGGTGCCTGGCGGAGTTGTGCCGTCGGTGAACATTGATTCGGTAATAGTGCTCGAACCGGGCAGCGTCGAATCGATGCTGCTGATTGAGGAAAGGGTGACCGCAGCGGCGGGTTCTGGACTGCAGAATCCGGACATGTTTGACGTGCTGAATGGGGACGTAATCGGTAACGGCGCTACGGAAGGCGATGGGGACGTAACCGGTGCCGGCGCGGGGGAAGGGGATGAAGACGTCAACCCGGGCATCGCACTCGTGCTTGAACTGACGACCGTGGTTACGGGAGTGGTTGGGACGACCATTGTGGCGTCGCTTGTCGCCGAGCTTGTGATCGAGGTCGTCGGACATATGGTGATCGCGCCCAGCGAAGTGCCGGGGATCGGACCCAAAGTTCCCAGATTGAGCTGCACGGCGCCCAATTGGATTCCGGCGGTGCTGACGGTTGGAATCGTCCCAGGAACGGTCATGGACGTGGCCATTGATGAAGTTGTGGGCCTCGCCGGCGCACCACGCGTGGTCGCCGATCTGACCTGTGCGACAGCCGATCCGCCGCCGATCAAGATCACGGCTGATATCGTGAGCAAGCGTTTCATCAACGTCTCCTTGATTGCAGTAGAACTCTTGTCTATTTCTGACTGATCTGCGTGGGCGTCGGCGACGGCTGTACCTTGCTGCCGTCAGCGAGATTGACAGTCGGCTTGAGGATCACCTGGTCGCCCGGCTTGATCCCGTCCCGTATCTCGACCTCAGTTCCAAAATCGCGCGCCACCGTTACTTTGCGGAAGTGTGCGCGGCCATTCTCGGTCACCGCCACCTGCACGCCGTCGCCATTGAAGACGATGGCATCTGCGGGAACGAGAACGGCAGGGGTCTTGCGCGGGATATGGAGCTCAACCGTACAGTACACTCCCGGGCTCAAGACTCCATCGGGATTGGGAACGTCGATCTCGGTGAGCAGTGTTCTCGTGCCAGGCGCCAGCGCCTTGGCGAAACGCGTCACCTTGCCGGAAAAGGTCCGATCAGGCATCTCAGGTACGCGCACCACCGCGTCGACCCCTGTGGCCACTCCGAATGCCGCGTCCTGTGGGACGAAGACTTGAATGCGGACGACGTCACTTTGCATCAAGGTAAACATTAACGTGGTGCCGGCCTGCACAAGGCTGCCAGTGTCGACGTTCCGCTGGGTGATATTCCCATCAAACGGCGCGACAACGCTCTGGTATGCCTTTTGCTGACCCAGGACCCGGATCAGCGCCTGCTGCGCCGCAATGTTTGATTGGGCGACGACGATCGCCGCCTCTTGAGCCTGGAGAGTGAGACGATCGATGTCGCCCTGCTGAGGCGTTACCCACCCTTTCTTGACCAAATCACTGTCGCGATCGTACGTGACCTTTGCGAGATCCCTGCTCGCCTGCGTTTGCTGCAACGTCGCCTGATTCTGGCTGAGAGTGGCCTGGGACTGGGCTATCTGGTGATCGAGCTCAGGAGCCGTAATCTGCGCGAGCAAATCGCCAGCTTTCACATGATCGCCAATATCGACCTTGCGTGTCTCGATGTAACCGTTGGCGCGCGCAAGGATATTCGCCGCTGCGAAAGCGAGTGTCGTCGCTGGTAGCGTGACGATCATCTCGCTGTCGGCGGCGCGGGCTTGGGCGACGCGGACAGTGGGGACCAAATCCCGCTGCTGCTCGGTGGTCCTCATGACCTGGCGATTTCTCGCGCTGTGCTGCGACGCTCCGTATGCAACGCCCGCGGCGAGCGGCAGCAGCGCGCCCAATCCGAGCAGCCATAACGCACGCGGACGGATGGCCTTATGACCCGTAGGCGGAAGCGCACTGGTCGACGGCTTGCTTGACTTGGGTCGATTATCCAGTTCGTCCTTCAACGGCAAATCCTCGAAGTCGTTCGTTCGATTCCTGTCGTTCATGCGATTGCCTCTTTGAATACGCCATGGGCAGCCTTGCCGTCGTTGCTCTTCCGCAGCAGGGCGAATAGGTACGGCACGATCAGCAGAGTCGTCGGAGTGGCGAACAGCAGCCCGCCGATTACGGCGCGCGCAAGCGCGGCGTTCTGCTCGTCACCGGCGCCGCCTATCGCCATCGGAATCATGCCGACGATCATCGCCGCTGCGGTCATGAGCACCGGGCGAATCCGGGTATATCCGGCAGTAATCGCGGCATCGAGCGCCGTCCAGCCGGCAAGCTGCTGCTCGCGCGCGAAGGTGACGAGAAGAATCGAGTTCGCCGACGCGACGCCGACTGCCATGATCGCTCCCATCAGTGAGGGCACGTTAAGCGTCGTCCCGGTAACGAAGAGCATGGTGAGAATGCCGCAGAATGTCGCCGGCAGGGCCAGGATGACGACAAATGGATCGCCAAAGTTCTGATAGTTCACGACCATGAGCAGGTAGACAAATACGGCGGCGAACAAGAGACCGATGGCGAGATCATGGAAGGCGTCCCGCATGCTCTGGATCTGGCCGGCAATCTGGATCGAATTGCCAGGCGATAACTGCTTTTGCATATCGGCAACAATCTTATTGATGTCGGCCGCTATGCTCCCGAGATCGCGGCCCTGAACGCTGGCATAGACATCATAGATAGGTTGGATGTTGCTCTGATTGGTGTTGGTCGGCATCGTACTTCTTCTGAAGGTCGCGACGTTGCTGAGCAATCCGGGAATCACGGCGCCAGCTGGCGATACCCTGCCTGACACAGGCGTGTTAGCGAGGTCGTTCAGTGAACCCACTTTGGGTTCGGGGGTCTGGACCGCGAGGTAATAGGGGATGCCTGAGCTTGGATCGGTCCAGAAATTGGGCGAGACCTGCTCGGATGAGCTCAAGCTAATATTCAGGTTGGTGGCGATCGTGTTTGCGTTGAGGCCAAGCTGCTCCGCGCGAGTCCGATCGATGGTTGCATAGAATGCGGGGGCGTCGACTTCCTGCTGAAGGTGCGCGTCCGCGATCCCGGGAATCGCTGCGATGCGCCGCTGCATCTCTTGAGCCACGCGCAGATTGGTCGTGCGGTCATAGCCGACGGTCCGCACGTCGATTTGCGCGGGAAGCCCGAAATTGAGAATCTGGGTGACGATGTCGGCAGCCTGGAAATAGAACAGGGTCTCTGGAAAGGCGACCGGCAGTGCATCGCGCAGCGTACGGACGTATTCGGCTGTTGGCGCGTGGCCTTCTTTGAGCGCGACCAGGATGGTGCCGTCATTGATGCCGATCGTCGAACCGTCGGCGAAGGCCAAATTATATGCCCGCGCCGGCAATCCGATATTGTCGACGATGAGCGCACGTTCGCTTTCGGGAATGATCTCGCGAATCTTGTCTTCGACGGCTTGGAAAATCTTCTCGGTGGTTTCGATCCGGGTCCCGGCCGGTGCGCGGACATGCAGCTGGATCTGACCGCCGTCAATCAACGGAAAGAAATCGCGGCCGACGAATACCAGCATGGTCGTGCCGAGCGCGAGTACCAGAGCCGCCGCGCTCGGTACAATGATGCGGCTATGCAGGAGGTAAGTGAGGAGCGCGACGTAGCCTTGACGCATGCGTTCGAATCCCCGATCGAACCCGGCTTGAAATCGGCTCAACAAGCCTGGCCGCGTACCATCTGGAACATGGTGACGTTCGCCCTTGAGCAGCAGGCCGATGGTAATCGGCGTGAGGGTCCGCGATAACCCGTAGGAAGCGAGCATCGCGAACACCACTGCGAGCCCGAGCGGCGTAAACAGGTATTTCGAGGGGCCTTCAAGGAAGACGACCGAAGTGAACACGCAGCTAATGGCGAGCGTCGACACCAAGGTCGGCACTGCGATGCCGGCTGATCCATGGAGCGTCGCCTCGGGCAAGGGCCTGCTTTCCTCGGTAAGCAGGCGATGCGTGTTTTCGATCGTTACGGTGGAATCGTCCACCAGAATTCCGACCGCGAGCGCGAGCCCGCCGAGTGTCATGGTGTTGAGGGTCTCGCCGAGAAAATACAGGACGACCAAGGACGTGAGTATGGACAGGGGGATCGAGATCATTACGACCAGCGTCGACCGCCACGAACCGAGGAACAGTAGGATCATGAGCGCGGTGAGCCCCGCGGCGATCGCGCCTTCGCGCAATACACCTTCCACCGACCGGGTAACGAACACTGATTGGTCGAACAGCTCAGTAATCTTGAGCCCAGCTGGCGCGGAAGCACGCGCCGTTTGCAGCGCCTGCTTCACCCGGTTGACGACTTCGAGAGTCGAGGCATTGCCATTCTTGATGATGCTGAGTAGGACCGATCGTTGTCCATCTGCGCGCACGATGTTCTGCTGCACGGCCGATCCGTCGTGCACATTTGCGACGTCCTTCATGAACACAGTGGCGCCATTGACGAACTTGACCGGAATATTGTTGAGATCGTCGATCGTCGCTGGTGTGGCATTGGTCCGTACGGTGTATTGAGTGTCGCCAATCTTCGCAGTTCCCGAAGGCAAAGTAAGATTTTGAGTGTTGACCGCGTTGACGATGTCCAGGGGTGTCAGCCCTCTGGCCAGCAGCTTTTCGGGGTCGAGATCGACCATGATCTGCCGGTACTTGCCCCCAGCAGGCGTCGGCAGCGTGACGCCGGGAATTGGAGCCAGTTCCTGGCGCACCCGATAGATTCCGTAATCGTAGAGTTGCTGTTCGTTGAGACTGTCCGAGCTCAGGTTAACCTGCAGCACTGGGACGCTCGACGCGTTGAACTGAACAATGATCGGGGGCTGAACCCCCGGCGGCATCAACGCGCGAATTGCGTTGGTCGCCGATACGATCTGAGCAATCGCGAGGTCGAGATTTACGTCGGGCTGAAAATAGATCTTCTGGACAGACAGGCCGTCCAGGGTCTGTGCCTCCATGTTTTTGATGCCGTTGACATTGGCACTGATCGAATACTGGCTGTAAGTGCTGACGCGTTGCTCCATTTCCGGGGTGCTGAGCCCGGTGTATTGCCAGATTACGGTCACGACTGGGATTCGGATCTCCGGAAAGATGTCGGTCGGCATCGAACGGATTGCGGTAACGCCGAGAAAGAGAATGAGAGCCGCTAGCACATAGAAGGTATGAGGAAATCGCAGTGCGAATCGAACAATGCCCATCTGCTCACTCTCCAGCCTTTCGCGCGTAGCCTTCTCGACGCTTCGGCCTTTCCTCCCCAAGGGCCCATCGGAGAGGTACACCGCGGCTGAGGATTTATTATAGGGCCAAGATCAGGTGCACCGTGCCGTTCGCCCCAGAAGCGCCCAGCGTGCGCTTTGAACTAGAGGTAATACACAGCGCACCGCATAGAGATAAGTTGCCAAGCGTCATGTATTGTAGCGTTCTTGCGGCGGGTGGCTCCGTATTGCGGTAAACGGCCCAGGCGCCCAATGCCCCTGAAGATTGAATGCGCTGTTTCCCTGCAGCGTCAGATACCAAGGATTTTCTGGAGCAGCTCAACAACAGCGTTTCCAAGAGCTGACAAAACATTTGCAGACGGCCTCGCGCCTTCTTGACTGTTTACTGCCAAGCCTGTCGATGACTCGCGACGGCGCTGAATGTGGCGTGTAGCGACATTCAATTGGAAAACGGCTGTCCTGAGGACTATCTTGATATTGTCGTCCTCGAAGGCATGTTCTGGAATTAGGCGCGCGGCCGTAGAGGATCGCCTGCATAAGCTGACGGTTATATTTCAGCACCGGCGTCTGGCCGGTATGTAGGGAGTGGGACTTTGCCCAGCCGAAACCGAGGCGCAGGCTGAGGTTGCCATGTTTGGCGGCTTGCTCCTTGCGCCCTGGTCAGCACGCGCGACCCGAGTGTGGCGTCCGACAGTCTACGGATGGCACAGCGCGGCATGCTACACGACCTATGACGGAATTGCCTTGCCGGAGTAGTTTAGGTCTGGCCGCGCCGGCATCGAGCGGTGGCACCTGGAAAAAATGTATTCACGGAATTGGAAACGACTGGCGCCGCAATGCGCGTCGGATGGCTGAAGACCTCGAAATCTGGACCCCGCGCAATGGCGACGAGCGTCATCCCGCAGGCCTCGGCGACGCGGACGGCCAGCGCCGTCGGCGCCGAGACCGCCACGAGTATCGAGGCGCCGAGAATGGCCGTCTTCTGCACCATCTCAACCGAAACGCGGCTGGTGAGAAGCACGATGCCGCTGCCTCCGCCAATCCGATGGCGGGCGAGTGAACCAATGAGCTTGTCGAGGGCGTTGTGACGGCCAACATCCTCGCGAACCGCTACGATTCCATTGTGTGGTTGCCAGAATGCGGCCGCGTGGACGGCTCTTGTCTCGCAATTGAGCAGTTGCGCCGGAGGCAGCGCGGCCATCGCGGCGCAAATTGCCTCCGGCGCGAGACGAAGCCCACCCCCGACCCGCCGGGCGGGGCGCGATGCTTCGTCCAGGCTTTCGATGCCGCAAAGGCCGCATCCGGTTGGCCCGGCGAGACGTCGACGCCGTATCGAATACGGCTTCATGCGCGTTTCGCGAATCCACATCCGGAGTTCGACACCGAGCTCGCTGCCTACGACTTCCAAGCTAAAAATGTCCTCGACCGCTTCGACAATTCCCTCGGTCAGACTTAGCCCTGCTGCGAAATCCTCGAGATCCGCCGGTGTCGCCATCATGACCGCATGAGAAGCGCCGTTATAGGTGAAGGCAATCGCCGTCTCCTCGGGAACGAGCCGCTGGCCGGGTATCAATTGGCCGGCGCGCGAGGCAGTATGCGGCAGACGCGCGGCCGAAGTCGGCAGGTTCGGCATATTTTCGGCAAAGGCCATAACGCGCGCTCAGTCCGCTCGCAGCGGCGTTTGCGGTCTAACAACAACCGGGATTGATTTGGCCGCTGGGGTTTTGCTTTTCAGATCGTGGTGCGCGAGTGGCAACAAAGGATTTGTTTCCGGGTAATAGGCGCCGATCGAGCCTTGCGGAATGGAATAGGGCCGAGCCTTGAACCCGCGGACCACGCGCCTCTGTCGGTCGTCCGCGAGCGATTCGATTTCCACCAAGTCATCGGGCGCGATGCCGCGTCGCTTCATGTCGATCTCGTTCATGAATACGACCATTCGGCCGCCGAATACGCCTCGATACCGGTCGTCCAACCCATAGATCGTCGTGTTGTACTGGTTGTGACTTCTCAGTGTCGTCAGCCGCAGCACGCGCTCTCCATCTATTTCCGGATCCTCCGCGAGGCCATCGAAGAGTAGAAAGTTCGCGCGGCCGGTTGGGGTATTCCATACCCGATCACGCGGCGGGATCGGAAGGTGAAACCCTCCCGGCTGACGTATGCGTCGGTTGAAGTCGCGGAACAACGTTGGAAAAACGTCTTCGATCCGCTCCCGGATCAAATCGTAGTTCTCTTCGAATGCGGACCAATCAATTCCGTCATGACGCAGTGTTGCTCTCGCGATGCCGCACACGATCGCGACCTCGGACTTCAGTTCCTTAGTCGGTGGGTGCACGAGACCCGCCGACGCGTGCACCATCGACATGCTGTCTTCCACTGTAATCGACTGCCGGCCGGTCTTCTGGACATCGATGTCGCTTCTGGCGAGGCACGGAAGAATCAGTGCTTGTTCACCGTGGACAAGATGCCCACGGTTGAGCTTGGTGGAAATCGCTACGGTCAGGCGGAGCCGCCGCATCGCAGCTTCGGCAAGAGCCCTGTCCGGCACGGCGGCGACAAAGTTTCCACCAAGGGCGACGAACACCTTCTCACGACCCTCAATCATCGCCTGGAGAGCGTCGACGACAGCGTGTCCATGCGCACGGGGTGGATTGAACCCAAACACTTTCTCTATTTGGTCGAGCAGCTCCGGTTTGGGCTTTTCGTCGATGCCGACGGTCCGGTCGCCTTGCACGTTTGAATGTCCACGCACCGGACATATGCCAGCGCCTGGCTTGCCAAGATTCCCGCGGAGCAGAAGAAGATTGACGATTTGCTGCACATTCTCTGAACCGTGCCGATGCTGTGTGATCCCCATGCCGTAGCAGATGATCGTCGCATTGGATTTTATATAGATCGTCGCCACACGCTCAATCTGCTGACGCGACAGGCCGGACACCCGTAGAATATCGTCCCAGTTGGTCCGGCGCAGATCCTCGGCAAAAGCTTGGAAACCGTTCGTGTGCTGCTCGATGAATGCGAGTTCGAGAATCGGCGCCGCGTTCGTCTGGACTGCCGCGTCGTGTGCCTCGAGCACGACCTTCATGACGCCTTTGAGCGCCGCCACGTCACCGCCAACGCTGACTTGGCAGTACTCGCTCGCAATGCGCGTCGAGCTCAGCGTGACCATCTCAACAGGACTTTGCGGCGCCGCAAAGCGTTCCAGCGCGCGCTCCCGAAGCGGATTCAGCACCACGATTGGCACGCCACGCCGGGATGCATTGCGCAGTTCGGTCATCATCCGTGGGCTGTTTGTGCCCGGATTTTGGCCGATCACAAAGATTGCATCGGTATGCGAGAAGTCGTCAAGAATGACTGACCCTTTGCCGACGCCGATACTCTCAGGAAGGCCGACACTTGTCGGCTCGTGACACATATTCGAGCAGTCGGGAAAGTTGTTGGTTCCGAACCGGCGGACAAAGAGCTGGTACAGAAAGGCGGCCTCGTTTGAAGTGCGTCCTGAGGTGTAAAATTCGGCATCGTCCGGACTCTCCAGCGCCCGAAGCTCACGTCCGATCAGGGCGAAGGCTTCGTCCCACGCGATCGGTAAGTAGTGGTCGGAAGCGGGATCGTAGCGCATGGGCTCGGTGAGCCGTCCTTGCTCTTCGAGCCAGTAATCACTGTGGTGCTCGAGTTCGCGAACGGTGTGGGCTGCGAAAAAGTCCCGGGTGACTCGGCGGTTCGTTAGCTCGAAGGCCACTGCCTTGGCGCCGTTTTCACAGAACTCAAAGGAACTCGTATGCTTCGGGTCCGGCCAGGCGCAGCCAGGACAATCGAAGCCGTCAGGCTGATTCATCGAGAGCAGCGCCCTGCCGCCCTTGAGGAGAACGCTCTGTTCCCTCAGCGCCGTTGCGGTCGCTTGCAGTGCCCCCCAGCCGCCAGCGGGTGACTCGTAGGGTTCGAATATCGGAAGCGTGTCTGGCGCGACGGGCGCGTCGACCTTGGAAGTTGTGGTTGTCGCATCGGAGAATTTCGAAGAATTCATTGTTCGGTCGTCCGGTCTGCCGTTGCAGCGCTCGACCCTGAGATCGCACCCTCCAAAGGTAGGGGCTTCACCGGATCCGGTTTTGCCAAGAATGCTGCGATTTATCTGCTTCTACGGAATTCATGGGGCAGCTTGCCGTAGGATGCAGTTTAAACCCGCGCTGCCCATCCCGCCGGCGCGCCCGAATTCCTGACAATCAGAACTAGCGGTCTATTTGGCAATTTTCTCTTCTACATCCCGTCGTGTGTGGGAACGAGTGTGCACCGGCTGAAACCGAGGCCGCCGCCTATGTCGCATATTGGCTTCTAAGGTATTTTAATACCGTCAACGCCCCTAAATTCGAACTCAACTCCTCCCCCCGCGTTGGCTGTTTGTGTACGTTCCTAACTAGCGCCGCGAGACGGGCGCGACGGCGCATCCGCTAAGGTGCAGCGGGAGAAGGAAGCTGGTGTCGCTGGCGTGTGCGATGCGCTATGAAAAGATTGATCCCGCATTTGCCGCTGTATCCCATTTCCACATGGGCGCATTGTGCATGGTCGAACAGTTGGCCGCCACGATGCTTGGACATTTCGTACGGTTTGCTCTCAGTCCGCGCTGGCGCAACATTTCAGCATTCGGGATGCTCGACGAAATCCGCCATGCGCAACTCCACTTGCTCTTTTCCCACGATCTGCTGAAGCATGACGCACGTTTCGATTGGTGCCAGAAGGCATTTCATACAAACGAATGGGGAATTATCGCCATTCGAAATTTCTGCGATGATTGGCTTCTGAACGCGAATTGCGTCGATGCTGCTGCCGGACACGCTGCCTGCGCTGTGCAATCTGACTCAGCTACCCATTGGCACGCATTGGGACCGCTACCACATCGAATGCTTCAAGAGCGAATACAACGGACGGACTTACCATTTCGACTCGGACGTGTCGAAATGGTGCTTTGACCTCGAGCCGGAACGATACGCCGGACATCTGAACTTGGTCGATCGATTCATCGCAGGCCTGATCCAACCGGCGGACCTCGCCGGCGTCCTGCAATGGATGGGAATGACTCCCGATGTGATGGGAGACGACGTTTACGACTATCGTTGGGCGGCCGAATTCACTCGGGCATCGCAGGCGGTTGAATAATGACCGCATTCATCACAGAGGAGCCGCCGCAAGACAATGGCAGGTGATGTGAGCAATGGCAGCTTTCCCGATCTATGGTCGATTTGTCGGAGATTTCGGTGCCGTTCTCGTATCGGTCGATACCGAAGACACGATGGACGAGATCGGCGCGAAGGTGGCAGCGCACGTGATCGGGCGCCGGCTACCGGATGAACCATCGGCTACCGGATACCAGGTACTGGTCGATGGCCGCGTCGTCGACGCGTCCACCCGCCTGAAGGATCTCTCCGTATCGCCGCTACACTGGGTTGACGTCCGATGGAGACGGTGAATGGAACCAAGCCCGCTACAGCCGGATTTCGTGGAAGTCTGCAGCGTTGAAGGCCTCTGGGAAGGCGAGATGCAGGGCTTCAGCGTGCGCGATGCCGCTATCCTGCTCCTCAAGCTCGATGGGCGCTTCCGTGGCTATCAAGGGCGCTGCCCCCTATCTGGGGGTCGCCCTTGTCGAGGGCGATCTCGACGGCGCGACTTTGACGTGCCGTGGTCATCACTGGCAATTCAACGCCTTGAATGGCGAGGGGATTAATCCCCGTAGGACTCATCTCAAATGCTTTTTCACGGAGGTCGTCGCCGGGAAGGTTCTGATCGGCGTGCCAAACGACAATGCTGGCAACCGGGGGAGCACAAGAGGCCCGTCCGACAGTGCGTGAGAAGGCGATCGCACTGATGAGTATGGAAAGCGACCCCAACGGCGAAGGACTGGCCAACTTCGTGGGGCCTGTGCTCCGCGTCGGTGATCTGGCAGATGCTGTGGCCCGTGCCATCGAGGAGGACAATCCAGGCAAGAAAGTCAGGATTGTCGATCGCAGTGACTACGTTTGCATTCATACCGAACAGAAGTGTCGGTTGACCAGGCATACGCTTGAACGACTACTGGGCTACGCTTACGATTTGCGACTGCTGGAGATTGAAATGCCGTCTTTTTCCGGGCGTCTCAAGATTCGCGGCGACGAGTATGTCTGGTATTATCAGAATGATGATGCAACGCTGCCCCCGGCAATCGGAGGCGCGCGGTCATGACGGCGGTCACCGCAAAAGCATCACGCCAGCGCGAGCTACGAACCTGGTCCGCCTTGGGTGACCTCGGTCGCAAACCGACCGAATACGAAGTCGTTACTCACAAGTTGAACCACACGATGCGCGAGCCGCCGCTCGAGCTCAGCCCTGACGCCCACGGCAATGTTTGTCTGAAAAGACACCGTGACGGCATGCGGCTGAGAGTTCCGGATTGGGATGCGTTCCGCGATCCTGAACAGCTCACCTACCGCAAATATGTGAAGAATCAAGACGACAACGAAACCTATATCGACGGCGTGCTTCGGGAATTCACCGAGGTTCATAGACCGAGCCACCCCCCCCACGGTCGCTGATTTTCTCCAGACCTGCTTAACGCCGGCCCGCTATCTCGTCCACGGCCTTCAGATGATGTCCGCATATCTTCAACAGCTGGCGCCGTCGAGCTACATCGGCAATTGTGCAGCATTCCAAACCGCCGATCAGCTGCGTCGGATCCAGCGCGTTGCGTACCGCACGAAGCAACTCGATCTTACGTATCCGGCGCGATCGTTCGGTAAGACAGAGCGGCGGGAGTGGGAAGGACGTCGGGAATGGCAAGGAATGCGGAAGGGAATTGAGCGGCTTCTCATCGCGTACGACTGGGACGATGCCTTTGTCGGCCTGAATCTTGTGGTCAAACCGTTGGTGGACGAGATCACGCTGCGCCAATTCGCCATCGTGGCTCGCGATCTCGATGCGGATCTGGATGCACTCTTGGCAGACAATCTGCTCCTCGATGCGAGGCGCAGCTGCCAATGGTCCGCGGCCTTCTGTCAATTTGTTATTGCAGCAAACGCGGGCAATCGCGAACATCTCGGCGCGCTTTTTGCCAAGTGGCGTCCGCTCGCTGACGAAATCCTGGACACCGGGAGCCAATTACTGAGCTCCTTTTCCCAATCTCGCTCAACGGATGAAATCGCAGCATGCGCGGCCGCGGCTTGGTTCGACTTCATGCGGAAGACGGGCCTGCAAAACCCAGAAACGACAAACGCAGGGAGCTGATGATGCAGGCAGTGCCATTGCGAAAGACGGGACTCGACGTGCTCGGTGAGCGACCTTGGGGAACGCATTTTTGCGTCTTCTACGAGACGAATGGCGATCTTGTCGAGATGCTGATTCCCTACTTCAAAGCCGGTATCGAGAATCGAGAATACTGCTTTTGGGTGCTCGCCGAGCATTTGACCGAAGACGACGCTAGGAAAGCGCTGAGCCGAGCCATGCCCTACTCTGATCGCCACCTGATCGAAAAGCACATCGAATTCCTCGGCAGCGAGGAATGCTATCTGAAGGGAGGAGCGTTCAATCTCGAGAGAGTCACGGCAGAGTGGGGTGAGCGGCTCGAAGGCGCTTTGGCTGCGGGGTACGAGGGGATAAGGGTCAGCGGCCATGCGGGGTGGCTGCAAACGCGGGAATGGCCGGACTTTTGGAAATATGAAGGAAGTTTGAACAAATCCATCGTCGATCTGCCGATGCTCGTGTTGTGCACGTATCCGCTGACTGGAAGCACCGGCTCCGACATACTCGACGTCGCGCACACCCATCAATGTGCCGTCTCCAGACGTGGAGGAAATTGGGAGGTGATGGAAACGGCGGCGCTAAAGGAGGCCAAGGAAGAAATCGAGACACTGAATGGCGAACTGGAACAGCGTGTCATTGAGCGTACTCGCGAACTCAGCGTAGCCCAGGGAGAGCTGGCTAGGGTCGAGCGCTTAACCACGATGGGCCGACTGGCCGCCTCTATCACGTATGAGATTGCGCAGCCCATCTCGGCGATGGTGACCAACGCCGAACTCCTGCTTGCGCTGGCTAAGCAATCCAGTCCCTGATCTTGATGAAGCGCGCCAGACGGTCCAGGCCGTAGTTAAAGATGGAAAGCGCGCAGCCGATGTTTTTAGCAGCATTCGTTCCTTGGTGCGAAAAGCAGAACCGCGCATGGGCACATTGGCCATCAATGATGTTATTGAGGAGGTGCTCGTGCTCGCGCGCGGCGAACTTCAAAATCTAGACGTCCTGGTTCGCACCAATCTGAAAGCGGCTCTGCCGCCGCTGCAGGGGGATCGGGTGCAGCTGCAGCAAGTTCTCTTGAACTTGGTCACGAACGCCATACAGGCCATGACGGAGGTGACGAATCGCCCGCGGGTTTTGACGATCAGGTCGAAGCTTCACGAGCGCGACGACATTCTGATCGAAGTCGAGGACTCGGGCGTCGGGCTAGGCTCGACCGGTATTGATCAAATTTTCGAGAGTATGTTCACGACCAAGCTGGATGGAATGGGCATGGGCCTGTCGATTTCCAGATCAATCGTCGCAGCACATTCCGGCCGTCTATGGGCATCTCCCGGAGATTGCTGCGGCTCAATCTTTCGAATTGTTTTGCCCACCGGTGTATCGGGCAACGGAATCGTAGGCCAAGCTTAAACGTAACCCGCCGAGCGAGCACAACAGGTATTCAGTTGCTCGCGAACTAGCGCACCTTTCCCGGCAACGTGAAGCTGAAACGAGCGCCACCATGTGCCGATCCGTTGTCGGCCCGAATACGTCCGCCATGAGCTTCAATGATGGACCGAGAAATGGCCAAGCCGAGTCCCATTCCGCCTTCTTTGGTTGTAAAGAAGCTATCAAAGAGATGTTGGAGATGCTCCGGTTCGATGCCAGGGCCGCTGTCTTCGAGAGTGCAACAGAGGATGCCCGGATCCGAGAAATCGGTCCGAATGACGAGCGTGCGCCGTGGCGTTTCCGTCTCAGCCATTGCCTGAATCGCATTGACCGTTAGGTTGACGATCACTTGCTGGAGCTGCATGCGGTCGGCAAGGACCTTCGGCGCCTCGGGATGGGGGTAGTGTGTGACCATCAGGCCATGCGATTGGACTTCGTGGCGGAGAAAGGTCAGGGCCTCGCGAATAATCTCGTCAACCGACAGTAACGCCTTTTCGGGCGTGCGACGGGTAGCCATCGCGCGAATGCGGGCAATGACTTCGGCCGCCCGCCGTGCGGCGTCGACCACGCGCGTGGTCAGTTCGCGCACCTCGGCAAGATCGGGTTCGGGGCGGTTCAGCAAACGTAGGCTCACTTCGCCGTTGGTGACAATAGCAGCCAGCGGCTGGTTGACCTCGTGAGCAATAGAGGCAGTCAATTCGCCGAGCATCGACACGCGCGCGGCATGTGCAAAATCTGCCTGCACGCGCTGAAGCGTTTCCCGCGCACGCACTTGTTCAGTTATGTCGATGAGGCCGACCAGGCTCATATAAGGATCGTCGATAAGTCCAGGCCGCGTCGCCGCCAGGAGCACGTGAATAACGTTGCCGTCCGGCCTCACGATTTTGGTTTCCAACTGGTGCTTCTGTTCGCCCCGGAAGCGACTTTCCAAGCCGCGCAAAAATGCCTCCGGATGGATGTGGGTGTAACGCGCGAGCGGTCCTAGGACCTCGGTCGCGTCGCGCACGCCTAGCATCTCGACCATGCGTTCATTGACCTCCTCTATTTTCACCCCCTCCATCGCCTGCACTAGAACTTCAGGATGCTGATCAACATACGAGCGCAGTTCGGTCACGCCGTTGTCGCGCAATCCTTTAAATAGCTCGACCACGTTGCTCGCATTCAACTGCCAAAGCGCGATTGGCATGTGATGAAAGAGGTGCCGATACCGCTGCTCGCTGATTCGAAGCGACTCTTCGGCTTTCGTTCGTGCGGTGATATCCATAACGGCGCCCACAAACTGCCATTCACCTGACTTATCCATGACGGGATGGGCAACCACGTTCAGGTGCTTGATTGATCCGTCCGATATCAGCAGCCGATGCTCAAAATCGAATGCTTCTTTATGGTCCGTCGCACGGTTGACCACTTCTCGAACGAGGGCCAAGTCATCAGGATGCACCCGGTCGAGCACCATTCCTATGGTGATCCGGGTAGCGGGGTCATACTCGAATATTCTGTAACTCTCCTCAGACCAGAGGATTTCTCCGCTCGAGACATTCCAGCCAAAACTACCAGTATGGCTCAGTCGCTGCGCCTCAGCCAGATAGGTCTCGCCGGTCTGCAGCGCAACGTTGAGCTTTTCGAGATCTCGAACTTTGACTTCCAATTCAGCGCGCGACCGCCGGAGCGACTCGGCTGTATTTCTTTGCGTAGCAATCAGTCCAACGACAAACAGGGATGCCGACACAAACAAGGCAATGCGCGGTAAGTCACCAAGTACGAATTCGAACGAATGGGTCGGTGGCAGAAAAAAATAACCAAAGGCTGTGACCGATAGGGCGGTCGCGGCCAGACCTGGGCCGACGCCGCCGAACCATGCAGCGAAAATGATTGCGCATAGAAACAAGAACAACGTCGTCGAAGCTTGCAGGTAGGTCTCCAGCAGAAGGTTGGCGACGATCGCTGCCGTGACGGTGACAACGACAATTGGATATCTCAGGAACGGGAAAGTCCTGGACCAACCCAGGTGAGTGAGGTCGCGCATGATTTTACCTGCAAATATGTAAAGGGCAGCGCGGCGTCTCGGGCGTTGCCTACCTCTTGACCGTTTCTGGTAATATTAGCCTATGAAGGAAGAGCAAATTAGCCCCAAAGTGAAAACTCATGGCGAAGCTGAGCTTCTGGCAAAATGATCAGACTTGACATTGTTGCTTCACAACGCCGCATTGTTGGGGCTTCCTGGGCGGAGCGTCAATTGGGCCGCGGCTGAGAAAACGCGCGTTCGCATAAGCAACGTGACGACTAGCCCGGCGATTCCCGACGCGGCCAAGATCATGGTGACGATAGCAACATCGCCAGAACCATACCGACGAGCACGATCTGCACCTGACCGCGCGGCATTGATATCACAGTCTCGAATTCCACGTGCACAGCGAAGCGGCGATACAGCAACACAACGGCCAAGCACAGCACGATGTTGGAGGTGAGGTCTGGTTCGTGGTCACGTCGATCTGTCCGGCGACCGATCCTGCATGGCTGGTGCGGCCCCACGATAAGGTACGAACTGAAAGCGGGCCCCGATCAATTCTGCTTCCTCAAAGCGTGGCCGCAAGCACGACGGCATAAGACGTTTCACCTGCCATATCACCTCTACGCTCAGTCAGGTGAACGACGAACGAAAAAATATTGCCAAGGAAATTTCGCATTGTCTTCCCCTCAGTAGGACGGAGTGGAATACAAACTGTCCAGGCTACGCGATGGCAAAGGCGCTACGCAGGATTGATTTTCAGCTTCCGAAGCTCTTACGTTTGGATTGAGTGAGATACAGCAAAGCGTCATCGCGTAGATGAATAGGATCGCAGATTCCAGATGATTTGGCGACCTCAATGATACGCAAGGCGAGGAGTGCGCGTGTTTCAACCACCTCCCCACTGGAGCACAGGCTGGCGCCGCTCTCTTGGACTGCTCGCCATGCGGAATCGAACGCGGCAATCAACATGCCGACCTCCTCGTCGTCAAATGCTCCGTACCGATTTGGCGTTTCGATGCGGCTAAACACCATCCGTCTCCCGGTCGGGACCTCAGATTGCGAGCTCAATCTATAGTCAAGCGGGTGCTGAAGTCCCTATTCTACGTAGGTTCGAGTCGAGCACCTGATCTGATGTGACAACTCATACTTAGGTTTAGGTTGTGAGGTCAGCTCAGCAGGCGGACGGTACGTGAAGTCTTCGAAGCGATTTGATGTCGTTACGCGACGATCGCATGCTTCTCGCCGCCCCCCGGCGCCCGTTTAAAGACGATGAGCAGCGGGATCACAGCGAGCGTCGCAATCATCAACAGCTTGAAATCGTCGATATATGCAATGATCTGCGCCTGCTGCGTGACCATGGCATCGAGGGCCGCACGCCCACCGGGGGTCCCTGGATTCCAGAACTGCGCGATGGCCGGGTTTTCGAATACGCGGTTCACAGCTGTGACGTGCTGAACGATTTCGGCGTGGTTGATTTGCGTGTTCTGTGTTAGCAGGGCGGTCACCACCGACACGCCGATACTAGAACCAATGTTGCGTGACAAGTTAAAGAGCCCAGCTCCGTCGGTCCGGTGCTCGGGGGGCAGTGTTGACAGGGCTACCGCACTGAGCGGAACGAACAGGAAGCCAAGGCCTGCGCCCTGAATCACTCCGTTCCTGATGATCGTCATCTCCGAAACATCCGGCGTCCAGCCGGTCATCTCGTAGAACGTCCAGGCCATAATTCCTAGGCCGATGGCAAGAAGGAAACGCGTGTCAACTTTTCCGACCAACCGCCCCATGGTCATCATCACCGCCATTGTGCCGATTCCACGGGGCCCCAAGAGCAGCCCTGTAGTGACGATCGGATAGTTCGAAAGTTCCTGAATATAGGGAGTGAGGATGGCGAGGGAGGCAAGATACGTCATGCCAACGACGAAAATAAAAATCATTCCGGCCACGAAGTTACGGTCGCGGAAGAGAGCCGGTCTCACAAATGGCTCGTCCGCGGTGAAGGTGTGGGCGAGAAACAGGTAGAATGCCGAGGCGGCGACTGTCGCTTCGATGAGGATTTCGCCGGAACCAAACCAGTCGAGCTGCTCGCCGCGGTCGAGCAGAACCTGGAGGGCTCCGATGGCAAGACTCAATGTGCCAAAGCCGAACCAGTCCAGCTTGGAACCGGGGTGCCGTGCCGTTTCGGGCAGAAAGGTAAGGATGCCGAGGAGCGCGAGCGCCCCGATCGGGACGTTGATATAGAAAACCCACCGCCAGGTGTAATCTTCGGTCAACCAGCCACCGAGCACGGGGCCCAGGATAGGACCGATTATCACGGCCATGCCCCACATCGCCATCGCTGAGCCTTGGCGTTCTTTCGGATAGATATCGAGCAGTACAGACTGCGAGAGGGGAACCAGGGCGGCGCCGAACATCCCTTGCAGGATTCGGAACAGCACGATCTGCGTCAGGGATTCCGCTATCCCGCACAGCATCGACGCGATCGTGAACCCGACTATCGAGACGAGGAAAAGGCGCTTCCGCCCGAACCGGCCGGCGAGGAAGCCGGTGGGTGGGGTCATGATCGCAGCAGCAACGATATAGGCAGTCAGCACCCACGTGATTTGATCCTGGCTTGCCGAGACGCTGCCCTGAATGTACGGCAACGCGATGTTAGCGATCGTCGTGTCCAGCGATTGCATGAGAGTGGCGAGCATCACGCATACCGTGATAGCTGCCCGATTGAAGCCCTCTGCGGTGCGGGTCGCAGACATCACGTCCCCCGCTGGCCGCGATTGAAGAGAGAGGAAAGAAATTGCGGCACGCCCCGCCGGTGCCCGGTATTGACATTGACCACCACGCTCATCCCGGCGCGCAGCGGTGGCAGATTTTTATCGCTTGTATCGAGGCGCACGCGCATCGTGATCCGCTGCACGACCTTTACCCAGTTGCCGCTGGTGTTCTGCGCGGGCAGGAGCGAGAACTGCTGCGCCGCTGCTGGGTTGATGGTCTCGACGATTCCGCGCCATTCCACGTTCGGGTACGTGTCAACGGTCGCCGTTACGGATTGCCCAGGACGCACATAGGTTAATTCTGTCTCTTTCGGGGTCGCGTCGACCCAGACGTGGTCCGTATCGACGAGATAGAAGGCGGTCGTCGAAGCCGCGAGGTACTTGCCGGGTGCGATCGAGTTCACCTGCGTTACTATGCCGGCGAATGGAGCCTTGACGACCGTGTGATCAAGCTGCCGCTGCGCCTCGTCGACCTGCGCCTTGGCTTGCAGATACTGTGGGTGATCTGTGACGGCAATGTTCGGATTTCCGGCGAGCAGGGCAAGTTGCACTTGCGCCTGCTGCCGCAGGGATTCGGCTTTGTTCTTGTCGACTTCGAGCGTCAAACGGGCCTGGTCGTAGGTGAGCTGCGCTACGGCGTTGGTACGTACGAGCGTCGCGTAGCGGTCAGACGTCACCTGATCCAGCTTAACCTGCGCCTCCTGAGCAGCCGTGTCGCTCAGCATCCGTTGGTAGGTCTCCTTCATCGATTCGATTGTCAGCGAAAGCTGTGCAAGGTTGGCCTTGGTATTGGCAAGGGCAATCTGGAACTGGAGGGGATCGAGACGATACAAAACCTGGCCAACCTCGACGCGCTGGTTCTCTGTGACGTCAATCTCGCTGACGATGCCCGAGACGTCGGTCGAGATGCCGACCTGGTCGGCTTGGACATACGCATCATCCGTCCACATCACCCCGCCACCGGTGACATACCAGTAGGCGCCGGCGATCAATGCGAGCGGTAGCAGCGCGAACAGCGCCCGGCGTAGCCAGTGTCGGAGCGGAGGCTGTGGGTCCTTTTCGGACTCCGACGACGTCGCGATCGGCTGCGCCGGCTGTTTGTAAGGGGGCTGCTCTGGTTGCTTTTCTGGTGTGTCACGTCTCGCGGTCGGTGCAGAAGGCTCAAAGTGCCGCGGAACTGCGTAGATGTCGGCGGGCATAAAACGTCCTTCGATGCCGGAATCCCATCGCATCAAGATGCGAGAAACGGCACAAATGAGAATCCAATGTTCTATGGCATTCGGTGTTCAAGGGAACTCGAGCGAGACCGCTCCCAGGACAGGAGCGAGCCGCCGGCCGATTGGTCGAAACGCAGATCCCCTTGCCCACGAGGGACCAGCGGAGCTTCCATGGCAGCAAGGCTGCTTTTCACGGCCTTCTGCACCTTCTCGAACGCGCGAGCCTCGATCTGTCGAACGCGCTCTCGCGAGATGCCAAACTCACCCGCCAATTCCTCAAGCGTTAGCGGGGCGTCGGCCAGCCGACGCGCTTCAAAGATTCGCCGCTCGCGGTCACGAAGGATGGTTAACGCCTGGCCCAATGCCCTGTGTCGGTTGTCGCTCTCCTCGCGTTCGGCGAGCCGTGTCTCGCCGCTGGGGCTCGTATCGTCGACCAGCCAGTCCTGCCACTCGCCTGAATCGCCTTCTTCGCGGATCGGGGCGTTCAGCGACACGTCGCCGCTGAGGCGCCGGTTCATGTCGACCACATCCCGCTCGGTGACGCCGAGCCGCTCGGCAATGACTGCCACCTGGTCGGGTCGCAGGTCGCCTTCCTCGATCGCAGAGATCTTGCTCTTGGCTTTGCGCAGGTTGAAGAACAGTTTCTTCTGGTTTGCCGTGGTGCCTAGCTTCACCAGCGACCATGAGCGCAGGATGTATTCCTGGATTGCGGCCTTGATCCACCACATGGCGTAAGTGGCCAGACGGAACCCTTTCTCCGGCTCGAAGCGCTTGACTGCCTGCATCAGCCCGACATTGCCTTCGGAGATTACCTCGGAGAGCGGTAAGCCGTAGCCGCGATAGCCTATGGCAATCTTGGCCACGAGCCGTAGATGGCTGGTGACGAGCTTGTGCGCCGCCTCGCGGTCGCCGTGCTCGCGCCAGCTTTTGCCCAGCATGTACTCCTGCTGCGGCTCCAACATGGGTGTCCGGCGGATTTCCTCGAGATATCGGGTGATTCCGGATTCGGCCGTCAGGATGGCCACGTTTGCGGATCGTGCGCGCATGAAAAGATCTCCTCGGCATCAGCGCCAGTTGCGGAGCTTTGCTTCTGCGAATTGGTGATTGGATTTGCGGCGAGGTCGGTCCAAGCCCGTGAAGAGCGCGAGGACGGCCAGGGTCTCTTCCGGATAACGGAGACGGGATCCCAGCCAGCCGGCAAAGTTCATTCGCGTCCTTGAGCCGCGGATATTGTCGAGCGCTGCGGCCGCCGGATCGTTCTTGGCATGCCACCTCGGGCCAGGGCCGCGCATGTAGTATAATTCGGGCCGATATGGATCGAATTGAATCATCAGCGTCCGAATCAGACCGGCAAAACTCTCGGTTAGACGGGAGGTGTTTGCGTTCGTTGACTGCGGATGTTGCAGGAACTTGGCGGGTGCCGGCATAACGCTCTCCTTTCAAACTTCGCGGTATTGGGCTGCCATCGATGACTGCCGATTGCGAGGCCTCGGCCCTTGATGTGGCATGTTTCGACAAAGCCGATAACGTACGGAAATTCGAAAACGCCGTTAGATCGGAGGCAACAATGCCGGAAGATCGGAGGCAGCAACGTCGGGAACCCCGTCGGAGAGCCGAGTAGGCGCTGGCCCCTAGGGAGAGGCTACCGGGTCCATTCGGTGTCGTCCTCTACCGGCGAGGGAGCTCGATGTAGAGGTGCGACGCTCGCTCAGATTGGCAAGCCGACTGAAGGCGAGCCAGGCGCAGTAAGTGTGGCGCCAATCGAGGATCTTGCCGCCATGACAGCCTGCTAGATCTCCGGCAGCTCGCAGGAATTCCAGGCAAAATCGATAAAATCAGGGCAACACGACTCAACTCGCGTGGAAGAAAATCCATATATCCAGATGGGGCAGCGCAGGACCCGCAAGGAATTCGAATATGCGTCAATTATTGACGATTGTAATGACAATGGGCTGTGTTCTCAGCGGCGCTCCCGCGTTCGCCCAAATCGTTCCCGAAAATCCCGCTTTCGAAAATTCGATCCCAGCGCCGCTTCCGCCACCGCCGTCACCGGCTGTCATCAACGGACCATCGTCGCAAGGTCCAGCACCAACAGTAGAGACACCGCGAGAGCTCAACACTTTTAGCGATCGGGCAACCCAATGTTCCGAACAAGGCAGCAACGGCGGCCTTCGCGGGGCGGAGCTCGACGCTTACACAAGCTCGTGCGCCAATGCCAACTAGCTTGAGTGGTGTCCTGTCGCTGGCTCGAGGGGGCCGGCGGGCGTTGGAAAATAGAGGTATCGATGCATAGCCAACTCCACTATCTGCCCCTCAGCCCGCCATTCTTCTCCATCCTGGTTGCGATCTTCGTTGTTCTCCTTGTCTTGGTTCAGCTGGGAGTGTTGCGATACGCCTACACGAGACTTGGGGTAAGCTCCCGTGCTGCACTACTCCTGCTGCTCGCCTCGTTGATCGGAAGCTACTTCAATATTCCGGTCGCCGAATTTTCCGGCCAGCGAGTTCTGTCCGGACAAGAGGTTGATTTCTTCGGCATGCGCTATGTCGTGCCAGTGGTGACAGAATGGCCGGGCACCGTCCTGGCTGTGAATGTGGGCGGGGCGCTGATTCCCAGCCTGATGTCCTTGTACCTCTTGATCAAGAATGGATTGTGGGTGCGGGGACTCTTGGCCACTATCATCGTTGCGCTGATGTGCCACTTATTTGCGACGCCGGTCCCCGGTGTTGGAATTGCATTGCCGGTGTTCATTCCGGCGGTGGTAACGGCAATCGTTGCATTGCTCCTGGCCCGCCGGCATGCAGCGCCGCTGGCTTACATCGGCGGCAGTCTAGGTACTCTCATCGGAGCCGATTTGCTCAATCTCGACAAGGTGCAAGGAATCGGCGCTCCGATAGCATCCATTGGCGGAGCAGGGACATTCGACGGTATCTTCCTGATCGCCATCTTGGCCGTGTTGCTGGCAAGCCTATTCGTAAGATCGAACGTCTCCAGGCCTACGCAAGCTTCGACGAACATCAATCCCTGATCAACACTCCGCCTGAGCTCCGTCCAGTGAGCGGGCGTGCTTCCAGTCCTCCCTCCGAAGACAATGTAGCAGACCACCGTGTAGACCAGCATAAGTGGGAAAACGAAAGGCCCACGCCCCAGAACATGAAGGCAAGACTGGAGTGGGGAGCCGCCGCTTCGGCCGAGCCGAGCGATAATCAGTTTGACGAGGCCGCAACCGACCGCGACCAAAAAAAGCATCAGCTATCATTCGGATGGATATTTCCTCGCGTCGCTTAACATTTCGAGGCATGTCAGAAGTTCAACGTAGCTCGAGCTGCCGCCCGTTTCCGTCAACCCCACGCAAGTGTTCTTGTCCGCGATCTGAAACTGCGCCCATTCCTTGACAAGTTGCTCATGGGCATCTTGTTCGTCTTTCATGCAGCCCTGTGGGCCTGTCTCGACTGCGGCGGATTCCATGCGACAGGACGGCGCGACGTCGAGCTTGGGGACATTGTCTGCAACATCGATGGTAAGCTGCGTGCCAAGAAGGAGGGCGGTAATGGTCGAGGCAATCATGATGTCTTCCTTTTTACGACAAATCTGGGGAGCCTGAACGTTCGACAGCGCGCAATGCGTCAGACCCCTCCTGGCGTCACGTAACAGAAAACCTGACCACCCGTTCCGATGAAGATGATGCCGTGTCCGGTCGGGTTGCCCTCGTCCCACTTGATTTTCTGATTGGGAACGGGAATTCGCGTGCCGTCAGGAATGACACCCTTGCCGTTGGTGATGACGGCGACGTACTGATCGCCGTTTACCTCAAAGCTGTCGGCTTCGAAGGCGTCCGCCTCACCGCAGCACGACTGGTAGGGATTGTCGGGCTGCATGAGCCTTTGGAACCATTGCCGCAGGAAGGTGGGCTGGTTTTCCCATTGTCCATTGTCACGTGCCGCCGCTGGAAGTGTTGCCAAGGCCAATGCAATTGCGATGCTGGTACGGAACATGTCTGCCTCCTTTTAGACCGTGGATTCCGAGGGTTGCCGAGTCCTACACGAGGTTCCCGCGATAACCGGTTGGCGTGAGACCGGTCGCCTTGCGAAACGTCGCCGAGAATGAGCTGGTCGCGTTGAAGCCGAGAGCCAATCCGATATCAGTCACTGATCGCGAGGGTCTGGCCAACAGGGCTTTGGCATGCTCGATGCGGCGGGCGCTGTGATAGCGGTGCGGCGTTATGCGAAATGACTGCTTGAAAGCTCGGCAAAAATAATGCGGGCTAAGGCGAGCGAGCTGCGCAAGAGTGGCAAGCGATATCTGCTCGGCAAGATGTTCCTCGATGTAATCCACGACGATCCGCTGCTGCCAGGCAGCAAGGCCGCCGCGGATCGGCGGTTCGACATGAGGCGCTCCAGCATTGAGCCGCACGAGCTCATGCGCGAGTACAATGCCGAGAGCTTCGAGATAATGTTGATTATTGGGGTCAGAACTCTCGATCAGCTTCTCTAGCTTGAGCGCGGTGTACGAAAGTGCGGCGTCTTCGAAAAAAAGGCGTGGCGCAAGCAGCATGTCCGCGAAGCCGACCTCGGGCTGGATCGGCAGCTTGGCCGGGTCAAAATAGAAAAAGGCGTGGCGCATGAGAACTCGCGGTTCCTGCCATTCAAAATATTCGTGACCCGCCGGTACAAATGTTAGTTTTCGCGTCTGGTCTCGGAGCGCCGATCGCGGCAGGCCCTCGACGAAGGTTTCGCCGTTGCTGCGGATGCCCCGCTCGCAGACCACCAGCAAATGCACGGGAGCACGGAAGCGCAATTCGATCTTGTTGCGCGTCGTCGCCTGGACGATCTCTGCTGCCATTCCCGTCCAAGTCAGGGTCCGGCGGCTCACTGCGTTGGATGGAAAAATCTCCACGAGGGGTTCGATTGCATCCAGAACGCCCCGATGGGTCGGCCGCTGAGCTTGATCATGACCGGTCCACTTGTCATGACCTTCGCCGGGTCGACATCGCGAATCCATGGCTTTTCGCAGCATGCCGGCTGGCAACAATGGCGCCACGGTCCTGTCAAAAGCCACGCGTGTCGGAATTTCTGTCGGCTGCGAATTTATCGGCATGGTCTTGCACCTTATGACGTTCGTACATTCGTCCGATCTGCCGTCAGGTGCCGCGAGGCATTCCAGCGGCTGATATCCCTCTTCGGCACAACGCTGAGAATGGTGTTTTTCGACAAACAAGATAATGCTCAAAAATTCGAATACCGCTTTTGCTTGGAGCTCAGAATGATCAAGTCCAACTGGGGACTGCGGACATTATTGGTTTAGTTCGGCATTTTGGCTGTGGCGAATGCTTGCAAGACGAAAGCGGCCGGCTCGGAGGTTTGAGCCGGCCGCCTGTTGCGCGCCCGAACTGGGGGGGGCGGGAAGTGAGCCCGGGGCGCAAGAGAGATGTGCTCGTACTCTGGCGCACTGACGTACGACCTAATTGGTGTTGGGCATCCGACAGATAATGTTCAAAAATTCGAATAGCCGGTTTGGCTCAACCTAATAGTGCCGGCATTCTCTGGTGCGCCGGGGCCAGCAGCGTGCATCTGACGCAGGCGCGCCCGCGCCGGTGGCATCCCCCTCGCCAAAGTGGGCTACAGTTAGGATAGCTGATGCTGCCTGCTCGGCGCACGACGGTCACGCTCCGGCCAGAGCGTCCATACAATCAAGCCCGCGACTAGCAGCAGGGCCACGACCGCGCACACCAAGCCCATTTGTACATAGGCCATCGCTCCGGCGAGGGTGCCAAGCCTTTTTCTGACGCCAACACTCCGATGGCACTGACGGCTCAGCTCCTTGGGCTCTCCGCCATGGGTGTGACCGGGATAGCGAGTACTTTGATCAAGATATTGTCGTCATGAGTTGCGTACCCGAAATCACTACGCTCCCCGTGGCCTGTGCGACAGACACGCCGAAAAGGGCGAGAACGATGCAGCTGTCGACGTATCCTGCAACAACACTGAGCAGCACCGGGACTGCGAGCGGGACGGACCGGCGACGAATTCTTTCGTCACGATGGTAGGTCCGTCCGGCAGGGCAAAGCGCAGGGCACTACGCGCTTATTCAAGCCGGAACGATGGGAACCTTCTGCTTGCGCAGTGCAGTCATCACCTGCTGATCCAGATTCAGGTGTGCTTCCAGCAGTTCCGGAGGCGTGAGTGCCATCCACTGGTCCAGCGACAGGTCGGCGTAGTAGCTGCTCTTGAATATCTCGAGAAAGCGCAACGTCGTATCGCCGGTATTCTCGATGTAGTGCCCCATGGCGAACGGGATGTAGCCGACGTCACCGGCCCGATAGTCGAAGGTGCGCGCTTGGCCGGATGCCGCGAACACACCCATGCGGGCCTGGCCTTCGATGTAATACTGCCATTCGTTGGTGTTCGGATGCCAATGCAGCTCGCGCATGCCACCGGGCTCGACCTCGACCAATGCCGACGCGATGGTGGTCGAAACCGGAAACACTGAGGAATCTGTTATTTTCACCGTCCCGCTTTTCGTCCGGATCGCCTCCTGCACCGACATTTTATGGCTGAAGCTTTGCGGAACCGGAGTTGCGCCGTGGCTCTTGGCGAGTGGTCCGGGAATGGGGGCAGGAAAGATGTAACGCTCGCTCGGATCTGGAGTGTGCCCGAAAGATGTGGCCGGCACGCCGAAGTTCTTTCCCAGCACCTCATTTGGAATGTGCTTGAACCAGTCGCTGATCAGGAAGGTGTTGTCTTCGTCGAAATCGCCGTCGTCGAACACCAAAAGGAACTCGCAGCCGTCCGGACCGAGTCCCTGAATGGAGTGCGGAATACCCGCTGGGAAATACCAAAGGTCTCCCACCCCAACGTCGTCAACGAAGTTTCGGCCTTGCGCATCCACTGCGGTAATGCGCGCCGTGCCGTACAGCATGTAGGCCCATTCGGAGGCCTTGTGCCAATGCAGTTCGCGGACACCACCGGCATTGAGCCGCATGTCCACTCCGGCAATATCCTTGGAGATGGCAAGCTCACGTGCCGTCACCTGGCGGGTCCAGCCCCCTGTTTCCTGCCGCATATGGGCATTGGAGAAGGAGAATTGCAGATTGGGCAAGGTGCCATGGTCGGTCGAGGGCGGCACCAATACATCGGGGTTCTGACGGTCCAGGCCCAGATTCCGCGGACCTGGATCCGTGCCGCCATGACCTGGACGTTGAGGTTGCGGCACGGCTTGGCTGGATTGCGCCTGGGCTGCGGTCACCGTGAGCACGCCGCTGGCGGCGACAGCCATCATGGTCCGGCGTGACATGGGGTCCGTAATTGGCTTCATGACATTGCTCCGATCTCGATGTTCTTTTCCTAAGAAGCGGTGATGGTTCGCCGGTCGTCCGCTCTGTCACCAGGAACAGTCCCAGGAGTACCGCTGGTAGTAAGATGGATAGGTGGGGCAGTCATTGGCGTAGCCGTAGTCGTAGAAACCGCGGCCTCGACCAAAGCCCCTCCTGATATTTCGGCCGCCGGCAATCCGGCCACCACCGAATTGCCTTCCTTGAAATCCGCGACCGCCCGCAAAGCCGCCACCGCCCATATGAGCACCGCCGCCGAAGCCGCCGCCCATATGGCTACCGCCGCCGAAGCCACCGCCACCGTGGCCGCCACCGCCACCGCCACCGCCGCCTCCGCCTCCGCGCGCCAAAGCGTCGGCCGTGATGGAGGTAGCTCCTAGTGCGATGGTGGCGACAAGGATGATCGCTTTGTGAATCTTGATATTCTGCATGGCGACTTTCTTTCGGTTACTCGGGCTGATGCGCAACGTCGTGACGACGGAACTAATGAGCCGTCCGCCAATCGCTGTCCTGTTCTTGCTGCCGTTGGATCGCAATTGCGAAATTCTGCCGTGTCACGCCGATAGGCCAGCGTGCTTCACTGAAAAACTTTTTGGCAAAACGGCGACACTCAGGAACATACCGAACAATCGTTTTCTCAATCGACGGATACATTAACGAAGTTTGCTGGGCTTCGCTTAAAGAGGAGCGTACAATGCAGCGACCTTGCCCTGACAGCTCAAGAGCATTTCTCAGAAGCGCGGAATCGAGCCTTCCATCTAAAAATTCGACAACGCAAAGAAGTCAGGGCCACTTCCGTCTGCGGCAGAGCGAAAGCCCTTGCACCCTCAACAGTTGGCGCAACATACTTGTTGTTGCGTCATTGGCCCTTGTCACCATCGGATGTGTTATATCGGGGCCGGCCCAGGCCCAGAACGCGCCTCATCCAATGCCGGCTCCGATCGGGCACCGTCAACCGACTGCGCAGGACTTGCCGCCAGACGTCTTGCGTGATGAAGGCATGCTGCATGCGCCGACGCTCCAACGGCCGCAAGTGCCGAACTTGACCCCTGGCGGATTGAACGACACCGGCAGCGCTCCGGCAGCACCAGATCAGCTCGACAAGGAGTTGCAGATCTGCCGCGACTGCTGAAGCGGCTTGCCGTCGTGAATGCAGCAATGCAACGACAATCCGCGTAGCCGCGATCAAACAACCAAATCAACGCAGCCGATATCACCTTGGGCGGGCCTCCGCGGCGGATTCCCGTTTCGGTACTTCGGCGGTCTCGATCCGTTGCTTCGGGCTCGGCACGAATAGCAAGAACGAAGGGCGACATTGACTGCTGCAGCCCATGTCGCTCGAGCTAGATGGAGGTTTTTGATGAAACGCCTTTTTGTAATTGCGGTGGCCACGGCTTGGCTCGGCTGTGGTCCCAGTTTCGCACAGACCGCTGTGCCCGGTATGGGAACGACATCGCCGTTGGGTGTCCCGGGAACGAATAGCGCAGCTGGCCCTGTCGGAATTCCATTGGGTTCGACCGAGCTCATGCCCGGCGGCCTGAGCCCCGGACCGCTTGGTCTCAGCACCAATACCACGGCGTGTCTGGGAGTCGGCTCATCGACACAAACCATGACCAGTCCAGGCGTCTCCGGGTCGAGTTCCACGTCCACCTTTGATGGCGGCGGCGTCAGCAGCATGCAGGCGACCTCGGCCACATCGAGCGGCGGAACGTCGGCGACATCTGGCGCCTGCGGCGGCACGTCGCCGATTGGCGGCACCGCGTCGGGAACGACGCCGGCCACAACCGGCACGGTGACGGGATCGGCAACCGGCAGCGGCACGATCCCGCTTGGCTCCACCGAGATCGGAAACGCCGGCATCAGCCCGATGGTAACCGTACCGGGCCCCACCATTTCCGTGTCGCCGTGTCCAAACGTCGGAACTTCGACCATCACCGGTTCTCCCGATCTGGGGGATTTCAGCGCCGGTGCTACCGCCACGACCTCATCTACCGGCTGTTGAGCAAGGTCGGCAGCAGGGGAGTGCACAATGCGCAAACGACTTGTCATTCTTGCCGTTTTGCTATTCGCGGCCATCGGCATCGGGCTCGCGTTCAAATACACGCTTGAGCCCAGTGAATCGGCAGAGGCTCCAGCGCCTCCGCCGGCGGTGCCCGTCGTCGCCGGGACGGTTACTAGCGGCGACGTGCCCATCTACATGAGCGGGGTCGGCACCGTCATCGCCTACAACAACGTCGTGGTGCGGAGCCAGATCACAGGACAGATCACCAAGATCGCCTTCACTCAGGGACAGACGGTACATCAAGGCGATCTGCTGGCCGAGATTGATCCGCGTCCCTATCAGGCGCAGCTCGACCAAGCGATCGCGAATCGCGATCGCGATCAGGCTCAGGTGGTCAATGCACAAGCCAATCTGAATCGGTACACGCCGCTGCTGCAGAAGGGCTTCGCCACGTCACAGCTGGTTGACACCCAGAAAGCGCAGCTCGCGCAACTTCAAGCGATGGTCAAATCGGACGAGGCGATCATTGAAAACGCGCGGGTCAGTCTGGGCTACACCAAGCTGACGGCGCCGATCGACGGCGTGACCGGCATTCGACAGATCGATCAAGGTAACATCATTCACCCGACCGATGCGAATGGTCTGGTCGACGTTACGCAAATCCAGCCGATCTCGCTGATCTTCTCGCTTCCGCAGACAGCCTTCGTGCAGATCCAGGATCAAAAGGCGAAGGGACCGCTCACGGTCCTCGCATACAGCCAGGATGAGAAAACCCAACTCGACAAGGGCGTTCTCGACCTGATCGATAACCAGATCGTTCAGACCACCGGGACGATACGCCTGCGTGCCACCTTCCCCAACGCGCAAGACCGGCTTTGGCCGGGCGAGCTCATCAATGCTCGGCTGCTTCTCGACACCCGGAAGGACGGGCTCACGATTGCCGCCTCCGCAGTGCAACGAGGTCCGAACGGCTCCTATGTCTACGTGATCGGCACCGACGGAACGGTGCAGATGCGACCTGTCACCATTGCGCAGATCACTGGAGGGAAAGCTCTCGTTGATTCCGGTCTGAAGGCCAATGAGAACGTAGTCATTGACGGCCAGTACAAGCTCCAGCCCGGCGCTCTTGTCCAAATACTACACGGCAAAGCGGCACAGGACGCCAATTTGCAGAGCGCAGTGGAACAGGCAATCCCGTGAACATTTCAGCCCCGTTCATCCGTCGCCCGATCGCGACCGCGCTGCTGATGGTGGGCCTGTTGCTGGGCGGCCTCGTGACCTATCCGCTATTGCCGGTCGCGGCGCTGCCGAGCGTCAACTTCCCTACCATCCAGGTGCAGGCACAGCTCCCCGGCGCCGATCCCCAAACAATGTCATCATCGGTAGCGACACCATTGGAGCAGCAATTCTCCCAGATTCCCGGGCTCACGCAACTGACCTCAGCGAGCGGGCTTGGCTTCACCCAGCTCACGGTGCAATTCGGCCTCAGCCGCGACGTCGACAGCGCCGCGACCGACGTCCTGGCGGCGATTAACGCGGCAACCCCGTTCCTGCCGATCGGCATTCCTTATCCACCGACGATCCGAAAAGTGAATCCTGCTGATACACCGATCATGGTTCTCGGCCTCACGTCCGACTCCCTGCCGCTGACCACGGTGGATGCCTACGCGGAAAACATTCTGCTTCCGAAGGTTTCCCAGATCGCCGGCGTTGGCCTCGTCGGCATCGGCGGGCAGCAAAAGCCCGCGATCCGCGTCCAAGTTGATCCGCAAGCCCTCGCAAATCGGGGCATCAGCCTGGAAGACGTCCGCAACGTACTCGGGCAGGCCAATGTCGATCTGCCGAAAGGCACATTGAACAGCCCGCAGCAAACCTACACCCTTAATACCAACGACCAGCTATTGAAGCCCGAGGCCTACGATGCCCTAATCGTGGCCTACCGCAACGGCACGCCGGTGCGTATCCGCGACATTGGCAAGGCGATCGAAGGGCCGGAGAACAACCTAATCGCCGGCTGGTACAACAGTCAGCGCGCCATAATTTTGGCCATTCAGCGCCAGCCCGATGCCAATGTGATCAAGACAGTCGACCGCATCAAGGCGCTGCTTCCGCAGCTCGAAGCCTCCATGCCGCCCGCAATCAAGGTCAACATCGTTTCGGACCGCACCCAAACCATCCGTGCGTCGGTCGCCGACGTGCAATTCACCTTGGTGCTGACAGTGGCCTTGGTAGTGATGGTGATCTTCATATTCCTGCGCAATTTCTGGGCGACCGTCATTCCCGCGATCACGGTGCCGCTGTCGCTGATCGGGACCTTTGCGGTTCTCTACGAGTTTGGTTACAGCCTGGACAATCTTTCGCTGATGGCACTTTCGATCGCGGTGGGCTTCGTGGTCGACGATGCTGTCGTCGTGATCGAGAATATCGTCCGCCATCTCGAAGATGGCCTATCTCCCATGGAAGCTGCGTTGAAAGGCGCGGCCGAAATTTCCTTCACCATTGTCTCGATCACGTTTTCGTTGATAGCAGTGTTCATCCCGTTGTTTCTGATGGGCGGCTATGTGGGCAAGCTCTTTCAGGAATTTGCGGTGACCGTGAGCGTTTCGCTGGTTCTCTCGCTCGTAATCTCGCTGACTTTGACGCCGATGATGTGCTCGCGGCTGCTCAAGCCCGAAACGAAGGAGCACGGATGGCTATATCAGCAGTCCGAACGTGGTTTCGACGGCCTGCTCCACCTCTATGCGCGTGGGCTGCGGGTGGCGTTGCGACACCGTTTTATCACCCTGCTCGTCATGCTCGGAACCATCGTGGTCACTGGCTATCTCTATATCGTCATTCCCAAGGGTTTCTTTCCGCAGCAGGACACCGGGATGATCATCGGCATCGCCGAAGCGGCGCAGGACATCTCATACCCGGCGATGGTCCAGCGCATGGAGACCGCGGTCAGCAGGGTGCTGAAGGATCCGGCGGTATTCGCGGTTGGCTCCAATATCGGAGCCGGCGGTGCGACCGTCACGATCAATCAGGGGCGCGTGTTCATTGCGTTGAAGCCGCAAACCCAGCGCAACGTCAGCGCGACCCAGGTCATCAGCCGTCTGCAGGCTTCGCTCGCCAGCGTCCAGGGCATCACGCTCTATATGCAGGCGGCGCAAGACATCACGGTCGGCGCGCGCCTGTCCAAGACCCAATATCAATACACGTTGACCGACGCAGATTCGAACGAGCTTAATCACTGGTCGGCAATCTTTCTTGATAAGCTCAGGAGCCTACCTGGTATTACCGACGTTACGTCCGACCAGGAGAATGCTGGCCCACGCCTCAATGTGACCGTCAATCGCGAAGTCGCGTCCAGCTTCGGCATTCTTCCGTCGACGGTCGACAACATTCTCGACGATGCTTTCGGCCAGCGGATCGTGTCGACCATCTTCACCGCGCTCAATCAATATCACGTCGTGATGGAGGTGGACCCGCGTTTCCAAAACAGCCCCGACGCACTCAAGGATATCTATGTCGGCTCCTCAAGCGGACAGGCTGTGCCGTTGAGCACCCTGGTCAACAGCGACTTCGAGGCGGCGCCCATCGTCATCAATCACCAGGGCATGTTCCCCGCAACCACGATCTCCTTCAACCTGAAGCCCGGCGTGGCGCTCGGAGACGCGGTCACCGCCGTTCGTGCGTTCGAGCAGCAGAGCGGCAAACCGGCCTCGCTCGCGACCACTTTTCAGGGCAACGCCCAGGCCTTCCAGTCGGCGCTGGCGGGCGAGGTGGTCCTGATCGCGGCGGCGCTGATCGTCATCTACATCATCCTGGGCGTGCTCTATGAAAGCCTGGTTCATCCAATCACGATCTTGTCGACACTGCCCTCGGCCGGCATTGGTGCCTTACTGTTGCTGATGGCGGTCCATGTCGATCTCAGCGTGATCGCGATGATTGGCATCATCCTGCTCATCGGCATCGTGAAGAAGAACGGGATCATGCTGGTCGATTTTGCACTTCACGTCGAACGGAACGAGGGGAAGACTCCAGAGGAATCAATCTACCAAGCCTGCGTAATGCGTTTCCGACCCATCCTGATGACTACCATGGCCGCTCTGCTGGGCGGCGTTCCGCTCATGCTGGGCACCGGTACGGGCTCGGAAATCCGCCAGCCGCTCGGCTACACGATTGTTGGCGGGCTCCTGCTCTCGCAGATTCTCACGCTCTACACGACGCCGGTTGTGTATCTGTATCTTGACCGGCTGAGCCGCGTCCTGACGCGAATTGTTGGACGGGGAAAGGAGCCTAATCCGAACAGCGCCGGGGCTTGAACTGGGACAGCCCCTGGGGCGCGCCCGCTGTCCACTACTAGCCGCTCGATGGTTATTCTGCTGGGGCCGACAGGGTCGGCGACGGCGGTGGCGGCGGGGTGCGCTCCCTCCAACTCCTCCTCTGGCCATAGCGAAGGTTTAGAGTTCAGGTGGCCGATGCGGCCTTGCGATGGAGTTTGCCGCAAGGACGCGCAAAAGGCGGCAAACGCCAAGGAGCGGTTTTGGACTACAGCGTTAAGTTGGGCTAGGGGGCGTACCAACGAGGCTCGAATGCGGCATCCCATCATCGAAAGCCACTCCTCTTCAGCGCTTCAACCTTCACCGGGCGCAGGCGCGCCGACACGAGCCAGCCCAGCGGAATTCCCAGCCGTTCAAGCTGCCGCCGGTCTCGTTGGGTTTGTCGGGCTTGGTCACATGGGCAGCGTGATGGCCGCAAATCTCGTGGATGCCGGCTGCAAGGTAAAGGCTTATGTACGCCGTCCAGAGCGTGTGGCCCTATTGGACGATCGCGGTCTTGAAGCAACGACGAACCTTGCGGACCTTTATGCCTGCGATTTAGTCATCACCATGTTGCCTGATGATAGTGCAGTGCGTGAGATCGTGTTCGGTCGTGACCCGCGGATGGGACTCAATGGTCTCTCCTTCGGGCTCAAGCCCGGCGCCATTCACTTGTCGATGAGCACCATCAGCCCGGCCGCTGCATCCGATGCTGCGGCAGAGCATGCAAGGTGCAACCAAGGTTATGTTGCCGCGCCGGTATTTGGAAATCCGGATGCCGCAAAAACGCGTCAACTTTACATCGTCGCCGCGGGTTTACCCGCCGATGTGCAGCGCTGCCAACCAATCTTCGACATTTTGGGCCAGCAGTGCTTCGTGGTCGGCACGGACCCGGCAAGAGCCAACTTGATCAAGCTCGCCGGCAACGTCATGACCGGAAGTACGTTGGAGCTGCTCGGCGAGCTGTTTGCTTTGCTGCGCAAGCGTGGTCTCGACCCGGCCCAGTTCCTAGAGATCATGACCAGCAGTATGTTCGGCGGTCGTGTGCATAAAATTTACGGGGACAAACTTGCAGCTCAACGCTACGCGGCATCAGGCTTCGTCATTCCGCTGGCGCTCAAGGACGTGCGTCTGGCGCTTGCGGAAGCGGAAGCTGCGAACGTGGCTATGCCTACCGTCAGCGTCGTTCGCGATCGCTTAATCGCAGGAATTGCGCGAGGCTATTCCAAGCTCGACTGGTCGGCGCTCGGTCTGATCGCTGCCGAGGAAGCGGGCCTGCCGCTGGAAAAGCTGTAGGCGACGTTAATCCTGATGTAGCCATCCGGTAAGGTCTTAGAAACGTGACGATGGCGTTTTCTTCGTCGTCGCTGAGCCCAACATTGCCGAGCTGCCGCGTATTCATGTTCGCGGCGTCCTCCCGGCGCCGGCCAGCAAGTGACACCTTCGCCGAGATCGTTGCCTCGCAGCGCGGCAGTACATCGCGCGTGGTGTAGAAGTGCATAACGTCCTTGAGATTCCTGAAATAGCCATTGTGCCTGTAGGCCTTCATGAGCCCTCGTAAGGCCGCTTATCGACGTTGCGCAACGTCGGTATCTTCAACCGCCCCTTTCAAAATGCCGGTGAAAAACACCAATGCGCCGCCGACCGCGATCCGGAACGCAGCGGAGAGGAAAGGCGTATCCATGAATCGATACGAATATACGAGATGATGCCGAGCTCGATTGCGCCACCGTCACGGCTATGACCATCGCGATCCAAAAATCTGTAATCAGGGAGGGCAGGGTGTGTCCAAGGCCACCGACTGCGGTCATCATGCGAGTGACGGCGCCGCGGAGCACCGGCACGCCGAGGCCCGTCAGCGAGCCATCATCGGAGAGCGCCTCGGCAAACCCCAGGGAAATGCCGGTCCCCAGTGAAGCGGCCAAGCCGACCAGGTTCGTCGCCCGGGTATTGCTTCACTTTGGGCTGCTCCTCGCATGGTAAATTCCACACGTGAGCGACTTAATTAACGGCCGGCCCGAAGGCCGGCCGGCTTTCAAGGTCGAACCCGGTCTGATCAGCAGGGACAGCCCATCGACTCCTCGTTCCCTCTGGTTTGGAATAGAGAGCCGGGCGGGTTATCCACGCGGCCGCTGCTGCGCTGGCTGAGGCTGGGCGCTCGCGCAAATGCATCTCGGGCAGTGGGCTGCCGCTGCACATGCCGTGCGCCCAAATGGTCAGTATAGCCCGGATAGTCGGACCAAACCGAGCCGTTGTCACTCGGCTCATAGTAGTGGGATTTCGCCATCGCCGGAAGCGTCAAACCGACGCCGAGTGCGATGGCAAGGGGAAGTGCAAATTTCAGCGTGTTGAACATGTTCGTGCTCCAGTTGGTTGATCTTACTGTTCTGATATTGGTGTTGCCGACAGAATCATTAGGCTCGAGGATTCGAATAGGCTGTTCAGGGTGTATGAAGAATGCCTCCCGCTGTCTTCCGTCTCCTGCATTTGGGGGCAATCTCGACCTAGGTGGTTAAATCGCGGACGCGATGTTGCGTTCGACGAGAGCGGTCGCGTGAACGTTAGATGTTTCCCGCTGGCGATCACCGAGCGAAATTGGGTGTAATTTGATCGCGCCTCGAGTGGTCTGCTCACGTTCAGCCTGAGCGAAGTGCTTCGACTCCCTCCTGAGAAAGTCGACCAACGTGCGGAGCTTGACCGGCACATGGCGTCGGCTCGAATAGAACAGGCAGAAGTCAGTCCATCGCGGCGACCATGGTTCCAACAGTTGAACCAATTTTCCTTCCGAGACTAATGGCGAGACGCAGGCTTCTGGTAGTTGAACGATGCCGACGCCGTCGACGCCCGCTCGCAACGCAAGCGTGATGTCATTCACACTTAACGATCCTTCGACCGAGACTTCAACTTGCCGCCCAGCATTTTGGAATCTCCAGGGATGACCAGCGCCGTCTGTGTCTCCGCAGTATCGAATACAGTTGTGGTCCCGCAGATCCTCAGGAACCGATGGTGACGCATGGCGGGCGAGGTAATCTGGTGATGCCACCGTACTTAGCCGGAAATTTCCGCCGATCGGGACGGCAATCATATCCTGCGCGATGCCCTCCCCAAGGTGAATGCCGGCGTCGAATCGCTCGCTGACGATATCCTTGCGCTCGACTTCAACCGAAATCTCCAAACTGATTGCTGGGTACTCCGCCGAAAAGCGAGCAACGAGAGGTCCGATCACGGTGACAGCGGCGATCGGGTGCACCATCAAACGGAGGGTCCCTGCTGGATTGTCGCGGAACTCGTTTACTGCGTCGATCGCCCTGTCGACGCCTTCGAGTACCGGATTCAAATGACCAAGCAGCTTCTCGCCCGCCTCGGTCAAGGCGACACTCCTTGTCGTACGGTGCAGCAGTCGCACGCCAAAGGTCTCTTCCAGTTCGCGAATGGCCTGGCTCAGAGATGGCGCCTTGATGCCCAGATAAGATGCAGCCTTTGTGAAGCTGCGATGCTCCGCAACCGCTACGAAGGCCGTCAACTGTGCGAATTGAGTTCCTCGCATCGCTTGTCTCCGCTTGATGGCCCACTGACCCCGTCGGCTTCCACCGTTAGGTTGAAGATAGCTTGGAGGATGCGGATGCCTCCATTCTACATAGGTTCGTATCGAACACCTGATCTGGTGTAATCATTCATACTTAGGTTTAGGCGTTGCCGTCGGGGTAGTTTGCTGGCCAGCATAGATCTAAGGATCGAAGCCAGCGCCGTCTCGCTGTTTCACAGCCTTATCGAGGCATTGGATCAACCGCTCTCCGTCGAAGGGCTTGGTGAGGAGGCAAATGGCCCCAGCCTCGAGTACGCGCGCGCGGGTCACGTCATCTGGGAAGGCAGTAATGAATATGATCGGCGTGTTGTTGCCCTGAGCGATTAATCGACGTTGCAGCTCCACGCCGCTCAGGCCCGGCATCTGTATGTCGGTGATGACGCACGATGATTTTGTCACACTGTCCGATGCCAAGAAATCCTCGGCGCAGGCAAACGTGTGGGCGGTGAATCCAAGCGACCTCAGCAAGCTTCTCGTTGCGATCCGAACCGATTCATCGTCGTCGATGATTGAAATCACCAATCCTCGCTTCAAATGGCCTATCCTTCGTACGGACGGGGGCGGCGACACCCGGCGTCACCACTAAAAGGTAGTGACAGTGGGCCGCGGCGAACAGTAGGGGAAGTCATACTTAGGTTTTATGTGCGCTGGGGCCTATCGCGACGAACTTCGAGGATCTCGGCCATTCTCACCAGATCAGCGAATGACCGAACTCCCATTTTTCGCATCACATGGCCGCGATGAATCTTCACGGTGATCTCGCTGACACCCAATTCGGCCGCGATCTGCTTGTTCATCAGACCCGCGGTCACGAGGGCTAGCACCTCGCGCTCGCGAGGGGTCAGCGACTCGAACAAAAGTCGCAGGTCTGAAACTCCTTTCTCGGTTTCGCGTCTTTTGCGATCGCGTTCAATCGCCCTGGCTACGGCGTCCAACATGTCTTGGTCGCGGAACGGCTTGGTCAGGAAATCGATGGCCCCGGCCTTCATCGCCTGAACTGACATCGTGATATCGCCATGACCTGTGATGAAAATGATGGGTATGTGAATATCCGCCTTGGCCAGGTCGCTCTGAAAATCAAGGCCGCTTACGCCCGGCAATCTAATGTCCAGGACCAGACAACTGGCGACATTTGGACGTTTACTTTGCAGAAAATCCGGGACGGAGCCGAACACTTCGACGCGCAAGCCGATCGAGCGGAAAAGGCTCTTGAGCGCCTCCCGAATCGATGCGTCATCATCAATGACGAACACGAGTGGCTCTTCGGAACTCGCGAGCCCACGCGGCGATGGTGAGCGCTCCGTCACGACGCATCCTCATGATACAGGGGTAGGGTAAACCGAAAAGCCGCCCCCTCAGGCAGATTTGCGGCGGCCCAGAGACGTCCGCCGTGTTCCTCAATGATCGAACGGCAGATCGATAGCCCCATGCCCAGACCATTGGGTTTGGTCGTAAAGAATGGTTTGAAGAGTTGGTCGGAACTCTCCATGTTGAGGCCTGGTCCTGAATCTCGTACCGTTATGAGGGCGTTGTGCATATCGTATTTGCTGGAACCAACCACCAAACTCCGTCGATTCTCGCCGACTTCACCCATCGCCTCGATCGCGTTGATGATCAAGTTGAGCAGCACTTGTTGCAATTGTATACGGTCTCCAAGAATTAGTAATAAGTCAGTTGAAAGTTGGGTCTGTAATGTCACGCTGTTTTTCAATCTCTCGCCGCGCGTCAGCGCGGCGACTTCCAGGATTGTGTCGTTGATCTCCAATGCATTCTTGCTCGGAGGCGCCTTTTTTACCAGCCCCCGAAACTGGCTGATCACGGCGCCTGCCCGGTGAGCATCTTTGACGATGTTGCGAAGAGCTTCGCAACCCTCCTCCAAGTTTGGCGGTTGGGCGGCCAGCCAGCGTAGTGCGGCGCCCGCGCTGGTGACTACCGCTCCTATCGGCTGACTGACTTCGTGGGCGATCGAAGCCGTAAGCTCTCCCAAAGTAGTTATGCGATTGATGTGTGCAAGCTCCAACTGTACTTCGTACAGTGCGGTTTGTGACGATTTGTTTTTGAGCCCAAGGTGTGTGGTGATTGCGATCGCGACGACGCTGATAACGCAATTGATGAACACATTTTCTGCGCCGAAATCTGGCGAAATCAAATAAGTCAAAAGGGTCAGAGCTATGCATCCTGAAGAGACCAGCAGGACACCGCGCCTATCAAAAATGCGGAGAGCCAGAAGTACGACAGTGAGGTAGAGCGCGGCAAAGGCTGGCCGAGTGAGTAGATCAATGGTGAAGATCGCGGTCGCAATGAGGATGACCGCGATAATAAGAATGGCAGGTGAAGACAATCTACGTTTCATCGCTACTCGGCAATTCATAGTTCATCGGTCGCCCAGACCACCGGTGTTGTGACTCACTTGACCCAATCATTTGGGCGGCGCCGATATAGCTTGTCTGTGTGCGGGGAGAACGAACTGAAAGGTCGATCCCAGGCCGACATTACCAGAAGCCGATATTCGTCCGTCGTGCGCTTCGATGATCGAGCGGCAGATCGAAAGTCCCATGCCCATGCCGCTGGACTTGGTCGTGAAGAAGGCCTTAAAAAGCTGGTCCACATTTTCCGCTGAGATGCCGACGCCGAAATCCTGCACTTTTACCACGACTTGTTGTGCGTCGTTCTGGTGCGATCGAACCAGTAGTTTCCGCGGCCGATCCGTGACTGCCTCCATCGCTTCGATGCCGTTCATCACCAGATTGATAACTACCTGTTGCAACTGCACGCGATCCGCGAGGACAGGGGGCAGAACCGGGGCGAGATTCAGGTCCAACGACACTAAGTGACTGGATAGCTGAGGCCCAACCAGGGCGATGACTTCGTTGACGACGTCATTGATATCGACTGGTGCCTTCTGGGCGTCGGATTTGTTAGAGAGCGCACGGACGTGCCGGATCACGTCGCCGGCCCGTTTCCCTTCCTTAATGATGCCTTCCAAGGCCTGGCGTGCTTCGCCCAGGTCGGGAGTTCCGCGGTCGAGCCAGCGCAAGCAGGCCTCGGCATTGGTGACGACGGCGGCGAGTGGCTGATTGACTTGGTGGGCAATCGAAGCCGTCAGCTCTCCCAAAGTCGTGACGCGAGTGACGTGTGCGAGCTCTGTTTGCACCTTGCGTAGTGCCTCTTCGACCTGATCTGCGCGGACCTCTGCGGTGACATCGGCACTGACGCCCCGATAACCGAGGAAGCCACCATTTGCGTCAAAAAATGGCTTGCCGCTCGATTGGATGTACATCGTGGATCCGTCCGCGCGGGTGGTAGCGAATACTAACTCCCGAAACGGCTGATGTGCGTCCAGCATCGCCCGATGGAGGCGCCATTTTTCGGGCTCCGATTCGACGTCAGTGGCGTATCGCCAGCGAGGAAAGCCGATTCGGTTTGGACGCGCCAGGCCAGTCTTATCGACGTGGTCTGAAATTCGCGTGAATTGGTGGTCTGGCCCGGTTTCCCAGAGCCAATCGGAGGCAGTCTCGGCGTAATCTCGGAAACGTTGCTCGCTCTCTCTTAGGGCATCTTCCGCGCGCCTTTGCTCTTCGATCTCGCTATCCGCGCCGTACCACTTGATGATCTTTCCCGACTGATCGCACAGCGGCCGAGCGCGGCTCAGGAACCAGCGATATTCGCCGTCCGCGCGCCGAACGCGCTCTATGTTCTCGTAGGGCGTTCCGGTTTCAACAGCCTTCAGCCACTTATCTGTGACGCGGTTTCGTTCGTCGGGATGAATTACGTTCGCCCATTCGGAGCCTCGTAGATCGGCTAAGGAGAGACCAAGGTCTTCCCAACGCTGATTGACGAAATCCAGTGACCCATCAGCCGATGCTGTCCAGATCAGGGCCGGAATGGTGTCGACGGCGAGCCGAAGCTCCTTCCCGGCTTCCTTAGAATTCGCCTCGGCTTGGAGCGCCGCTTCCGTCTGTTGGCGTGACGTTCGTACTAGCGAGGTCACTATGAATGAGGTCAGCAAGAAAGCAATCGCCAGTACGAGATCGGCGGATTCCTGAACCCGGAAATCGAAAATTGGTGAAGCAAAAAAATAAGCCAAACACGCGAAGGCGATGATGGAAAGAACAAACGATAAAGTAAAGTCGCCCACCAAAGACAGCAATACGATCGCAATCAAATAGACAAAACAGGTTGTTGCGAGATTAAATTGGAATGCGAAGCACATCCAGGTCAACAGCACCAGCGCGACGCCGCCTAATAGGAAAGGCGCGACACGACGCAAATGTCCGGTGATCTGGTTATGCCGTATCTGCAACGCCGCGTTCCCCATGGGCTCGGCACTCGATCCCGGTCGCAGCAACACGTGCGGCGGCGCCGATGTTGGCGGGCTGCACGCAAGCCTACATCACGAGAATCTGGCGACCCAGGTGTCGGTGTCAAGGTCGATGGGGAATGAAACTGCGGGCGTGAATCGGTAAGCTTTTCAGGTATATATGATGGCGCCCAGCACCCGATCTGTGACCTGTTGCCTCACGCTGCGAGGCTGCGTGCCGGCGGAGCCATGAATTCTGGCCCCACGGGGTCGGTGATTGTCAGGTCCAGGATCTGATCGATCTCCGCCTTATCGGCCGGATCGATCGACCAACCTGTGACCTCGTCGACCGCCTGCAGTTGATCAGGGTGACGTGCTCCCCACAGCGCAGTCGTGATGCCCTGGTCGAGCATCCAGCGAACGGCCAAGTGAATAACGCGCTTACCAAAGCGTTGCCGAGCAAGCCGGTCGAGTCGCCGTACCGCGGCGAGATATTGAGCGAAACGGGGCTCGATGAACTTTGGGTCCGTGCGCCGCAGATCGTCGCCCTCGAAAACGGTATCTGGCCGCATCCGTCCGGAGAGCAGGCCTCGACAGAGCGCACCGTAGCCCAGCGTCGCGATTTTATTCTCGCGGCAATAGGGAAGGAGGTCGGTTTCGATTCCGCGCTCGAAGAGGTTGTAGGGCGGCTGCAGCACATGCAGCGGGGCTACGCGGCGAAACTGCTCCATCTGGCCGACCGAGAAATTGCTCACTCCGATGGCTCGGATCTTTCCCTGCTTGAACAGGGTGTACATTGCCTCCGCGGTTTCCTCGATCGGGACCAATGGGTCGGGCCAGTGAACCTGATAGATATCGATGTAGTCGGTTTGAAGCCGGCGCAAGGAATCATCGATCTCCTGCAGGATGCGGGCACGGCTGGCATTGCGAAATACTCTTTCACCTTCCCATTCGAGGCCGACCTTGGTCGCAATGAGGACGCGCGAGCCCAAGTGCCCCTCGGCAATCGCTTTGCCGACAATCTCTTCGGAGCGGCCGAATCCGTAGACCGGCGCCGTGTCGATGATATTGATGCCGTGGTCGAGCGCGGCCCGTATCGTGGATACAGATTCAGCTTCATCGGTTCCGCCCCACATCCAACCGCCAATGGCCCATGTGCCAATCGCGATGCGCGACACCTTGAGCGATGTGCCGGGAATGTCGGCAAACTCGATGTTAGTTCCTAGAGTTTTGACTCGAGTGTCCATGATCCTGCTCTTTGGCCGAGTGTTGCCGCTGAGATAATTATCTCCTCAACGACCGGTTGATCTATGTTGCTGCTATTTTTTTGATAGTGCGAGATTCCTGAATACCGACGTGGAGCAATGGTCGCGCAATTACCTCAGAGTCGAGGAGCTAAAAAAGCGTACTTTGATCCGGTAACCCGGAAAGCACCTTGTCCAACGTGATCGGATAATCTCTGACACGCACGCCGCATGCGTTGTAGATCGCGTTGGCCAGCGCCGCGCCGGCTCCTGAGATGCCCAGTTCGCCGATGCCTTTGGATTTCAGCGGATTGGACTTGGTGTCGAGCTCGGGGAGAAAGAACGCCTCCACATCGGGGATGTCGGCATGCACCGGCACGAGATACTCGGCAAGATCCTGATTGACGAAACTGCCAAAGCGCGGGTCGAGCGTCATTCCCTCCTCCAGCGCCGCTCCGACGCCGAAGATCATGCCACCGATCGCTTGTGATCGCGCGGTCTTCTCATTCAGGATACGGCCGGCGGTGAAGACGCCCAGCATGCGTCGGAGCCGGATTTCGCCGGTGTCCATATCGACGCCGACTTCGGCGAAGTGGGCCCCGTAGGACTGCTGTGAGAAATCCTTCAGCGTAAGACCAGGCTGGATTTCCCCATCGGCTTCAATGCCGGCACCTACAAGGTCCGTCAACAGCTTGGATTGACCATCGGCCTCGATATGGCCGTTGGCGAAGCGCGCGGTGTCCGGATCCATCCCGGCGATCCGCGCCAACTTTGCCCGCAATGCATCGCAGGCCTCAAAGAGAGCCGAGCCGGAACTGCCCGCGCCGAAGGAACCGCCAGAGCCAGCCGCCTGCGGAAAGTTTGTGTCGCCCAACTTTACGCGAATTCGTTCCACCGGCAGGCCAAGCATTTCCCCAGCGATCTGGGCGAGGATGGTATAGGTGCCGGTGCCGATATCGGTCATCGCCATTCGGACGGTGGCGAAACCATCGGGTTCAAGTCGCACATTGGCTTTTGAAAGAAGAAGGGGGTTGCCGCGGGTGGCGGCGGCCATGCCCATGCCCACCAGCCAGCGTCCATCCCGTACCTGACCCGCCTTCGGATTGCGCTGGTCCCAGCCAAAACGCCGCGCCCCCTCCCGGAGGCAGGCGATCAGGTGACGGCTCGAATACGGAATGTCCTTCTCCGGATCCTCCGTCGGCTCATTGCGCACGCGCAGCTCGATAGGATCGAGCTCGAGCTTCTGGGCGAGTTCGTCCATCACGCATTCCAAAGCCAACATGCCCACGGCCTCGCCCGGAGCACGCATCGATGACGAAACCGGCATATCGAGAGGGGCCAGGCGATGCCGGGTCAGCCGGTTGGCGCCGGCGTAGAGCGTCCGCGTCTGCATGGCCGCGCCTTCGAAGGTCGGCTCGCTCGGCAGATTACCGGAGAGGACATCGTGGCCGATCGCCAGGATGCGGCCGTCCCGATCGGTACCCAAGCGGATGCGTTGGACGGTATCGGAGCGGTGGGTGGTGACGTGAAACACCTGCTGCCGGGTCAGCGCCGTTTTCACGGGGCGGTTGAGCTGCCGCGCCGTGATTGCCGCCAGAATGGCGTCGGCATTCACCCATAGCTTGCCGCCAAAGCCGCCGCCGATGAACGGGCTCAGGAGGCGCACATTCTCGGGTGGCATTTTCAAAGTCCTGGCGACGGAATCCCGCCCCTGGCTCAGCATCTGGTTCGCGGTGTGGAGCGTGAGCTTGTCGCCATCCCACATGGCCAGCGTGGCATGCGGCTCCATCATGGCGTGGCTCTGCAGCGGCGTAGTGTAAGTCAGGTCAATCTGCACTGGCGCCGCCCCGAACGCGCTCGCGAAATCGCCGACGGCGCTATCGGCCGGATCGCCATTCTGAGGACGGGGAATGCGCGCCTCATCAAGGCCATCGCGCAACGCGTATGTTCCGGCCAACCGGTCATAGTCGACGCGGACGAGGTAGGCGGCTGCTCTCGCCTGCTCGAAAGTCTCGGCGACCACAAAGGCGACCGGCTGGCCATGATAAGACACCTCCGGACTGGTGAGCACCGGGTGGGCCTCGTGGTGATTGCCCGTGCCTTGCGCGGGCGCGTTTCGGTGGGTGAGCACCAGGAGCACGCCGGGCGCCTGCTCGGCCGCGCGTGTATCGATCGATTTGATCCGGCCCAGACCGATCGAGGATTCGACGACAAAGCCATAGGCCGTGGCGGGGCCCTGCAGGACCTCATACGCATAGCTTGCGCCGCCCGTGACCTTCAGCCGTCCGTCCACACGATCCAGCGGCTTGCCGATGATACCTTGCGCATTATCATCGAGCGCGTTCGGCCCGATGGGTGTGTTCATTTCCATTGGGGAAGTTCCTTCAGATCCGGGTGGCTTCCGTCAGCACGGCATGCAGGGTTCGCCGCGTCAGCGGAATCTTGAAATCGTTGCTGCCGTAGCCACGCGCTCCGTTCAGGACAGCGGCCGCGACTGCATCAAAGGTCCTTGCGTTCGCAGCGGCGCCGGCCAACCTTTCCTCTGCCTGCGGTACCCGCCAGGGCTTGTGCGCCAAGCCGCCGAAAGCAAGACGCGCGGAGCGGATGCCGCTGCCGACGGTCTCCACCACCGCGGCAACCGAAACCAGAGCAAATGCGTAAGAGGCCCGGTCGCGCACCTTACGGTAGATCTGCACCCCGGGCGGCGGCGGCGGCAGTGTCACGGCGGTGATGATCTCGCCCGCCTTCAGCGTCGTTTCGATTTGCGGCGTGGTGCCGGGAAGGCGGTGCAGCTCGGCGATCGGGATGACGCGAGTCTTACCGCCCTCGTTGACGGCTTCCACGCTCGCGTCGAGCGCTCGCATGGCGACCGCCATATCGGAAGGGTGGGTGGCGATGCACTGGTCGCTGGCGCCGACGATGGCATGGATTCGGTTGAAGCCGCCGAGTGCCGCGCAGCCTGAGCCCGGACTACGCTTGTTGCAAGGCTTGGTAACATCGTAGAAATAGTAGCAGCGCGTCCGCTGCAGCAAATTCCCGCCGGTTGTTGCCTTGTTCCGCAGCTGGGCGCTGGCACCCGCCAGCAGGGCTCGACTCAAGACTCCATAACGCTCGCGGACCCGCTGGTCGGCGGCAAGGTCGCTGTTTCGCACCGTTGCACCAATGCGCAGGCCTCCGTTCGGTGTGTCTTCGATCTTATCCAGCGGTAGACGGTTAATGTCGATGAGTTGCGTCGGCGTCTCGATCTGCAGTTTCATCAGATCGAGCAGGTTTGTTCCGCCGGCGATGATCTTGGCGCCGGGTTTCGCCGCCGTGGCGGCTGCGCCAGCAGGCGAGTCCGCGCGCTCGTAACTGAAAGACTTCATGTTGGATTTCCCGCAGCTTGCTTAATGGCCGCCACGATGTTCGGATAAGCAGCGCAGCGACAGATATTGCCGCTCATCCGCTCGCGGATTTCGGCGTCGGTGAGGGCCGGCCGGGCGTTGGCCAGGTTCTCGGTTACATAGCTCGGCATACCGTCATGGCTCTCGTTGAGCATGCCGACGGCGGAACATATCTGGCCGGAGGTGCAATACCCGCACTGGAAGCCGTCGTGTGCCACGAAGGCGGCCTGCAACGGATGCAGCGTGTCGCCGTCGGCGAGGCCCTCGATCGTGGTGATGGCCTGTCCGTCATGCATCGCCGCGAGCGTCAGGCAGGAGTTGATGCGGCGTCCGTCGAGCAATACGGTGCAGGCGCCACACTGGCCATGGTCGCAGCCCTTTTTGGATCCTGTCAGCGCCAGATGCTCCCGCAATGTATCGAGCAGCGTCGTACGGGGATCAAGGCTCAAAACATGGGCTCGGCCGTTCACCCGCAGTTCGACCGTCACCGGCAGCAGCGGCTTTTCGACATCCGGCAAATCGGAGGCCAGGCCGTCCTGCGCGAGGCCGGTTGACAGAACGACGGCCGCGGCTCCGGTCTCTAGCACCGTGCGTCGCGTAACCTGAAAGCGCGTGTCCTTGTTTTCATCCATGACTGCTTCCGCCGTTGCGTTATGCGCTTGCGCGTTTGGACGTTGTGCTCGCTCGGTCGATAATCCGGCGACCCAGTGATCCACGGCGCCAACTCCACCTCGGTAATCGCCCTAGCGGGTATCTGAGCTTGCGCCGTTCGGACTACTGCTTTCGCGCCGCCTCTCAATAGACGACCCGCGGCCCGTCGTTCGTGGTTGCTCACTCTGATATCTCTGCGCTGAGGGGTTCCGGTTCGCTTTCAAGTGCGGACGGTAGCTCCCGTAATAACGACCACTGGTCTGCCCGGGGTGCCCGCCGCCATTGTCGTCGTGTTCAAGACTTCCTTGAGCCCACGAAGGCGACGCCAATCCGAATGCCAATGCTATGCCGATCAGAATTGTTGCAGATTTCATTTTCATCACTCCTCTCTGAGGTCGCCTACCTTTTAATAAGATTAGGTAACCAGCATGTTCCGTCTCATCAGCTAAGAGACCGAGTATTGTTAAATTGTCATAGGGGATCCACGCCGTGAGGCGTTCGGTCCATTCGTCGGCGAGACTCTCAGCGGTGTCGCTTTAAGGCGCGCCGGTGAGGAAGCGCTCGCGCGTTGGCGGCGCCAGCATTCGTTGACTGGTCCGTATAGGACTGCGCCCGCGCCGTTTGCGGAGTACGTGGGCCCGTATAGCAGAGCTCCCGACTGCCCCACGGATCGTTGGTTTCATTACAGGCGATTGTAGGGTCGTCCAAAGCCATGGCGGCAGGGACGGCGCCGAGCAAGGTAGCCAACATGACAGTGGCACCGAGGATTGCACGCATAATCCATTTTCCTTTTCCACGCGTTCGACGATCGGATTGACCTCCTGTCGCATGGGATTGAAGATGGGTGCTGTAGGAGCTAGAGGACAAGGCGCCAGCGCGGCGATCGCTGTTCCAGCATTGCCATGATTAGCGCTAAACTGCGCCAATAAATGACCCGGAGAAGGTTCCGCTCAAATTGGACGTGGACTCATTAACTCGCAACTATAGCTTGATTGACGCAAGTTGATGAAGGCGATGTTATTTAGCGCGAGCTTGTCGTAGCGAGTTGCGACCCGCCGACATTGCTTGATCTTGTTGAAGGACCGCTCGACGAAGTTGCGGTGCGCGATAAAGAAGGCGGCTAAAGCGAATTGGCTCCTTCCGGTTTCGCGCGGAGGGGGCCTACGGCATGCGGCATGCGGTAGCTTCTGCACCGTGCGGGATCAGTCGTGAGGTTGCGTGGTCAGCGGCAAATCGGGGAGGATGAGCATGTCCTCCAACTCGAGCAATTCGCGCAGGGCGCCGATCGTCTCGTCGGCTTCCTCCTCGCTGCGCACCGCCATGAGCCGGCGATAAATATCGCGCCATGTCGGCGGCCGTCCTCGTCGAAGTCCGGCGTTAACAAAGGCTCGCGCGTCGGCGAGCGAGGCAAGCCGTGTGGGTTTCGGCGAATCTTTGACGACGAGCGGCGGATCGATGCGAAATTCGTCCATATCATCCATGTTTTTTCATGCTGCAGATTACCCCGATCCTGTGGTGCCGCATTGACGATCGTCAATG
>DASXYI010000121.1:0-7076 GCA_036502605.1 Steroidobacteraceae bacterium
ATCATGCCCAAAGCCCATGGTTTTGACGCCATTCTGCTGATTCGGCGCGAGCACCCGCAGGTGCGCATCATTGCGATCTCCGGCGGCGGACATTTTTGGCCTGCGGTATACCAGCCCGAAACCGTCAACACCACCGCGTACCTCGCGGCCGCGCTCAAGTCCGGGGCAAACGCGATCCTGCCCAAGCCTTTCAACCGCGCCGTGTTACTGGCAGAAGTGCGCAAATGGTTGCCGGATGATTTCGCGGCGCCACGCTGAGAGGGCAGCAGATGTAACCACAACTCAACGCGGCGCCGAGGAGTTTGTGCGCCTCAACGCCGATCAGGGACATCTCCGCTCGAGCGCAAACGATCAACGGCGGCGCGTTCCGCCGCGGCGTGTTGCCGTATCGCCGCAAACATCGTCTGGAAGCGCGCATCCTTGCGAAGCGGCGCGAAGCTCGGCTCCAGCTCAGCGTAGTACCACCAATTTCCCGAAGCCAAATGATCGGCGGCTGACCGCTGCAACTCCTTTATCGCCTCCTCGTTTCGGCCCAACAGGGCTCTGGGATCTTTCGCTGAATACGTCGATCGCACGCAAGTACTTACCGCTGGACCTTGCATGCAGGCGTAAAGCCGCGATAGGCATGGGTTCGCCAACCACCGGAATCGTCCTCAGAGCAGCGGCGCGGTAGGCTTCCGACCCTGCGGTGCGCCAGTCATGACCGGCCAACGCCATAACGGAATTCAGCACCGGATTCGGCTCCGGCGCCGTACGCGTGATGGCCTCGGCCGCTTTGAGATCCTGGATGTCCAAATAGAGGCGTTGCAGGATCAGGCGGGATTGAGTCGCACGCGGATCCGCGGCCAGGACTTGTTCGGTCAACTTGATGGCTTTGGCAAGCCGCCCGACCGTTGAATACAGTTGCGCCAGCCGCAGCAACGCGGGTCCTCCGCATGTTGAAAGCGCACCGGCGGATGCCTGCGCGTCGGGCAAGGGAGGTTTTGGTACGTCAAGTAATTGGACGTATCCTTGAATTCGTCGTTGGTCGAATTAGCCGCGACTGCCCGGATCTCGTCGCCCCGGTTACAGGCGAGCGCGATTGCAAAATCGCCGCCCCAAGAGAAACCGGCGACGAAGACCCTCGAGGAGTCGATGCAGTAACCGGCTTCGAGATCCCTGAGCATGTTGTCGAAGAACGGCAGATCGTAGCCCGCGTTGGTGTCATCCCACCCGATGCCATACTGCTTGTAACCGATTCCATCGGGAAATACGAAGATTCCACTTGCCGACGCTCCCGCGGCACGCTGCAATCCCCATGAATAACTGACGGAAGAGCTGCCCGCCGAGCCGTGAAACACGAACGTCAACGCGTAGAGCCGCGACGCATCGTAATCGGCCGGAATCTCGGCAAGGAATGTACGGGTGTGCTTGTTCCCATCCAGCGTCGATAGCATGATTTTTCCCGTGCCGGCGTGCTTTCCGCAGCCGGCCGATCGCACTGAATGATTGCCCTGAACCCCGGCACGCGCGCCCCTTGGGCTCAACCAAAGGATGGCGGCGATCGCGCCGATCCCCAGCGCGACAAGTCGCAATCGCCACCATCGCGGGACCCTCCATTGCGTCACGTACAGCGCCGCTGCGTAACGTCAGCAACGCGATGATCGCTCGGTGTTTGTCCTCGGCGCCCGCCCCTTCGGCGACTATCAGCGCAAGATCGGCAATCCAGGTACTTCATAGCCGCTATTTTGGGCGCAACGCCACAAGCAGGCAAACACTCAGGAAGTGGTGGCGAGACTACCTTGCTATGTGAGTCTCGCCGCCAGTGGGTGAGTCCAGGAACGGCGGATGGCGGGTCCGCACGGGAAAGATTCTCCGCAAGCCTGGATCGCGCAGCCATAGGCCACTCCACATGAACAGGCTCAGATAGACCCCGAACAGCACGTGGCTGAACAAAGGCGCTTCCTGGCGCACATGGCTCGCGATGGCACCGCCGAAGACGCCCATAAACAGCACCGCTCCGAGCACCGAGGTGCGCGGGACGAGGTAGAGGATGAGGAAAATCGCTTCCATCATCCCGATCATGAACCCCAGCCCGGGCGGGTAACCCAGCTGCGCCATCGTCTGTTCCACGATGGGCAGCTGGATCAGTTTTATGCCGGCGTCGAATAGCATGAACAACCCGAACAAGCCGGTAAGGATCCACCCACCCCAGCGAGCGACGGGCGATTGGATATTTTCGTCGATCACGGCAACCCCCTTGCTATCGAGATTCGCGGCTTACTTATTGCCGGGCTGATTCATCGCCCAGGTCACGCCGAACGGGTCTTTCAACTGACCGTAGCGATCACCCCAGAACATGTCGGCGGGCGGCATGGTGCCGGTGCAGCCGGCATCGACCGCGAGCTTGTACTGAGCGTCGATGTCCTGGCACATGATCATCAAGCTGAACCCAGCGGGCGGCACAAAGGGATGGCCATGTTCGGGAAAGGGATCGCTTAGCATCACCGACGAGCCGCTGATATAGAGGTGCGCGTGCATGGTGCGGCCTTTCTCATCAGGGAGATGGATCTGGGCGATCTCGGCGTTGAAGGCCTTTTTGTAGAACTCCGCCGCCTTGACTGCGCCTTCAAGCGACAGATAGGCAGCGACGCCGCCTTTGACCTTTGCGTTTTCTGCCATGGAAAATCTCCTTTGGGTTATAGCTCCGTCCCAAGGACGGGCGGGCACGGCCCGTTCCGACGCCACTCGCGAAAAATTCCGAAAAAATTTCAGACGGATTGATCCGCCATCAGCCGGCCGAGATGGCGGCGGATATGGGCAGCCTCGTCGGTGGTGCTAGCAGTGCAAGGCTGGCCATGCCAGCTCATTCATCAATAGGCCCTGACAAGCTGCTGTGGCGCATTGGGGCGCGCTTCCGGCAGATAGAGTGCGATGGGACGAATCTCATAGACGCTGGTGGGATTGGCGGCAGACAATTGCCGAGCGATATCCAGCGCCGCATCGAGGTTTTCGACATCGATCACATAAAAGCCCAGCAACTGTTCCTTGGTCTCTGCGAAGGGTCCGTCGATCACCAGGTCCTGGCTGCGCAGGGTGGTGGCGGCGCTGGTGGGCAAGAGGCGCAGCGCAGGGCCCAGCTTGCCTTCCTGGGTAAGTTTTTCGTGCACCACGCTGAGGCGGTTCATCACGGCATCGTCTTCTTCCTTGCTCCAGGACCAGACGGCGTCTTCCTTGTTGTAGCAAAGCAGGGTGTAAAGCATGGCGGTTCCTTCGAGTTAGTTCAAAGACGGCTGAGTATGTCCCGGCCCGACGATCCGGTGCGAAGAAAGATCATCTGAGGATTCTGGCAGGCGTTCAGGCGGCCGGTGAAGTTACACATGTAACAATTTGACGGCCGACTGGAACCGATTCGTAACTGTGTGCGCATAGTGTATTCCAAGGCCTCTCCCAGATTTGCGACGAAATCCCTATCGCGACCCATCCCTATCGCGACCCATCCCTAGGGCTTTCGTCGAGGAGAGGCCTTTTTTTCGGTACCGCGTAGCTCACCCGGGCGATCGACCCATGCACCTCCCGCCCCCGCATCGCACATCGATCTCTGGGATCGGCAACAGCGTCAGATGCCCGGTCCTCATCGCCTCGTGGCCGCGCGATAGGTTACATCCGTAACGTCGGGGTGGCGGCGAGAAACCGCTCAGTAACCGGGCGAGCTTAGTGTTATCAACGAGCTGATATGCAGAAACACGCTGCGTCTTGGTGGGGTCGCGAAGCACGGAGGTCATCATGTATTTACTACTTTCCGTCGTCGTCGTAATAGGCTTTGCTGTCGTTGTCGTGCTCGGCGCCGCATTGAGCGTTGCCGGGGATCTACTGGCATTGACCAAGCATCGGTCACCCTCGGTCTTCGACGCATTGCGAGAAGACGATCAGGAATCAGAGGATTGGGATCGACGAAATACATCGCCTTACGTCGACGATGCACAGGCGAGCCGGACGGCCGCCACGAATATGAATGCAGCTCATTGACCTCCTGAAAAGGAAAGTTGCCATGAATCGCTACGCCCAAGTCCTCACCGCATCCGCGCTCGTGTACACCGCTCAGGCCGGCGCAGCCGCCAAATGGGCGAGGGGCACGACCGTGTCATCACCCCCGCAATTTATCGCGACGGCTGAGCAACTCGTAGCGTTGACCAAGGAGCCAAGGGCCCGACACCTGGTTGTTTGCGGCAATCTTGCCAATGTTCCTTCGTTTCGACTTGCACCGGGTCAGACACTGACAGGACATAGGGATAACGCCTCTATCTCATTCGTCGAGGGCGTCGATGGCCTGCAATTGAGTTCGAACAACGAGGTACGGAACCTGCGTCTGAAAGCATCCGCGGGCCGGTTGGCAATATTCAACGACACTACCGTTGTTCCTATGGGAACAATTCGCCTCATTGGGATCACCACCGTCGGTCAGGTCCAACTCCTGGCACGCGACACGGTACGTAGCGGCCACGTGGAGGTGGACGGGCTCGACATCATGGCCGCGACACTCGGGCACAAAGCGACCGCCCGCGCGGCTTAGATATCAACGTAATCAAGGAGCATTCACGCTCCGGAACATGCAAGCCGACGAAAGTGTCGGCGCGCCAGCAACGAGGAGATACCGGTGACATTGTCAGTACAAGGGATAGGCATACCCGACAGCAAGCTCGCCCGCGAGATAACCGAACTGGTTCGCGATACGGCATCGCCGTTGCTCTTTCACCACTCGAGCCGAGTTTATTATTTTGGTGCGTTGGCTGGAAAGCGTCGGGCCTTAAGCTTTGATCCGGAACTTCTGTATGCGGGAGCGATGTTCCATGATATGGGGCTTACCGCAAAGCACAGCAGCGCCGAAGAGCGCTTTGAGGTCGATGGCGCGAACACAGCGCGCAATTTCCTGCGCAGCCACCGCATCTCTCAGACGGATATTGATACGGTTTGGACGGCGATCGCGTTGCACACGACGCCCGGCATTCCTCAACACATGCATCCGGTAGTCGCTCTAGTCACGGCCGGCGTTGAGATGGACGTGCTCGGCCTCACCTATCCCGAATACACCGATGCTGAGCGCAATGCGGTCGTCCATGCACATCCTCGCAGCGATCACTTCAAGGAAGACATCATTCAAGCATTCTACGATGGCATCAAGCGCAAGCCGGATACGACATTCGGCAACGTCAAGGCCGACGTTCTCGCGGACAAGGACCCGACGTTCAAGCGCGGCAATTTCTGCCGCGTGATCCGCGAATCGGCGTGGCCTGCGTGACAGGCGTTTTCCCAAGTAACTTGAATTCCCGCTACTACGCGACGGCGCGTTAGATCAGCCTCCACCATTGCACAGATTGATCCCTCGATCTGATCGGCGGGATGGAACCACCTGGAGCTATACGATGAAACAGCATCCCAACCCGTCACACCTGACTCATGCGACCGGCGCTCCGGTTACCGACAATCTCAATATCCAAACCACTGGTCCCCGCGGCCCAGCCCTCCTGCAGGACGTCTGGCTGATCGAGAAACTCGCCCACTTCGATCGCGAGGTAATTCCCGAGCGGCGCATGCACGCCAAGGTCTCGGGCGCACACGGTACCTTCACCGCCACCCATGACATCAACCACGCGATCAAGCGCGATCCGCGTACCGGCATGCGCAGCGCCGATAACAACTGGGACTTTTGGACCCTGTTGCCCGAGGCTCTGCACCAAGTCACCATCGTCATGAGCGAGCGGGGCATTCCGCGCAGCTTTCGGCACATGCATGGCTTCGGCAGCCACACCTACAGTTTCCTCAACGACAAGGACGAGCGAACCTGGGTGAAGTTCCACTTTCGCAGCCAACAGGGTATCCAAAACTTGACGGATGCAGAAGCCGAGGCTCTGGTCGGCAGGGATCGCGAGACACACCAGCGCGATCTGTTCGAGAACATTGAGGCGGGCCGATTCCCGCGGTGGACTCTGTTTATCCAGGTGATGAGTGATGCGCAGGCCAAGGCATTTCCGTTCAACCCCTTCGATCTGACCAAGGTTTGGCCCAAGGCTGCGTTCCCGCTGATCGAGGTGGGCTTCTTCGAACTCAACCGGAATCCTGAAAACTTCTTCGCCGAGGTCGAGCAAGCCGCCTTCTCCCCGGCCAATATCGTACCGGGCATCGGCTTCTCGCCCGACAAGATGCTGCAGGCGCGACTGTTCTCCTACGGCGACACCCAGCGGTACCGTCTCGGGGTCAACTTCAATCACATCCCCGTCAACGCACCGAAATGCCCGTTCCACAGCTACCACCGCGACGGAACGATGCGCACCGACGGCAATTCCGGAAGAACGCCGACCTATTTCCCCAACAGTCTGGGCGAATGGATCGATCAACCGCAGCTCAACGAGCCGCCATTGGCGATCGACGGCGCGGCCGCCCATTGGGATCATCGGGTCGATGAGGACCACTATCAGCAGCCAGGCGTTCTCTTTCGGGCGATGAACGCGGTTCAGCGCCAGGCGCTGTTCGACAACACGGCGCGACAACTCGGCGCAGGGGCCAAACACAATCAGGAGCGGCACATCGCCAATTGCACCAAGGCCGATCCCGCCTACGGCGACGGGGTTGCTAAGGCGATTGCCCGCCGTTAAAGACTTATCGCGCTGAGGTCATAAGTTGATTTCCTTCGCGGCACGCTCGTGTTCAACAACCCATTCGGCACCATCGCGGCGACTTTGACGGCGCTTGGCCGAGTGGTCACGCGCTTCACGTAGTCTGCGATCACAGGGTTTTCCGGTACGATCTGGGACATCGTCCCCCATTGGAGCGCCATGCCCCATAAGAGGTCAGCGGCGGAAAAAGTATCGCCGAGCAGGTAGGACGAGCTGGCGAGCCGCTTGACGAGGCGGGCTACAGCGTACGCACCGCTGCGGATGGACTAACGGGTATCCAAACCTGCCGTGAGAAGTGCCCCGATCTCGTCATTACTGACATCATCATGCCCAAAGCCCATGGTTTTGACGCCATTCTGCTGATTCGGCGCGAGCACCCGCAGGTGCGCATCATTGCGATCTCCGGCGGCGGACATTTTTGGC
>DASXYI010000122.1:0-7595 GCA_036502605.1 Steroidobacteraceae bacterium
AGATAGCGAGGTCTCGCCATGACAACAACTCTGTCCCAACACGCATTGCGATCGGCTCTCACGACAGCCATCCTCGCCGCATTGACCGGGACGGTGGCTGCGGGCTCGTTCACGCGGGGATGTGCCGCACGTGACATGCAGATCCTCAAGATGGTCGAGCAGAGCGAAAACTCCAACGTGATCTCTACGGATCAATCGCGCGATGCGATGCTGACGATGATGCACGCGCGGATCGTCTGTCACGAAGGCTACGTCATGGATGCCTTGGCGATCTACGACAAGATTGCCCAGAGCATTGGAGCTAACCCAATTCTATTGGGCCGAAAGCCATCAACGGAAATTCAATAAGACGTTGGCCGGTCTCGCCTGGGAAAATAAGAATGTTCACAAAAATCCTGCGCCGCACACCAGGCAGCAGCACGCCTTGCTGGTCGGAGAATAGTGATGTCAAATATGAGCACAACAATCTGGATGTTTGATGGCCGCTCTGTCGCAGCTGCGCTCACCATCCACGTCACCGACCTTGTCCGGCGCGTCAAAATCCTGTTCGACCCCTATCGACCCGAATTGCATTATATGCGGGGCGCTGGGCCAAAGTGGCACGCCAAGCATGACCGGCCACTTGGGCGGGTCTCGCCAGCTCCTAGGCTTGCCTCACATCCGCGCCCGGTCCATCCAACCGCCTTGCTGAAATCGCAAGAGAATCCGACGCCGCCCCCAATTTGCCACCTGCGGCAGGGCTAATCCCCATGTGAACTGGGTCACACACAACCCTCAGGACAAATGCTAGCCTACAGTCCCTGATTGGACCGGGGGCGGCGATGAGGCGACGAGACTTCATTTCCCTGATCGGTGGGACGGCGGCAACGTGGCCGATGGCAGCGCGCGCGCAGCAGCCGGTAATGCCGGTGGTCGGCATCATGCGCAGCACAGAACCGGACGAGGCAGCTGCCTTCCTCGGCGCGTTCAGCGAAGGATTTCGCAACGAAGGCTATATTGACGGTCAAAACGTCACAGTCGACCTGCGGATGGCCGGGAACGTCTACGACCGCCTGCCGGCAATTGCAGCCGATCTGGTGCGCCGGCGCGTGGCTGTGATCGTCGCGACCGGCGCCGTGAACACGCCGCTTGCCGCCAAGGCCGCGACGACGACAATTCCCATTGTCTTCATCATCAGCAGCGACCCGGTCGAGCGTGGCCTCGTCAGGAGCCTCAACCGGGCGGAAGGAAACATCACCGGAGCTACGCTCTTTGGCGGCCCACTCAACGCCAAGCGGGTGGAATTGCTGCGTGAACTGATTCCGCAGTCCGCAGCGATCGGGCTTCTCGTCAATCCAAACAATTCGAATTCCGGCCCGGAGACAAATGCGGTGTTATGGCGCAAAGGCCACAAGCTCTCTAACATCTCCCGGATGCCACAGAATCGCCAGCCCGGACCACCGATGACGCTCGGCAACATGCGGGCGAATGGTGTGCGGCGGCTGGCGGTGTCTGTACCCGTTGTGGGATCATCGGGGCCGATGCCAGGCCGAATTGGCCGGACTTGAGGCCCGGCCCCGCCCCTTACCCGTCAACGTGGGGAATGGGGGCTGCCGCACCACGGCTGATTTTTACGGAAAAGTTAGGATATTTTGCAAAATCGGGCAGATTGTAATGAGCGCCGAAACCAGTCGGTAAAGGCCGGGCCATCATGTTGAGCCGGCACACAGCCTCTGGGAGTAATGCCATGAAATTTCTTGTCGCCAAGTTCGTGAACGATCAGAGCGGGGCTACCGCCATCGAATACGGACTGATCGCCGCTGGCATCTCGGTTGCGATTATCGCCGTCGTTCAAGGTCTCGGGTCTAACCTCAATTCCACCTTCACGAGCGTTTCAGGCGCTCTGAAATAAGCGTAAGGCAACGTGGGTGCCGCTACGAGAGATGAAGGCGTGAAGTCTCTCATTTCAACGTTTGCGAAAGACCGGAGCGGGGCTACGGCAATCGAGTACGCCCTAATCGCCGGCGGCATCTCCATCGTGATCGTGATTGCCGTGAACAGCCTTGGCTCAACGCTCAATACCACTTTCACCAGCGTTTCCGCCGGTCTGAAATAGTTTGCCGCTCCCCTGTACCTGTAGCGCGTAAGAGTGGAAAGAAGGCCCGGCGGTGAGACCGGGGCTTCTTGATTCAGAGGGAACGCATCTCGGCGTCACCCATTTCTGCTTCCTTCTTCGAGAGCCGGTCGCATCCCTTAAACCAGTGTTTTGACTGCCGGCAATTCCCAAATCATCGCGGCTTTCAATCGCCCCATCGCTATCACGCGCTTCTGCCGTTTCAGCATCTGCAAGGCATGAATGAGCCTGCTGCCGATGGACTTGGCGAGAACCTTGTCCGCCTGATTGAGGCCCTTGACCTTAATGATGTAGAGGGCGAGCTGTCGGGTATTTGGAGGCCCATCGGCTAACGCCGTGAGGCAAAGTTTGGTCTGCTCGCCGCGCTTGAATAGATGCTGCACGTCCACATAGGCCGGGAGCCCCTGGGGTCGCCGCTGGCTTCGAAAATCGAAATGGCCGCTTCGATATACGCCAAGTCGGCGCGGGCCTGTCCGAGCAACCGTTCGTATTTCTCGACTACTCCGGCGATTTCGTCGCGCTTGCTGCGCAGCGTGGTGACGGTTCTGATTTCAGTCATGAACGTGCCTCTGCCAGTAGCCGCCGAAATCCACTGACTTGCCGCGTTTCAACGCCAGCCCGGCAACCTGTTCCACCTGATCGCCATTCGAGACGCGGCGGTTATCCTCCCGCCAAGTCGCCTCCTGCGCATAGCGGAGCAAATACGCGCCAGAGATATGATGGTGATGGCCGATTTCGGCGCGGCGCATGCGGCTGAAAAATTCCTCTGCCCAATTGGTGCAAGCGCCGTCCATCGAATAGGCTTCCTGATGGTTGATGCGCTTCATTTCGAAGCGGTCATGCAACCCATCCCACGATGAAGCCTCATCGGCGTTAATCGTGGTGCCCTTGGCAACGCGCTTGCTGATGAATGAGATTGCCTGTGCTTCCGACTTGAATACGGCCGGGACGCTGTTGCCGCCACGCTCGCGAACGATCACGACAACCTTGCGCTTGCCATTCTGGTTCTTGGCCAGCCGCCGATCGCGGCGAAGCGGACATCGCTTTTCGTCGCGAAGGGCCAAAAAGAGACCAGATAAAGCGTCCGATTCGATCACTTGGTGCGCGCGACCGAGCAGTGGGAGCGGGATTGCTCTACCGCGCTTTGCTGTCGCAGCGCTATCCGACTGAAGCTGGGGCGAAAGGGTTTGGCCTTTGAATGAATGGGCCGCGAAGATTAATTTTCGCTGCAAATTCAACGGGCTTTGCACTGTTGTATAAGCTTTGGGAACCGCTATAATTATGCCCTGCGCGCTTGAGCCGCGCAATCTCGTTTCGTTGCTTGAGACACGGCCCGTCATCACGGCGGGTCGTATGGCTTTTGAGCTTCCGATGAACCGATCTAATCGCACGGAGCATATCCGGCTCACCTCGCATCCCGAGCCAGGAGCAAAACTGCGCTTTCCCATCGCTTGGGGAGCAGCAACGGCGCAGGCGCGAGGACCCGTCATCGGAACCGTCTCCCAGCCTCAGGATCGCAACGTCATCGGAAGTCACGGTGGCTCGTATGCCATTTACCGGGCGCTTGCGGTTTCATCCGGCGCGCTCGACCCGATTCGCCGTCCCGATCTGACTAACACTTATCCAGCCGCGACAATCGGGCCGTTCCCACAGTGGGCCGAGCCGCAATGCATCGTTTCGCTCGACCCCTGGGGACATCTGGTCGCAGAAAACTTCAAAGGAGAAATCGCCGAAGGCATCGACATCCGTCCGACGATTGCGATCACGCGCGCGCGCCTCGACTTGCACGAAATGCAGGATGCCCTTGCGGCGGGACGCCTCGTCAACGACGGCAACATCGTGCACCCGAATGGCAGCGTCTCGGTGGTCAAGATCGCCATCGATCCGGTGTGGTATCTGCCTGGAATCGCGCAACGGTTCGGAACGACCGAACAGGATTTACGGCGCGCGTTGTTTGAGCAGACCGCCGGCATGTTCCCTGAATTAGTGACGCGGCCCGATTTGCAGGTCTTCTTGCCGCCGATTGGCGGCACAACGATTTATCTTTTTGGTGACCCCGCCAAGCTTAGCGATCCGCGGACGCAGGTCACGTGCCGTGTCCACGATGAGTGCAACGGTTCCGACGTTTTCGGATCGGATATCTGCACCTGCCGCCCCTATTTGATTCACGGCATCGAGGAATGCGCACGCCGTGCGCAGGCGGGCGGTCTCGGCGTCATGGCCTACAACCGCAAGGAAGGCCGTGCACTGGGCGAGGTTACCAAGTTCCTAGTCTATAATGCACGCAAGCGGCAAGAAGGCGGGGATGCCGCCGCCGCGTATTTCGAGCGCACCGAATGCGTCGCTGGGGTTCAGGATGCCCGCTTTCAGCAACTCATGCCGGATGCCATCCATTGGCTCGGCCTCAAGCGGATCGACCACTTCGTTTCCATGAGCGATATGAAATACGACGCACTGATAGCCCAGGGTGTCGACATCGTGGAACGCGTCGCCCTTCCGGATGCGCTCATTCCAGCTGACGCCCATGTCGAGATCGCGGCCAAGAAGGCGGCCGGGTATTACTCCCCCGAGCCACCGCAGCTGCAGGATCCGATGGATTCACTCGGGCGCTCCCTCGAAAAGTACTAAGATCGGTATCCGTGCGTGAAACCCGAAGCGGCCGTCGCGTTTTCTCTTTTGAGCGCCCAGGAGGTCCGCGAACGCGCACAGCGAATGCTGATACTCGGCCTCGACGACAAGTTGCCGTACTTTCGCATCGAACTTGAGCGGCTCGACAATACTGTCGATCTGGTGGTCGATACGACACGGAGAAATTACCCTTCGCTCGCCGTGCCGTTCCACTCGCGCTGGCGTCACTTTGTCTTCAATAGCGAGGATCGCTGGGCTGCAATCGATAAAGCAGCGAACTGGCGTGACGCTGCCGCCCGCACCCGCGCGGCGTTCGATCTCGCCATCGTCAGTGTCCTACTCGACGCAAGCGCGGGACCGCAATGGCAATATTGCGATCCGGTGACGGGACGGAGCGTCGGTCGATCGGAAGGATTGGCGCTTGCTAGCCTCGACATGTTTCGCCGGGGTGTTTTTTCGTCCCATCCTAGCGATCCATTGCAGGCCGACACCGAAGGCCTGATGCGGCTGTCGGAAGCAATCGTCGGCGATGGCTTGCAGGTCTCCAGTTCCAATTCGCTTCCAGGCATGAGCGGCCGCGTCGATTTGCTCCGCCGTCTCGGCACGCTCATTGCCGCCAAGCCGGACGTTTTTTCGCGCGAAGATATACCGCGTCCGGGAGGCGTGTTCGATCATCTCGCAGCAATGTCGGATGAGCACGAAATTGCCGCAGCGACGGTCCTCTCAGAATTGCTTCACCAGTTTGGTCCGGTTTGGCCGTCACGGCTCACACTCGATGGTGTGCCTCTTGGCGATTGTTGGCGTCATCCTGCAATTGTCACACCGGATGCGAGCAGTGGCCTGGTCCCACTGCACAAGCTTTCGCAATGGCTTGCCTATTCGCTTATCGAGCCGATGCAGTGGGCAGGAATTTCGGTGTCGGACATTGATGGTCTGACTGGCTTGGCCGAATACCGCAACGGCGGCCTCCTTATCGATACCGGCGTTTTGGTGCTGCGCGACACCGCGGACGCGGCGCGTAACCATGATGTCGCTTCGCCGCTGGTTGTCGAGTGGCGCGCGTTGACCGTGGCCCTGCTCGACCGGCTGGCCGAAAGCATGCGAAGCCGGCTTAAAATAGATCGAAAATCTATGTCGCTGGCCCAAGTGCTTGAAGGCGGCACTTGGTCGGCTGGACGCCTCATAGCGAACAAGCTGCGCAGCGATGGTTCGCCGCCGGTTAAAGTCGTCAGCGACGGCACCGTATTCTGAGCACGAACGGGGAGGAATTATGAAAGGTGTCACGATCGTCGACCACCCGTTGGTCCAGCACAAGCTGACGCTAATCCGGGGGAAGAATATTTCGACCAAATCATTCCGGGAGCTTCTCAAAGAGATTGGAATGCTATTGTGCTACGAGGTGACCAGAGACCTACCATTGACGAAGGTCGAGATCGAAACTCCGATGGCGCGGATGATGTCGCCGCGCATCGCTGGGAAGAAGCTTGTCTTTGCGCCTATCCTGCGCGCCGGGGTGACATTCGCAGAAGGAATGCTCGACCTCGTGCCGGCGGCGCGAGTCGCCCATATCGGCCTCTACCGCGAACCGGAATCGTTCATTGCAGTAGAGTATTTTTTCAAGGCACCGTCGGCTCTGAACGAGCGGCTTGTCATCGTCGTCACTCCGGTCGTTGCCACGGCGAACACGGCAGCGGCGGCAATCGTTCGGCTCAAGGAGCGGCGCGCCAAGGACATTCGCTTGGTTTGCCTGCTTGCGTCGCCAAAAGGCGTGGAAAGACTAATCGGACAGCATCCCGACGTGCCGATATGGACGGCAGCAATCGATGAAGGTCTCGACGATCAGGGCTTCATTCTTCCCGGCCTGGGCGACGCCGGGGATCGCGCCTACGGTACTAGATGAGTGTTGGATAATGCGGGGTCGTAGAGTCTGGGCGCGCACAACGCTATAAGTCCGGTGGTCACCTCGACGTGATACCTATGCGTCATTTTAGACAAAGCTCAGAGCGAGCATAAGGAATCCGAGCTTCCCCAATCTGCCGACATGCGAGCGGATATGAAATTCCGCCGCTCAGGCCAGAAACATCCGTGAGCAGGTGCGTTCTTAATTCCCATAGCCCGGCCTTGCGGCTCGGCAATTCGACGGCGAGCGCATTTTGCCGCTCCTCCAAGCCGACCTTCGAAAAGTACGGAGCCGAGCGATTGAAATACGCCTTCAGCTTCATACAATTATGGATTCCGTACCAAATTTGGTCAGTCAAGAGGTTTGGAGACGACCGGCCGGAGAGAACGAATTTCAGGTCTCGCCGTGTAAGTCGCAGTCCGGAGGTTTGTTCGCGAAGCCCCGTGGTTATTGGGCTTCTATCCGGGCTCGGAAAACCAGCAGAGAAAGTTGGTCGTGAACGGGCTGGCGGAGAGGGAGACCGCCACACTACCCTCCGCTCACGTTCGCGGCCGTTCGCCGTCGTTTCAATTAACCCTTATTTTACCGGCACTTCTTGCACTATTTGTCTTTCCTCGATCGGCCACGTTCGCTACAATCCGGTTTAGCTGTTGGGGCAGATGTTGGGGCAGAGGAGAGTACGATGGCGCGACAAATCAACCGGCTGAACGCAAGAGCCGTGGCTACGCTCACCAAGCACGGTCGTCACGCCGACGGTGGCGGACTCTACCTCTCGATCTCCCCCAACGGTGGCCGGCGGTGGGTCTTCATCTTCCGCTGGCACGGGAAGCTTACGGAGATTGGGTTCGGGTCGGCGCGCGACGTGACACTTGCCCGCGCGCGTGAACAGGCAACACAGGCTCGTGCGAACCTCTCGGAAGACATCAATCCAAAGGATGCGAGGAAGCCCACGGA
>DASXYI010000123.1:0-11799 GCA_036502605.1 Steroidobacteraceae bacterium
TTCGCGCCCGCAGCACGGTGCTGGCGGACGGCGGCTTTCAGGGCAATCCCGAACTCGTGCGCCGCTTCATTTCCAAACGGCCGGAAAGCCTCGTGCAGCGCAACGCCAAGACCGGACGCGGCGACGCGCTGCGGATGGCCGAAGAAGGAGGCGCGATGCTGACCGGAACGGATCGGTTCTATGGTCACCTGCTGGTGCAGGAGGCGCTGAAGAACGACGGGTTGTGGCCCTACCCGACTATCGATTCGCTCGCCAGCAGCGCCGTCGTGGTCGATAGCTCCGGTCGCCGCTTCCTCGATGAAGGGATCGGCGGGGTCACGATGTCGAATGTCATCGCCAAGCTCGACGATCCCCTGAGCGCGACAACGATTTTCGACAACACGCTGTGGGAGACGACGGGCCGCGTCGAATTCACACCGCCAAATCCGTTCGTCGTCGCCGGCGGCGGCACGCTGACCACGGCCCCCACCCTCGAGGCGCTCGCGCAGGCCATCAACATCCCGGCGGCAGCACTCGTCGAAACGATCCGTAGCTATAACGAGCTTGTGGAAAGCGGCAACTTCGCCGCGCTTTCGCCGCCGCGCAGTCCCGGCCGCATGTTCGGAGTGCTGCGCAGCTCGAACACTCGGACGGAAATTCGGCCGATCAAGGACCCACCGTTCCACGCCATCCGTTTATGCGCCGGTCTCACCTATACGATGGGCGGTATCGCGATCTCGCCACGCACCGAAGTACGCCGCGCAGACGGCAGCGCGATTGCCGGCCTCTACGCCATCGGCGCCTGCACCGGCGGTCTCGAAGGCGGGCCGATGGCAGGCTACATTGGCGGCCTCTGCAAGGCCGCAAGTCTCGGCTTCATCGCGAGCGAAGAGATCGGCGCGAGACTTTGGGCGCATCGATAAGTCCGCGCGGAAGGAGAGTGGCATGGCCGTCAAGAAAATCGACGTCAAGAAGGAATGGTGGGACAATATCTTCGCACCGAGTTCGTGCCTTGTCGTCATCACGACGGTCGATATAGACGGCCGTGTCAATGCTGCTTCGTTCGGCACCTGCACGCGCGTATGCCATGACCCCGTCTACATCTCTTTCACGGTCGGACAGGACAAGGACACCGCCCGCAACGTATTGGCGACCGGCGAGTTTGTGGTCAATCTGGTGCCGTTCGAGCAGGAAATTCTCGACAAAATCGTGGTCTGCGGTTTGCCGTTCAAAGCCGGCATCAACGAGCTCGACAAGGCCAAGCTGACGTCTATTCCGGCGCGTGTCCTGCGTCCGCCGCGGGTCGAGGAATGCCGCAGCCATTTCGAATGCAAGGTGGAATGGACCAAGCCCTGGCTGCATCGACTGATGGTGTGCGGCCGCGTCGAGGCGGTCAGCGTCAACGAAGACTGCATGGACGAAAACGGCTACATCGTCTGGGACAAGGCCAAGCCGTCGCACTTTTGCGGGCATCCCTATCGCGGCAAATTCGTGCCGGCCTACGACAAGCCGACCGCCGCATGGTGGCGTTACGACGGCAAGGATGAAGAATTCCGCGAAGGCGAGAATTGGCGCGGGGCCTATTTCCGGGCCGAGTGAGCGGCGTCAATCGCTCGAAAGCGAAAGTCACCTCACCGCTTGCCGCACCTTTTCGACCACCGCCGGCGGCGCGTTGACGATGTCGGTGACGAGCCGCTGCAGCGCCTCGCCACCCATCGGGTTGATCTCCATGCCCTGACGATCCGCCTCCGCCAGAAAATCGGGATCTTTCATGGTGGCATCGAAGGCGCGGCGGAGCGCGGCGACGCGCTCTGCCGGCACATCCGCATTGGTCGTCACGGGCCGAGCGAGCGACGCTACCCTGCACACGAAATCAAAGATGACTTTCTGCTCCGCGTCGGTCGCAAGTTCACTGAGCAGCGGCGCATTGGGGAAATCCTGGTTCTTCTTCATCCCCCATTGCAGCAGGAAATTGAACAGCGGCCGGCCGTCCGGCGCGGTTTCACTGCCGCCGCTGAACATCGCCCGCGGATTGCTGGTGCCGCGGCCGTCGATCTCGCCGCGTTCCATGGCGAGGTTCATGTCAGGCCCGCTGTTGTAGCCAGGGATGAGCTTGAATCGTGTGCCGAGCGTGCCGTTCGTCACCAGTGTGAGCCACGCCGATGCATCGGCGAGGCTTGGCACGCCGATGATGGTCTCGCGCCGCTTGGCGTCTTCGATCGAGCGCGTCAGCGAGGCATGCGAGGTCAAAAGAAGATTACTGGAATCGCTCATATTGCCGATCCAGTTGAGCCGGCGCAGATCGACCTTCAGCTTGTCGTTGAGGTTCAGCGCCTGTTCGAGCGGAAAGGTCTGCGTCACCATGGTTAGCACGGTGCCGTCCCTGGGATGCACGTCGGTCACGTAGTTGAGCGCGGTAAGCCCGCTGCCGCCCGGCATGTTGACCGGCAGGCCCGCCGGATGGCCGGGAATGAAGCGCACCATGTGGCGGATCAGGAGCCGCGAATAGAGGTCGTAATTGCCACCGGGTGCGGCGCGGATGACGACCCTGATCTGCTTGCCCCGGTAGAAGTCCTCGATGGGGTCAGCCACAGCAACCGCTGACCAGACCATGAGCAGCGCCGTCAATACCACACTGGAGACACGAGCAAACACCGGAATACCCCGTTGCCGGTTGCCAGATTACGTCCTTGGTCCGGAATTGCACAGTCTATTCCGCCGGCGTGAAAGTCTTCACTCGCGTCCGCCGCGACGGTCGGTAGAATCTGATGATTCGGTTGCGGCTCGGACGGACAGAAACGCCAACCCCCGTCACCCGCTAAACCGGCATACCGAGGCGATGCCGGACACTCCCCCGCACCTTTTGCGGGGGATTTTTCTTGGCATCCGAGTTGCGCTATAGAAGCAGCATGAGATTGCCGGATTAGCTCGGTGGTAGAGCAGCGGTTTTGTAATTCTGATTTTTACCACCACATCCACCCCCAACGCTACCTAAAAACCCAATTAAACCGGGCGCTTCTTGCATCTCACTATGCTATAGTGATGCACCGAACAGCACCGTAACAACAACGATTTGGGAGCCAAAAAGGAGCCAAAAATGCCAAAGGCGCATCTCACTGACCTAGTGGTGCTGCGCTTGCATCCGCCCGGCACCGCCTTCGACAAAAACACTCCGGCATTCGGAATCCGCGTCGGCAAGAACCGCAAGACGTGGATTGTCATGCGCGGCAAGCAGCGCGTCCGCACGACGATCGGGCACTACCCTGCCCTGTCATTGGCGGACGCTCGGAGGAAGCAAAAAAGCTCCTCACCGAGACGCCGGTTAAGAACGCCAATATGACCTTTGGCGAGGCGTACGACATATTCAAGAAGGAGCACATCTCCAAAAAGAAGCCGCGTACGCAGTACGATTACAAGCGGGTCCTCAAGGCGTACTTTTTGCCACCGTTCAAAACCAGGAAGCTCGCGACCCTCACCTATGAGGACGTGATCGCGCAGACGGTGGACTGTGCGCCGCGGGAGAAGGACCACGCTCTCGCCACCGCCCGCGTATTCTTCCGGTGGTGGTGTGCGACGTATTGGGAATGGCTCTGTTAAGCCATTCCCTGCTCTTCCCCATATTTGGGCACCTGATGTAAGCTCACGCGGATTGCCACTCGCTGGCAATTTGGAGGACGAGATGAAACTTCCCCGCCGTCGAGTTCTGCAGCTGGCCGCCAGCATGGCCGCGCTCTCCACCCCGCGTTTCGCCTGGGCGCAGCAGTATCCGAGCAAACCGGTCCGCGTAATTGTCCCCCTCGCCGCCGGAGGTTCCACGGACATCGTCGCGCGTCTGATCGGACAATGGCTCTCGGAGCGGCTCGGCCAGCAGTTCATCATCGAGAACCGGACCGGTGCGGGCGGCAACACCGGCACCGAGGCGGCCGTGCGCGCGCCAGCGGACGGCTACACGCTACTTGCGGTTCAGGCCGGGAACGCAATGAACGCCACGCTTTACGATCGGCTTAGCTTCAACTTCATTCGTGACACTGCGCCAGTCGCAGGCATCATCCGTGTGCCGAACGTGCTGGTGGTGCATCCCTCGGTTCCGGCCACGACGGTTCCCGAGTTCATCGCCTACGCCAAAGCCAACCCGGACAAGATCAACATGGCGACGCCCGGTGCTGGAACGTCCCCCCATTTGGCCGGCGAGCTGTTCAAGATGATGGCCGGAGTGAACTTGACACACGTGCCCTATCGCGGCGGCGGCCCTGCGCTCGCTGATCTGCTCGGCGGGCAGGTGCAGGTCATGTTCCCCAGCGCGGCCGCGTCGATTGAGTACATCAAGGCCGGCACGCTGCGCGCGTTGGCGGTGACGACGTCGCAGCGTTTGGACGTGTTGCCGGACGTTCCCACGGTCGGCGACTTCCTGCCGGGCTACGAGGCGAGCGCGTGGTTCGGCGTGGCCGCGCCCCGCAATACGCCCGCGGAGCTCGTCGATGTGCTCAACCGCGAGATCAACGCCGGAATTGCCGATCCCAAGTTGAAGGCACGGATGGCCGACCTGGGCGCCACCGTGCTGCCCGGCTCCCCCGCCGATTTCGGCAAGCTCATTGCCGAGGAGACCGAGAAGTGGGCAAAGGTGATCAAGTTCGCGAACATCAAGCCTGAGTAGCGACGAGAGCTGTTCGGCATTCCATAACTGCCGTCCGGCGAATCCAGACCCGGTCAAATTGAGCACTTCCCTCTCCGCGACCTCCCTTCCGCGGAGCGGGTTAGTGCAACATCTCTTTTGCGACCCTTATCCGGACGCGTAACCGTTTGCAAAACTGACGCGAAGTGCCGCGGCGGCGAATTCGACATTGATCCGCAACACTCTTACCTTGCAACGAAACCATATTTTCCACGGGCCCGTTTAAGCATCGGAAATCGGATTGACGCGCGAAAGTAATCTTGTGCGAGGCATCTGGAATAGCTCTACTGAGCCATATTCACCGACCGGCATTGACGCATCAGTTTGGCGTGTTGAGATGTGATGCTGCGATGACAAAGACCCGACAGCAGGAACTCTCGGAGAAATTTACAGAGCAATGGCAGCGAAGCCGCGACTGGCTCGTGCCGTTCATGCAAAACAATCAGCCGAAGTTCTTGACAAAGGATGAGTTGCGTAGCGCAGCGATGCGTGAGCTCGACGTCTCGAAGAGCGCATTCGACTTCGGATGGATGGCGGCAATCGAGGATACCGGCCGCCACGATTGGTACGAGCCACTACGCCGACGGCTGCGCACCAAGAGCTAGCCTGTCTGCATCCACGCACTTGCCGCGCAAAAGCGCTATCGCGGGCGGGCAACGCCCTGTGCGTATCGGCCGTGTCGAGAGTGTCGCCTATTGGCGGCAAAACGGAAAACATATGCTCGATCTGAGGCTTACCGCTTTTGACCCGAAGCCGCCGTCGGAGGTCCAAACTTTTTGCGGTGCAAGATGATGGGATAACTGCCCGCCTTTGCTACCGTTTTAATTTTTTGGCTAAACGGGATAGTCAACAGTGCAGCCAAGACGCTCCAGCAGATCGAGCGTCGCGATGCCGACCTCCGGCTCGAATGCGTCCATGCAGCAAGGAATGAAAAGACCAACTCGATGCACGGTTCTGCACTTTTTATAGGATGCCACTTCGCACTGTCTCTCAGGTTCCAGCCTTCAGGAAGCTCAACAGATCGGCATTGATCGTCTCGGCTTCCGTTGTCGGCATACCGTGCGGAAATCCTTTGTAGGTCTTTAGCGTCCCTTTGCTCAAAAGTTTCGCCGACAGTGGACCCGAATCCGCATAGGGTACAATTTGGTCGTCTTCGCTGTGCATCACCAGTGCCGGCACCGTGACCTTCTTCAGGTCTTCGGTGAAGTCGGTCTGAGAGAAGGCAACGATCCCGTCATAATGCGCCTTGGCGCCTCCCATCATGCCCTGGCGCCACCAGTTCCAAATCACGGCCTGCGAGACTTTCGCGCCGGGCCGGTTGAAGCCGTAGAACGGGCCGGCCGGCAGATCGTAATAGAACTGCGTGCGGTTGGCGGCGAGCTGCGCCTGAAGTCCGTCAAAAACCTCCTTCGGAAGACCACCTGGATTGGCGGCTGTCTTCACCATCAAGGGCGGTACCGCTGCGATGAGCACAGCCTTCGCCACGCGGCTTTCGCCGTGACGGCCAATGTAGCGTACGACTTCACCGCCGCCGGTGGAGTGACCGACATGGATCGCATTCTTCAGATCGAGGTGCTTGGTCAACGCTGCAAGGTCGTCGGCATAATGGTCCATATCGTGGCCACCGCCAGTCTGCGTAGAGCGGCCATGGCCGCGCCGGTCATGGGCGATGACGCGAAAGCCCTTGCTGACAAAGAACAGCATCTGTGTGTCCCAATCGTCTGCAGAGAGCGGCCAGCCATGGCTGAACACGATGGGCTGACCTGTGCCCCAATCCTTGTAGTAAATCTGGGTGCCGTCTTTGGCGGTGATCGTAGACATGATGAGAGGTCCTTTCTGGTCGGTAGTTGTTCCTATTGGGTCACTCGTCGCAGCCAACGAAACGGCCGGGAAACCACTCGCGGCGGCAGCAGAGACAGCGCTGAGCAGCACATCTCGGCGAGAAGCGAGGAATGCAGCGTACGGATTTGTATTTGCCATGTGTTTCAATCCCAGCGGCCCTCACGCTGCCTTCCGTCCATGGTTCCGCTCCCCGTCAGAGTTGCACCTCCAGAAGGCCTGCCCCCACTTGCTCGAGGGTTGAGCTTATCCGCCATGCGGCTTAGCTCCGGAAGCGTTGCGTTGCCGAGGAACCCGATCACCGGCATCGCCGACTACTGCGCGCGCGCCGCGAGCGGGGAGGCAAGCGCCGCGCCGCCGAGAAGGGTAATGAATTCGCGTCGTCGCATGGAAGCAGCTCGTGACCCGATCCTGCACGGAAAAAGGGCGCGCCCCTGTTGATCACTAACACAATATCACGGCTTAAAATCCGGGTCTGCGACCTACTTCACGTAGAAGAGTCGCGCACGGCGGCCTCCGGTGCTAGCATTTGCTGCACCTGCTTGCGGCCGCTTCTGGCCCGATTCGACGCTCGCGGCAGCGCGGTGATACCTCCGAAGTCGCGGGATAAGCCGACATGGCGTGGATATTTCAAATCGGTAGAGACTGACCCGTTGCGGACGTGGTTCGCTTTGCAGAATGGAAGTTGCGCGGCAGCTGAGGGGTCTGCCCGCAACATCTACAGGTCCTGGTGTCCGAAACCTGCGTCGCGAGCGTGCGCAACCGCCTCGGCGCGGCTCTTGACCTCGAGTTTGGAAAAGATCGTGGAGACTTGATTGCGCACGGTTTTTGAACTGCTGCCGAGTTGCTTGGCGATCGCGTGGTTATCGAGGCCGCGGGCAAGGAACTCCAATACTTCATTCTCGCGCGCGGTCAGAACGTCGAGCCGAGACGTCGGCCGCCCCAGAAGAAAATCGTCCAGCGCCTCGACGAACTGCTGCCAAGCGGGCTCGGTGTCGAGCAGGATGTGGTTGCGGCTTTCTAGGGGAACGAACTGAGCACTAGGAATAAGCGTCGCGACCGTGCGGCCTTCATCGAATGGATGGATGGCGTCGTCCCGGGCGTGCAAGACCAAAGTGGGGGTCCGCACCTGCCGTGCGAGCGTGCGAACATCGGTACCGTATATCATCTGCACGATTTGCATTGCAGATTCCGGAGATGTTGCCGCGCGTCGCATGTCGGCATAAGCCTTGAGCTGTTCCGTCGACGCATCTGGAAGGGGCGTGACGTGACTGAATGCCGGGTTATTGCCATACCAACCGAGCTTAATGGTCTTAAGACGAGTTTGTGCTTCCTCAACCAATTGGGGATCCAGCATGCGTCCACGACTACAGGACCCGTGCAGTATTAACTGCGCGACTCGCGAAGGATAGCCGACTGCGTAGGCAATAGCACGAGCCGCACCGTCCCCCATTCCGAACAAAACAAATCGCTGAAATCCAGCAGCCTCAATTACGGCTTCGAGGTCGTCGACGAAGGAGTCGAATGAGAATTTGACGTCGTCACGATCCGATAGACCGCAGCCTCGGCAATCATAGCGAACAAGCGTATGCCGACTGGCAAGAAACACCAGCCATGGGCGCCAGATCGGGCTGTCCCAATCGAGTTTAAGATGATGTACCCACCGCTGGGCCAAAATGAGGGGCGGTCCCGAACCGTAGATAGAGAACGCAATACGCGTTCCGTCGTGGCTTGCGCAGAAGCGAATCTGTTCCGCAGGGTGGGACATCGGCAATCGGCGATCGCGTTAGGCGCGATAATAGCACCTACGCTACCGAATGGCGAGGAGGGCCCGGCCCTCCGACGCTCAAATAGCTCGAAGGGCGCCACCGTACCGTAACGCGACCAGGGCGCGTCTCACCTTGGAGTCATTGCTCCGTAATGCCTGCCGAGACGATGACCTGACGCCAGCGTTCGGATTCCTGCTTAAGAAAAGCCGCGGTCTCTTCCGGCGAGCTACCAATCGGGCGTGCAGAAAAGTCGGCAAGTTTTTTTGCGACATCTGGCAGCTTGAGAGTTTCAGCAATGGCGGCGGACAACTTCGTGGCAATCGCTAGAGGTGTCTTTGGCGGCGCGACGGCCGCATACCAGCCCGCGGAGTAGAAGCCAGGATATGTTTCTGCGATCGCAGGCAGGTCGGGTAACTCCGGAATACGTCCTTTATCCCCAACAGCAAGTGCCCTGAGCGTGCCGCTCTTTATCTGCGGCAGAACGTTCGCCAAATTGTCGAACATTACGTCGACATGGCCGGCGAGCAAATCGGTCATGGCAGGCGCTAGTCCCTTATAGGGCACATGAACCATGCGGACCCCGGCTGCCGCCATCAGCATTTCGGCGGTGAGGTGGGGCGGGCTACCAATCCCGGCGGACGCAAAGGTGATTTTGTCCGGATTGGCTTTGGCCAGGGCGACAAGCTCCTGTAAGGTCGAAGCTTGGACCCGCGGATTGACGACGAGCGTGTAGGGCAGCGCGGCCATCACGCTCACTGGAACAAATGCCGTGGGATCGAAGCCGAGCTTGGGATAGATGTGCTGGCTGAGCACGAGCGGCCCCTGCGGTGTAGCAAGCAGGGTGTAGCCGTCAGGGTCCGCCTTAGCGACGAACTCTGCGCCGAGATTTGACGCAAAACCTGACCGGTTTTCGATGACAACTGGTTGGCTCCAGCGAGACGAAAGCTTATCGGCAATGATGCGCGGCAGCGCGTCCGCAAACACGCCCGGCGGGAGCGGCACAACAATCTTAATAGTGTGATTTGGGTAGTCCTCAAGCGCGCTGGCGGGAACGCCGGAAGTCGCAAGCAGCAATGCCGGAATGACCCACCGACCGATGCGTAATCCACGTTTTCGACAGATCATGGCAGTCTCCTTGCAGGCCAACGGCTTTTTCATCGAGCCCACTCGCGACTTATACAACCGGTCGCTCGTGCGATCATGATGCACAGGTCCTATACCGAGCCGTGATTTGTTGTGTCTGCGGGCCGACGATTACCCATCTATAGGGCCCGTGTCCCGGCCGGTGTTCGAGGGAGTCGTTGTCCGCTGACCATCGCCTCTGCCAGGAAATGTCGCCTGCTGGCCCTTCTGGGACCTTCTGTAATGTCTGCTATCTGGTCGCTATAGGATCAACAGCGGATATTGAACTAAGCCAAGTTCGGTTTATTTTCGCCCCAGCCACTCCCCTACCCGCCAAAGAAAAACCCCGCCGGGGAAAGCGGGGTTTTTGAAACGTCAGGCCTTGGGGACGGGGGGCGTCATGGAGGACCTGATGCTTACCAATGTCCTCCGGCGCCATTCGTTCCCGGCTACCTGGGCCAGAAATAGATCGACCCCACCACAATAACGGCGACGATGATGGCGCCGATCAGGCGCAACACGGACCGCGGTTCGTCCTCTCCGTACCCCGGCGACTTCTTATATTCGCTCGCCATATTCAGCTCCCTTACCAAGGCCAAGCAGGACAACCGCGACCGCAGCCGCATCTCCCAAAGCGAGCCCTACGAGGTCGAGCACTTCCACCAGAAGCACAAGCACCTCTCGCACGCGGACGCCGTGCGCATCATCAAAGGGGCCGGTGGCAATCGGGAAAAGGCGGACGCCGCGGCGGAGAAGGCGCGCCGCTAGCAGACCCCTCCGGCCCCACCGGCAATCTCCCCCGCCGAAATGCGGGGGATTTTTCTTGGGCCGCCGCTGGGATATAGAGCGTCCTTGGGTGTCGGGAACTGAGAAAAGCGGCCGGAGCCAAAAAAGAGCCAAATCTCCTCAGTACCTGCAAGAAGTGCCCAATTGCCGGATTAGCTCAGTGGTAGAGCAGCGGTTTTGTAAACCGTTGGTCGGGAGTTCAAATCTCTCATCCGGCACCGCCATCCCCCCCGAGATGAGAACCCTTCTGGAACGGATCGAGGCCAAGCAGCCTGGCGAGGTCTCCCTCGACGCGGAGTCCGGGCGCCCTCCCCGCTGGGGTCGGCATGACGGTCACCGTGTCGATTAGCGTCCGGATGACTTTGGCCGCTTCGGATTGCCCTTCGTTCAGGTCCTGGTTGATGGCATCGGATAATCGATCGAGGTCACGAAGATAGTCCTCGACCGCCGGAGGCCGGAAGCTCAGGACCTGTGGCACCTCGCCAAGCGCGGCGAGTTCCGCTGCTATCTCTTCGCGTTGACGGCGCAGCGCCGGCAGATGGCGATCGGCCTCTTCCTTCGTAATTCGATCCTGGATGACTGCAATAACCGCCCGGTCAATCTGGCGTTCGGTCGCTTCGAGTCTCCGCCCGAAATCGCGGCGGCGATCATCACCGGAGGCGGAGCGTCGTTGACGTTCCTCATTGTAGGTGCGGACGAAGAGAGCGATCGCCTCGCGCGATCCAAGTTCGTCTCGCAAGCCGGTGACTACCATGCGCTCGATCTCGTCGAGATAGTAAACGCGCTTGTTGCTGCATGCTCCGGCCTCTCGGCGCTGAGTGCAGATCAGCCGCGGCCGACCGTGATCGGTGTCTTTTTTGGACATTCCCGCGCCGCAGGCGCCGCAACGCAGGAGACCAGACAGTAGCCGCTTGGGCCGGATTCGCGTGCGGGGGTCTTGCAGCGCCCTCCTGCTGCGAAGGACCTGCGCAGTCGCGAAGGTACCGTCGTCGACAATCCGCAGCTGCGGGACCTCGCCGCGCATCCACTCACTTTCGGGCTTAGCCCTGCGGACCCGCTGGCCGGTATCAGGATCGCGCACCGTCTGCGCGCGATTCCAACAGACGTGACCGCAATAAAGTTCGTTCTGCAGAATGCCGGTCCGGCGCTTCGTGTGGCCGCCTATTGTCGATCCTCGCCAATAGGTGCCGCGGGGCGGCGGCACATTTTCGGCGTTTAGCCTGGCCGCGATAGCGCGCGGCGTCCCTCCGCCGACGTATTCCCGAAAGATGCGCCTCACGATCTCGGCTTGGTCTTGGACGATCTCTGGCTCTCCTGGTTTACCGGGGATCGCCCTATAACCGTAAGTCCATCCGCCAGGATGGCGCCCGTCCCGCACCACTCCCTTCATACCGCGCCTAATTGCTCCCTTGAGGTCATCGAGAAATTGTGAGTCGATAATACTGCGCAGCCCATGCATAAGCGGCGAGACCACGCCATCCGTTGGAGTCACGAGTTGCACGCCGGCAAATGTTAGCCGCTTGCGAATCGCGGGCGCATCCTCTTGATCTCGAGCAATTCGTGACAACGATTCCGCAATGACAAATTCAAATACATTTGTGCGGGCTACCCGCAATAACGCCTGAATGCCTG
>DASXYI010000124.1:0-9797 GCA_036502605.1 Steroidobacteraceae bacterium
CAAGGCCTTGATCTGCGGCAGCACCTCGTTGGCGAACAGCGTCATGCTGCGTACCGTACGCCGATGATCAAGAAAGCCCGCCTGCTGCATCATCAGCAGATGATCGAAACCGCCGACGCGCTCATGGAAACGTTTGATCTGCGCCGCCACGGAATCCGGCGTGCCGTACATGACCACGCCCTGCTCTTTCTGAAACTCCAGCGTTTGTGCGCGTATCGCAGCGGTGCGTCCGCTGAACGCACCCTGCAGCGCCTTCACGTTCATCGCGATCGGCACGTAGCCGGGCGGGTTGCGAAACTGGGGCGCGATCTTGACGCGGATGTACCATGACAGTTCGCGCGCACCGGCTTCCGCCTCCTGTTCGGAATCCGCGGTATAGACCAGCGGCATGAAAGCCATGCCCCCGCCGCCCGGCAGGCCGCAGTCCCGATAGGCGCCCCGATAGGCATCAAACATTTCCCGCACGCTCTCGTAGGGCTGCAGGAAGGTTGCAAACACATAGCCGCGGCTCGCGACCTTCCTGATCGCTTCGAAATCGCTCGAACCGGTGATCCAGATCGGAGGATGCGGAGTCTGATAGGGACGCGGCCAGATATTGATGGCGCGCCGATGCGTGAAGCGCCCTTCGAAATTGAATGGCCCGTCATGCGTGGTCCAGGCTTTCACCACGAGATCGACGGCCTCCCACAAACGCTCGACGGTCTGCGTCGGGTTGGTATTGGCGGCAAATATCTCGTAGGGAACGCCACGCACGAAGCCGGCTTCGAGCCGGCCCTGCGAAATGCAGTCGACCATCGCCATTTCCTCGGCGACCCGCACGGGATCGCCGCGATTGGCCACCGGGTTGCCGAGCACGCAGATGCGCCCCTTTTTCGTCTGCCGGGCAAGGATGGCGGCCGAGAGCGGCACCGCCACATTCATGCAGGTCGCAGTCTGATGGTGCTCGTTGACCATCAGGTTGAACCCGAGTTCGTCGGCAATGATGTATTCGTCGAAATAGCGCCGATAAAGATCGGCTCCGATTTTCGGATCGAAGACGCGGTTCGGAAGCGTAACCCACATCGAGCTCATTTCGTCGAGCGGAGGAAGATGCGGGTACGGCATTTCGGTGAAATGCCAGACTTCCATGATGAGTGCTCCGGTTTGGGCCGACGCCGCCGTCGGCCAGCCCATTAGCCAAGGAAAGCGCGCAGGTGTTGGATGAACTCCTCAGGCTGCTCCAGGTGCGGATAGTGCCCAGCCTGCGGGATGGTCGCGATCTCCGCGCCAGCGATCAGCGCGGCATAGCTGGCGGCGTAGGATGGCGGCGTAATACCGTCATCGGCACCGCAGACAAGCAGCGTCGGCACCTTCACGCGATGCAGCCGGTGCTGCAGTTGCGGGTTATGCAGATAGGGTTCCCAGCAGAACCGCGCGAAGGATTCGTTATTGCGCGCCACGATTGCGAGCGCGTCTTCGGGCATCGCCTTGAAATTGCGCATTTCTTTCGCCGGATTGAACCATTTGCGTCGCAGCACGTCTGCCGGCGGCAGCATCCAGATATCGGCGATGTCGCGTTCCGTGGGGCTGCCGAATTTCACCCCATAGGGACTGACCAGGACCAGCTTTGACATGAAGCCATCGTCCTTGGTGGCGATTTCAGCCGCGACCCATCCGCCGAAGGAAACGCCGACCACAACGACGTCATTGAGACCAAGCTTCTCGATCAGATCGAGATAGAGATAGGAAATATCATCAGGGCGGATCACCCAGTCCGGTCGGTCGGAGCGGCCGAAACCGGGCGGCGAAGGGATGATGAGATCGTGCTCTTTTGCCAGCAGACCGAGAATGGGCAAGTCCAGCTCAAGCGCTTCTTCGCTGCACAGCAACAAAAGCGGCGTCCCCGCCCCCAACCGATTCACTTCCAGGCGGACGCCGGACACATCAACGAACGAGCTGGTCATCGACACCGGCCGGCACGCAGGACGTCTATGTGGATCGATCGGCCCAACTGATTAGTCCCAGTTCGCTAAAGCGCCCGCACTCACCTCGAAACTCCAAAGCACGCCCCGCGACCTATCGTCAAGACTCCGCGGGACCTCGACCATTCACTACGATGATTATGGCCAGCCGAAAACAAATTTGCTAAGCTTGCATTGAGCCTGCACGCCGTTGTCCATGTAGGCTTCCCGCCCGATTTGCGCCAGCGCGCGCGAAAATCAACAATAAGGTCTCGCACGATGATCATTGATTTCCATACCCATTGTTTTCCACCTGAAGACTTCGGCAACTTCACAAGTACTCAATTTCACAAGAACATTGGCGCCAAGAAGGGCACCCCGCCGGGCACCATCGAGAACGTACTCAAGGCGGCCGAGATCGGCGGCGTCGACGTCTCTGTGATCAGCAATCCGATTCACAATCTGCGAGACATGGACCGCCAACAGCAGCTCGCGCGCTGCCAGTTGCAGAACCGGTTTCACGCCGAGATGCAGAATAAGTATGCCGGCAAGATCGTCGGCATGGCGGCGACGGTCCCGTATGGGGGCGATCCGTTCCTGCGCGAGTTCGAACGCGCGATCAAGGAAGACGGCCTCAAAGGCGCGTGGATCCTCTCCAGCCTGCAGGGCAGTTACCCCGACGACGACGACGCCATGCCGTTCTTCCAACTCGCGCAGGAGCTGGATGTACCAGTCGTCATCCATCCACCGTCCGTCGGCTTTGGCGAGGAACGGATGCGCGATTACCGCCTGGCGTCGAGCGTCGGGCGCCCGATGGACGGTGCACTCGCAGTCGCCCGCCTGATCGTGCGCGGCGTGTTCGAGAAATTTCCCAAGCTCAAGCTGGTCGCCACCCATCTCGGCGGCGGCATCTGCGAAATGATCGGGCGCATGAATTACGCCTACCGGCTGCAGGACGAAGCCTTCTTCCTCGGCTCCTATGAGCCGATGCTGATCAAGCACGAGCCGCTGCACTATCTGAAGATGATGTATCTGGAATCCACCAGCTACCATGTACCGGGTGCACGCTGCGCCTTCGAGACCGTGGGCGCCGATCATTTCGTGTTCGGGACCGATTCGCCGCCGTTGTTCGTGCTAAAGAAGGAAGGCGTGGAGCTGATCAGGCAGATGAAGCTTTCGCCCGAGGACGAGAACAAGGTCTATTACGAGAACGCGAAAAAGCTGCTGAAGCTGTGATCGGCGCACGAAGGGCCGATTGGCCGTCGATGTTCATGAAAAGGCAAGGTGGTCCGATGCGAAATAATCTCGCAATCTGCACAGCCGCCGCGTTATCGCTGGCGTCCATCGGCACACGCAGCGCCCCTGCCCAGGACTTCTTCAAAGGCAAGGACATCACGATCTATACAGGCTCCGCTTCCGGCGGTCCCTATGACGCCTATGCCCGGCTCGTTGCCCGCCATTTCGCGAGCCACATTCCGGGTAATCCATCGATCATCGTACAGGCGATGCCGGGCGCGGCCGGCCGGCGCATGATGGGCTACATGCAGAACCTCGCGCCCAAGGACGGCACCGTCATTGCAGCATCGCAGCGCGCCGTGCCATTCGATCCGCTGACCGTCGCCGAGAGTCATTTCGACGCCCGGCAATTCGGCTGGCTCGGCAGCGCCAACGGCGAAACCAACGTCTGTATGGTCTGGCATACATCGCCGATACGCACGCTTGACGATCTCTACAAACGCGAGATGGTGGTCGGCACCAGCGGGCCCAGCAGCACTGACGCCATCTACCCGAATGTGATCAACAACCTGTTCGGCACCAAGTTCAAGGTCGTCACCGGCTACAAGGGCGCAGCCGAGACCAACATCGCCATCGAGCGCGGCGAGGTCGATGGACGTTGCGGCATCAGCTGGGACACGCTGGTGGCGTTGAACCAGGAGTGGCTGCAGGACAAGAAGATCAGGCTGCTGGTGCAGTTCGCGCTCGACAAGAATCCGCAATTGCCCGACGTGCCATCCGTGTTCGACATGGCCAAGACCGATGAGCAGCGTCAGATTCTTACGTTCTGGGCGACGCCCAACAAGATGGGACGCCCATTCGCTTTGCCGCCGGGAACGCCGCCCGACCGTGTCACCTTGATGCGGCACGCATTCGAAGAGACGATGAAGGACCCGCAACTGATCGCAGAGGCGGCGAAGATGAAGCTTGCGGTCGACAGCATCGGCGGCGAGGAAGTCACCAAGCTCATCCAGGAGCTTTATTCGTTGCCAAAGGACGTGATTGCCAAAGCCGCCGAGGCCAGCAAGGGACCGTCCTGAGTCGTTCCGACGCCGATCCGACCTGTCGCTGACGACGTCCGTCATTCCAGGGCGCCGCAAAGCGAGCCCGGAATGACGGATATTCGGAACGATCCAACCTAATTGAAACGAGTAAGGCTCTAGATACTCGACCGCGTCTTCGTCGCGGCGTTGTAGATCTGCACCTGCAGTTTTGGAAACCGGCTCAACAGATCGGCCGCAGCTTTCTTGGCAGTAGCCTCATCGTCGTATTTTGTCTTCAAGCGTCCATCGACTACCAGCGCAAAACCATCGCTCGGGGCGATGTCGGCTCGCTGGATGTTTCTGGGCTGCGGCTCATCGTTAAGCGCGATCTCTCGCTTGCCGGCCATGGTGAACCCTGTCGTTGGAGGTGCAACTTCGCCTGGTCAACATAGGCACTGATGTGCCGGCAAGCCAGCTCTGTTGCGGCTCTATTTGTTAGTCAGCGCTATTTCTTTTTCCGCTTCGGGACCTTCTTGCCTTTCTTGCGGGCCTTGGAAAGTCCGATTGCAATCGCCTGTTTGCGGCTCTTGACCTTCCCGCCTTTACCGCCCTTGCCGCTCTTGGCCTTGCCCTTCTTGTAGCGGTGCATCTCGTTCTTGACGTCCTTGCTGGCACTCCGGGAATATTTGCGCTTCTTCGCCATCTGACATCCTTTCTTGCCGTTGCGCGATTCTAACGAAACTGTGGCGGAATTGTTTCGTGCGGCGCGCCGTCTTCAGCCCACGCGTCGTCTATGTTTTCATCCGCACGATCACCCGACACCCAGGGTTCGCGGCCTCGCGCACGATCGTGCCATTGAGCTGCTGGGTCATCAGCTGCATGAGGCGGGAGCCGAGCCCTTCCTTGATGGTGTCGCAGCCTACCCCATTGTCCTCCACCACCAGAACAGTTTCGCCATCCTGAAAGAGTTTCACATCAATGCGGCCGGCGGTGCGGAAACGCGTATTTGAAACTGTTGGTCACCAGTTCGTTGACGATGATGCCGACGGGAATCGCTTTCTCGGCCGGCAGTTCAACGCTTCCCGCGGTGACCTGCAGCGCGACCGGCCGAATTCCGCGCAGCGAGGCTCCGATCTTATGACCGAGCTCGTCGAGATAGCGGTTCATATCTATGGATTGTCCGGGAGTGGCGTTGGTGAGGAAGTCGTGCACGTCGGCCATGACCTGGACACGGCCAGCCGCGGTGTCCAACGCTTCGCTCAGCGTTGACCCGTCAGCCGAACGCGATTGCAGCCGCAGCAGTGCAATGATCGTTGTCAGATTGTTCTTGGTCCGATGCATGACTTCACGCAGCAGCAGATCCTTGGCCCGCTCGGCTCTGACGACCCTTTCCAAGGCTTTCCGCAGCCCTTCCGCCACCGAGGCCACGCCCAGCCCAGTCACCAGGAACAGCATGAGCGGGATCGCCGCTTCGTGCGGGAACGTCGCATGCGGGAAGAAAAATAAGCCAGCCATCACCGTCGCGAGCAGCGTGCCGTAGAAGGCCGAGCCGCGGTCGAACAGGATGCCGGAAAGAAATATTGCCGGCAGCAGCAGGAAGAGCCCACTGAAACCGGAATAGGTCGAGATCCCGATTTGGATGCCAAAGAAAATGCAGATGATAAAAGTCGTGACCCCGTAGCGGACCAATACCGGCTGCGGTCGGTCCGGCAATAACAGCAGCAATTTTTCCATGTTGGAACAATCCCCCGTATGCGGCGACTGTTCCGTGCCCTGATCCCTCGGCTATCCGGCCGAACGCGCCCGACATTGGCGATCGTGATTCAGCGCCAGAGTGGCAGCTGAAAACTGCTTAAAACAGGGGAGCCACCGTGGCGGATGCGAGTCGGCAGCACGACGATCAAAGAGCACCGCGAAAGATAAAACGGCACCAACCGCGAGGCCCCTTAAGGCCCCTGAATCCGCCCTGCAAAACCTTGGTGGGCGCACCAGGGCTCGAACCTGGGACCCGCTGATTAAGAGTCAGCTGCTCTACCAACTGAGCTATGCGCCCGATCGCCTTCGCGGGTTTCCGCTCGTGCAGAGGTCGTCTAGCAAAGCGATACTGCGGTGTCCAGCGAGGGGGCCATCCCTGTACGGACGCCCAAAAAAGGAAAACCGCCGGGGGTTAACCCGGCGGCTCCCATGCGTCGGCAGTCGTGTCGGGGGGCTGGGGTACGACCGCCGCGCTAGCGAAAATCTTTCAGCCCTTACAGTCTTTCCTCGGCGCCCTCGCCGCGATCGCCGTCCTGGCGTCGATCGCGCTCGAAGCCGCCGGGAGCAAATTCGCCCCGCCGAAATCCGCGCTCCATTCCGCGCCGCCCGTCGCCGCCGCGTCCGCGGAATTCTCTGCCGCCCCGACCGTCACGTCCGCCCAGCCGGCTGAGCACCGCGAAGCGCCGCTTCTGGCTGTCGTCGAGGCTCTTGTAGAGCGGGTCCGTGGCATCAGCCAATTTCTTCAGTGCAGCTCCCGTCTCCGACATCACCTCGGCGCGCCGGCGCATCCGCTCGGTCGGATCCAAGCGCCTGCGCTCCTGCCGCTCGCCACGAACGGCCATTCGAGCGTTCACACGATCAAGGCGCTGTTTCGTAAATTCCCTAGCCGCCTGCTCGAAGGCCGGCCAGTTGCGCTCCTGCTCGGGCGCCAGCATGAGGCCCGCCTTGAGCGCACCTAATCTCGCTTCGGCGAAAGCGCGCATGTCCTCGAGATTCGGCTGGCCGCGTCCCATTTCAAACCGGCCGGGGCGCTGCTGCGCGAAGACCAGCGAAGAACCAGCGATCGCGAGCGCAGTGGTACCGGCAAGGATGGCTTTCAACATTGAATATCCCTCCGAATGAAACCTACGTAGTAAGCGTTGTCGTTGCCGCAAGTAGAAGTCCGAAAGAATTTTCGAGCAAGTTAAAGTTCTGTTAGACAAACGTGGATGCAAACACAGATTACCGCGCTGTAATGTATCTGTATGTCGGTTCATTGCCGGGATGCGGGCGCGCTGTTCAAAGAAGAACCGCCAATAGCTTGTGCCGCCACAGCAATCGCTGAATCACGTAGTCATGCGAATGCCGGAATGCAAATGGCCGGCGCCTCAAGGCACCGGCCATCACACGATTGTGCAGACAAACGAAATCAGAGCGCGGCGGCGAGGCTCGAAAATCCAAGCGCGCGGATGACCCGTAAACCCTCCTGCCGTTGCTTCTCGTCGAGGCTGCCAATCAGTGGGCCGGCGGCCGTGACGACACGGCGCAACGCATTCGCGTCGATAGCCGCCGCGGCGATGCGCCGCGCCACACCGTCGCCACTGTGATCCTTGCTCTGCCGATGCGACAAGCCGCGCAACGCGCTCTCGACCGCCGGCCAATAATGAAGCTGCGCCCCCGTCAGGTGCAGCGCGGCTTTCAACCGTGCAATATGCCCTGCCGTGACGACTTTGGCGCTGCCTGCCTGACCCGACTCGCCGACCTGTCCCTGCTCATAGGACGCCGTCTCGTAAGTCTGAGCGGAAGCGCACGTTGCCCCTACCGTCGCGAGCATTGCGCCCGCGAGCGCTGCTTTCCACATCCCGACCTCCCTGTTGTTGTATGCATTGGAAATAAAAGAAAAGCGCACCCGGTACAAGCTTAAAAGCTCAAGTCCGTCGCCGGCGACCTTGGTTCCACTTTCATAGTCTGGCCACATACTGAGCAAAACACCGCCAGTTCTGTGCTTATTCCCTGAATCGAGTCGGAACTACGCCAGCGAATTAATGATAACTAACAAAAGCGGCCGGGGCTGATCCCCGGCCGTTACGGCAGATGCCATTGAGCCAACGGAACAATTATCGAAAAGTTCCATCAAACCGCATCAGTGGAATGCACCCGGCGGTCGGAAGTCACCATCGCCTCCGGTTTGCCCCGCTGGCGCTTGATGACCAGCTTGTTGAGCGCGCCGAGATAGGCCTTGGCGGACGCCACCAGTGTGTCGGGGTCGGCGCCCTTGGCGGTGACCGACTTGCCGCCCTCGGAGAGCCGTACAGAAACCTCGGCCTGCGCGTCGGTGCCGGCGGTGACCGCATGCACCTGATAGAGCTCGAGCAGCGCCTCGTTCGGGATCATGGCCTTGATACAATTGAAGGTCGCATCGACCGGACCATTGCCTTCGCGCTCCTCGATTTCGACTTTGCCGTCGATGTCGAGCTTCATGGTGGCGCGCTGGGGCCCATGCGTGCCGGCGATCACCGTGAGTGAAACGAGCTTGATGCGATCCTGCGCGGTGGCGATCTCTTCGTCGACCAGGGCTTCGATATCTTCGTCGTAGACGTGCTTCTTGCGGTCGGCGAGCGCCTTGAAGCGCACGAAGGCATCTTCGAGCTGGTTGCCTGACAAGACGTAGCCCAACTCTTCGAGCTTGTGCACGAAGGCATGACGACCGGAGTGCTTGCCCATCATCAATGAGGTCTGCTTCACGCCCACGCTTGCCGGCGTCATGATCTCATAGGTCTGCTGGTGCTTGAGCATGCCGTCCTGGTGGATGCCGGACTCGTGCGCGAACGCATTCCGCCCGACGATCGCCTTGTTGTACTGCACCGGGAACGACGTCGCCGCCGAGACGAGCCGCGAGGCGCGCGTCAGCATGGTGGTCTCGACGCCGATCCGATACGGCAACACGTCCCCACGCGTCTTGATCGCCATCACCACCTCTTCCAAGGCGGCATTGCCGGCGCGCTCGCCGAGGCCGTTGATGGTGCATTCGATCTGCCGGGCACCACCTTCCAACCCGGCGAGCGAGTTCGCCACCGCCAAGCCGAGATCGTCGTGGCAATGCACGGAGAACACCACCTTATCGGCATTCGGCACGCGCTCGCGGATCGTGCGGAACATGGTCCGGTACTCGTCGGGCGTGGCGTAGCCCACGGTGTCCGGCAGGTTGATCGTGGTGGCGCCGGCGGCGATCGCCTTGTCGACGCACTGGCACAGATAGTCGATCGGCGTGCGGGTGGCGTCCATCCCCGACCACTCGACGTCTTCGACGAGGTTGCGCGCCTGCGTCACCGTCGCGACGATGATGTCGAGCACCTCGGCTTCCGTCTTGCGCATCTGATACACAAGGTGGATCGGCGAGGTGGAGACGAAGGTATGGATGCGCGGCCGCTTGGCATGGCGCACCGCCTCGCCGGCACGGGCGATATCGCCCTGGATTGCGCGGGCGAGACCGGCGACCACGGCATTCTTGGTGCGCTTGGCGATCTCCGAGACGGCTTCGAAGTCGCCCACCGAGGCGATCGGGAAACCGGCCTCGATGATGTCGACGCCCATCGTATCGAGCAACTCGGCGACCGCGAGCTTCTCTTCATGCGTCATGGTGGCGCCCGGCGACTGTTCGCCGTCGCGCAAGGTGGTATCGAAGATGACGACGCGGTCCTGCTCGGACTGTGCTGGTGTGGTCATGACTGGTCCTCTCGTCTTGGCGCCGTCTCTAAGGGCGCTCATGGGTTCCGTGGTTCCGGCGACCCCTGAGTGCCCAGGCGCAAGCGCCCAGCCGGCCCTCAGGGGATGCTAAGGAGCAGGAGCCCACGCAGACGAAGGG
>DASXYI010000125.1:0-155491 GCA_036502605.1 Steroidobacteraceae bacterium
GTGCCTTATGGCATCGTGGCTTACAATTTCCTCAAGTCCACGCCCGCCGCCACCTTCTATCCGGCGGGTCCGCCCATGCCGGCGACCGACGGGCAGTTGATGTCGATGCCTGCAACCGTTAAGAAGTAGCGCGCTGCGTCAGTGCGACTCCCGCTCGCGAGCGGGAACACCCAATAAGAAACATGCCGGCGGTTCAACCCTAGATCGATTGGCGGGTACTTACCCCACATCATCGTTAAGGGGATAAGGGAGCATGCCGATCGGCCGCTACAAGTGCTGCGTCGCACTGGGACTAGTTGTGTGTGCAGTGGGCTGCGCGGGCAATGGGCAAGGGCTCGATCAGAACGGTCAACCCATAGGAGGAGGAGGCTCAGGCGGCACCCCGGGCATGCTGACCGCGGATTTCCAGTCGATCCAGGACAATGTCTTTACGCCGATCTGCTCGAAATGTCATATCGGTGCCAGCGCGCCGGAAGGGCTGCAGCTCGATGCCGCCCATAGCTACAACCTGCTGGTCGGGGTGCCGAGTGCTGAGGACCCCAGTTTGCTGCGCGTGAAGCCCAGCGATCCGGACAACAGCTACATGGTGCGAAAGATCGAGGGTGCGCCAGGGATCCAGGGAGGGCAAATGCCGCTCGGGGAAACACCGCTTCCGCAGGCGACGATCGCCACCATCCGTCAGTGGATCATAAACGGCGCACCGAACGCACCGGCCGCTGCGGCCAGCGCATTCGCGATACAGACGACCGCGCCCCTCGATAACGCGGTGATGAAGGCGGCCCCGCAGCGAATCGTGGTGACCTTCAGCCAGGAGGTCGATGCCTCGCTCGTTAACGAATCAACCGTAACCGTTCAACGAATGCCTGAGCCGCCTGCTCAAGAATCGGCGATGGCCACTGGCGGCGCAGCGATGCCGACCGGCGGTGCAACGACAATTCCAGCTATCGGCGCGCTCTCTGAGTTCAATCCTTCGGTCCTTTTGATCACTCCTGCCGCGCCGCTCGGTCCGGGAACCTATCGGGTCACGATACGCGGCACCGGCGGCGGAGCAGTGGCCAATCTGCAGGCCACGACGCTCAATGCGGACCGGTCATTTGCGTTCACGGTGGAGCCCGCTCGATGAGTGATCTTACGCATCGCATCGCCCGATGTTTTGTGCTGGTGCTACTGTGTCTCGGCGGCTATGCAGCGCATGCCGAACCCTATCTGGCTGTTCAAATGGGTCTCAAATGCGGGCAGTGCCACGTCAATCCCACCGGCGGCGGTTTGCGCACGACTTTCGGCGATGTATTTGCACAGACGGTGCTGCCAGCGCAGCATTTGGATACAGGCACCGACAACTGGACCGGCCAGTTGGGTCAATATCTCCGCGCCGGCGGCGACTTGCGATTCGATGGGTCGGTGACGCAGGCGCCGAATACCAAGACAGTTCAGCAATTTGCAAACGAACAGACTCGCGTTTACCTCGAGGCAGATGTCATCCCCAACAGGCTGCTCGCATACGTCGACGAGCAGGTGGCACCTGGGGGCGCGCTAAACCGAGAGGCCTATATGGTGTACTGGTCGGCGACCCACGACTGGTATCTCAAAGCCGGCCAGATGTATCTGCCCTTTGGGCTGCGGCTGCAGGATCAGACCGCGCTCATCTATACCGCGACCGGAATCAACATGACCACGCCGGATCAGGGAGTGGAATTCGGCTGGGAGCGCGGTCACTGGGACGCGCAATTTGCCGTGAGCAACGGTACCGCCGGAGGCGCCGTCACGAGCAACGGCAAACAGTCCAGTGGTCAGCTGAGCTATGTTCAGTCTCTGTGGCGGGTGGGAGTCGCTGCCAACTTCAATGCCCAGTCGGGCGGCAGCAAGAGTGCGTACGCGATATTCGGCGGGCTCAGAACCGGCCCAATATCATGGCTGGCGCAAGCGGAGGTGACCAATGATGAGAGCATCGCCAATAGCCAAGGCAAGCAGCTCGGCACGCTCATCGAGGCCAATTGGCTCATTGCGCGCGGCAACAATTTAAAGATTACGCAAGAGTTTCTCAATCCAAATCGTGAGGTAGCCAATGCCGAACGGACGCGTTGGAGCCTGGTCTACGAACTCACGCCGATTCAGTTCGTGCAGGTACGCACAGGCGTGCGTTATTCCGACGGAATTCCGCAGGACGATTCCGAGCACCAGAGGCTATACTTCGTCGAACTGCATGGATTCTTTTAGCGCAGCGAAACCACCAGCCGGTTAAACCTAATCCAACCACTAGAGCACCCACTCCCTATGCGGCGCGAGTTCGATTCGCCGCGCTTTTACGGAGCGACAATGCTTTCCATTCTGGTTTGCCACTCTTATTTTCTACGGCTGGATCAAAAGCAACTGGAGCGGGGCAAACCGTATCCGCCGCTGGCGACCTTGCAAGTTGCCGGCATGCTGCGCAAGGCGGGGCACAAGGTATCGCTATTCGACGCCATGCTCGCGAGCGGAATCGACGAGTACGACCGCATATTGCGGGCCAGCACACCGCAGCTGGTGATCTTCTATGAAGACAATTTCAATTTTCTGAGCAAAATGTGCCTGGGCGCGATGCGCCGCGCTGCTTGCGACATGATCGGCTCTGCCCACCGCGCCGGCGTCCGGGTCATCGCGGCAGGTCCCGATGTCAGCGACGCTCCTGGGCCGTATCTACGGGCGGGTGCAGATCTGGCTTTGATCGGGGAGGGACTCTCAGCGCTTCAGGAATTGCTGCCACGGCTCGACTCGCGGCCGGATGCGCACCCTGCCGAACTCCTCGATGGGCTGCCCGGCATCGCCTCGCTCGACCACGGCAAGGTGGTCACCAGGAATGGCGCGCGTCCGTTGCCAATTCCCCAAGATGGCGGATTGGCGGCGTGGGACCTCGTCGACATGGATCGCTACCGCGCGGTGTGGCTGCAGGCGCACGGCTACTTTAGTTTGAACATGGCCGCCTCCCGGGGCTGTTCTTTTCGCTGTGCGTGGTGCGCCAAACCGATTTGGGGCAATCAATACTTGCAGCGCAGTGCGGCCGAGGTCGCGCGGGAAATGTCCCATCTCAAGCGCGCCTTCAATCCCGACCATGTCTGGTTCGCGGACGATATTTTCGGCTTCCGGGTCGACTGGGTCGCCGAATTCGCAGCCGCCGGCAAGGCGGCGGGCGGGAACGTTCCATTTACCATACAGACGCGCGCGGACCTGGTCAGCGAACGCATGGCGCAGGCGCTGAAGGATGCCGGATGCCGCGAGGCGTGGATCGGGGCGGAGAGCGGCAGCCAACGGGTGTTGGACTCGATGAACAAGGGCACCACGGTGGATGAAATCATAACCGCCCGTGCGCGGCTGAAGTCAGTCGGCATCCGTGTCGGATTCTTCATCCAGCTAGGGTACATGGATGAACAACTGACCGACATTCTGGCCACCCGCGACCTACTCGACGCCGCCTGCCCGGATGAAATCGGCGTCAGCGTCTCGTATCCCTTGCCGGGTACGAAGTTCTACGAGCTGGTCAAGGCACAACTCAGGGGCAAGACGCATTGGCAGGAAAGCAATGATTTGGAAATGATGTTTCAGGGTACCTACACCTCCGATTTCTATCGTGCCATCAGGAACCTGCTGCATGATCAAGTATCGCTCCAGGTGGTGTACACGCCGCAGCCAAGCGCCGAGCGAACTCGCGCGAAACACGCCCTCGAGCAGCGCTGGCAGGAACTGCTGGGGCGCGAAATTCAGTATCGCTCGCCGCCCGGCCGCTCGGCGGCCGCGGGCTAGGGGCGGCGGGCATGAGCATTTCCGGCAGCGCTGAACCCTCACCGATGATGCTGCCAGCGACGCTACGCAAAATCACCGAGACGCTGGCAGGGGAACTCGCACGGCCGACTGAGCACGCTCCCGATTGGTCCGATTTCGAGTGGGTAATGGCGCGGGCCGTGGCGGTGCTGCACGGTGTCTCGCCCCTGTTGTCGCGCACCTTACGCTGGCAGGGTCCGCCAGATTGGGCGGCATTTCTCGACGAACAGAGAGCCCATACGGCGCTGCGTCATGTACGAATTCGCGAGCTTCTACGGCGCATCGATCTGCGCGCGCGCGAGGAGGGCGTCGGGGCGGTTGCGTTGAAGGGAGCGGCGCTGCACGCGATGGGCCTGTATGCGGCCGGCGAGCGACCGATGGCTGACATCGATCTATTGGTGCGCCCGGCTGATGCGGAACGCGCCGCCCGCATGCTCGAGTCGCTGGGGTTTTATGAGTCCTGCGTGAGTTGGAAGGAACGGGTGTTCACTCCGGTCGACGAGCACGCTCCCAATAGCCTGGGCGAGCACTCCGATAACAGCATTAAGATCGAGCTGCACGAGCGGATCTGCGAGAGGCTGCCGTGGCACATCACCGATGTAACGGAGCACGTGTTTCCGTCCCAGGCGTACCCCGGGTTGAACGCTTATCCATCGAGGGCATCCTTGATGATTCACTTGCTGCTGCATGCAGCCGGATCGATGGCGTTTCAGTCGCTGCGGCTCCTGCACCTACATGATCTCGCGCAGCTATCGTCGCTGATGACGGATGCGGATTGGGACGAAGTCCTCGCGCATGGTTCGAGCGGCCGACGCCTGTGGTGGGCCCTACCGCCGCTCAGGCTGACCTCGCGGTATTATTCTTCGCGGGTTCCGGCTCGGGTGCTCGCCGCTCTGGGCAATGTCTGCCCCTTCTTGCTGGAAAGAGTTTCAGGGCATAAATCGCTGTACGATGTGTCCTATTCCTACCTTTGGGTGGATGCCCTTCCCGGAGCTGAGTGGTCGCAGTCGTTTCGTGAATTTTTGGGGTTCGCGGTGAGTCGCGTACGGCCCAGCGCCGACCACGTCGCGATGCGCGAGCAAACGGCGAAGACGCAGGCCTGGGCGGTGCAAAGTCAGTGGGCTCACCTGTCGCAAGGCCGGCGTGTCGCGCGCTGGATCACGTCACGTCCGACTCGCCCGGCGACCATGCACGCAGTGCGAGCGGCTCTGGCGCGTACGCAATGACGCAGCCTGTTGCGGCGATCGTGCCGTCAGCCGCCGGATTATTGGGCGACACACCGGCGCGCGACTATGCGCGCAAATTGAGCCTATTCAACTCCTTCGCTGCGCCCGAGATGCGCCGGCTCATCATGGGCTTGGGTTTGCGGCCGGGAATGCGCGTACTCGATGCCGGATGCGGCACGGGTGAGGCTCTCAATTGGTTACTGGATGAAGTCGCACCCACGGGCGCCGTGACCGGAATCGACCTCGCGGCGGCGCATGTGGATGCCGCCCGGCTGCATACTTCGCCGCAGATCCGCATCCTTCAGGGAGACTTGTTGGATGCGCATTTTTCCCCCGCGAGCTTCGATCTCATTTGGTGCATCAACACCATCAATCACCTGCGCGATCCGGCGCAGGGCGTCGAGAGGCTCGCAGTTCTTCTGCGCCCCGGCGGGCGCATTGCGCTGGGCCAAAGCTCGCTGGTGCCGGACATGTTCTTTGCGTGGGATTCCAGGCTCGAGCGCGTGACCAACGAGGCCGTGCGCCGGTATTACCGGGATCGGTACTGTCTCGAAGAGCATGACTTGGCTGCGGTGCGATCCATCGTCGGCCTATTGCGCCGCGCGCAGCTGCACCGCGTCACGGCCCGAACGGTCATGATCGAGCGCGTATCGCCTGTCAACCCAGCCGATGAAGCGTATCTCGTCGAGGCGATTTTCCGAGGCACCTGGGGAGAGCGTCTGCGACCCTATTTGTCCAGCGACGACCATGCCGAGCTCACTCGCCTGTGCGATCCGCAGCACGCGCAATTCGCGCTGCATCGGCCGGATTTCCATTTTCTACAGAGCTTCACTTTGGTGACAGGGGAGATCTAGAGCAACCCCGTGTAGAGCGCACGAAATCGTTGTGCGGTAAAGTCGGCGTCTTCCTGTATGGAGCGCTTGAGCGCTTCACGGGCAATGGCCATGCGCAGGTCTTCGTCTTCGAGCAAGTGACGGATTGCGGCAGCCAAGCATGCCCAATCGCCGACGGGCACAGATATGGCAGCATCTGGCGCCCATTCGGCGATATGGCCGACCATGGTGCCGACGGTCGGTACACCTGCGACGGCAGCCTCGAGAGTTACCAAGGGGCCTGCTTCGTAGCGCGACGAATGCACCATGAGGTCGGCAGCCTCCACCAGAGGGCGCAGTTGTCGTTGAGGCAGAAATCCGCGAAACCGGACTATCTCCGAGAGTCCCAATTGATTCGCCAAGGTCTGAATCTCACCGTCCAGGGTGTCGTCGCCAACGACGTCCATTTCGAACCTCAAGCCAGACCTCCTGAGCGCAGCCAAGGCGCGCAGCAAGGTGTATTGATCCTTCACGCGGTTGAGGCTCGCGACGTGGATCAGTCTTGCGGGCCTGGCGGGATCGCGACGGACGGGATTGCGGGGCGGCCAGGATTTGAGATCAACGCCGAGCGGCACACGATGTGCCGCGACACCGAGCTGAGACAACGTCTCGATGACAGGAGCGCTTGCGGCCGTCACTGTAGAAACTCCGCGCAGGACCCATGCTTCGCGCAGGCGTCCCCGCCGTCTCTGCATACCGCCATAGCCAATGTCAGGGATCGAGACGAGCTCACCGCCGGCGACGTGTACGAGGCTCGGGATGCGGAGCACCCTACCTGCCACCGCCGCAACCAAACCACAACTCCCGGACCAAATCGCGTGGACTACGTCGAACGACAATGTACGGTGCATTTTATAAATGGCGTGAACCGCGCGCGGGCGCGTGTGCCGCCCGCCAATGTTGTGGATCTGCGCTCCGGCGAGTTCCCATGCGCCTGGTTCAATCTCCTGGTTCAGGGCGATGACTTGTACATCATTGTGAAGGGAGAGCCGCTCAATAAAAGCCACCAGCGCCGGTATGACGCGGTACTCTCCGGATCGATCCACGCCGCCCGGTACTACCATGGCGATCCGCATTTACTGGTTCACCAACAGCGATCGTAAGGCGTCGACTGCCTCCAGCGGATGGCGTCCTCTGCGCAGCTCGAATGCTGCGAGACGCGATATGTTCCCATTGAAGGTTCGCCATTGCGGTTGACTTGCGCCGTAGGCTTGCTCTAGCGCGATACTGGTTCGCAGGTCGGACCTAGACAAGGGCTCGAGGAGCGGGCGAGCACCGGCTTTTTGCGACGACAGGAACACAATTCCAACAATTCTCAACGGCGATTTGGCCAGCTGAAACTGTCCCCGCCGCAGATCGACTTCGAATTTCCTGACGCCGCTTCGGCGTCGGATGACTGGGGACTTGCGAATGGCGGCGGCCTCACGAGATCGCCCCAGCCAGCTCAACGAATCGGCGCGAACGTGCAAGAAATTTGCAACCCCTGTAGCCAGCATCGTGTCCGGAGCTACAAATACACTGTCCTCCGATAGAAAATCGAGACCATTCAATAGACAATGCAGTGCCACGGTTGACTTTCCCGCGCCGCTGGGACCCATCAGCAGAATTCCGCGACCGCCAAGGCCTACGCATGCGGCGTGCAACGATACCAATCTCTGGGCACGGGCGGCGAGGGTAAACACTGCGAACTCGATCAGTTCATAGCGAGTGTGGTAGGGAAATCGCAGCATCTGAGGGGATACCACCACGAGCGCCGCGCCCTCGCGCGGCGACAAGACCACGACGTTCGACGAGACTGTCGCGCCGCCGAGAAGCCCTGCGCCATTCATCATTGCCAGCGGCGGCGGCCTCGAACGGTCGAGTGTATGCTGACGCCCAGCCGATTCGGACGCCTTAGGAGGGGACGTAAGCAGAAGTCTGACTCGCAATTCCGGTGCCTCGGTCGACAACCTATGACGCGGCAAGCCTGCGTAGGCGGAGTCTACGAGCCTAAGCAACTCAGGACTGTTGCTGTCGAACCGGAACCGTCCTCCCAGCAATTGCAAGGGTTTGCGGGCCAGCATCGGGGATCGCTCGCCAAACGGATCGGACAGTATTTCGGGTAACATTTTACGGCGTTTTGGGCACTAACCAACGTTAGTACCTTATTGGAGCCGTAATGGTCGTAGACACCAGCGTTTTCTCGAATCACATGAACAAAGCCAGTACACCTAAGCCGGCCCCATCGCCCGCGGAGCCGCAATTGCGCGACACGCGAGACGCCTTTGACAGCGTCGCCGCCGACTACGACGGTCCGAGGGGCAACAATGAGCTCATCCAGGATATGCGCGGCGAAATGTGGCAGTGGCTGGATGCCACTTTCCCTCGAGGCAGCCGCTTGATCGATTTGGGTTGCGGCACCGGACTGGATGCCGTCCGCATGGCGCAGCTCGGTCACTTCGTCACAGCGACTGACTGGTCGCCCCGCATGGTGTTGCGGACGAGCGACCGCGCGGAGCGGGAGCACGTGACCGATCGCGTCCAATCCGTCGTCGTGGGTGCGCACGAGCTGCAGCGCTTGGAGGCAACCCCCGAGTATGACGGCGCGTACTCAAATCTCGGCCCGCTCAATTGCGTGCCCGATCTTGCTGAGGTGTCCCGCGAATGTGCGCGCCTGCTGAGGCCCGGCGGTTCGCTGGTGTTCACGGTGATCGGCCGGTTCTGCCCATGGGAAATTGCCCACTATCTGCGGCGGCGGCGATGGGCGAGGGTCAAGGTACGCTTTTCCCGCAACGTCGTACCGGTCGGAATGAACAAACACACGATCTGGACCCACTATTTCAGCCCGAGTGAGTTCTATCGCTCTTTCCAACAACAGTTCAGCCTGGAGCACTATCGGGGGCTATGCGTATTCGCGCCGCCGCCCTATCTAACCGGGGTTCGGGAGAAGTATCCAGACCGGCACGCGTGGTTGTGGCGCCTCGACCGACGTGTGTCCGGTTGGCCGGTGATCCGCGGGATGGGAGATCATTTCCTCATCGTGATGAAGAAAAGATGACGCGCCGGGCGTTCACACCCTCTGCGCGCGGAGACCTTTCTACACTCGACTTCATGCGTGCCTTGTGCACTTTGGTCGTAGTTGCAGCTCACTTTTTGGGCATGACCGGACATTTTCCAAATGTCATGGGTGGGCTGCCGCGGGTTGCAGTGCTGATGTTCTTCGTGCATACCAGCTTCGTGCTAATGCTTTCGCTGGAGCGGCAAGAGATCCAATCGCCGGACAAGTTATGGCGGCGCTTCATGGTGCGACGCTTCTTCCGCGTCTATCCGCTCACGACTTTTGTACTTGCTGCGATCCTGGTTTTCCGGATTCCATCGCAGATGGTGCCTCCGAACTTCCAATCCTTGCATCTCGGGGCAGCGGGGATCATCTCAAACTTCCTGCTCACCATGAATCTCACGCGGTCCGATCCTCTGCTGTCCCCAATGTGGTCTCTTCCCTATGAGTTCCAGCTCTATTTCATATTGCCAGCGTTGTTCTTGCTGGTTAAGCGTTGGCGCGGTGCGGCTCCGGTGTTTGGATTGTGGTGCGTGACTTTGGCGTTGGCGCTCGTACAACCCGCCATTGCCTATGGCGGAAGGCTCGACATTCTGGAGTTCGCGCCTTGCTTCGTGGCGGGAGTATTGTGTTACAAGCTGTCGAAGACGGTGGAGCCGACGATGCCGTTCGCCCTTTGGCCGCTATTGCTCATTCCCGGCCTGTTGTTGATTTTTATCTTTCCGCCGACTCCGAAGAATTGGCCGGTTGCATGGATCGCCTGTTTTCTCATGGCGATTACGGTACCTTTCATCCGGCAGACACGGAACGATCTGATCCGCGATCTCTCGCACTGGATCGCGCGGCACTCTTTCGCCATTTATTTGGCTCACTACTTTTGCCTGTGGTTCGCCTTCCGCACCAATCATTTTTTCTGGCCTGTACAGTGGACCATCTTTATCGCTACGAACGTGCTGCTGCCAGTCGCGATGTATCGCCTGATCGAATACCCGATGATTCGCTTGGGAACCAAACTCAGCACGGCACCATCGGCCGCAGTTCATATTGTGCAGGAAAGGGTTCAATCATGCTGCGCGGACTCTCACTCGCCGCCGCGGCTACGCAGCTTGTCGGCAAGCGCATCGACCGCCTGCGGATCCATCTCTGAGCGTCGAGTCAAATGAGTATGGGTCATGCGGGCACGGATTACGTAGAGGCAATCACGGCATCGCAGTCGGATCGCCTCGCGCGCTCGGCTTTCCAGGATCTCGTTCTGCGGACAGTGAGCCCTGGCGCCGCGCTTTTCGATTTCGGAGCGGGGCCGGGCATCGACGCACGATTCTACGCCGAACGCGGTTTTACAATCGAGGCATATGACGTCGATCCTACAATGTGCGAGCACCTCTCCGTACACTGTAGAGAATTCATCCAAGCGGGGAAAATCACACTCGTCCGCGGATCTTATCGAGAATTTCTGGCACGCCGCGCCGTAGGCAATGACCGCGGCATCGACCTCGTGACGGCGAACTTTGCGCCCCTCAATCTCGTCGACGATCTACAGGATCTGTTTGAGAGATTTGACGCCCTCACGGGACCCGACGGCATAGTCTTGGCAAGCGTGCTTAGTCCGTACTTCATCGGTGACCTGAAATACGGCTGGTGGTGGCGGAATGCGGTCCGCCTCTGGCGCGATGGGCATTATTCGGTGCCGGGCAGCAAAGGCCCCATTGTACGGCGACGCCTCGCCGATTTCGCCGCGCTATGTGCGCCTTACTTCACACTCGAGCGCGTTTTTCGCGGACTGCCGCCGTCACGCACGCTAGACGCAATTGGCGTCAATATGGCTCGAAACGGCCGATTCGCATGGCGGCACGTCGCCCTGTGCCGGTACATGATCCTTCTGTTTCGTAAGCGCGCTAGGACGCCTTGATCCAATGAGCGTTTGGTTGCCGGAAGCTTTGAAGCGGCGGCTGCGGGCCTTGCCGCAATGGTCAGCGATTGCGCTGCGCGAACCCCAAGAAGTCGTAGAAGTCCGCATGTTCACTCCAGGCGGTGAGTTCGATGTAACGCGGTCGAGCGTGGTTGCTTCACTCAGGCCGTTCACTCTCGCGATCGGGCTGAACGAACACATGCTATCGACGATCAAAGAGAGCTCTGAGCCGGAGATCCGCTTCATGGATCTCGAGTCCCGGCGCACGCTGGCGGTGCTCCAATTGCGCCACGTCCGCAATCAGAGTGCAGGCGGGGCGACAATCGGCTTGTTCGAAATCCGGCACGGAGCGCAGCATTGCGTTCGCTGGCCATATCGGCATTGGAACCGTTGGCTGCAGAATCGTGCGATCCGCAAGAACGTCGATCCGAGCAATTTTTCGATGCCGCCAGAAGCCGTACAACACATGATGATCTTCTATATCTGCCCGCGGCCGGTCGTTCTCGTTTCCGTGGACGATGGTCATCACAGTAACGTGTTTCCGATGGATCTGATCGGCTCCATTACACCGAATCGTTTCACGCTGGCGCTTCGCAGCACCAGCCAATCGATCGCGACGATGAAGAGCGCGCGACAGGTCGCCCTTTCGGACATTGCCGCGCAAGATCGAGCAATCGCCTATCAACTCGGGGCTCACCATAAGAACGTGAAGATCGATTGGAGTCGTCTTCCCTTCGGCATCGAGCGATCCGGCACCTATGCGCTGCCGTGCCCGGATATCGCGCTGCGCGTCCGCGAACTCGACATTCTGAGCTTTGAGTGCATAGGATCTCACACCTTCTTCGTCACGAACATCGTGTCCGATCGCGCGATCAGAGAGAGCGCACGCCTCTTTCACACAAGCGGAATCTACGAGCATTTCAGATCTCGCAAGAAATGTCCGTTTCAGCCCGCGTTGTAGACGATGCAATCAGCTCGTCATAAGTTCCACTGCGGGCTATTGCCCCTCCTTGGAGTTCCACGATCAGGTCGCAGTGCCGAAGCGAGCCGAACCGATGCGCGATCAAGAGGATCGTCCGACCCCGTCGATATTTTACGAGCGTGTCGATTATTTCTTGCTCGGCGGCGGCGTCCAGCGCGCTCGTGGCCTCGTCCAGAATCAATACTGACGCGTCGCGATAGAGTGCCCGCGCAATCCCCACGCGCTGGCGCTGCCCGCCGCTAAGACGGCCACCGCCTTCGCCCAGCATTTCGTCGTATCCGTGGGGCAGCGTGGCGATACACTCATCGAGTCGCGCGAGTCGAGCCGCCGAGCGTATTCGCTCGAGATCGATTTGCGAAACCGGAACCCCGAGAGCGATATTCTCAAGGAGCATGGCATCGAGCACGTAGATCTGTTGTGGAACATATGCAATGGCTGATTGCCATGCGCTGCGGTTTGCGTCGTCGACCACGATTCCGTCGATCGCCAAGTGCCCGGACTGCGGGACGAGAAGTCCCGCCAAGAGGTCGACCAGCGTCGTCTTGCCGGAAGCGTTGGCCCCGATAAATCCGACCGCCGCGCCGGCGGGAATGCCCAGCGTCAGATTCGAGATGGCGGCCGGTCGATCGCCGCTGTGGCGGAATGAAACGGCTTGCAGGCGGATCTCGTGGAACGGTCTGCCGCGCAAGGATCGATCGCTCGCTGAGCAGCGAGCGGTGCCGCCGCTCACCCGAGCCTGCCGCAGATCGCTGGCGATGCTCTCGAACGCAGGGCGATCCGCACGAATTCTGACGATGGCGGCATAGACCTGCTGCAATGCTGGCAATAACCGGTATGCGGCCAGACCGACGAAGGTGAGTTGCGCGATCCACGGACCCGCACCGCGGCCGCTCAAGTACAGGGCGGCTCCCACGAGGCTGCAAACCATTACGCATTCCAGGACGTGGCGCGGGTTCTGCGAAATCGCCTGTGTGCTGACGATTGTCTTGGATATCGATTTGCAGCGTTCCGCAAACTTTGCGACGAAGAAGGACTGCGCCCGCAATAGAATGATTTCCTTTATTGCTCCGAAACTCTCGCCGACGAGCTTGGTCCGCGCGGCAAAATCGCGACTTTCCGCCAATCCATTTCGCAGCAGCTTGCCGCGGGCAGTCACATAGATCGCGGCGTAGCTGGCACTCAGTCCGACAATTGCGAAAATGGCGACGAGCGGATTGAGAAACACGATCGCCGCCACGATGAAAGTGATCGTCACGAGGTTTGTAACGAGAATAAGTCCGCTCTGCAGGATGCCTGCGGTGACTCTCCCGATTTCATGAAGTACCTTGCTCGAGAGAATCGAGCTGTGGGTCGTCGAATGAAATGCGAAGCTCCGGTGCAGGTATTCGTCGAACAAAGCGGTACAAAACGTGTCGCCCACCTGAAATGCAAAGCGAGTCATCATCAGCGAGCCGATCAGGTTGACGGCATTCGCGAGCACGACCACGGCGGCGAACCCAATACCAAGCGCGACCACAAAGGTACGCTCGCTGGCAAAGTGCATGTGCCGGTACAAGAAATGCAACACGGCGCTTTGGTCGACCACGTTTGAATCCGCGAGCACAGTGAAAAACGGGAGTACCGCCGCGATTCCACCTACGGTGGACGCGGCCATGAGCACCGAGAGCAGTTGCAGCGCGACCAACCGTCGCCGCTGCCGCGGATTGAGAAGACGCCATACGGCGGAAAAAATATTCATTGAGGTCTCATTTGCTGCCGGCCGCGATCATGGCGTCCGCGAAAATACCTGCGAACGACCTTCCGTACGCTCCCGGGTGCAAATGCTTGAACCGTGGCTGCCATGGCGCAGTACCACCACTCCCGGTAACGCCACGAGTATCGCGCGCTCGAAAGAAGAGTGCTCAGGACGCGGCTACGGTTGCCGGTAGCTGCATAGCCTCTCGCGATACCGGCAGACACGAGCGCGCGCCGTCTGTCCAACACCGACTCCAGATGCGTAGCGGTACCCGAGCGCTGCACCCTTTCTATAAAGCGTCGCAAGTCGGCCAACGCGGTAACGTCGTCGCAATAGTGCTCTTCGTGGCGGCGGACGAGAACGAGCGGCTTGTCGACGAAGTCGACCTCGCTACGCTGCGCCAGCTGTACGTACAGCTCGTAGTCTCCGCATATGGGTAGTTCTTCGGTGTATCCGCCTGCTGCTGTAATCAATTCACGCGCAACGACTACGCTCGATTGTACGATGACCACCTCCGCTTTCAACAGCTTCTCGAGAATCCAGCCATCAATCGCTGAGCGATGTTTGTGGGGCGCTCCACTAAAGGGATTGAGAGAACCATCGACCATGACACAGCCGGTGTAACTCCATTGACGAACCTTGTGAGAGCGCAGCGAGCTGATCTGAGCTTCCAACTTCTCCGGCATCCATACATCGTCCGAGTCCAGAAAAGCAATGTATTCGGCCTCTGCTTCGCGCAACGCGGCATTGCGTACGGCGGGTGGATTTCCGGTGTGAGAGAGCCAAAGCAACTTGACGCGGGGTACGTCGGCGAACGACCGGAGATATGCCATTGTTTCAGCACCTGAACCGTCGTCAGCGATTATCAGCTCCCAATCCTGAAGTGTCTGGGCGAAAACGCTGTCGACCGCGGCGCGCAGGTATTTCAAGCGGTTGAAGGTCGGCAGGATAATCGACACAACCGGCTGCATATTATGGATGTCCAGAGTACATTGGTTCGCGTTGCAGTAAGTCCTCGTACGTCGCACGGAGTTTTCGGCCAAGCGCGGCAAAGGACAACTCGGCATCGAAATGTGCGCGAACCGCCTCGCGGATTTCCCGCTTCGGACGCAACGCTATCGACACGAGCGCAGCACAGAGCTTGCGGGCGTCGCCGCATGGCCACAGCATACCGACCGTTCCTGCGTCGGTGAGCGAGCGGAAGGACGGAATGTCCGTCACGACCGGGGACAACCCACAGGCAAGCGCCTCGATCAAGGAATAGCCGCTTCCCTCCCTGTGGCTCCCGAGGACGAAAAAATCGGCCGCTCGCATCAGTTGCTCGACTCTCTCGTGGGGCACCCGGCCCAGCAGTTGGACTCTGTCGCGCAACAGAGGATCGGCGGCGATTCGACGTTGAACCGTGCGCAGCAGCGGCGCGGTACCGAAGCAAAAGCACACTTGCAATTCCGGCAGCGTTCCAGCAGCTTTGCTGATCCCGTCCAACGCCGTAAGAGGATCCTTGTTGGCATCCAGATGCCCAACCCACAGGACCAGCGGGTTGCCTCTGAGGCCGGTCGCTCGGCGCGCTTCGTCCTGGTCACCGGGCGCGAAACGACTGGTGGATTCTGGAATTTCATACACCATGGTCCGCGGATGGATGAGACCGACCTTTGCAAACGGCTGTGCCTGCCGCAGCGCACAGAACGCGACTCCTGACGCCACCGATAGCCCGCGTCGCCACAATGGACGCCACCACAGTGGAGGAGGTCGGCTTGCGTGATCTTGCAGCAGGATCGGAATTCCCGGCGCGAGGGCAGTTAGGGATAGAACGTCGCGCGGAAACCCGAGACCTTGCACATGAAGAACCTCGGGAGCGAGTTTGCGCAGCAGTTTCCCCAAGCAACCAGCCGAATCGCCCCCCGTGGAGGCGCCTCGGCCAAAAGGCAGAAAGTGATAGCTCACGCCGTTGCTCACCAGATATTGCGAATGCGAGCAGGCTTGCACCACCGAGACTCGCACACCGGCACCGGATGCTGCTTCAGCAACATCGACCAGGGTCGGCCAGTCATGTAAAAGCTGTCCGGGCGTGCGTCCTTCAGGGTCGGTGAAGAAGCTGATCTGGGCGACGTGCAATGTCGGTTCCCTATCCATCAAAGTCCGGAAACACGCGGATCCCACAGGCGAATGAATTTCTTCGAGAAGTCGAGTTCCCATGGGCGCTCGTAGCGCCGCAGTCGATAACGCCACGCTGCGAGCGTGCTCAGTGCGGATTTTCCCCACGACGGCGAGCGAATATCGGTAACGGTCGGGAATCTGCACCCCAACACCGTGGTGAAGTCGCGGATTCGGTTGCGCAGGCGCGGCGTGAGCCACGGCGTGTCGGTATGGCACCAGTATGTCAACCACTGTCGCTCGGCCCATTCGTCGGCCGTGGTTGGAAACACGAGGCGTGCACCGGCCGAGTCGCGCAAGTCGCTGACGCTCCGCTCGACGGGCAGATTCTTGCCGCCGGGGGCCGGCGGGAGAGGCGCATAGACGTAGAGCATGATCTCCGTCCCGGGATGAATCCGCTTGATATGCCGGATGAACTCGAAAGTCCTCTCGGTCTCGCCCTCGGGATCCTGCGGCGGCGCCAACATAAAAGACAGCTCGGGGGTCACGCCGTGACTGCGGCACAATTCCACCGCTTCGAGCGTTTGATCGGTGTTGGTCCCTTTACGCACATCGTGCAACAACCAATCACTGGGAGATTCTGCGCCGATGTAAGCCATCCGCAGACGACTCTTTCTGACCAGCGCCCACGAGGATTGCGACAGGTTCAAGAGCGCGTCGGAACGTGCGAAGCACCACCACGGCAGCTGGAATTTCGCCAGCACCTCAAGCAACGGGACCATGTCGACTTCGCGGTCAAAAAAGTTATGGTCGTAAAACTGGATGGAATCCACCCCAAATCGCGTCGTGAGGAACTGCAGATCGCGTTCCAGCCGCTCCGGAGCCGGCAACGCGGTCTTGCCGCGAAACATCGCCGCCACACCGCAGAAAGTACAGCGAAAGCGGCAGCCCAAGGCCGCCTGGTAGCCGGTGGTGCGCGTCCCGAGATAGGTTCTGGCGATGTAGTGTCTTGGGTTGCCCAGGCGCTCGTAAGGCAGTCCTCTGACGAGGCCCGCCGTAGAGAACGCACGATTGGGGTTGTGTACGATCCGGTCATCGGAGCGCCATGACAGGCCGGCGATCGTAGCGAGCCGCTCGATACGTTCGGAAAACAGCGCATCGAGAAGCTCGCAAAGGGTCTCTTCCCCCTGACCCCGGATGGCGTAGTCGGCGTACGCCGAGTTGAGGCTCGGTTCTGCGCAGATGGTCGGAAAATGGCCGCCCCAGATGATGGGCACTCTGGGAAATCTCTCACGTATCGCGCGTGAGACGGATATGGCCGTTCGGAGCTGCGGGCCGCCCATAACGCTTACGCCTACCGCATCGATGCGTCCGCTCTCGAGCGCCCGTAACGTGGTCGAGATGAAATCCGGATCGACATTGCCGTCGACGATGCTGGATGCATACTTGCCGTCGAGCGAGGCGGACAAGTTCAGCACCGCGAGCGGAAATCGGGCGCTGCGCCGGGACGTGATCGTCGGGTTGATCAGCAGAATATGCTTCAAGCCGCTCTCCAGGCCACATCGGGAAGTTCAACGCCGCCTTCGCGCAGGCTCGAACGGGACAAGAGCGTGGCAATCCGGCTGTCCAGAACCTTGGGTTTGCCGTCGACGCGCACTTCCGTCAAGAACGCGCCGGGCGCGACGGTTTGCGCGCAGTCCGGGTCCCCATATCGCACGCTTCCACCCCGCAACACGAGACGAATGTCCGACCTGGAGGTCTTCGAGAGCCGAGCTCGAGGAGGAAGAATGAGAATATCGGCGCGAGATCCGACTTGCAGAGAACCGCGGTCCGCGAGGCGCAAAAGCCGCGCGCTAGCGGTCGTGACCAACGATTCCAAGGTGAAATCATCGAGTCTTCCGAGCTCGCCGGCGAGACGCAATTCGTCGAGCAAGTCGCGCGCCCCGCTCAAACGCGAGTCGGTGCCCAACGCCACACGACCGCGTGCGATGAGATCGGTCACCTGCGCAGTCTTGCCGAACAGGCGCAGGTTCGACGAGGGACACCAGATAAGGCCTGCAGCGGCGGCGACCAGGCGCTTGCGCTGCGCCCAGGTGAGGGCGACGCCATGCACCAGCAAGGTGTTCGATCCGATACAGCCGAGGGCATCGAGGCGCTCGAATTCGCTCGCCGCTTCCTCGTCCACCCCTTCAGCGGCGTGGATGATCCACGGCCATTGAACCGGCGTGCGCGCATACGCGTCGCGCACCTTTTCCTCGCCATCGATGTAGAGGGAGTGCGACCAGCCGTATTCGGTGACGATTCCGGTGGGGCAATCAATATTCGACAGAAACGGATACAGGGGATCGTGGTGCGCGACCGTGGTAACACCGCTCAGCAAGTTCTTCACACCGCCGATCAGCGAACGCTCATCGCGCGCGACCGTGACTTGCGCTTCAAACGACGGGTCGGATCGCCGGCGCGCGTTGATGTCCGCAATCCATTCCCGCACATGAAGATACTGCTTGCCGCCCTCCAGCGGCGGCAAGCTGTTGAGCGGCAAATGATCGTGAGCGTTGATGAGGCCGGGAAGCACGCGATCGCCCTCGAGGTCGACGATCCGATCGCCTGCTCGAGGGGATTCGCGCAGCGCCGCGATCCGTGAATCCACAATGCGCAAGCTGCCGAAGTCGCCGCCCGGCAATTGGGCGTTGATGAGCGTTAAGCCAGGGGCAGGGGGCGATCGCATGGGCTTTACTTTCTGGCCCGAACGACCAGCACGATCGGCAGACCATGCCAGCGATGATAGAACTCCTCCGATTTCTGAAATCGTTCCCTGAGTTCGAACCCCACACGCACCTCGCGGACGACCTCGATCGTCAACCCGGCCGCGGCGGCGGCCTCTCTTTGGGAAGGCAATTCGTGGCAGCGATGCGGCACCGTCCAAGTGCGGGCGTTCTCGTCCTTGAACGTACGAGGAAGCCCCAGACGCGCCGCCTCGGGATGGAAATCCGAATACAGCAATGTACCGCCTTTGCTGAGCACTCTGGCGATCTCGGTCATCCATGCGCCGACGTCCGGCGCATGGCCGAGCGCGAGGCCCGAGACAATGAGATCGAATGCGCCGCTCGCAAACGGCAGTTGCATCATGCTGGCGCATACGCGGCGCGCGGCCGACAACTGGGCCAACATGGGCGCGCAGAAATCCACCGCGACGATGTCCACCGTGTGCGTTTCGGCCAGCAATCGCGAATAGCGTCCGGTTCCCGATGCAAGGTCCAAGGCGCGCTGGCCGGCGAACTCGGGCCAATGCTCCAGCATCATGCGCTGTTCGGCCCGCATCAACGGGTTATGCGCCACGGGTGGATACAGGGGTGCCCAACGATTGTAGGCATCGAGAGTCGAGGCAAGGAAATTCACCGCGACACCGCGCCCGCCGACGCTGACCCGCTCACTCGTGCGGCGTTGTCAAAGCTGTCCGGATCCCGCCACATCGAACAGACGCAGGTTTTGCATTCGGCGCGGCCACCCGCGCGAATTGACGTGCGCAACGCCGCCATGCCGCCGCCGTTCAGTGCGTTTGCCAGAGAGCCGTCGATGGGTGCACCGCTGCCGAAAACCTGCGCCGCGGGCGGGCCTGAGATGAAAAAGCAGGGTTGCACGCGACCGGTCGCGCCGATCACGGCGGAAAACTCCGGTGCGTTGCAACGAACCGCGGGGAACGGCCCTTGCCCGTGGCGTGCGGCGAAGTATTGCAGAAGGCGGCGCAGCTTCTGCGGGCTCTCCGCGATGAAACCGGAGCGAAAATCTTCGGCGTGATCGTGTTCCAACGAATCCAGCAGCCGTTCGAATATCGGCAAATCCTCGGAGCGCAGCGCCAAATCGGCGCCATAGTCATCGGTGCGGCCGAAGGCGTGCGGATTGGCGACGTCCACTGCAAGAAACGAAATCTGGCGGGCGCCGATTCGTTTGGCCAGATCGACGAAAGCCGGCAGCAGCTGGTAGTTGGCGCGTTGCAGCGTAACGCGGATGCTGGGCGGCGTGCCGTAGGCGGCCGCCGCACGAATGCCCTGGCACACCTTGTCGAAGGCGTCCAGGCCGCGAATTGCCGCGTAGGTCTGAGGATCGGTGCCGTCCAGCGACACCGTGATGGTGTGGAACAGCTGGGCGGCACGGCTCGCATGCTTTGCCAACGACAGGCCCGACGTCAGGAGCCAAACTTTCAGACCGTTCGCCCTCAGCATCTCGGCCATCGTCGTCCACTCATGATGGAGCAGCGGCTCGCCGCCCGATAGCAGCACCACTTGGGTTCGCAATTGCTTGAGACTCGGCAGCAGGCGCGTCACTGCCTCGAGATTCATGTCGTCGCGCCCATGCCGCCAGTAGTCGCAGGTCACACAACGCGAATTGCAGCGCTCGGTTACATATAGGGTAACCAGCGGCAATCGGCGAAGCGGTTCGTGAACTTCAAATGGGTGCGCGGACAATGGCTGCTCTCGACAGTACTCATTTGGTGAGTGCCGGACTTTCGAGAATAGGTTTAATAGGTGCGGCCGTGGGCGGCGTGCACGACCCTCGGCCTACGAGCGCAATCACGGCGGCGCAGGCGTCGACGTAATCTCTGTCGCCCGCTACGGCGCCTGGGTGAGCGCTGCTATTGTGCAAGAGCGTGTAGGTGGCAGTCGCGGATAGGCCGTGATCCTTGGCCAGCAACAAAGACACGACGCCCGTGATCTGCGCGGTCGCAATCGAATCGCCGGAGGCAAAATCGTAATGCCCGCCGGGCAGCAGGGTCAGGATTTCCCGTCCCGGGGCATACAGCACGGATGCCGGAACGGAACGACTGCCGGCGGTGGCGACTTCGATTATCCCAGGTTCATGAAACAGACTGGCGCGTTCGGCCGTTTCCGAGGCCGCGGCGCCGACGAACACAATGCCGCGCCGCAAACCCTCGCGAATAAGGTCGCGCAGCAGCGGATCTTCCGGACCTGCGAGGCTTAGATTGATCACCTGCGCGTGGGCATCGAAGGCCGCCACCAACGCGCGCGCGAGCGTAAAGGAATTGCATCGGGCGGCATCGGCGTCGAAACGGAGCTGCCAACAGGCCTTGTAGACCTGAATACGCGCGCCTGGGGCGACGCCAACGATGCCTTCCCGATTATTGGCGATGGCGGCAATGACGCCGGCCATTTCGGTGCCGTGGCGATCGCGCCGAAACTGCTCGGCATCGCCATCGACGAAATTTGCCGCTGCAGCGATGCTGCCTTGCAAATCCTTGTGCTCAACGTCGACGCCGGTGTCGATGAGCGCTACCTTAACTCCTTCACCTTGCGACCATGGATGAGCCCCGGCGACATCCATTTGTTGAAAACCGCGTTGCAATCCCACGTACGGGTCGTTGTATTGCTCCGTGCTCGTGGCAAAAGTCTGCAGCGGTTGCGCCAACGCGATGCGCTGATCGTGCGACAGCGTGGCCAGCAAGGCCGCCCGATCCGCACCCTCGGGAGGCTCCAGCACCGCACAATGCATGTGCAAAGGTTCGATCGGCCACGCGTTCACCTCGCGCAGCCCATACTCGCTTTCCAGAGAACGCATGACCCGGCGCGCGCGCGCTGTGGCGCCATACGTCTTGATAGTATCGTAGCCGCGCGGGGTGCTTCCGGCGCGCGACAAAAATGGGTGGGAGTCGTTATCGACCGCCACAATAATCATGCGCTCGGGGGACACATAGGTCTGATGGGGGAATGCGCGCGATTCGACGCGCACCGGCGTGTTGCTGCATCCGCAAGTCCACGCGGCTATGAGCATAGCCGCGGCCAGCCGTTTCATCGAGATGCGCCGGGTTCAGGTAGCGGCTGCGTGCTCTCGGCGAAACGCACCGTCGCATGCCGGCGCAAGATTGCCAGTGATGATGATTCCATGGGGTGGGCGGACGTCGCCGCCAGTGAATACACTCCGGCTTCCGTCGGTCCGGAAATTATTCGCAACTGAGACTCGTCGAGGATGGACTGCAGTTCAACCAAGGTGATGGTGGGAGAGAATACGGCTCGAATGATCTCATTCGCCGGTCGCGCAGCGGGCGTCGTGACCGTGTAATAGTTGGGCTGCGCCCCGCGCGCGTGGATTTGCATCCATCCAGTGGCTGCCAAAAGGCTCAGCGCCACGGCCATCACGGCGAGCGACGCTGCCAGCAGACCCGACCACGGCATCGAGCGGCCGCTCGGTGGCTCGACCCGCGGCGTCTGCAACCGGGACTCCCTTTTTTCTTCTTCTTCAGTAAGTTCTTCTTCTTGAGCAAGTTCATCCAGCTTGGCGTGCAGACGCTTGAGTGAAGGCCCCGACATATATTCCACGCCGACCGCAGCGGCCATGCGCTGGTAGACACTGCGCTCCTGCAGCAAATCCTCGCGACAGGCCGCGCATTCATCCAGGTGTAAGTCGACCTTCTGCCGGTCAAGTTCGCTGATAGTCCCATTGACATACCAGGGCAATAGGAAACAGATTTCCTCGTGCCTCGGCGTATCGTGGATACCGCGGCCGCTGTTCATTCGACGCTCGCCGGCAGTGCGGAGGCGCCGCCGAGCGCCGGCAGATAGCGGCGCAATTTCTGACGCGCGTGAAACATGCGTGCCTTGACCGTCCCGATCGGAGATTCGGTTATCACCGCGATTTCTTCCAATGAATGCCCCATGTGGTACGCGAGCACCAGAGTCAGGCGTTGCTCGGCGGGAAGATGATTCAAGCCGTGCGCCACCCAGTCTTGAACTTCGGTGTCGAGCACGGGATTGACGGACTGTTCCGGATATTCGTCGAGACTTCGTGCGGCATTGTGGTTTTTTTGGCGGCGCAGCGACTTCAGCGCCATGCGGTAAGCAATGCCGAAAATCCAGGTCGATACCTGCGAAGCGTTGCGAAAAGTATTGGCGCTTTGCCAAACGACCATAAAGGTATCGTTGATGATCTCTTCGACATTCTCATAGCGTGGTGTGAATCGCGACAAGAAACGCGATAGCCGGCGGTGATAGCCGAGGTACAGCTCCTCCAATGCACGCCGCTGCCCGGCGGCAACGGCGATCAGCAGCTCGCTGTCGCACTTCGTGGACGAATTTTTGGCGAGCAAGCTCATCGGCCGTTCACTCCTATAAACCGTACGCATTCATAAGTACCGGGGCAGCACCAAATGGTTGCACGATCCACCCCTAGAACCGCCAAATCACGGTTCCGGTCCAGCGACCCCCCGCGCCCTCGTTATAAAACAATGTCTTAGCCGCGGAGGTGGTGTCGACATATACCACTGCCAGGGACAGCGGCCGAAGATCATAAGCCACGCCGGCGCTCCAGTAGGCGTACCCCCCGGCATTCCGGCCGTCCAAGTTGTAGTAGCCGATACCTGCCGTCCAAGACAGTTTGCCCCGAATCGGCCGTTGCAGGCTGACTTCCGCCGATTCGGCCGCGGTGCTGCGCAAGTCGCCATCAGGAGTGAAATATGGCGCGTTAGGAGCATACGCGACCCCGATGTCGAGCCACTCTTGATAGCCGATATCGAGGTCCAGCTCATCGTAGTCATATTGTGGGCCTCCCCGAAGCCACGGATCACGGTAATGGGTGGCAAGGACTTTGCCGTGCCAGTCAATGGCGGAGCTCCAGGCAAAGCCCACGAATGCGCTGACTTCTACGTCTCCCGGTTCGCCGGGATCAATTTGCGCATTGGACGCAAATACTCCGGCCACGAATCCAGACGGGTTCAAGTAATGCAAATCGAGCTGCAACGCCACGTGATCGTTGCTTCGGGAGACGCCGCGCACCAAGTAATCGCTGGTGATGCCGAGTGAGCCACCCCACCGGTCGGCCGCCATGCAGCGCTGCACTCCGCTCAGGCCCAGCACGACTGCAATGCCGGCCGCACCGACGGCCGCGGCGCAACCGCCGGATTTTCTTCGGAATTTAGTCTTGCGAGGTGGCATGGAGTCCGGCATCCCTTAAGGGGCCCAGGTTACCGCTTTTCCGCGGTTGCGAGGCGTCACAGATCCGATTGTTTTCGATGACCACGCGGCACTGCCGCTGCCGCTCGCGGGCGCGCCACGGCGCATGACCAAGCCGAACCGCTGACGAGGGCGGGGTAGGGTTTCGCAGACTTTAATGAAATACCGCCGCGACCGTGACGTATGAGTCCAAATCCGGCGCGCTGAACACACTCGTTGCGCTTTCGGCACTGGTCACTGGTAGGGTGGCAAAAGTCGCGAGTTCGGTGCCCCAATTCCACAACGTTGCCACTTGAGTCATGCCGCTGCCGGCCGTGGGACCGCCGAAGCCGCTGCCGCCGGTGTCGCTGGCGCCGCCGCTGGTATTCATGCTGACGGCGACCAGCAGGGCCGGAGTCCGGGCAGTGGTCACATTCACGGCGCCGGATGTGACGTTATTGGTACCAGCGCTGAGCCCATCCTGAATTTTGGCAGCATGTCCCACCAAGGGGGCCGCGGTGGTGCCGGAAATCTCGGCGATCAGGATTCCCTTGTAATTGTCGTTACTCCAGACAACGGTGACCGTGTCGGGCGCCGCGGTGTCGCCGACGATGTTCGCGGCGTAGAAATGCGCTAGCGTTTGAGTGCCCGGCACTCCATCATTTTCTTGATCGAGCAGGGTGTAAACATTGCCTTGTGTGTCGGTCACCGAGATCGTATGGGCGCCGGCGAAATCGCTCAAGGTCGCCGCGACCCAAATGGCGTCGCCGGACTTGGTCAGGGATTTGAATTGCACGGAGGAATTGACTGCAAAGGCGGGCCCGGTGGTTTGAAACGTGTTCATTTGAGCCAGTTTCGGCGCAGGATCTCCCGCTGTTGGCGGCGCGCTCGAGCCGCCGCCTCCACAACCGCCAACCGCGAGGACCAAGACCAAACCTAGGATCGAATAGGTTGTCTCCCGCAGTCGCGCCCGCAGTTTCATGTGCAGCTCATAACGGGTTATCCGTTGTGCGCGCGGCAGCGCACGAAGTCATTGCCCACGCTCCGTGGCGCCGACGTAGGCCACTCGCCAAATCGAATTGGAGCCATCGTCGGTCACCAGCAGCGAACCATCCGGGGCGGTGGCTATGCCAACCGGGCGCCCCCAGGCCTGCCCGTTCGGCAGTACGAATCCGGTGAGGAAATCCTGGTATTCCCCGGTCGCATGTGCGGTCTGGTGACGAGGAATGCGTATGACTTCGTAGCCGGTTCGGACGGCTTTGTTCCATGAGCCATGCTCGGCCGCGAAAATGTCGCCTGAATACTCCGGCGGAAATTGCCGGCCTTCGTAAAACATGATTTGCAGCGACGCATTGTGCGGCTGCAGCAGCACATCCGGGACAAGCACCACGTGTTCCAATTCGGCGTGCTTGCCGGCATGCCTGGGATCCTGGTGCGCCCCGATATACCACCAGGGCCAGCCATAAAAGCCGCCTTCACGGACCGAGGTAATGTAGTCGGGCACCAGATTATCGCCGAGGCCGTCGCGTTCGTTCACGCTGCACCATAACTCGCCGCTGCGCGGATCGACAGCGAGGCCGGACGGGTTGCGGATGCCGGAGGCGAAGATGCGCATGCGCGAGCCGTCGGGATCGAAGGCAAGGATATTGGCGCGATGCCGTTCGCCAGGCGTGGTGTCCGGATCATCGACATTCGAAGCGGATCCCACGGCGACGAACAGCGTCTTGCCGTCAGCCGAAAAACTCAAGTCTCGCGTCCCGTGGCCCTTGCCATGCGGCAAGTCGATGAGATGCTGGGCGGGACCCTGTGCTTTGAGCGCCCCGTTGCGGTAGGGAAATCGCACCACCTCATCGGTGTCGCCGACGTAGATCCACTGCGGATTCGAACCGCCGGGGTAGAACGCGATACCGTAGGGGCGATTCAGATTGGCCGCAAACACCGAGCTTTCGGGTTTGCCGGTCGCCGCCCCTCGGAATACACGAATCCGGCCTGCGCCGGTTTCGGCGACGAAGACATCGCCGCTTGGCGCGACCTTGATGACGCGCGGCATGTCAAGACCGTCCGCGTATAGCTCGACCTTGAAGCCCGACGGTGCCTTGGGCCACACGTCGCGCGGGCGGGCTACGACGCTCGGCGCGTTGCTCGCGGAGGACGTCGCATAGGGTGCCGGAAGATCGGCAATCGTGATCTTACGTGTGGTGCCCGGCTCCTCGTAACGGAAGTCGGTGAAGGGAGGCGGCGGTTGCGGAGCCGATAGATCGGATGCGTTGATGGGCTGCGCGGCTGCCGCCGGTATGGATCGCAATGTCTTAAGGTAGGTCACGATCTGCCAGCGCTGTTGCTCGGGAAGCGAATCCCACGGCGGCATTCCATCATTGACGCTGCCGGTGGTGACGAACCAAAAAACCTCACCATCGAGGGCGGATTGAACCGCGCTGTGGGCGAGTGCGGGTATGTTGCCGGAGCCCTCGGCATTGCGGCCATGGCAGCTCGCGCAATGTTGAGCATACAGGGCGCCTCCCGCCTGCGCCGCGCTTGCTTGTTCGGCATAGGGATTGACGAGTTGGCGGGCCGCCGCCGGCGCATCGTGAAAGGGGACCGGGTCGGCGCGGCCGCGCAGAATGGGCAGCAACACGGACAGCACCGCGGCCGCGGCGAGCGCGCTCAAGCCGATGCGTGAATCCTCGAGGGCGGACTTGCCGAGGGCAACGGTTTCCATGCAGAAATTCTACGCTATTGCGGCTAAATCCTATCTAAAGCGGTGTTGATCGCCGCGCCGTGCGCCGCGGACCCATCTTTCCGTGCACACCGTCCCACCAACCCTGACCGACGGCGAAAATCTTTCTGAGCTTGTCCTGTTCGAAATACGCGATGCGTTTACACAATCGGAGGCAGCGAACGATACTCTTCCACTGCCATGGACCGCGGCCCGACGTGCCGTACTCCCGAAGCAGAACGGTGTTGTTGCGCGCGATGTAGTAGCGTCTATCCGGTGAATGATTGGTGGTCCATCGCGTCGCCCACATCAGCTTGTGGGCAGTGGGTGCTCCCAGGGTGTGGGACATGAGAGGCCGCAGAGTTTCGATGACACGGTAGCCCGCCGCTCGCGCTCTATAGCAGTATTCCGTATCGACGTAATCGATGAAGAAGTCGTCTCGGAAAGGCCCGATCGCCGCGTACGCCGCCAAGGACAGCAAAGACCCCGAGGTGATGACGGACTCCACTTCCTCCCAATGCTCACTTCGCGCAGCGAGGCGACGCGGGTCGATTGCCAGCCCATGGGTGTCCCTGAAACGCGAGCCGAGGACGGCCACCCGCTCCCCGCGGCAAGTGGCGAGCGTCGCCAGCAGCCGATCGACCATGTCCTCGTCAACCAGAGTATCGTGGTCCAGTAGAAGCGCCCATGAATATCCGCCGGCCAGCGCGCGTTGAACACCGATGTTGAGGGCGCGCGCAATGCCAAAATTCTCGAAATTGAATACCAGCGTCGGTGCAGGGGCGGCGGACAGCTCGCGCAGCATTTTCAAGCTCGCACCAGTCGAGCCGTTATCCACAATGACGGTCGCGCCGACTTGCGGCACGATTCGGCTCAGGCGGGCCGGAAAGCCGCTATCCGGGTGATATGTAACCAGTACCGCGTAGACCTGGGCGCGAGCGGAGGGCTGATCGGGCAAATCATCATGCATGGAACATCTCAAAGCGCGTTGGGCTGTACCCTATGATACCCGGGTCGCGGACGGTGTCCGGCAACTGCGCGAGGGCTGTGGATCGTGGCGAACATGATGGCGCCGCGGATCGCGATGCTTCTGTGAACCGGCCGCAAGATGCGACCGGTTCAAGGCTTCATTGTGAAGAAAACGTGGACGAGAGCGTTACGGGCCATGCGCTGTTTGCGGCTGGCGCCTCTGGTTCCCGTCACGCGCAATCGGCGAGATCGTCCTTGGATGTCTCGGCAAACAAAATATCGTCCCCCGCGATCTCGCGGCCCATCATGACGACTCTTTTCCAGTCGTCGGCCGTTAGAAACTCGCGCTCGCGACCTAGTTTCCTCACGACATCCAGGAAGGCGCGTTGGTTGGTCGACGCTGCGCTGTAATAGGTTTCCAACAGCTTCATGCGCAGGTCGCGGCGGTGCGGATCTCGTTCGATCGCCTGCTTCAGCACATCGGCGATATTCGTGCGCCGTTCGGCTACCACGACGTGATCATTGAGCTGACTCGGCATGTGCACATGTTGAGCGGTGGCATCCAGGTCGAGCAGATTGTAATCGAGGACCGTGCTGTTGACGGCGGCGGGCTCGAGTTTCTTCGTATCAATGATGGCGGTGTTGAGATCCGGCTTGGTGAGCGCCGTGTCGAGTTCCGACGTGTCGACGGCCACCGTTTCCAACCCCGCCATATCATGCGTTGCGGTATCCGAGTCGTGCGCGGCCAAATCGGCCGCCGCATTGAGGGTCGCGGGTTCGAACACCACCGTGTCGATGCCCAATGAATCGATGCCCATATCGAGATAGGATTTCTCGAGCGCCTCGGCGTCGACCGCGAGACTTTGAGTTGTCTCATCGTACGCGCGCTCTGGGATTTCGCGCGCAGCGGGTGCGACGGACGCGGGGGCAGATTTGGGTTGCCCGGCGACGACGGAGACGGACACCGGCGGCGCGGCAACTTTGCCGGTCACTGGCGGCGCATCGGGCGTCGTTTCGCGGTGGACGATGTCCGAGGTGCCATGATCTTCATTGTCCGGCGCCTCCTTCGGTTGCGCGCGGTCCGGCAAAAGACGCCGGCGTACGTAGGCAAACCCCGCGAGCAGAAGCGCTAACCCGCCGGCCATGGGGCCGAGAACCGCCATTCTGCTCATCGGGTGCGTCGCGGCAGGCGCGACCGCAGCGATCGTAGCTGCGGGTTGCTCGGCGCGCATGAGTTCCGCATGCACAGCGGGGGCAGCCGGCGCGAGTGCCGGCTCGCGGGGCGCAGTCACCGGCTGGGTGGGCACGGTCACCGCCTCGGCGGGCGCGGTCGGCTCGGCGGGCACGGTCGGCTCGGCGGGCACGCTTGCGGCCCGCTCCCACTGCTCCTTCAGATCCTGTATTTTCGCGTTCTCATTCGCCAGTTGTGTGTTCATGTCCAGAAGCGCCTGCTCGAGGTACTGAACGCGGCTCTTGAGTGCGTCCTTCGCCGCTGCATCGGTCGGTGCTTGGTGCGCCTCTTGCGCAGGCGCCGTGCTGGTCGGCGCCTGTGTGGCAACCGGGATGGCGGTGACTCGACGCAGTGCCGCCGGCCGTCCGTCCAGCCTCCATGCCGTCATATGCGTGCGAACCTCCTGCTTGGCATCAGCAGGGTTGATGGCCGCCACCTCTTCTTCTGACGGGATGCTGAGCAGGGCGCCGAGATGCAGGCGGTTGATATTGCCTTCGAAGGCATTTGGATTCGCCCGGAAGATCGCGATCATCAGGCGCTGCGCCTGCGATTCGGAGCGTGCCCCGGCGCGCCGCGCAATTCCGCGAAGGGTGTCTCGGGCCACGACCCGATGCTGCGTGGCAATCGCCCCGGATGGGACGCTCCTCGGCGTTTCCTGCGATTGCGTTTCGGGTGCCGCGGCGGGCGCCGGAACGTCCCTCAACTGCGCTGCCACCGGGGCAGCAGGTGATGGCGAGGGCCTCTCGGTCACAGTGCCGGCCGCGGCAAGCCGGCTAGCCGGCGAGAAACCCGCCGGATCGAGCAGCAGCGAGTATTCGCGAATCAACTCGCCGCGCCCCCAACGCAAATCAACCAGAAAATTGATGAGCGGATCGGTGAATGCCTCGGTCGATCGAACGTTGAGGACGGGCCGTCCCTGTGCATCGAGCCCGACCTTGAACGTGGCGGACGAGAGAAACGCCGGGCGATCGGCGCCATAGCGTTGGAAAATCTCTCGATTCGGGACCTTGGCCGTGAGGGCAATCAACTCATCGCGAGTCGCGCCGACAATGTCGATCTGTGCCGACAGGGGTTCGTTGAGGGCCGAATCGACTCGGATTTCACCCAGTCCGAGCGCTCGAACTGCTCCGGGCAGTGACATGGCTAGCATCAGCAATATGGGGTATGGCCCGCGTGACATCGTCTGCTCCAGAATATAGAAAGCGCCCAGTCCCCTTGGTCGAGGCGACATGGCGGGGGAAACTCGCGCCCATCGCACACCACTAATTTAACTGAAGCAAATGCTATGCGACAGAATCTGGCGTTGGATAGGGAAGAGTTATAGGACTTCGACGCAGTTCACGCATGTAGAGCGTTCTGTCATATAAGCGCGGACTAGGTCGCGGCCGCGGGAAGACTGAAGACAGGCTCTAAGGCTCCCTGCGGGTGACCAGGAGCGGCCGGTCGCGCGGTTGACCCACCCCTCCCAGAGCTTTGTAAATCGTCACCACACTGATGTTCACGGTGCCTTCGGATTCCGCCACCGCGCTCTCCGCAGACAGCTGCGTGCGTTGCGCATCGAGCAGCGTGAGAAAGTCGGTTTCGCCTTCCCGATATTGCAGGGCAGCAAGTTCGGCGGCGCGGCGCGAGGCCTCGGCTTGTTCCAGCAAACTCTTGAGCCGAGTTTGCTGCTCTCGATAGCCCACGAAAGCGTTCTCCGTCTCCTCCAAGGCATTGAGCACGGTCTTCTCGTAGTTCACGAGAACGCCGTCCGCGTCCGCGCGGCTTGCCCGCAAGCGCGCCCTGACGGAGCCGTAATCGAGTGCGGGCCAGCTCACCGTCGGCGCGATCGACCACGCCCGTGCATCGGTGCCGGCCGAGGAGCTGAACAGGTGACCGAAGTCGCCGGACAGGAATCCCACGAATCCGCTGACCGACACGCGTGGAAACAAATCGGCGGTAGCGACGCCTACGCGGGCGGTAGCCGCCGCGAGCCGCCGTTCGGCTTCGCGTACGTCAGGCCTATTCCGCAGCAAGTTGGCGGCATCGTCGCCGTCGCTGCCGATCGGCAATGATTTCGCGTACGCGGGCGCGGCGCGCGGCTCGAGCTGCGCGTCGAGCGCGCCGGGGCGTTGGCCGAGCAACACCGCGAGGCGATATCGAGCGGCCGCTTCCGAGGTGTGGAGTTCGGGCAGAGTGGCCTCGGTGGCTTTCAGGCGCGCGCGGCTGCTCTGCACATCCAGTTCCGTGCCGCGGCCAGACTCGTAGCGCAGCGAGGTCAGGCGCACGGTCTCCTCTTGATTGGCGAGATTGTCGCGCGCGACCTGGATCTGTTGTTGGGTACTGCGCAGCGAAAAATAATTACGCGCAACCTCGGCGGCCACGGTTATCCGCACGTTCTGCAGATCCTCTTGTTCGGCGGCAAGGTCGCCGCGAGCCGCCTCGACCGAGCGTCGCACGTGGCCGAACAGATCCAGCTCCCAGGTGGCGTCGAAGCCGGTGGTGTAACTCTCAGCGCTGTAGCGTTGCGTGCCGAACCCGGGCACCTGCTCCTTGCTATTCGTGTAGCCCGCCGTGAGCGGAACATGGGGAGCGTAGTCCAATTCAGCGCCTGAAAACGCGGCACGGGCGGCGCGAACCCGATCGACGCTGATCTTGAGATCCAAGTTCGAGTCGAGCGCCCGCCCGACCAGCTCGTTCAGTACCGGATCGTCGAACTGCTGCCACCACAGGCCGTCCGGAGACTGCGCCACGAGCGGAGCACGCTCCGTGGAGTGAGCGTTGACCAGTGCCGCCGGCGGATTGGCCGGCGGCTTGAAGTCTGGTCCGACGGCGCATGCCGCCAGTGTCAGGGAGACCAAGAACAATCCTAGGTACTTCATCAGAGTGTCTCGCGAGGATCCTTTCCTCACCACGGCAGCGGCTCGCCCATATGGATATAGGCGCCGCTCGGTCCGTTCGCACCGATCAATGCCAACAAAACGCTGGTCTTGGCGCCGTCGACGATTTCCATGGGAGCGGCGGGGCCGCCCATGTCCGTTTTCACGTGACCCGGATGCGCTGCGTTTACCTTGATCTTGGTGTCGCGCAGTTCGTAGGCCAGCTGCACCGTCCAGCCATTCACCGCGGTTTTGGACACGTTATAAGCGGGTGCCTTGAAATCATAGATCGGCGACTTCGTATCGGAGTGCAGCGTCATCGATGCGAGAATGCTCGATAGGTTCACGATGCGTCCGGCGTCAGACTTCTCGAGCAGCGGCAGGAAGGCCTGCGTGACCGCGATCAGGGCGAACAAATTCGTATCGAATGTTTTGCGCCACGTCGCGAGGGTTTGCTCGGACACCTTTTTCGATGGCTCATCGACGGAGATGCCGGCGTTGTTGATGAGGATGTCCAGCCGCCCGAATTTCTTGTAGATGTCCTTGGCAGCGGCCGCAATGCTCTCGACATCCGTCACGTCCAGGGACAACGCTTCGACGTCGAGGCCTTCGCCTTGCAGCGTGAGCGCAGCCGCGACGCCCTTCGCGCGGTCGCGGGCGGCCAGCATGACATGTACGCCGCCTGACTTTGCCAGCTGGCGGGCGGTTTCAAATCCGATGCCCTTGTTGGCGCCGGTGATGAGTGCGATCTTGGTCATGGAAATCTCCTTCATGTCAAGTGGGTTTAGGGAAGGGCGCCGAGCATCGTTATGCCGGGCGCCCCTGCGCTGCCGTATCGAGATGAGGCAGGGCTCGCGGCGCTGTACGCCGTTTCAGACGACGGACGAGCAGATAGAACACCGGCGTCAAAATCAAGCCGAAGAAAGTCACGCCGAGCATTCCCGAGAAGACCGCGACGCCCATGGCGTGACGCATTTCTGCGCCGGCGCCATGGCTCAAAACCAGCGGGATGACCCCCATGATGAAGGCAAAGGACGTCATCAGGATGGGCCGCAACCGCAGGCGTGCCGCCTTCAGCAGGGCGCGCAGCGTCGATGCGCCCTCGGCCTCAGCCTCGCGCGCAAACTCGACGATGAGAATCGCGTTCTTGCTGGCGAGGCCGACCAGAACGATCAAGCTGATTTGTGTGAAGATGTTGTTGTCGCCGCCGGACAGTTTCACGCCGATGATGGCCGATAACAGCACCATGGGCATGATCATGATGACCGCCAGAGGCAGTGCGAGGCTTTCATATTGCGCGGCCAGCACCAGGAACACCAGCAGTACCACCAGGGGAAATATGAAGATCATGGTGTTGCCCGCCAGGATCTGCTGATAGGTGAGCTCGGTCCACTCGAAGCTCATGCCGTTCGGCAGTTCGCGGTGCGCGAGATCTTCCATGAGCTTCTGTGCCTGACCGGTGCTGAAGCCGGGCGCTGCGGCGCCGTTGATCTCGGCGGTGGCGAAGCCGTTGTAGTGCATCACGCGATCGGGTCCGGAATTCGATTCGACGGTGACGAATGAACTCAAGGGGATCATCTCGCCCGCGGCGTTGCGGGTCTTGAGCTTGACGATATCTTCGGCCTGCAAACGGAATCGCGGCTCCGCCTGTACGTTCACCTGATAGGTGCGTCCGAAGCGGTTGAAGTCGTTCGCATACAGCGACCCCAGATAGATCTGCATCGTGTCGTACAGATCCTGCAGGTCAACGCCTTGCGATTTCACCTTCTCGCGGTCCACGTCGGCGCGGATTTGCGGTACGTTGATCTGGAAGCTCGAGAACAGGCCCGCGAGCCCAGGCGTGGCGTTGCCTTTGGCGATCAAGTTCTGAGTCTGTTTGTACAGCTCCTCGAAGCCATCGCTGCCGCGATCCTCGACTTGCAGGCGGAAGCCGCCGATGGTGCCCAGCCCCTGCACGGGCGGCGGCGGGAAAATCGCGATGTAGGCGTCCTGAATCGCCGCGAACTTCTGGTTGAGCGCCGCGGCAATCCCGGCGGCCGATTCTCCGGGCGCGGTGCGTTCCGCGAACGGCTTCAGGGTGGCGAACACGATGCCGGAGTTCGGGCTGTTGGTGAAACCGTTGATGGACAGACCGGGGAAGGCCACGGCGTGCTCCACGCCCGGCTGCTTCAATGCGATTTCGCCCATGCGCATGATGACGTCTTCACTTCGGTCGAGCGTGGCGGCATCGGGGAGCTGCGCAAAGGCGACGAGATATTGCTTGTCCTGAGGAGGCACGAAGCCCGTGGGCGTGGTCGCGAACCCCATCCAGGCCAATCCGATCAGGCCGCCATAGAGCGCCAGCGCGATGCCGCTGGTGCGCACGATGCGGCCGATGCCGCGCAGATAGCCGTCCGAGGCGCGCGCGAAGGCACGATTGAAGGGCCGAAAGAACCATCCCAGCGCGAAATTGACGAGCCGCTGCAGGCGGTCGGGCGCCGCACCGCGGGGCTTCAGCAACAACGCGGACAGCGCCGGCGACAGCGTCAACGAATTGAACGCCGAGATCACGGTGCTGATGGCGATGGTCAAGGCAAATTGCTTGTAGAACTGGCCGCTCAGTCCGCTGATGAAGGCGGTGGGTACGAACACCGCGCAGAGAACCAGCGCGGTCGCGACGATGGGTCCCGTGACTTCGCGCATGGCCTGACGCGTCGCGTCGAGCGGACTCAAGCCTCTCTCGATGTTGCGCTCGACATTCTCGACGACGACGATGGAGTCATCGACCACGATACCGATTGCAAGCACCATCCCGAACAGGCTGAGCGCGTTCAGTGAGAAGCCGAACAACTCCATGACGGCGAAGGTGCCGACCAGGGATACCGGCACGGCGATCAATGGGATCACCGACGCCCGCCACGTTTGCAGGAACACGATGACCACGATGACGACCAAGAGTATGGCCTCGAACAAGGTGTGCACGACGGCCTCAATGGAGCTGCGCACGAACACGGTGGGGTCGTAGACGATGGTGTAGTCGACGTCCGCCGGGAAGCTCTTCTTGAGCTCCTCCATCTTGGCGCGCACCGCCGTGGAGATTGCGATGGCATTGCTTCCCGGGCGCGCAAAGATCGGGACGGCCACCGCGGGTTGGTTGTCGAGCAATGAGCGCAGTGCATACGTATCGGCGCCGAGCTCGATGCGAGCCACGTCGCGCAACCGCGTGATCTGACCCGCATCGCCCGCTCTGACGACGATGGCGCCGAAGTCCGCCTCGCTGATGAGGCGGCCCTTGGTGTTGATCAGCAGTTGAAAATCCGCCGCATTCGGAGTCGGCGGTGCACCGAGCGCGCCGGCCGCAACCTGCACGTTTTGCTCGCGGATTGCCTTGACCACGTCGCCCGCGGTCAGGTTTCGCGAGGCGACCTTGTCGGGATCGAGCCAGACGCGCATCGAATAGTTGCCGGCGCCGAAGATTTGCACGTCGCCGACGCCGTCGAGCCGCGCCAGTTCGTCTTTCACACGCAGCGTCGCAAAATTCGACAGGTACAGCATGTCGTAGCGCTTGCCGGGCGACACCAAGTGCACCACCATGGTCAAATCCGGCGACGCCTTGTTGGTGGTCACGCCGAGCCTCTGCACCTCCTCCGGCAGCTTCGGCAGGGCCTGCGCGACGCGGTTCTGCACCAACACCTGCGCCTTGTCGACGTCAGAGCCGAGCTTGAACGTGATGGTCAGCGTCATCACGCCGTCGGCCGTCGCCTGTGACGACTGATAGAGCATGTTCTCGACGCCGTTGATCGCCTGTTCCAGGGGGGAAGCGACGGTTTCGCCAATGACTTCGGGATTCGCTCCGGGATAGGTCGCCTTCACCACCACGGTGGGCGGAACCACTTCGGGGTATTCGCTGATCGGCAGCAGCGGCAGCGCGATGAGTCCGGCGATCAGGATGATCGTCGACAGAACGCCCGCAAAGATTGGGCGCGAAATGAAGAACTGCGAAAGTTGCATCGACTAGCTCCGACGTACGCGGGTTGATTTACGGCTGGGACAGGTGCGCCGCGACGACGGCGCTGCGCTGAGCCGCGTAGGGGTGGCCCGAATCGTCGGTGTCGGCCGCGGCCACCTGGCGCAGGCCCTCGCGGTTCATATCCATACCCACCTTCGTCGCGGCGACCAATACGCCGGGGTGTACGCGCTGCAGGCCGTTGACGACGATGACCTCGCCGGGCGCAAGGCCGCTGCCGACGACACGTAGGCCGTCCACTTCCGCCCCCAACGCGACGCTGCGGTAATCGACCGTGTTGTCATCTTTCAGTACGAACACGAACTTCTTGCCGAGATCGGTGCCGACGGCACGATCGTCGATGAGCACCGCGTCGCGAGTGTCGCGCCCGACCAGCCGGATGCGCACGAACAGCCCGGGCGTGTAGATTCCGTCGGGATTGGCAAGTACCCCGCGAGCGCGGATGGTTCCCGTCTTGCGATCAACCTGATTGTCGAGGAAATTCAGACGGCCGGCATGCGGGAAGTCTTTTTCGTCCGCGAAACCCATATACACGGGGTCGACTCCGGCGACCCGGTTTGCGGTGTTGCGGCTGTAGCGCAGGAAGGTCTGCTCATCGGCATCGAAGCTCGCGTAAATCGGATCGTCCGACACGATGGTGGTCAGGAGGCTATCGCTCGACACCAAGTTGCCCTGCGTAATGAGGGCACGGGATACGCGGCCGTCGATGGGTGCGCGGACTTCGGTGAATTCGAGATTCAACTTGGCCGCGTTGAGCGCCGCGGTCGCGGCCGCCACATCGCTCGCGGCGACGCTGTCGGCGCTCGACAGCCTCTCGAATTCTTCGCGCGAAATGGCGTTTGCCCCGATCAACCGCTGCGCGCGGGCATGGTTGGCCTTGGCGAGCTCGAGTTCCGAGATTGCGCGGGTGCGGGCGGCGAACTGGCGCTCGGTCTCGGCGCGGAAGGGCCGCGGGTCGATGCGAAACAGGACTTGGCCCTTTTTGACCCGTGCCCCCTCCACGAATCCGATACGGTCGATATAGCCGCTGACGCGCGGCCGAACCTCGACCGACTGTACCGCCTCGAGGCGGCCGGTGAACTCAGACCAATCGCGCAAGGGCCGGTGAATAACCTCGGCTACCGTGACTTGGGCGGCCGGGCGCGGGGACTTTGCGCTGCCCGCGGTCGGTTGGCCCACCGACGGCGCACAGCCGCTCGAGGCAAAGGAACCGGCTAGCGTAACGAGGGCGAGCTTGAGAAACTGCGTGCGGAAATTCATTGTGACCCCATTGCAATTCAGCGACTTGACACAAGACCCGGCGGCGACGACACTGTATGTGAGTTACCGCTAAGTAACATTCTGCGCGAATGTTAGTGACCGGTAACTCACATGTCAAGAGGAGTTGCACATGAGCACGAGTAAAGCGGCGCCGACCGCGAACAAACCGGGCCACGCCCTTCTTCAGGAAGGTCATCCGACTCCCGTCTGCGCAAAACCGCGGGTCCGCGACCGCATTTTCGAAACGGCCTGCGATCTCTTTTACAAACACGGCATCCGCGACGTTGGCGTGGATACCATCGCCACCGAGGCCGGTACCAACAAAATGAGCTTCTACCGCAGCTTCGCCTCGAAGGACGAACTGGTGGCCGAATACCTGGAACAGAAGGGCCGCGAATTCTGGGTCTGGTGGGACGATATCGTCGCCGCGCACGAGGGCGACCCGCGCCGCCAAATCGAAGCGCTTTTCGATGCCTACGTGACGAGCACCTGTTTCGCGGATTCACGCGGCTGCGCGTTCGCCAACGCGTCCGTTGAAATCGCCGATGAGGAACACCCGGCGCGGCAGGTGGCCATTAAGCAGAAAGCAGAGATGCGCCGGCGGTTATCCGAGCTGGCCGCCCAAGCGGGCGCCGCCAAGGCGCATGAATTGGGCGATGCGCTCATGTTGGTGATGGAAGGCGGGTACCTCACGCGCCGAACATTCGGCCATGGCAATGGACCGCTGCAAAGCGCCGCATTGACCGCCCGCGCGCTGATCGACGCCTACACGCCAAAGGCTTGAAACGCGAGCCGCCTCAAGCACGGCTCCACTGTTCCATCAAAGTCAGTAATATCGTCGGGCAATGAGGGCACCCATGCTCAACAAAGTTTCGACGATACCTTCTCGCGAGCGACCGCAATCGGCCGGTGGCTTTGCGCTGCGCCGCGACGCCTCCGCTTGAGTACGCCGCGGGTCGACGGCGAGCGTCTCTGGTCGCGGCTGATGGCTACCGCCGACATCGGCGCAACGACTCTGGGCGGCTGCAATCGGCAGGCGTTGACCGACGGCGATCTTGCCGCACGCCGGCTGCTGGCGCGCTGGGCGGAAGCCGCCGGCTGCAAGGTGCGTGTGGATTCGGTGGGCAACTTGTTCGTGCGCAGGGCCGGGCTGGACGACTCCCTGCCGGTGGTCATGACCGGCAGCCATCTGGATACGCAGCCCACCGGCGGCAAATTCGACGGCGTGTATGGCGTGCTTGCCGGCCTCGAAGTGATTGAATCGCTCAATGATGCGCGGTTGACCACATTGCATCCGCTCGAGGTCGGCGTATGGAGCAACGAGGAAGGTTGCCGCTTTCCGATGGCCATGATGGGCTCCGCCGTGTGGTCCGGGCGTTTGCAGCTGGAAACCGCCCATGCGTTGACCGACCGCGCGGGCCGCAGCGTGCGCCAGGAACTCGAGCGGCTCGGCATCCCCACGGATGCGCCGGTGGCGCGCCAATCGGTCAAGGCCGCGCTGGAGGTGCACATCGAACAGGGTCCGGTACTGGAACAGCGTGCCAAGACCATCGGCATCGTGACCGGTGTTCAGCACATGAGCCGGCACGAGGTCGTCGTGGAGGGACAGGAAGCGCACGCGGGTCCCACCCCCATGGACATGCGGCGCGATCCCATTCGAGTGCTCGCGGATGTGCTGCCGGCAATCTACGCGGCGGCGCGCGCGCGCGGCCCGGATGCGCGGCTCACCGTTGGCATCATCGAAACTTCTCCCGGCTCGCCGAACACCGTGCCGGGCCGGCTGCGATTCACCATTGACGTTCGCCACCCTGATATTCATGAGTACGGTATGCTGCGATCCGAGGTCGATCGGGTGGTCCGGTCCGCCCTGCAGCATCATGCACTCGCCGGCGATATTCGCTGCGTATGGGAAGCCCCGGGTGTGGTGTTCGATGCGGCCATTGTCGATGCCGTACGCACGGCTACCGCCGCGTTGGGTTACAACGCGTTGGAAATGGTGAGCGGCGCCGGCCATGATTCATGCAATATCGCCGCGGTTGTGCCGACCGCCATGATATTCGTCCCATGCGCGGGAGGCTTGAGTCACAACGAGGCCGAGAGCGCCGTGCCGTCCGACTTGGAGGCGGGTGCCAATGTCTTGCTGCACGCGATGGTGGCGCTCGCTTCCGGCGCGTAACATGCGCCGCCATGGCAGTGAAAAAGCGCACGGCGGCAGCCGTGCAGGACCGGGCGCGCAAGAAGCGGCCGATCGACAAGAGCGATCCTCTCTATAACCAAACCGTCGAAAAGGCCCTCGCCATTCTCGAGGCGTTTGGCGAGCAAGCGCGGGCGCTCAATCTGGGCGAGATCGCGGCGGCGACCGCCATGACCAAGAGCTCGGCGCAGCGCTGCACGCACACGCTCGAGCGGCTGGGTTACCTCAAGCGCGATTTGCACCTGAAACGCTGGGTCTTGTCGCCGCGGTCATTGAATATTGCCAACGCGTATTTGATGGGTCACCCGCTGATCGAACAGGCGACCACTCATCTGGTCGACTTGAATCAAGCCAGCGGCGAGTCGGTCAGTCTGTCCGAACCGGACGACACCGACATGGTGTACATCGCGCGCTTTCCGAGCCGCAAGCGCTTTTTCATTCATATGCCGGTGGGGCATCGATTGCCCATGTATTGCACGGCAGCCGGACGCGCCTACTTGTCGGCGCTGCCGCCCGCAGAGGCGCTCGGGATCGTGCGGCGCTCGGTGCTGCGCAGCTTCACAGCGACGACCACGACCGACATCGACCGGCTGCTCGCTCTGATCGATGGCGCTCGCAAGACTGGCTACGCGTGGGCCGATCAGGAGACCTATCGGGGCGACCTCACGATCGGGGCGGCCATTCTGGGCGATGACGGCCGGCCGATTGCCGCAGTCAATATCTCAGGGCCCACCAGCCGTTGGACCATGCAGGATCTGCGCGACAAGCTGGCCTCGGTGCTGCTCGAAACCGCGCGCGCCGCGTCGAGCGGCCTCGCCTCTCGCTAGGTTCCGGGACCCATTTGCCGTTTGACTGGCGGCGCGCGGTACCCTACAGTGTTTTTAGATTTCGATTGGGATGTATCGATAATCGATTTTACGGTATCTCGAGGCTCTCGATCAATTGCCGACCGCGCGCCACGACCGGCCGCAGTCTTAATGGGGGCGATAATGGGGGAGATAATGACTATGGGAAACGCTCGCCTGGGTGCTGCATTGGTCGTGGCCCTCGCCGGCGGGGCGTTGTTGGCCGCATGGCCCCGCGCGGTGCACGCGGACGACGAGTTGGCCGAGGTCATCGTGACCGCCGAGCGCCGCAGCGAGAAAGCTCAGGATATCCCGGTGGCGATCACCGCCATTTCCTCCGCTGACTTGGAACGGCGCGGCATCCGCCAGGCCGGCGACATTGCGGCGGCCGTGCCCAATTTGACCATCAGTTCGGCCTACGGCGAGGAAGCACAGCCGAGCTTCACGCTGCGCGGCGTCACCACCAGCGACTTCAGTCAGAATCAAAGCAGCCCCATCGCCATGTATGTGGACGAGGTCTACAAAAGCGTAGGCGCGTTGCAGGCGTTGCAAGTGTTCGATCTCGACCGAGTCGAGGTGCTGCGCGGACCGCAGGGCACTCTGTACGGCAAGAATGCCACGGGGGGAGCCATCAGCTTCTACTCGAAGAACCCCAGCCTCGCGGACTACGATGGGTACGCCACGCTGGGCGTTGGTAATTACGATGCACGCAATGTGCGCGCCGCGGTCGGCGGCCCCGTCATCGACGGCGTGTTGGGCTGGCGCGCAGCCGTGCTGTACGAAGAGCGCAAGGGCTGGATGGACAGCATCGTCCCCGGCGTGCGGCCGCTCAACGGCGTTGACGCGCTGGCCGGTCGGTTTTCCCTGCTGTTCAAGCCCAGCGATACGTTCTCGGCATTGCTCAAGTTGTCGGTGAGCCGTTCCGGCGGCACACCGTATGGGGCGCACGCCCTTAACAACGATCCCACCGTCACGGGCTTCACCGGCAACATAGGCTGGTTTCAAAACGGCGCCAAGTACGCCATCGACAAGGACATTCGCAGCGACAGCGCCTCCTTGAAGCTCGAGTGGCAATTCACGCCGCATCTGTCGCTCACTTCGGTCACCGGCTTCGACTTCGGCAAGTGGTATGAAAAGAGCGACGATGGCGGATTGCCGGTGTACCTCGACGATCCGAACACGTATTTTTCGAGCGTGAACGCGTTTTCACAGGAGGTGCGCATCGCCACGCACGACATGGGACCGTTGGAGTTCCTGGGCGGCGCCTATTACGGCCGCGACACCGTGCATGCCACCGTGCAATTTCACTTTTTCGACGGGTTTCCCGGCGCGTTTTTCCTGCCGTCGGGACAGGAGCTCTACGGCTTCGATGAATACAACAATTTCGACCAAATTCGCGAGACCAAGGCGGCGTTCCTCAATATGACGTTTGCCGCCACCGATACCGTGACGTTCCGCGCCGGGGTTCGCTACACCAAGGACTCGATCGCCATCAAAAACTTCTATGCGCTGGAGGGCGGCCTGCCCTCAGCCCCGACCAGTTTGCTGCCCGACGATACGACGACGCTCTGGACGCCGACCATTGCCGCATTGCCGGCCACGTACACCAGCTTTCAAACGGGACTGCAGGCGCCAGGCGCCACCTATCCCGAACTGAGCAAGTCGAATAGCAACGTGAGCTTCAAGGCCGGCGCGGATTGGAAGCCGATGGACGACGTCATGATGTATTTCAATTTCAGCCAGGGTTACCGCGGCGCCGCCTTCAATGGCCAAGCCTACAACGCGCCCGCCGAGCTCACCTTCGCGCAGCCGGAGAAACTCAATTCGTACGAACTGGGCGTGAAGTCCGAACTGTGGGAACGCCGCGCGATGCTGAACGCCGCGCTGTTCTATTACAACTATCGAGACCAGCAGTTCCTCGATACCTTCGGATTGCCGGGCGGCGGCAGCGGCTTTCGTGTAGTGAACGCGCCGAAATCGCGAGTCGCGGGCGGCGAAGTCGAGTTTCGCGCCAACCTCACCAGCGACATCAGCGTCGGTGCGACCATGGGGTTACTGCAGTCGAAATATCAAGAGCTCACGCTCCATGGCCTGTCTCGCGCCGGCAATCGATTGATCGGGGCGCCCAATTTCAGCGCCGGGGCGAATGCCGATTGGCGCGCCGCGAAATTTTCGGTGGGCGATCTGCACGTGCAGGTGAACGGCAACTATTACTCCAAGCAATACTACGATGCGCTCAACACCGAGCGCATCGCGCAGGATGGCTACGCGCTGGTGAATGGACGAATCGTACTGATGGGGCCCCGATACGAAATCGCCATCTGGGGCAAGAATCTCGCGAACAAGCAGTATCTGGTGTACGGACTGGCGCAGCGTAATCCTGCCGACGGTGGCCTGGGATTCGACTATGCTCTGGTGGGCGAGCCGCGCACTTATGGCCTGGAGCTGACGGCAAAATTTTAACCACGATTCCGCAGCCGGCGCAGACGCTCTGGTCGGCGACAGCGGCGCCCATTGCCCCCTGTCAGCCGCTGCGCGGAGCGATCCGAGCTGAGGTTGCGGTCGTCGGTGCCGGATACACCGGGCTCTCGACGGCGTTGCACTTGAGCGAAGGGGGCCGCGCGGTCGTGGTTCTCGACAGCAATGACATTGGGGATGGCGCGTCCGGCCGCAACGGCGGGCAGGTCATTCCCGGCCTCAAGTACGATCCCGACGACCTCGAGGAGATGTTCGGGGGACAGTTGGGATCAAAGCTCGTGGCCACCGTCGCCGCGGGGCCCGACCTGGTGTTCGATCTCATCCGTCGACATCGCATCGCCTGCGAGCCGGTCCGCAGCGGCTGGCTGCAGTTGGCAACGTCGGAGGCGGCCCTGCGTCCGTTGCGAACTCGCGTCCGTCAATGGCGCGAGCGCGGTGCGGCAGTTGATCTGCTCGACCGAGCCGAGACGGCGCGGCTCACCGGTTCGCAGCGCTACTGTGGCGGTCTGCTCGACCGGCGCGGAGGTACCGTTCACCCGCTCGAGCTCGTGCGCGGACTCGCGACCGCCGCGCAGCATGCGGGCAGCCGAGTATTCACCGACAGCGCGGCCATTCGCCTCGACCGCGTCGGCAACGAGTGGCAGGTGTCGACCGCGGAGGGGAGCGTCACCAGTCCGCACGTGGTGCTGGCGACCAATGCCTACTCCGACGAATTCACGGGCGCGCTCAAGCGCACCTTCGTCGCCGTGCCGTCACTGCAAGCGGCAACCGCGCCGCTGTCGCAAGAACAATTGCGCGGCATTCTGCCGGAGCGTCAGTCGGTGTCCGATACCTGGCGGCTTCTGCGCTACTTTCGGTTGGATGGAACGGGCCGTCTCATCATGGGATCGCGCGGCGTGTTCGGCCGCACGTCCCTCATCGAGGCCGCCAAACCGCAACATCGTGGCGTGCGCGAAATCTATCCGCAGCTCGCGGACGTGCCATTCGACTACCACTGGTCGGGATGGGTGGCCATGACGCCCGATCATTTGCCGCACCTGCATGAGGTTGCGCCCGGCATCATCGCCGGTCTGGGGTACAACGGGCGCGGCGTCGCCATGGCGATCACCATGGGCGCGCTTTTGGCAAAATATGTCTTGGGAAAGCCGGCGACGGAGCTGGGATTCCCCGTGACCCCGATCCGCCCGATTGCGCTGCACGCCCTAAGCCGCTGGGGAGCGGCCGCGGCCATTCAGTACCTGCGGCTATTGGATGCCTTCGGGCGCGTGGCCAATACATGGTCGTGACGCGCTTTCCCTCGATGGCGCGGCCTGCTGCTATGCAATAGGCTCCTCTCGCGGCGGCGGCGCCGGGATGAACGCTGGAGAGCTCGATGGACAATTGCCCGATCACATAAAGCCGGTGCGCAGCGCCTGCCCCCATTCCGGCCGCGCGTGCTCTTGCGCAATTCGCGCCGCCGCCGCCCAGTCATAAGGCACCGCGAGCAGATCGACCGTCCATTGGCCTGCGGCGCGTTCCGCGATCGCATACCGCGCATGCGGTGACCCGACTTCGACGACGTGAGGAACAGGATGATGACCCTCGTAGGCTTGAATGCCAACGCTGCCGCCATTGACGATTACTTGTCCGCTGGTCAAGTACGCCACCCGGGGTATATGCGTGTGTCCGCAAAATATCAGCGATGCCGTGCAAGGCGCGGCGCGCTGTTCGATTTCCGCGAGAGACGCGGGCATCAGTTCGCCGTCACGGATGTTCTCGAGAAAACACGCCACATCGCTGTCGGGAGTCGCATGACAAAGAAAAATGCCGTCCGCAACGGTCAGCGTGGCCGGCAGCGCCTGCAGCCATTGGCGCTGCGCGTCGCTAATCGTGTCGGCAGCGTAACGATCCGATGGCCCCATGCCGTCGCGATCGGAAGCCAATAGCTGGCGCTCGTGGTTGCCGCGAATGGTCGGCAAATCGAGCGCCATCAAGCGATCCGCCGTCTCGCGCGGCTGGAGAGGGCCCGACAGGATGTCGCCCAGATTGACGATCAGGTCCACGCCGCGCCGGTCTATGTCCGCCAGCACCGCATCGAGGGCGCCCACATTTCCGTGTATGTCCGAGATTGCCGCGATTCGCATGGGAGGAAATTAGCAGAAAATAGGGCCTCGCAACGCGCCCAAATGGAATTCTCCGGTTTGCAGGGAAACGCTTAAAGGTCTATTTTTGGTCCTCGCTTGGGCGGCGGTGGCCGGCGAGACATGCAGGCCTTGCTTTCGCGCCCACTGCTCCAACATTGAACGTCATGCATCACTGAGGCGTGCGTCATGGATCTACAGCTGAAGAAAAAAATTGCTCTGGTCACCGGCAGCACCGCCGGCATTGGTCACGCGATTGCATTGTCGTTGGCGCGGGAAGGAGCCTCGGTCATCGTCAACGGCAGAGCGCAGGCTAGCGTCGATGCCGCCGCTGCGAGAATCAAGGGGGAGACCGGCGGCGAGGTGCGCGGCTTCGCGGGAGACCTGAGTCTTGCCTCAGCGGCCGAGGAACTCCTGCGCCAACATCCCACCGTGGATATTTTGGTGAACAACCTCGGGATCTTCGAGGTTCGCGCTTTCGAGGACATCAGCGACGCCGATTGGCAGCGCTTTTTCGACGTGAACGTGCTGAGCGGCGCGCGTCTCGCGCGGCTCTATTTCCCCAAGATGCGCGCGCGCAATTGGGGCCGCATCATTTTCATTTCCAGCGAGAGCGGCTATCACATTCCGGCGGAGATGATTCACTACGGCATGACGAAAGCGGCGCAAATCGCGGTCGCGCGCGGCCTGGCCGAGCGCACGGCCGGAACCGCGGTCACGGTCAACACGATATTGCCGGGGCCCACGCGCTCGCGCGGTGTCGGCGACTTCGTGGGCGAAATGGCCGCCGCCGCGGGCAAGACCGCCGCGGAAGTGGAGCAGGAATTCTTTCAGACGGCACGCCCGACGTCGCTGCTCAAGAGATTCGCAGCGCCCGAAGAAGTGGCGGCGCTGGTGACCTACGTGGCGAGCCCGCTGTCGTCGGCGACCAACGGCGCCGCATTGCGCGTCGACGGCGGCGTGATCAAGACGGCTTTTTAGGTTACCGCCCCCGATTGATTCCCGCATGCAAGTCGGCCGCAGCGGCGCGAATGGCCGGAGCAGCCCCGCCGCCCGCATAAATGATGCCGCGTGAAGAATTGATGAGCAGCCCCGCGCCCGCGGCATTCAAGCCGGCGGCAAGGGTGCTGTCGAGATCGCCGCCTTGCGCCCCGATCCCGGGGACGAGGAATGATAGTTGCGGGTGCGCGCGCCGCAGCTCGGCCATTTCGGCAGGGTAGGTCGCGCCCACCACCAGCATTAGATTTTGGTGCGCGTTCCAATCTGCGGCAGCGCGCTCCGCGACTCTCTTATAGAGCGGCTGCCCGTCGACCAGCAAATCTTGAAAATCCCGAGCGCCGGGGTTGGAGGTTCGGCACAGCAAAATGGCACCGCGGTCGGACCGGGCGAGGAATGGGCGCACCGAGTCCTCGCCCATATACGGATTCACCGTTACAGCGTCCGCTGCGTAGCGGTCGAAGGCCTCGCTGGCATAAGCCTCGGCCGTGTTGCCGATATCCGCGCGTTTGGCATCCAGGATGACCAACGTGTGCGGGGCGCGTTCGCGGATGTAGCGAATGCTCGCGACCAGCTCGGTTTCTTTTCCCAGCGCGCTGTAGAACGCGATCTGGGGTTTGTACGCTGCGGCAAGATCGGCGGTTGCGTCGACGATGCGGCGATTGAATGCGAACAGCGGCTCCGGCTCGCTTGCCAGGTCGCGCGGCAATTTGGCGAGATCCGGATCGAGACCGACACAGACTAAGCCGCCGCTGTTCTTCTGCGCTCGGCTGAGGCGTTCGGCAAACGTCATGGGCATACGCCATGATAGCGAGCGCGCTGGCCATTAGGGAGTATGCTTTTGAATCCCTGTGAGAACCTCTGTGTCCCCCAAGCCTCGTACTGGACCGCGATTAGTCTTGCAGCCGGCCAGTCGTCGGGCGGCGCGGCATGCGAGCACGAACGCGCTCAAACGGTTTTTCGCCATCGCCGACGCCTGGGAGCTTTCGCCTTTGCAGCAATGCCGATTGCTGCGAATTCCTTCCCCTCAAGTGCTGACGCGCTACCGGCTCGGCCAAGCCCCGCGTCTGTCCGCCACTCAGCAGGAACGCGCCGCCCTGATTGCCAGCATCCAGCAATCCCTGATGGCGGAGTCGGGCGTCAAGGATCGCGTTTGGGCGTGGGTGCACTCGCCCCACCTGGGTCCACCCTTCGAGGGCGACAGCCCGCTTTACTTCATGTTGGAAAACGGCCTGCCGGCCCTGCGCGAGGTGGCCAGGATGCTCGTGCGCGAAAGCGAACCTCGATAAGCTGGGTTATACTTACGGGCTGCCGATGCGAATGTGGCGGAATTGGTAGACGCGCCAGGCTTAGGACCTGGTGGGGAAACCCGTGCGAGTTCGAGTCTCGCCTTTCGCACCACCGCACGCAAGATCGGTTCCAACCCTATGAAGGATTGACATGCAGGTTTCCGTCGAGAGCACCGGTAAATTGGAGCGCCGCATGCAAGTGCAGGTGCCGGCCGAACGCGTCAGCAAGGAAATTGCCGCACGCTTGAAACAGCTGAGCCGTACGGCACGGTTGAACGGGTTCAGACCCGGCAAGGCGCCGCTCACGGTGATCCGCCAGCAATTCGGGCCGCAGGTGCACCGCGAAGTCATCGGCGAATTGTTGCAATCGAGCTTCTCCGAGGCGGTAACCCAGAATCATTTGGCGCCGGCGGGCAGTCCGCGAATCGAGCCGCAGAGCAGCGGCGAAGGTCAGGACCTGACCTACGTCGCCACCTTCGAAGTGTTCCCCGAGGTCGTGCTGCAGCCCCTCGATTCGCTGCAAATCGAACGCATAACCGCCGATGTGACCGAGAGCGATATCGATGCGATGATCGAGCGGCTGCGCAAACAGCAGATGAAATACACGGCGGTGGGGCGGGCCGCCGCCGCCGGCGATAAGCTCACGGTCGATTTTGAAGGCGCCATCGACGGCGTACCGTTCGCCGGCGGAAAGGGCGAGAACGTTGCGATCGTGCTCGGCGAGAACCGCATGCTGCCGCAGCTCGAGCAAGGGCTGGTCGGCGCCGCAGCGGGTGAACAAAAGACGGTGGAGGTCGATTTTCCGCCCGACTACCGCGCGACGGAGCTCGCCGGCAAGCGCGCGAGCTTCAAGGTCGACGTCAAGACGGTCGAGGAACCCTCGCTGCCGGCGGTCGACGAAGAGTTCTGCAAATCTTTCGGCGTCACCGAAGGCGGCGTCGACAGGCTGCGTGAGGATGTGGCGGCCAACATGCGCCGTGAACTCGACCAGACGCTGCGCAACCGCAACAAAGCCGAGGTCATGGAAAAAGTCCATCAGGCAAATCCCGTCGATGTGCCGAACGCCTTGCTCGAGTCTCAGATTCGCGACATGCAGATCGAGGCCATGCGCCGCAGCGGCGCCAAGGACGTCTCGCAAGCCCCGCCGCGAGAGCCGCTGGTGGAGCCGGCTCGGCGTCGCGTGGCGCTGGGATTATTGTTCAACGACATCATCCGCCGCGAAAATATCGTTCTCGATCCGGCGCGCTCGAACGCACGTCTGGACGAGATGGTCGGAGCTTATGGGGACGCCGCGGCCCTGAAGCGCGCCTACCTGCAAAACGCCGACGCAATGCGCCAGGTGGAGAGTTTGGCGTTGGAAGACCAAGTGGTGGACTGGGTGCTGGCGCATGCTAAGGTGCATGAGAAGCACGCTACTTTCAAAGAGCTGATGAACTTTGAGGGCTGATTCACAGCAGGCGCGCCTCTCGGCGGTGAGACTGGAATATAGTGTCATCGGCGGAAAAAGACGGCCTTGAAATGGCCTTGTATGTCCTCAATACCGTCTACCGGTGTTCTCCGTAATTCTCTAAAGGGCGGCATTCCATGACGACTCGTGCACTCAATTTGGTCCCGATGGTGGTGGAACAAACCGCTCGCGGCGAGCGGGCCTACGATATCTATTCGCGACTGCTCAAGGAGCGACTGATCTTCATCGTGGGTCCGGTCGAGGACTATATGGCGAATCTGGTGGTCGCTCAGCTCCTGTTCCTGGAGTCGGAAAACCCCGAGAAGGACATCGCCATCTATATCAATTCGCCCGGCGGCTCGGTGAGCGCGGGTCTTGCGATCTATGACACCATGCAGTTCATCAAACCCGACGTCAGCACCATCTGCGTCGGTTTGGCGGCCTCCATGGGCGCGGTGCTGCTCGCCGGCGGCTCGGCCGGGAAGCGCTATTCGCTCCCCAACTCGAAAATCATGATTCATCAGCCCTCCGCGGGCTTCCAGGGCCAGGCTTCGGACATCGATATCCACGCGCGTGACGTCATGGAGACCAAGCAGCGGCTCAATGGCATTCTGGCCAAGCACACCGGCCAGACCATCGAGCGGGTCAAGCTGGACAGCGACCGCGACAACTTTATGACCGCGGAGACCGCCAAGGCTTATGGAATTGTCGATTCCATGTTGGAAAAACGGGGCGAATTATTGGTAAAGGCTTAATGGGACTCAAGTCCGCTCCGTGGCCACCGCTGCGCCGGGTGGCCTGTCCGGAGGGGGACCCTGGTCACAGCCCTGACGACCGTATCTTTGCGGAACGTCTATTGAGTGCTATATAGTCATTGGCGTAGCCGCGTTTCAGCCCGAGGCGGAGCTGCGGTCAACTTGAGGACAGCATGAGCGAAGATTCGCGCGGCAAACATGATGACGGCAAGCTGTTGTATTGCTCCTTTTGTGGAAAGAGCCAACACGAAGTACGGAAACTAATCGCCGGCCCTTCGGTATTCGTCTGCGACGAGTGCGTCGAGCTGTGCAACGACATAATCCGGGAAGAGCTGGAGGAGCGCGCCGAGCGCACCCGTGACAAGCTCCCCAAGCCCCAAGAGATAAAGAAGGTCCTGGACGAATACGTCATCGGTCAGGAGCGCGCCAAGCGCGTGCTGTCGGTTGCCGTCTACAACCACTACAAACGGTTGCAGACCCGCGGCACCGAGGGTGTGCGGTCGCGCGATGACGTCGAACTCGCCAAGAGCAATATTCTTCTGATCGGACCTACCGGATCCGGCAAGACACTGCTGGCGGAGACGCTGGCGCGGCTTCTCAATGTACCGTTCACGATCGCCGACGCCACTACCTTGACCGAGGCGGGCTACGTCGGCGAGGACGTCGAAAACATCATTCAGAAGCTCCTGCAAAAGTGCGACTACGATGTCGAAAAGGCGCAGACCGGCATTGTCTACATCGACGAGATCGACAAGATTTCGCGCAAGTCGGACAACCCGTCGATTACCCGGGACGTGTCCGGCGAGGGCGTGCAACAGGCGCTGCTGAAGCTGATCGAAGGCACGATTGCCTCCGTCCCGCCCCAGGGCGGCCGCAAGCACCCTCAGCAAGAGTTTCTGCAGGTCGATACCACGAATATTCTGTTCATCTGCGGCGGCGCGTTCGCGGGTCTCGAAAAGATCATCATGAACCGCACGCACAAGAGCGGGATCGGCTTCATGGCCGAGGTTCGGGAACAAAACGCGCGGCCTCACGGCAACGATGTGTTCCACGACACCGAGCCCGAGGATCTCATCAAGTACGGCTTGATCCCCGAGTTCGTCGGCCGCCTACCGGTGGTTGCGACTCTGGAGGAGCTGGACGAAGAGGCGTTGATCTCGATCTTGTTGCAGCCGAAGAACGCGCTTACCAAGCAGTATCGAAAGCTCTTCGACATGGAGGGTGTGGAGCTCGATTTCCGCGAGGATGCGCTGCGCTCGGTGGCGCGCAAGGCGATGCAACGTAAGACTGGCGCGCGGGGTTTGCGCACCATTCTCGAGAACGTGCTGCTCGACACCATGTACGACTTGCCTTCGTTGCGTAATGTGCAAAAGGTCGTAGTCGACGAACAGGTGATCGAGGGCCAGAACAAACCTTACATTGTCCATCGGACCGAGGAGACTCGGCTGGTGGCTCCGGTTGAGGAACAGCGGCGCCCTACGGGGTCGGACCATCTATGAGTCTGCACCGGATAAATCGGTGACGCCAAGAGGGTCGACTTGAAACAACTCAGGCGGGCCGCATGTTACTGAATCTTGACTGTTGTACGTGCACAACCATAAGGCAAGCCTAGTGAACGACGAATCCAATATCGATGTTCCGACCGTAGCCCTCACCGCTCAGGCCGGCATGCCTGTGCTGCCGCTCCGAGACGTGGTGGTGTATCCGCACATGGTGATTCCGCTGTTCGTCGGGCGTGAGAAGTCCATCGTTGCGCTCGATCTGGCCATGAAGGCCGATAAACGCATTCTCCTGGTCGCGCAGAAACAGGCCGACGTCGATGATCCCAAGGGCGAGGATCTGTACCGTGTCGGTACGGTCGCGACCATCCTGCAGCTTCTCAAGCTGCCGGACGGGACCGTCAAGGTGCTGGTGGAGGGCGTGGACCGCGCCAGCATAGAGAAATTGATCGAGGGCGAGTTCTTCTCGGCCGAAGTCACCGCCATGCCCGATCTGGAGCGCTACGAAGAGCGCGAGATGGACGTGCTCACGCGCTCCGTCATCACTCAATTCGAACAGTATGTAAAGCTCAACAAGAAGGTGCCTCCGGAGATCCTCACGTCGCTCGCGGGCATCGAACAGGCAGGACGCTTGGCCGACACGGTTGCGGCCCACATGTCCTTGAAGCTTTCCGAAAAGCAAAAAGTTCTCGAAATCCCCGACGTGCGCAAGCGTCTGGAACACATGCTCGCCGTGATCGAAGGCGAAATGGATGTGCTGCAGATCGAAAAACGCATTCGTGGCCGCGTCAAGCAGCAGATGGAGAAAAGCCAGCGCGAGTACTACTTGAATGAGCAGATGAAGGCCATTCAAAAGGAACTCGGCGAACTCGACGATGCGCCGAATGAGATCGGCGAACTCGAGAAGCGCATCAAAGCGGCGGGCATGCCCAAGGAAGCGCGCGAGAAGGCCAATTCCGAACTCGCCAAGCTCAAACTCATGTCGCCCATGTCGGCGGAAGCGACCGTGGTGCGCAATTACGTCGATTGGCTGGTGAAGTCGCCGTGGAAAAAGCGCAGCAAGGTACATCTTGACATCAGCGCCGCGGAGAAGGTGCTCGAGGCCGATCACTTCGGCTTGGAGAAGGTCAAGGAGCGCATCGTCGAATACCTCGCCGTGCAGCAGCGGGTCAAGAATTTGCGCGGCCCCATTCTGTGTCTGGTAGGTCCGCCCGGCGTCGGCAAGACGTCGTTGGGTCAAAGCGTGGCGCGCTCCACCAACCGCAAGTTCGTGCGCATGTCGTTGGGCGGCGTGCGCGACGAGGCGGAGATTCGCGGCCACCGCCGCACCTATATCGGCTCCATGCCCGGCAAGATCATCCAGAATCTCGCCAAGTGCGGCGTGCGGAATCCTCTGTTCCTGCTCGATGAAGTCGACAAGATGTCGACGGATTTTCGCGGCGATCCTTCCTCGGCATTGCTCGAGGTATTGGATCCCGAGCAGAACAGCACCTTCAACGATCACTACCTCGAGGTGGATTTCGATCTGTCCGAGGTGATGTTCGTGTGCACGGCGAACAGTCTGAATATCCCGGCTCCGCTGCTCGATCGCATGGAAGTGATCCGCATCCCCGGCTACACCGAGGATGAGAAGGCAAACATTGCGCGGCGCTACTTGTTGCCGAAACAGGTGAAGCAGAACGGCCTGAAGCCCAACGAATTGGTGGTGGCCGACACGGCGATTCAGGACATGATCCGCTACTACACGCGCGAAGCCGGCGTGCGTAATTTGGAGCGCGAACTGTCGAAGATCGGACGCAAGGCGGTCAAACATTTGTTGCTGAAGCCCGCCGACAAGACGGTGACGATCGACTCCAAGAACTTGGATACCTACCTGGGCGTGCGCCGTTTCCGCTATGGCAAGGCGGAGGAGAGCAATCGAGTAGGCCAGGTCACCGGTCTGGCATGGACCGAGGTGGGCGGCGAGTTGCTGACCATCGAAGCTGCGGTGGTGCACGGCAAGGGCAAGCTCACGCACACCGGGCAACTCGGTGAAGTGATGCAGGAATCCATCCAGGCGGCGATGACGGTGGTGCGCAGCCGCTCGGCCGTGTTGGGGCTCGACATGGATTTTTATCAAAAGGCGGACGTGCACATTCACGTGCCGGAGGGCGCGACCCCGAAGGATGGGCCGAGCGCCGGCATCGGCATGTGCACCGCGCTCATTTCTGCGCTTACCAAGATCCCGGTACGCTCGGATGTCGCCATGACGGGTGAAATCACCTTGCGCGGCGAAGTCCTACCCATCGGCGGTCTGAAGGAAAAGCTGTTGGCGGCCCATCGCGGCGGCATCACCACGGTATTGATCCCCGACGAGAACACCAAGGACCTGGTGGAAATCCCGGACAATATCAAAGAGAAGCTCGATATCCGGTCGGTGAAGTGGATCGACGAAGTGCTGCAAGTCGCTCTGATCCACGTACCGGCGGCGCTGCCGGCGCTCGATGCCAAGCCGCCCGAGGCCATCGTCGGCGAGAAGCGCCGGCGCAAACCAGCCCGCGGCAAGGCTCAGGTGCGCGCGCACTAGGCGCAACCAACGGGGTCGCCGGGCGCGGGGAGGCGAGGGGTCGCTGAGCAGCTGCCGAAAGCGCAGTGAGCGCGTAGGCGACTAAAATGGCTTGACACTATAGCCAAGCGGTATCCCCTCGCGTATATTTCCGCCCCTCTTCCAGGGGGTGCTTAGCTCAGCTGGTAGAGCATCGCCTTTACACGGCGAGGGTCGGGGGTTCGATCCCCTCAGCACCCACCAGCAGCGGAGTGGTAGTTCAGCTGGTTAGAATACCGGCCTGTCACGCCGGGGGTCGCGGGTTCGAGTCCCGTCCACTCCGCCATTTCCTGACGAAGAGTCCCGCGCGTGCCGCATGGCCGCGCTGCGGGTATGATGCGGCCGGCCAGGTGCGGGCCGCGTAGGTCGGCCGGCCAGGTGCGGGCCGTGAAGGCCGGCCGGCGAGGCGCGGCCGCGAGGCAGGGCCTGCGGAGCGGGGCCCCGTCTAGGCCCGGTAAGGAAAACAGGTAGAAACATGCTGCAGTCGATTCACGATAAGTTAAAGGGATGGCTTGCCGGGGTGGTGCTGGGCGCGATCGGCCTGGTGTTCGTGTTCTGGGGCATCAACTGGACCATGAGCGCGCCGAACTACGCCGCGAAAGTGAACGGCAGCGAAATCTCCAGCAACGAGGTTCGACAGGCGTACCAACAGCAGCTCGCGCAATTCGAGCGGCAAACGAACGGTACGATCGACGACCTCCAGCGCAATGAAATCAAACGGCATGTGCTCGATGAATACGTGAACAGCGAGGCCGTACTCACCCGTGCCGATGAACTGGGCTATCGTGTGAGCGATGTCGAACTGATGAAGGCCATGGCGCAGGTGCCTGCGTTCCAAGTCGACGGCAAATTCGATCAGGCGCACGCCATCGCGGTACTCAAAGCGCAGGGCCGCTCGATCGCCGAAATCGAAGCTCTGTTCCGCCGCGACGTGAAGCTGCGTCAGCTCGACACGGCGCTCACCATGTCGAGCTTCGTCACGGCGAGTGAACTCAAGCAGGTGCGCGCGCTGACCGAACAACAGCGTGAACTGTCCTGGTTCACCGTGTCCGCGGCGAAATACACCGCGGAGGCGACCGCTGACGATGCGGCGATCAAGGCGTATTACGACGCTCATAAGGCGCAGTACATGACCCCGGAGACGGTGAACCTGCGCTACCTCGAAATCAGCATGGGGCAGCTCGAGTCCAAAGTGAAGGTCGATGATGCGCAGCTCCGGGCGTATTACGAGGAGCAGAAGGCCAAGACGCCGGAGCGCTTTACCCAACCCGAGCAGCGCCGGGTGCGCCATATCCTCTTGCAGGTCACGGAGCCGAAAGAGGACGCAGCGGTCAAGGCCAAGGCCGAATCGATCTTGAAGCGCGCCCAAGGCGGCGAGGACTTCTCGAAACTGGCCAAAGAATTCTCGCAAGATACGGGATCGGCGCAGCAGGGCGGCGACTTGGGCTGGTCGGAGCGCAAGGTCTGGGTCGCACCGTTCGCCGATGCCGCCTACAGCATGAAGGAGGGCGAGATCCGTGGGCCCGTCAAGACTCAGTTCGGCTACCACATCTTGAAGCTCGACGGCATCCAGCCGGCCGCCGTCAAAACCTTCGAGCAAGGCAAGAGCGATCTCGAGGCTGAATACCGCCGCAACGAGGCCGAGCGGTTGTTCAACAACGCCCAGGACCAATTGGCCGATGCGGCGTTGCAGAACACGACGGACATCGACGTCGTCGCCCGCAAGGCCGGCCTCACGGTTCACGACATTCCCGAGTTCAGCCGCATCGAGGGCGGCGGCGATTTAGGTAAGGCCGCTCCGGTTTTGGAAGCGGCCTTCAGCCAAGACGTCTTGGACGGACGCCTGAGTCCCATGGTCGAAGTGGAGAAAGGGCGCGGGGTGGTGCTGCGGGCGACCGATCACAAGCTGCCGCAGCAGAAACCGCTCGAGGCGGTGCGCATCGACGTCGTGGCCGGGTGGAAGAAACAACGCGGCGCCGAGCTCGCCGCGAGCGCGGCCGCCGACGCGGTGAAGCGCCTGTCGGCGGGCGAAGCCTGGGATGCCGTCGCCAAGAGCGTGGGCGTGGCCCCGCAGCCGGCGAAATTCGTGGCGCGCAACGATCCGGCCGTGCCCGTGGAAATTCGGCGCGAGGCGTTCGATGCGCCCAAGCCCACCCAGAAGCCGGTGTATCAAAACCTTCCGCTGAGCGGCGGCGATGCCGCCGTGCTGGCCGTGACCGCGGTGCGTGAAAATCCGGCCGGCGACCACCCCAAGGAGCAGGAAGCGCAGCTGCGGCGTCAAATCGCGCAGCAGTCGGCAGCGGGCGAAGCGCAAGGCTACGCCGCGGCGGCACGGGCGGATGCCAAGGTGACCATCAATGTGCAGGCGTTGGATTAGGAGCCTGCCTGAGTATTCTGCGTGGCCGCGACCGCGGCAGATTTCCCCTCAGTCGAGGCGGAGCCGACGCGGTTGGGTCAAGACCCAATAAGGAGGCGACAACGATGGATGAGGGGAAATCTGCCCGGTCCCGAAGGGTTGGCTGGGAGAGGGGCGTCTGCGGCGTTGCGCGGCTTGTCCGTAGTACCCACTACGGACCGCGCCGCGCGCCTTGCATCCGCTCCCTCTCCCAGCCAACGCGGCTCACGCAGAATACTCAGGCAGGCTCCTAGTTGGCGGATCTGCTGCACCAGTTCTCGGATTGGTATCTATCCGTTTTAGCCCAGGGTGGCTACTGGCTCATCGGGGGCTTGATGGCCTTGGAAAGCACGCTCGTGCCGATCCCGAGCGAAGTCATCATCCCTCCGGCGGCCTATCTCGCCCATACGCAAGGGGAACTCTCCCTGGTTGGCGTGATCGCCGCGGGCACCTTGGGGTCATGGATGGGAGCGGCCATCATGTATTGGGGTTCGCGCTGGCTGGGACGGCCGCTGGTGATGCGCTTTGGGCCCTATGTCGGGGTCGCTGCCGCGAAGATCATGATGGCGGAGGCATGGTCCGCCCATTACGGCTGGGCTGGCGTGTTCTTCTCCCGTTTGCTGCCCGTCATCCGGCATCTCATTGGTATTCCCGCGGGCATCCTGCGTATGGACTTCCGCTGGTACAGCGCGGCAACCCTGGCAGGATCGTTGTTGTGGACCTCGGTGCTAGCCTGGCTGGGCATGACGGTCGGCAAGCACCCCGAGCTTCTCAAGGGTTCGCTGCACCGATTCTTCCTGCTCGTCCTGGCGCTGGCCATGGTGCTGGCGGCGCTGTACTACGTGTTCGTCAAGCGACCGCTGCCGCGGCGCTAGCCGGCGGGCGCGATTCGTCGCGAGCCCGTTACGTCGTGGTGTGCCCGCCCGCCGGTCCCGCAGCGCCATTCGGAAACTTAGTGAAAATCGCGGTAGTGGCCGCGTTGATTTTCTCCACCGCGTTGGGGCCGGTCAGATCCGAAACGCTTTGGCTGACGCTGGCATGCCAGATCGGGATACGCGACTTGGCGTCGAATAGATCAATGGAAATCCGGGTCTCGTCGCGCACGTACGGCCCGTCATAGCCAATCCCGCCGCCCCATCCGCGACGGCCCCAGCCGCCACCCCAACCCCAACCAACGCCGAAACTGCCGTAGTAGTCGTCGAACACTTGACGCGTACCCATGGCATAGCCGACCACGCATTCGGCGGATTTCCGGTCACTGGCCTTTTGGATGCCCTTCGAGGCCATATTGGCTTCGATGGCTTGGCGCAGCCGCTCGGCGTTCAAGGGATTACCGAAGGCCGAGGGCTGGTCGGTGTTCGCGACATGCTCGTCGGCGAAGGCGTAGCTCTGACAACTCGTCACTGACATGTTGGGGTTGATGTCGGTCCGCACGGGGTAGCTCGTGCAGGCTTCGAGCGCGACAAGCGCGGCGCCGACCGTAAGCGTCTGGAAGATGGATTTATTTAACATAATGCAATGCCCTCAAATGCGCGCCGCCGATGCTGTCCATTTTACTTAATTGTGAGTGCGTCAAACCGCCTTCAAAGTTCACCCTTCACGGCCTAACCGCGAAGCGCGCGATCCACGAACTCAATAGATCAAACGCAAAACCCTCGAAGTGGTTGACGTTAGCGATCATAACCGGGGCGTTGGTAACCCAGCGCGGCGCTCAGGCGCCCCGGCGTCGCGCCCGCTACTGGATCAGATTGTTTCCGCGTCGGGCGGAAAACTCATGCCCACGGAGTTGAAGCCGCCGTCGACGTAAGTCACTTCGCCGGTGATACCGGCGGCCAGGTCGGAGCACAGGAACGCGGCGGCGTTCCCGACGTCCTCGATGGTGACATTGCGCTTGATCGGCGACACGGCCGCTACGTGCCCCAGCATTTTGCGTAGGCCAGGAATGCCGGCGGCGGAGAGCGTCTTGATGGGGCCCGCGGAGATGGCGTTGACTCTGTGGCCCATGGGCCCCAAGTCGGCCGCCAAGAAACGCACGTTGGCTTCGAGGCTGGCCTTTGCCAGGCCCATGACGTTGTATCCCGGCAATGAACGCACGGCACCCAAGTAGCTCAGGGTCACGATGGCGCCGGCGCGTCCTTTCATGAAGGGCAGGGATTCGCGCGAGAGGGCCGTCAAACTGTAGCTCGAAATGTCGTGAGCCATGCGAAAGCCATCGCGGGTGGTAGCATCGATGAAGGCACCCGTGAGCGCCTCGCGCGGCGCGAACGCCACGGCGTGCACCAGGATGTCGAAGCAGTCCCAACGGGTTTTCAGATGCGCGAAGCCGCGCGCAATATTGTCATCGGCGGCGACGTCCATTTCGAAGGTGATGTCCGAATCCAACTGCTTCGCGAGCGGAATCACGCGATCGGCCATGCGCTCGATGTGTGAGAACGCCAACGCCGCTCCCTCGCGATGCATTGCCTGGGCGATGCCCCAGGCAATGGAACGATCCGTGGCAAGTCCCACGATCAAGGCGCGCTTCCCCTGCAAAAACCCCATAAGTGATCCTTTAGGCGCTGACGCGCCGAAACTACGGCGTCGAGGCGACGCCGTCCGAAAATAACGGGGTCGAGGCGACCCCGGCCCGATGTTAGATTTTAGCCTTGTTGCCGATTGGAATCGACGTACATGACCAGGCGCTTTCCCGGTCTGATGAGATGGCGTTGGTTGATGCCGTTCCAAGTCTTGAGTTGGGAGATCGAGACCTGAAACTGATGCGAGATGCTGTAGATCGTGTCGCCGCGGCGCACGGTATAGAGTACGCGGCGGCCGGACACGACGCCCTCGTCGCGATAGCGCCGTGCGCTCGCCTTGATGACCAGCCGTTGGCCTTTCACCAGCAAATCACTGGCCCCCATATTGTTCAGCCGAGCGAGCGTGCTGACGGGCATGTTGTTGCGGCGCGCAATACTGGAAAGCGTTTCGCCGGCCCGCACTCGATAAACGATCTGGTGCTGCCTGCGACCGGGGCTGTCGGTTTCGGGTCGGTCGACCCGCGAGGCGGCGAGCAGCACTTTATCCGACAACTGCGCGCTGATCTCCGGAATCTTGAGCGATTGGCCTAAGGCCACGCGGCCGCCGTTCAGGTCGTTGATTTTCGAGAGCACGGATACCGAGGTGCCATATCGTTTGGCGATCATCGGCAGCGTTTCGCGCTTGGCTACATCGTGCACGAGGTAGCGGACGCGATCCTCAGGCGCCAGCGTCTTCAATGCGGCCTCATAGGCATCGGCATTGTCGATGGGCACCAGCATGCGGGTCGGCCCCGCAGGGTCCGTGGCCCAGCGGTTGTAACCGGGGTTGAGCGCGATCAGGTCGTCGTAGCTCGTGCCGGCCAACTGCGCGGCGATTTTCAGATCGATCTGGGAGTCGGTGTCGATGACCGCGAAATACGGCATGTTCGGGATCGGCGCGAATTCCAAACCATAGCGCTCGGGCTCGGCCATCAGGCGCTTCATCGCCAGTAATTTCGGCACATAGGCGCGCGTTTCGGCCGGCAGATTCAAATGCCAAAAATCCGTGGGCTTGCCCACGGATTTATTGTAGGCAATGGCGCGTTCGACCCCCGCTTCGCCGACGTTGTAGGCGGCGATCGCCAACAGCCAATCGCCGTCGAATTCGTCGTGCAGAGCTTGCAGGTAATCGAGGGCGGCCCGCGTCGATTCGATGACATCGCGGCGGCCGTCGTACCACCAGGTTTGTTTCAACCCAAAACGCACGCCGGTACCGGGAATGAATTGCCAGAGCCCGGCGGCGCGGCTCACCGAGTAGGCGAAGGGCTCGTAGGCGCTTTCCACTACCGGCAACAGCGCGAATTCCGTCGGCATGCCGCGCCCCTCCACCTCGGTGATGATGTGGTACATGTAGCGCTGGCCGCGTTGGAATACCCGTTCCAGATAGTCTGGATTGTGTTCGAACCAAGCGAGTTGTTGATCGATGGCCGGCTCTTGGACCTCATCGAAGGCAAAGCCGGCGCGCATCCGGTCGAACAGATCGTCGTAATCTTCGCCGTTATGATGCTGCCATTCACTGGGCATCGTCAGGGACGGAGTCGTTCCGGCGGCAGAGGCACCAGGCGGCGATGGCGATGCCGTCGTATCGGCTACGATGGCTGTAACCGGCACCACCACGCGTTCGCGCACCGGCGCTGTGGGCTGATGGGCGCAGGCGCCTAATCCCAAGGCCACTCCCGCGATGACGAGGTGGCGGATCATCGTGGCCACCGTCAAAACCTGTCCTTCCAGGCCCGCAGCACAGCGAACACCTGGGAAGCCTCCGGGAGGGGCTTGCCGGCGTGCGCCTCGGCGGCCGCGCGTACGGCGGCGACGTCGCAGCGCAGAAAAGGATTGATGCGAATTTCATGCGACATGAGCGAGGGCAGGCTTGGCGTGACGACGCCCGGCGCATCGGCGGCCCGCGTGCGCTCGACAGCGTCCCGATAGTCGAGAGTGGTCCGGTTATTGGGGTCCACCGCCAGCGCAAATCTCAGATTGGCGGCTGTGTACTCGTGGCCGCAGAACATGCGGGTTTCCGGCGGCAGGCCGCGCAGGCGATTGAGCGAAGCGTTCATCTGTGTAGGCGTACCCTCAAACATTCGACCGCAACCCGCGCTGAATAACGTATCGCCGCAAAACAGCGCGCCATGTCCCCAAAATGCAATATGGCTCAAGGTATGCCCAGGCACGGCCAAAATGTCGAAGCTAAGTCCCAAGTCCGGCAATTCGCAGCGATCAGCGTCGCGGACGGTGCGGGTGCGCAGGGGGATTCGCGCATCGTCCGGCCCGATCACCGGCACCGGGCCTAGCCGGAGCAGCTCCGCGACCCCTCCGATATGATCGGCATGATGGTGAGTCAGCAAAATCGCGGCTAAGCTTGAGCCGCTGCGGCGAAGCTCGGCGATCACCGGAGCGGCGTCGCCCGGGTCGACGGCTACCACGCGACCCGGCGCCGCAGGCGGCTCGATCAGCCAGATGTAGTTATCGGAGAATGCGCGGACCGGCCGAACGTAGAGAGGCGTTGATTGGTTTGACATTTTGCGCCGTATTTAACCTGTAACATTCGAACTTTGCTAGTGTTTTCAAGGAGTCCTGATTGCTACCATTGCGTGACAACGTAGCCGCCGATTGGTTCGACGGTCCGCTCGGCGCCCGGGTGTTGCGCGAGGAAACCGCGCTCGCACGGGTGGCTCTGGACGACGTTTTTGGCTTCGAGTTGCTGCAGGTGGGAACCTGGGGTCCCGGGCAACATCTGCTGGGGGGCGCCCGCACGCAGCATACGACGCTGCTGGCGCCGGAAATGAGTCCGGGCGTGACCCTGTGCGCAGCACTGGCGTCGCTGCCCTTCGCCTCGGATTCCATCGACGCGATTTTTCTGCCGCACACCTTGGAGCTGGTGGAAGATCCGTATGCGGTGCTGCGCGAGGCCGGGCGAGTCTTGTGCGCAGAAGGCTGCCTGATGATTTGCGGCTTCAATCCGTTCAGCGGCTGGGGCGCACGGCGGCTGTTCGCGCGGAATTTTCGCCGTCCGGCGTTTCCGCCGCAGACGCGGCGCATGCTCTCGGAACGGCGCCTGCGCGATTGGATGGCCTTACTCGATTTCGAGGTGGCCAGCGTCTACGGGTACTTGGGGCCCATGCCGATGACGCGGCGTCCGCGAAAATTGGCCGACGGCACGGTGCGCCAAGCCGAGTACCGATCGCGGCGTGCCTTGACCGCCGGCGCATACCTTCTCAAAGCACGCAAGCGTGTGCAGGCGCTGACCTTGGTACGCCCGAAGCGCCGGTCACGCCAACTGGTCCTGGTGCCCGCGGCGGAGCCCACCACCCAAGTCGGTTCCAACAAGGTCGGCTCCGACGAAACCGGTCCATGACCCACGTCGAGATCTATACCGACGGTGCCTGTCGCGGCAACCCGGGTCCGGGCGGTTGGGCGGCGCTGCTGATCGCCGGCAAGGAGCGCAAAGAAGTGTCGGGCGCTGAAACATTAACCACCAACAATCGCATGGAACTCATGGGGGCCATCGGCGGTTTGGGCGCCTTGAAACGACGCTGCGCCGTGAAGCTGTACACCGATTCGAAATACGTCATGCAGGGTTACACCGAATGGTTGCCGGGCTGGAAGGCGCGCGGTTGGCGCACGGCCGCACGCGAACCGGTGAAAAATCAAGATTTATGGGAGCAGTTGGATGCGGCCGCGGCGGCGCAAGATATCGAATGGCACTGGGTCAAAGGTCACTCGGGACACGAACAAAATGAATATGTCGACCAATTGGCGAACCTCGCCATCGATCACCTGCTGGCGGGACGGTAAGCGCTGATGCGTCAAATCGTTCTCGATACGGAAACCACCGGCCTCGAAGTCGAACAGCAGCATCGGGTCATCGAAATCGGCTGCGTCGAACTTTTCAACCGCAGACTCACCGGACGCTCGTTCCATCGTTATCTCAATCCGGAGCGCGACATCGACTTAGGCGCGCAGCAGGTTCACGGTCTGTCGCGCGAGCAATTGTCGAAGGAGCCGACCTTCGCGCAGGTTCATCCGGAGTTCGTGGAGTTCGTGAGCGATGCGGAACTCATCATTCACAATGCACCGTTCGACGTTGCCTTCCTGAACGCCGAGTTCGGCCGGCTCGAAACGGCGCGAAAAATCACGGATACCTGCCGCGTGCTCGACACCCTCGCGCTGGCGCGGCAGATGCACCCCGGACAGCGCAACACCTTGGACGCCTTGTGCAAGCGCTACTCGGTCGACAACTCGCATCGCGAGTATCACGGCGCGTTACTCGATGCCCGCATTCTCGCCGAGGTGTATCTCGCCATGACCGGCGGCCAGGCGAAGTTCATGTTGAGCGCGGAATCCGACACCGCACGCAGCCGGGCGCGCCAGGCCGCACCGATACGCGGCGCCGAGGGTGTGCGCATCGTCGTGGTCCAAGCGAGCGACGAGGAAATGGCGGCTCACGAGCATGTGTTGGCGCTGCTCGACAAGGCCTCGCATGGCAACACGGTGTGGCGCAGTTTGTGAAGCTACTCGTGACCGGAGCTGCCGGCTTCATCGGATTTCACACCGCGCGATTGCTGTTGGAACAGGGGCATGAGGTCGTCGGGCTCGACAACCTCAACGGATATTATGATCCTGAGCTGAAGGCGGCGCGTTTGAGCATTCTCGAACGCTCCGATCGATTCCATTTCGTAAAGATCGATATCGCCGACCGCGATGCCATGCAAGAGCTGTTCGCGCGCGAAAAGTTTCAACGCGTGGTGCATTTGGCCGCGCAGGCCGGCGTGCGCTATTCGATTGAGAACCCGCACGTGTACGTGCACAGCAACATCACCGGCTTCCTGCACGTCATCGAAGGCTGCCGCGCGCACGCGGTCGAGCACCTGGTGTATGCGTCCACGAGCTCGGTGTACGGCGCCAATACGCATTTGCCGTTTTCCGAGCAGCAATGCGTGGACCATCCGCTCACGTTGTACGCGGCCACCAAAAAAGCCAATGAACTCATGGCGCATAGCTATTCGTCCTTGTACGGCCTGCCGAGCACGGGCTTACGGTTTTTCACCGTCTACGGTCCGTGGGGCCGGCCGGACATGGCGCTGTTCTTGTTCACCCAAAAGATTCTGGCCGGCGAACCCATCGATGTGTACTACGAGGGCCATCACCAGCGCGATTTCACCTACGTGGACGACATCGTCAAAGGCGTGGTCGCCGCCGTCGACCATGTGGCGGCGCCGGATCCCGGCTGGGACTCCAATGCACCCAATCCGAGCAGCAGCCGCGCGCCGTATAAAATTTACAATATCGGCAATGAAAAACCCGTCACGTTGCTGCGTTTCATCGAAGTCCTCGAGCAGTGCCTGGGCCGCAAAGCGCTCAAGAACCTGATGCCCATGCAATTGGGCGACGTGCCGGATACGGCGGCCGACGTCCATGCGTTGGAGCGCGATGTGGGCTATCGGCCGAGCACCGAACTCGAGGAGGGTGTGAAACACTTCGTCGAATGGTATTTGCAGTATTACCACCGCTAGATCGGCGAACCGCGAGTGAAACTTGAAATGCCGCGATGGATGCGAGCGTAGTAGTATCCGGCTCGGTGCAATTTTCAGCAGCGGGAATCCGTCATGGCAAAATTGAATTCATCCATTCCCGCGTGGACCGCGGTCGCCAATCACGCACACAAACTCAAGAGCGCGCATCTTCGTGAGCTGTCCGCGGCCGACCCGGCGCGTTGGCGGAATTTCCAGGTCGAGTACGACACCTGGCTGCTGGATATGTCGCGCCAGCGCATCACGCAGGAAACCCTCTCTTTGCTCTTTGATCTCGCCCGCGCCACGGATCTCCCGGCGCGCATCGCGGCCATGTTTCGCGGCGATGCCATCAACAGCACGGAACGGCGCGCGGTACTGCACGCCGCACTGCGCTCCGACTTCGCCGGCGGCGCCGACGTCCAAGCCGAGGTTCGCGACTCGCGCAAGAAACTCTCGGCCTTTGTCGGTGCGGTGCGCCGCGGCGACCAGCTCGGCGTCACGGGCAAGAAGTTCAAGCACGTGGTCAACATCGGCATCGGCGGCTCGGACTTAGGGCCGTTGCTGGTCTGCGATGCGCTTCACCATGAATGGAGCGGCGGCATCACGCCGCACTTCGTGTCGAACGTGGATCGCACGCAGCTCGAGGATCTGACCCGCAGCTTGGATCCGTCTGAAACCTTGGTGATCGTCTGTTCGAAGACCTTCGTCACCCAGGAGACGCAGTCCAACGCCAACGCGGCGCGCGCGTGGATCGTCTCTGCCTTGGGCGAGAAGTCGCCCGCGAAGCATTTCGTCGCGGTGTCGACCAATGCGACCGCCATGGATGCCTTCGGCATCGCTCAAGAGCACCGCTTTACCATGTGGGATTGGGTGGGCGGCCGCTACTCGGTCTGGTCCGCCATCGGGTTGGTGGCCGAACTCGTCCTCGGCAGCGAGAAGTTTCAGGAGTTCCTGAGCGGTGCCAGCGACATGGACCGGCATTTCACGCAGGCGCCGTTCGAGAGGAACCTGCCGGTGCTGATGGGGCTGGTGGCGGCGTGGAATCGCACCTTCTTGGGCTTGCCGACGCTCGCGGTGTTGCCTTATGACCAGCGGCTGGCGCGGCTGCCGGCCTACCTTCAACAGCTCGAAATGGAAAGCAACGGCAAGTCGGTATCGCTGGCCGGCGAGCGCGTCGACTTTGCCACCGCGCCGGTGGTCTGGGGCGAACCCGCGTCCAATGCCCAGCACTCGTTTTTCCAGATGCTGCACCAGGGCACGGCGACCGCCGCGCTCGATTTCATCTCGCCGCTGCGCGGCTCGTGGGGCGGCACGGAGGGCCAAGACCTCGCGCTGCAGAATTGCTTCGCTCAATCCCAGGCCTTCGCCTACGGACACACCCCCGAAGAAGTCGATGCGGACATGCGCAAGGCGGGTTCCGGCACGGCCGACATCGAGAGACTGCGCGCCCACCGGGTCTATGAAGGCAATCGGCCGAGCTCCCTGCTCATGTATCCGCGAACCACGGCGCGCTCATTGGGCGGGCTCATCGCCCTCTACGAACACAGCGTGTTCGTCCAGGGGACGCTCTGGGGCATCAACTCCTTCGATCAGTTCGGCGTGGAATTGGGCAAGAAGCTGGCGCTCGGCATCGACATGAAGGGCAAGACCGCGCCCACCGGGCATGGGGCGGAGGGGTTGGCCGCGCTGATCCGGTATGTGGCGACGCATCGGTGAGGACGCGGAAGACACTTCCCCCCTTCGAAACCCTCATCAAATGAGCACAACCAAGTCGGTGTACTGGGTGAGCACTGGGTCTACCGTCAGCAGCTTCAGGGCTCAGACATCGCTTGCGCAATGAGTAGCCGGTCGAAAGGGTCGCGCGCCGAAGACTTGCGTTAAAAGTCAACCAGCGGCACAATATGTTGATGAAAAAGTCAACGCCGTTGCAGCCCCTGCTCGAGCGGCTGACGCGCCGCGCTCGAGCGCTGCAGTTGACCGATACCGACTGGGCGTCGCGGGCCAGGATCCGCAAAGAAACGCTGTCGCGAATGCGGGGCCGCCGAAGCTGCGATCTGGCGACATTGCAGGCGCTCGCGGAGGTCGTGGGAGCTTGCGTCACTGTCGAAGGTCAAGCCAACTTTGATTCTGCAGAAGACGCGCGCTTCCCTGCGCGGGTCGATAGAGACCTCGAGGAGCATCTCCTCACCTTATGCGCGTCAGGCGACTTGAGTCCGGATCGCTGGCTACACGCGGGCCCCCGTTTCTTCATGTCGGGCCTTGCGGTCATGATTGGCGGTGCCTCGGGCTTCGATCGTCGCGCCCTACTGGAGCTAGCCGAGTGCTTGCATGCCGGAAGTACGCAAGTGGACGTGTTTGCTCAGTGGCTTGAGTGCAGCCCGGTTCGCCCGTCTCGCTTTCTTGCAATGCTGGCGATGCAGCGTCATGCAGCCTGACGCCGCGATACGACCCCAATATGTGGATGCCTTCCGGCAGATCGCCGTTCGCATTGCGGACACCCTTGCCGATGTGCCGGCCGCCGATTTGCCGATCAAAATGTACGTTGCAGGAGGCGCAGCTGTGTATTTTTACACGGGTGACCGTGTCTCGCGTGATATTGACGCCGTGTTTTCGCGTCGAATCGCGTTGCCAGAGAATCTCGAAGTCGCTTACCGTGATGCCGATGGCGCGGCACGGCTACTGTATTTCGACCGTCAATACAACGATAGTCTTTCGTTGATGCATGAAGACGCGTTCGACGACTCGATATCGCTTGATTTGCAGGGCACCGATCCGCGGCGCCTCGACGTGCGGTTGCTCACCCCGCTAGATCTTGCCGTAAGCAAACTCAGCCGTTTTGCCGAGCACGACCGAAACGACATCATGAGCTTGGTACGTCACCGGCGCGTCCGCTCTGTGGCGCTCCGGGTCCGCGCTGAAGAGGCGCTTGCAGGCTATGTCGGCAGCACCGACCGAGTGCGCGGTTCCATCGATCTCGCCTGCCGAATCATCGAGGACTGGGAACGCCGCGTCAGGGAATAAGTTGAGTGGCGGGCCTCGCCGTTACCCTATAATCGCGGCCCAGCATTCGAGAGGCGATATTTTGACGAAACGACGCAAGGGGATCATCTTGGCGGGCGGAGCGGGCACCCGCCTGCATCCCATTACCCTGTCGCAGAGCAAGCAGCTCCTACCGGTTTACGACAAACCGATGATCTATTACCCCCTCGCCACCTTGATGGCGGCGGGCATTCGCGATTATTTGATTATTACCACGCCCCGGGACCAGATCGCGTTTCGCGACCTTTTGGGGAGCGGCGAGAAGTGGGGTGTGCGGTTTGAGTATGCGGTGCAGGCCGAACCCAACGGGATCGCCCAGGCGCTCCTCATTGCCGAGCCGTTTCTTGACGGATCGCCGTCCGCCCTGATTCTCGGCGACAATATTTTTTATGGTGCGAATTTGTCGGAACTGCTGCAGACAGCGTCCAAACGCGAGGCCGGAGCCACCGTGTTCGGCTACTACGTTCAAGACCCCGAGCGCTATGGCGTGGTGCAATTCGGCGCCGACGGCAAGGTCATAGATTTGCTTGAAAAACCGGTCAAGCCACCGTCTAATTACGCGGTGACAGGCATTTATTTCTACGACGAGCGGGCGCCCGCGATGACGCGCACCATCAAGCCCTCGGCGCGCGGCGAGTTCGAGATCACCGACTTGAATCGCGCGTATTTGCGCGACGGCAGCTTGAGCGTCGAGCGCTTGGGCCGAGGCACGGCCTGGCTGGACACCGGCACCCACAATTCGCTGCTGGATGCGGGCGTGTTCGTGCGCATCATCGAGGAGCGGCAGGGATTAAAGGTCGCGTGTGTCGAGGAGGTTGCGTGGCGCATGGGCTTCATCGACGCGGCTCAGCTCAAAACCTTGGCCTCGCCGCTGCAAAAGAGCGGCTACGGCGAGTATTTGTTGCGCATCTTGCGAGATGACCATCAGCCGTGAAATTTCACACGACGCCCATTGCCGATGTGATTTTGATCGAGCCGCAGGTGTTCGGCGATAGCCGCGGCTTTTTCATGGAAACGTGGCATGCGTCCAAATTCAAAGAGGCCGGCGTCGATGCCAGCTTCGTGCAGGATAATCAGAGCCGCTCGGCGCAATGGACCCTGCGCGGCATGCACATGCAAATCGAGCATACCCAGGGCAAATTGGTGAGAGTGTCCGCCGGTTCCGTGTTCGATGCGGTGGTCGACCTCCGCCGGACTTCGCCTTCCTTCGGACGCTGGTGGGGCGTCGAATTGTCCGATCAAAATCATCACATGCTCTGGGTGCCGCCGGGCCTCGCTCACGGTATTCTGGTAACGTCGGAATCAGCCGATTTTCTGTACAAGTGCACGGACATCTATAGTCCATCGCACGAGCGCACGCTGGCCTGGAACGATCCCACAGTCGGTATCGAATGGCCGCTGCCGGCCGGTGCGGAGCCCAAGTTGTCCGCCAAGGACATGACGGGGCAGAGCTTCGCGGACGTCGAGAAGTTTGAGTGAAAGTGCTGGTGCTGGGCGGCGGCGGTCAGGTGGCGCGCGCAGTGGCTGCGTCCGTCCCGAAACACCACGCTGTGATCGTGAAGACGCACAAGGATCTCGATATCGCGGACGAGGTTGCGGTGACATCCGTATTGGCCGACAGCGGCGCTGGTTGGGTCGTCAACGGCGCCGCCTATACCGCAGTGGATCTCGCCGAAACCGACCTCCAACAAGCGCGTAAGATCAACGATACCGCGGTCGGCATTTTGGCGCGGGCCACAGTCGGCGCCGGCTGCCGGTTGCTGCACCTCTCGACGGATTTCGTGTTCGATGGGCAATCGAATCGGGCCTACCTGCCTACGGCTCGCACTAACCCTCTCGGCGTGTACGGCGTTACTAAACTCGGCGGCGAGCAACAGGTACTCAAGCATGGGGGCGACGCAATCATATTGCGCACAGCCTGGGTATACGCGTCGACGGGACGCAATTTTGCGTTGACGATGTTGCGCTTGCTGCGCGAGAAGGACGAGGTTCGGGTGGTCGCAGACCAGATTGGAACTCCCACGTGGGCTACAGGCATCGCACAGGCCATCTGGGGCCTGATCGAAGCGTCTGCCGCCGGCGGGATTTATCATTGGACGGATTTAGGCATTGCTACTTGGTATGATTTCGCGACTGCCATCCAAGACGAAGCGCTGGCGCGGGGTCTCTTGGTCCGCGCCGTTCCCGTGATACCGATAGCGACTTCCGAATATCCGACCCCTGCGCAGCGTCCCGCGTTCAGCGTTCTCAACACCCAATCCACTCGAGCTTTGGTGAGCGCTCCTGCGCGGCATTGGCGGCACAATTTAAGGTTGATGTTGAATGAGCTTTGAACCGAATAACGTTTTGATAACGGGAGGAGCGGGGTTCATCGGCGCCAACTTCGTGCGCCACTGGCTGGGAGCGACGCACACCGGCAAGGTCGTGGTTCTGGACGCCCTGACGTATGCGGGAAATATCGAGAATCTTGCGGGACTCGATAGTGATCCGAGGTATGTGTTCGAGCGCGGCGACATTTGCGAGGAAGAAGCGGTGCGAGCGCTGCTCAAGCGGTTCCACATCGATACCATCGTGCATTTCGCGGCGGAATCGCATGTCGATCGCTCGATTTTGGGTCCGGACGAATTCATACGGACCAATGTGCTCGGAACTCACGCCATGCTCAAAGCGGCGAAAACCCTCTGGATCGATCGGAAACTCGTGCCGGCGCACCGCTTCCATCACGTGTCGACCGACGAAGTGTACGGCTCCCTGAGTCCCGCGGATGCGCCCTTCCACGAGGCCAGTCCCTATGCACCCAATTCTCCGTATTCCGCCAGCAAGGCAGGGTCGGATCATTTGGTGCGTGCGTACCACGAGACCTACGGACTCGATACCACGGTCACCAATTGTTCGAATAACTACGGGCCGTATCAATTTCCCGAGAAATTGATCCCGTTGATCATCATCAACATATTGCACGGCAAACCGTTGCCGGTGTACGGCGACGGTCAGCAGATCCGTGACTGGCTGCACGTGGAAGATCATTGCCGAGCCATCGCGCTGACGCTGGGGCGCGGCAAATCCGGAGAGGTGTATAACATCGGCGGCAATAGTGAGACTGCCAACATCGAGATCGTGCGCACGCTGTGCCGGCTGGTCGATGAGTATTTGGCAGTGCATGGGGACGCGAGAAAGGCGTTTCCTGGGTCACCGGCAGCGAAAGGCGATAAGGGAGAGGCATTGATTAGCTACGTGCGTGACCGCCCGGGACATGATCGACGCTACGCCATCGACTACCGGAAGGCGGAACGCGAGCTCGGTTATGCGCCCGGGCGGAATTTAGCCCAAGGTTTACGTGCGACGCTGGATTGGTACTTGGCAAATACGGGTTGGTGGCAGACACTGCTGGGGCGCGATTACGCCGCTTGGATCGAAAAAAATTATAAATAGCCAGAGGGGGTGTCGGTTAGACTTTGCGGTACAGAGTGCAGCCGCGCTCGGTTGCCAGGGTCATTGCGTGTACCTACAATCCGCCCCCGGCTTCGGCTCAAACTGTTTTTTTGGGGCGAAAATCGTCTTGGCAGTCGCGAGAATCCGAAGGGTTAAATGCAGATAGCAGAAAAACGGACGGTTAATGTAGGCATGAACTCGTCTTGGCGCCCTTTGAGCCAGTGGTCCGTCGTTCAATATTGCGATTGCGCCCGCGGTCGCCATGCTCAATAGATTTCTGAGCGCTCTTTTGGTCTTGCTGCTGACCGGTTTGGCTGCCACGGCGCAGACGCCCACTTCCGATCAGTTGAATGCGCTCAAGAATATGCCGAAGGATCAGCAGGACGCCCTCATCCAAAGTGTGCTCGGCATTGGCAAAAGCGACGGCACTGGCTCGAAAACCGATTCCAAACTCAGTACGCCGGAATCAGTGCGGCCAAAGAGCGACTTATCGAAAGACGAACTGGACAAACTCAACAAGAGGAAGTCGAGCGACGACCGTATACTCCGCCAGTCCGATGAAGATCCGGAGCTCCGGGCGGAGGACACGATTCTGATCGATCTGACTCCCATCGATAGGTATAGAGAGCGCAATACAAACTTTCTTAACGACCCCAACGCAAGTGGGAACGACAGCGGCACCAATAGCAATGGCATCAACGGGGTCATCGGCGCCAATGACGTCAATGGGGTCGATGGCAGCGCCGCCAATGACGGTAGCGTCAACGGCACGAAAAATAATCGAAACAGTCGCGGCAGGAACAACAATGACTACGGCCGTGTCAAACCGGACACTAAATTAGCGACAAAGCCGAAAACAGAGGAGGAAAAGGAAAAGATTGAGGAAAAGCGGCAGCTGATCCTGAAAAACAATCCCTACCACCTGAATCGGTTTGGAGTGCTCGAATTGCCGGGGCTGCCCGCCATACCGCTGGCCGGGTTGACGGCCGATGAAGCCACCAATCGGCTCAGCGCCGATCCGGATCTGCGCGACTTCATGGTGAAGGTCACGTTGCTGCGCCTGCAAACCTTCGACGAGCAGGCTCTCAAGCCATTTGGATATGACTTGTTCGAGGGGGTGCCGAGCACATTTGCCTCGGTATCGGACATTCAAGTGCCGGTGGACTATGTCGTGGGGCCGGGCGACACGCTGAAAGTGCAGCTGTATGGAAACGAGCCGGCGAGCTATACGCTGACGGTGGGCCGCGACGGGCGCATCAACTTCCCGAAACTCGGCCCGATCATGGTCAGCGGCATGTCCTTCGACCGGGCGCTCGCCACCATCGAACAGCGCGTGACACACGAGCTCATCGGCTCTCGCGTCAGTGTGACCATGAATGATTTGCGCTCCATCCGTGTGTTCGTGCTGGGTGAGGCGGAGAAGCCCGGTTCGTACACCGTGAGCGGCTTGTCCACCATGACCAATGCCTTGTTCGTCAGCGGCGGCGTGAAGAAGATTGGATCGCTGCGCAAAATCGAGCTGAAGCGCAACGGTCGATTGGTCACGGTACTCGATTTGTACGATCTGTTGCTGCACGGCGACACCAGCGCCGATAAACAACTAATGCCGGGCGATGTCATCTTCATCCCCCCCATCGGCGACACCGTATCGGTGTACGGCGCCGTGCGCAGGCCGGCTATCTACGAGCTCAAGTCGGAGAAGAACGTCGAGCAGGTGCTCGACATTGCCGGCGGCCTATTGCCTGACGCGGACGGAAAACAGGCTCAATTGGAGCGTATTCAACCCTCGCGTCTACGTGAAATGCGCAACATCGATTTGACCACTACCACGGGGCGCAGCGCGGAATTGGCCAACGGCGACAAGTTGCGCGTGCCTGCAATTCGTCCGACGCTCGAGAACTCTGTGGTGTTGTCGGGCTATGTGTTTCGTCCGGGATCCTTCGAATACCGTGCCGGCCTGCGGCTCAGCGATATTCTGCCCAGCTTCGACGAGCTGCGCCCGAACGCCGATCGCCACTACATCATGGTGCGTCGTGAAATTCCGCCGGAGCAAAAAGTCGAGGTGATTTCCGCGGATCTCGAGCGCGCACTCGGCGCCCCCGGCTCGGCGGCCGATCCTGAACTGCGGCCGCGCGATCAGATCTTTGTGTTCGATTTGTCGGCGAGCCGCGAGCGCGTGGTCGCCCCCGTTATCCGGGATTTGGAGTTGCAGGGAACGCCCGACAAGGCCGCCCAACTCGTCAACATCGCCGGAAAAGTGAATGCGCCGGGCCGCTATCCGCTGGAACCTGGGATGCATGTGAGCGACTTGATACGCGCCGGCGGCAGCTTGGAAGATTCCGCTTACGGGGGCGAGGCTGAATTGACGCGATATGAAATCGTCAATGGCACCGCCCGCGAGACCGAGTTGATACCGATCAATCTTGCCGCGGTTCGACGGGGCGACGAAGGCGCCGATGTACAGCTCAAACCCTACGATGTGCTGTTGATCAAGGTAACGCCGCAGTGGGAAGAGCCGGGCAATATCATCCTGGCCGGCGAAGTTCGTTTCCCCGGCAAGTACCCCATTCACCGGGGCGAGACCCTTTCGTCCGTGCTGCGAAGGGCCGGCGGATTCACCGATCTCGCCTTCATCGAGGGTGCGGTTTACATACGCGAGGAATTGAAGCAACGGGAGAGAGACCAACTCGAACTATTGGCCAATCGACTGCAGAGCGATTTGACATCACTGTCGCTGTCGGTGGTTGCGAGCAGCTCGTTATCGGGCAATGCAAACGGAGCAGCCGGCGGGGCACAGGCGCTGGCCATCGGGCAACAATTGATGACACAGCTCCGGCAGTTGAAGCCGGTCGGTCGATTGGTCATCGATACGAATCGTGTCATGAAGGGACGGCCAGGTGCCTCGGACGATGTGCTTGTCAGAGATGGCGACAAGCTGCTCATCCCGAAGAAGACACAAGAAATTACCGTCTTGGGTGAAGTACAAAGCCCCATTTCGCATGTATACCAGGCCGGGCTGACCCGCAACGACTACATTGCCAAGAGCGGCGGGATCACGCAGAAAGCGGATCAAAAACGCATCTATGTCGTGCGGGCGAACGGCAATGTCGTTTCAGGCGGGCGCAAGGGTTGGTTCAGGCGTTCGCAGTCGACCGAGATTCGTCCCGGCGATACGATTATCGTGCCGCTCGATACCGAACGCGTCAGGGCACTCCCTCTGTGGCAGGCCATTACCACGATCTTCTACAACTTGTCGGTGGGAGCTTTGGTGTTACGACAGTTTTGAGCGTGCCGTACGGACCGCGTTCCAGGTCTCTCGAGAGGACTGGACGTCTCTGTGGCAGGCTGTCACCACGATCATCTATGACTTGACGTTGGGAACTTATGCGATACGGCATTTTTGAGCGCGATGCGTGCGCGCGGGGCTACATTCAACGTCGCAATGAGGTAAGCGCAACCGCGCAACGGCATTATTTCGAACCGGCCGTCTTCAAGTCACTCGGGGAGTCGGTGAGAAGTCTCATCCGCTGTAATCTGCGGTTTGGCGCCCGGTCTATCGGCAGGCGGTAACAAACCGGCTCCGAGGTAGCATGTTAATGGATCAATTTTGAGACCGCATCCATGCCGACGCGTAGTAACGTTCCATCAACCGTACCCGGGAGTATTGGCACAGCGCGGTATGAAAATTGAGGTCCCATATTGTATTTGATAGTCAGCACGGAATTGCCATCCGCATCCAACTCGGCCATGTATGGTAAGCCGCCCCACTGCACGAGCCAATGTCCTCCCGGCAGTTGACGTGCGGACCCGCAGCAAATAGATGCAGTATCGCTCTTATCCTCCAGCTGCTCGACGACTGAGGCCGTCCGAGCTGCGGTATCAATTTTGTAGCGAACAATAGAAGGAGGTCGGTTTACATTGGTGCCGTTGTCATGAACAGAGATTGTCCCATCTGCCAATTTACGCACATCGTGCTGACCACTCAAGGATTGCCCGCCCGCACCAATCGCAGTCGGCCTGATGTCTCCGATAACCACGAGAGACTCCGGTCGAATTGTCCCGCCGATTTTCCAGTCGATAGCGCCGGTACTTTTGCTGATGCGGTAGATGGCGTTTAGATGCCGCGCTGAGAACAGAACCGCATCGGTCCCATCAGGCTCGACAGCGTTCATATGAATAATGTCGTATCCGACGCCTGGAAACCAACCAGCGGCTCCGCTTTCACTCAACCCCACGTGATCACGCGTTCTCCAAGTCCAAAGGACATTGCTGCTCTTATCCAATTCGACGATCTCTTGATCAAGAATAGACATCTGCGAACTCCCGCCCCACGGCGACATATCTGCGCAATCCGGAGGACACACCCGAGCCACGTCTCGTATAGCCAGAAGCGTGCCGTTCGGCGTCGATTGCAGGTCGTGGTCATTGAGATCGCTGCCAATCGTATTAATAACGCGACCAGAAAAATCGCGAATTACATATTGGGCAACCGGCTGGTTTGTTTGAATTGTCCACGTGATTTGATTTGCACCCAGTATCTTTGCGTCTATTGCGATTCCATCAGGTTCACTTTTCCACCAGATTGGGGTGCCATTAGCGTCGGCAATTATTACGTAAGAACTCGTTTTCGTGGTGGGGTTGAAAATAAGGGAGGGAGCGAACAGGTACCATTCGGCCTCGCGAGTTCCATTGACCGAAACGGAAAGCGGCGGAAAATCCTGCGGGAGACAGCGAACCGAATACTCAGATGAACCGTGTCCGATCACGAATCGAAATCGCTCACCTGGATTAAGAGCTATCGTTTTTTGAAAATACGCAGTTTTCTGAAAATACCCAGGGTACGGCCATGTTGCGCCAGGCCCTTCGTTGGGTCCAAAGTAGGCAATCGGACCTCCCGCTGGCATCGACGCCGTGAATTGAACTTCCGAACTGGACGCGCAGTTAATCACATAGTCATGAATCGAAGGATCGAAATTGGGCGTTAGAGCCGGTGATACTTGGATTTCGAAGCTTACAGCTTGCGGCGCCGAGGGATCCGCCGAGGCAGTTGCTTGACTAGCGTTACTGCCCGAGCCACAGGCGGTTGCCAAAAGGAACGCGGGAAATACTGCCAGCGCAATCATCAGACGTGACTGCATTTCTTTTAATTTGTCCATTTCGTTATCCCTGCAAGATTGCGAACTACCTTCAACTACTTCCGATCCCTGGGTCAGTAGAGCAATTTTCCATCCCCCAGCACTCAATAGTAACTCAACCTCCCAAGCTGAAATCTATAGAAATGTCAAGCCTTTCACCCTGTTTGCCGGTTCGGGCGTGACGGTCCGCTGGCACGTTAGACGGTCTCGCAACGGCTTACCGGCTTACCGGGTAGCGGAAGTCGCCATTCGTATTATCCACGAAAGTTACGGTGACTTGTGTAGTGTTTCGCAGGATCCCGGTGATTGAAGGCTGCGAGGCGTGCATCTCTACGCGGCTTACGCTATCGAAGGCGTAACTGGTTTCCGCGGCGCTCGTCACTTTTTCTTTGTAAAACCCAAAATTCTACGCGAAAACATAGCCTTCGAAAGCCTAAGGCGCTCCTTAAAAATAGTGGTTAACGGACGTTTCAATGCGGTTGCTGAAACTGACGCCGTGGACGGGTGGCGTCGATAGAGTATTAGGGGATCCATGATGATTTCTAAGTCATGGTCCCAAGTTGCGTTGAGAGTAATCCAGAAGTCGTGGGGCACATTTGGGGGGAACGGCAGCAGCGTATTCAAATACGACCTTCTGCAAGCCATGGTCGCACCAATAAAACATGGCCTAAGGAAGATTGTAGAAAATGAAAAATCTGTCGCTTGTCTCAACTTAAAAAAGGAGGGATGCAATTCACAGAGGTCTTTATCAACTACTATTGCATCAGAGACGACGCACGCCTTGCGATCCAAGGCTGAACATATGGTGGCAATTTTGTTGGGCAGCCAAACATCGTCTTGATCCGAAAATATGATGAATTCACCCCGAGCGCACGATATGGCACGCTCGAAGTTCCTAACGTAGCCCACTCTGTTTGAATTACATATTACCTTGATGCGAGAATCGTTCCTCCGCCTTACGGTTCGTATCGTACTGTCCGACGACGCGTCGTCGGAGACAATCACCTCATCGTCGTTAGCGAGTTGCGGGAGGATGCTGTCAAGTTGAGCGTCAATAAACCGCTCTCCGTCGTATGCTGCCAATACTACGCTGCGCATATGCGTCGCAGAGGACTAGAGCGATTGAGGGAGATAGGGCTTCGGAACTTTTGGTCTGAACAGCGCCATGTGAAATATCCAGAAAAAGAACAATTGGAATATGACAGGCAGATAGAGCCAGCAATCCGTAAAGAAACTCAGGAAGGCGCAAAAAAACAAGCAACTATAGGTAGCTACGTCGATGAATCGACGTAGGGTGACGGCTCGCCGATATGCGATGGCTGTTAGAAAACCCACGATGAAGGTCCACAGCACGACCCCCTTTCCGATATCGATGTAAACAGGATACACGTACGAGGAAACGTTCATGCTCGATATTTCCAGATAGCTTCCGTGATCGATGTCGGGTCGAAATATTGAGGGCAACAATGTTTGCCACATGTAACCATCAAAGTATGGTGCGCCGGATGCGGCTATCGTGTTGTCGATATTCAGGGCGTTGAAGTAGCTGTACGCGTAAACCCATATTAGGCTAGTGGGAATCCAGTTAAATTGTTGCTGGACTCCAATAATTTCCTTGATGTTACCGCTGCGCAGGGTGCCGAGGGCGGAAAATGCGATGAGTGAAAGTGCAATCGACCATATCAGCGTAAATCCAGAGAATCGTTTTACCAAAAGACCGCGGATGACAAATGCTTCTACCATTAGCGTGGCAATATTCTGCCTAGTGACGAACGCAAAGTGCATAACAAGTACGCTCAAGAATAGAATCAAATATTTGCGTCGGCCGCTACGCAAATATAGGTAGAAGGCAACACATCCCAACGCGTTTGCATATGCTAAAAATGCTCCGTAGACGCTTGGTACGCCGAACTCCCAATAGCGGCTGTCGCCGGTAGTGACCAAGGATAAAAGGGGGACATATCCAGCGAGTAGAACGTTGACGGCGGCAAACGCATAAAGAATGACAAAGGCAACGGCGACCGTTGGGCCAAAATTGCCGCGAAACTCCGTCAGAAATGTCGACTGGTTTGGGGTGCTCGCCTTATTGCGATGCAACGGCGACAGCGCCGGCGAACTAATGCAGCCAAGCATCCATGCGAACATATTCGCCAACAGGACCGTATAGGTGGCTTCTTCCACTGGGCGCGCGTGACTAGAAATTGGGATTACCGAAAAGAGGAGTATCAGCAACCACGGCAGAAGGTACGCGACAGTTGGGTGAAGATAATCGAATTTGTAGAGAAATCCGCAGATGAGCAGGCATGCCGCACACGCAATAATCACGAACGGGGCCGGACCTATCTCTAACGTTGCAGCTACCCAGACAACTAGAGCGCCGAGCGCTGTGCATAGAAGTCTATTGAGGGTGGAGCGGCGCATATCTCATGACACTCTCGTCCAACCGCCCAAACCTATTGTCGTGGCAGAAGGACAGATGAAGACGTATTGTGTGCTCCAGGGGTCAGCTCCGCGGGATTGAGGGAATATATCATCGCGCCCAGATGCAGGGCACTTAATCGTGCTTCCCCTCACTCCTGTATAGTGGCGTGGACACGCCTGCTCTATACGGCATCAATTGATGCGAAAGCCGACATTATGGGCGATATCCTCGCTCCAGACACTATGCAAAGCTTTCAGCGGACGATTTCGAGGTTTGTGCAAAAGTCTCGAGGATTGAGCATTGTTGGGTCTACATCGACCGCCGCGCGGAATTGTTACCGCCTAGGGAGCCTTGTAGAAAGGTCGCTGACGCAGAGAAGCGGCAAAAATTCTAGGTATATATGGAAATCCTGGCGGTAAGTACCGTATTGTTTCGCCCTTTACGGCGGTGGACAATCGTATATGAATGATAACTTGGTCGGCCACGCCGATGGCGGCGAGATTGGATTTCAAGAACTGTTCGCCGATGCGTGGACGGCACGCTGGGCAGTGCTGAGCATTACGTTCGTCTTCACGATCTCTGGGATTATAGCGGGACTGCTGATACCCAAACAATATCGGGCAGAGATCCTCCTAGCTGCGACGGATTCGTCTACCGGAGCGAGCGGTGGATTGGGAGCCTTAGCGTCACAGTACGGGGCATTGGCTTCATTAGCCGGCATATCGATATCTGGAAAAGACACCAAGGCGGAATCGATCGCAGTACTTCAGTCGAGACTTATCACAGAGTCGTATGTGCGCGATAACGACTTGTTGCCTGTATTCTATTCCAACCTTTGGGACGAAAAGGCAAAAAATTGGAAATCGACCGATGTACGAAAAATACCGTCTCTTTGGTTGGCCAACCAATACTTCAGTAAGCAGGTTCGCGAGGTTAAGGAGGACAAGCCATCTGGACTAGTAACTATGCGGATTACCTGGCGAGATCCGATAGCAGCTGCGAAATGGGCTAACGACTTGGTGAGGAATACCAATCGATATCTGCGAGACAAAGCCATTAGAGAATCGGATCAAAATATTGCCTATTTGAACGATCAAGCAGCAAAAACCAGTGTGATTGAAGCGAGGGAGGCGATTTATTCCATTTTGAAGCAGGAACTAAACAAGCAGATGATCGCCAGGGGACGAGAGGAATACGCGCTAAAGGTGCTTGACCCAGCGCAGCCCCCGGAACGACCGTCATCGCCATCGGCTCCATTTCTTGGAGCCATGGGTTTTGGTGTTGGAATTATAATATCCGCGCTTTGGGTATGGCGCAGAAGTTCTGTTACTCGAGGAAACCCCGCATAACAGGTGGCGCCGTAACGCTTGGTCCCTCTCCACTTGCCTTGCTTGCCCCTTAAAAACCGTGCGATCCAGTGGAATGATTAAGAAATTCTTCAATACGGCGTTCTGGCGACACCATCTGCGCGATGCGTTGGCAGAGCCAATGCATATCCGAGCGATCTCTGTGCTGGTGGCGCTGTTCGGCGGAGTGCGCGCCAAAATCGATTTCGATCTATTCGAGCGACGACCATATGCTTTTGGTATCTTGAGTGCGGCCGATCTTGCCTTTCAAAGCGGGATCCCAAAGATCGCTATCATAGAGTTCGGCGTCGCCTCGGGCCATGGGCTCATGTGCATGTCAAGGATTGCGAGCGCCGTCTCAAAGATTACTGGTATTCAATTGGATGTAGTTGGATTCGATACCGGGAAGGGCATGCCGCCTGCCGTGGACTACCGAGATCACCCGGAAGTTTATTTTGAGGGTGACTTCGCACCCGACAATCTTAGTTCTTTGATCGCGTCGCTGCCGAGCAATACAAAAATGGTTATCGGTGACATTTCGGAGACCGTGCCGGAATTCGTGAAGGGCTATGACGGCGTCATCGGTTTTGTGTCTGTCGATGTAGACTACTATTCGTCCGCGAAGCATTGTTTAAACATCTTCACCGATGATTGCAATAAATACCTGCCGTGGTCTCCAGTATTTTTTGACGATGTGCTGAACGATTCCCACAATCCATGGTGTGGAGAAAAGCTCGCGATAGCCGAATTCAATACCGAACACGCGCTGCGGAAGATAGCTCCCTTCAATGCAATAAGGAACAAACGCGTAATGAAGAGTGCTAGTTGGCTTCCACAGATGTATTGTTTGCATGTACTTGACCATCGGCTTAGGAGCGTCCCGGCGAATACAATTCTCGTGCCTCGCAAGATGTAGCGTGAACCGAAACCATCATTCGTCGAAGGACAAAAACGAAATGGACCACCTTCCAATGGCTGACCGTCCTGACCTCAGTAAGCATTCAAGGTCGCTAAATCTGAGTAATTTGGAAAGGGATCTGGTGCTGCATTTTTCGGAAAAAGGCTACGTTATCATAGACTTGGAAATCGAACGATTTGATGAGATTGCGTCGCAGATTATCGGCGAAATAGCACCGCTCTACCGAGCCGGGCACAGGGTTCAGGATGCATGGCGCATGTCTGACAGAGTCAGAAGTATTGCCTGCAATCGCCAGATCGTAGACACGCTGGGCTTGCTCTACGGCCGCACGGCATTTCCCTTTCAAACGCTCAATTTCGACATTGGTACCCAACAAAAAACCCATAGCGATACGATTCACTTTCACAGCTTTCCAGAACGGTTCATGGCGGGGGTATGGGTTGCCCTCGAGGATACCGACGAGAACAACGGGCCACTGAATTATTACCCCGGTAGCCACAAACTGCCCATCGCCACCCTCTCGGACGTAGGGGTGCGCGGCTCATCGTGGTCCGGGTCGTACGAAAAGTATACCAGCCACTATGAGCCGTATATTGCGGAAGTAGTTGAGCGCCATGGCCTGAAAAGGGAAGAAGCGTACCTAAGGCGCGGTCAAGCACTAATTTGGTCCGCCAATCTTCTGCACGGCGGAAGCCCGATCAGGCAAGAAGGCCGCACACGCCATAGCCAAGTGACACATTATTACTTCGAGAATTGCATCTATTACACCCCCCTCTGGTCCGACTTGGCGATCGGTAAGATTTACTATCGTTACCCGTTCAACGTCGCAACCAACGAGCCGGTGCCGTCGTCTTATTGTGACGATGAATTCCGTCCTCCGTTGGCTGTTCGTGCGAAAGAGTGGGTAAAGAAAGTATCGAGACGAAAGGTGAGCGCGAAAGAGACGCGTTGAATCGCTACTGCTCGCGGGCGTGCCAAGTGGATGCGTGTCTACTGTGTGTGATCAGCGTTAGAGGGCCACCATGGCAGCCGGCTTCCTTTCGCCCATAGGGTTAATCGCGCAGTACTTGTTCGACCGGGGGATCGCCGGCGCCGGCTATTTGCTCAATACCTATTTTGCGAGCTCAATGACACGTTGCCCCACCTATACTGACTCAAGCTTGACGGTAGAGAACGCGAATCCAATCGTGCTGTACGCGAATGGTCGCCTACCCTTCTCGGTATGGGCGCGCTCCGGAACACTCCTCAAGATGGTCATCACCGATTCTCTGGGTACTGTGATCCAGGGCGGGACCATCGACAACTTGCCGGGCATCAACGACGTCTCGATTCCGATCTACGGGCGCAGCGCGACCGAGATTGCGGCCGGTGTCGCACCAACGAACTACATGTACCCGGAATTGGAGCCGCGCCGCTATGGCGCGGTCGGTGATGGAGTGACCGTCGACACCGCAGCGCTGAACACTTGGGTCGCGGTCGTCAACATGAGCACGAACCCCGTCTCGAACTGGCTATCCGGGCAAACCTACCTCTGTGGCCCATTAAATGTCATTACCGCGATGAACTTTACGTGGAATTGCTTCTCGACCTTGAAGGTGGTCGGGAACTCGTGGATAGGCCTCACTAGCCACGTACAGATCGCCGGGAAGGGAGCACGAGTGTACGGATTGTCGATCAACGGCAACCAGGGTGCGTTCACCGCTGCCCCTTCCGGGCAACTGCTCTCTCTCACGGGGGACGACGTGCTGCTGGATGGCGTGCAGCTCACCAATAGCGGCAGCCGTGGCGCGCTCCTCAACACAATCGTCGGCGGCCGCGTTTCCAATTGCCATTTCGACTCGAATGCCAATGCGGGCATCGAATTCGAGACGGTGAGTTACCTCAAGCTCGTCAATTGCACCTTCAACCATGACGGCTATGGTTTCAAGCGGACCCTCGCCACCAACACCTTCTCGGCCTTCGGCTTCGCTCTGCGCTTCCGCTCGCATCATTGCGAGTTCGTCGCATGCGAGGCGCTAGGGTGCGGTCGCGATGGCATGAACGTGAACCAGGGCAGTTATGCTATCAAGTTCATCGCGTGCCTGGCGTGGAAGAACTGCGATGGTGGCTTTACCATCGCGGCGGACGACATCTCGAGTGGTCGCCCGGGCGAGAGGGAGTCCTGCTACGACTTGGAATACGTCGACTGCGAGGCCTGGAACAACTGGTCGAGCGGCCTCGCCGCTTACGCGATCTGCCACAACGTCACGGTCGATGGGGGGCGTTATTACAACAATCATCTCGTCGCGGGCGTCCTTCCCGAGACGAGCGCCTACTTCAGCGGCCTGTATTTCTCGGGCGGGTGTCTAGGTATTCGAGTGCGCACGAAGGCCTACGACGATCGGCAATTGTGTCCGATCAAAGCACGGTCAGGCCGTGATATCACGGCGACGGGCTGGGTCCCTGGGACCATGGCAAACTATCCGCGCGTTGCCCTCTATAACGCAGGCAAGGTCTTTCAAGGCTATGGCAACCTCTCGGAGGAGTCCGCAGGTAGAGTAAACATCAGGGCTGCGGTCAATAGCGGCGTCACCATCGCGAACATCGTAGCCGGCTGGTTTGTCTCGCAGCGCGTGCAGCACAACGGTTGCTTCTTCGATAACGGTTGTACCGGTTCTATGGACATTGACGGCTTCGGGCAACTGCCGGGCATGTTCACCTTCACCGGCTTCAAAAGCATGTCGGGGTACACTGCCGGTGGGCAGAATGTGTTGCTACCGGCGGGCACGATCGATTATACGGAACTACTCGCCAATCCGACGTTTGATGTCGGCACAGGCTCAGGCACGACATGGATCTATAACCTGCCGGGCGGCGGTCTGGCGAATCACTACACCACGGCCGGCTCGAATATCCGAAGCGCGGGCGCGCTGCAACTCATTGGCGGTACGAGCGCCGCGGCTGGAGATTCGGTCCTCATCCGGGACGGTCTCAATTACGTGCAAGGGGCCTGGGTCGAGGCCTCGATCTGGTGTAACAGCATCGCGGCTGGCGACTCCTCACTGAGCCTATTTTGGAATCCCGGAGGCACGGGTGTCCTTGCTACTGTCGTCAATCACCCAGGTGGCGGCTATAAGCAGCTCAAAATAGGCGCATTCATCGCCGCGGGTACGACGCAGCTGACTCTTCGCGTGACATCGGCAATCGGCAAGACCAACTATTTCGACAATGCGAGCCTGCGCGTGAAGTCGGACCACTATGACAACCGCGATTTCGCCTATCCGGCCCGCAATCTTCCCGCAAACCCTGAAGCGGGAGTCTGATTTGTAACTGCCCCTGGATGCGCACATTCACCTCTCGATTTCATGCCGAGCCGTGACATACCTTGAAAGGGCCGCCATCCAGAGGTAATAAAACGCCGACGTCAACACCCCTGCAACGACGACGCCTTTAACTCCATACAAAAACGCCCCGGCAAAATTCAACGTAATACCCAACAGTGCGGACGCGATTTTGGCCACTATCAGCATCTTCGCTTTCATTTGGCTCATCAGGCTGAGTTCAATCATCTGACTGGCGACGAATATCCCGCTGGCAAGAAGCATATACGGCAGGAGAGGTGATACCGACGCGTATTTCTTGGCCACCAGGATTTGAAATATCTGCGTGTGAAGCAGCGCGCCTCCACACACGGCTATGCCTGTCAGAGCAAGGGTCAACATGGTAAAACGCCAACCAAGTCTGTTTACATGGGCATTGCGCTGGCTATCGTTGCCGTCTCCGGCACGTTGATAGAAGATTGGTGCAAGCAACTGCATCGCCATTGTCGAGGCCATCGCGATTGGGTTGTTTCCCAACTGGAATAACGCTGCATACAGGCCCACGTCTCTTGCGTCAGCAAACAATGCTAGTGCCCAACGATCCGATGAAAGTTGAGCCCAGGTAAAGAGACACCATGTATAGAATGGCCAGGAGTATTGTAAAATCTGTTTGTGCCAATCTACTTGAGGGGACGCAGTGCAAGGTATCCCGCGGATCCTGCGGAAGAATACATACTGCGAGGCCAGCACCACTATGATTCCCGCGGTGTAGCCGAGAATGGATACGGTGCTCGTAGCACCGAGCCAGAAAACAACCGCAGCCGCAAACCCAACCCGCGTCCAGGACTCTATCCCCTGATGGAGCGCCACGATGGATCGTTGACGGGCGGCGTTCTGGACACCGCTCAAAATTCCGTTGTATCCAGTAAGTACGGCGAAGACGAGAGAGACAAGTCCCAGCGGTATCCATCTAGTCCGACCGATGATGAGCATACCGGAGGTCATGGTGATGGCAACGAGTACAACGATGCCTGTCGCAGACAGCGCCAATCTGCGCGCCGCTCGCAAATAGGCGCCGACTTCACCCCTCTCTATTGCCGGAGCGTAGAATCGATTAATTCCGTTTGTCAGGGGGCCGAATAGTGAACTGACGATCAGAAGAGCTACGGTCATCCCCAAGGCGAGCTCGCCGTAAGCAACCGGGCTGAGCAGCCCGGTCATGATGCGTACACCGGCCAACGCCGCCACAGCGGCTGTCGCCTGTCCCACGATCACCCACACTAATTCACCCTTGATCCCGGCCAGTTTGCCCAGCATTGCACGCACAGGAGATTTGTTTTCGAATGAAAGAGTAGCTTTCATGAACTACGCATTGAGTTTGCCGTGCGTGAGGCATGAACAACCTGTAACTTCATTAGAACAATATTTATAACCGCGTCCGCGCCATTGAACTGTCCCGTTGCTCAAGCGTTTTCTATATTTCGGCGCATGAAGATACTCGCCCCGAGACGGTGCCCAAAATGTCTTGCCGCAGCATTGTACAAGTGTTTCTCGGCGCTGATATATGATCAGTGCTCGCCGGGTGCGAATCGGGTGACAAAAGGATAGATCAAGTGTTACTAAAGAGAGTCCTGAGTAAGATATCGGGAAGCAGCTACATTCAAAAATGTTTAGAACGAAATGTCCAGGTCTCGCAGTATTTAATGGGGGTGGGCTCAGGTAGCGACGTATTATCCAGCGGTGAACAATCCATATTTCGTGTTCTTAAACAACGGTTTAGACCCCCATATTGCATTTTCGATGTTGGCTCAAATAGGGGTCAATTCCTTCAAGTCGTTGTTGACAATATCGCATCCGAGGATTTGTCGATTCACTGTTTTGAGCCCGGACATGAGACCTTCAAATCGCTTGTGGAGCATTCAAAAAAGCTGGAAAAATATAAGGGAATTAAGCTCAACAATATTGGTATAGGCAAAGAACAGGGAGAAGCCGTATTACACTTTGATCGCCTCGGTTCGGGGCTTGCCTCTCTTACGAAGAGAAAGCTGGATCACCACGGCATCGACTTTGAAGAATCAGAGAAGGTGGAAATTGGCACTATCGATAACTACTGCCTGGAAAACGCGATCAATCATATCAATCTGTTGAAAATTGACATTGAAGGGCACGAACTCGATGCACTTGTAAGCGCAAAACGAATGTTTGAAGCGAAGTCGATCGACATGGTTAGTTTTGAATTCGGTGGTACTAATATAGATACGCGAACATTCTTCCGGGATTTTTGGTACTTCTTCACGGGCGCTGAGATGCGGATTTTCAGGATTACTCCTTCAGGATATCTCTCCCCAATCGACTCATATAACGAAATTCATGAGCAATTTGCACCAACGAACTTCATTGCGGTATCAACAGGCTGAACGACGCGGATGGACGACTTCATGAATGGCGGTGAAATGAGGTGTAGCAGCATTCCTTGCGGAAGGCGTATCTTCATGGTGTTCCATCCAACAATCGCCAACTCGGTGGAAAGAGGTCATTGTCGTGTGGGCAGTTGCCTACCATCCAATTACGTGGCGCGAATACCATTTTGTTCGCACTTGCACTAAGCCAAGCTCCCCACCAGGAAAAAGTGCTATTGGCGATGATGTGATGGCGGCACGAGGACATCAGGCGTAGATCTTCATGAGCTGAAAAGGAGTCATTGTGGTCGATGAAAGAGGCGGCAATTTCGCTGCCTAATTTCGTCTTCGCGAATTCGATGTCGTCGGAGAAAATGAAGAAGGTCGGCTTGCTCACGCATCCTTTGATATGTGCGATCGCTCGCGCGTAGTACTCCATCGGCAATGCGATATTGCCCTCCGCTGCGAGAGTGTAATCGCCACGGCGGATGTGCAGAGACACGGAGTTTTCCGTGTTTTGGATCAAACGAAGCACTTCGAGGTTTTTGCCGGTTGGCGCCTCTCGGAATGAAAACTCCTTTTTAAGGTCGATCGCTATTCTTTCGGCAATGTTGTAGACCTGCCAATAGCCTACCAAGTAAATCGTCTCAGTCTTAACGCCGATCGGCAAAACAGGTTGGAAGCGAAAGCGTTGTTCCACGCTTTCAGCAACTATTTGAAGGTGCAGCCCATGTTGAAAAATGCCGTGTTGAAGAATGGCGCCTGCGAACGGCTTTAAGTGACGATGCTCAGTCAGAAGCATGAGGCGTTCGAGTCTGTTCAACTCGCGATGTTGTGCGCTGATTGCAAAATGGGATAGCAGAAATGGACGCGGATGTCCGTAGGATACTGCGTTCTGCGGCGGGTCAATGCCCATGCGCATCTGGGCATTGTACTGCCGAGCATAGTACAGACCAGCTGCGTATTGAAACATCTGGTTCCCGAGTCCGCTAATCTGGCGAACAATAATCTTCATATGGTGTAATCGCGATGGCGTCAAAGCCATCAATTCAAACGGCAGCCTTGCTGAATTCAAACAGGCCGCAGGCCATTTCGCTATCCGGCAAAGCCAGCGGCTCAGTGTCTTGATGGAGCGAACCGTCATCTGCCACGAAGGAGAAGGACTCGAGTCGCAGTAGCGAGAATCGTTGGAGTATTGTATTGGGGCTGAACACGCGATGCGCGTTGAACTCCACCCGCTCTCTGCCGATCGGTACCGAGAAATAGAGCTTCCCTCCCGGGGCCAGCACATGCTGGAGAGAGTCCATAAACTTAAAGCAGGCATCGGGATCGATTGGATCCGAATATCGGCCAAGCCCGAAGTGTTCGGCGGCGTGAAGGCTAGACAGTGACCGGACGCTGTTTCTTTGCAACATGGAAAGCGAGGTGGCGTCGTCCTGCAGGAAGGTGAGCCCTTCGATATTGCTGACCAGCGGGCGGATGTCGACTATCGTGACGGGCATAAAAACCAACAAATGTGCGACGAAGCCGTCAACGCGGGAACCGATGTCGATGTGTTCTTGCGGATGACTTTTGAAAATTTTCCTTGCCGCCCACAGGTCCTGGTGAAAATAGTGCCCGTCGGCGAGACCAGCGTTTGCATAGCGGTCCGCCAAGATGGGGTATGCGTCCTTGATGCGCAACCGAAACGAGGGCTTCGAGTTGAGTTTCTGATACCTAAGCCAGTTCGAGAGGAACACCGGCACTCCCGCCAGACTCTTAAGGAGGATGGTCGGGTGAAATCCGGTCACGTGACTCTGCTTCTCGCGGAACGAACTAATACGAGTCCTCCAACGCCAGTCAGGAGCTCACAGCAGCCGCACCGCGACAGAGCCCGCTTGGCAGGATAAAAAAACAGAGTCTACAATCTGCTTCAACCGTATACTACAGCAGTGTGATGACAGACCGGTTAGAAGGGGAGGGCCGTCTGCGTCAGCGACTGCGCACCGACGAGACCATGGAACTCTCAATAATTATTCCGACGTACAACCGAAGCAAGCTGCTTCGTAGAACGCTGCAGGGCCTATGTGAGCAGGTGGATGCCGATCGCCTCCTAGAGGTGCTTGTAGTCAACGATGGATCGACCGACGGCACCTCCGATGCGGTTGACGAGTTTTCGGGAAGCCTTCCGGTCCGGCGCATTTCTCAGCCGAAAAGCGGTGTCTCAACAGCACGGAATCGTGGGCTGCGCGAGGCGCGGGGCAGAGTAGTGCTGCTCTTGGATGACGACGTGATTCCCAGCTCGAAGCTGGTGCTCGAGCATACCGACTTTCATCGACAATTCCCGGCATTGGAATCGGTGCTACTAGGCTACGTGACCTGGCTGCCTGAGCTACGAATCACACCCTTCATGCGCTGGTATGGCGAGTACGGAGCTCTGTTTGGCTATGCGTTGCTCGAAGACGGTTCCCAGGTCGACCGACGGTTCCTCTACACGTGCAACATTAGCTTCAAGACCGACTTTCTTCGCGCAAATGGCGGGTTCAATGAGGACTTAACTGTCCATGAGGATCATGAGTTGGGTTTTCGGCTGGCGAAGCAGGGTATGCGGATGTTCTTCCGGCGAAACGCCCTTGGGTACCACAACCAGAGTTTCACGTTTCAGCAGGCCTGTGATCGAGTGCAGCGATACAGCAAGGGTTTTGGCGCATTTCTGTCGACGGAAGCGGGCAGGGAGATGACTAGGAGCGAGGTTGCGTGGAAAAGTCAACTCAAACGTGTCGCTAAATATTGCGTAGTTCGTCCAGTCAACTCGCTGAAGTTTCTCATTGATTCGAACCTTCGACTGCCGCACTCTTTCTACAGGGCGGTCTACTGGTACTTTGCAACTCTCCCAAGTAGTCAAGTTAAGTCGAACGCAAGATCTACCGCCGAGAGGGCTAGTGATAAGTGAGCTGCTAAATGAAAGAACCCCTTTGCACTTTAGCAGCATTGAAAAAGGCTGGCCGATGGTTGAACGAGTATTCCAAAGACGTCTATTCGCAGACTGGCGAAGATGGGGTTATAGCCAAGGCACTCGAGATGCTGCCTGCGCGCGATCGCTGGTGCGTTGAGTTCGGAGCCTGGGATGGCAAGCACCTAAGCAACACATTTAATCTGGTTGAAAATGAGAGCTACAACGTCGTTCTCGTTGAGGGCGACAAAAGTAAATATCAGCGCCTTCGCACCGAATACCCCTATGGAGAGCGTGCCATCTTCGTCGGGCAGTTCGTGGGCTGGGAGGAGAATGACAATCTCGACACGATTCTTGAAAAAACCCAAATTCCTTTGGATTTCGATCTCCTTTCGATAGACGTCGATGGGAATGACTATCACATTTGGAATGCCGTACAGAAGTTCAAGCCAAAGCTGGTATTAGTCGAATTCAATCCGACCTCTTCCAACCGCTTCGACTTCGTTCAACCTCCCGACCCAAACTGCAATCAGAGCAACAGTCCTGCAGCTCTGATTCGTCTCGCGAAGTCCAAGGGATATGAACTCATCTGTGTAATCGGAGCGAACCTATTGTTTGTGGATCGCGAGTATTACGAAGCCTTCCATATCCCGGATAATTCACTCGAAATACTGCGGAACGAAGACGAAGTGACGCACCTCTTCCTCGGTTTCGATGGTTCGCTTATTGTGGACGGTCCGGCTCTTCTGCGCTGGCACGGTCTGCCTCTCAAGGTGAACCAGCCCTTTCCGAGAGCACTGAGGCGCTATCCTCCGAACTATGACCCATGGCGGAGGATGCTCTTCAGGATCTGGAAGCGACTCCATAGGTTTGTCTGATCTTGTCTCACGCGGGGATGGTAGACAAATGTGTTTCCACTTTCCCTTCTCGCTCGCGAAAACCAAAGCACGACTCTAATGTTGCCCACAGCCGTGCACGCTTTGAACCACACAAGAGCAGTCGGAGGCATAGGTCTAGTAATCCCCACGCTTAATGGTGGTAAACGCTGGGCTGCATGTCTTGACGCGATTGAGGAGCAATCTCTCAAACCACACCGACTACTTAATATTGATTCAGCATCAACCGATCAGACTACTGATCTCGCGCAATCGGCTGGTTTTGAGATAGCCCGAATTCAACGCTCCCAATTCAATCATGGGGGTACTCGCCAGTGGGCTGTAGACCATCTTTTTGAATGTGCGATCGTTATTTTTCTCACCCAGGACGCCATACTCGCAGATCAAAATGCGCTATCGGAAATAGTCGCGTGCTTTGATGATCCCAAGGTAGCGGTCGCATATGGACGACAGATTCCGCACAAGGGGGCGACGCCGATAGAAGCACATGCGCGCTTGTTCAACTACGGCCAGCAATCCACAAAAAAGGACATCACAGCTGCGGAGCAGCTTGGAACAAAGGTCTTTTTTTGTTCCAATTCTTTTGCTGCGTACCGACGTTCAGTATTGCTCGATTTAGGCGGCTTTCGACGAGATCTCATTCTAGGCGAAGATATGGAATTTGCCGCCAGAGCAATCAAAGCGGGTTACTCCAACGTCTATTGTTCCGACGCGCAGGTTTATCATTCGCACGATTACACGGTCACACAGATCGTGGAGCGGTACTTCGATATTGGGGTTTTCGATCGTCGGAATTCTTGGATGCGCGAACAATTTGGATCTCACGGGGGAGAAGGTTTTCGCTTTATTTCATCGGAGTTCAGGTATCTGGCAAAGCGCGCGCCTTCTCAGATTCCAAGGGCCTTGTGCCACACAGCGGCAAAATTGCTTGGCTATCGCCTCGGCCGCCTTGAGCACCTATTGCCGACCGTAGTAAAACGAAAATTGTCGATGCTCCCGAGCTATTTTCCTCGATCAGGTGTTCGTGACTAAATATCGCTTTTGTGCAGCCAATCGGCTGTAATTACGATGCCGTCCCTAAGGGAAGTTACGGGCTTCCAATCCGTCGCGTCTATTAGCTTTCTCGCATCCAACACTATTCGTGGAACGTCGAATGATCGCGATGCCAACCAAGTGACGGATGGTTCGATGCCTACGACCTGACCTATATGGTTCAAAATGTCGCGAAGCGAAAGACCTGTTCCAGTGCCGACATTAAATACTCCAGAAATGGGGTTCACCGTTGCAAGGTATACGGCGGTAGCAACGTCCCCTACATAGATGAAGTCGCGGGTCACGCTGCCATCGCCCCAAATCTCGACATTTTGTTTTTTCAGGGTCCGATGTAAGAAAACGGTGAGTGCCCCCAGCGCTCGCAAAGGGCTCTGGCGCTCGCCATACGGATTGGATAAGCGGAGCGCGACGTAGTCGAGTCCGCGCAAGTGCCGGTAGACATCAAGATAGTGCTCGATTGCCAATTTCGAAACGCCATACGAGCACATGGGCCGCACGGGATGCGATTCATCAACAAAGGCTGCATCGCCGATGTCCCCGTATATGGTGCCGCCGGAGGATAAAAATACGAGCTTCCCAATCCCGTGCCGGACGCAAATATCGAGCAGGTTCAGGGTGCCGATAACGTTCGATTGAATGTCGAATTCCGGGGATTCGTTCGAACTCTTCGGCGTGGTGGTACTCACGCAGTGGATGACGCCATCGAAGCCCGTGGCGATCAACTCGCTCAGCGCGCCGACGTTACCAAAATCGCCGGTGAAGAACTTGATCCCCCGAGGCGAACGCCGGAACCGCTCGGGATAGAGGTCATAGACGGTAACGTCGTGCTTTTCGGCGAGGAACTTGTCGACGATATGCGACCCCAAGAAACCCGAACCGCCGAGAACTAATATTCGCATGGAAGGGATCTACATCTACATCATGTTCGAGGTCGTGTTCCTGCTGCGCAGACTATCAAAATACGTCGCGTCGTAACGCGACGCTGCGGAACGTGCGCCACAGTATTTTCCAGTCCAGTGAAAAAGTTCGCCTCCGGATGTAGTCGAGATCGAATTCTATCGTTTCCCGTTTCGTCAATCTGTCTCTGCCCGTGACCTTGGAGAGACACGTGACTCCAGGTTTGACGGACAAATATTCGTCGCGATGCTGTCCGTACAGGGCCAGGACTTCGGGGATCTCTGGGCGGGGTCCAACCAGCGACATATCGCCCAAAACCACATTCCACAGGTTCGGAAGTTCGTCGATACTGGTCTTGCGAATGAATCTCCCGGCGCGGGTCACGCGGGGGTCTTCTTCGTGATGGAAACAAAACTCCAGGTCCTGCTTGGCCGAATAGTCGTAATAAGTCGGAAAGCGTGTTCGGGCATCGATATACATTCCGCGAAGCTTAAAAATCTTGAACGGCTTTCCGTTCGTGCCGAGCCGGGTTTGGACGAAGAATGGCGATCCTGGGGTGTTCACTCTGATCGCCACCGCCGCGACGAGGATGATCGGTACGGCAATGACCAGCAGTATCGATCCGAGTATCAGATCAAAAGCGCGTTTTGACAGGGCGTAACCGAGGCTCCGCATCCGAGCGCCGCGACTTTGGGACCATCGTGGCGTGTCGCTGTGCTCGAATGGCTCGTTTTTCGCTTCGATCGGCGCCAACTGGCGGACCAGTTGCCGGCCTCGGAGCGGGGTGCTGGCACGCTCCACGACGGGGTCGTCCCGCAGCGGGGCGATGACCACTGCATCCCTTAGTTCCTGTTTGGGCGTCATCTTTACCTGGGCTCGATAGTTCGTCGGCATTCAACGTATCCCTGTCGTTTGTACCTAAAAATTCTTTGCTCTCATCCCCAGAGCAATCGACATGCCAGCTACGCCGGGCTACCACCGTCCCTGACCGGGGTCAACAGCTCAACGTTTTATCGTTCAGAACAACCCAAAATCGCGATCTTTCTACAAGGCCAGGACACTCCGCAACGCGATTCCCGACATCCTGATGACATATTAGCCCATCGGCAATTAAAGAGGGTTAACTGTCGTCGTTGACTGTAGCTTCGCAGCGACAACCTAACCGATGTTGAACGCACGCAACCACTTTCGGTTGACGCGAGCGGCAGCGACTTCGAATTTCGGCCCGCATCGCATGAATACCCCGCCCGATGTGGGTTTTTCACTTCAATCGAATGACCGTAGTCTAGAAAAGACGCAAGGGTTAAACCGTTCGCAAAACCTCCCATCTGTTGTGAGAATATGCCTACGATCCCGAGTCGCTTTTTCATCCGATGCACTTAATTTTGCCTGGATTGGAATGATAGGCTGCACCTATTCATTGCGTGGAGAACGATTTGTCCAAGACGGCGTTGATTACCGGAATTACCGGACAGGACGGTGCTTATTTGGCGGAATTGCTGCTGGCCAAGGGGTACAGTGTTCATGGCGTGAAGCGACGGGCGTCGTCCTTTAATACGGATCGGATAGACCATCTGTACCAGGACCCGCACGAAAAGGACGTAAAGCTCAAACTGCATTACGGAGATTTAACGGACTCGACCAATCTCATTCGCATCATCCAGGAGATTCAGCCCGACGAAATCTACAACTTGGCGGCGCAAAGCCACGTGGCGGTCTCCTTCGAAACGCCCGAATACACCGCCAATTCCGATGCGCTGGGAACGTTAAGGGTGCTGGAAGCGATGCGTATTCTGGGGATGGAGAAAACGGCGCGGTTCTACCAGGCGTCGACCTCCGAAATGTTCGGCAAAGTCCAGGAGATCCCCCAAAAGGAAACCACGCCCTTCTACCCGCGTTCGCCCTATGGAGCGGCCAAGGTGTACGCCTACTGGATCACGGTGAACTACCGAGAGGCCTATCGCATGTTTGCCTGTAATGGCATCCTTTTTAATCATGAATCTCCGCTGCGTGGAGAGACGTTCGTGTCGCGCAAAATCACCCGGGCGCTGACCCGCATTCACGTCGGATTGCAGGACACTCTGCACTTGGGCAATCTGGATTCGCGCCGCGACTGGGGTCATGCGCGCGACTACGTGCGCGCCCAATGGCTTATGCTGCAGCAGGACACGCCGGAAGACTTCGTCATCGCCACCGGCAAGCAGTACTCGGTGCGGGACTTCGTGGCCGCCGCCGGTGGGCGTCTCGGTATGAACATCGAGTGGTCGGGCGAGGGCGTCGACGAAGTGGGTATCGATACGGTCACCGGGCGCACCCTCGTAAAGGTCGACCCGCGGTATTTTCGGCCCACCGAAGTCGAGACTCTCCTGGGCGATGCCAGCAAGGCGAAGGAAAAGCTGGGTTGGACCGCGGAGGTCACTTTCCCCGAGTTGGTGGCCGATATGGTCGAAGCGGATCTGGACTGGGCCAAGCGCGATTCCATGGTCGCCAAGGAAGGCTACAAAGTGTATAGCCACCACGAGTAGCGAGCTGTGACCGTGAATCAAGAGTCGACCATCTATGTGGCGGGTCACCGAGGGTTGGTGGGCGCCGCCGTTGTCCGCGGGCTCGAACGCCAGGGTCACCGGAAACTGTTGCTGCGGACGCACAAGGAGCTGGACCTCACCGAACAGGCGGCGGTCCGGGAATTCTTCGAGCGGGAGCGGCCTCAAGCCGTCGTCATGGCGGCGGCCCGCGTCGGTGGGATTCAGGCGAATAATACGAGACCGGCCGAGTTCATTCGCGACAATCTGTTGATCCAGGATAATGTCATCGATGCGGCGCATCGCGCCGGCGTCGCCAAATTCGTGTTTTTGGGCTCGAGTTGCATCTACCCGAAGCTTGCGCCGCAACCCATCAAAGAAGACTACCTGCTCACCGGCCCCTTGGAACCCACCAACGAGTGGTACGCGGTTGCCAAGATTGCCGGACTCAAGATGTGCCAGGCCTATCGGCGCCAGTATGGCTTCAATGCGATTTCGCTGATGCCGACCAATCTGTACGGCCCGGGCGATAACTTTGACCTGCAAAGCTCGCATGTGTTGCCGGCCTTGATCCGACGCTTCCACGAGGCCAAATCGCGCGGTGAGGCAATCATGTCCATCTGGGGCACAGGGACGCCCCGCCGGGAGTTTTTGCACGTCGACGACCTCGCCGACGCGGTGGTGTATTTGCTCAAGACCTATGATGCGGAGCCCATCGTCAATATCGGCTGGGGCGAGGATGTGACCATCAAGGAACTGGCTGAGATGGTCGCCGCGGTGTCCGGGTTCCAGGGCCGGCTGGTTTTCGATTCGAGCAAACCCGATGGCACACCGCGTAAGTTGCTGGACACATCGCGCCTGACGTCGCTCGGTTGGAAACCCAAGATCACCTTGCGGGCCGGTATCGAGCAGACTTACGCCTGGTTCAAAGAGCATGTCGCCGACGCGCGCTTGACGGCCTGATCCCTTCAGTTCACGTCTCAGCTACTCGGGAGAAATCTTGGCGAACGGAACGATTCTGGTCACCGGCGGCGCCGGCTATATCGGCAGCCACGTGGTGCAACAATTGGGCGAGACCTCGGAAAAGGTCGTCGTTCTCGACAATCTGGTCAAGGGGTTCCGGCAGGCGGTGACCGCCGGCCAATTGGTCGTGGGCGACGTGGGCGACTATGCCTTGGTGTCGCGGCTCATGAAGGAACATGGGATCGACACCGTCATGCACTTTGCGGCGCACACCATTGTCCCGGAATCCGTGGCGCTGCCGCTCAAGTACTACGGCAACAACACCTGCTCGACCCGCAGCCTGCTGCAGGCATGCATCGAGAATAACGTCAAAAACTTCGTGTTTTCCTCCACCGCCGCGGTGTATGGAATGCCCGACGGGGATTACGCGGGCGAGGACTCGCCGACGCGTCCCATCAATGCCTATGGCACTTCCAAACTCATGAGCGAATGGATGCTGCGGGACGTCGCGGCGGTCAACCCGCTGCGCTATGTGGCGCTGCGATATTTCAATGTCGCCGGCTCCGACCCGAAGGGGCGCATCGGTCAGGCCACACCGGGCGCGACCCTGCTCACGAAAGTCGCGTGCGAAGCGATGGTGGGCAAGCGCCCGCACGTGTCGGTGTTCGGCAGCGATTATCCGACGCCGGACGGTACCGGGGTGCGCGATTATCTGCACGTGGTGGACTTGGCCTCGGCGCACCTTCGCGCGCTCGATTATTTGCGCGCGGCCGGGCGATCCGTGACCCTCAACGTGGGTTACGGTCATGGCTATTCGGTGCGCGAGGTGCTGCGCATGGTCGAGACTGTAGCCGGCAAGCCCCTTAACATTCGCGAAGAGGCGCGCCGCGCCGGCGATCCGGCGTACTTGGTGGCTCGTGCCGACCGCATACGCACTGAGCTAGGCTGGCAGCCGCGCTACGACGATCTGCAGGCCATCGTGTCGAGTTCCCTCGGCTGGGAGCGCAAACTGTTGGCGGAGCCGTGGAGTTGATGGCTGTCGCTCTCGACATCGGTTGGGACGGGTTGAGGTCAATTTGCGCGTCGGCGGCCGCGGGTGAAATCGGCTTCATGCAGGGCGCTCCTGCTTTACTTGATGCGCTAAAACCGCTAGGCTTTTGGGTCCTTTTCCCAGTTAAATCAGAATATTACGCATGCGAATTACGATTTTTGGCTCAGGCTACGTGGGCCTCGTTACCGGCGCCTGTCTTGCGGACGCCGGCAACAATGTGGTCTGCGTTGACGTCGATGACCGCAAGATCGAGACGCTCAAACGCGGCGAGGTACCGATTCACGAGCCGGGTCTCGATGCCATGGTCAAACGGAATTTCGACGCCGGCCGCTTGATCTTCACCACCAACGCCAAGGAGGGCGTCGACCACGGGCAATTCCAGCTGATCGCGGTGGGTACCCCGCCGGATGAGGACGGTTCAGCGGATCTGCGCTATGTGCTGGCGGTGGCGGCGACGATCGGCGAGCACATGGCGGAGTACAAGGTCGTCATCACGAAGTCGACCGTCCCGGTCGGTACCGCCGATAAGGTGCGTGAAACCGTGGCGCGGGCGCTCAAGGCGCGCCAGGCGAGCGTCGAGTACGACACCGTCTCGAATCCGGAGTTCTTGAAGGAAGGTGCGGCGATCGCTGACTTCATGAAGCCGGATCGAGTCGTCGTCGGTACCGACAGCACACGCGCCGCCGAACTCATGCGCGCTCTGTACGAGCCGTTCACCCGCAATCGTGATCGCATGATCGTCATGGACGTGCGCTCCGCGGAACTCACCAAGTACGCGGCCAATGCCATGCTCGCGACCAAGATCAGCTTCATGAACGAATTGGCCAACCTGGCTGAGCATTTTGGGGCGGATATCGAGGCGGTGCGGGTCGGCATCGGCTCCGATCCGCGCATCGGCTATGCCTTCATCTATCCCGGCGCCGGCTACGGCGGCTCGTGTTTCCCCAAAGACGTTCAGGCCCTGAAACGCTCAGCCGACGAAGTGGGCTACCAGGCGAGCATTTTGAGCGCGGTGGAAGACGTGAACAACCGTCAGAAGCGCCTGTTATTCACCAAGATCAAGGCGCATTTCGGCGATCTGCAAGGCAAGACAATCGCTCTGTGGGGCTTGGCTTTCAAGCCCAACACCGATGACATGCGAGAAGCGCCCAGCCGCGTGCTCATGGAAGCGCTGTGGGCGGCCGGCGCCAAAGTCAGAGCCTACGACCCGGTGGCCATGCCCGAGTGCAAGCGCATCTACGGCGAGCGCGCCGACTTGGTGCTGTGCAAAACCAGCCCGGAGGCGGTGCAGGGCGCCGACGCGCTGGCCATCGTGACCGAGTGGCAGGAGTTTCGCAGCCCGGATTTCGATTACATCAAGAGCGCACTGCGCACCTCGGTGATATTCGACGGCCGCAATCTTTACGACCCGGCACACATGGCGCGCGCGGGCTTCGGCTATCATGCGGTCGGCCGCGGCAAGCCGTTCCACATGAGTAAACCATGACCGCAGTGTTTCCGGTGATCTTGTCAGGCGGGGCTGGCACTCGGTTGTGGCCGCTGTCGCGCGAAATGTATCCGAAGCAGTTGCTGGCGCTCACCAGCAAGCATTCGATGCTCCAGGATACGGTGTTGCGGCTTGCAGGCATCGCGGGTGCCCGTGAGCCCATTGTGGTTTGCAACGAAGCCCATCGCTTCACCGTCGCCGAGCAGCTGCGGGCCTTGAATGTAGCGCCCTCGGCGATTCTGTTGGAGCCGAGCGGCCGCAACACGGCGCCGGCGGTCGCGCTGGCGGCCCTCAAGGCGCAGGAATTGGAGGCCGACGCCACGATTGTGGTGGCGCCGGCCGACCATGTGATTCGCGATGCGCGGGGATTTCAACAAGCGGCCGAAGTCGCCGCCGACCTTGCGCAATCCGGCAAGCTCGTGACCTTCGGCATCGTCGCGCACGCGCCGGAGACCGGCTACGGCTACATTCGCCGCGGCGACGGGGTGGGCCCCGCGTATCCGGTGGCGCAGTTCATCGAGAAACCGCCTCTCGACATCGCCGTCCAATTCGTGGCGTCGGGCGATTATTTTTGGAATAGCGGCATGTTCGTCTTCAAGGCAAGCCGCTATTTGACGGAACTCGGCGCGTTCGCCCCGGACATTTTGGAGGCATCCACCGCGGCCTACCGCGCGGCGAAAGCCGATCTCGATTTCGTGCGCATCGACAAGGCGGCGTTCGACGCCTGCCGCGCCGAGTCGATCGACTACGCCGTCATGGAAAAGACCCGGGACGCCGTGGTGTTGCCGCTCGATGCCGGTTGGAGCGATGTCGGTTCCTGGTCCTCGCTGTTCGACGCCTTGCCCTCGGACGAGGAGGGCAATGTGCTGCAAGGCGATGTGCTGGTGCACGACACGCACGATTGCTACGTGCACTCGACCAGCCGCTTGGTGACCGCGGTGGGCATGGATGACCACATCATCGTCGAGACCAAGGATGCGGTGCTGGTGGCGCCGAAGGAGCGCGTGCAGGACGTGAAGGAGTTGGTTGCGATGCTCAAGAGCGCCGGCCGCAGCGAGTCCGCCTGGCATCGGGAGGTGTACCGTCCTTGGGGGAGCTACGACAGCCTCGACGACGGGGATCGTTTTCAGGTCAAGCGGCTGTCATTGAAGCCGGGCGGAATGCTGTCCCTGCAGATGCATCATCACCGCGCCGAACATTGGATCGTGGTTCAAGGCACGGCGCGCGTCACCTGCGGCGACAAGACGTTTTTGCTGTCGGAAAACGAGTCGACCTACGTTCCCATCGGTGCAACGCATCGCATTGAAAATCCCGGCAAGGTCCCCTTGCACATCGTCGAAGTGCGATCCGGAACCTATATGGGCGAGGACGACATCGTGCGGTTCGAAGATAGTTACGGCCGCGAGGGTACCAGCAATTGAATTCGATTACGTGCTTCAAGGCCTATGATTTGCGGGGCCGGATTCCGACCGAGTTGAACGATGACGTGGCGTATCGCGTCGGGCGCGGTTACGCGCAATTCTTGAAACCTGCGCGCGTCGTGGTCGGGCGCGATATCCGGCTCTCGAGCGCCGGCCTCACCGATGCGCTGTGCCGCGGCCTGGCCGACAGCGGCGTCGATGTGTACGACATCGGCATCTGCGGCACCGAAGGCGTGTATTTCGCGACCTTCGACGGCGGGTATGACGGCGGCATCATGGTTACCGCCAGCCACAACCCGCCGGACTATAACGGCATGAAGTTCGTGCGCGACCAGTCGAAGCCGATCAGCGGCGACAACGGCTTGCAGGACATCCGCGGGTTCGCGGAGAGTGCCGAATTCCCGAAGCCTGCGCGCAACGGCGTGCGCCACAGCGTCGATACGACCAAGGCCTACATCGCGCATTTATTGTCATACGTCGATGTCAAAAAGTTGAAGGCCTTGAAGATCGTCGTGAACGCCGGCAACGGCGGCGCCGGACTGGTCATCGATCAGCTGGAACCGCACCTGCCGTTTGAATTCATCAAAGTTCATCATGAACCCGACGGTCATTTTCCCAACGGCATTCCCAATCCCATGCTCGAGGAAAATCGTACCTCGACGATTGCGGCGATACGCGCGCACCACGCCGACTTCGGCATTGCTTGGGACGGGGATTTCGACCGCTGTTTCCTGTTCGACGAAACGGGCGCTTTCATCGAAGGCTACTACATCGTTGGGCTATTGGCGTCGGCGCTGTTGAAGGGGCAGCCCGGCGGCAAGGTGGTGCACGATCCGCGCTTGACCTGGAACACCATCGAAATCGTCGAAGCCGGCGGCGGCCAGGCGGTGCTGTCAAAATCGGGTCATGCCTTCATCAAGCAGCGCATGCGCGAAGTCGACGGCGTGTATGGCGGCGAAATGAGCGCACATCATTATTTTCGCCGCTTCGCCTACTGCGACAGCGGCATGATCCCGTGGCTGTTGGTGGCGCAGATTTTGAGCGAATCCGGCCAACCATTGTCGACGCTGGTGGGCGAGCGCATCGGCTTGTTCCCGGTCAGCGGTGAACTCAACTACCGCGTCCCGGACGCCAAGGCGACCATCGCCGCGTTCGAGTCTCGATATGCTCCGCAGGCGCTTAAAGTCGATCGCACCGATGGAATATCGTATGAATTCAGCCATTGGCGCTTCAATCTGCGCACCTCGAACACCGAGCCCCTCATTCGCCTGAACGTCGAGGCCCGCGGTTCCGGCCAGCTCATGCGCGACAAGACCGCCGAGTTGTTCGAGCTGCTCGAGTCGCACGGCGCCGTGGCCGCCGACCACTGATCCGGCCCATGTCCAGCCGCGGCCCCAAGCTCAGCGTCGTCATTCCCGTGTACAACGAGGAACAGGTGTTGCCGACCTTGTTCGCGCGGCTGTATCCGGCGCTCGATGCGCTCGGCATTTCCTATGAGTGTGTTTTCGTCAACGACGGCAGCCGCGATCATTCGGTGGCGCTGCTGCGGCAGCAATTTCAGAAGCGGCCGCGACACACCCGGGTGGTGCTGTTTCATGCGAATTTCGGGCAGCATTCCGCGGTGATGGCGGGTCTGTCGTATGCGCGCGGCGACTATGTGGTGACCCTGGATGCGGACTTGCAGAATCCTCCGGAGGAGATCGGCAAGCTGGTGGCGAAATTGGACGAGGGTTACGACTACGTCGGCACCATTCGACAACAGCGGCAGGACTATCTGTGGCGCCGTACGCTGTCGAAGGGTATGAACAAGCTCCGCGAGCGCATCACGCCGGTGCGCATCACCGATCAGGGCTGCATGATGCGCGGCTACTCTCGCTCCGTGGTGACGGCTCTGAATCAAACTCGCGAGATCAATACCTTCATCCCGGCGCTCGCGTCCTTGTACGCCATGAATCCCATCGAGGTACCGATCTCCCACGAGGAGCGCTTTGCCGGCCAGTCGAAGTACTCGTTGTACGGCTTGATTCGCCTGAACTTCGATTTGATTACCGGGTTCTCAGTGGTGCCGCTGCAATTATTCTCCATGGTGGGCATGGCGGTCTCGACGCTGTCTGCGTTGTTGGTGATTTATCTTTTCGTGCGCCGCATTATCTTGGGTCCCGAGGCCGAAGGCGTGTTCACCTTGTTCGGCGTGGTGTTTTTCTTCATCGGTTTGGCGCTGTTCGGCATCGGCCTGTTGGGCGAGTACGTCGGCCGCATTTACGCGCAGGTTCGCGAGCGGCCGCGCTACCTCGTCGAAGCCGTGCTGGAGGCCGACGTCGACGAGGCCGGCGAAGAAACCATGCCTGCCGCAGCGACCACGCGCGCCGGCCAGGCGGCCGCGCAGTGATGCGCGCGGTGGTATTCGCATACAGCGGCCAGGGCACTCCGGCGTGACGCGCGCGGTGGTATTCGCCTACAGCGAGGTCGGCGTCCGGTGTGTCCGCGAGTTATTGGCGCAGGGCGTCGAGATCTCGATTCTCTTTACGCACGCGGACGATCCGGGCGAAAGCCAATGGTTCGGCAGCGTCAAGCAGCTCGCGCGGGATCACGGGCTTCGGGTCGAAACGCCCGACGATATCAACACGCCGCTGTGGGTGGCGCAGGGTCGCCGTGCCAACCCGGACTTTTTGTTTTCCTTTTACTATCGCTACATGCTCAAGGCGCCGTGGCTGGAAGCGCCGCGAAAGGGTGCCTTGAACATGCACGGCTCCTTGTTGCCGAAATACCGGGGCCGGGCTCCCGTGCACTGGGCCATCATTCACGGCGAATCGGTCACCGGCGCCAGCCTGCACTACATGCTGGAAAAACCCGACGCCGGTGCGTTGGTGGATCAGCAATCGGTGCCGATTCTGGAAAACGACACCGCTCTCGACGTGTCCATCAAGGTGGCCGACGTGGCGCAGGAAGTTCTAAGCCGCAGCCTGCCGAAACTGATTTTAGGGACGGCGGATGCTCAGACCCTGGATCTTTCCAAGGGCTCTTACTTCGGCCGGCGCCGCCCCGAGGATGGCCGCATCGATTGGCGCCAGGGCGCAAGGGCCGTGCACAACCTCGTGCGTGCGGTCGCGCCCCCATTCCCGGGCGCCTTTACCGAGGTAAACCGGTGTAGGCTTTCGGTTCTGGAGACGCGGGTGGACGACCAACCGGTCCGCCATGCCGCGGATGCACCGTGTTTGTACGCGGCGGATGACGCGTGGTACGCCGATTGCGTCGACGGACGGCGCCTGAAGATTCTCAAGCTCGCGATGGACCAAGCGCCGGTCGCACCGAACAGCGCGCCGCCGGCCTTGTCGAATCAACCGCTGGTCCTGGCTTGAATTTTCCTCTAGGGGTCTATCTTGAAAAACGTTCTCATTCTCGGCGTCAATGGCTTCATCGGCCATCACCTGAGCAAGTACATACTTGACCGTACCGATTGGCACATTTACGGCATGGATTTGCAATCGGAGCGCGTCGGCACCTTGCTCGAAAATCCGCGGTTCCACTTCGCGGAAGGCGACATCACCATCAACAAGGAATGGGTGGAGTACCAGGTACGCAAGTGCGACGTGGTTCTGCCGCTGGTGGCCATCGCGACGCCGGCGACCTATGTGCGTGAACCGTTGCGCGTGTTCGAGCTGGACTTCGAGGCCAACCTGCCCATCATTCGGCATTGCGTGAAATACAAGAAGCGCGTGGTGTTTCCGTCGACCTCCGAAGTGTACGGCGCATGTCGCGACAAGGAATTCGATCCCGAGACCTCGGAGCTGGTGCTGGGGCCCATTCACAAACAGCGCTGGATCTATTCCTGCGTGAAGCAATTGTTGGATCGCATCATCTGGGGTTACGGACAACAGGGATTGCAGTTCACGTTATTTCGCCCCTTCAATTGGATCGGCTCAGGCTTAGATAGCATGGATGATCCAAAAGAGGGTAGTTCGCGCGTATTGACTCAATTCCTCGGTCACATCGTGCGGGGCGAACCGATCAAGTTGGTCGACGGCGGCAGCCAAACCCGCGCCTTCACCTTCATCGATGATGCGGTGGAATGCCTCACCACCATCATCGACAATCCCAACGGCATTGCCGACGGCAAGATCTACAACATCGGCAATCCGCACAATTCCTATTCGATTCGCGAACTCGCGAACATGATGCTGGAAATTGCCTTGGCGCGGCCCGAGTACGCGCCCACCGCGCGCAACACCAAGCTCATCGACATTTCGGCGCTCGATTATTACGGCAAGGGCTACGCCGATATTCCGGCGCGGCTGCCGTCCATCAAGAATACGACGGCTGAACTGGGGTGGACGCCGAAGACCGACATGCGCGCGGCCCTGAAAGCCATTTTCGATTCCTACGCCCATAGTCTGCCGTCCGCATCGGCACTGCTGTCGAGCCATGCTTGAAGGCGCGCGCATCGGCCTCAAGGTCGATGTCGATACCTTGCGCGGCACGCGCGAGGGCGTCCCGCGCCTGGCGGCCCTGCTAAAAAGGCATGGCATGGACGCGACGTTCTATTTTTCGGTGGGGCCCGATCATACCGGGCGTGCCATGCGCCGCGTGTTTCGCAAAGGTTTCGCCCAGAAAGTGGCGCGAACCTCGGTGCTCAAACACTACGGCCTGAAAACGCTGCTGTACGGTGTGCTGTTGCCGGGCCCCGATATTGGGGCGAAGGGCGGCGCCGAGATGCGCGCCGTGCGCGACGCGGGTTTCGAGGTTGGCCTGCACACCTTCGATCATGTGCGTTGGCAGGACTACGTCGCGCAGGCCACCGCGGCGTGGACGCGGCGCGAATTCGAGCGCGGCCTCGCCGGCTTCGAACGGGTGTTTGGATTCTTGCCGGAATCGCACGCGGCGGCCGGCTGGCAAATCAACGCCCATGCGTTGCAGCTCGAGCGCGAATATGGCTTGCGCTATGCCAGCGATACCCGCGGCGGTCCCGCCTTCTTGCCGTTGCTGGATGGAAGCGCGAGTAACTGCCCGCAATTGCCCACCACGCTCCCGACCTTCGATGAGGTGCTGGGCCGCGACGGCATCGATGAGTCCTCCATCGCCGCCACGCTCTTCGATCGTTCCGCGGCGGCGGATTCGAAGCTGCAAGTGTTCACTCTGCATGCTGAGCTTGAGGGGTTGCGTTTGCTGGGTGCGTTCGAATCCTTGCTGCTGAAGTGGCGCAGCGCAGGCGCCACGGTCACTCGCATGGCCGAAATCCGGGCGCTTGCCCTGCAGCAACCGCTGCCCACTCGAGCGGTAATCCAGGGCGAAATTCCCGGGCGATCCGGGCTACTGGCGGTGCAGGCTCCGGGTGCGGCCGGTCGAGCGTGAACGACCAGGCGCCGATTGGTTTAGGGGCCCGATGGACCTATGTGGGCTTGGCCGCATTCGTCGCGGTGCTGGGGTTGGCGACCCTGCCATTGCGGCCGCTCTTCAATACGGACGAGGGGCGCTATGCAGAAATTCCCCGCGAGATGTTGAGCGGCGGCGACTGGGTCATTCCGCATTTGAACGGCGTTGCCTACATCGAAAAGCCGCCGCTGCAGTACTGGGCCACGGCGGCGTCCTTGGCGGTGTTTGGCCAGAGCGAGTTTGCGGCGCGCTTGTACACGGCGCTCTGTGCGCTGGCGACCTTGGCCGTGGTGTGGCTCACTGCCCGGCGACTATGGAGTTCAGCGGCGGCATGGCGAGCGGCCGGGGTGCTCAGCAGTATGTTGCTGTTCTTGGTCCTGGGTCAGCTGCTGACGTTGGATATGAGTCTGACGTTCTACATGACCCTGAGTCTGGCCGCGTTCCTACTGGCACAGCAGGCGCCTCGCACGCCAGGTTCAGCATCGACGCAGCGGCGCTGGATGATGGTGGCTTGGGCCGCGGCGGCCCTGGGGGTTCTCACCAAGGGGTTGGTGGCAGCCGCCATTCCTACGGCGGTGCTGGTCTTGTACACGGTGTATGCGCGCGATTTTTCGCCGTGGCGCCGACTGTACGTGACGTGGGGGCTACCCGTGTTTCTGGCCATCACCGTACCGTGGCATTGGCTGGCCGCACGTCGGCTACCGGATTTCTTGCAATTCTTCTTCGTGCACGAGCATTTGTCGCGCTATTTGACTCCCAGCGCCGATCGCGAGGAGGCCTGGTGGTTCTTCGCCGCGGTGTTCGTCCTGGGGAGCATGCCGTGGACCTTGTCCGCGCTGCGGGTGGTGATCCTGGGTTGGCGGCGCCGCGCCCCGAGCGGTCACTTCGATCCGGGGCTCTTTCTCTGGCTCTGGATCGTGTTCGTCTGCGTCTTTTTTTCCCTGTCCGACTCCAAACTGATTCCCTATATCTTGCCCGCCATGCCGGCTGTGGCATTGCTGATCGCGGCGTTGCCCGCGGTTGGGTTGCGCCGTGACGTCTGGATTACGGCGCTGTGCACCGTGCTGGCCGCCGCCGGGCTGGCCGCGGCGAGTATTTGGGGGCCGCGGTTCATGGCACCGACGGATCGAAGCCAATACTTCGCGATGCTTGCCAGGCCTTTGCTTGAAATTGCGGTGCTCTTGGCCGTCTCCGGCCTGTTCGTGCTGGTGCAGCGGCGCCGCGATCCGACGCATGCAGCGGTGTTTTTGAGCGTGGGCTGGTGCCTCGCCGGGATGTTGCTCATACGCGCCGCGGGGCTGGTGGCGCCGGTCTATTCCGGAGTGGTCCTGGCGCGGGCGGTGGGCGCCATTTCCCGCGATGAACCCATTTACAGTGTCGGCACTTACGATCAGACGCTGCCGTTTTATTTGCAACGTACAGTCAGGCTGGTCGCGTATCGCGGCGAGCTCGATTTCGGCTTGCGTCACGACCCTGGAGCCGAAATTCCCAGCGTCGCGGAATTCGTGCTCGAGTGGCAACGCGTGCCGAATGGCTATGCGGTGATGGAGAAGAGTATGTTTGATGACCTCGAGAGCCGCGGCGTATCGATGCGCGAGATTGCGCGGGACGTTCATCGGGTATTGGTGGCGCGGCGATGAGTTGGGTCACGTGGACATTGATCCTGACCGGCGTCGGCTTGAACGCGGCTGCGCAGTTGCTGCTGAAGGTAGCCACCCGGCCGCTTACACATTTTTCCGACTTCGGCATGCAAACCCTGCGCGACAGCGTGGCCAGCTTGGTCACGAGTTTGCCGTTTTGGGCTGGCATGCTGTGTTATGGAGCCAGTGTGTGCGTGTGGCTGGCGGCCTTGTCCAAGGCACCGGTGAGCACCGCGTACCCGATGTTGTCGTTGGGCTATATCGTGGTGGCCGTGGTCTCGGTGTTATGGTTGGGTGAGACCCTGTCGACGGCGAAGATGCTGGGCATTGCCTTAATCTGCGCGGGTGTGGTTCTAGTCTCTAGGAGCTCGGTATGACTGTGAAGCCTTTTCTGCCCTTCGCGCGGCCGTCGATCGATGCCGAGAGCATCGCCGCGGTCGCCGACGTGTTTCGCTCAGGACAACTGGCCAGTGGTCCTAAAGTACAAGCCTTCGAGACAGCGCTCGCGACCTATCTGGGATCGGGCCGTCACGTGCGCGTGATGACCTCGGCGACGGCGGGGCTCGAGATGGCGCTCGAAGTCGCCGGGGTGGGCGAGGGCGACGAAGTGATTGTCCCGGCGATGAGCTTTGCCGCGAGCGCCAATGTCATTGCCCGCGTGTTCGCCAAGCCGGTGTTCGTCGACATCGATTTGCATACTCGAAATCTCAACATGGAGTTGCTGCCGGCGGCGATTACCAGTAAGACCCGCGCCATCATGCCGGTGCATTTTGCCGGCCTGCCCGTGGATATGGACGGTCTCTATGGGGTCGCTGCGCAATATGGGCTGCGCGTGGTCGAAGATGCGGCGCACGCCATTGGTTCTCGGTACCAAGGTAAGTTGATCGGCAGCTTTGGCGACTTGGTGGTGTTCAGTTTTCATCCCAACAAGAACATGACCACCATCGAAGGCGGTGCCATCGCCACCGGCGATACCTCGGCGGCGGAACTTTTCGAACAATATCGATTTCACGGCATCAAGCGCAATGCCCAGGGCGAGATCGACGTCGTGTTCCCAGGGACCAAGAGCAATCTCACCGACGTGGCGGCGCAGGTCGGCATCGATCAACTGCGCCGCTTGGATGGATTCAACGCAAGGCGCCTGGAGCTGGCCGGACGCTATTTCGAGGAGCTCGACGGTTTTCGTTCCGTGGTGTTACCGGCACGCGGCGACTCGGGCCACAGTTGGCATATGTTCCAGGTGCTCATCGATTTTCCGGCACAGGGCATGACGCGGCCCGAGTTCCAGAAGCGCATGGCGGACCGAGGCATCGGGATTGGCGTGCACTATCCCAGTATTCCGAGCCTGACTTATTACCGCGCCCGGGGCTATCGTCCAGAGGACACGCCGGTGGCGGCGCGCGTCGGCCGCGAGACAGTCACCTTGCCCATGTTTCCGGCCATGAGCGACGACGACGTCGTCCGTGTGTGCCGCGAACTAAAAGAAATGTTGCATTAGGAGCGCAGCTTGCGGGGCAAGAGGGCTTGGCGCAAACTTTGAGATGAAACTCTTCTCGCTCATAAGGAATTCCAAACATGAAGCGTTGCATTTCTCTCGCCCTCGGCACCTGTATCTTGGCCGCGCCGTTGTACGCCGCGTTGAAGCCGGGTGCGCAGGCGCCTGATTTCACCACCGAGGCCACCCTCGCGGGCAAGCCTTTCAAATTTTCGCTGGCCGACGCACTGAAACAGGGTCCGGTGGTTCTGTACTTTTATCCGGCTGCATTCACCCCGGGCTGCACGGTCGAAGCGCATGAATTCGCCGAAGCCACCGACAAATTCAAGGCGCTGGGCGCCACGGTGATCGGCGTGTCGCATGACCCCATTGAAAAACTCAACAAGTTTTCCGTCAGCGAATGCCGCAATAAGTTCGCCGTCGCTTCCGATGCCGATCAGAGCATTACCAAAGCCTACGACGCCGTCCTCGCCATGAAGCCTGAGTATGCGGACCGCACGTCCTATGTCATTGCGCCGACCGGGAAGATCATTTACGAGTACACCGCATTGAATCCGGACAAGCACGTCGGCAACACCATGGCCGCTGTGGAGAAATGGAAAGCGGAGCAGAAGAAGGCGGCAGGCTAGGAGCCTGTGCCGCGGCGGCGGCCACGCAGAATACTCAGACAGGCCCCGACCGGGCCGCGTAAAAGCCAGGACCCGCTCACCCCAAGAGCGGGTGACCTTTGGGCAGTTGGTGCGCGTACCACAAAGCCAGCCGGTGGCGGATGGTCTTCTCGGCCACCTGGTCTTCCGGCATCGGCGTGATGATCTTGTCATGCACGAGTAAACGGTACACGTACAGCGCCTTGTCGCTCGCCGAATCCGTCGGCTCGAACTCTACGGCACCACGACCCTCGGCATATTGAATGCCCGCCAGCAGTGCCGCTTTGAACAATTCCGCTTCGTGTTTCGGCTTTTTCATGACCGGCGCAGTTTGGCATCTTACCGCACGCTCTGTACATCCCTTCAACACCCACCTCCGGACGCCGCGCGAGCGGTACACTGGGGGTGTATGCAGCGGGCGGAGGTCGTAATCGCGGGCGGCGGAGCGGTCGGTTCCGCGACCGCTTATTTTCTTAGCAGTCAACCGGCTTTTCCGGGCTCCATCGTGGTGGTCGAGCCCGATCCGACCTATGCATTTGCCGCCAGTGCGCGGTCGGCGGCTTCCATCCGGCAGCAATTCTCGACACCGCTCAACATTTCGCTGTCCGCATTTGGGATGCAATTTCTGCGCGCCTGCAGAGGCGATCTGGCCGACGTGGGCTTGGTGGAGTCGACCTATCTCTACCTCGCCTCCGCCGAAGGCGAAGAGGCGTTGAGGCACAACGTGGAGGTGCAGCGGCGCGTGGGCGTAGATACCCGGCTGTACGATGCTGCCAGCCTCATCTCCTGCTACCCATGGATCAACCCCGCAGGCATTGCGGCGGCGTCGGATACGGCGAGCGGCGAGGGCTGGTTCGACGGCTACGCGCTGCTTCGCGCCTTGCGCCTTGCCAACGAGCGCCGCGGCGTGCGATACGTGCGCGACAATGTGGTATCCGTGTTGATGGAGGGTGCGAATTCGGTGGGCGGCGTTCGCCTCGGAAGCGGAGATACGCTGCGCTGCCGATGGCTGGTGAACGCCGCAGGCACGCACTCGCGCGCCATAGCCGCCGAGGCCGGAATCGATCTTCCCGTCTTTCCGCGCAAGCGCAGCGTATTCGTGTTTACCAGCCCCGCGCCGCCGCTGAACTGTCCCCTGGTCATCGATCCATCCGGCCTGTGGTTTCGACCCGAAGGGGACCGCTTCATCTGCGGCGCTCTGCCGGCCACCGATCCGACCGTCGAGATGGACGATTTCGAAGTCGATCATCACCAATTCGATGACATCGCATGGCCCGCGTTGGCACGCCGCGTCCCGGCGTTCGAGGCGCTGCGAGTGACGAGCTCATGGGCCGGTCACTACGACTATAATGTATTCGATCAAAACGCGTTCCTGGGTTCCTGCGAGACCGTCCCCAATCTGATTCTCGCCAGCGGTTTCAGCGGTCATGGGTTGCAGCATGCGCCGGCAGTTGGGCGGGCGCTGGCCGAATTAATCATCTTTGGAGAGTATCGTACAATCGACGTGACGCCTTTTTCCTATGCTCGGTATATGCGTAGCCAGCCGTTACGAGAGCACAACGTCATCTAGGGGAATCGCATGTTGCATCTGGATGCAGAACAGGTCGCTGCGCGTCTCGAGCGCGGGCCGCTGATCGACGCGCTGGCACGTGCGTTCCGCTCGGAATACCAGGCCCCGGCGCGCCAGCACTATGCCGTCGGCGACTCGCAGCACGCTCAAAATACATTGCTCATCATGCCGGCATGGCAACCCGGCGGGTGCATCGGCGTCAAGCTCGTTACGGTATTTCCGAGCAACGCCGCTCTCGGACAAACGGCCGTGCAGGCGACGTACGCGCTGTTCGACGCGAAAACCGGCATGCCGGTGGCCGTGCTGGATGGGACCGAATTGACGCGCCGGCGCACCGCCGCGGCCTCCGCGCTCGCGGCCCGCTATCTCGCGCACCCGGAAGCAAGCCGGCTACTGATGGTGGGCACGGGCGCTCTCGCGCAACACGTCATCGAGAGCCATGCCGCCGTGCGAACGATCAAGTCCGTACGCGTTTGGGGTAGGCGGCTCGAACGGGCCACAGCGGTCGCCCGGAAATTCGCCGCAGGTCCTTATGATGTTGAAGCAGTCGCCGATCTCGAAGCCGCAGTGCGTTGGGCGGATATCATTAGTTGCGCGACGCTGGCGGAAACGCCCCTTGTGCAAGGGGCATGGCTGTGCCCGGGCCAGCATCTCGATCTCATTGGTTCCTTCACTCCAAAGATGCGCGAGGCGGACGATGCGGCATTGACGCGCGCGAGCATCTATGTGGATACCCGGGTTGGCGCTCTCGCCGAGAGCGGTGAATTGGTTCATGGGCTGGCCACCGGCGTCATCACTGCCGCGAGCATCCGCGGGGAACTCAGCGAGCTTGCGCGCGGCAGCCAACGCGGACGGCGCTCGGATAAGGAAATCACGCTCTTCAAAAGCGTGGGTAGCGCCATCGAGGATCTGGCGGCCGCCGAACTGGCGCTGCGCTGACGAGGGGAGGCGCGTGATCGAGTCCGAAGTCAGCGCCCTGCTCGACGCACACGATGCCCTGGTGAGGGCGTGCGTCGAGGCACGTCTGACGTTGCCCGAATTCTTGGGGGCCTACGGTGAGTTTCCGCAGGCTTATGCGCTCGACGAACGCAAGGCGAGCGGCGACGAGCTGGCCGTATTGCGGCTCTTCCAGAAGCGCATCGCATTCCACACTCTGGTGTCCGACGTACTGTCGGGACCGAGTTCGGAGGACGCCTACGCCGACACTGGGGACGATGAAGTCGGTGCGTTCGTTCCGATGGTCAAGCTGCTCCGGCTGCGCCAGCTGGTCGCGCGATATCCGGAGCTCAAGGCCGAGCCTGGGAGTGTGCGCGCCGGGGCTCGATAAGGAGAAACTCGCGGCCATGAACACCGCCGCCTTTTTCGCTGAGCGGCGCGGCGGCGCGGATTTCGCTGCCTTCAATCATTCGCCCGGGGCATGAGAAGCTTCGCGATCAATCCGGTCCAGCCGGTTTGATGGGAGGCTCCGGCGCCGCGGCCGTTATCGCCGTCGAAGAATTCGTAGAACGGAATGTAATCTCGATAATGCGGGTCGGTTTGCAATTGCGGATATTGACGCAGAACCGGGCGCTCGCCGCCGGCATCCTTCAGGAAAATCCGCGACAGTCGATGCGACAGCTCGGTGGCGACCTCTTCAATGGTCAGGTACTTTCCCGATCCGGTCGGGCATTCCACCTTGAAGTCGTTGCCGTAATAGTGATGAAACTTCTGCAGCGATTCGATGATGAGGAAATTGACCGGGAACCAGATCGGGCCTCGCCAGTTCGAGTTGCCGCCGAATTGCCGGCTGTCCGATTCGGCGGGCACGTAATGTACGGTAAGGTCGGCGCCGTCGACTCGCAGCACATAAGGGTGTTCGAGGTGCGCTCGCGACATTGCCCTTACGCCGTAATCGGACAGGAATTCGGACTCGTCCAACATGCGCCGCAGTAATTTCTTCATGCGGTGGCCGCGCAACAGCGATAACAGGCGGCGCTCACCACGACCAGGCGACTGCCAGTACGACACCAGGCTTGCGAGGTCCGGGCGGTGCGCCAGAAACCATTCCAAGCGTTTCCGAAAACCGGGGAGTCTTTCCAAGAGTTCCGGTTCCAGCGTCTCCACGGCGAACAGGGGGATCAATCCCACAATCGAGCGTATGCGCAGGCGCACTCGTACGTCATCGGGGAGATTCAGCACGTCGTAGAAAAATTTATCTCTATCGTCCCAGAGACCTACGTCGTCGTACATGCTGCTCATCGCTTCGGCGATGTTCAAGAAGTGCTCGAAGAACTTACTGGCGATGTCTTCGTAGACATGATTGTGTTCCGCGAGCTCCAAGGCGATGCGCATCAAATTGAGCGCGTACATCGCCATCCAACTGGTTCCATCCGATTGATTGATGTATCCACCCGTCGGTAAGCGGGAGCTGCGATCGAAGACGCCGATATTGTCCAGGCCCAGAAAACCGCCTTGAAAGATATTTCGACCGGCATTGTCTTTTTGATTCACCCACCAGGTGAAGTTCAACATCAACTTATGGAACACACGCTCGAGAAATGCCAAATCACCCTTGCCGCCATTTTGTTTGCGGTCGATTTGATACACGCGCCATGCGGCCCAGCCGTGTACGGGCGGGTTCACATCGCTGAATGCCCACTCATAGGCGGGGAGTTGGCCGTTCGGGCGCATGTACCACTCGCGCGTGAGCAGCACCAGCTGATGCTTGGCGAACTCGGCATCGATCAGCGCGAACGGTATGCAGTGGAACGCGAGATCCCATGACGCGTACCAGGGGTACTCCCATTTGTCGGGCATCGAGATGATGTCGGCATTATTGAGATTTTTCCATTCACTGTTGCGGCCGTGCTTGCGTGCCTCGGGCGGCGGCAACTGACCGGGATCGCCTTTGAGCCAACGTGGAATATCGAGTTGGTAGAACTGTTTGTTCCAAATCATGCCGGCGAAGGCCTGACGTTGAACGGCGCGCTCATCGGCAGAAACCATGTCCTTCTGCAGATCGGCGTAGAACTCATCGGCCTCGATGCGTCGCAGGCTCAAAGCCTGATCGAAGTCATCGAACGGCGCCGCCTGGCAGCGGCGCGATAGACGCAACCGCAATTCAATCCTTCCGCCCGACGGAATGATTTCCTGAAACCACGCGGCGGCTTTCGTGCCGGTCTTTGCCGGATTCACACGCTCTCGACGCGTGCCTACGATGTAGTCATGAAAACCGTCTTTGACGTAGCCGGCACCGCCGGAGCTCCACAGCCGCGCGGCATTCGATTCATTTTCGGTGAATAACAGCTGCGCGTTGCCGTCGACGTACAGCCGGCTCATTCCCAGATCGGGCTCGATGGCGATCGCGGTGTCGTCCACCGAGCGCAGCGATGGCTTGATCGTTCCCGGTTCCCAACTCCACGTATTACGCAGCACCAATTGCGGAATCACGTGCAGAGACGCGGCATCGGGCCCGCGGTTCCATGCGGTGATTTTCATCAACAGGTCGCCGGGCTCGACTTGCGCGTATTCGACGAAGACGTCGAAGTAGCGATCCTCGGCAAATACGCCCGTGTCGAGCAATTCGTACTCCGGGGCGGCCGCGCCGCGCCGCGCGTTCTCGTCCACCAAGTCCGCATAGGGGTAAGCGCGCTGCGGATACTTGTAGAGCATCTTCAGGTACGAATGAGTGGGAGTCGCGTCCAGGTAAAAGTATTGCTCCTTGACGTCCTCGCCGTGGTTGCCTTCCGCGTTCGTGAGGCCGAACAGGCGCTCCTTCAGGATGGGATCCCGACCATTCCATAGGCCCAAGGACAAGCAAACCAATTGCTCCTCATCGGACACTCCGGCGATGCCGTCCTCGCCCCAGCGATAGGCGCGGCTGCGCGCGTGGTCGTGCGGGAAATACTCCCACGCCGTCCCGTCGGCGCTGTAATCCTCGCGCACGGTGCCCCACTGGCGTTCGCTCAAATAGGGACCCCAGTGCTTCCAGCCATGAGGGCCGGACACGTTGGCGAGCAGGCGCTCGCGCTCTTTGTTCATCGGATTCCTTACGGCTTCGATTTCTTACGGTCGAGGTATATCCAGGAACGCAGTATCTCAGCGACACTCCAGGCCTGCGCGAAGCAGCCGCGGGCAATGTGAGGTGCGTCACCATCAAAGATCTCGCTGACCGAGCCGATGCAGGCGGCAGCGAGATGTTGCGCCATAGGAGTCAGAAACGCCTGTGCCTGAACTGCATCGCCATACACTCGGTAATGGGCTCGCGCAAACGGCCCCAGCAGCCAACTCCACACGGTGCCCTGGTGATAGGCGGCGTCGCGCTGCCACGAATTGCCGGTGTAGCGGCCCACGTAGCCGGAGTCCTTGGGCTCCAGGCTCCGCAGCCCATAGCTCGTCAATAATTCCCGGGCGCAGGCATCCACCACGGCGCGCATTTGCTCCGGCGGCAACACACAGTGGGGCAACGACACGGCGAAGATTTGATTGGGCCTGACACTCGCGTCATGCGTGGTGCCGCCATCGACGTCGATGACGTCGTAAAGGCAGCCGCGCTCTGCATTCCAGAAGCGCGCAAAGCTGTCGCCGGCGCGCTTCAGCAACGCCGCGCAAAAGCGCTTTTCAGCGCTGTTGCGTAGCCGGCCGGCGAGACGCACAGCGACCTCCAGCGCGTTCAACCACAGCGCGTTGATCTCCACGGGCTTACCGATTCGCGGCGTCAAGACCTGATCGCCGTGCTTCGCATCCATCCACGTGAGCTGGGTGCCGGGTTCCCCGGCCCGCAGCAGCCCGTCGTTGGGATCGACCTGTATCCCGTATCGAGTACCATCGACATGCGCGTGAATGATGGCCATCAAGGTCGGGAACAGATCGCGCAGCAAATCCGGATCGCGTTTCGCTTCGAGATGTTCAGCGAAGGCCTGGAACATCCAGAGCGTGGCGTCGGCGGTGTTGTACTCGATGGTGTCGCCCGCATCGGGAAAGCGATTCGGCAACATGCCGCGGTCGACGAAACCCGCATAGGTTCTAAAAATCGCAGCCGCGGTATCGAAGCGACCGAGGACAGTGGTCAGTCCCGGCAATGCAATCATGGTGTCGCGGCCCCAATCGGTGAACCAGGGGTAACCCGCGATGATGCTGGCGCCGGCGCCGCTTTTCGCGCCTCGCTGCACGATGAACTGGTCCGAGGCAATGGCCAGTGTTTGCATCCATGGCGGCGCGGTCTTCGGCAACGCGGCGATGAGGCGCTGCGATCGCAGCGCGAGCGCCGCGAGTACCTCGCTGCCGGGTGGCGACGCGGAGTCTCCGGCGCTGGCGGTGAAGAACACGGGCGATCCCGCGGTCAGATCCGCGGTAAAAGTACCCGGTCCCCACAAATCCTCGAGCGCGTCGAGGCCCCGCCCGAATTCTTCGCGATGCAGGAAATTCCAATACCAGGTGTCGGCGGCGGTGTACCCTCCGGCGCTCACGCTCAAGCGGTAAAGCGGTGCGCCATCCGCGGCCTCGACGACACAGCCGTTGGGTTGGGGGGCGACTTGAAGCGGCTGAGTTCCTCGTCCGTGACTGTGGTAGTCGCGATAGCTGACGAGCGGTTTGAATTCAATCTGCAGGGGCGCGCTGGCGCGCAGCAACTCGAGCCGCAGGTAGCTCGTGTTGGCTCCCGGCGCCATGAAAATTCGCTGTTCCAGCAACGCGTCGGCCACGCCGAAGCACCACACCGGAACACCGTCCGACACCGTGAAGGATTCCAAATGAACGAATCCGCGCGGATCTACCGTGCCGCCGGCGTATTCGTTGGGCGACAAATGATAGATCTCGCCCAAGTAGCGGACGCTCAAGTCGACTTTCGCGACCAGCAACATTCGCTCGACGGGAGGTTTCAGACTCGCCATCAAAAACGCGTGGTAGCGGCGCGTATTGGCGCCGGCGACGGTGCCGCAGGCGTAGCCGCCCAGACCGTTGGTCACCAGCCATTCTCGGCCGACTGCCTCGTTCCAATCGCCGCAAATATCGCGACCAAGGGTCAGAAGCGCGACCTATTCAACACGTAGTCCAATGACAGTTTTCCCGGCCCGTAGATGATCAAGAACAACAATATTGAGCCCCATAATACGTGCTGACCGAGCGCCGCCTCCGACCCTTCCGCGAGCAGCACCTGCGAATACGATATCACCGCCATCGCGTTCACCGCGAACAGGCCGAGAGCGCTGAGACGACCGAAAAAGCCTATCACCAACAGCGAGGGGAAAAACAGCTCGCCAAATGTGCCCGCGACCGCCGCGCTATGCGGGGACAACCACGGCGTGTGATATTCGTTCTCGAACAGATACAGCGTGCTATCCCAGGTCGTGTATTTTATATAGCCCGCCTTCAGAAACTGCCAACTCACGTACCAACGCGCGCCCAGCGCGAACAGCGCTTGAAAAGGATTGAACACGCGCGCCGCCAGCGTGCTGGGTGCACACACGATATCGAGAATGGACATGAGCTAGTGGCCTTCCTCTGTTTGAATATGGAAATCGACGATCGCTTCGGCGGCCACGAATCGCTGCAACGCTGCCGAGGCGTCGAACGCAGGATCGCTTTCGGCGCCGCGATCGACCGCTGCCGCGAAGGAGTCGCCGCGACCAAGTGAGTCCAGAAAGGAATGTTCTCCAAGACTCAACCGATGAAATTTTAACTGCAATCGGTACCGCATCACTGCCAGGCGGTCGCCGCCGCTCTCGAGATGGATCGTCTCCGGTTCGGCGTCGCTGCCGAGATTGGCTTCCCAGATGCGTACGGCTGGGTATCGCGACTCGAACAGGCGCAGCGACGGATGAACTTCAAAGCGTAAGGCGTCATACGCGAAGGGGGCAACTCCGGCGAGGGACTGCAAATCCAGCGGCGCACGATCCGCCGCGAGCAGTGCCTCTTGGATGAGCCATTCCAGCCGCGCCACGTCGGCCAGGTAGCTGAAGGCATCCGCGCCATGCAGTTCGGCCAGATACTCGGGAAAAAGCCTCCCCGCGAGCAGCAAATCCCCGGATCGTGACGGATGGCGACGCTGAAATCCGCGCGCCGCCTGCCGAAAATAGTCCTCGCCCACCAAGCGCCATAGGGCGGGATAACTGGAACGTAGCGCATCCTGGAAGTTGGATTGCACATTATTCCGATAAACGCCAAGTCGCGAAGCCGCCTCGCTCGGGCGAGCGATCAACGCCAGCGCGCACTCAGACGACCCAGCCAAGAGGGCGTCCATGACATTGAATTGCAACTCACGCAGCGACGGCATGCTGCGCGTTCCGTAGCGAGTCCGCTTTTCGCGCTTCGGCCCACAGTACGTCGAAGGCCGGAATGTCGGTGTCCCATTCGATCAGCGTGGCTACATTGCCGAAGCGCTGCAGCGCAGCACCATACACATCCCACACGGCATCGCAGACCGGCGAACCGTGCGTGTCGATGAGCAATTCGCGTCCGTCCAGATCGATGCGGCTATGGCCGGCGAGGTGAAATTCTTGAACGATATCTCGTGGAATGCCCTGTAAATACTCGTGACAGGCGAAGCCGTGATTGTGCGCGGCTACGTAGATGTTATTGAGGTCCAATAGAATGCCGCAGCCGGATTCGGCGGCGACGCCCGCGATGAACTCCCACTCGGTCAGCGTCGAACTGGTGTACTCAAGGTAGCTCGATACATTTTCGAGCAAAATCTGGCGCCCCAGAGCGTCTTGCACCTGTGCGATGCGCGAGCTCACATGCCGCACCGCCTCTTCCGTGTACGGCAGCGGCAAGAGATCATTGGCGAAGCGGCCGCCGACCGAACTCCAGGACAAGTGCTCCGATACGAGCGCGGGTTCGAAGCGCGCGACGACGCGCCGTAGATTCGCGAGATGTTCTCGGTTCAAGGGATCGGTCGACCCCAGGGACAGGCCGACACCGTGAAGCGACAGGGGGTAGCAGGCTCGAATTCTCGACAGGCACTCGACATGTGAGCCGCCATCGGCGAAATAGTTCTCGCTGTGGGCCTCGAACCACGGCGTCTGCGGCGACTCCGACACCACGTGCAGGTGATGTTGAGCCCGAAGCCCGATGCCGGCGTTTTCCGGCATCGGACCGCGAACGGGTCGTTGGACGTTTTCATCCATTGGCGTGGCTTAACGAGGGCGCGGGTTATTTGGCCGTCAGACTTCCGCCCGACAATCGCTCGCAGGTGCCCTTGGGCAGCGAAATCCACTCCTTACCGCCGGCATCCGTCTTGGACTGACCCGAGCAGGCGTGGGCCGGACCCGCGCAGTCGTTCTTGCCGGCCTTGGCAACTCCATAGCATTTCTCGAGCTCGGGTTTGTCGGCAGCGAACGTCGGCGCAGCGAATGCCGCCGCTCCGAGTGTCAACAGACTGCTGATCGCCGTGATGGTCGCATTGGTCTTCTTCATCGATTCTCTCCTTGGCCTTGGGTTGTTAGCGAAATGTTGCGAAGTCCCGTCGTAGACCGCCCCTTGCGATCAATTATTTCATGTCCCGCGTGCAACCCCCGCCACCGGGAGCCCGCCCCGCCGCCGGGCGCTCGCGGGATCGACATTGGATGAAGCGGGCGGCAGGCGTTTGACGCTAGAATAGCGGTTTGACTCAAGCGGGTGTTCGATGGTGAATGAGACGAGCGGCCGCAAGGCCGCCTTGATTTGCGGCTCGGTGGCTTACGACACGATTTTGGTGTTTCCGGACCGGTTCAAAGCCCACCTTCTCCCCGACAAGCTGCATATGTTGAATGTGTCTTTCCTAGTGCCCGAGATGCGCCGCGAATTCGGCGGTTGCGCTGCCAATATTGCCTACGGACTCAAGTTATTGGGCGATGAGGGCTTGGCCATGGCGACTGCGGGGCACGATTTTGAGCCGTATCGCCAGCGGATGATGGCCAAGGGCATCAGCGCCGATCACATCAAAGTGGTCGACGGCACGTTTACCGCGCAGGCCTTCATCACCACGGATGTGGACGACAATCAGATTACGGCGTTCCATCCGGGTGCAATGCAATATGCTCATATCAACAAGATATCGGATGCGGCCGGTCCCAGCGCCGGCATTGCCCTCGGCATCGTTGCACCGGACGGCCGGCAGGCTATGATCGAGCACGCGGCTCAATTCAAGGCCTCACAGATTCCGTTTATTTTCGACCCCGGTCAGGGCCTGCCGATGTTCGGCGCCGCGGAACTCGCGGTATTTATCGATCAGGCGACCTGGGTCGCTGTCAATGACTACGAATGGGAGGTCATGCAGCAGAAGACTGGAATGACGGCGGCCGACGTGGTTGCCAGGGTCGACGCGCTGATCGTCACGCGGGGCGCGGAAGGATCGATGATTTACACCAAGGAGGGAACGTTGGCCGTCCCTGCGGTCAAGGCTCGAGCCGTCGTCGATCCGACGGGTTGCGGCGATGCCTATCGCGCTGGTTTAATTCATGGACTGCTGCGGGGTCTGGATTGGCAGACCACGGGTCGGATGGCCGCCCTCATGGGTTCAATCAAAATCGAATCGCGCGGGCCGCAGAATCACGACTTTACCAAGGCCGAGTTCGATCGGCGCTATCAGGATACTTTCGGCTAAGAGTTCAGAGGCTAAGGATTCAACTATGAGCAGAAGCTTTTCTTTCACATCGGAATCGGTTTCGGAGGGTCATCCGGACAAGGTCGCCGATCAGATCTCGGATGCGGTACTGGACGCGATTCTGACGGCGGACCCGCGCGGCCGGGTGGCCTGCGAAACGCTGGTCAAGACCGGTGTCGTCATCGTCGCCGGCGAGGTGACCACCACCGCCTGGGTGGACGTGGAAGCGCTGGTGCGCAAAACCGTGCTCGACATCGGCTACGACCACTCCGATATGGGATTCGACGGCGCGAGCTGCGGCGTGCTCAACATCATCGGCAAGCAATCGCCCGACATCGCGCAGGGCGTCGATCGGAAGGATGAACGAAAGCAGGGCGCCGGCGACCAGGGATTGATGTTCGGCTACGCCACGAATGAGACTGACGTGTTGATGCCGGCACCCATTACCCTCGCGCATCGGTTGGTGAAGCGCCAGGCCCAGGTGCGCAAAAACGGCAAGCTGCCGTGGCTGCGTCCGGACGCCAAGAGCCAGGTGACGCTGCGCTATGAGAATGACAAGCCGGTGGGTCTCGAAGCGGTGGTCCTCTCCACCCAGCACTCGGACGACATCAGCACCAAACACCTGCGCGAAGCGGTCATGGAAGAGATCTTGAAGCCGATTCTGCCGAACAAATGGATCGACAAGCGGACCAAATATCACATCAATCCGACCGGACGGTTCGTGATCGGCGGCCCGGTGGGCGATTGCGGCCTCACCGGACGCAAGATCATCGTCGATACCTATGGCGGCTTTGCACGCCATGGCGGCGGTGCCTTTTCGGGCAAGGATCCGTCCAAGGTGGATCGCTCGGCGGCCTACGCCGCGCGCTACGTGGCCAAGAACATCGTGGCGGCCGGCTTGGCGGAGCGCTGCGAAGTACAGGTGTCCTACGCCATCGGCATCGCCGATCCGACCTCGATCATGGTCGAGACTTTCGGCACGGGTAAGCTGTCGGATACGCGCCTCACGCAGATCGTGCGCGCAAACTTCGATCTTACGCCGTTCGGGCTTCGCGAAATGCTGGACCTGGCGCGCCCGATCTATCAAAAAACCGCCGCTTACGGTCATTTCGGCCGCAAGGAAGAAGAGTTCAGTTGGGAGCGCACCGATAAAGCGGATGTGCTTGCGGCCGAACTGAAAGCCACGCGTGCTGCCTGAGCAGCGCCCGCACGAGCTTCGACCACAGGGTAAGTTTGGTTATCTTTAATTATGTAGGACGGGGCGGCCTCCACCCCGTAAATTCGGCGCGAAGCGCCCGGGAATAGGCGCGAAGCGCCTAAGGAGTTAAATCAACATGAATGCAGCAGTCAAACCGCAGGCCGATTTTCTGGTCAAGGACCTTGGTCTGGCCGACTGGGGCCGCAAAGAGATCATGATCGCCGAGACGGAAATGCCGGGTCTCATGGCTATTCGTCGCGAATTCGCGGCGGAGCAGCCGCTGCGCGGGGCGCGCATCACCGGCTCCTTGCACATGACCATTCAAACGGCCGTGCTGATCGAGACGCTGAACGCGTTGGGCGCTCAGGTGCGCTGGGCCTCCTGCAACATCTACTCCACTCAGGACCATGCGGCCGCCGCCATCGCGGTGGGCGGCACCCCGGTGTTCGCGGTCAAGGGTGAGACATTGGCCGACTATTGGGATTACACGCATCGCATCTTCGAATGGCCGGACGGCGGCCACTCGAACATGATCCTGGACGACGGCGGCGATGCGACGCTGCTGCTGCATTTGGGCGCCAAGGCGGAGAAAGACCCGTCCGTGATTGCCAAACCGGGCAACGAGGAAGAAGAGCTGTTGTTTGCGGCGATCAAGGCCAAGTTGAAAATCGACCCGAAGTGGTACTCCACCCGGCTCGCCAAAATCAAGGGCGTCACCGAGGAAACCACGACCGGCGTCAAGCGCCTGTATCAAATGGCCAAGGATGGTCAATTGGCTTTCCCGGCGTTCAATGTCAATGATTCGGTCACCAAGTCCAAATTCGACAATCTGTACGGCTGCCGCGAATCGTTGGTCGATGCCATCAAGCGAGCCACGGACGTCATGATTGCCGGCAAGGTGGCGGTGGTCGTGGGCTATGGCGACGTCGGCAAGGGCTCAGCGCAGGCACTGCGGGCGCTCTCGGCGCAGGTATGGGTCACAGAGGTCGATCCGATTTGCGCGCTTCAGGCGGCCATGGAAGGGTATCGAGTCGTGACCATGGACTATGCGGCGGACAAGGGAGACATTTTCGTCTCGGCCACCGGCAACTTTCATGTCATCACGCACGATCACATGAAACGCATGAAGAATCAGGCCATCGTCTGCAACATCGGCCATTTCGACAACGAAATCGAGGTGGCGGCGCTGCGGCAGTACGCCTGGGACAATATCAAGCCGCAGGTCGATCACATCGTCTTCCCGGACGGCAAACGGATCATCTTGCTGGCGGAGGGACGCTTGGTGAATTTAGGGTGCGGGACGGGGCATCCGTCTTACGTCATGAGCTCATCGTTCGCGAATCAAGTTCTCGCGCAGATCGAACTGTTCGGCAACACGGCGAAGTATCCGGTCGGCGTCTATGTGCTGCCGAAGCATCTCGATGAAAAGGTCGCGCGTCTGCAGCTCTCGAAGTTGGGCGCGCAGCTCACGGAGTTGACCGACGTGCAGGCCAAGTACATTGGCGTGTCCAAGCAAGGCCCGTACAAAGCCGATCAGTACAGGTACTGAGCATGCCCAAAGCAGTTGTGCTGGACGGCAAAGCCGTTGCCGGCCGCGTGCGCGCGGAGGTCAAGGTCCGTGCCGCGGAATTCGCGCGAGCGTTTGGACGTCCCCCGGGGCTCGCCGTGGTGAAAGTGGGCGTGGACCCGGCCTCCGCGGTCTACGTGCGCAACAAGCGGCTGGCCTGCGAGGAAGCCGGCATCAAGTCCTTCGCGTTCGATTTGCCCGACAGCATCTCGCGGGCGGATTTGGTTGCTCAAGTCAAGGCATTGAACTGGGATCCGCTGGTGGATGGGATCTTGGTGCAGCTGCCGCTGCCCAAGGGGCTCGATACCAACGAGGTCATGGACTTGGTCGACCCCGCCAAGGACGTCGACGGTTTTCATCCCTACAATACCGGCCTGCTGGCACAGAAGCGGCCGCGGCTGCGTCCGTGCACGCCGTACGGTGTGATCCGATTGGCCCAGGACTACGGGATCGCGCTGCACGGGCTGCGCGCCACCGTCGTCGGTGCGTCCAACATCGTGGGCCGCCCGATGGCGCTCGAGCTGATGTTGGCGGGGGCGACGGTCACGGTGTGCCACACCCGTACGCGGGACCTCAAGGCGGAAGTGGAGCGTGCCGAGCTCGTCGTCGCTGCGATTGGCAAGCCCGGGATGGTTCGCGGCGAATGGATTCGTCCGGGTGCGGCCGTGTTTGACGTCGGTATCAACCGCACCGATGCCGGCCGCCTGGTCGGCGACGTGGAATATGACGCGGCCGCCGAACGAGCGGGGTGGATCACCCCGGTTCCCGGCGGTATCGGTCCCATGACCATCGCGATGCTGCTGTCCAATACCCTGGATGCGGCCACGGCGCGCAACAAAGCTTTACAGGGCGCGGATTAGTATACTGGCTGGCATTGCGGCAACGGGGAGGAGAGCGGTCAATGACGTCGAGTTCCAAGGTATATCCCGACGCCGAGCGCGCGCTCAGCGGCATCCTCAAGGACGGCATCACCCTGTGTTGCGGCGGGTTCGGCTTATGCGGGGTGCCCGATAAGCTCATCGCCGCGCTGCACGCTTCGGGCGTACGGGATCTGACGGTGGTCTCGAACAATGCGGGCACCGATGACGCAGGCCTCGGGCTGCTGCTGAAGTCTCGGCAAATCCGCAAAATGATTTCTTCGTATGTCGGCGAGAACAAGGAATTCGAGCGGCAATATCTAGCGGGCGAGTTGGAACTCGAATTCAATCCGCAAGGCACCTTGGCCGAACGCGTGCGCGCCGGCGGGGCGGGGATCTACGCGTTTTTCACCAAGACCGGCGCCGGCACTTTGGTGGCCGAAGGCAAGGAAACGCGCGTCGTGAACGGTGAGACGTACATCATGGAAACCGGCATCGTGGCCGATGTCTCTCTGGTCAAGGCCTGGAAGGGCGATACCGAAGGGAATCTCGTGTACCGCAAGACGGCACGCAATTTCAATCCGAACATGGCTACCGCGGGGTCCATAACCGTGGCCGAGGTCGAAGAGTTGGTCGAGCCCGGCGCGCTGCATCCCGACGCAATTCATACGCCCGGCATATACGTCCATCGCATCATCAATGGCAGTCCGTACCACAAGAAAATCGAAAAGCGCACGGTCCGCAAGCGCATGGAGGGCTCCGATGCCGTGGTCTCGTGAAGATATGGCGGCGCGTGCCGCCCGTGAACTTAAGGATGGTTTCTACGTGAACCTCGGGATCGGGATCCCGACCCTGGTCGCCAATTACATCGCGCCGGGCATGAAGGTCGTGCTGCAATCCGAAAACGGCATGCTGGGCATCGGTCCCTTTCCCTATGAGGGCGAAGAAGATCCGGACTTGATCAATGCCGGAAAAGAAACCGTGAGCGAACTTGCGTCGAGTGCGTATTTTTCATCGGCCGACAGCTTTGCGATGATCCGCGGCGGTCACATCGACATGGCGGTACTCGGCGCCATGGAGGTTTCCGAGAATGGCGACCTCGCCAACTGGATGGTGCCGGGGAAGATGGTGAAGGGCATGGGCGGCGCCATGGACCTGGTCGCCGGTGTGAAGCGGGTCGTGGTCGTCATGGAGCACACGTCCAAGAATGGCGAGCCGAAATTCAAGCCGCATTGCGAGTTGCCGCTGACCGGCACCAATGTCGTCGATATGGTGATTACGGACCTCGCGGTGTTTTCGCGCGCGTCGCGCAAAGATCCGTTCAAGCTCACCGAAATCGCCCCCGGCACCACGGCCGGCGAGATTCGTTCCAAGACGCCCGCGCACTACCTGGGCTGACCCGCCGTGCCGGTAACCCGGAAAATCTAGACCGCGGCCGCCGCCCTCAGGGTGGCGCGGCGCGCTTGCTCCTCGCGCACGTCGGCTTCCGTGAGTCCGGTGTTCAGGGCAATGATTTCCACGAGATTGTGCGCGGTGTCGCGCGGCAAGGTGACCTCGTGGATGCGTTCCCAAATCCGAATCCGCTCTTCCGCGGTCTTCAAGCGGGAGGACTGTTCCGCCAAATCGAGGCGACGGCGCTCTGCGGCTTCCGCTTGCTGGTGAACTAAACGGGCCCGGAAATCCATCATAGGATCGTCGCCAGGCGGCGAGATGGGTCGTCCGGACGCCTGGCTTGGTTTGAATTGATTCACGCGCATCTCCATGTTGAGCCCGCCACGGTACCACTCTCTTAGGCGTCGCGAGCCAGAATCGTCAATTTTGGGGGTTGATCACGGAAACGGCGGGTAATCGGACCCCGCGGAGCGGGTCATTCCCGCAAACCGGTTAACGCCTGACGTGTTTGGCGCGAAACACCAAGAATTGGCTGGCGACGAAGTTGAAGAGCGTGCCGGCAAGGACACCGATGACTGCGGCAAACTGTTTGTAACGCGTCAGCTGCCAGACGTTGATGGTGGTCAGGTAATTGACTACCGCGCCCACGGAGCACGCGGCGACGAAACCGGCGAACTGCTTCACGATCGATCCGCCGCGCGCGTACGAGAAGCTGAAGCGTCGATTCAGAAGGAAATTCCACACCATCGAGACGCCGATGGCGATCATGACTGCGGTCCTGTCGGGGAGAGTCCGACCCAACAGCAGCGTGAGGGCCAGCAAGTTGATGCACAATCCGGACAGTCCGACGAACAGGAACTGCGCGAGATGCGACCAAGCCCCGTATTTGTACATATACAGGCGGCGCAAATGCCTTATGAATCGAAGCTGCTCCCTTAAGGAGAGCTTGCTCTGTCCGTAGAGTCGATTGTCGAAATGGATGGGCACCTCCACGACGTTGCGGCACCGGCACTTGATGATGAGTTCCAACAGGATTTTGTAGCCGATGGGATCGAAGTCCCTTCCGGCCAGGAACGTGGTGCGCCGCATGGCAAAGAAGCCGCTCATCGGGTCGCTGAGCGTGGTCAGCGGGAACGCCAGCAGGGTGGCCACGCGACTGTTGAGCCAGCGAAATACGCCCCAGTCATCGGCGGTGGATCCGCCTTCGGCGAACCGTGACCCGACGGCGACATTGGCGCCAGCTTGGAGCGCGGCAACCATCTCGGGAATTTTCTCCGGTGGATGACTGAGATCAGCGTCCATGACGGCCAGGATATCTCGCTTCGCAAGCGTCAATCCCTCGAGTACCGATCTACTGAGGCCACGATCCGCTTTACGGGTGACAATTTTTACCCAATCGAGCCCTAACGAGCCCACCAGTTCCTCGCTGCCGTCCCGGCTGTCGTCGTCCACCAGAAATACTTCAAGATCGAGCCCCGAGTGCTCGCGCATTGCTTGCAGGCGTGCGATCAGATGCGGAATATTCGCCGCTTCGCGATAGGTCGGAATGACGACCGTGAGTGAGGTACTCACCCGACATACCCCAGCAAAGCGGGCCAGGCGAACGCACCGATGAGGACGACAAACGCTGTCGCCGAGCGCCAGCCTGCTGCACGCTCCACCACATTGGCGGTCGTGAATGCAGAGAATCGGGGAAATTCCCGCATTTTGCGGCTAGGAGGCCTCATGTGCGGGCGATACTATCAGGGGGCGGGCGCGAGCTCGCCGGCCATTTTTGAGATAGCGGCAATTTGGGTGCAGAATCGAAGCTTGGTCCGCTCCACTTCTTGGTGTGCTGACTGCAGGGCTTGGGAGGATGACCATGGCGCTGATTGCGTGTAGCGAATGCGGGCGAGCAGTGAGTGACAAAGCAGCGGTGTGCATCGGCTGCGGCGCCCCCATCACTACATCGTCCCCCATCGATCTCGATGCCAAACGCTCGGATGCACCGCCGCCCACCCGCGAGCAGATCAGGCGGCGCGCATTGTTGTCCTTATCGATGCTCGCGCTCGGCGTGATCTGGGCTAACATTCTCGATGGTCGGCCCGGCAGCCGCTTCGCTTCATTTATGGCGGCATTGCTGATCATCGGCGGATTGTGCTGGCTCATCGTGTCGCTCGTTCACGCAGTGTCTTCTCGGCGATAAAACCGCCCATGATGGAGGGCGCCGGCGGCTGCGTGCGGATACCTGCAGGTCATCCAGCGAGCCATCGACGACGTCGCATTAGAATTTCCATCGGCCATCGATAAACACGCTGCGTCCCGTTTCAACACCGGTGGCGCCCAACTGCAGGGGGGCGGACGTCGTGCCGAACTCCAAATGGTGCGGATGGATGAGATTGGATCCGGTGAGCGAGATTTCGACGGACGGCGAGACCGTCCAGCCTATTCGGGCGTTGAGCTCCGTATAAGAGGGCGAGGCCGGATTGGGCAGAGCGCCGATGCTTCGTAGATCGAGGTTCAGCAGCCAATCGCGGGCGAGATTCATCGTCGAACGGATTGAGACCTGGTAGGTGGGATCGTTCCCGGCCAGCGCGATGCCGCCGACGCCGCTGCTGCCGGGCTCGAAGTGCAGATTCTCGTGCAGCCAATTGGCGCCGGCAGCGAGACGCCACCACTCGCTCACCTGGTAGTTACCCCAAATTTCGACGCCGTACGTGTTCCCGGCCATGAGATTGGCGAACATGCCGGGCAGCGTGCCGCCGGCCGAGTACTCGGCGCTTCGAAGCTCGGTGTAGACGTTATAAAAGGTCGAGATCGACATCGAGCTGTTCGCGGACGGCTGCGCGCGGTAGCCAAGCTCATACGCGGTCAGCTTTTCCGCTTGAAAGTCGCCGCCCCTGAGGTACACGACCGGGCCGAAGATTTCGAACAGATCGCGGTCAACGCGGGACGGTGCGCGCACGGCCCGGGAGACCGCCGTCCACAGCAAATGGTCATCGGAAACCTTCCATGAGAGACGAGCGTTCGGGAGAACTTCACCGCCGACATAAGGATCGTGCTCGAATTTCGTACCCAGAATCAGTTTGAGCGTCGGGGTGAGCGAAATGCTGTCCTGGAAGAAGATATCGGCGAGGTTAAGCGTGCGGCGTTGGGGAGAAAACAGCAACAGTTGGGTGCTCGAAAGCACGGAGGGAAAATTGTCCTGCTCGGTGCGAATGCCGCCGCCCCACACGAGGTTCTGGCGCGTCCCCCATGCAAAACTGTGCTGGACCTCGAAATCGTAGGTGTTGAGATCATCGCTCGCGACCCCAGGAATGGAAAACTCCGTGTAATCGTAATAAGCCTGAATTTGCAGCGCTGACCCGCCTGCCAGTGCATGGTTCCAGCGCGCGAGTACATTGCGACCGGAAATTGCCTGATCCGGGCCGGTGAACTTATCTTCCGAGCCGTCGTAAAAGTCACCCTGCAAGGCCACCAGATCCCCGGACGGCGTCCAATCCAAGCGGAATCCGCCTTGAGATTTGTGCCAATCGTCATGGGCGTTCGTTCCACTCGCCGTCACGTCGTGGCCGTCGTGGAATGAATCAATATAGCCTCGGTAGCTGATACCTTCGCCCAACTTGCCACCGTATTGAAGGCTGGCTCTCTGCTCAAGGTTGCCGCCGCCAACTTGCAACGATCCGCCGCGCGTGTCGGCGGATTTGCGCGTGGTGATGTTGATGACGCCGTTGACGGCATTGGCACCCCAGAGCGTTGCGCCCGGCCCGCTGATCACTTCGATGCGCTCGATGTCTTCCGGCAGGACGTCCTGGACATCCCAGGACACGCCGGAATGATAGGGTGTATAGACGCTGCGGCCATCGACGAGAACCAACAGTTTGGAGGCGGCGGGTCCATTGAAGCCACGCGCGGTGATGGCAAAGGTGCTCCCGGTGATTTGCGCCACTTGAAGGTTGGGCGCCAGGCGCAGCATGTCGGGCAGGCTTCTCGCACCGGAATTGAGGATATCGTCGCGGGTGATGACGTAAATTGCAGCAGCCGCATCGCTCAAGGGTTCCCCCGTCTTCGAGACGGAGGTGATCTCGACGTTCATCAGCTGTTCGATGCTCAGCGTCTTGAGCGACCTAACCGACGCCGCATCGTCTGACGGACCGGCCATGGCGCCGAGTGGGGATGCGATTGCGCTGACCCCAAGGAATATCGACCCAATGGCAAACTCGCGGGCAGCCCTAACCCTGCCGCCCAGTTGGCAACGCGCCGTTGTACGACCTACGATCACCGAAGCGTCCTTTGCAAATGGTGCGAGCGTTAACGTGAACGCGAAGGCGCGGGATTACGGTGATGTTCTTCTCACTTTACATATTTGCACCCGAACGGGCAACGGCAAGCGCGATGTGCGGCCCGCCCTGAGCGAAGACGCTGAAGAAGATTCGGGAGACGATTCATGGCAAAAATGACTGATAAGGCACTTCGACATGAGGCACGACCCGCGACATTGGGGCGGAAATTCTAACCTCCGTGCGAGAAATGCTGGAGGGGCAGGCGGGCAAGTACAACCGCATTCAGGTCTCCGCCATTACCGAAGCGCGCAATTGATCCGGTTTGTCGCAGCAACGATTCGCCGAAGTGCTTCGCGTGTCGACTCGAACGCTCCAGGAAACGGGGGCGATCGCAGTCTCGCCCCGGTTGGCCCCGGGGGTTTTTTGGCGGATTCAATCGCGCGTAAGTAATTGAATTTTGGGAAATTATATGGTGGGCGGTACAGGGATTGAACCTGTGACCCCTGCCGTGTGAAAGCAGTGCTCTACCGCTGAGCTAACCGCCCCAATATTCGAACTTGGCCGCGGGTAAAGTGTAGCAAATAAATCTGCGCGACAGCAGCGACTCGGGTCATCCGCGATCCCCGGGCACCATCTGCTAGACTTCGCGACCGACTCTATCGGGTGGAATATTCATGAGCGTGCGTACTCGTTTTGCGCCCAGTCCGACCGGCTTCCTGCACATTGGCGGGCTGCGTACCGCGCTGTTCTGTTGGCTATTCGCGCGGCGGCATTCGGGCAAATTCATTCTGCGCATCGAAGATACCGATCTCGAGCGTTCGACAGACGAAGCCATTCAGCAGATCCTCGACGGTCTCGAGTGGGCCGGTCTCGAGCACGACGAAGGACCGTTCTTTCAGACTAAGCGCTTCGATCGTTACCAAGAGGTCATCGACCAATTATTGGCGCAGGGGGCTGCGTATCGATGCTATTGCACCAAGGAAGAACTGGAACAGCTGCGCGCGGAGCAAACCGCGCGCGGTGAAAAACCGCGATACGACGGGCGGTGGCGCGATCGAACCGATTCGCGCCCCGGAATACCCCCCGTCGTTCGATTCAAGAATCCGACGGCCGGCGAAGTCATCGTGAATGATGTCGTCCACGGAAAAGTGGCCTTTCAGAATTCAGAGCTGGACGATCTCATCATTGCGCGTTCCGACGGCTCCCCAACTTATAATTTTTGCGTCGTGGTCGATGATATGGACATGCAAATCAGCCACGTCATTCGCGGCGATGATCATTTGAACAACACGCCGCGCCAGATGAATATGCTGCTCGCGTTGGGTGCGAGGGTGCCCGTATACGCGCATCTTCCCATGATTTTGGGTTCAGACGGCGCGAAGCTGTCGAAGCGCCATGGCGCCGTCAGCGTGCTGCAATACCGGGACGAGGGATTTTTGCCGGAGGCTCTGCTCAATTATTTGGTTCGATTGGGCTGGTCGCATGGCGATCAAGAGATTTTTTCCATCGAGGAAATGATTCGATTCTTTGATATTGCCGACGTCAACAAATCCGCTTCCGCCTTCAACGGGGAGAAGCTCGCGTGGCTCAATCAGCAACATATGATGCACGCTCCCGCGGCGCGCCTCGTTGCGCCGCTGCGCTGGCATTTGCAGCGTGAAGGAATTGAAGCACACGACGATGCGCAGCTCGAACAAATCGTGGTCGCGCAGCGTGAACGCGCCAAGACGGTCAAGGAGATGTCCGCCAACAGCAAGTTTTTTTTCCGCGCGCCGGAATCCTATGACGAGAAGGCCATTCGCAAACATATTACCCCGGAGGTTACGGCGCTACTCCCGCTGCTAGCGGAGGAGCTGAGTAGTCTATTTGAATGGTCCGCACCGACCATTCATGCGGTGATAAGCGGCCTCGCGGCGCGCGAAAATATTTCCCTCGGCAAGCTCGCTCAACCGCTCCGTCTTGCGGTTTGCGGAGGGACGGTGTCGCCCCCCATCGACGCGACCTTGGCAATCTTGGGTAGGGATGAGACCTTGTCGCGCCTGGCCAAGGCGAGGGGAGTTTGGGGTGGGTGAACGTTCGTCCGTGCGTTCACCCTAGTTCAGGGTACGAAACCGACATTATCCACGTACCACACGTTGCTCGACAATCCGGTTCTATCTTGAATACAGAATTTGTAGATGGCGGTACCCAGGACTCCTAGGTCCGAGAGCGGCACCGTGTAGGTATTCCATTGACCGACGACCGGCGCCGGGCCGTATTTCGTCACATCGAGATAGATACCGACGGGTATGTCGCCGACCTTGACGAAATATACGCTCCATTGCTGGTTCGCGACCGTCGGCTTGAGCGCGAATGTCAACTTCGTATAAGGCGCCGAGTTGAAATTCCAGTTTTGGGCATACGGAAGCCAGCCGCCCCACGCCGATGTAATCGTGATTTTGATGTCATGGGCACCGCTCAACGGCGCGCCGCTCGTGTCGTTATAGCTCGGGACCGCAACGAAAGAGTAGTCGCCGGGCCAGTCGAAGAGGCCGTTGTAGTAGACCCAAGAGGTACCCGACGCCGGAGGCGTGGGCGTGCTCGCATTGACCGTCACATTAGCCGACGCCTGAGCGTTACCACCCGACCCGGTGCAGGCGAGCGTGTAGGTGACCGTGGCTGTCGGTGCCACGCTCTTCGTGCCGCTGGTTGCCTCGCTGCCCGTCCAACCGCCGCTCGCAGTGCATGAGGAAGCGTTCGTGGTCGACCACGTCAAGGTCGTGGAGCTGCCCGACGTAATCGTCGTCGGACTGGCAGTCAATTTCACCGTCGGCGCCGGCACGACGGCCGCGTTGACAGTAACCTTCGCCGCCGTTTGCGCAGTACCGCCCGAACTCGTGCATGCCAGCGCGTAAGTCGTCGTGCTGCCCGGCGAGACGGTATGCGTACCGCTGGTGGCTTGGGTGCCTGTCCAGCCCCCGCTGGCGACGCAGGACGCTGCGCTCTTGCTCGACCACTTCAGCGTCGAACTGCTGCCTGCGATGATGGTTGTTGCGCTCGCAGTCAAAGTAACCGTCGGTGCTACCGGCGCGGGCGCGGCCGCGTTGACCGTAATGATCGCCGACGCGTGACCGCTGCCGCTCGAACCGGCACAAGTAAGAGTAAAGGTGGTGGTGGTGCTTGGTGCAACGGTAAATGTCCCACTCACCGCTTTAGTCCCCGTCCAGCCCCCGCTGGCCGTGCACGAATTGGCATTCTTACTGGACCACGTCAGCACTGAAGAACTGCCCGAGGTGATCGTCGCCGGGCTTGCTGCGAGGGAGACCGTCGGTGCAGGCGCGGGTGGGATCGGCGTCGGAATGGGTTGAGTTGTCTGTGCCGCTACCACGGTGATCGACGTCGCTTCGCACGGCGAGGTCTCGCCCGCCGAGTCCATGGCGCACACGCTGAAGTCGTATTGGCCCGGAACACTCGGAGTGCCCGTAAGATTTCCGTTCGGATTGACGATCATGCCAAGCGGCGGTGTGCCGGCGGCCAAGGTGTCCGACCGATAGTGATACGGTGCGGTTCCGCCCGTGATGCCGTTGACCACGCTGCTGGAATAGGCCGAGCCGACCGTCGCGTCGGGCAGCGTGCTCACCGCGGTGAACGCCAGGCTGCCAGCGGTCGCTGCCGCCGATATGAAATTGTTGGACGCGGAATCAACGTTGCCTAAGCTGACGATGAGAGGGCTCGTGAAGGAATAGCCGTCGAGGGATGCGCTTACCGTATAGGTCCCGCTGATCAAACCAGCGAACGTGTAGTTGCCGCTCAAGTCGGTCACGGCTGATCCCGTGTTGGCGCCGTTTAACGTAATCACGACGCCGGCCGCAACGCTGCCGTTCACCGTCCCGGAAATGGTGTATGTGGCGGCAGTGCTCGCAGTCGCGGCAAAATTGACGTCGGTCAACGACGCGGAAGTTACTATTGCCGCGCTGCTTGCCGGCGTGAAGACGTATCCCGTCTTACTCGGCGATACTGTGTAATTTCCCGCGCCCACCGTCGCGAAGCTGAAGTCGCCGCTTGAATCCGTCGTGCTCGAGTTGGTCGAAGAGCCCGTGAGCGCAACGGACACGCCGGTAGTCCCGGACACTACCCCGGAGATGGTGTATCCGGTATTGGTGCTGGTGACCGAACCCGAACCGCTGCTGGTTTGCGTCGGAGCGCTGCTGGTCAATGAAACCGAACTTCCGCCACATGCCGCCAGAGAAATGCAGGCGAGTAGAACCAGCGGGGCGAACAAGTTGTTCGGTCGGCACATGAATGTCCCTTGATTGAAATGTCATTTCGAGGGACGTGTTTTATGGGAAAAGATTCGTCGGCGCAAAGTGTCGCTGAGACGCGACCAAATATGGTCAATGCGTGTGATCGACATCACGCAATAAAGGTGTCGCTGAGTTGCGACCAACTATGATCAACGCGCGTGATCGACGTCACGCAATATGAGCGCTACAGGGAAACGCCTCTCGTTCGCGGCACCGGCTTGCGCCGTCGCCGATATGCGACGCGTTGAAACACATGCAGCAAGGGGAGTTCCAAGCAACGGTAAACTACGATCGTGCCGACTATCGTAATTGCGAGAGCGGCGATCGCGAAAGCGATCGCGTACGGCAAAGAATCGTGATCCAGTCCCGCTCGGGTCCAAAGAAACCTCGCGGCTCCGAGAAAGAACAAATGACTGAGATACATCGAGTACGAGGCGTCGCCAAGATAGGCAAGAAAACGCGATGGATGACGGCTCAAATTGTTCTCTAGCGACAATATGGCAAATACGATGAGCACCGCGGGGAGTGCGTTTTCGAGCATCACCTGAGGCCAGCTTTCGGGCGACAATCGAAGAAATGGGAGTCCCCAAAATAATACGATGAATCCCAGCGCGGTGATGGCCCACCACACGGGGGCCGGCAGACGCGGCAGCCCGTTGACGTACCACTGCGCAATCATCATGCCGAACAAAAATTCGAATAGCTTGAAATCGCCGAAGAACAAGATTTCACGGGCGTACGCGGTATGGTCGAATAGAGGTGCGGCCCACACGACGCCGAGGAAGATCAACCCGGCAACGATGACGCGGCGGCTCGGCGGAAGGAACAGCACCAGGGTAAAGACGGCGTAGAAAAACATCTCCAGATTCAAGGACCAACCGGGCACGAGAAGCGGAAAGAGCTGCCCGTTCTGACCGGGATTTGGATACGGAACGAACAATAGGCTCTTCGCGAAGTATTCGACGCTGGGAACCGTCGTGCGAAGCAGATCGGGTTTGCTCAGCGACAACACGAGCAGGGCGGTGGTCAACGTCCAATAGAGAGGCACTATTCTGATGATTCGGCGCATCGCGAAGTCGCCGGGCGCGGCGCGGCTACCGGTGAGTACCATGATGAAGCCGCTGATGACGAAGAAGAGGTCCACCCCGTTCGACAGATGAGCGCTGCCCAAAAAATACCGGGTCAACAGAGGCGTGTATTGCGGGATCTGAAGCAATGCATGGAAGTACGCCACCATGAGCGCGGCGATCGCACGCAGGTATTGGACACCGATCAACTGGTGCGATTTTGCTGGCTTTGTATCGGTCATAGAGAGTGATCGTTAGCGGAGAGGGGCCCTGCGAAGTGCAAAATAACGTAAAAGCGCAACACCTGCCGGCGAACCGCTGCTACCCAACGCCGATCGGCCCGGTCGGCGGTGTCGGGCCTGGTCGGCCTGGTCGGCCGGGTGGGCCTCGCGTCGGGTCGGTCGGTCTGGCCACGAAATCCGTCTTTTAGCGGGTTTTCTTGACGGATTGCCCCCCTTAAGGTAACTTCCCGCGCCTCCACGTGGGGCCATAGCTCAGCTGGGAGAGCGCTTGCATGGCATGCAAGAGGTCGGCGGTTCGATCCCGCCTGGCTCCACCAGCTTTGGCGTCGATCGTGTGCGAATTGTTGATTTCAGGCCTGCGTCCCCATCGTCTAGAGGCCTAGGACACCACCCTTTCACGGTGAGAACCGGGGTTCGAATCCCCGTGGGGACGCCATTTTAAACGCGGATAATGCGTCTTCGTGGCGGCTTAGCCAGCAGGCCGAATCAACGCCAAAAGTCCTCTGCGGGGATCGCGAAATTGATTCCCTGCGCGCCCTTGAGAGAATAGGAGGTGATGGCCACGAGATTGCCGTGAGCATCGAAAAGTCCGCCGCCAGACGAACCAGGCGAGATGGCCGCGGTGAACTGAACCAGCCGCGCGTCGTCCTGTGAGCGCAAGCCGGAAATCAACCCGTCCGACAAGGTACGTGCCATGCCTCGCGGGTTGCCCACCGCAAAGACCGCCTCGCCGACTTCGAGCGAGTCGTAGCGCCGGATCCCGCTCACCGGGTTCAACGTGAGTGACGGGGTCTTGACGACGCAGCGATCTGCGTCGAAGTCGATCGCCACCAATTCCGCCTCCGCCGCCTCGCCGGATTCGTTCCCGCCCAGCGTAAGGCGGACATCGGCCTGCGCGACGATATGGCAGTTGGTGACGGCCTCATGGTCCGATACCGCGATCGCCGAACCATAGCGGCTCGAGCCGCTGATACCAGTAGGATCGCTTCTCACCCAGTACACCGACTGCGCGACTCTTTTGAACAGGTCTTGAGCGGGTAGCGCGGCTCCCTCGGTGCTGCCGTCGGTGTGTGCCGGCGGCGAACGCCACACCACCGTGTCGGGGACCGATACTTGAGTGTAGGGCGTGACCATGCGCGGTTTATCGCGCGTGTAATGCTCGCCCTCGGCGTCGCTCCAGAAATACCGCGTTTCGGCGCCCGTCGTGTTTGCACCGACGACGAGGCATACCGAAGCCAGAGTAATCGTGACGCTGATTTTCATCGATCCCATGATGCCATTCGGCGCCGTCGCGAGTCACCGTGGATGTGCGGCAGACTTTGACTTAACGCCAAGCGAAGTATGCAGTTGCCGGTCAGCGAGCGTCTCGAGACGGCCGTGATCGGGTATCATCAATGCGTTAGACACAGGAGCGAGCATTCAGGGATGAATCAACATGCTATGCCGATGAACGGTTGGCTCGGCCAATTGCGCTCGCCTCGATCGGTAGTGAGATTAATCCAGTCGCTGTTGCTGATCGCCGCGGTTACTGCCTGTGGCGGCGGTGGCAAGGGATCCGCCTCCCCTGGCGCAAGCATCACTGGAACTGGCTCGGCGCCGGGCACCGGACCCGGAGACACTCAACTATATTTTCCGCTCGCAGCGGGCGATATCTGGTTCTACGAGGCGACCAACGGTGACTCCGCCACACCAACTGCGGTCGGTGAGTTGACCTCGACCGTCAACGGCACAAAGACCGTGCAAGGTGTTATCGCGGCCGTGTTAACGCGTGCCAACACCACAGTTGCCGGCGCCGCGGTGGAGGGGTACTACATCAGTGCGGGGGGCGGGGTGACTTATTGGGGAAATTCCGACCCCACGGATACCCTCACGCTGCTTATCGTGCCCTATGTGCAGCTGCTGTTTCCGGTACAGACCGGGACGGTGTCGAGCATCGTGGGCAAGAATCTTGCGTTCGGTAACGACGCCGCGGGCAACCCAAAAACTCTCGATCTCACGCAGACCATTGTCAATGCAGGGTTCGAGTCCGTTTCAGCTGCGGCGGGCACCTTCCCGAATGCGCTCAAGCAAGTGATCAGTGTGACCGGCACGGCAAAGGACGCCGGTCAATCAGTCGCGGTCGCGGGAACCGACACCGCTTGGCTGGTACCCGGCATTGGGGTCGTTAAAGAGACCACTACAGCCGGAGTGCCGGGAAATTCAATTACCCAATCTTTTGATTTGAAGGGATATACCGTAAACGGTAAGCATGGCGGCTTTGGCAAGCCGTTTAACATTTCCGACGTAACGAATCCGATCGCGTCGCTTGCGCCGGCGATTGCCAGCGACGGCACCAATTTCTTGGTCCCGACCTTGGATAACTATGGTTCCGGTGCGACTTTGTCACAGGCGTGGGTTGCGCGCTTGCTGGGCCCTGACGGGACAAAGCTCGTAACATTTTCTCCTTTCCCTGGAAATGGCCCGGGCAGTTTCGGTATCACGCCGCGCGCGGTTACGGCGTTTGACGGGGTTCATTACTTGGTTGTGTTTACAGATACCTTTCCCGCAGGCAGCCAAACGGAGTATTTGTTCGCGGTATTGCTGTCGACCAGCGACGTGTACTCTTCCAACGCTCCGGTCGTCGTCGGTCCTCTCGCTATCGCGTCCGAAACCGCCGGCGTGAAATCCTTGGCTCTCGGCTTCGACGGATCGAGGTATCTGCTGGTTTTCCTGCAATCGTTGAGCGCGACCGAGAGTCGATTGTCGGGCGTGTTTCTGTCGCCGGCTACCGGCGGCGCGATCGGGGCCCCGTTCACCATCGCACCACCGGGTGGTTCACAGGCAAATCCTACGATTGCGTTCGATGGCACCAATTATTTGGTCGCCTGGGAGGGCGCCGGCGGCATCAACGCGACGCGTGTTTCGACCACGGGCGTCCCACTCGACGTCGTTCCTCCGGGACTGATTTTAGCCTCAAATGGACCGCAACCTGGGGCAATTGTCGGCAGCCCCACGCTCGCGTTCGACGGTACGAATTTCCTGTTGGCCTACACCGACGCCCGTGCGCAGGGGGCAGGAGGCTTCAACTATGCGTTCATTTCGGCCTCGCGCGTTTCGAGCAGTGGCGTTTTGCTGGATGGTTCGCCTGACTCCCCGGGCATAGCCGTCACTTCTGCCCCCGGTGTGGTCGTGGGTCGGCCGACGGCAGCGTTTCTGGGCGGGGAGTATTGGCTGGCTTGGGAGCACGGGGCGATGTTGTACGGTGCGCGGATATCGACTGCGGGGACCGTCAGCAGTCCGGGTGCTGACGGATTCGCGCTCATCCCGACAACTACGAGTACCCACCCCGTACTCGGCGCAAACGCGCAGGGCGGTATGCTGACCTGGATTAACCAAGGTGCCATTGGCACCGGTCCGCTCGTGATTGGGCAGTCGATTTACCCAATTGCCCCTTAGGCTAACCGGTATTTTACGTAGGTTAAGCCGGAATCCCCGTGGGGACGCTACTTCCTGCATTTGCCGTACGAGCTTCGTTAGGCCCTGTAAAGATACGAAATTTCAGGGGCTCTAAAATTCCGGTCGCTTCTACGGCCAGAAATCCACAAGTCTAGTGTCGCTTTGTCCGGCGGCGATTTCCGATCGCCTTTAATGACTTACGGGATTTGCGAGGGTTCGAAGTCCTTTGGGCCACAGGCCGCAAGTTTTCGTCTGACGAGGGATTCTCCGTATCAAGGCATTTTATACTTTCTATCTGGCGGCACTCACGGATCACCGCTCACTCAATTGTTGAGGCAGGTGCGTTTTCTGTGGGCCCGACCGGCACGGTGCAGAGCACTACCCCACCCAGCACCAGGGCGATGGCGTACCGGCCGTGGATGTGCACGAGTGCACAAGAGGCCCGCGGAACGCCGAGCCCGTCGCGGACGACTGGCGCTGCGGACAAGTGTGCCGTGACGTGAGGCGAACCGAGCATCTGGAAAAGAGCCGCTGGATTTCGGCTTTGGATGGCATGCCAGCATAGTCTGACGCGGCTGTCCTCGTCGTCTACAGCACCGCCATGCCGCTTGGCCGGAGGGGTGACGCAATGAACTCGCGTCAACGCGCGGTGAACGAGTTGGCGAGTTGCGGATTCGGTTTTGCCTGCGGCCCGTGCGATATCCGAGTAGTCAGCCTCGAATACCTCGCGGAGCAGAATGGCCGCAGCCTCCTCGGGACTGACGCGACGGTGCAGATCATAAAGTGCGGCGACGCACTCGTCCCTCATCGCGACCGCATGTTCGGCCGACAACCCTACGTCGACGCCCGCAAGCACTTCAGCCGGCGTGGCGGTCTCGAGGTATGCGCGTTCCAGCCGCTCGCGGCGTAATTGATCGATTGCAATATTTCGGACCACCTTATGCAGCCACGCCTGCATCGAGTCCAGGGAATGGGGGAGAGTTCCAGCGGCTCGAAGGTAGGCGTCCTGAACCGCGTCCTCAGCGTCGGCTTCGGTGCGCAGCAGGCGGCGCGCAGCGGCGAGCAGCCGATGTCGGCCCGAGTCAATCGCACCGAAGTTGGAGCTATTGCTCATGCCGAGAGATTGCCACAGCAGACAGCGATTCGGAAGGACGTGTCACAAATCCACGGCCTCGTTCGTCTTATGGGTTTAAGGTCGAAATGGAGCATGCATGGAGATCCCGGCACTCAAGGCGCAGCCCGATCCCAGCGGCGCATTTCTTGAAGAGAAGGCGTTCAAATCGCGGACAGTTCTCATCTTTGGGACGATCACCGACACGACGGCGGCCGAGGCCGCCCGACGGCTGATCGCATTGGACTCGGATTCCAGCGAACCTATCGATGTCATCGTCTCTTCACCCGGCGGCCACCTTGAATCGGGCGACACTATTCACGACCTGATCCGCTTCGTGCGGGCGCCGGTGCGAATGATAGGAAGCGGATGGGTAGGGAGCGCCGCCACTCATGTGTATCTCGCTGCACCCCGCGAGCGTCGTTTCTGTCTCCCCAACACGCGATTCCTGATCCATCAGCCCAGCGGCGGAATGTCCGGTCCCGCCAGCGACATCGCGATCCAGGCGCGAGAAATTATCCTTGCGCGTCAGCGCATTGCCGAACTGATCGCGTGCGAGTGTGGCAAGCCCGTCTCCGTCGTGTTGGAGGACATAGCCCGAGATCATTGGCTGTCGGCCGACGAGGCAATCGATTATGGCCTCGTCTCCCGCATAATCAAACGCCGCGAGGAACTCGTTGCCTGAGCGAATCCCCGGGCAGCGCTTTCGCGCCCGCACCGATAACCGGAGTCAAATCGAGTGCGACAGGCTCCACAGGGACCGCCGATACCGGATTCGGTATTGTCGCCGAAGCTTAACTCCCGCGATTGGGCGAATTGTGGGTTACGACAACGCTCACGGCCAGCATCACCGGCACTATTTTGAGCATGTGGATTGTGTGAAGTTCGAATCCTATGAAAAACTCGAAAGTCAGTTTGAAGCGCAAGTCCGCCAGTATCTCGAGACGGGTACGTGCTAAGCGAGCACCACCCACTCGGGTCGGCGTTGAGTCGATGGACAGCTTTTTTTCCCGAATGAAGGGCAATGCGCGCAAGCTGGACCGTGGCAAGGGGGTCGAACCCGGCTTTCATGTCTCTTTTGAAGACCCCGCGGATTTTTTGGAAGTGATAACGCCGGCTCGGGTGCGATTGTTGCGGGAAATCTCCATCGAGCCCGTGACTTTGAGCGCCTTGGCACTGGCCCTCGCACGTGATCCCTCAGCAGTGCGACGGGATGTTGCGCTGCTTGAGAGTCAATGCCTTGTGACAACCAGCAAGGTTTCTAACTCCGGACACGGCAAACGCACGATGGTTAAACGTGTTGCGACGCATATCGAACTGGCAGCGGTCGTTTAATTATGTCGCTTTTTAGATTCAAGGATGCTCCTACGGTTTCGTCGACGCCGTTCTCTGAGTTCATTCGTACTGCGTCCTCCGAGGAGAAGAAGAAAGTCTACTCGAATTCCCTGCGCGCCCTTGAGAGAATAGGCACTGTCGTGCGCCTGAGCGTCTCGGCCTTCGACGCTGCGAAAAAGCTGTTCACAGAATCAACAGTTTCTGCGTCGTAGCTTTCCTGACCGCGGCGAGCGGAATGCCGGTATCAAAAGTAACGAGCCGTCCTTCATGCTGAACCGCGAGAGCAAGCAGGTATATGTCGGTCAGTTGCCGCGGTCCATGAATTCGGGTCGAGTCCACGACATCCGAATCCAACAGACTGACTTCATCCCGCCAGAATTCATGGATATCTTGGTGGCAGGCCTCGGCTAGATGCTCAATGACAGCTTGAACTGGTAACGGGTTTGGATAGCCCGGATTCGACATGATACGGATACACCCGTTTTGCGTGATTGGACATGATGCCCAACCCTCCCGCGCATGCTTCGCAAACCAATTAATCGCTGAATCGTGGGATGCGTGATCGGAGTCCAGCAACGCGATCAGCACATTGACATCCAATAATGCGCGCACTTGTTAAAGTCCGCCGATCTCAAGCCCACATGGCGGGATGACGCGCACGAGACCAGCCTGGGCGCGGTTAGTACGCATCTTCGTCACGAAGCTTGTCGATCAACTCATTCGTGACGATACCGCCACGTCGCGCGAACGGCTTAAGTCCATAAACTGCCTTGGGTTCCTTCACGGACAGCGGCTCTTGCGGAGTCGTCAGCGCGCGCCGAGCTAACTCGGAGATCACCTCGCCGATGGTCTTCCGTTCCCGCTTAGCGCGCTCCTTTGCGGCCTGTAGCACATCGTCAGCAATGTCGAGCGTCGTTCTCATGCATCAGATGCTAGCGCATCACGCATCACGCGTCTACCCTCTGGGGCAATTGTCGGCAGCCCCACGCTCGCGTTCGACGTACGAACTTCCTGTTGGCCCCCGGGTTAGCGATAGGCCGCCAGTTTGCTGTGTGTGCGGGAGGTGACGTCATCCGAGGATCGATCCTCTGCTTTCTGCCAGTTGCACACCAGCGCGGCGAACTCGGTCGCCGGCAGTGGTGGGCTGAAGTGATAACCCTGGTATTGATCGCAGCCCACGGACTGCAGAAACTTCAGCTGCTCTAGCGTTTCGACGCCTTCGGCGACCACCTTGAGCCGAAGGCCGTGTGCCAGCGACACGATCGCCTGAACAATCGATGCATCATCGGCGCGAGTAGCTAGATCCGTGATAAAACTACGATCAATCTTCAACTTGTCGATCGGAAAGCGACGCAAGTAGCTCATGCTCGAGTAGCCGGTACCAAAGTCATCGACCGATACCAGCACCCCCATGCGGCTAAGTTGCTCGAGGACTGCGGCAGAGTCTTCTGGATTGGTCATCACCGCGCTCTCGGTCAACTCGATCTCAAGGAAGCGCGGATCGAGCTGAGATTCCTCGAGCGCGCTGCGAACCACCTCGAACAGGTCGCCCCGTCGAAACTGCGAGGCCGCCACATTGACGGCGACGCGCAGGGACAGTTGGCCCGCGCGTTGCCAGGCCTTGCATTGGCGGCAGGCTTCACGCAGCACCCACGCTCCTATCTCGTGGATCAGTCCGCACTCCTCCGCCAGCGGAATAAATTGCGTCGGCTGTATGAGACCTCGTTGCGGATGGTGCCAGCGGATCAGCGCCTCGGCACTGTGAATATCACCGGTGGCGGTGTCGACTTTGGGTTGATAAAACAATGCGAATTGCTCGAGCTTCAGTGCCTGATGCAGCTCGCTTTCGAGGCTCACGCGCTCCAGCGCCACCGACTTCATGTCGGGGGCAAAGCATTGATAATTATTGCGGCCGCGTTCTTTGGCGCAATACATGGCCGCGTCGGCATGCGCGAGCACGTTCTCCGCGGAACCGCCGTCTGAAGGGTAGAAGGCGATGCCGATGCTCGAGGAGACGTGCAAATCGACGCCGCCCAATTGAATAGGCGTGCGCAGAACTTCATTCGCGCGCCTGCCGATCTCCTCAGCGTCGGCGCGCGTTGCCGGCGGGCTGACCACGAGCACGAACTCATCGCCACCCACGCGCGCGACCGTGTCAATACTGCGTACCAGGCCGTGCAGTCGACGTGCGACTTCGTTGAGCACGGTGTCGCCGGAGCGATGGCCAAACGAGTCATTGATCAATTTGAAGCGATCTAGATCCAGCATCAGGACGGCAAACGGCTGTGCGTCTCGATCGGCGTGTGCAATCGCTTGGGCAAGGCGATCGTCCAGCAGCACGCGATTCGGTAGGCCCGTTAGCGCATCGTGAGTCGCCAGATGACGCAGCTGCAAGTTAGCAGCTTCCAACTTTTCCGTGCGGGCGGTGATGACCTGTTCGAGGGACTCAACATGCGCTTCCAATGCTCGCTCGTGCTGCCACTTGCGCGATAAGGCGCTCGCACACTGCAGTACTTCGATCGGCTCGAACGGCTTCTTGAGAATGAGCAGCTTGTCGGAGTGGCCAACCCGCTCGAAGATATCCCTCCAGTCGTAATCTGAATGCGCTGAGCAGATCACGATCTGCACGCCCGGGTCCTCTTCCCATAGGCGTTCGATGGTTTCCAGGCCGTCCCAGCCCGGCGGCATCCGCATATCGACGAAGGCCATGGCGTACGGACGGCCATCGGCGCGTGCACCTTTAACGCACTGCACGGCTTGCTGACCCTGCAGTGCGAAATCGAGCGCATAGTCAGGATGGCGCGTAGGCGTCGCTGCCGGGTCGCCGAACAGCACGTTTTCAGCCTCGGATAGGTTCGCATCATCTTCGGCGCCGGTGGCGAGGATGCGGCGGAAGTCATCATGGATCGCCGCGTTATCGTCAGTGATGAGAATGCGGATTTCTTCGATTCGGGCCTCAACGGTGTTCACGCGCGCCTCCTTGCCATTTGCTCATTGGCGGCCGACAGCGGCATCTGAAGGCTGAAGCGCGCACCGCGGCCTGGACCATCGCTGTGCGCGCAGAGCTCGCCACCCAACTCCTTGGCTAGATTGGCGCTGGCGTGCAGGCCGAATCCATGACCATCCTTCTTGGTGGTGAACCCGAATTCGAACAAGCGCTGTAGTACAGCGGTTTCGATCCCGGTTCCGGAATCCTCAACATCGATCGCAAACGAACCCTGCATTAACGGGCGAATCCGCACTGTCAACATTCGCTCTCCCTGCGTCTGCTCCCGCAGCGCGTGATGCGCGTTGCTCAGCACGTTGCCCAGAATTTGAATCAGTTTGTGGCGATCGAGGGTGAGCCGAGGTGTGAGCTGGTAGTCGCGAGTGATCGTCACGTCAGTGCTGTCCGTGAAGCTGAGCGCAATCGCCTTATCGACCAATTCTGCGACGTCGACTTCTTCGGTGACACCGCCACGGCGCGCATAACTCTGTTGTGCCGCAACAATCTTGCCGATGTGCTCGACATGCACGACGATGGCCTGCGTATCGGCGAGCAGTGCACGGTTCTCGGCGCACAAATTCTCGCCGAGGTTGGTCAAGTAGCTCCGGACTTCACGGCCGCGCCGGTCATTCTCCAAGAAGTCCCCGAGCCGATCACCTTGTTCGGTCAGCAGCTTGGCGACCCGCTGGACGTTGCCGACGCGCGAGTCACGTAGACCCGCAAGCACCAGTGTGGCGGACACGCCGAGACTGTTGAGCACATTGCCGACATTGTGCAGCACGCCCGTGGCGACTTCGGCCATACCCGCCTGGCGCGAAACATCGCGCAATTGCATCTGCAGCTCCAGTCGCCGCTCTTCTTGCTGAACCTGCTCCGTGACGTCCCAGGAAACACCCAGCACGCGCTCGAGCTGACCCTGCGCATCGCAAGTCAACCGAGCGTGAGCCTGTAAATGCACCGTCTTTCCGGCGGCAGTTAGAATCCGCAGGCGCAATCCGCACACCCAACGGCTCTCCGCAATCGCGGTGCGCATCGTAGCCAGGGCGGTGGCTGCGTCATCGGGATGGATCATCGCCAAGAGTGCGTCGGGACGTCCGCGGATGTCGATACCCGCGCTGCGCAGGGATTCGATCTCGTTCTCGGTCCACAGAGTGGTCCGCGTCGGTACCTCATATTCCCAGCAAGCGATCCCGGCGGCCTGGGTGGCCAGCGTCAGGAGATTCTTGCCGTGCTGCAAGTCTGTGTTCAATCGGGCAAGTCGCAAGGCATCTTGACGCGTGCGTGATTCGAGGTGTGCATCGTAGACTGCGGCAATCAAGGTGATCGCGAGCAGTGCCAGTGCAATGAGGCCGATTGTCAGCGCCAACCAATTATTGTCCAACGCCGCGCCGCCCCAGCAAATGGAACCGGGCGCGAGCATCGAGGCAGCCATGCCTGTGTAGTGCATTCCGGTGATGGCAAATCCCATCACAACCGCGGCGCCGCCGCGGGCGAGGATCATGAGCCAGGACTGCCCACTGCGCAGCTTGAAGGCGAGCCAGAGAGCAGCGAACGATGCCGTGACGGCGATCGCAATCGAAGCACCGACGAGCGGCGGGTCGTAGCTGATCGTCGGCATGATCTGAATGGCTGCCATGCCGGTGTAGTGCATGGCGCAGATTCCGGCGCCCATCACCAGCGAGCCTGCGGCAAGTCGCTTGACGCCAAGATTTGGACGGCTGGCAATCGCGAGGGCGAAGCCTGAGGTCAGAACGGCAATGATCAGCGAGACCAACGTCGTCACGATGTTGTAACGCAGCGGGATGGGCACGGAGAAAGCCAACATGCCGATGAAGTGCATCGACCAGATTCCGATGCCCATGGCCGCAGCGCCGCCGAGCAACCAGCCTCGCCCGCCTGATCGCTCCGCCTGGGCTACGCGACCGGCCAGTGTGAGCGCCGTATAGGAGACGACGATCGCGACAATGATCGACAGTGCGACGAGCCAAACATTGTAGGTTGCTTGCATAGGTCTCCATGACCGGTGCGGATTTGCAACATCGGCCGCCCTTTGGAAAGGGTAAAATTAGGCTAAACTCTGAGGCTACAAACGGAGGCAATTCTCAATTTGATGCCGCCGTTGTGTGATCGAGTCGCCAATGATCGCTCTCGGGAGCGCGGCCGCACGTGCTTCGCCGCCGTACAGCGGCCCCTGTGTGCGACCCAAAGTCGCGGGCCCCGGCACGCCCCGTTTTTTATCCGCCCCAGGGTGGGCCCGATTACCTCTGACGCATTCGGGTGCCGAGACGCACAGACATTTCAATCTCTTCCGGTGCAAGCTCGAGCGGGAAGTAGGCGCCCGATACATGTGCTGCATGGAGGCTCGCACCTTCCAATCGGCAGCTGCGCAGGTCGAGCCCGCGCAGATCGGCTTGGCGAAAATAGCAATCGGTAAAATCGATATTGGCGACGTCCACGCCGCGCAGATCAACGCCCCGAAAGTCGCACCCGCGAAGGTCGCTCTTCTCGCCTGCCTTACTGCGGCGATTGAACTCCTCACTGCCGCCTTCACGCAGTAGCAAGTACAGGGGATCGGCTGATTTGCGTGGTTTTCCGCTCGGCATGGGTAACTCATCGGCGCAACAGCGGAAGTCTTGACCCCTAATTTGGTGGGCTGCGGCTTAATTGAGCCGAACTGGCCTCATTCAGCGAGGTTAACGCCTAGTGCGGTATTTACGGCGGTTAAGTCGGAGTACCCGTGGGGACGCCACTAGGTTCAATAGGCTGCGGGCGGAGAGGGGGTTCGAATCCCTTGGCCATGGGGTGCCGCAGCATTCGAAGCGCTGACTATCGCAGGCTGAAATCCAGCCGGCCGTCATTGACCCTGACGCGCAGGCCCCGATGCTTGGCGAAATAATGAATCGCGACGATCACCGCACCGAATCCCGAGGCGGCTCCGACGCCGAGCGCCCACCGCGGGCCGAACGTATCCGCCACCCAGCCGACGAACGGCGCGCCGATAGGAGTTGCACCCACTGCGATGGCGAGGAATAGCGCGATGACCCGTCCGCGCATCTCGGGCTCGGTCGAGAGCTGGATCGTGATGTTCACCGTCGTGGTGAAGGTCTGCGCCGACAGGCCGATGATGACGAGCGCACAGCCGAACAGCCCGTAACTCGGCATCGCGGCCGCGATACAGAACCCGAACCCGAAGATCGCCGCTGCGGCGACGATGACCGACATTCCGGGCTTCTCCCGACGTGCGGAGAGCAGCGCTCCGGCCACCGATCCGATCGCCATCATCGACGTGAGCAATCCGAACTGACTCGCGCCGGCGTGGAACACTCCGACCGCCATGGTCGATATGAAGATCGGGAAGTTGATGCCGAACGTGCCGATCAAGAACAGCATCACCAGAATCGCCTTGATGTCGGGCCGCCGCCAGACGTAGCTGAAGCCGTCAACCATGCCGCCGCGATCGCGGTTGGTCTTCACGCTCCGATGCAGCCGGTCGACCCGAAGAAAGAAGAGCGAACAGAGCACGGCGACGAACGACGCCGCGTTGATCAGGAAAAGCCAGCCCGAACCCACGGCCGCGATGAGCACGCCGGCGACAGCGGGACCGATCATTCGTGCCGCGTTGAACGAGGTCGAGTTGAGACCCACGGCGTTCGACAGGTCCTCCTCTCCCACGAGCTCCGCGACGAATGTCTGGCGCGCCGTCGAATCGAAGGCGCTGATGCATCCGAGCAGGAAGGCGAACAGATACACGTGCCACAAACGCACTGTCCCGGAGATGGTGAGAATGCCGAGTCCGAGCGGCAGAAGCCCCATCGCCGCCTGCGTCGCCATCAAGAGTTTTCTGCGATCGAAGTAATCGGCGGCGAATCCCGACAGCGGCAACATGAGGGCGAGCGGCCCGAATTGCAGCGCCATCACGATTCCGAGTGCGGTCGCATTCTTGTGGGTGAGCTCCGCAAGCACCAGCCAGTCCTGCGCCGTCCGCTGCATCCACGTGCCCACGTTGGACACCAGCGCGCCGGCCGACCAGACGCGGTAGTTGTAGTTCCGGAGCGAGCGAAAGGCACCGCTCACCGCTACTCGAACCGCTTCTTCAAGAGATCGAGAATCTCATGGGTCGTGCCGTTCTCTCCCAGCCTGGGGAAGATCCTGGTCACTGAGTGATTGTGAGCGTCGAGATTCAGGTCGGTCATCGCATCGACGGCGAGCGCGACGTGGAACCCGAGCTCATGCGCATGGCGCGCGGTCGACTCGACGCCGATGCTGGTGGCGACGCCCGCGACCACGATCTGAGTCACCCCGAGTCCCTTCAGGTGCGCGTAGAGATTCGTATTGGTGAACGCGCCCCAGGTGTTCTTGGTCACCAAGTGATCCTGGGGCTGACGGTTCAACTCGGGGACGAGATCCACCCAGTCCGCAGGCCGTTCGGCGGCGCTATACGACTGCTCCGTGCGCCCCGGCGCGCCGCCTGCCACGTTCACAAGCACCACGGGCAGGCCGTGACGGCGAAACGCCGCCGCCAACTCGCTCGCGCGCTTCACCACGCCATCGATGGGATGCGCGGTCGGATAGGAGACGACGCCCTTCTGGAGGTCGATGATGACGAGTGCGGCTTTTTGATCCAACGGAGTGATTGCCATGGTCGGTTTCCTGTATGCAGCGGTCTGACTGCGGTAATGAAATCAGTCGACGATTCGCCTCAGTAAAGCCGCCGCCTTGGCAAGTTCTTCTTGCTCGGTGGGGCTAAGATGCGAACAGATAGCCCGGGAAAGCCAGTCTTCGCGCGCGGCGCGGCTGGCCTTGATCCACTCACGCGCGGCCGCGGTCAGGGACAGCACGATCTGTCGACCGTCGGCGGGGTGCGGCGTACCGCTCACCAGGCCGGCCTCTTCCAACGCGGCGACGGTAGCGCCCATCGATTGCGGCCGCACGCCTTCCGCCCGCGCCAGTGTCGTGACCGTCGAGGGGCCTTCGCGGTCCAGGTAGCCGAGCACCGCCATCTGGGACAGGGACAAATCCCCCTTGTTCGCGTGTTCCCGCAGCCGGCGCTTGAGCTTTCCAAGCACCACTCGAAGCTCTGAGGCCATGGCCGCCGCGTGGTCGTGTGCTTTCTTCACCTCAGCATGGTAGCAGATATGAAGGTAAACTACAAAGGTAAGCTTCATATCTCCAGAGTGCGAGGCCATCGGACCGAAGGCATCACGGGGGATAAGTTGGAATATCCATGGGGACGCCACTTCCGAGGGCCGTCGTATTCATTGCCATGCGCACGTACCCGCCCGGGCCATTAGTCGAAGTCCTCCAGGAAGGCAAGGGCGCTCCGGCTGAGGTGGCGCCCCCGCAGTTTCAAGGTGTAGAGCGGACGCTCGAGCGCGAGGCCCGCCGTCTTCAGCTCCACCAGGCGACCCGAACGCAGCTCCTCGACGACGCATAGCTCGGAGATCCAGCCGACGCCGCCGCCCTCCATGGCGGCCCGCTTCAATGCTTCGGAGCTGTTGATTTGCAGACCACAGTGAAGCGCCAGGCGATGGCGCGCGAAAGCGCGCTCGACGATCTCGCGTGTCCCCGAGCCGGGCTCTCTCAGGATCGAAGGCGATTCGGCGAGTGCCCGCACCGACAGCGCGCGCGCCTTCGCGAGTGAGTGCTGCGGCGCCACTACCGCGACGATGCGATCGCGGCGGAATTCCCGCGCCTCCATCGCCTCGTCGCGAATTCTCCCTTCGACGAATCCGAGTGCGAACCGTGAATCGAGGACTCCCTTGACGATTTCTTGGGTGTTGCCGACCTCCAGATTGAGACTCACCTTCGGATAGCGGACGTGGAAGGACGTTACGAAGACAGGCAGCAGGTAGGTGCCGATGGTGTTGCTCGCGCCGATCGCGAGCTGGCCGCCTTCGAGATCGGAGAGTTCGCGCATCGCGCGCTCTGCCGCTTGGTCGAGCCCGAAGATGCGCTCGGCATAGTCCAGGAGCACCTTGCCAGCCTCCGTCAAGCGCATACCCCGCGGCAGGCGATCGAACAGCACAACGCCAAGGCGCTCCTCGAGGGTGCGCAATTCACGCGATACGGCAGGTTGCGACGTATGCAAAAGCCGCGCTGCGGCATTGACGCTGCCGGCCTTGGCGATGCCGTGAAAGACCGAAAGATGCCGCAAGTTCATAGATCACAATAATAACGCAGAGATACTAACAATGTATTTGTGGTCTATATCTTTCAAGTCTAATTTGTTTTCCTGCAGAGCCCATCCGGATTTGCGAACGAGGAACACTGGGAGGACATCTCATGCCACGGTCTAATTCGCCACGCCCTAACTTGCCACGCTCGCTGCTGTCACGCAGGGGATTTCTCGGTCGTGTGGGCGGAGCTGGTTTGCTAGGACTGCTCGGCACATCGGCCTGGACTGGCACGGCAGCCAGCCTCGAGTTTCCCTTCGTCAACGGCCGGCGCGACCTGGTCACGAACTTTCCGCAGAAGAGCGCCATGGTGTTGCAGCGCACTCGCCCGCCGTTGCTCGAAACGCCGTTCGACGTCTTCGATCAAGGCGTATTTACGCCCAATGATCGCTTCTACGTGCGCTGGCACCTTGCGAACATTCCCACCGAGGTCGATCCGGCCACGTTCCGGCTCAACATTCGCGGACACGTAGGGCAGCCGATCCAGTTGACGCTCGATGAGCTGGTCCGCGACTTCAAGCCGTTCGAAATTGCTGCCGTCAATCAGTGCTCCGGTAATTCACGCGGCTTTTTCAGTCCGCGAGTGCCGGGAGGAGAATGGGCCAACGGTGCCATGGGCAATGCCCTCTGGAGGGGCGTGCGATTGAAGGATGTTCTCGATAAGGCGGGGGTCAAGGCGGGGGCGCTGCAAGTGCGCTTCAACGGACTCGACACCGGCGTGGTCCCGCAAACGCCCGACTTCATGAAATCGCTCGACATTGAGCATGCGCGCGACGGCGAAGTCATGATCGCCTATGCGATGAACGGAGCGCTGTTGCCGCTCTTGAATGGTTTCCCATTGCGATTGGTGGTGCCCGGCTGGTATGCCACCTACTGGGTCAAGATGCTCAACGACATCGAGGTGCTGGACAAACCCGACGACAACTTCTGGACGACCAAGGCGTACCTCATTCCCGACACGCCATTCGCCGACATCGTACCGGGCCAGAAGGACGTGAAGATGGTCCCCATCAATCGGATGCTGCCGCGCTCATTCTTCACCAACGTCCAAAACGGTGCCGTCCTAAAAGTCGGACAAACCACGATCGTGCGGGGCATCGCTTTCGGCGGCGACACCGCACTCGCGAAAGTATTGTTCTCTGCCGATTCCGGCGGCCGTTGGCACGAAGCGCGGCTCGGCTCGGATCATGGCAAGTACAGCTTCCGACAGTGGGAAGTGCCGTTGCGCCTTTCATCTTCAGGTCAGCACAAATTGATGATCAAGGCGCTCAATACCGCAGGCAGTGTCCAGCCCGATCACACCAACTGGAATAGTGCGGGTTTCATGCGCAACGTGATCGAGTCAGTGTCCGTGCAAGCGGTCTAATTATTGAAGGCGACATCATGAATACGAGCATGCGTAACCTTGTTCTGATCTGGTCGGTCCCCGCGTTGCTGGGGATCGCGCTTGTCGCCGGTCTGGCGTGGCCGCGCACCGTTGTTTCCGAGCCCGCGGCGAAAGAGGCGGCCAAGGGACCCGTCGAAAAGTGGGCCAAGGTCAGTGTTGACCTGCCCGCGAGCCAAGTCACGTTCCCGCCGGGTAACGGCTCGGTCATCGCCAATGCTTATTGCCTGATCTGCCACTCGGCGGGCATGGTGCTGCGTCAACCCCCGCTCACGCAGGATGAATGGACCGTCGAAATCAACAAGATGCGCAACGCTTTCGGCGCTCCGTTGCCGGCCGATCAAGTCGAGAGCCTCGCCAAGTATCTACGCAGCATCAACGTCCAGTCCCCGAAGGGTCCGTCTGCCGTGGATGGACAAGCCAGTTGATCATGTTGCCCGCGGAGATTACAGAGCGGACGTGGCTTTACATATCTTGACATTTTCTTGACATAAGCCAGCGGCGGGACTATATCGTTTCCGTTCTCGACGATGCTCTGGGGATGCTGTGTAGGGGGCAACTCGCATCATGCATGCTCGTTGTCGCAACGGATCAGCCGCTCATTCGTCAGCGACTCACTCGCCGGTACCCGCGGGGTTTGCGTGCCTACTCTCGAAGCTCAGCACTCGCTAGAAGTTCACTAGTCTCACGAGGCTCACACTCACAAAAACAATAAGGAAACAAATTAACACAGAAAATTTCACATAACTGAATTTCACATAACTGAGGAGGGATTAGCCATGAAGCTGCACGTGTTTGTGGCCACGGTGACCGTATGTCTCGCGCTCGCGCTTCTACCGCCAATGGGTTCGAAGAAAGTATTCTCGCAAAATGCGCTGCCGCAAAATGCGCTGCCGCTGCCGGCAGAGAAAGCCCTAAAATTGCCCGCCGGCTACACGATTCCACCGCAAGACAAGCCCTGCATCTTGCCGGGGAATCAAGTGGACATTCAGTGTTTGATCCTGAACGATCCCGACTTTGTCCGCATACGCGCCGAAGAAGCGGGGCTCGAGGCGCAAGCCTTGGTCGCGGCAAAATCGGGAAGCCTTGATCCCTTTCACGCAGTCCAAACTCTCGGCCAGCTGGAGATCTTCGATCCCAATCTGTCGGTCAACAGCAATCTAGCTTGCAGCTTCTGCCATGATCCCGCCGCGGGGTATGGAAATGGCGCTTCCATTTTGAGCATATTCACCGGCGGAGCGAATCCTGGCTCGGTACCGATTACGAATCACGGAAAATACCCGGACAATCGCATGGCCAAACGCAACCCGCAGAGCTATGTGTATTCAGCGTACTATCCCCCGCTGCAATACAACATCACCCAGGGCGATTTCTACGGCGGCAATTTCTGGGATGCTCGCGCTAGTGGCTACCGATTGCAGAACTCGTCCGCGGAACAAGCCCAGGACCCACCGGTCGATCCCGAGGAGATGGCCAATCCGGATACTGCCTGCGTCGTCTATAAGCTGTCACTCAGCCAGTACAAATTCTTCTTCGAGCAGGTCTGGGGCACAGGCTCCCTCGAGTTTAATTGGCCCGCCAATGTGGCCACGATATGCCATACCCCGAAAGGCGCCGCCAGTCTCGGCGGCAGCGCCACTCCATTGACTCTCAGCCCTTCGGATCGCACTCGTGCCCAGCAGGCCTTCGACGAATTCGCCCAGGCCATTGCCGCCTATGAAATCGGATCCAATGTCAGCCCATTTACGTCGAAATTTGACGGGTATCTTGCCAGCAGCAATTCCCTCACCGCGCAAGAACTGCGTGGCTATGAGCTTTTCCGCGGCAAAGGCACATGCAATACCTGCCACCTCGACGGCAGATCCAACACGGCCATGGGAGGAACCGACACCGGTGCTGCCACGAGCGTCGAGCCGATGTTCACCGACTTTACCTACAACAATATCGGCCTGCCGAAGAACACGATCCTCCCTTGGTATGCCGAAAACTTCCCGGATCAGTGGGGCTTCACCGGCAACCCCTTGGGCATAGGCTTCATCGACGAGGGAGTTGGTCTTTTCCTGGATGGCTACTACGGATCCCCACCAAATCAGACCTGGGGAGAACACCTGCCGTTCTTCGAAGGCAAGTTCCAAACCTCCACAGCCCGCAACGTGGGCAAGGTGCCTTACGCCGGTTTCGTCAAGGCGTACATGCACAACGGCTATTTGTTGAGCCTCAAGGAAGTCGTCCACTTCTACAACACGCGCGACGCCTATCCTGGAGCATTCGTCAACGGACAGTGTCGCCCGGGAACGGTGGAGAAAGTGAACTGCTGGCCGCCGCCGGAAGACCCGAACAACGAAAATATGACGATTGGCCATCTCGGTTTGACGAACGCCGAGGAAAACGATCTGGTGGCGTTCCTGAAAACTCTGACGGATGGCTTCGTCCAAACGTCGAGTCTGACAAGCACGCCGGCTAGCACTATAAGGAAACCTGCTACACCGCCGGGGCGCTAAATTGCAATTGTCCCGGCTTTGCCGTTGAGCCGGCGACCCTGTACCTGAGGCGCGGAGATATTCCGCGCCTCAGGATTCTAACGGTGAACCGCGTGGTCATGACGCAAGACAATGCGCGATGAAATCTGAATCGAGGAATCGGACCTAACGCTCATGAAGAGTTTCATTCTGACTCTTGCATTCGTGATTATTGCTGGCTTGATACCGTGGAGGTTTGCGGATGATGCCGTGATGGCGGCGGTGCCGACGCATAAAGCCGCGCAACTTACCGCGGGCCCTGAACTGGAATCCGCGACTGACACCTCGGCGATCATTCGGTGGACCACCATCAATCCGGGAGGCACCGTCCTGCATTATGGCGTAGTGCACTACGGCACCGATGCCAAGAACCTGCCTCAGGTCGCACAGTCGCCCAACCGCCGCAGTCCTTCGCATCCCGATATGATTTTCCGCGTGCGCATCATGAGGCTCAATTCGAATACCACTTATTACTACAAGGTGGAATCCATCGGCGCCACCGGCGCGAGGGATGGAATGTCCAGTTCTGTGAAAACATTCAAGACACAGTAGCGTTACGGCCTCCGACGCTGCAAAAAAGCTGCTTACAGGATCAACAGTTTCTGCGTCGTAGCTTTCCTGACCGCTGCGAGCGGAATGCCGGTATCGGAGGTAACGAGCTTTCCTTCATTCTGAACCGCGAGAGCAAACAGATATATGTCGGTAATGATTTGGAGTGTCCTCCGCGTGAGCGAGGACATTGCTGTCCTCGCGCCTCACAGACCCGTGCGACTCCGCAAGCTAATGCGTAACGGCGATGTCGTTTACGACCCGCGCCATGCCCGGGGCTTCATCAGCAACCGACTCCGGCGCCGGAGAGCCAGTTCATGCCAGTGCCGAGGATGAATTTCTCGCAGACGGTAGTGCCGGCTTTTGCCGCGGATCGCCATCGCAAGCTTGCATCTTGTATGGGTAATTGATTGGCACCGCCGCCCTCCATGGCGGCGGCTCCGAAGCGTTGAAGCAGCGACGTCATGGAAGACTGAAAGATGCCGCAAGTTCATAGATCACAATGATAACGCAAAGATACTAACAATGTATTTGTGGTCTATATCTCTCAAGTCTAATTTGTTCTCCTGCGGAGCCAATCCGGATCTGCGAACGAAACGAACACTGGAGGACATCTCATGCCACGGTCTAAAAGCAGTTGATCATGTTGCCCGCCGCACCTTCAGAATCGAAGCGGGACATTCTGCGCTTCGCACCCGGCATTGCATTGAGCGCGGCGATTGCCGCGCTGGCCATCGGCCTTGGCGGCCTCGGGTGGCTTCAATCCCATGGCATGAGCGCACTGACGGTCGCGATACTGTTGGGTATCGTATTGGCCAACACGATCTACACGCGTCTCGCGGGCACTGTCGGCTCGGGCGTGAACTTTTCGAAGCAAACCCTGCTGCGCGCCGGCGTAATTCTCTACGGATTACGCTTGACGCTCCAGGATATCGGACACGTGGGCATCGCCGGTGTGCTCATCGACGCGGTGGTGCTGACCTCAACGTTCGCGCTGGCCTACCTGCTCGGAACACGTTTCTTCGGGCTCGACCGGACGACCGCAATCCTCATTGGCGCGGGCAGCGCAATCTGCGGTGCTGCGGCCGTCATGGCCACCGAACCGATAGTCCGAGCCAAGGCCGAGCAAGTCACTGTGGCGGTTTCCTGCGTCGTCGTCTTCGGTACTCTTGCCATCTTCCTCTACCCGATTCTCTACGGTCTCAATACCCACTGGCCATTGATTCCTGCGGGCCCCCGGGCGTTCGGCATCTACGCGGGCAGCACGATCCACGAAGTCGCTCAGGTGTTCGCGGCGGGCCGTTCCGTGAGCATTGCGACGGCCGATACCGCAGTCGTGACCAAAATGGTCCGCGTGATGATGCTCGCGCCGCTTCTCATCGCGTTGTCCGCATGGATGACGCGACGCGAGGGTCACACGCACACCGGGATGAACCGGTCCGCCGCAGCCGCCAGCGTGAAACACCGGCTGCGGATTCCGTGGTTCGCCTTCGGCTTCATCGGCATGGTGCTGTTCAATTCATCGGCGCTGCTGCCGCAAGGCGTGCGAATCGCGCTGGTCGACGTGGATACGTTCATTCTTGCGATGGCGATGGCCGCGCTGGGGCTCACCACACACGTCTCGGCGATCCGCAACGCCGGTATCAAGCCCCTGCTGTTGGGAGGCGTGCTCTTCGTCTGGTTAATCCTCGGCGGCGGACTCATCAACGCTCTCGTGGAGCGCGCACTGAATTGACATGCCTGTCGACAGGCTGGACCATCGCTTCCTATTCTACTAGTATGCGCTTTTTGGTAAGTACCCTATGGGACCACATATGGCGGTGAGCACATTTACGTGCGGCTTGGATGCCGCCCTGGCCGTGATCGGTGGGAAGTGGAAACCTTTGATACTGTTTCACCTCGCGCATGACACCCGTCGCTATGGAGAATTGAGGCGCGCTGTTCGGGGCGTCAGCGACAAGATGCTCATCCAGCAGCTTAAGGAACTGCACGCGGACGGAATCATCGACCGGCTCGACTACAATGAGATTCCGCCGAAAGTCGAATATTCCCTCACGGCATTCGGCAGAACGCTAGCAAAAGCATTGGCCCCGCTTTGCGTCTGGGGAACTGCGCATATGAGCGAAGTCGAGAAGCTCATGTCACACCGGCGGGTCTCGGAGGACTCAGATGTCGCCTAAGTTCTCTTGGCCGAGTACGCGGTGGTGTTGACGGTTTCGGGCTGGTATACCGCAGGCCAAAAATGTCCGCCGCCGGAGATCGCAATGATGCGCACCTGCGGGTGCTCGCGCCGAATCAGCAGAATGGCGTCAAAACCATGGGCTTTGGGCATGAT
>DASXYI010000126.1:0-11950 GCA_036502605.1 Steroidobacteraceae bacterium
ATCGTGACGGCGATCTTTCAGATGATTCACGCCTTCCGGGTGAGATCGTGGCCGCGCTCTGCGTGGTACGGGCTCGGCAGTGTTCTCTACGCAATCGCCGGACTCCTCGTGGCTATATACCCGATCGGCGGTGCACTGACACTCGCCGTGATGATCGCCATCCTGCTCATTGCAGACGGCACGCTCCGAGTAGGGTTCGCGATGACGGTCAGGCCCGTTGCCGGCTGGGGCTGGCTCATCGCCGCGGGTCTCGGCAGCATTTTTGTCGGAGTCGTTCTGTTGATCGGCTGGCCCGCGACCGCCCTGTGGGTTACCGGTCTACTGCTCGGCGTCAACCTGATCTTTACCGGCGCGATGTTCGCCGCTCTCGCCCTCACCTCCAGGACCAAGACGTCGGCTCGGCGGGCCTGACCGCGGGCGGGTGGACGCGTGCGGATCGTTGCGCTCGCGCATGAGCCAATAAGTCACGCCGAGTGCCAGCGTAATTGCCGCCAGTCCCAACAGGTATCCGGGGGTCGTTTCACGTACCTCAAGAATGATGAACTTGCGCGCCACGGCCAGCAGCGCAATCAGGAGCACGACCTTCGTCTGGATGATGCTCTGGTGCCTCGCTACGACATACCTGAGCGTATGGTTGAATTCGAGTGCGATCAGCAGCGTCATGATCTCGCCGAAGATTAATTGGAACACGGTGTGTTCCAGTGGATTCACAGCTCCGAACAGGAGCGCGGCCACGACTCCGACGCACAATCGGTACAACGCTACGAGGACGATGAGCGCAATCACAACGGTCAAAACGAACGCAACCGCGCTCTCGAAGCGCTGGTAGTACGTCAGAATATTCCACTGCGTCTTACTGCGATTCCAACGCTCGGACAATTGCATACCGCCGCGGCGCTAGCGGTCGGGCCCGTACCGGGAAGCACGTGCCCAACCATCAAGCGCCGAGTTGTCAATAACCGATTTGTCAGTAACTGATAGTGATGTGGTTCTCCACTTTCGTAACACCAGGAGCCATCCACGCGGCTCGCTCCGCCTCATCACGCTCCGCCCACGACCTAACGCTGCCTCGCAACACCACCTCGCTGCCGCTGGTTTCGACCGTGATGTGCTTCGAGTCGAGCTGTGCGCTGCGCGTCAATGCATTTTCGATCTTCGCCTTGACCTCTGTGGGACTCACGTGCGGTGCCAGTTTGATGAGATTGCTGACCCCGAGCACGCCTTTGACGCGCCGCGCTGTACTCTCCGCCCTGGAGCGCTGATAGTTCCATTCCAAAGCGCCCTCAAGTGTGACCCAGCCATTTTTGACGACACTCTTGATGTTTTCGTGCGAATAAGGCAGCTCGAACTTGAGCTGCGCGACCACCTCGCGCGCGATGTCCGGATCCGGTCTCGCATCTGAGGAAGCAAGGCGAACTTCAATGTCATTCGCCACAGCCAGGACGCCACTGATGCGCTTCGCGACCGCTTCGGCCTGTAGCTTCTGGCTGTAGCTCCGGGCGAATCCCGTCAGGGCAACGACGCCTTTCTTCACGGATACACCAATATCGCTCGATTCCAAATCCGGGTCATACTTAAGCTCGTCCTCCACATCGCGTTTTACGTCGCTGTCGGTCCTCATAATGAAGTTCTCCTGTGCTAACGTGATTTCAAACAACTACAATCAATCGCCCCTCGCAGCCGATTCAGACGTGATACTTGAATTCCGGCAGATTCTTTAGCGCCTCTTTTGAGGCCCCCGGCAAAAGGATCTTGGTGGGCGCCTCGCTTATCTGCAGAGCCTGGTAAGGGACGGCCACCAAGCGGCTGCCGATTCCGAGGAAACCGCCTACCTGCAAGACCGCGAAAAGTACGCGATCGTGGCCGATAATCAAGTCATCGATCGTGCCGATCCGCTCGTCCTTTTCGTTCAGAACAGACTTGCCCTTGAGATCACCGGTCCGCTGCCCCTGCGCGACGGCAACGACATCCACGATGACCACTTCGGATCGCACGATTTGCGGAACGAGTCCGATCGCGCTGCAGGCCGCAAGGGTCATAGCCAGCACGCCGACGCGGTAACGTTGGTATCGCAGCCGGTGAGCCGCGAGACGTTTTGCATTTACGATCATGCCCTTTGGTCTTTCAATTTGATTTTTGTGATTCACGACATTGCCTCGCTTGTCTCGTAAAATCCATGGAGTCAGCTCATGCGCACTGGCCAATCGGCGCGAACGGTGTGCAGATAATGATGCTCTTAGGTACGGCTGCCTTGATCGCCGTCAATTTGTCGTAGCACGCGCTTGCCAGGGAGCGGGTGCCTCGAATGCACCGGGCGCCGGCCCTGACAATTCGCGGAGTCGTTACGCCCAGTTGACGCCTGTCAAGGCGTTCCGCGCCGTCCATCCTTAGTATTTTTGCCAATGAGAGCTGCGACCCGGTTATCATTGGGTACCGGACCTTTCCGTTGGAGATGACATGAGCACGTTGCCGCGGGTCGCGGAATCTACGCGCGAGCAAATCACCCGTGAGTTCGACGACCTCGGCCCCGAAGCATGCGTTGCCGAGATCTCGGCACATCTACGTGATAACAACCCGGAATGGCTGTACATGGCCGCCAAGTGCGCCCGCGACGTGGGCGATCCGCAACGCGTCATGAACGGGTTCTGTATGTTGTATCGATTATTGATTGCGCAGGCGGCGCCGAGTCATCGGCTGACGACAGAGTCCGGCGCACTTGCCGGGCTCGATCCACTGCCGCGTGTCACGGTGGCGACACGTGCCGCGATTGTGGCTGAAATCGACCAAAGCGGCGCCGAAACGTTCATCCAGGACGCGCTCCAAGAGTTGCAGAGCGGCAATCCAGAGTTGTTGCAGATGGCGCATTTCTTTGCGTCAGCGCATGAAAATTACCTCGGTGTCATGCAGGGGTTTGCGCTGCTGTACACGGCACTGCTCATTCAATCGGGGGCCGACAGACTCACGGTGCACTGATAGTCCAAAAAGGGGATCGGAGCGATGGTCACCCCAAGCGCTCCGCTCCTCGCTCAAGGACTGATCGCGATTTGGTTCTCCACCGTCGTAACGCCCGGCGCCTGCCAAGCCGCTCGTTCTGCTTCCGTGCGCTCTGCCCAGGACCGTACGCTGCCTCCTAGCGTCACTTTGGAGCCCGTGGTCTCGACCGTGATGCGATTCGCGTCGAGTTCGGCGCTTCGCTTCAACGCCTCTTCGATCTTGCGCTTCACATCGCTCGCAGCCACCCGCGGTTTGAGCTTGATGTCGTCCGAGACTCCGATGACGCCCCGCACCGTACGCACGGCCTTTTCCGCCCGGTCACGCTGATAATTCCACTCGAGCGCCCCTTCGAGCGTCAGCCAACCGTCCTGGACCGTCACCTTGATGAATTGCGACGAATAAGGAAGTTCCTTCTGAAGTTTTTCGACCGCGTCGCGCGCGATTTCAGGATCGGGCCGCTTATTGATGTATGGCAATCGCACCTCGATGTCGTTGGCAAGACCCAACGTTCCCGCAACCCGCTTCGCGTCGCGCTCCGCCTGGGTCTTCTGCATGTAACTACGTACGTAGCCTGTCAGCGTGACGACGCCGTTGTGCACTGCGACCCCGACGTCGGTGGCGTCGATGTCCGGATCCCAGCGCAATTCATCTTCCACGTCTTTTTTGATTTCACTGTCGGTTCTCATGGCATCCTCCGATTTTGGAAATAAAGTACCTAGTCTCGTCATTTCGTCGCCGTCCGACCATAGTCCTCGCAGACGGAGCGTCGCCTTGACACGCGTCAAGCGACCGCTGCCGGGCGCGGCAGCATCAAGGGGTCGCGCAGCAACACGATTTGCCATGCATTTTCCTGGTCGAGAATGCCGAGGTTTTGAATGCCACCGAGACCGAAATCGAGATACATCTCCCTCGGCTGAAATACGACATGATCGACGCCGTCCAGCATGATTTTCAGCGTGTCGTTCACAGGGTCGTAGGCAATGCCGATTACCGGCAGCCAATGCGCTTCGATCAGTATTCCGTCGGCCGGGGAGACGACTTCGATCTCGGCGCGCTTACCCAGCAGCCCGATAGAGACGGCGGTGCACACACCGATCCATTTCGATCTGTCGAATTTCTGCAATCCCATGGATGCCTCCCGACGTCATTTGAAGAACTTAACAATGGTTTCAGCGGCAGCAATGGGCCTCGAGAGCCCTGCGATTGACGATACGGAAATGTCGCGTGTCGGAAAAGGCAACCACCCGCTCGGACCTCAGCGTCGTCAGCGATCGACTCACGGTTTCCACTGCAATCGCGAGGTAGTCCGCAATGTCGTACCGAGACATCGGCAACCCGACCGATTCCTCCGTCTCGAGTTGTGCCCGATGGGCCATCTCCAACAGGAACCCGCATACTCGCTCCAGCGCGCGGCTTCGGCCCAACAGGATCATTCGCGATTGCAATCGATCGATCGAGACAAACGCGATCTCGCGCACCCGACGCGCCAGCTGCGCATCGGACTCCATGAGTGACTCCATCTGTGGACGTTGGTAACGTAGCAGCGTCGTATTTGCCGCGACGCACTCGACCGAGCACTCGTGTCTTGCACCCGCATCGAACCCGAATAAGTCTCCGGGCAGCAGAAAGTCCATGATCTGACGCCGACCGTCCGATATCTGCGTGCACTTTCGAGCAGCCCCGCCGACAATCCGATACCAGTAATCGGCCGGTTCGTCTTGGCAATAGACCGTCTCGTCGGCATCATACTTGCGCAATGTGCCGATTGATTCCATTACACTCGTGGGGCGGCTATTGGCGGGCGTTCCTGGCACGCCATAGGCGCTAATGGTCGCGAATTGCATGCGATTTCTCTCTCTGGTGGGTACTACCCGCGCGGACGACCTTAGAGGGATCCGTGCCTCGTGAACACTCTACTTAGGTGTAGTATCGATGCGGGCAAACATGCACCAAAGTATAGGGATCAGGTCAGTTTTTCGATCATCCGCACCAGTTCCGCAAGCGAAGACGCTTGCATTTTCTCCATGATGTGTCGGCGGTGCAGCTTGACGGTGATCTCCGTGACGCCGAGATCCGCGGCAACCTGCTTATTGAGCGATCCGCGGGTAATTTTGGACACCACCTCATATTCCCGCAGCGTCAGGCTAGCGTAGCGCACGCGGACTGATGCAAGTTCTGCCCGTTGCCGACGCGCGGCGCGATCTTTGTCGATGGCCTGATTGATGGCGTCCAATAGGTCCTGTTCCCGGACTGGCTTCAGGAGAAACTCCACGGCTCCGGCTTTCATGGCGCGCACCGTCATGGGAACGTCGCCGTGACCGCTGATGAAAATAATGGGGATATGCACCCCGGTGCGGCCAAGTTCACGCTGTAAATCCAGGCCGCTCAGGCCGGGAAGGCGCACGTCCAGCACCAAGCACGCCGGTACGTCCGGAAGCGCGGCATTGAGGAATTCAGGTCCCGATGTAAACGTGCGTACCTCCAAGCCGACGGATCGAATCAACGTGCAAAGTGCGTCCCGGATCGAGATATCATCGTCCACGATGAATACGACGCTTCGCAACTCAGGCGTCACGGCAGTTGGCCGAAGGCCGGCAGCGAGAAAGTCATCGTCAAACCGTGGAGGCCGTTCCGAGCGGCATTGAGTTCCCCGCCGTGAGCCTCGATGATGCCGCGGCTGATCGACAAACCAAGTCCCATGCCGTCTTGCTTTGTCGTGAAGAATGGGTCGAATAGCCGGTCCATGACCTGCTCGTCCGGACCGACGCCTTCATCCTCGACGCGGACCGTGACACGATCCTCGATATCCCGGCGGGAACAGATCCGCAGGCGTCGCGGCCGGCTGGTCAACGGACGCAGCGCCTCGATGGCGTTGACCACTAAATTGACCAGGACCTGCTGTAGCTGTATCCGGTCGGCCGGTACAAACACCGCGGCATCCGACAATGCCAGCGTGGTCTCGATGCGGCTGCCGCGCAGCTGCTCGTCCAACATCGATACCACTTCGCAGATGATCGCATTGACGTCGAGTGCATGCTTGTGCGTGGGCGCTCTGCTGACAAACGCCCGGATACTGCGAATTACATCGCTCGCCCGGTTCGCGTCGCGGATGATGTTCTCCACGGCTGCGCGCGCTTCTTGCAGATCCGGCACATCACGATTCAGCCAGCGAATGCACGCGTTGCTGTTCAAGATGACGCCCCCCAGGGGCTGATTGATCTCGTGCGCAATCGACGTCGTCCACTGGCCCACGTCCACGAGCCGGCTGGCATGCGTGAGCCGATCGATGTGCGCGGCCAGTTTGGCGTGTTCGGCATCGGTTCGCCTGCGCTCTACCATCTCGGCTGCCTGCCGCGCGTACAGGTCCGTCAAGCGAAGCTCGCGCTCGGAGGGGCGGTGCGGGCGCTTGAAGTGAGTGGAAATCATGCCGAGAACCTCGCCCCGGCGGCTGAACAGCGGCGTCGATTGCACCGAGCGGAATCCCGCTGCCAAGGCGATGTGCCGGTGCGGGGCAAACTGCTCGTCAATCTCCACGTCCTCGATGACGATGCGCGATCGCGACTGCAGCGCACGCCCGCAGGCGCTGCCCGAATGGACGACGCCAGCAAAATATTCGAGGGACTCCGCGTCGAATCCGCGCTGCGTCACGATTTCCAGTGCATGCGATTGCGGGTTGCAGAGCTGTATGTTGCCGAAGTCTGCCTGTTGAATCTCAATCGTCGCCGACAACGCCTCCTCCAGTACCGCCGGGAGGTCGGTGATCGGCCACAGCCGGGTGCTAAATTCATGCAGCCGAGTCATCGCGAGGCGTTCTGCCGCGAGTTCGTCCTTCAGCTCGAGCGCGCGTTGCGCCTCATGCAGAGCCATTGCCGCTTGGTTAACCGCGATCCGCAGCACCAGCATCTCGATTTCGCTCGGAAAGTCATTGCGCGCCGACGCGACGACCAAGGTGCCGATGCGGCACTGCAGGTCGAAACGGAACGGAACGACGGAGATGCGGCCTGGGCCCAGCGGATTCGGCGCGCGGAAGGGTGTCAGCGGTGAGTCTGCATCGAGCCACGTGCTTATTTGACTCGGAAATCTGGACGTACCCTGGCCGCCTTCCCCTAACGATGCGGTGCGAAGTACTTCAGCCGATGACACCGGTGAGTTGGCGCTCAAGCGTGCGACAGCGAATTCCAGGGTCAATCGCCGTATCAATACCTTCAGCAGCGTGTCGATTATCTGCTTCGGTTCGCGGTTCGCCCATACCGCAGACAAAGCGACCACACCGATCAAGTCGTTGACACATCCTTGCAAACGCTTGATTTCTGGCATTGCGAGTAACCCGCATGAGGAATCAGCCAGCCGGTGCGCCTTCATCGCTCGAGAGCTGTGAACTCGCGCTGGGACACAAGGCGCACCTCGTCAGCGCATTCTCGCCACCCCCGGCGGATCATGCTCCGATTATTGTTAAATTCCCACATCCCCATCCGAATTTGCACTGCGTCATTGCGAGATGGGGCCGCGCAGCGGATATTTTAAGAGGTCGACACGGTGAACTGTGAGGCGCGCGACTGGATGCGCGCATTCCGCGCTGCAATTGATTCGAATCAAGGCGATGCTCAGCGCAAACCGTACGATTCCATCGCAGCGGTCAAGCCATCGGAGCATTGCCGCCGCGTCGTCACTTGTTGCATTGGAGGAGGATTCAGCATGACCATGTTGCGTTGGGAACCATTTCGTGAAATGGAGAATGCGTTGCGTCGATTTTCGCCCCCTTACATGCCCGATAACGGGACCGCTCGGGATGAAACGGCGACGAGACACTGGATACCGCTCGCCAACATCAGCGAAAGCGAGAATGAATATGTCATCAAGGTCGAACTTCCCGATGTCAAGAAGGAGGATGTGAAGATTGCCGTGGCGGACGGGGTCATCACCATCAGCGGCGAACGCAAATTGGAGCGCGAGGACCAGGGTGAGAACGCCATTCGCGTCGAAAGCATTTATGGCGCCTTCACGCGTAGCTTCGTGCTGCCGGATTACGTCGAGGCCAAGGGCATTCAAGCCGAATCCAAGGATGGCGTGCTGCGCATTCACATACCCAAAGCCAAGACCAAGAAGTCAGAACCCTTGGCGATCGAGATTCATTGAACTGGGGCGCGACGCAAAGTCGTGTGCGCCAAGGACGATGTCGTAGCGATCGCCGATGTTGAGGTGCGTGCGTCCGCTCAGCGCTTGATGTACGGTCCGAGCAGCGAGACGTCCGCTGGCGACAGCCGGTCAGACGCGGTGTTGGCCTGGTGCCAGTACGGGTAGAGCAGCGGCGGCGCGCTGACAGTGTCGAGCCGGGTGCGCTCCTCCACGCTGAGGGTGAGATCGCCCGCCTTGAGATTGTCGACGAGCTGCGCCTCCGTCCTCGCGCCAATGATTACCGAGGTTACGGCCGCTCGTCCGGTCAGCCACGCAAGCGCCACCTGCGCCGGCGAAGTCCCCCGCTCCGCGGCGATTTCGGCGAGCACGTCGACGATGTCGTAGAGCTTGCTCTCGTCGCGGACCGGCGGCTCGCCCCACTTCGCGAACTGGCGCGTGTTCTCGGGCATGTCCTTCCCGCGGCGATACTTGCCCGAGAGTAGGCCGCCGGCGAGCGGGCTCCAAACTAGAACGCCAAGCCCCTGATCCAACGAGGCGGGTATTAGTTCGTATTCGGCCTCGCGCGCTTGCAGCGTGTAATGGATTTGTTGACTGACGGGGCGTACGAGGCGATCGCGCTCGGATGCGGTCAGCGCCTTCATGAGGTGCCAGGCTGAAAAATTCGAGATGCCGACGTAGCGCACCTTGCCCGAGCGCACCAGATCATCGAGTGCTTGCATGGTTTCCTCGATCGGGGTCAACCCATCCCATTCGTGCATCTGGTAAAGGTCAATGCGATCTGTGCCGAGCCGCCGCAGGCTGGCGTCGCACGCTTCGATCAGGTGCTGGCGGGACAAACCCGCGTCGTTCGCTCCGCTGCCCATGCGGAAGCGCGCTTTGGTGGCCACGAGCACGCTGTCACGTCTGCCCTGCAGCACCTTGCCGAGTATTTCCTCCGCGAGGCCTGTCGAATAGATATCTGCCGTATCGAACAGGTTGATGCCCGCTTCCAGGCAGAGATCGACCTGGCGCCGAGCGCCATCGACATCCGTCGCACCCGTTTTGCCGAAATTACCCTTGCCGCCGAAGGTCATGGTGCCGAGGCTGAGGACTGACACTTTGAGTCCCGAGCGACCGAGCTGACGATATTCCACGATTTCCTCTCCTTACGATCTTGCAAAAGAATGACGCGGACAGTGACGTCGTACGCTTCAGCCGAGAGTACGTAGGGACCTCGAATCAGGCACCGAGTTCCGGGGATCGCGGCACACACCGCTCAGTGGGCGCGGCGACCAAGGCCACTCGTCTTCTTAACGTCGCGTACCGACCAGCGCGACGCGCCCCTCCATGCGAAACGAATCGCGTCTGCGCGAGTACCACTTACTGCCCAGCGTGCGGGGCGACTTGCTCGAGCGACTGGGTCGCTTCGAGGAGGCGCGTGCGGAGTTCTCGCATGCAGTGTCACTTGCGGGCAATGCGCGGGAGCGCAGTCTCTTGCTCGAGCGCATGGCGGCGTGCGACCCGCGCGCGGTTCAAATCAATTGACTCTCGACCCACGAGCAACAATTCGACTACATTACTGGAAGGGGTCGCTCAGATTGGTCCACGATGAAGTCATACCGCCGTGAACTCGGTCCCACTGCCAGCGCGTCGTTGCCATACTCGCTGATATCGCCGCCCCGTCGGTGCTTCTTGACGATACGATACGTATCGTATACAGTAGAAAACAGTCGCTTCGAGGTACTTGTGGCATGCCATCGACCAGTCTGGAAATCCGCTCGCGTATCAGCCGGGAAGGCGAATTGAAGCTGTGGCTCGAAGAGGTTCCCCTCCCGAGGGCCCCGCCCCAATGAGCTCGTTGTCCGAGTCGAGGCCGCGCCGCTTAATCCCTCAGAGAGGCCCTGTCCCTGCAGGCGATACTCGCATACTCTCGCCGCGCCACCGGCGCTAAATACCTGATCACTCCGCATACAGGCACCGCATGAGCACAGCCCTCGCTCCCAGCCGAAAACGCAGCAACAGCGCGCGGCAGGCTATTTTGACCGCGGCTTTCGCACTGCTCGAGGAAGAAGGGTTCGAACGCCTTTCCATTGAGGGTGTCGCGGCCCGGGCCGGCGTCGGCAAGACGACCATCTACCGTTGGTGGCCCACAAAAGGCGTGATGGCTGTCGAAGCATTTCTCGAGGCGGTGACGCCGGCGATCGCCTTTCGTCGGAGCCCGTCGGCACGCGCCGACATCGTGCGTCAGATGCAGGCGCTGGCCAAGCTCTATCGGGGACACACTGGAAACTTGGCGTGCCAGATGATTGGCGCCAGTCAGCTTGACCCCGCGATGCGGAAAACCTTCACGGAGGGCTTTCTCTATCCCCGGCGAGAGTGCGCGTATGCCGTATTCGAACGCGGCGTAGCCGGGGGCGAGTTTCGGGCGGACGTGGACCGAGATGTCGCGATCGATGCCCTATACAGCCCGATCTACTATCGCCTGCTCGCTTCAGGCGCACCGATCGACGAAGCATTCCTGGATCGCCACATCGACCTGGTTCTTCGCGGTCTGATAGCCTGAGCGACGGCCTCCACCAATGAGCGAAGTCCTCGATCCACCTGCGTCAGCGCCGCCAGCGCACGGCGAGGCGCCCATTGACGAAGCGGAACATGAGATTCTCGCGTCAATTGCCGCCGGGGATCGCGTGGCGATGGAAAGAATATACCTCCGGTATTTCGCCCGACTTGCGAATTTTCTTCGCCGCCTCGGAGTTCGTGCCGATTTTATCGAAGAGTCGATCAACGATATTATGATTGAATTGTGGCGAGGAAGTGCGTCGCTGGGCGCTGATGTCGCTGTCGTGATCATGCGCTTAGCCTATTCGCGGGAACGGAAGCGTTCTGCATCTCCTGACAACACTCCTCCGGGTACTCCCGCCTTGGAAAGCGAGGGGCCGGAATTACCGGCGGTTTGGCGTCTTGCATCAAAGCGACGCCATTTTCTTCCCACGCTGTCCATCGAGGAGAGGGCGCTGTTGCACTTGGTCTATGCGTGTGGGCATTCGCGACGGGAGGTTGCCGAGATAATGGGCTTGTCGTGCGAAAGCGTTGACCTACTGCTGGCGGAGGCACGGATAAAGTTTCGCTTTCTCCGTGCGTGATTTCGTTCGGAGCTAAGCATGCGTTGTCGTTTGGAGCCGTTAAGAACAGTGGGGTCGCCAATGCCAGGTAGGCCAATATTTCGGATCCCAACCGAGGGAAACCATCGCCGATTCCTTTGGAGGAATTCTCCATTCAGTGCGGCGCAGCTATGCTGAACTAACAAATCGTCGCCCATATGTCGACATCACATTTGTATGGGGAGTGGAACGTATGTGGGGGCGGCGGACCGGATTAGGCGGCGGCGTAACTGAATCCCGAGGGTCCCCGAAAGCGAGGGTTTGCGGTTCGGTAACCGTCGAGGAGCCTCCAGTCACCTGAAGAAATTGGACAGAGATTATGATGTCGACAGCGGGCGCCGGAGGGCAAGCTTCCACACCCACCGATTTCCCAGCCCAGTCCATATTGCTCATTCAGATGACCATCATTCAAGCGAAGTGGTGTTCGCATTTCATCAATCGATGAGCGAGTCAGCACGGCTCCAGTCTGACCCGGGATGGCGCCCTTAAGATGAAAGAGCCCAAAACGCAGCAGATCATGTGCGCTCATGAACATACTTCCCGCCGCGGGAGTCTCGGAGTCGTAGTCCGGGAGTTTTTGCGATCCATAGAAATATCGCTTCGCAACGCCAGGAGTTTCATTGACCGCGAGATTCACGCCTGCGGTAGACAGCCCTAGCGGGTCGAAAATGGCTTCTTTT
>DASXYI010000127.1:0-1623 GCA_036502605.1 Steroidobacteraceae bacterium
TGGGTAGGCTCTGTGTGGAAAATTGTAGACGAAATTCGACTTATATGTCAAATAGATAATGAAAGTTCAGCAATTCTCATTTTGACGGATTGGTTCTTTGCATAGAGACGGCCGGTGGTCGAGATTTCGGAAAGTGGCGTAGTTCAGCCGTCGAAGACTGCAGGCGGAGGTTTTCCCGCGATCAGGGTTTCGACGAGGAGGCGCCAGCTTGGGAACACCAGATATGTGGTGAGGGCGCGCAGGTCCTCGAAGAATCGCTTTCGGGTACCGACCGCCTTGCGGGCCTCGCGCCATGAGGCGTCGGCAAGGTCGGCCACGGTGTGCATGGCGAAAGCGATGAGGTTCAGGGTGGCGAGGAATGCCGCCAGATACTGCTTGCCGTGGCCGAAGTTGTGCTCGAGATTATATCCCTTGGTCTTGAGCGTGTTGAAGGTCTCGTTTTCGATCTTCCAGCGGGCGCGAGCGCAGGCGGCCAGCTCGGCGACGTTGTCTTTGCTCACTGCCAGATCGGTGACGAAGCTGTTGCGGTATGCGGTCTTGCCTGCCGCATCGACGATCTCGATCTCAAGCCAGTTGACGATCAACGCATTCTTGCCGTCGCGGATCGGCACGTCCGCGAGCCAGCGGTAGCGCTGCGTCACGAAACGCGCACCCTGCTTGATCTTCTGCTCGAGTGTTGGCACCTCGGCGCCGTCGAGCCAGGAATAGAGGGTTTTGTGCGAGGTCGGCTTGGCCGTGAACAGGAAGTGCCCACCGATGGCACGAACGGCCTCGCATGTCGCCTGCCGGGACGAGAGATCGTCACCCAGATAGATCGGCTTCAAATGGGCATACTGCGGCCCGTGCGCGGCAAGCCAGCGGGCCATGGCGCGATGCTCGCAATCCTGCTTGTCGACGCCGTCCTGCGGTGTGATGAACTCCGGCTCCAGGGGCAGCGCGCGGTCGTTGCCGGGTGCCACCATCACGGCGGAGACCATCGCGTGAAAATGCTCGGTTCTGCCATTGGCGCGGGCTCTGCTGGAGCAGTTGGGACAGCTGAGCTTCTGCGAGCAGAAATACTCGGTGCCATCGAGTGCGATCAGCACGTGGCCGCCGAGCCGCTTGAACGCATCGAGCCCCCCGCCGGTCTCGATTGCGGCCAGCGTGCGAGAAAACATCGGAAACAACGTCTCCGGCGGCACCGCATCAAGCATCGAGCGGATATGGTTGTCGGTGGGGATCCTCTCCATCCCGAGCAGCGTCTGGCAGTTCGACGTCCCACGCCCACGCTCCAGCGCCGCCTGATGCGCCAGGAACGATGGGCTCTGCATGAAGAACACACCGAACGCCCCCAGCCCGATGTCGCTCATCGTATACGACGAGTTCTCCCCCCGACGCCGGTCAGGCAGCGTCAAAAAGTGCGCCTTGAGCGCCAAAATGAGCGGTTCGAGAATCACACACAGGATGAATCATAGTTCGCTCAAAAGAGGAATCCCGTGACGGCCCGGTCATAATGAGAATTGCTGCATCGGCTCCACCGAACTTGCCACTGTTTCCGGGGGCTCCGGCCCCGGCGGGTGCGCCGGTGGCGTTCTCCGCGCCTGCGGTCGGTACACCTCCGTGGTTGCGGCTTCCGCACGAGAT
>DASXYI010000128.1:0-4704 GCA_036502605.1 Steroidobacteraceae bacterium
TGGCGAGCTGGATGCACGGGGGGTGATCATGCCGCGGTCGCATACTCCGCTCACGCGAGCATCCGAAAATCCTCAGGTGAGATGACGCGGAAGTTGTCGGTGACGTCATCGCAGTACCCGATGTTGGATCGCTCTGAGCCATCGCCAAGCCATGCGCGCCCCGTGTTTCGAAGGCACCATAGTAGGCATGAGAGCGTCGGATGAGGTTTTGAGGAGGCACAAGCATCGCCAGGCGAGTGGCGACAAAGCTTTCCCATTGGTCGATGTCTGGCAATGGTGGGATGGTGATAGTCTCGCGGCGGTCGATGCCCACCAGCGCCGCACGACCAGTTCGCCGACCTCCATCACGCCCGGAATTGTGGCCGCATCCGCATCAACGCTTCAGACGCAATGCGCACGTATGCAGCAGCCCACACCATGAGTGCCTATATGAACGTCTCAAGTCGACTAAACCTCACGGGGAGGATCTCTCGCTCTCGGATTGGCCCCGCGGCATCCTTGATGACCAATGTCAGCTGCTGATCTTCTGCCGACCCCAACGGCATGATCAAGCGACCAACTGGTTTCAGCTGTTCCAACAGATCTTCTGGCACCTTTTCATAAGCGGCTGCGACCAAGATCTTGTCATAGGGTGCATGCTCTGACCATCCACGTGAACCATCCCCAATCCGAATATCAACATTGGTGTAGCCCAGGTGGTTTAGGCGCAACTGGGCACTCTCCCCCAATTCCTCTACGATTTCGATGCTCCAAACGTGACCTACAAGTTCGGCCAGCAGGGCTGTTTGGTAACCCAGGCCGGTGCCGACCTCGAGAACGATGTCTTCGGGTTCTGGGGCAAGAAGGTCTGTCATGAGAGCGCACATGAACGGCTGTGAGATCGTCTTCTCGAATCCGATAGGCAGGGGTCTGTCCTCGTACGCGAGGCGGGCAAGTGGTTCGGGGACAAACAGATGGCGAGGAACGCGCAGCATCGCCGTCAGCACCCGTTCATCAAGTGCAGGTTTCCCAAGCTCGTCCTCAAGTATGTCGGTGTGAATACCGATGATCTCGACCATGTGCCGACGCAAGATCGCTAAGTGCTTCTCATTCATTGGCTTCATGAGATTGACCCTCTATCACGCACCGTTTGACCCTGACCTCTGACGCAAGCCGACGCAAGGAACGGCGCGCGCATCCTTCAGGAACTCGGCTGAGCGGCTGGGACCGGCCCAGCACGCCACTACCATCGCTGACATCGCGCCGCCGCGAGAAATTTGACCGCGGCTATGAAGGCAGGACTTTCCCTGGGATCTTTCCGTCGCCAACATTGCCCGCAAAACTCTTATAGTTGCCACCCTGAGCGAACAGTTCATTCCGCCAGCGCACCCTACCGGGCAAATCGAATGATGGCGGGGGCCCTTTGTCTTCCCCCGTGCAGGTATCCACCAAAATGGTGTGGCGCGGCGTGCGGACGACAAAAATCTGATACGTGCTGAACATCTTCCCGACTCGTCGCGATGGCCCTTCGCGTTCAATCACCGCGTCAATGGTGACGTCGCCGATTCTGACCTTCCGCGCCGTCGGTTCCTCCTCGGGGTGACCGGAACAGCGTAGCAAGCACCGACGCTGCTGTCAGGTTACCCGGCGCGTTAGATAGGCCTCGCGAAGCCGACTTCGTGTCCGTCTGGATCGAGCATGTGAAAATACCGCTCGCCCCATGAACCGTTCCGCGGCTGGGTCGTTGCCATAGCTGTGCCGGTGGTGTTGCGGGGGCGTCCTGCTCATTTGGGCCGGCCCGTGGCCCCATCTAAACGACGTCACATAAAATGCCAGACAATGAAGATGGCCACCTCCCATACGGCAGTCCCAATGGACACCCCGATTAAGATGCCGCTGGCGGGCGCCAGATCATCCTGAACGGAAAGCATCGGAATCCCCCCTAGGTAGTGGTGCCCTTGCCGTCACGCAGACCACGATCTTCCGCACCGGCCCGGCTGCTGGCGCTCTCTCCTCGGCGGGCGCTCGTAACGGTAGGTCGTGATGACACGATGCTGCAACACGCGTCCGCGTCGCACCAAGCACCTGGGCGGCAGTCACCCTGCTGACGCCTCATGCGGCGGGTGTCAGCGGCAGTGCGTGCTGCGTCGGTCCCCGGCTCCTGTCGCCTGCCTGCCCGGCGCATCAGGTCGTCCAGGTCATGCGGCAGCGGATGGCGATTTATGACGCCAAGGATGCTGAACTCTGCCAGGCCGATGCGGGCTGCCAGATTCGCCGTCACTCCCCCCCTGCAAACGGTCGGTTGCGTGCATCCTGCGGTTCTGGAAATGCCGCGATAAAGGCGGTAAGTGCGGTCTACGCTGCTTGATCCCCCTGATCGGCTCGAGACTGGGGACCGGATGGCAGATCATTCGCCGCCAGCCGCGCGGCTGATGCCTCTCCGTCCATCAGCTCGCTCCCTCGCACGCCTGGCACCATGTGCCTGTCAGCGGCAGCGTCAGGTTCGTGGCGCTCGGCCAGGAACATCCTGACCTCTGCCTCGAACTGAGGCTCACGTTCCGGGTCGGTCTTCGGGGCGGGATAGGGCGGAAAGTAAGCGCTCGCGCCGGCAAGCCATGCAACGGCGAGGGGAAGGACGATAAATAAAATCGCATGCCCAATCATTTTGCCACCCTCGATTGTTGCAATGCCGGCACAGGCCTGCCCCGGCCTACTATGGCGTGACATTCGTAGGCGGCTTTCCAAGCCGGCCCCGGTCCATAACCCGGATGCAAACTTTTGTCGTAGTGGATGAACCCAGTTCTCTGCAGGCACCGGCAGCCAACATGGAAGCGTAGCCTGGTGATCCGGCCGGCGACGCGGCTTCACGCGCGGTAGATCAGTGAATGAGCGTCGGCGCCATTAGTGGTTGAGCGGAGACAAGATTAGCGGTGAGCAGCGCTCTCAGCGCCAACGCAACGATGAGCAGTCGGTTCTGCCGCGGCTCGCTAACGATAGTGGCTTCCACGGTCCCCTCCGGGTTCTTGGTGTGGTAGCGTTCTACGGCGAGCGGCGCATGGTCCGCTATGAGGATTAACCCCCAGGAATTTCCGGCGAAAATAGGCTGCACAGGCCGGGATTGCTCGATACGAGTTCCTCGCCAACATGGTACGCCCCGGCGGCGTTGCCGCCCGACGACGCTGGGAATGGGTTTGCCCGGCCAGCGCGGCATAAACTCAAAACCCTTCTTGTGCGTCTTTCATCGATGAGCGGAGAAAATCAAGGCATGACGTAGCCATCCCCGCGTACGCCGCTGAGTGCTGTTCTTCTGGCGGTCGGAAGGGTGGAGCAGTGTTCGCGGTTGCTCGAATTATGAACGCCCCCGACTAAAGTCGACGCCGACACCCCAGCAGGACCGCCTTCCGCCTCTTCGGCGGGCGCTTGTAGCGATAGGCCGTGGTGACGATGCGGGCCATGGACGGGATGTATTTAATCAGTCCATAAGTAGAGTCAGAATTTTCTTGACATGGCGAATCAGCCATGATTCTGGTCTGGCATGCAAAAGGACGATGCCCGTAAACTGGATCACGCAACCCTGGAAGCACTTCGGATACGCGCGGTGCGAAGCGTGCAAGATGGCGAAAGCCCTGAGGATGTTGCACGCACACTACGGGTTACGCCCCGCGCGATGTATCGATGGCTGGCGCTCTATCGCCGTGGCGGATGGAATGCGCTGAAGGCGAAGCCCCTCGCCGGACGTCCGCCGAAACTGAACGGCGGCATGCTGAAATGGCTCTACAACACAGTGACACAGAAGAACCCGCTGCAACTGAAGTTCCAGTTCGCTCTATGGACCCGCGAGATGGTGGCGGTGTTGATCGAGCGAAAGTTTGGCATTCGTCTGGCGCGGAACTCGGTGGGCCGTCTGTTGGCCCAGCTTGGCATTACCGCGCAAAAGCCGCTGTACCGGGCGATGGAGCGTGATGAGACGCTGGTGCACAAATGGCTGAAGACGGAATACCCGAAGATCAAGAAAATGGCCAAGGCACAAGGCGCCGACATCTATTTTGGTGATGCGGCTCATATCCGCTCCGATCATCACGCGGGGCGCACCTGGGGCAAGCAAGGCGAGACCCCGGTCGTCACGACCACCGGTGCCCGTCATGCTATGAGCCTGATTTCGGCGATCACCTCGAAAGGGCGCATGCGGTTCATGGTCAAGCCAACAGGCGGCGTGAATGCTGATGTCTTTATCGAGTTCCTCAAACGGCTGCTGGTGGGTGAAACGCGCACGATTTTCCTGATCGTCGACCGAGGCCCGGCACATCGGGCGAAAAAGACCAAGGCATTTGTCGAAACGCTCGGCGGCCGGCTGAAGCTGTTCTTCCTGCCGCCTTACTCGCCGGATCGTAATCCCGACGAACTCGTGTGGAAGCATTTGAAGGCCGACACCGTGGGCCGTATGGTGGTGACAGGCAAAGTCGACTTCAAAAGCAAGGTGGTCTCCGCCATGCGCAGCCTGCAAAAGAACCCGCGGAAGATTTGTGCCTTCTTCCAAAAGCCGTCCTTGCGATATGCCGCTTGAATATGAACCTGAACTTACTTATGGACTGATTAAATAGAAGCGGAAAGCGGGCTCCGCCTTCGCCTTGCAGTACAGCTTTCTCTGAAGGCTCCTGATCTTATCGGGTGTTTCGAGGCTCATCGCCAATCACCCCCACTTCGCCAACTTCGAAAGCGTACCAG
>DASXYI010000129.1:0-42670 GCA_036502605.1 Steroidobacteraceae bacterium
GCCGAGTACACCGCCGAGCCCACCGCCGAGCCCACCGCCGAGCCCACCGCCGAGCCCACCGCCGAGCGCACCGCCGAGCGCACCGCCGAGTCCACCGCCGAGCGCACCGCCGAGTCCACCGCCGAGCCCACCGCCGAGTACACCGCCGAGTACACCGCCGAGCCCACCGCCGAGCGCACCGCCGAGTCCACCGCCGAGCCCACCGCCGAGCGCACCGCCGGCTGAGGTTTGCTCCGCTCTCCGCGAAGAGGCCCTCTGACTTGCGTATAGACGATGGCGGCGAGCGCGGCTGATAGCGGGCAGGGGAGCCAAATCACGCGAGGCTCTTTCAACTTCGTGAGCCGGTAGAGCCCTGAGATCGCGCGCTCGCTTTTCTCCCGATCCGCAGGCTGCGTGGATAGGCCGCTCGAGGTCCATTTCGAAACGAACTCAGGGAAGCGCGCCTCTTGCGCCTTCGTGAGTTGGGTGATGAGGGCCATCAGTCCTGGACCTGGCGAAGTTCCGCGGGCGTGTACTCGACCTGCCGAGGGAGCAAGTACTTGCCCTGAGGCACCTTGACCGTCGAGTGTTCTTCGTGCAAAAGCTCCGCGGCCTTGGTGACATGCACGTAGCGCGCGCCACCCTCGGCGACGTAGAGCTTGACGTTATGGCTCGTGTCGAGAAATTCGAACCGATGGTGGTGGCCCGTGGCTTCACCCAAGGCAAGGATCACCTTGCGACCCTTCGAAGGATGCTTTTTGGCGCCTTGGGGGATCTCATCGACAGCGATTAGGCAGACATCGCCCTGACGTAGAACATTCTTCACTTAGCGTTTACTCCTGTGATAATCGGCAAATTCACACGTCGCGAAGTGCGAAGTGTGTTTCTCCAAATCGAGCTCATCGTCTTCTGGCTCTACCGTATCGGCATCGACGGGCATGTTTTTGCCGGCTTCGGTTTTGAACCAAATGATCTTGGCGTGGCACGAGCGGCAGCGGGAAATCCTGCGCTCGTGAGCCTCGGTCGTACCTTCGTCCTCGAAGCTCATCGGGGCACCACGAAGATCCGGACGTCCTGGAAATGAACCTCATCGCCCTCTATCTGCATCGTCCCCTGGGCAAGGAGATCGACCTTGGTCACATCGAGCCCGGGCTTGATGGTGGGTAATTGTGGGAAATTCACCCCTTCCCACAGGGTCGTCCCCTTCTTGTAGGTCTCGCGGTAAACGATGCGGTCTTTCATTCGAGCACCGCGCGGATATCGGCACAGTCCCTGCAGGGCTCCTGACGCTCAAGCGCTTGACCGCGGCGCTCGAATCCACGAACCGTGTGCACGCCGGTGCCGTTGCAGCCTGAGCACTCCTTCGCGAGCTCGAGCAGCTTGTCGCGCAGCTTCGAATTCACCACGCGCAGCTGATCTCGCTCGCGCTGCGCTGACAGGAGTTCGGCGATTTGCTGGGCGCGGGTCACGGGCTTGACTCCCGTAAATCGCAGGCGCAGCGGTCTCGATAGCAGCCGCAGCCTGGGCAGACGGTGAGCGGATCGACCTTGTTCGCCGCGAGCGCAGCCGCCACCGCCTCGATCGCCTCAATGTCGCGCGCGGTGACCTTGCCTTGCGCCTGCACCCGGACCGGGCCGTGCTTCGTCATGACGGTTGTGCAGCGGCGGCGGGTCACGCCGATTGCTCATCGATCCAGGTCTGCGCCTCCGCGTAGAGTTGGGCCGGCAACTCTTCGATGCGCCCGATCTCGTACTTGGCGAGGAACAGCGATGCGTCGATCCCCTCCTCGTTCAGCTTGTCGTGAATCACCGTGGCCTGATCCACGCTCACCATCGCTGCGGGCGCGAGCCTAAGCTGCGCGGCTTCGGAGGCCTCCTTGAGGCGCTGCTTGTCCGCGCCGGGCAGCTTCTTCCACAGCGCACCGCGTCGCGCCTCGAGCGCGGCAAGCTCACTCGCCACCGCTTTCGCATAGTCGGCGATGAGCGCATCCACGTCCGCGTTGCCCTTGACGCCACCCGCCGCCCAGCGCGCGAGGTCCTCACCGACTTGCTCCGTGAGCTGCGAACTCTCGGGCCTGGCGAACAATTCCCGAAACTGCAGCGGTAGTTTGACCATGGCGCGTTCCGCCGGCATCTCTGGCGTCCAGGTCGGCCTTCCTTCGGACCCCGGCAGCAACAGCGCCTGTAGCACCATCTCGTACATGAACTCATCGCCGCAGATCGGTTGCCAGCCGAGCTGTTCCGGGTCCTTGCCGGGACGCACCTTGATCTTCTCCTTGGCGCGATACGTCATGAGCAAGTTCACATTCAGCTGCAGCATCTCGTTGATGAGCCGCCGACGCGCCTGCTTTGGCGGATTCCACGCCGCCATCTGCGCCTTCTCCTTGGATACCTTCCATAATGCCGCTAGGCGCTCAGTCTCTCGCTCATGCCACTCGAGCACGCCGCCCGGGCCTTCGTGCTCATGACTCATCGAGTCGATGACGATGGTCTTCGCCCCGCGTCGCGCGCAAAAGCGGATCGCCTCGAGATAGTCATCCGGCGAGAACGGCGCGGCGAAGCGCATATGGTTGAACTTGAACTTATCGGCGTAGTAGAGCGCGCGGCCGTTTTCGGTATCGATGAAATCGATATCGCCGCCGACGATCCGCTGGATGCCGGTTGCGATGCGCAGAGCGGAGTAAGTCTTGCCGCTCGAGGACGGGCCAACGAGCCCGATCAATAGGCCGACGGTCTTGCGGACTGCGGGGGCAATTTCGAATTGGCGTGGTTGTGCGCTCATGCGGCTTCATCTCCTAGTTCTTGCGATATGACCCATTGCGGCGGTATTAGCGTGATCGCGCCGTCGGCGTATCCCGGCCAGGGGAAACTGCCTTCCGTCAAAAGTTTGTCCCAGAGCGCGAGCGCGCGATTCCAGCGACGCTGACCTATCTCCACGTGATATCCGTCGAGCCGCGCGGCGACGACCTCGTAGGGCGGCTCGATCTCACAGAAGAGGAAAACGAAATCACTGCGGCCTTCGGCTTCCGGGACGAGCTGCTCGTAGGCGCGGGTATATGCGACCTTTTGCATGTCATACCCGTACTCGACGATGCAGCGGGCGATGTCTTTCGGATTCGCCGAGCGCACCTTCTTGATGTCGTAGATGACATGATCGGCGCGGACCTGGTCCATGCGGCACCGACACAGAACCTCCCGGTCACGCTTCCACTGATCGGTGTAGTCGGTGAACTCAATGGCGAGTTCCGAACGGCCGCCGAACGGGAAGCCCTGGTCAGCGGCGTTTTTGTAGATGCGCTCGGCCGCCTTTTGCAGCTTCTCGAAATTATGCGCGAGGATCGGGATCTTGCCACCGGCGATGATGATGTCCCGCGCTTCCTTCGCTGCCTTCGTTCGCCAGTCATCCGCGATGACCATCTCGAAATCAGCGCCGGCGCCGAGCAGCAACTTATGCAGGATCGCGCCCTCGTCCATGGCCTTCGTGCTGGTGCGCGCCTGGCCGCCGAGGCGCGGATGCTCAAGCCACGCATGGCGCGGCGATTGCGTGATCAGCGTATGCGCGATCGACTGCGAGAGCGACGGCGAGCCGCATGGATCCGCGTGATAGGCCGCTTCGGAAACATCCAAGATGCGCGCTGCCATTGAAATTCCTTCGGTGAATGAAAATTAAATTTGTCGTCTCAAGAGCGCCGGCACACGCTCACCCTCCCGCTCAAACGCCCGCCGCATCGCGAGGCGCAAATCCGCGTCGGCCGCCGCAAACTCGGCGAGCAGGTCGGGCGGCAGCTCGATGGTGCTCATCACGTGACCCAAGGCGGCGAGCGCGGCGCAATAGGTCTCGCGGTCGATGCAGAGGACGAGGGGCGATGTCATTGCAGGAACCGATCCGTCTTCTTGGCCCCTTTGAACGCCTTCATGTTGAACAAGCGCAGACGCTCGTCGCGGATCCGCAGGTCGCGCTTATTACGCAGCGTCACGTACTTGCGAAACGCCCAGTCGACGGTCGCCGCCAGAATCCCTAGGCCGATGAGGCCGGCGAACGCGAGCAAAGCAAAGGCGCCGGTCATCAGGTACGCCGCGAGCGCGAAGACGCCGGCGCCCAGGACGCCCACCGAGATCAGGACGGTCGTGAGGAGGCGGCTCATGCCGACACCACAAATTCGCCGTTACGTAGATCGATGCCGTAGTAGCCGGGAATCTCCGGCAATCCTTGCGCGAGTGCCGCTCGGTGCGTTTCTTTGACCGGGTCACCGCCCATTGGCGTGCCGCCCGACAAATACATGACCGGTGCGCTGGCGCATGCCTTGATCGATTGGATCTGCTCAGGCGTCGCGAAGACACCGAGGCGTTTGAAGGCGCTCACAGGTCACGCTCGAGCAATTTGCGCGCAGTGCCGATGATGCGTCCGTACTCGAGCGCGGCTTGGGGCGGGAAATCCTTCTGCTTCATGACATCGCGGAACAGCGCGTGCAACGCGTTGGCCGTTTGGAACAGCGAGGCCTTAAGTTCGGGCGCCGCGGCAAGCAACGGCCCCCAGGTCTCGGCGCCGATCGCGAGGTAGGCGATGGTGCGCTTGCCATCCTTGAGGGCGACGCGCGTCTCGGTATCGACGATGCGCAAACTGCATTCGGCGGGTGCAGATTTGATGGCCATGGTCATACCGTCACCTTCGATCGGTACGTGCGGTCAATCGCGACCGTGCCGGATTCGTCCTTGACGATGAATTGCAGCACCGGGTAATGCCCCCAGTCCTCGCGCGCCGTTTTGATGCAATCGCGCATCTCGGCCGCGCCCCAGGCATGCCAATCGGTCAGCGGCTGGCCGTCACCGTCGCGCAGGATGACGTGATATTCCTTCATGAATGCACCGCCGCCGTTGCCTCGACCTGGGCGACCGCCGGCGCTGGTTTGGCTTTCTCGATGCGAAGGCCGAGCGGCTCGAACGTCGCGCGGATCCGCTGCGCCTCGGCGGCGCTCACATCGAGCGCTGAATGCGCGATCCAAAGGTTGTGGCCGAACTCCGTCTCGACGAGGCGGCTATCGGCGATTGCGCCACTCAGCCAGGCAAGCATCCGATACGACCCGCGCGCGCGGATATGCATCGACGCGTTGAAGTGACCGTATTCATTGAGCCGCAGAGACAAGTTGCGCCGAAATGGCGACTTGCCCTTGAGTTCGAGTTCGGTGTTGGCCATCAGTGAAAACTCCTCGCGACGATCCAGCCCCACATCAGCAAGTCGATGTTCAAGAGCACGAGCTCGGAGAGACCGAAGCGGCGGCGGATCATGGTGAAATCCTTGGCGTCGAACACGCTTTTTCGATTGACCAGCCCAATTTAAGGCGCTGCCACAAAGCGCCGTGTGCTAGGCCGAGCGATATCTCTACATCTCTCACGCGCTTGCGCTCGCCATTTATTTCCACAAATGCGGAACGCCTTGTGTTCAGCCCTTGTTCAGACGCGGTGGCCCATCGGCAATTCTCTTTGCAGTAATTGCCATCATTGTTTTTTCGATCGAGGCTCAATCGCGGTCCAGGTGGATTGCCCATATCCTCGAAAAAGCCTTCGAAGGTTTTCCATTTTTCGCACACCGTGATGCCGCGTCCTCCATAGTTGGGATAGCTCTTGCCTTCAACACGCCGACATCGCTCAAGCATGGATTGCCACGCTTCGTATGATTGAGATCGAGAAGATCTAAGGCAGTGACCGTGTCTAGGCTTACCGGCCATGCGTCACCTTCACGATCGAGATCGCGCAGCCCTTGCAGGCGCTCAACTTGAAGCCGCGCAGCGTCGCGAGACTCACCGTCGCGCGGGTGACGTTGCCATCGAGCCAGGTGATGGTCACGGCGTAGCGGGCGTTCATGAGACGAGCACGCGGACGAACAGCGCGAAGCCGGTGATCAGCACCGGGCACAAGATGTAATCGCCGTGTAGGGCGAGGGCGTTGAGGCGGTCGCTCAGCCGTTTCTGTTTGGCTTTGGCGAGGCGGTCAGAGGTCGGCAGGTCGAGGATCATTGGGCAGCTCCATTTGCGAATGGAGCGACTATAGGAGACGCCTATACGAAGGTCAATAGGCGAAACCTATACTTTGAGACAAAACGTGATCCGAGGCTCGAAAACCTTGGGTTTTAGGTGATTTCTTTCACAAAAACAGGGAACCATTTCCCGCCGGTTTGCTGGGTAACGCAATTGACCGTGATGTGGCGGAGAGCGTTGAAACCGTTCTTGGCGCGTACCGTCACCTCGACCCGAAATTTATCGACCGCTTGTTTCTCGGTAAAATAAGCGCTGGCGTCATCGAACTGCGCAGCATCCGGATCGTTGAGGCTGCGCTTGACGAATTCTTTGCAGGCGTATTGAGCGCTGCTGCGTTTCTCGGTGGCGGCCTTCACTGTGGCTTCGCTTGCGCGCTGTTCGGGTGTCATGGCGGCCAGTCGCGCCGCTTCTGCATCCTCGGATTTTCCTGAGTTAGAAATCGCAGTGATTATACTGAAGGCGAAGATGCCCGCGATTATCCATGTGAGGGTCGAGGTGGCCTTGGGCTTTTTGCGCCCGCAGCTTGGACAGGCCTCAGCATCCGAACTGATCTGTTTTCCGCATTCCCTGCATTTAACTAGCGCCATTTACCCTCCTATCGATCAATGTATTCCCCTAGCTGATATTTAAACCGACCAATAGCCGGTCAATTTGCTGGGGGGTGAAGCTCCACCTGATCATCGCCCGTCTGATCATCGGCACCTCGTGTAGTTTCTTGAATACTTTGACTCGCGATGCCGAGCAGTCGGCCTTTTGTAATGTCGGAAAGCTTCGGCCACATCGCCATGAGTTCGCTGGCCGCCTGGTCGATATCGTGCGGCTTCTTTTTCGTCTTTGCATTAGTGAGCAGCCAGTTGGCATCCACATGCAGCTTAGTTGCGAGTTCGACGACGTTCGACATGCTGGGCATCGTCCGGCCCTTAGCCCAGAGATGTACCGACGGCTGTTTGATCCCGATCAATTTCGCAACCACTGTCTGGTGATTTTCCTTATAGCCGTTCTTCTCGAGCGCTTCCACGAGCCGATCCCAGAATCCAGTTTTATGTAATTTCGGCACCGAATGACTATGCTCTGGCGCGGAATAGGTTTGGCCTATTGACGAGGAATAGGAATCGCCTATAGTTGCGTCGATGCTAAGGCTCAAACAATTCCTCCTCGATTCAAAAATGAAGCAGACCCAGCTCGCAGAACTGATGGGCGTTTCGCAGCCCACGGTATGGGAATGGCTGAATGGGGATAGCGCCCCCTCGGCCAAGAGTTTGATAAAACTCTCCCAGATCACAGGCATCTCGATTGATGATCTTCTGAAAAAAGAAGTCGCTTAAGCGACGCCCTGCCGTGATGACATCGGGATGCCTCGCGTTTTTTGAGACGACATATTTACGGGAGGCATTTCCATAATGGCGGACGAGCTCCGAGACCTGCGGGCCAAGATCACCGTCGAAACTGATGCCGTGCTCGATGCGATATCCCGCGTCCGCGGCGTCGACCGCTCCGAAATCGTCCGTGAAGTTCTGCATAAATTCGCCATGGAGCACGTCGCAATCGGCACGTTAATCGACGCCAGGCTCAAAGCAGAGGGATTGGGCGCCGCTGATGAGGGCGCGAAAGGGAGGGTGCGCAAATGAGCCCGCGTCCCGTGTGGAACCGATCGAAACCAGTGGCGCGATATAACTGGACGACGGGGCGGTGGACCGATGGCCGGTACGGGCGACGACAATTGCGCGCCTGCCCGCGATGCGGTGGCCCTTCGTTCAGCCTTAAACCCGGCGTGCCGTGCCACGAATGCCGTCGTCGAGGCGAGAGTGAGCGCCGCGCGTTCCAGCGAGAAGCATTACTTCGCCTTGGGTTGATTGCACCCAAGGGAAGAAAGCCGGCGGCGAACTATCAACAGGCGCAGCGCCGCGCGATTGGACTGGTCTCGGCCGCCAAGGCAAATAGAAAAATTCCCTATCTCGATGGCACGATTATTTGCGTCGACTGTAATCGCTCACCCGCAAGGGTCTATGACCATAGGGATTACGCCAAGCCTCTGAATGTCGACGCGGTCTGCCATCACTGCAATGTGCGGCGCGGGCCAGCACTTTGGAGTGTCACGTCGTCGTGAATTACTACGAACACCACATCGGCGATTACCAGAAGAAAACGGCGCACCTATCGCTGCTCGAGCATGGCGCCTATTTCCTGATGATGCAGGTCTTCTACGCAACCGAAAAGCCGTTACCCACCGGTAAGGTGCTCTATCGAATGCTGCGCGCCACCTCAAAAGCCGAGCGCGACGCCATCGATGTCATCGTGAGTCAATTCTGGCATAAGACCGCCGCTGGTCTCGTCAATGGTCGAGCGAGCAGGGAATTGGCTGGATATCACGAGTTCATCGAAAAGCAGCGGGCCGCTGGTAAAGCATCCGGCATTAAGCGGTCGTTGAACCACCGTTCCAACGACGGTTCAACCACTGTTCGAACGCTGGTTGAACCACCGTACCAACCAGACGGGCAACCAAACGGCAACCAAAACCCAACCTCCCAGTCCCATCTCCCATCTCCCATTCCCAATATTCCCACCCCTACCCCTCCCAAGGGAGGGGCTGCTCGCCAAAGGCGATCTCCACGGAGGGCGGAACGGGACAACGCACTGGCGGCCTGGAGCACGGTCGTTGCCGCCCAGGGCGCGATCGATGATCCGAAGGCCCAGCAGGCGATGCGGGCGATCGGCGGCTATTCGCGGATCCGGCTGCGCACGGCGCATGAGGAACCCGAGATCCGGCGCGCGTTCGTCGATGCCTACGTGAGCGCCGCCGCATGAGCCAGCAATCCATCGACTTCAAGCAATTCGACGTCGAGATGTACTTCGCGCGGCGTCTCGCGGATCACGGCAAACGCATCTTCGACGGCCTCGCGGATCCCGACACGCGCAAGCAGCGGATCCGCGCGGCGATCCTCGAGTCGCGCATGGATTGCACCATCATCGGCCGCGCGCCGACGGGGAAGCCTGAGACGTACGCCCAAAGTTTTCAACGGTTCTACGGAGAGCCACTCGTGCCCACAACTCGCAAGGGGAAATCACCATGAGACCCGCCAACCGACCGTACATTCCGGGCTTCGGCGACCCGGCGAAAAAGCAGGTCAATCCCGATGCCATTCACGATGCCTATCGGCCGGTGGGTGAGGATTTGCTCTGCACCTGCCGCAAAACACCGCACGAGAAAAACTGTCCCGTGTTCACACCACCTCGACGATAACGTTCGTTCACCACCCTAAGGGAAATCACATGACGAAACCGAAAACGATGTTGCTGCTCGATAAACGCGCGGCACAGTTGGGGACCTCGATCAGCACCAACCGCGAACTTCACGGCGAGGAAAAAGTCCCGCGCAAGGACATCCCGATCACGACCACGATCAATCGCAACGAGCTCTGCGGGCTACTGCGCGAAACGCTCGCGGCGGAAGCGCTGTTCAATGAAAAATCGAGCGGCTTTTTTGAACCTTTGTTCCAGGGCAAGATCGGGCCAATTCCGCTCACCGGTAAGTTCGAGCAATGCAATGCCGTGATCTTCGTCGGCATTGACCTGCGCAAAATCAAGCTGCACGACATCAAGCTCACCAACCTTAAAATCGATCCGCAGGTGGGCGGCATGACCGAGCTCAAATGCATGCTGCAGTACCACTCGGCGCAAAGCGATGACGTAGCGGAGCTCGACAACTGGCTCGACCAGGAAATCGCGATCAAGATCGAAGTCGGAAAGCTCGCCGAAGTGCAGCAGAAGCAACTCGCCCTGGGCGAACCCACGACCGCCGCGCAGGCGATTGCCGAGGATGAGGCCGAGCAGGAAACGGTCGAGGAGCAGGCGGCGAGCGATCGAGCGCTCCTCGATGGCCACAAAGCGAAACCGAAACGCGCGCGGCCGGTGAAATCGAAGCCCGCGAAGGCCCGCGATATTCACGCCGGCACGCATTGATGAAACCGGTTGAGTTCGCCGAGCAGACTTTGGTCCTGGCGGAAGATCAGCCGGAGTATCAACCGTTGCCGGTTCACATTGCCAAGAATGGAACCGTGACCAGCTGCTGGGAGTTGAGCGCTGATGATTTGGTCAAGATCGTCCACACGAAGAAAATTTGGTTTCAGCAATTGACCTTCGGGCAGGCATTGCAGCCACAATTACCTTCGATCGACAAACCCGATCAGCTGACGTTTCGCAATCGTGGCTAGCGCGCAGGAACGGGAAGCGTTCGATCTCACACCTACCGTGAAGGCCAAGGTCGTGCAGTTGCGCGCCCTAGACCAAGCGCTCGAGACGAAAAAGAAACGCAGTAAAAGCCAGGAACTGGAGGATCAATTCGCCTTCGAATGCACGGCTCGCAAACTCCCGCCGTTCGCGCGCCAATATCCTTTTGCCAAGCAGATGAAGCGCAATTGGCGGTTCGATTTCGCGTGGGATCTGCCGCGCACGACCGAGCATCGACCAATCAAGGTCGCGGTCGAAATTGAAGGGCTAGTGATGATGCCCGCGATGGTGATGGGCAAGAGGCAGATGATCGTCATGGGCCGGCACGCCTCACCCACGGGGATCAAGGAGGACATGGTGAAGTACAACGTGGCGACGCTCTTGGGTTGGTACGTGCTCAGGTTCGATCAGACGCTCTTGGCCAAGGGCTTTGCGATTGACTTGACCATGCGCGTGTTCCATCGCATGGGCTACAAGGTGGCCTCGTGAGAGACGATCACGAGCATCGCCCCGGTGAGATTGTCACTGCGCTACTCATCATCGCCTTGGTGTTCTACATTGGTTGGATAGCTCATGCCCATTAGACCAACGACGATGAAACCGTTACGCGTGCGCGGCAGTCCATCGATGCTGGCCCAGGTGGCAACGCGGCGTCGCGGTACTACCGATGAGCTGGGATACGATGGCGATTGGCAGCGCCTGCGTGCACGCTTCTTGGCACAGCATCCACTGTGCCAGTGCGAGCGTTGTGACGATGGGCGCAAGCGTGTCATGCCTGCCAACGTGGTCAATCACATCGTTGACATCAGAGACGATCCGACCAAGCGGCTCGATTGGAATAACCTGCAGTCGATGGCCAAGCGCTGCCATGACAGGCACACACGCTTGCGGCAACTCGCTGCGATGCGGGCGAAGCGATGAATATTCGGCGGGTAGGGCGGGGCCACCCGGGTAGGGGGTCGCGAAGTCGCGAGCAAATCGACGGGCGAACGCGTGTTTAGAAGGTTAAAAGCGCAGCCGCCAAAAAGCCGACCCCATGCGTGAAGAAAAACGCTGGGTCAAACGCGTCTTCGGCGGCTTGTTTGAGTGGCCCTGGTGGCCGAATCCGAATCGTTTTCGAGCGTCCAGACTGCTTGCGGAGCCATCAAGTTATCCGCCGGTGCCGGGCTACATCTTGAGTCCGGGCCATAGCTTCGAGCCGCTGCACAAATCGCTGTTCGAGCATTCCGCGCGCGAAGTGCGTCGCGACCTAGCCGCAAAGTTCCTCGCCGCCGCGATCCGCCACGAGGGTCACTCCACCAAGCGCGCCGCGATGGTCGGGAGCGCGATCGCGGACGCAGATGCGTTGCTGGCAGCGCTCGAGGCCGCGCCGACCGTGACGGAAAGCGCAGCCGCAGCGCCGAAATAGCGGGTATATTCCGATTTACCTATGCCGAGCGGCCGAAAACCCAAGCCTTCGTATCTAAAAGTCGTCGATGGCACGCCGCCGGAAGCGCTCAAAAATCAATTGGAGCCAGTGCCGGACGGTGATCTCTTCGACCCACCATCGCATTTATCCGCCCGCCAGCAAGCGATTTGGCGTGAATGCATTGCGAATTCGCCGCCGGGGATGCTGAAGAAATTGGACTCCGGCATCCTCGAGATCTATGTGGTCGCCAAATCCTTCCACGAAGACGCGGCGCACAAGGTTGCGACGCAAGGCATCATGGTCAAGCTCGGTAAGTGGCACGGCCAGAATCCCTACCTCACGATCAAGAACAGCCAGGCCGCCGTTATGATAAAAGCGGCGAGCGATTTAGGGTTTTCCCCATCCTCAAGGTCACGTGTCAAAGTCATCGGCAGGAAGAAGACCAAAAGCCCGTTCGGCAAGCTCCGGCAATTCAACATCGACGATTGATCCGGCCGACTATGTGTCGGTAGCGATTGCCTACGCGGAAGAGGCGCTCGAGGATAGAAAACATCGCGCCTTTTGCACCTGGGTGCGCAAAGCCGCCAGACGATTCATCGCCGATCTCAAGCGCTCGCAGCGGAAAAAGCCGCCGTTCGTGTTCTCCGCCGACCAGGCCAACCGCGCCTGCGCCTTCATGGAGTGCTTGCCGCATGTCGAGGGGACCTGGGCCACGGAAACTATCAAGCTGCACCCGGCGCATGTGTTTTTCATCGTGCAACTGTTTGGCTTTCGAAGCGTCGGCAACGGTACCAGGCGCTATACCGAAGGGTTATTGGCCACGGCGCGCAAGAATGCCAAGTCGACCATTGCGGCCGGGATCCTGCTCTACTGCTTTTGCTTCGAGAATGAAAATGGCGCGCAGGTCATCAGTGCCGCGACCACCGGCAGCCAAGCGCGGATCGTCTTCAACGTGGCGAAGCGCATGGTCGAGAAAGAACCCGAGATGCAAGCCGAATTCGATTTGGAGGCCATGGTGAGCCAGATCAACCGCTACGAAATCGGCGGGATCTTTAAGCCCATCAACTCCAAGGCCTCGACCCAGGATGGCCTCAATCCCTCACACACCTCATTGGATGAGATCCACGCGCATAAAACCCGCGATCTGCTCGAGGTCTTGAACAGCGCCGGCGGCGCGCGCGCGTCGCCACTGAAGCTCTACACCACCACCGAGGGCTATGAATCACCCGGGCCCTGGGCGGAACTTCGCGGCTTTGCGCACAACATTTTGAACGGCGTGGTCGAGGCCGATCACTTCTTGGCTCTTTACTACGCGGTCGACGAGGACGATGACGACTTCGATGAATCCACCTGGATCAAGGCGAATCCCCTGATGACGGTGAATCCCTACATCCTGCAGGAGATCCGCAAAGCCGCGGTCGCCGCGCAGCAGATGCCGGGATCGCTATCGGAATTTCGCATCAAGCGCTTGAATCGACGCGCCTCCGCTGCGACCAGTTGGACCAACTTAACGAAGTGGCGACGCTGCGGTGGCGGCTTCACGCTCGAGGAGATGGAGGGGCATCCGTGCACCGCGGGCTTCGATGGTGCGTCGAATACCGACATGGCGGCGTGGCGTTTGTTGTGGAAGATCCAAGAAACCTTCTACACTTGGGGCCGCTTTTGGGTCCCTGCTGAAGCCGTAGCGCAGCGAACCGAGAGGAAATCGGTCAACTATGCCGGCTGGATTCAGTCCGGCTTGGTCACGCAATGCAGCGGAGCTACGAATGATTACAACGCCATCGCGGCCGACATGCTGACGGATATTCGGCGTTTCCAGCCCAAAATCATTGCCTATGATCCGTGGAATTCTGCGCAGTTGGTCAACGACTTGATCGATGAAGGCGTGGACGCTGCCACACCGGAGGATATGCACGGCCTGATGCAATTCATCCAGGGGCCGCGCTCTTACACGCCGGCGATGAAGCTTTGCGAGGCGGCGTACCTGAATGGCAATCTTAAGCACGGCGGCAATCCGGTGCTCACCTGGCACATGGCGAACGTGGTGCCATCCTTCGACTCCAACATGAACGTCAAGCCCAACAAAGCACGCTCGCCGGATAAAATCGACGGCGCCTGCGCGCTCTTCATGGCCTTTGGCGGCTTCGCGATGGATGTTGAGGAAACCGGCGATCGGGCCGGTTTCTTTGCGGCGCCGGTGATGGCGTGAAGCCGTCGCGCTTGCGCGCGGTCGCGCGCCATCTGCTGCGTAAATCGGCGACCTTTTTTCAAGGGCTGTATGACTCCTCCATGGGGTACGCGGGCGCCGGCTACTTCCCAACGCCGGGTTACGGGCAGGGCGTGCCGCCGGTCAATGTTGTCCGGTCGCAGACGGGCAAAGACATCACGCCTAAAGGGGCGCTCAGCATCTCGGCGGCATGGGCCTGCGTGTGGCTGATCTCGGAGACCGTCGCCTCGCTCCCGTTCATCCTCAATCAGCGCGAGCGCCCGGGCTCGAGTTTCGGCGCGCCGGCGCTCGACGATCCGCTCTACACAGTGCTCGGATTTCAGCCAAACCCGCAAATGTCGTCGATCGAATTCTGGACCATGATGCTGGGGTCACGCTCGCTCTGGGGCAACGGCTATGCCAAGAAAACCTTCGGCCAGGACGGCCGCGTGATCATGATGGATCCCTTTCGCCCCGAGCTGATGACCCCCTATCGGGATCAGAACGGCCTCATTCGCTACCGCTATTACGCCCCGATCTTGGGGATGCAGGACTATGCCGCCACCGATATTTTCCACTTCAAGGGCCGCTCGCTCGATGGCCTGGTCGGCCTGTCCCCGATTGCCTATGCCCGCAATAGTTTAGGGATCGCGATGGCGGGCGACGAGGCGACAGCCGACACCTTCAGGAATGGCATGCGCGCCGGCGGCTTCGTGCAGGCGGCGGGCTACTTGAAGAAAGACGAGCGCGAGGAAATCCGCGCCTCCGTGCGCAAGTTCACGACGGGCGGCGAGCACGCCGGTGGCGTCATGGTGCTCGAGGGCGGCATGAAGTTCGAGTCGCTCACCATGAACCCGCAGGACGTGCAACTCTTGGCCTCGCGCCAGTTCGCGGTCGAGGATATCTGCCGCTGGTACGGCGTGCCGCCGGTCTTGATCGGTCACGCGGCCGCCGGCGTCACCAGTTGGGGTACGGGCATCGAAAACTTGATGCTGGGCTGGCTGGGGCTCTCCTTACGGCCGATCATTCGCCAATTGGAACAAGCCTGCGCCATCCAGCTCATTCGCCCCAAAGATCAAAACAGGCTGTATCTAACCATCGACACGGATGACCTTCTGGGTGCCGACTCCGCCGCCCGCGCGGCGCTCTATTCCACCTATTCACAAAACGGCGTGATGACCCGGAACGAAATCCGCGCGCGCGAGGATCTGCCGCCGGCCGAGGGCGGGGATGTGCTCACGGTGCAGTCGAATCTCATCCCGTTGGACAAAATTGAAACCATGGGCGGCCAGCAAACGATCGTGGCGCCGCCCGATGCGCAAAAACCACCGCCCAAACTGAGGCTCGTCACATGAATTTAAAGCACCGCAATTTGCCGATGAAGATCAAAGCGATCGAAAAAGACGGCAGCTTCGCCGGCTACGGCTCGGCGTTCGGCGTCATGGATTCCTACCGGGACGTGGTGATGAAGGGCGCCTTCACCGGCACGCTCTCGGCCTGGAAAGAACGCGACGCGCTACCGCCAGCGTTGTGGCAGCACATGTCGACCATGCCCATCGGGCCGTTCACGAAAATGGAAGAGGACGAGACCGGCCTCTATGTCGAGGGGCAACTGCTGATCGACGATGTGCCGCAGGCGAAGACGGCCTACGCGTTGATGAAAGCAAAAGTCATTCGCTCCATGTCGATCGGCTACGATATTCCAACCGGCGGCATCACCTTTGACGGCAAAATGGATTTGTACCGGCTCACGGAAATCGATCTGTGGGAAATTTCGCTGGTGACCTTTCCGGCCAACATCGAAGCCGTCATCACTGATGTGAAAAGCATTTTTGCGCGCGGCGAACTGCCGACGCTCAAGCAGTTTGAGTCCTTCCTGCGTGAGGCTGGGGGGATTTCGAGAAGTCGGGCGACCGCGATTGCGAACGGTGGCCTGACGAAGCTACTCAATCAGCGTGAGGCTGAGGGAACGGCGCATAGCCAGGAATCGGAAGATTCCATCATCGCACTCATTGAGAACTTCAAATTGTAAGGAACTGACACCATGACACGCACACTAGGCCGACGCATCATCACGCGCGGCGTACTCGATATGGCGACCCTTCAGTGGGATCGCGCGCAGGAAGAAAGCTACCTCTACCACGGGCCCATGGCGCTCGCCGACGAGGCGGAAAACGGCGAGAAATTGAAGGCCGCGATCGAAAAGGCCTTGGGTAAACACTTCGACACCGTCAAGGTCGTGATCGACAAGACCGCCGAGGACGTGAAAACCTTCGGCAAGATCCAGGAATCGACCAAAGAGGCCGTCGACAAGCTCAACAAGGATGGAGGCAAGCTGATGGGGGAATTCGCCGATTACAAGGCGGATAACGAACGGCGCATCGTGCTCCTCGAGCAAAAGATCGCGACCGGACTCACCGGCGGGCGCAAGGGTGCGCCCAAGTCGATCGGCCAGCAGTACATCGAGTCGGAGGAATTCAAAAACTTCGTGCCGATCGGCAAGGGCACCGGCAAGCACATGTCACGCCCGTTCCAGCTGAAGACGATCACGAGCCTCGCGGGCAGCGCGGGCGAGGGCATCACGCCCGAGTATTTGCCGACCGTCGTCGTTCCGTACCTGCAGAACTTGACCGTGCGAGATTTGCTCGCCGGCGGCACCACCGGCACGGATTTGATCTACTGGGTGAAGGAGAATGTCTTCACCAATAACGCAGGCGTTGTCTCGGAAGGGGCGCTAAAGCCGCAGTCCGACATCACCTACAGCCGCTTGAACGTGCCGGTGACGACCATCGCCCACTGGATCAAGGCCTCGAAACAGGTGCTCGCGGACTTCCAGCAGCTCGCCGCATTGATCGATGCGCGCTTGAACTTCGGCCTGAAACTGACCGAAGAGCATGAGCTGCTCTTTGGCGATGGGACAGGTGAGCATCTGCAGGGCATCGTGCCGCAGGCGACGGTCTATAGCGGCGCGTTTGCGAAGGCGACCGACACCTTCATCGATGTCATTCGCCATGCGATCCTGCAGGTCCGGTTGGCGTTCTACCCGGCTTCGGGCGCCGTCATGTCGCCCGTGGACTGGCACAACATCGAGCTCACCAAGGACAGCCAAGACCGTTACATCCTGGCGCAGCCGATGGGCTCGATTCCCGCCATGATCTGGGGCTTGCCGGTGGTGCAGTCGGACTCCATGCACGTCGGGGACTTCCTGGTGGGTGCGTTCAAGTTGGCTGCCATGCTCTTTGATCGCGAGCAAGCGCAGATCCTGGTCTCGACCGAGGATCAGGATGATTTCGTGCGCAATCTCGTGACCATCTTGTGCGAAGAGCGTTTGGCGCTCGCGGTCACGCGGCCGGCGGCGTTCGTCTATGGCAATTTCCCGGCGGGAACCAGCACTTAAGCCACGCTGGGTAAGGGAGATTGGCCTTAGCTGCCGCGCGCTTGGGATTACGGCCTCAAGTGCGCGGCCTTTTACGCCGCGGAGCACCCCATCGATGAAAGCAAAAGCACTCACCAGCTGGCAGAGCCCATACGGATTTATCCGCGCAGGCGAGATTTTCTGGTGCGAAGAATCCTACGGCAAGGAGCTCTCGGTGCGTAAACCACCGTGGCTCGAGCCCCTGGCCGATGATCCGCAGCCGCAGCGTCGGCAGGCCTTCGCCGCGGCGCCTTTAACCAAGACGGCGCAAGTCCCGGGAAAAGAATTGGCGATGGTGGAAAAAGGATTCCCACTACCATCGCCGCCCGCTACGGGAAAGCTCACGGACAGTGGGCCGGAGAAACTTGCGCCATCATTGCCTCCGGACCCAGCTCCACCCGCGAAGACGCGGCGTGGTGCCAGGGGAAATGCAAAACGATCGTCGTCAACACGAGCTTCCGACTAGCGCCCTGGGCGGACGCGCTCTACGCCTGCGATGCGACCTGGTGGAACACCTATTTTGCGGAGCTCGCGAAGAGTTTCGCGGGCGCGCAGCTCTGGACCGTCGCGTCTTCCTCGCGTGATCAGTACAAGCTGCATTGGGTCTACGGGCTTGACCAAGCCGGCCTTTCCAAGTCGCCCAATCACATTCACACGGGCTTCAATTCCGGCTATCAGGCCATTGGCCTCGCGCACCTTTTTGGGGTGAAGCGAATTTTGCTGTTGGGGTTTGATTTCCAGCGCTCGCGCGGCCGCACGCACTGGCATGGTGATCATCCGCGGGGCCTCGGCAACGGCGGCCGCTATCCCGAATGGGTGAAGGCGATGAACCGACTCGCCGTCGATGCGAAAGAAGCTGGGCTCGAAATAATCAATTGCAGTCGCTCAACCGCACTGACATGCTTCGCGCGGTCGACGATCCAAGAGGCGCTCCCCGATGGCGATGTTTCCCAAATCATTCAGCCCGAAGCTCTCCAACCTTACCGTCGAGATCAAGATCTCGCCGCTCTTTCGATATAAGTATGGCGTCGCCAAAGCGCTCATCATGTATGGAATTACGATGATTCGCTTAGGAGCCAAGATGGTCGGCATGAACGTAAGGGTCGACCTCATCGACGACACCGAGAAGTGAAAACCTACCCGCCGATCGTGAGCGAAGACGACACCTTGGCCGCGCTCGCATATTCCTCGATCGCGCGCTTCGGCGACGGCGAGTGGCGCTGCGCCGTCGGCGGTGGCTGCACCTCGCAGCGACCGGAGCCGAAACTGGCAAAGGAGCTCTGCGCGATCGCCGCGAACCCGAATGGCTGCCTGGTCGGAATCCCGAATCCGTTTGGCGACTGTCCGCGGCGCGAGTCCTGGATGCGCTACACGCAACCGCTCTACATCCAGCATTTGAGCGCGAAGGGTACGTATCACTCGAGTTTCATCACGCGCCCCGACAATGCCCCCTGGATTGATCGGCCGGATTACTGGGCCAAGGTCCGCGCGCTCTGGCAGGACAAGGACATCGTCTTGGTCTCGGGCGATAAGAAATCGATCACGACCGAGATGATGGGCAGCGAGGCGCGAACGGTGCGCGAAGTGCACGGGCCCAGGCAGCACGCCTATGCCGAGATCGATCGCATCGAAGAGGAGGTCGGCCGGCCAGCGGCGACGGTACTGATCTGCCTGGGCACCGCGGCGACGGTGTTGGCGTATCGGCTCGCCAAGAAGGGGGTTCACGCCCTCGATTTGGGCCATATCGGCATGTTCTTGAAGCACGCCGGCGCCTACCGGTACTCGCTCGATGACATGACGACACCGGCGTACCGCGCGCAGTTGACGGCGCTCCATGCCAAGCGCTCCTGGGGCGCGGATGGCGCCAAGCACGAGGCGATCGTCCGCCGCCTGATCGCGGACTATCAGCCGGCGACGATTTTGGATTACGGCTGCGGAGAGAATAAATTGGCCGAGGCGTTGAAGCCCATTCGCGTGTCTGGATACGACCCGGGCGTCCCGGAGCGCGCCTCCATGCCCAAGCCCTGCGATCTCGTCATCTGCACCGACGTCCTCGAGCACGTGGAGCCGGAGAAACTCAATGACGTGCTCGATCATGTATGGCGCATTACCGGCAAGGTCGCCTATTTCGTGATCTCGACGCGCCCCGCCAATGCGATTTTGCCGGACGGGCGCAATGCCCACCTCTCCGTGCTTCCCGCGGCCGTGTGGCTCGAGAAGCTGCGCGCGCTCGGCTGGCAATGTCAGGCGGGCATCGGCAAGGATCTGTCCGTGATCGCCGAGAAGCCATGAGCGCCGATCGCGACTTGGGCTTAACCGTGCCGCTCGAAGCGTATCCGTATCTGCAACTGCAGCGCGGTGCCATCGCCGACATGGTGGATGATCCTGGTACCTGGCTGCAGCACTATGCTGATGCGCTCTATAGCGAGTTCGATTGCATCGAGCCCTTTTTGCCGGCGAGCTGTGATGCGGTGCTCGATATCGGCTCCGGCATGGGTGGTATTGATGTGCTGCTCGCGCGCCACTTTGGAGATCAGTGCAGTGTCACGTTGCTCGACGGGATTGACGATGCGCCCGATATGGTGAAACACAACGAGACCTTCTCCAATCGCGACGCGGCGCGACGGTTCTTGAAGGTCAATGGCCTCGAGCACATCGATTTTATCGACGCGAACGACGCACATCGGCGGGCGCCGCGCTTCTATGACCTCATCGTGAGTTTCAAGTCCTGGTGCTTTCACTACCCGCCAGAGCGTTACCTGGACCTGGTGAAAAGCGCCTCGATCGCCGGGCAGACCAAAATCATCGTTGACATGCGCGGCGGGCGCCGCTGTCGCGACGACGAACGCTCGTATGAGTGGATGCGCGCGATGACGGCCGAGTTTCGCCACGTCGCCCTGATTCACTATGGGATCAAATTCGAAACTCATTTGTTCGAGGCCCAATGAGATCGATCACCATCGTCGCCGGTGGCTGGTCAGCCTCGCAGTTCAATCTCGCGAATCTCCCTGGGACCATTATTGCCGTGAACGATTCGGCTCGTTATCTGCCGCGGTGGGACATATGCCTCTCAATGGATCGGATGTGGGCGGAGGCCCGAGTGGAAAGCCTGCGACGGCTGCAAAAACCGATCTGGCTGCGGGCCTCGACGCTCAAGAACGTCTTGAACATTCGCCCGATCGTACCGTTCGAGTGCGATCACACCTCGACGACCCTGGCCGAGCGCTCGCCGGCCGGCGAGCCTCCCCGGCTCAACGGGACCCACTCCGGGTTCTGTGCACTCAACTTGGCCTATCAGATGCGGCCGCGCGCGATTTTTCTCGTCGGGTTCGATATGGCCTTAGGTCCCCGAGGTGAGCGGCATTGGTTCCCCGACTATGCCTGGAAGAACGGCGGCGGCTCGAGCGGCGGCAAGCTCGCCGAATGGTCCGGCCAGTTCGGGGCCGCCGCGGCGCAATTCTTGGCCGCGCAGATCGCGGTCTACATCGCCGGCAAGAAGGCGCCGCGCTGGTTCCTGCCGATCGACCGCAAGACGCTCGAACGGGAGGCCGCATGCGCCGCGTAGCCCTGTGCCTGCCCTATTACCGCAACCAACAGATGTTGCGGGAACAACTCACGCGGATTGCGGCATTGCCCTTGCGCTGCCGCGAGAACCTCGAGGTACTGATTTGCGACGACGGCTCTCCTGATGGCGATGCTCAGGGGTTTGAGATCGGCTGCATGCTTCGCATCTTCAAGATCGGCGTCGATGTGCGCTGGAATCAGGACGCGGCGCGCAATGTCTGTGCCCATTTCGCTCGCGCGCCCTGGCTGCTCTTGACCGATATGGATCATCTGGTGCCCGCGAGCACGTGGAATTTCATTCAAGCGGCGAAGCTCAATCCGCGCAGCGTTTATCGCTTTGGCCGCGATACCTGGGAGGGGACCAATGCGGGCGGCGAGCCGCTCTTGACGCCCTACAAGCCGCATCCGAACACCTGGTTGATGAGCGCCGCGATGTACTGGGAGATCGGCGGCTACGATGAACGCTTCGCCGGCCTCTACGGCACCGATGCGCTCTTTCGCGAAGAGGTGCGCCGCTTCGCGGGCGAGCCGGTCATGCTCGGCTGGTCGGTCATCCGTGTTCCCCGTGAAACCATCGCTGATGCCTCGACTGTGCATTACGAACGCAAGGTCAAGGGCGTCGACGACATTGAGATCCCGCGGCGCAAGATCGAACGCGATCGCATCCCCAATTGGCGCCCCCTCACACGCACCTTCCCCTACCGGCAGATCTATCCATGAACGAGTCGGCCGAGCGCTTGAGTTTCGTGTGCTTTAAATGGCGGCCACCGTTGGGCTACCGCTCGAAATTTGCGCCCGAGACGGTGAATATTCTGTATTCCATGCTGACGCGTCACTATCACAAGCCATTCGAGCTCGTGTGCGTGACCGACGATCCGGTCGGTATCCGGCCGGAAGTTCGCACCCTGACCCTCTGGAGCGACTATGCCAACCTTCCCAGCCCGCACGGTCGTGGAAACCCAAGCTGCTATCGACGCCTTAAAATGTTCTCTCGAGAAGCTGCTGATCTCTTCGGGCCGCGATTCGTTTCAATCGACCTCGACGTGGTCATCTGCGCCGACATCACCGCGCTTTTCGATCACCATCTCGATTTCAAAATGTACGGCGACACCGCTCGAGGAACGCCCTACAACGGCTCCTTGATCCAATTGACCGCGGGCAGCCGGCCGCAGGTGTGGGAGAAGTTCGATCCGCTCACTTCGCCGCAGATCGGCCTGAATCTTAAGTACATTGGGTCCGATCAGGCGTGGATCGGTGCGTGCTTGGGTCCCAACGAAGCCAAGTTCACGCATGTCGACGGCGTCTTTTCCTACCGCAATCAGATCGCGCCGAAAGGCGGAGCACTTCCGCCCACCGCGAAAATCGTGATTCTTCACGGACACTGCGACCCATGGGATCCGCTTATGCAAAGGAAACACCAGTGGATAGCCGAACATTATCGATAGTTCCTAGACGTTGCTATCGTTGCAAACGAACCCTGACGCTGGACTCTTTTCATAAGAATAAGGGCTGCGGCAAAGAGGGCTTCCATTTCTGGTGCAAAGAATGTCGCTGCGAGGTCGAAAGGTTAAAGCGTCTGGACCCGGTCTACTTAGAACGGCAGCGAATCAAGAAAGCCGGGGACTTGAGATGGCGCGCGAACGAATTGCTAAGGAATATCCGCAAACGATGTAAAGCCGAAGGCTGGGAATTCGACTTGGACGTGGATTGGTTGACGGAGCGTTTCGAGGCGAGAGTCTGTGCAATAACCGGGCTTGCGTTCGACTTTTCGGCGCTCAAAGGTCCGTATAGTCCCAGCGTGGATAGAGTCATCGCTGGCGCCGGGTACACTAAGCGGAATTGCCGCGTCATACTGATGTGCGTAAATTCTGCCCTGATGGACTGGGGCTTGGAAGCTTTTCTCCCTGTGGCGCGAGCGATCGCGGAGAACTACCGATGAGCGGCACCTACATCCAAATCGAAGACGCCCTCGCGCAGCTGTCGCTCGATGAGGGGTTGCAGTCGGTCTATGAGCGGCGACTGAACCTCTTGATCGGCGGCGCCGAGGACTGGGCGGAGAACTTCACCGAGCGCACCTTGGGCGAGCTCATGATCTTGGACAACCAGGCCAAGGATTCGAACGCCAAGGCAACGCCCGATCCCAAACAGTACCGCTGGGCCGAGAGCGATTTGCGGCCGCGGTGGTATGACGAACCCTGCGAGGGCTGGGCGCCCGAGAACTGGCGCTATTACTGGCAGTGCAATCCCATCCCGGGCACGAGCGATACGGGCCCTGCGCGCCGCGATATCTATTGCGCGATCCTGCTCTACATGGAATCGCTCTTCGATCGGAACACCGATAATTTCGAATTGCTCGAGCAGCGCGCGATCAGTTTGCTGATGCCCTACCGCCGCGGGATGGGCGTATGAGCGGCAAACCGTGTGGGATCTGCGGCCAAGTGCGCAAAATCCTGCCCAATAAGGTCGCGGCCTATTTGCTCGATTTGGAACTGAAGCGCCAGGCGGCCAAGAAGCGGCCGGCGTTATCACTGCGATACACCACCACGACGCAGCCCGCGGCTACGGCCGCACCCTCGCCAGGACATTTGCCGGCAATTCCGCCGGCTGGCGAGGGGGGTGCAGGCTAGTGGCCGGCCGGCGCGAAATCCGCCCGACGCAATCCGGCGAACTGCGTCACCTCTGTAATTTGGAGAAATTGAAGCTCGCTGCCGATGGCACGCCGCTCTTGGATGCCGCGGGCTCGCCGCGGATCGAGTACGAGTTGTGGGCGCAGAACGTGTTCTTCGCGATCGATGACTGGAAGCCGATCGAATCCTATAACGCCAATCAGGTCGGCAGCCTGTTGTGGACCCGCATCCGCATTCGTTTTCGCCCGGGCTTGGAGGGCGTTGCGCCCAACACCATGCGCCTGGTGCACTGCTTAAACCCCGGAAAATCCCCCGGGATCTTCGACTATTACGATATTCAGGGCGCGATTCGCGATATAACGATGCGCGTGGAATTACAACTGACCTGTGCGCGGCGCGATGTGGCGGGCTATCGGACCGGTCAAACGCCCTAAAAGGATTCTTTGGATGGCATTCGAAAAGCGATCAACCTTGGAAGGCGTTGCGGTGCTGACGAAGCAATTAAAAGCACTTGAGCAGCTCGAGCAAGGCCAGGTGCTCAAGCGCGGCGTCAAGGCCGGCATCAATGTCGCGCTCAAGTACGCGCGCCAAAACATCCCGGTCGGCACGGTCGATCACAAGACCTATACCGGGCGCGCGGTGTCAGCGGGATTCGCGCGCTCGCAGCTGCGCACCGGCGCCTCGATCAACAAAACCAAAGATATCGCCGACGGCATCTTGACCACCACCAAGGAAGGCTATTACGCCTTGAACTTCGTCGAGCTGGGGACGCGCTATCAGCGCGCGCAGCCGTGGATCCGCAAATCCTTGCTGCAGGCGCGGGATGAAGCCGAGCTCGCCTTGGCCAACACCATCCTTTTAGGCATCGACAAAGCGGTGGAATCCGCGTGACCGAGGATGATGGCGCCGGCACGGTGGAGGCAGGGATTCGCAGCTACCTGCTCACCTGCGATGCGGTGTGCGCCATCACCAAGCGCTTTTACGCCTGGACGCGGCCGCAGAATTCGGACTCGCTGCCCGATGTGCTCATCACGCGCGCTGCGACCCTGTTTCAGCAGACGAGCTGCGGAACGGATAGCCTGGTCTCGGGCCAGATGCAGATCGACAGCTTCGCCATGAACGGCTTGGTGGCCGTGAGATTGGCGCAAGTGCTTAAAGCCGCGCTCGATGGGTTTTCGACCGGCATGATGGGCGACACCTATGTGGATAGGGTCATCATCGACAACGAATTCGCGACGGGTGATCCCGATCCCGGCATTGCGAGGATGACGCAGCTCTACACTTTTTGGTTTAAGGAGAACTCGACATGACGGCAACGGTTCACAAAACAAACGCATTCGTCGGCCAAGACTATTTGGCCGTGGGAGACGGGAACTCGCCCGAGTCCTACACGCGCTTTTGCGAAATCACGGCGATCGGCGGTATCGGGGTCAAAAACGATCAGGTGGAAGCGACTACTTTTTGCTCCGGCGGCAGCAAGGAATACATCGCTGGCCTCTCCGATGGCAATGATGTGACCTTCACCGCCAACTACACGTTGATCGATACCACCATCCAGAATGGCTTGATCGATGATGTGGAAAGCAAGGCGCGGCGCTCGTTTCAGCTGCAGGTCGGCGATGACAGCCCGAGCGAGAACTTTTCCTTTGACTTGGCGATGCTCTCTTGGGAATACGATCCCAGCCTCTCGAGCAAGAACGAGATCAAGTTCTCCGGGAAAATCACCGGGCCTATCATTCGGTCCGCGGGCTGATGGCGACGCTCATCACGCGGCCAATTACCGTTCGCGGCGTCGTCTATACGGTGAGCGAATTGAACGGCGCGGCCATGGCTGCGGTCCGAAAGATGCTGAAAAACGGTAGCGAAGAAACGGACCTTTTCATCACGTTGCACGCATTAACCGATCCGAAGCCGAAGAACATGGCCGAGGTTGAGCAGATGTCCAACATGGTGGTTCACGCCGTGGCGGCGAGAGCTCTATGGCTGACGAGCGCGGACGACCCCGATGGAGAATATCCACCGCCGAAATTGGCAAAGGAAGGCGAGGCCAACAGTCAGGCAAAAAAAGACTGACGCCCGAGGAGCTCTTCCTGCACCGCTTGGGGATGTTGCTCGGGCGCTCGATCGATGAGGTGCTCGAATTATCGGAGCGGGAATTGCGCAGTTGGAAAGCCTATTGGCGATTGGAGCCGTGGGGCCCGTACCGCGATAACATGCACGCCGCCATGACGGTTCAGCAGCTCTTGCGGCCGCACTTGAAAGAAGGCGCGCAGCCGCCCTCGATGATGGAATTCATGTTCATCGAGCAGTCGGAGCGCGATGAGGCGATTCGGGTTGCGAATCGCGAACGATATTTGGGCGCCTTTCGCGCGCGGGCAAAGGAGCGAGTAGATGGCCGGCGGTAATCTTGCAGCCCTCAATGTCAAGCTCACGGCCGACAGCTCGAGCTACACGGCGACCTTCAGGGCAGCCTCCGATGCGCTCAACGACTTCTCCAAAAAGCAGCACGAGTACCTCGCCGATATTGCGAAGAACCTCGCCGCGGCGTTCACGGTTGAGAAGCTGGTGGAGTTCGGCGCACAAGCGATTGAGTCGGCCGCTTCGCTCAATCTGTTGTCGCAGTCTGCCGGCGTCACAGCGGAGGATTTATCGTCACTCAAGCTCGCCGCGGCGGCTTCAGGCCTCGGAACCGAGGCGCTCGCGGATGGCTTGAAGCACTTGAACACCTCGCTGGCCCAGGCCGGCGGCGATGCGACGTCGAAGGCCGGCGAAGCGTTTCGGGCCTTGGGCGTGTCGGTGACCAACGCCAATGGCAGCTTGAAGAACGCGGCGCAGATACTCCCCGACATAGCGGATAAATTTCGCACCATGGCGGATGGCCCGATCAAAACCGCCATCGCGGTGGATCTTTTGGGCAAAGCCGGGCAGAACATGATCCCGGTATTGAATCAGGGCGCCGCCGGCCTCGCGCAATTCAAGAAAGAGGCCGAGGACGCGGGCCTGGTGATATCGGGCTCGCTCGCCGCGGCCGCCGATGACTTCAGCACGCGAGTGACGATTCTCAAAGCCGTCATCGTCGACGGTCTGGCGGTGCAGTTGGCGGCCAAGCTCCTGCCCGTTCTCAATGAGCTTGCCGATCAGTTCGAGAAGGGCGCAACCGGCGGCTCGAAACTCGGCGCCGCGGCGGACCTGATCGTTACGGGCGTCAAGTATGTCGCCGTTGCGGTAGTGGAAACGGTCGGTGCGTTCCAGCGGTTGGGCGCGGCCATCGGTGCGATCGGCGCGGCGGCGGTGCAATTCGCCACCGGCAATTTCACTGAAGCCGGCGAGATCATCAAGCAGTCGACCGCTGACATCGTGAAGAACCGCGCCGACACCGAAGCGCAAACGCTCGCGATCATGGAGGCGGGGAGCGCCAATGAACTCGCGCTCATTTCGACCACGGAAGCGGAAAAGAAACGCATCAAGGACCCGGGAACCAATCCCGCACTCTTGAAGGCTGGCGATGCGGCGCTCCAACAGTTGAAGGATTACGATGCGCAGCTGCGCCAGCAGGCCGGTTCCTTTGGCTTAGGCGCTGCGGCCGCGGCCGACTACAAACTGCAGTTCGGCCCCTTGGCCGATGCGCTCAAAAAGGTGGCGGCCGCCGGCGGCGACGTCTCGAAAATCGTTGCGGATATCAGGCGCGACGCCGGCGCGCTCGCCTTCGCCGAGGCCAAAAAGAAATCGGATGATCTGTCCAAGTCATTGCAGGAGCAGGTCACGCAGTTCGACGCGGGCGACGCGGCGGCATTTAATTACAAGATCACCACGGGCGATCTCGGCCAGGCATTTAAGAACATGGGGGATAAGGGACTGCAAGCGCAGAAGGATGCGCGTGCGCTCTATCTGGAGTTTCTCAATCTGAAAGACGCCAAGGAACTCGAAGGCATCAACAACGACTTGGATGTGATGGCCGGCAGGCTTCAAAAAGCGGCGGCCGCGGCGTTCGAATTTCAAAACAAATCACTGCGGCAGAATCTGACCAGCACGAACGACACTGCAGGCCTGGCGGCGCTCGATCAGAAACGCGATATTACCGTGGCCCAGGCCGCCTACAACGAACAGGTGCAGAAAGGCACCGACGCGGAGCTCGCCTACGCCAGCGTCGAGGCGACCGTCAATGCGCAGATCGCGAACGGTCAGTTGACGACCCTCGCGGGCCAGGCGCAGCTCGAGGCCGCGCGTCAAACCGAGATCGCCTCGCTCACCCAGGTGTACAACGCGGAAAAGGCGATCGCTGACCAGAACGCGACGACCATGCCGCAGCTGACGAAATCGACGCAGGCATTTCAAAATCAACTCACGAGCTTAGGCTCGCAAACGAACCTGCTCTCAAAGCAGATCAACGATGATTTCAAGACGGCTTTCGAGGACAATCTCTTGGCCGCCGAAACCGGGGCGAAGTCACTGACCCAGGCGATTCGCGACATGGCCTTGAGCATCGAAAGGGACCTGCTCACCATTGCGAACAAGAGCATCGCCGAGAGCATCTTCGGCGGCAGCGGCGCGGGCAGCGGCCTCTCCAGCTTGTTTGCCGGGGCTTTAGGTGGTGGCGGGGGTGCGTCCGCCATTGCGAGCACCGGCGCCGCAGCCACGGGCACGGACCTGGGCGCGCTCGCAAGCACGATCGGCGGCTTTGCCGACGGTGGCACGATCGGCGCCGGCAAGGTGGGCGTCGTCGGGGAGAACGGGCCGGAGCTCGCCTATTCGGGCGCCAAGGATATGCACATCATCCCGAACGGCGGCGGTCAGCAGCCGCTGCAAGTGACGAACAATTTCATGACCACCTCCCCGAACGGCACCATCAGCCGCCCCTCGCAAATGCAGACCGCGAACAACGCCGCGACGCAGCTCTCGATCGCCGCGCGCAGGAATGGCCGCTGATGCCGACCATTATCGAAGACCCGGCCGCCACCTTTCCGCAGTGCTCGACCTACGGCTTTCAATCGGCGCCCAATTACCTGGTGAAGATCACCAGCCGCGAAGGGGGTTACGAACGGCGTGATCGCAAGTGGTCGCGGCCGCTCTTCAAGTACGAAGCGGTGCCTTTCGGCAACCAGCACCAAGCCGATATCGAGAACATCAATGCCTTCTGGCACGCGATGGGCGGCATGTGGTCGGGCTTTCGCTTTCGCGATTGGAGTGATTACAAGTCCTGCGGCCTCGATGCCAACCCAACCGCCTATGATCAGCCGCTGGTATCTTCCGGGGATTCGCCCGCTTCCTATCGGCTCATCAAGCAATACAGCGCTGGCAGCATCATCCAGGAACGCGAGATCACGCGGCCGGTGGGCTTAAGCTACACCGATCGGCTGCATACCTATGCCGGGATCCAGATCGCGAACGACGGGGGCGTGATTCAAACCGATTGGACCTTGGATGAAGCCACGGGCCTCGTGACCTTGGGCGGCGGCTTTTCCGGCACGCCCAATAGCTGGGGCGGGGAATTCGATGTGTGGTGCCGCTTCGATGCGCAGTGGTCGGTGACGATTTCGAATTTCAAGATCATGACCGCAACGATTCAACTCGCGGAAATTCGGCTGCCGCTCGCGTGAAGACGATCCCGCCGCTCTTGCTCGCCGACCTGCAAAAGGACGCGACCTCGCTTGCCTTCATCTGGTCGATCGAAATGGCGGACGGGCGCATGATTCGCGGCACCGAACACGATCTCGATATCACGATCCCAGATACGGGCGACAGCCCCACCGACAAATATGCCGGGCGCTACTACGCCATCGCCAACGTGACCTCCGGGGACATTCAGAGCAACAGCGATCTGGCGGTCGATAACCTGGAAGTGCAGGGCGCCTTCCCGGAAGTCTCTCAAGACTCGCCCTATGCGCAGCTGTATACGCCGCTCGATGTGACGGTGGATGAGATCGAAAGCGGGCTCCTCGATAAGGCGCCCGTGACGGTGATGATTTGCAACTGGCGCGCGCCGGAGCACGGCTACTTCGTCGCGAAGTCCGGCATCCTGGGCGCGATCAATCACGACAGCGATGGTAAGTACACGACGGAAGTCCGCGGGCTTGCGCAGATCCTCGCGCAGACCGTCATTCGCACCTTCTCAACTTCCTGCAACGTGGTGAAGTTCGGCGACAGGCGCTGCAAGTTTCCGGTGGCGACGACGATTATTAATGGCGTAGTCGGTGCTGTCACCAACCGCCAAGAGTTCGCGGTGACCCTCGATGACTCGTCCCCGCCCAATACCTTCAGCTACACCGGCGGCGAACTGACCTTCATCAGCGGCGCGAATACTGGTTTCAGTCGTGAGGTGAAATTGGACCCGCGCCAGGCGGCAGACGTGGCGCAATTCTGGGATCAATTCCCGGAGAGCGTCTCGCCCGGCGATGCCTTCACGCTCACAGGCGGCTGCGATCGGCAGCGCTTCACCTGTAAAGGAAATTACGACAACCTCCCGAACTTCCGCGGCTTCGGTGTCTTCATTCCGGGCGTCAACGCCTTGACCGCGGGGCCGACGACGGTGGCGGAACTTGGCAGCGAGCTATGATCGCGCCGCAGGCTGTCATCGACCGGGCGCGCGCGTGGGTGGGCGTGCGATTTCTGCATCAAGGCCGCACGCGTAACGGCGCCGATTGTTTGGGGTTCATCGCCGCTTGCATGAATGAATTGGGTAGCGATATCTTCCTGCGCTATCTGCCGACCAACTACGCGCGCGCGCCGCAATCGCTGCTCATCGATGGCATGACGCACCTGACCCGGCAAATTGACCTTGGGCCGGCGGCGCTGCTGTTGATCCAGTTTCCGCTGCAAGCGCACCCCGCTCATGCCGCGATTTACACCGGCGAATCGATGATCCATACCGATCAGATGATCGGGCGTGTGGTCGAGCACTCCTACGCGGGCCAGTGGGTGACGCGCACGAAATCGATTTGGGCGATTCCGCTGGTGACGTATTAGTAATTTTGGGCAGGCCGCCCTCATCGTTGTCGGTACCGTGGTGGGTGCCTACTTCGGTAATCCGCAGTTGGGCTTTGCCTTGGGCGCACTCGCGGGCTCGGCGCTCTTTCCGACGCAGTTGCCGAATGGCCCCAAGATCACGGATAACCGCACCACCACCTCGACCGTGGGTGAACCGGTGCCTATTGGCTTCGGCACCTTCAGCGTATCGGGAACCGTCATCTGGCTCGCGCCCTACATTGAGCATCAGGATGAAAGCGGCGGTAAAGGCGGTCCAACCCAGACCACCTACAGTTACACGCAGAGTATCGCGATCGGTCTTTGCGAACGGGTCAGGGATGACGATCCGGACGACGTCGGCGCGATCGCAGGAGTGAGCCGAATCTGGGAAAACGGCACCATCGTCTATGACATCCGGCCGCAGCAAGAGGCCGACACCGCGACCGGCCAGATCGCAGAAACCGACTTAGACTACGCCAATCGCCTGACCGCGAGCGCCGCCTACGCCGAAGGTTTCACGCTCTATCTCGGCACCGAAGAGCAGATTGCCGATCCCACCATCGAGGCGATTGAAGGCTTTGGCGAGGTGCTCGCGTTTCGCGCACTCGCCTATATCGTCTACACCAATCGCTCGCTTGCGATGAGTCAGGGGTTGCGGCATCCGAATTTCACCTTCGAATGTTTCACGCAGGGCGTCGGCGCCTGCGAGGACTCGACAGAGTATTCGAACAGCGTGCTCTTGCCCTGGAATGGCGACGGCAGTTTGGATCCACGCAATCTCGGCGGGAATGTCTATAACTATCAATTCAACAACAACAACGGCGGCAGCCCCGGCCCGATCCGCGATACCTTGCAGGAGGCTATTGGTGATGGCTCGCTGCAGGGCGAGCTTTTCGGTTGGAGCACCGGCAGCGGCGCCGCGGGCAACTATTCACCGTGGTTTCCGATCACCGTCGGTCCCGAGCAGACGGTGTTCATGTTCTACAACACGCTGACACCCGCCTCGAGGACGCTGGTGCCGCTTGCCGACGTTCCGGATGTGATCTGCGATTGGGCCGATGCGCATCCCGAGGGGTACTGGGTGGGTCGCTGGTATGCGGGCGGCGTGCTCCATCAAATCAATCACGGCGTGTTCTACTTCATCCCGGCGGGCGGCAACGTGGGCGCCTGCCACGGGGTCACCCTGAACTGCACGCTCGATGATCAGATCGAAGTGACCCGCAATCCCGGCGCGCCACCGGATCCGTGCGTGGGGTTGCCCGTGGCGCCGATCGCCGGCTACTGCGTTAGGGGGGATGGCAGATATATTAAGGGCGGCGCCTGGACGCCGGGTCCTACCGCTCTGTATACGGTACTTCAGCAATACCGAGTGATCGGCGTAAACGAATCCGGGCGCGGCGGCACGATCGAGAAATATCCCCTAAACCCGTGCTTGCCGCCGGGGTCGCCGAGTAACACGGAAGCGTTTTGGACCGCCGCCTATAACCAAGCGGTCGCCGCGGGGCAGATGACCGCGGGGCAGGTGTATGGCGTCGGCTATCCGGACACGCAAACTTTTGCCTATACGATCGACATGCAGGTCTGCACGGGCGGCGGCTCAAGCGTTGCGGTCGGTGAGATCGTGGCCGCGATCTGTCAGCGCGCCGGCATGACCGCCGCTCAGTACGATGTGTCGGATTTAGGCGAGAGCTTCATCGATGGCTATTCGATCAGCAGTGTCTCCGCCGCGGTCGATATCATCTCACCCTTACGCTCGGTCGCGTTCTTCGATGGGGTCGAATCCTCCACGCAAATCAAATTCCCGACGCGCGGCAAGGAGGTGGTCGCGACCTTCACGACCGACGATTTCGGCGCCTATGACGGCGGATCGGGCTCAACCGTGCCACCCGCCATCACCTCGAGCCGCGCCGATGAAACGACGCTGCCCAGAACCATTCGTCTGCATTACAAGTCGGTCGCGCGCGACTATGAAGACGATCAGCAGCAATCGCCCTTTCGATTGACGACGAGCGCGGTCAATGACCAGGATTTGTCGCTGCCCTTGTGCCTGGGCGACACCCAGGCGCTGCAATGCGCGGACATCATTTGGGCGGACGCCTGGGCGGCGAAGGACGGCCATGAGCTCTCGGTCGATCAATCCTGGTCGGCGCTCGAGGTCGCCGATTGCATTGCGGTGCCGGTGGACAAGTTCATGCAGCGCTTGCGCATCGTGAGCGATACGAATTCAGCCGGCGTGCTGCGCAAGCTCTCTTGCGTGCGCGACAACCAAGGCAGCTATATTTCCTACGCCATCGCCAATCCGCCGGCGCGCAAGCCGCAAAAGCTCAAGCTGGTCGCGCCGACGAATGCGCTCTTTCTCGATTTGCCGGCGCTGCAAGACTCCGACAGCAATCCCGGCTTCTACATGGCCGCGCAGCGCGCCGCCGGCGGCAACGCCTGGAATGGATGCCAAATCTATCGATCGACCGATGGCGGCGCCACCTTCGTCGCTCAGTTCGCAATCGTCAACGAATCGACCGTCGGCACGTTGGAGGCTGCCGTTCCGGCCTCGCCCCACTACACCTATGACGACACCACGGACATTACCGTCAACGTGCTGTCGGCCGCCTACAGTTTTTCGAGCGTCACCGATGCGCAGCTCGTTGCGGGCGCGAACGCTGCCGCGATGGGCGCCGATGGGCACTGGGAAATCGTGCAGTTTGGTGAAGCGGTTCAGCTATCTGCCACGCAGTGGCGGCTCTCGCGCTTGCTGCGCGGCCGCCGCGGCACCGAATACAACATCGGCAAGAACGTCGCCGGGGATACCTTCGTGCTCCTGAATGCGGGCTATCTGCAGCGCGAGCTCTTGTCGACCGCAGAAATCAACGGCGCGCGAATTTACAAAGTGGTGTCGATCGGGGCGAGTTATGGGAGCGGTGTCGATACGACGTTCATCGGCCATGCGCAAGCGCTGAGTCCATTTTCGCCCGTGAAATTAACCGCAGTCTATGTGAGCGGCGCCGATATCCTCATCACCTGGCGGCGGCGCGACCGCTTGGGCCGCACGTTGATGTCCGGTGTCGACATGCCGCTCTCGGAAGCGACCGAGACCTTCCAAGTCGATATTATTGATCCGGCCTCGCCCGAGGCGGTGCTGCGCACGCTCACCGTGATCAATGCGACGCAGGTTTTATATAGCGCGACGCAGCAGGCCGCTGACTTCGGCAGTTCGCCGGCGCTCTCATCCATTAAGGTTGGCATCTATCAAATGTCGGCTGTCGTTGGGCGCGGCACCGGCGCCGTGCAAACTCTCTCGCTATCAGGAACCTCACCATGAGTGGAACTCGCACACCGAACCTGGATTTGGAATATCTCGATCCGTCTCAGACAGAGCCCGAGGTCGAGATCAACGATGCATGGGATAAACTCGATGCGGCGTTCGGTCTTGCCGGCAAGGTCTCTTTCAAGGAAGTCGGCAATTCGCCTGCCGGTGATTCTGGGCCGGTCGATACGGTGTATATCAGCGGCGCAACGGTTGAGCCCCTCTCGAACGGGGCGGCCCTGCTCACGTTCACACCCGGCAGCCCGAGCGATTCGAGCGGTAGTCCCAGCTCGCCGATCGATGTCACGGACGGCACGCACACGGTCGTTGGTATCACGGAAATTAATTTCAGCTCCGGCGCGCTCGTCAGTGATTTAGGTGGTGGAGTTGCCGAGGTTTATATTGATCCGACCAGTGGCGGAAATAGCGCAAACGTTACTCCGGATACCCACCCCAGTTCCCCCGATGCCCTGAACGATGAATTTGAAACGCTGTCGCTCGATGCCGCTTGGACGTGGCTCAATCAGGGGTCGGTAACCGCCACACTCGCCGACGGATCGTTAATTCTTACGGGCACGACCGACGGTCTAATTCATGCGATTACAAAAGCGGCGCCCGCCACGCCCTATACGGTCGGATGCAAGGCATCGTTATCTGCATCAACAGCAGGATCGGGAACCGGCATAGGTCTGCTCGTTCGCAACAGTTCCAGCGGCAAGCTTTACTGCTATCTGCTGGATACGGCAAATGGTCCTTTTGCCTGCTATGCCTTCGATAATCCCACGACGTTCAATGCCACGTTGTTCAACAGCACGGCATTCCCGATCGGCACGGTGAATACGACGCAATGGATTCACATGGAGATTGAGAATGATGGAACCAACCTCAAATTCAAAGCCTCGATGACCGGTGTGGCTGGCAGTTATCAGCAGATAGGAACGGTGGCTTTAGCAACCTTTATCGGCTCGGTGAGTCATGTCGGAGTGTTGTTCAACAATAATGTTTCCGGCGGCGTGGGCATCGTCGATTGGTTCCGCCGCACGGGCTAGAAGATTACGAACGCCGCGACGATGATGAACGTCGCGAGAGCGATTAATAGTAGCCAATTGCGCAAATGTGGCGAATAACCGCCGTGCGGATCGTCATCGCGTTGCCTCATAAGAATCCCTTGCCGCCTGACGGGGCATACCAGTTCACGATCCCGGGTCCGAAAAATTCGACGCGCATCCACGACGCAGGATCAGATTGCGCGCGAAACTGGTTCGAATGCAGATCCCCACCGAAGTGATTCGAGTTTGAAGATGGACACCGTCGCTATTTTGCACGCGATCCTCATCGCCGAGGGCAGCGCCTACAGTGATCGCGCTTCGGATCGCGGCGGGCCTACGAAGTACGGCATCGACTTGGCGACGCTCACGGACTATCGCGGCGCTCCGGTGACCGCAACCGACGTTGCAGCGCTCACGGAGGCCGAGGCGCTCGAGATCTACCAGAAGCGCTACGTGGAGGCGCCGGGATTCTTAAACATCGAAAACGATGCACTGCGCGCGCTGCTGGTCGATGCTGGCGTCCAGCACGACCCCGAGGACGCGGTGAAAATGTTGCAGCGGGCGGCGCAGGTGACACCGGATGGTCATTTGGGCCCCGTGACCCTCGCAGCCGTCAATGCGGCGCTCGCTGCCCCGCTTTATGCCGCGATCTGCGCGGCGCGGATCCGGCTCTACGGGGCGCTGATCTCGCACGATCCGCAGCTCATCCGGGTTCGAAGCCAGGGCGCCCACCTGCAGGCGGATAACGCCTTGGGCTGGGCGAATCGCATCGCGCAGTTCGTGGAGCGGCCCGCGTGAACAAGCAGGCCGGGCTCGACGGGGCGGAGGTATTCGATTCGTGGCGCGTCTTTCCTCGCCTCATCGTGTTGCTCTATCTGGGATTTTTGCTCTGGCTCACGATGTATTTTGCGATCAAGTTTTTCGAGATCACTGCCGCCGAGCGCACCACCCAACTGACCGCTTTCGCCTCGCTCCTGCTCACCACCGCATACGGCGGGTTCGGCTGGATGTTCAAGATATATATCGCAGGCGGGCGTGATTGGGATGCTGCGGTTCGCCCGCAGGTCATCGTGCAGCAGAGCCCGTCGGCGTGAAAGGCCGCTATCGGGCCATCACGCCCGTAACCGACTATTCGATCACGCAGAAGATTCGCACCGCCCTGATCGAAGATGGGCACACCGACCTCGCCATCGAGCAAATCACCCAGCCGATCAGCGAACTGGAGGCGGCCCATGCGCTTCTTTTAAATCGCGTCGTGGCGCTCGAGCAGGAAAAGGTGAAATGGCAAACGGAGTCCGGCGTTTATCGGATACTGGATAAGAAGGTCCAGAAGACGGCGTTTAACTGGATGAAGATCGCGACTCGCGGGCTCGTCCTGAGCCTCGGCGCTTTGTTCCTCTGGGGGATTGAAGTTGTGGTGAAGCTGGCCTGGAAGGGGTTAACGACTTGACCAACCGCGACGATGAGATTTTTGCCGCCCTCAAGGCCGCCGAGGAGCTGCGGAACCACGCGCTCGATGTCAAGGCGCTCGCCGATCGCATCGATGCCGCGCGTAACCACATGGCTTATGGTGTCCATGACCTGCTGGGGCACCAGGCGACGCTGAGCGATCGCATTGTCTGGATCATCCGCGAACTCGATGACTTGCGCGCGCAGGTGCTCGCGCTGGGACTGCCGAAGTGACGCCGCTGCTCTACCTGAAGTTGGGCGCCATCGTCGCGATGGTCGCGGCGCTCTTTGCGACCGGGTATCACATCGGGGCGCTCTCGTCTAAAACCGCATTAGAGGCCGACCACACGGCGCAGCTGCAGGCGGTCGTCAACGCCATGGACGAGAACGCCCGGCAGGCCGCCGCTGACCACGCTCACATGCAAGGGGTAATTGACGCCTATGACGCGACCAAAGATATTCCGGATCCTGCCAGCGTTGGCACTGCTCACCGCGTGCTCATCGTCGCCGCCGCGGGAGGTGGCTGTCCCGTGCCTGAAGCCGCAGCCGTGGCCGGCCGAGCTCAAGCATCCGCCCCGATCGCCATCGGCCCTAGCGAAGTTGAACGAGCTCTTGACGACTACATCCACGCCTGTTCCGCAGACGCCGCCCAAATGAACCCGATGATCGCCCTCGCGCCGTGAGTTGGTTTCGTCGCAAGCCAGCCGCTCCGGCCATCCCGCCGTATCAGCCGCCGATCGAGGTCAAGCCTCAACCGAAGTCTGAGCCGGGTATTTTGGTCGAGGAGATCGATACCAGCGACATGACCAAGACGGGTGTATTCAGGACGTGGAATCGGCTGACGGGGCAGCTCACGAAGCCGGAGTAGCATCTAAGTGGGTATGGAAAAACCCCGTAAACCGCGCATCGTTCCCGAAGACGCTTAGAGGCGCGCTCCACGTGGAACCTTGTAAATCAACTGCTTATGAATTGGGAAAGCTCCCTCTTAATCAATTGGTCGTAGGTTCGATCCCTACACGGCCCACCAATTTCAATGACTTAGCTCCAACTCCATTCCACTTCCATCTAAGAAATCGGCAAACATCTAAGAACTAGCGGCACTTGGGCTCCCGGCCACAGCCGCCGCGCGCTCAATCATCCAATTTATTTCCCCGTGCGCTTTGTTCCTAGATCTGAATGCGCACTCAATGTGGCGCCTGTTTCGATCCCATACCTTCCACCATCCACCACGGAACTGGACGCGATGATTTTTGTAGATGTGGTCCTTGGTCGCTGCTCGCTTCATTTCCATCCCTCCTGGTTTGTTCATCGCACCGGCACGAGCTTGCGCTCCCGCGTATAGACCTCGAGCATCTGCCCGGTATGGCCGATCACGTTGCGATTGCCGCCGTCGTCCCGCGCCTTCGGCCGGATCGCCCGGAAGCTCCAACCGTCCGTCTCGAGCCGGCGCATGTTCGAAGTGATCCCCCACATGGTCAGGGGCTTCCCGAATCGGTTGGTAAACAGCCGGTTATGTACCGGCAGCACCCGCGGCTTTCGGTACTTGTTGACGTACTGCCGCGTCATCGTCGCGTGCCTGGCCTCCAGGATCTCCCGGACGAGCTCGCGCAGCGTCGGCGTCCATTCGATCGTCACCGGCTTTTTCGTCTTGCTCTCGGTGAACTTGAGCCCATCGGGCGTGACGGCCGACACCTCCATGAGGATGATGTCGATCTCGCGCACCCCGCTGATGTAGGCGAACTGCATCACCAGCGCAAAGTGCCCTGGCGCCCGGTCGAGGGTGCTCACCAGGCTGGCCCGCTCGATCCGCACCTTGCTCGCCCGTTCCTTGTTGCGGCGCACGCCGCGGCAGGGATTGACCTTGGCCCAGCCCTTGCGCATCGCATGCTCGAACACCGATGAGAGGGCGGCCTTGGCGCGGTTGCCCGAGACGGCGCCGCCGGTATCCTCGCTGTTCTGCAGGAACTGGGCGATGTGGGTCGGCTCGACCTGGGCGGGCATCAGGTGGCCGAAAGTCGTATTGAGGATCCCCTCCTTCCCGGGGGTGCCGAAGAAAAAATAGCTGTATTGCTCCCGGGTCGAGGGTGCGAGCTTCAACATCGCGGTTTCGGCGTAGTGGACGAAGATCTCGAGGAGGCACCCGGGCGGGGATCCGCTTAAGGTGGCGAGCCGCCGATACAGCTCCCGAAGGCCCTCATCGACCCGGCTGAGGGCCGTCCACTTGTTTTTCTCGACGTGGTAGTACCTTCCGAACTTTACGTGCACCTTGGGCGGCCGCAGCTTTTTTATCATCGAATGCGCTCCAGTCGGGGCCTGACTCTATGCCAGGGGTGAGGGCACGGTCCAGCGCCGCGGCGGTCGTGACCGGCCAGCCCTGGGCATTATTGAACGTCTTGATGCCGTTTTTGTGGCACCAGGCCCGGACGGAGCCCTTCTGTTTGGCGCCGCTCAAGGCCTTGAGGTAGTCGGCATCCCCGATCACGGACGCGGCCACGGTTTGGGAGGCTGCACTTCCGGCCCCGGCAAGATCCGCCCGCACCGCTCGCAGTGGAAGACGAAGCGCACTTCGGCCGAGGCGACATCGATCGTCGCTTTGATGAGATGGCCGCGCCACCAGCAGAGGAGGCGCTTCACGCGGGCGGCTCCGCGTCGGCATCGGGCTGATGGTGCAGGTACTTGCGGACGCGGCGCAGCTTGTCGTCGGCGTTTCTATGTACCTGCGCCTTGCTGGTATCCCCGGCCTCGCACAGCATAATCATGGCGGCACGCACGTCGCCCATTTCGCGCTCTAGGCGCTGGCGATTGCTTGGGCAATTGTGCGGATCATCATAAGGATTAAACGATTCGTACCCATGCCGCAATATCTTGCCGATTGCCTGGACGCACTCTCCGCATTCCTCGGCCAGGAGCGCTAGACGCTCAGCTTCGGCCGGAGTCAGCCTGTTGAAATGCTCACTCACGGCTTCACCGTGGCAGCAGACTGTGTCAGCACGTCGCGCACTCTCTCGAATGCCGCATAGCTAATGACCACGCCAACGTCGCGGCTTTGTGCCGACGCACGAACATGACGAAGCGCGGATTTAAGCGCGCGGATTCGCTTATCGCGCACCTTCTCAAGTTCGCGGATACGTCGATCTCGAACCTTGAGCAACGCCAAAGCGTCTGCGTATGGCTGGTTCATGGCTCAGTTCCTGTGTCGCCAGTGTATCCAGCGTCCCTCAACCCACGCGCATAGCCCTTCTCTTCCTCGCGCCGAAGGGCGATCGCGTGATCCGATTGCAGCCTCGCGATCTCGCGATGCAGGTCCGTGTCTTCTTCTCGATACCGGCGCAATTGGCCCTCCATATCGCGCAGACGCCGGGCGCTGATCTGGCACTTGGGTTCGTCATGAATGCTGGCGCCGAAGTGTCGCCGCGCGTCCTGCCCCCCGGCCATCGTTCCCGGAAAATGCTCGCCGCAATGAAAGCAGGTCCAGCCGTGCTCCGGCGTTGGGTAGGTATCAGGCTGCGCGCTCACGGCTTTCCTCCTGTGTCGGCAGTGAACGGTTCGACTGGCCGCGCGAGATTGGGCTTGCGCTGCATGCAAAGCTCGGTCGGTGCGTCTTTGAACATGAAGCAGTGCCCGCTCGGGCGATATATGAAGCGCCAGGCGCATTCGATGCATTGCTCGGTTACGGGGTTCACTTCGGCTCTCCTGGTGTTTCAGAAACAGCCAGCACTGCGCTGCGCATGTCTTTGATGGTCTTTTCCAGGCGCTCGCACTTCGCGGTAAGCCGCTTGATCGTGGCATCCTTGTCCCGCCACTGGCAGCCCTCGAGATGACACTGCATCACGGGGCCTGCGACAGAGCACTGCTCAAGCTTCATGTACTTGCGCTTCAGCGCCTGGAAGTCATCGACGATTCCGCCTGATACGCTCATTTGGCTGCCCCTGGATTAGCAGGAACACATTTGAACGATCCGCCGTACCAATGGCGATAGTAGACCCCACCAGAGGCCTCGCACACATGGGCGCGGTGCCAGATATAGGTCCAGACGCCTATTACGAGAGCGAGTGCCAGTAGGGGTAAGATCCATTGCCTCATGGCTTCACCATGGATGTAGAGGGAATGCCCAATTCCCGATTTGCCACGTCGTCCAGGTCATTGATATCGAACAGGCCTTGCGCGCCGCGGTACGGCCACGGTCCGATCGGAGATACGTTGCGCAGCAGCCAGCACCACGGCCCATTGGCGTGTTCATTGTCGCGGAGCGTCGGTGGGAGCTTTCCCACCGGCACGCAATCGTAGAGCTCGGCGATGGCCACGACGGCGCCGAAGGACATGCCGACGACGCGCGCATCGGTCAACCAAGACCGGCTCTTACCCGCATGGATGTACATCAACCCGCGATATTTCGTCGGCCATGATCGGTTCTCGATGACCTTGACGCCGCGCATGATCATGTCGGCGTACGGCTGGGCTATCGTCAGCGCTTTCATGGCTTCGTTCCCCGGTCATTCGTGGAATGTTCTGCACAAGTAACGCTGTACGGTGCGCACTTGTTCATGCAGTTCAAGACGCGGCATAGGCGCCCAGCCGCCCAGTCGTGGGTGAGTGGGCGCCTGAATCGAATCATCACAGGCCGTTTCCGTTGAACGCAGCACATCTCGAGCGATCTTGCACAGCCTACCAGCGCATAGCTCGTATCTGTTGTGATGATCGGCGGCCGAATCGACTGGCATCAACCCGCAAGCAATCTCACGCAGCGCCGCTTCCAGTGCCTTGACGCGAGATTCCGCCAGAATGTGCGCCTTCTCCCATTCGAGCGCTTCGTCTTTGAACTGCGCCAGCTCGGCGGCGAGCGCGTCACGCTCCTTGATAAGCGAATCGATAGTGCGGTGAAGCGTATCGAGCGTGTATTCAATCGGCATTTGCGACACCTGGTCTTTGCGCTTGTGTCACGGCTTCGTAGCTTGCGTCGAACACGTCAGGCGCGCATGGATACAGTTCTCCCGCGATCCCGCGGATCAGCCAATGCCCGACCGGCAGATTGAGCCACTGATCTTCCTTGATGTTCCAGACAACCACGCCTTCTTTGTCACGCGGCCCCTCGACATCCTTGGCGTCAGCGCGCCCCCAGTTGAAGCCGCAGAACTGCTCAAGGCACTTATAGTCGCCGCCCTCCCAGCGAATTGCGTCAATCTCTACGGGTTTCTTTCGATACCGCACTTCACCCTCCAAACGACAGCAGCGGCGGCATCTTGCCGTCCGCGTAGGCTTGCTCGATCAAAGGCTTTGCGTGCTCGGCGAGCGTCATCCCATTGGGCAGCACCACGTGGGCCATAAAGGATTCCTCGAAGGTCTCGATGTTGGTGGCGACCGATTCGAGCTTGGCTTTGATGCACATCGCCATGGAGCGCCAGCGTCGGCGGATCTCCTTCTCGCGAGCCTCGATGGAATTGAAGCGATCCTTGGGCGTCGGCAGCGGCAGCATGAAGCGGACATGGCGACCGTGGGCACGGAACACGATCACCGCCGAACCTTCCTTGGTGCCATAGCCGAACTGATCGGCGCCAAAACGAGCGAGCGTCTTTTCGATCTCGGAGCGCGATTGATCGGCGGGGACTTTGGTGCCTTCGGCGTATTTAGCCACCCAATTTCGCCTCTGAAGTACGGGCGGTCACCTTGCGCTGCCTGAAGCGCATTGTCCTAGTCGTCAGCTTGCGAATACGTTCGTTCAGTTCGGCGACTTGCTTTGCGTGCGCGGCGTCTCGCGACTTCAATTCGCCCTCGACCTCACCGACCAAATAAACCTCGCCAGAGATCTGTAGGCCGAGCCGGATGCCAGGCGGCAGCGGCGACAGGTGGCCCGTAAATTGGTACTTTTTCATTTGGTCGCCTGTTTTCGCGGAGCTCAGCCGCGCTTACCAAAAATGAACGGGCCGCCCTCTGCCCAGCCCTGGTGCGGCACCAGCTCCTCGCGCAAGATCGGCACGTCCTTTGGCGCCGCGATGCCGAGCTTGACCTGATTGCCATTGATGGCGCACACGGTCACGGTGATGTTCTCGCCGATCATCAGGGTTTCGCCGGCGCAGCGGGTGAGGATTAACATGCTTGCACCTCCGTGGAAATCTTGATCACGCAACCTCCGTGGCAGCCTGCTCGACGACGTTCGCTCTAACCAACGCCTCAGCGATGACCGCTGAGTCCGGGACTGCATCTGTGACGGAGACCCACTCGATCGATTCGATGTCGAGAACGGCGCTCATGACTCGAACGCAGGGGCGTAATCTTGATAGCGCTTGAAGGCGAGTGAGCCATCGGCTAAGCGCCAGGTGGAAGCTGCGGCGGCATGGCAATCGCGAGAGGCCATGCCATCGTAGGCGTTAGGGTCCACGCGCAGTTGGTAGCGCTTCGTGGTGCCATCGGGCTCCGGGGTCGAGTTCAGTAAATCGACGATGACAATAGT
>DASXYI010000130.1:0-3490 GCA_036502605.1 Steroidobacteraceae bacterium
TGCAGGAATATTATCCTAATTATCACCTTGACATAGTAAGCCCAAGCTCTAGTATGGCCTGTCATAGGAGACAGTCATGGCCAAGAGCGTCCTTTCAGACCCGATTTTTACGAACGAAACCGCTGCCCGCGAGTGGCTTGAGGCGCGGGTTTGGAAGGATGGCCGCAAATGCCCTCACTGCGGCGTCTTCGGCGAATCCACGCTCATGAAGGGCAAGAGCCATCGTCCCGGGCTCTACCAATGCAATGCCTGTCTAGAGCCCTTCACGGTCACTGTAGGCACGCTGTACGAACGTTCTCACGTTCCGCTGCATAAGTGGCTCGCGGCCACACACCTGCTCATGGCCTCTAAGAAGGGCATGAGCGCGTTGCAGATCGGACGCTTGCTTGGCCTCTCCAAAAAGACCGCTTGGTTCCTCTGCCATCGCATTCGCGAGTCAGTCCGCGAAGGCCAGCTTAAGACCCCGCTCGGCGGCGTGGTGGAAGCGGACGAAACCTATTACGGAAAAACCGCTGAAGAACGCACTCGCACGACACGTGGCCGACCCTTCACGAAGAAGGGCAAAACCGGCCCGGGCGGCAAGCGCGCCATTGTGAGCCTTGTGGAGCGCGGGGGACGCGTGAAATCCTTTCACGTTCCGAATGCCGACAAGGTGACCGTTTCGTAAGCGGTGTTTTGATCCCACCTTTCGCTAAGGGCATAGATGCTGGAAGATCCCGGCTCTGAGTGAGGAGCTTGGACACGTGTCAGATACAGTGCGTTTGCACATGTCGAAGCCGGTAGTGACGCAGGCGCGCCGGATCGAAGTGTTCACGGGGTTGGGGAGCCGCCGGAATTGGCCGGCTGAGGAGAAGGCTGCAATCGTTGCGGAGAGCTATGGCTCTGGGGATACGGTTTGTGCCGTTGCCCGCCGGCACGGTCTGACGCACTCGCAGCTGTTTGCGTGGCGTCGGGAAGCGCGTCGCCGCCTGGCGGCAGGTGGAGAGGTACCGCCGTTATTTGTGCCGGCGGTGGTTGAGGCGCCGCCACCGGAGCCGCCGGTTCAAACGCCGAAACGCCAGTGGACACGCAAATCTGGTTACGCCGCAGGAACCATCGAAGTGGAGATTAACGGCGTGAGCGTGCGGGTTGGCCGCGGCGCGGAGACGAAGACCGTTTCGGCGGTGATCCGCGCGCTGAAGGTCGGCTCGTGATTGGTCCGACCGGTGCCGTCCGGGTGATGGTTGCGACGAAGCCGGTCGACTTCCGCAAAGGGGCAGAGGGTCTGGCCGCCCTGGTGCGCGAAGAGATGAAGACCGATCCGTTCTCTGGCGCGGTCTATGTGTTCCGTGCCAAACGAGCGGATCGAGTGAAGCTGATCTTCTGGGATGGCACAGGCGTGTGCCTGTTTGCCAAACGGCTTGAGGATGGAAAGTTCCGCTGGCCGAAGCTGCAGGATGGCGTGATGCGGCTTTCCGCAGCACAGCTCTCTGCGTTGATTGAAGGGCTCGATTGGGCGCGTGTTCATGAGACCCGCGAGATGCCGGCGCCGCTGCAGCCCAGTTGACCAGCCGCGAGGAGTGCGTCTCGGCGGGTCTGCGACAGAGTGAATCAACATCGTTCTAAAGCTCGCAACCTGGCAGTGTTGTGATTTACTTCGGCTATGGTCACGACGGACACGCTTCCCGACGATCCCGGCACATTGAAGGCGATGCTGCTTGCGGAGCGGGCGCGCGCTGAGCGGCTGGAACAGATCATCAAGGAGCTGCAGCGCCATCGCTTCGGCCGCCGCGCCGAGACGCTCCCCGAAGATCAAATGCTGCTCGGGCTGGAAGACGCTGAACAAATCGCAGCACAGGGTGAAGCCGAGCGAGAAGCTACCGCCCCTGCCGAGCGCATGCGCCGCGCCGCAAAGCGCCGGATGAACCGTGGTTCGCTTCCGGCGCATCTGCCGCGCATCGAGATGGTGATCGATATCGGCAATCACGCCTGCCCCTGCTGCGGAAACGTCCTTCATCGGATCGGCGAGGATAAAAGCGAAAGGCTGGATATCGTCCCAGCGCAACTGCGTGTGCTCGTGGTGCGCCGGCCCAAATATGCTTGCCGGGCTTGCGAGGAGGGCGTGGTCCAAGCGCCTGCCCCGTCGCGGCTGATCGAGGGCGGATTGCCGACCGAGGCAACGGTGGCCCACGTTCTGGTCTCCAAATACGCCGATCATCTGCCGCTTTACCGGCAGGCTCAGATTTACGCACGGACCGGCATTACGCTCGATCGCGCGACGCTGGCCGATTGGGTAGGACGTGCCGCCTGGCTCTTAAGGCCGGTTCATGAACGGCTCCTTCTCAAGCTCAAAGAATCGACCAAGCTGTTCGCCGACGAGACGACGGCGCCGGTGCTCGATCCCGGACGTGGCCGAACCAAGACCGGTCAGCTCTGGGCTTATGCGCGTGATGATCGACCATGGGCCGGCACCGATCCGCCGGGGGTGGCCTATGTCTACGCGCCGGACCGCAAGGCGGAGCGTCCGATCGCGCATCTCTCCGGCTTCAAGGGTGTGCTGCAAGTGGACGGCTATGGTGGCTACCGCGTGCTCGCCGAACGCGGAGAGGTCGTCCTCGCCCTCTGCTGGGCGCATGTGCGGCGACGCTTCTATGAGCTCGCGGCGGCCGGGCCAGCACCGATTGCCAGCGAGGCGCTCACGCGCATCGCCGATCTCTATGCCGTTGAAAAGGAGATCCGTGACCGCACCGCTGAGGAACGCCGTGCCATCCGGCGGGAAAAAAGCAGACCAATCCTCGACGAGCTTGAACCCTGGCTGCGCGCCAAGCTCGACCTGATCAGTCAGAAGACCAAGCTTGCGGAGGCGATCCGCTACGCGCTCTCACGCTGGCAGGGTCTCACCCGCTTCGCCGATGACGGCCGCATCGAGATCGACTCCAATGTCGTGGAGCGCGCCATTCGCCCCATTGCATTGAATCGCAAGAACGCGCTCTTCGCTGGTTCCGATGGTGGCGGCGAGCATTGGGCGATCATCGCCTCGCTCATCGAGACCTGCAAGCTGAACGGCATCGACCCGCAATCCTATCTGGCTGACGTAATCACCAAAATCGTCAACGGCCATTCCAACAGCAAGATCGACGACCTCCTGCCTTGGGCCTATCCCGCCGCGTCATCTGCACTCCAGCACGTGGCCTGAAAACACCGCTTACGACAAACCAATGTATCAAATGCATTGATGTCACTGGTACATGTCCAAAATGAATGGTGCGGGAGGCCTCACTCTGACGGCGACGCTCCGCCCAATTTGCTGACGGTCTTTTTTTGATCGAGTTGGCGAGGTGTGTTAACCTCTCACCGCGCATGAAACCGACCGATAGTTGTCGAAGCCGCGCAGAATTTGAATTGCGCTATTTTCCCTTTGAAATCAAAAGCGAAAAAATTTGGCGGACTGGCAGTCGGACTTAGGCCGTCGGAAGAAATATTTTGCGCTTATAAATCAGCGCGTTACGAT
>DASXYI010000131.1:0-8253 GCA_036502605.1 Steroidobacteraceae bacterium
TGACGCAGCGCGCTACTTCTTAACGGTTGCAGGCATCGACATCAACTGCCCGTCGGTCGCCGGCATGGGCGGACCCGCCGGATAGAAGGTGGCGGCGGGCGTGGACTTGAGGAAATTGTAAGCCACGATGCCATAAGGCACCTCCGGCCGGGTGTCGGGATCCTGCTGCCAGGGCAGTACCTTGCGAAACGCGGTCCAGGCAGCCGTCGGCACTGGACCGAAGCTCCTCGTTGGGGTCTGCGCCTTGCGTACATCCATCCAATAGGTGGCATTCCAAAAATCGTAGCCAAGCAGCTGCATGGTCAGATCGACCACTTGTTGACCGCGCGAGCCTTTGAGCCGCGTCTGGGCTTGGATATCCGCGACCCCGGCATCGGCGGCATTTCCCTCGGGCGCCAAGGAAGGCGACAGGCTTTGTATCTCCTGCCAGAAATCCATGAATACCCAAAACGGCTCGGACAGCGCCGGCGATTTGCTGATCTGCTCCGGCGTCAACACGTCGGCCGGTTTGATGCCGGTGAAAAATGCCGTTGGAGTACGATCGTTGAATCGTTCGATGCGCTGCGCCACGGCGACGTCCATGTTAGCCATGGCGTTGGTGAACGCCTCCACATCATTTGCCAACGGATACGGGTCCCAGTTAGCGGTCGAAAATACGTAGCCATGCTGCCCATGACTCGAGGGTCCGCCCTTCACGTAATACCGCATCATCTGCGGCGTCGAGAGCTCCCACGAATCCGACGGCGAGGCCCCTACGATCACCATGGGATTCAAATCGGCGGAGTTGATCTGCAACAGCACGCTGTCCCTGAGAGCGGCCCACGCCTGCCATGCGGAACCTTGGCGAATATAGGAGGCACGCATGCTTTCAGGATCTTGCAGGATGCGCGTGCGATCATCCTCGAACAAATAGCTGCCCTTGAGCATCTCCATCACGCGGGCGGCATCCCAGTTCACCCATTTGAAGGGCCGCTTCTTTTGCACGGGCGTGACCATGGGAGTCACGCTGGAATTCATGCCGATCTTATCGAGTGCGTAGATGAGATCGGCCCATTCGAGTGCCAGCCTGCCATCGGCCACCAGCAGCGCCGCCCGCGCATCGCCATACGCGTTCTCCGCGCCGCCGCCGGCGAAGCTGGTCGCGTACGGCTTGAGACCCGCCTGTTCGAGCGCCAGCGCTGCCTTCATGCGCACGCCCTTGTAGTAGACCTCGCCCTTGCCGCTCATCGCCGCTTGAATGTTGTTGCTGATGGCCGGGAAATCGGCCTCACCCAATGCTCCCCGAGTAAAAGCCACGGGCGTGATCCGATCATTCAACAAGTCGAGCAGCATCTGCATGTGCTCAGGCTCGCCCGCTCCCAACGGAGCCGTGTTGGCGCTCACCAACAATACGGCGCGGACGAGATCTTCATCGGCGATCTCCGGTAAGGCTCCGGCACCGAGCATCGGCAGTACTACTGTATCCGCCGGATGCTTCGCACTCGTCTTGACTTCGCGCAGAGCGCCGGAGCCACGGTTGAGCCCATAGACAGGTATATTTTCCGCGCCGGCCTCGGCCTTCAGATCGCGCGCCTCCGCCGCGCGCTGCATGGCATCGGGACTATACTTCACCTGCGCGCCATGGCGCGCGACCTCCATGAGCTGTTCAATCGTCAGCTCATGACCCGTCAGCGTGATGACTTTCTCGTGCTCATCCGGCGTGATCGGATGGTAGTCGGCAGCCGCGGCAGCGGCGGCCATGAGGACTCCGCCCGTCAAAACCAGAGCCGCGATGGCGTGACGAATCAACAGGTTCGATTCTTCGGACATTAGATCTCTCCAGATTCGGGCATACACATGCATTCGCGGCGGCGAACTAACTCATTAATGAGCGCCGGTGCCGTGCACTATGGCGCAGCGATCGGCGGCCGGCGCCGTTTTGTCGTTCGCGCCACGCGGGAGTCCTGTGGAATAAAACGCCGCAGGGTCATGGGTGTGCACGAATGAGGCCGCGAGCATTGCGTCCGAACGCGTGGCGCGGCTCGGATCGGACTTGAGTGGGACTTCCTTGCGTAAGGCATTCCACACTGCCGTCGGTGCTGACCCGAAGCCGCGCCGGGGATTCTGCGCCTGGCGCACATCCATCCAAAAACTCGCCTCGAGCAAATCATGCCCCAGCAAGTCCAAGGTGATGGACACCGCCTGCCGCGCATGCTGGACCTTGATGAGCGTCTGAGCCTGCAGATCCTCGACAGTACCGACGATTGCGGCTCCAAACGGCGCCACCGGGCTGGTCAGGCTCTGAATTTCCTGCTGGAGTTCAACCGGTGTGTAGCCGCCCCAATGAACGATGTCCGGCAGCACGTCCGAGGATTTGACGACGGTGAAGAAGGGACTGGTGAAGCGATCGATGCGCAACATGACCGCGATGTCCATGTTCGCAAGGGCGATGACGAAGTTCTCGAGCTTGTTGGCCATCGGGTACGGATCCCAATTCGCGTTCGAGACGATATAGCCGTGCTGACCATGACTGAGCGGGCCGCCCTTCACGAAGAATCTCAACATCTGCGGCGTGGCGAGTTCCCAGGAATCTTCGGGCCCCAGTCCGACATGCACGGCCGGGTTGTGGTCCGATGAATTGGCCTGAAACAGCACCGCATCGTTGAGTGCGGACCACTCCTCCCAGGCAGAGCCTTGACGGATGGAAGAGGCTCGCAGGCTCTCCGGATCTTGAATGATGCGCGCGGGATCGGCGTCGAACAGATAACTGCCCTTGAGCATGTCGAGCACGCGGCCCGCATCCCAATTCAACCATTTGTTCGGCCGATCGCACTGCACGACGAGACTGAGCGGCGTGATGCTGCTGTTCATGCCGCTCAAATCCATGGCGTAGATCAGGTCCGCCCATTCAAGGGCGCGCCGCGCATCGTTGACCACCAACGCCGCCGCTCCGGTTGCATAGGCATCGCTGCTCGTGAGCGCGTTATCATCGGCGGCGAAGGGCTGTATCGGCTTCAGTCCCGCCTGCGCCAGCGCCTTCGCGGCCGGCATGCGCACGCCCTGATAATAGGCGTCCCCGGCGCCGACCATGGTTGCCGCAACGTTGGCCAATTGGGCCAGATCGCCCTCACCCAGCGTGCCGCGCGCTAGCACCACGGGACTAATGCGTTTGTTCAGAAGATCGAGCAGCATCTGGGCCAGCTGCGGACTGGGCGCGTTGAAGGTCATCGCATTGGCGCGCACGACCATCATGGCGCGGACGATCTCTTCATCCTCGACCTCGGGACCAAATCCCCACAGGGCACCGCTGCGAAAGCCGCGCAATTGCCTCTGCTCAATCTTCGGCTTGTTTGCGGGCGACGTCGGATCGCCATCGAACATGACCGTTTCCCGTTGATCGCCGGCGCCCCGGTTGAACCAGTAAACCGCCACGCCCTCGGCGGCGGCCTCGAGCAACAGCCCATAGTTGTCCGCTTGCCGTTGCCGCGCCTCCGGACTCACCTCCACCTTGGCACCATAGCGCGCCACCTCAATGATCTGCTCGATCGTCAGATCATGGCCGGTGAGCGTGATGGTGCGGTCGGCCTGGGTCGGCGTGATCGGCGTATAGACCGAGGCGGCAATCGCCAACGAGCCGCCGCCGGCGCCGATCAGCGTGAACGCGCCAAGCGCCAAGTACTGCCGAAGGCGATGATTTACTTGCATTTGCTACTTGTCTCCGAACTTGTAACTGAACTTCAAGCCCGCGGTCCGCGGACGATTCACCGTTATCGCCTTCACTGATTGGCTCGAACTCGTGAACATATCCGCGCGGGTGTCGCTCAGATTCTCGCAATATAACTGAACCGTCCAAGCATCCTTGGCTACTCCCGCAAAGGCATCATAGGTGGTGAAGGCGGCTTGATCGTAGTTTTGTACGTAGCCCGTCGCTGAATGAGAATGCGCCTGGTGTTGGCCGCCGACTTGAAGGAAGGGGCGATACTCGCCCGATTCAAACTCATAGCGCGCACGCAGATTCCCCGAGAAGGGCGGCGACATCGCCAGCGTGCTGCCGAGTTGACCGTAGGGATTTGGGATGGACGTGATCGGCGCGCCCGTCACGTCATTCACATAGGGTGAGTTGGTCTGGCTGCTGCTGTTCCATGCCGACGACCCCGTCAGCGTCAACGCATCCGTCACGCGTGCAACCAACGCGACTTCCACGCCGCGTACGCGGTAGTCGGGACCGTTGGTCTCGAATGCCAAGTTGCCGAGCCCCGCCTGCGGATCGAAGAACGTCGTCTGGACGTTTTTCCAGTCTTCTTGATAGACCGCGCCGTTCAACTGCAGCCGATGATCGAACCATTGTGTTTTCCAGCCGAGTTCGTTGTTGGTCAGCGTGTCGGGCTCGAACGCCAGCGGCGAGGCGTAATTGAGCGTGGAACTGTAGTGCGAACTGCGGTTGAAGCCGCCCGGTCGAAAGCCTTGCGACCACGTGTAGTACAGCAGAATATCGGGTGTAATTTTCCAAGTGAGGTTGGCGCGGCTCTTGAAGCCGGCATAGGACGTTTTGAGTCCTTCGTCGTTCAAATTGAGAGCGCCGTTGAGACACGGCGGCGGTCCGGCCTGGTAGCACCCGAAAGTACTGACCGCGCTGCCCACCTCCGTGTTGTCGAAGTGGTAGTAGCGCGTTCCCGCCGTAAACGTCAGCGTCTTCGGCACGATGTCGATGTCCACCGATGCGAACGCCGCTCGCTGCTTGTAGCCGCGGGTGACATCGTCGAAGAACGCCTCGTTGTCGTTGCGGGTATTGGGATTATTCGAGGTCGCTCCCGGCGGCGGACCGACATTGGTGAAGCCCGGGGCGGTCTTGTACAGCCAATCGGTTTGCTCATGAATCACGTAGTCCTCCCAGAAGACACCGGCAATCGCCCGCATCCGCCAGTCATCGGGGGTGCTCAGGCGCATCTCATGGCTCTGGTGGACGTCGCGCTCGGTGTCATGCCAGGTCGTGCTCGGCGAGTAACACTGGCCGGGATTCCCCGTCTGCGCCGGTGAAAGGCACTGATAGTAGTCGGCGTAGGTGCCACGCGCATAGTTGGTGTAGTCCTGCACCTGCTGGACGTTGCGTATCAGGTAGGCGCCGCTGTAGACGAAATTGAGCGCGCCGATGCGGCCATTGACGGTCAGTGCCGTGTTCTCGAACCGATCCTTATCGAATGACGGATTGTAGAGCTGGACCGACAGATCCGGCAGGGGCTCAGGCGCGCTGCCCGAGCTTTGCGGCGTCTCGAAAAAGACGCCGTCGGCTTCCATGCTCTGGTACGACTGCACCAGCAATGCGTTCCACTCATCGTTGAACTTCCACAACGCTCCGGCTCGAATGCCCTTGTATGTCACCGGATTGATATTGTTGGCGACGAGATTGTTGTTATTGACCGAGTTCAGGGCCGTGGCGGGACCGGGGATATTGTTGACATAGCCGGCGTAGTGAATGCCCCCATCGGTACTCTGCCGCACAAATGTCCCGGGGACATTGTCGATATAGCCGCCCCGACTGTCGCTGTAGACCACGGCGCGCACGGCCAAGGTATCCGCGATCACCGGCAAGTTGATGGCCGCATCGACGTTGCTGCTGGGATCGCCATGCGCGGTGATCGCGTAGCCGGCGTTCACAGTGCCTTCGGTCACGTTGATTTTCGGCTTGTTCGTAATGTAGCGGACCACGCCGGCTTCCGCGCCGGCGCCGAACAGCGTTCCCTGCGGACCCTCGAGTACCTCGATGCGCTCGAGATCGGCCGCGTAGATGTCGAGATTTCGACCCGGCACTTGCGCGGATTGATCATCGAGATACACGGCGACGTTCGGGAAATCACCGATCGCGCCGCTGCCCTGGATAGTTCCGGGGCCGACGCTCAGGCCGCGCATATAGATATTGCCTTGACCGGGACCGTTGCCGGCCAAGGTGACGTTCGGCAGATACTTGATAACGTCATCGAAGTTTTCGACGCTGAGCTGCTGCAGTGTTTCGCCCGTGATCGCCTGGATCGCGATCGGCACGTCCTGCAAGTTCTCCGTTCGCCGCTGGGCGGTGACGGTGACCTCCGCGAGTTCGGCACCGCCGCCGGCGCTGGCTGTCGATGGAGCGGATTGATCCGCCCCCGCGGCCCTGGCTGCAAATATGCACGCCGTTACGGCTAGATCGAGCAGGGTGGGCCGCGTCGCGGCCCTGTTTGCCGTTGCAGATCTGCTCGCTGCCGCGGATTTCCGAGGCTTCGCGCTGTCGCGGAATTGCTTACCCATCATGTGCTCCCTTAAGACCATTGTTCGAGAACCACTATGTCGAATCGTTGAACTCGCACTTCAGTTCGCAAGCTGATCTCCCACGCACGCGGCGTCGTCGGAGAGGCAGCGGAAACTTCGCGGTCAACGAACTTGGATTCGCGTGGTGCGAAGACGGTGTTTGAACAAATACCCTGCGTTCGCGGTATTACGTGTCAGTAAACTAAGTTGCATATGAGTAACTGAATAACATGCTGGATGATTTCTGGTCAAAGCATTTTTTTGATTCGCATAGAGCTCACGTCCACACGCGGGTACGTGCACCGAAAGAGCATGCGAACGCGTCGTGAATGCACCAGATTGACGCGACAGACGGCGTCGCTTGCACCAACCTCTAACATCAATCGCGTGATATCGGTGCGATCACATGCATCGTGCGATCACAGGCATCGCTAGGCGAGACCTCAGCGCAAGCGGAGCTTCCGTGCCAATCCGGCCAAGACTTGCCTTGCGAGTCGAATCGGCCAAACAGGATCGTGTCGTGTTCCTGCCATCGAGGAGAGGATGAGCGTGACCATGTCATGCCGTCGAATTGCGCGAACGGCCATCGAGAGAGATGCGACCGGTATGGGCGGCAAGTATACGACGGCGATTGCCGAACGCGCGGCGTTGCCACGGCGAGGACCGATTAAGCGAGGGTCCCTTTGCGCCTCGCACATTACCGTCGCCCGCTGGGCCCAAACCATCCATGACAAGACATCAGACTGCACGGACGTTTTCGTGTATTTCAAGCACGAGGAGGCAGGCAAGGGACCTGAGTTTGTTCGCCTGCTGCTGCAGACCTTGGCTGCCCTCTGACTCCCATCGAACCTCTTTCGGCTACTTCACGCTGTAGCCTCGTGCCTCGAGGCAGGCACCCATCGCGCGCTGGTATCCCGTGCGCTTGGCGACGCTCTGATCGCTCGGTACGCCGCCGGTATACTCAGTGGGATCAAAGCCACTCTGTTCCACTGCCCATTTGTGGCACTCGTATTTGTCCTGCGACTGTTGAGCGTCATTCTGGCCGTTCTTCGGGTAGACGAAAACATCAGGGCTGCTTGGCGGCGGCTGGATCGTGGCCGCGCTGTCGTCCGGCGGCGGAACCACTTCATATCCACCCTGATCGGGACGCCAGACATAGTAGGTGTCGTTAGCATAGTAGTACGGGAAGCCGCCGATCCAGATCGTGGTGTAGAAGAGCGGCAATCTCGGCACGAACACATGATAAGGCGGCCGCACGACGACGTAGCCGCCTATGTCTCGCCGGTACCAGACGCCGCCGGAATAGAAGAACCGGTCGTGCCCGCGGTTGACGATCACTCGATCGTTCGGCAGCGCGCGACTTGTGGTGCCGCGAGCCGGATAGTAGCGATCGAGGTGATAACGGGTGTCATGAAAATCATGCTCATGCCGAGCGAAGGCGGCCGAAGCTGTGCCCACGCCGAACACCACAGCGGCCGCTATACACGCATGGAATCGGACTGACGTGCTCATCCGCGATTCATTTATGTCAATGGCATCCGAACTGCGTTGACCCGGATCAAATCCTGACGTCGGCTTGACGAGAATTAATTCGGCAATTGATGGGGGTCAAGGAGTTATGCCTGGGACAGCCCTATTCTCCAGCATCCATACCACGGTGGATGATTTGCGGAGGGTGACATGACTACGATGACCATGCCTGTGGATTCGGAAATGGAGGCAACGGGACTCGGACATCGGTGGGGATGGCTGCTCGCCCTAGGCTTAGTGCAAATCATTACGGGGAGCATCGCCATCGCCATTCCCGTCGTCGCGTCCTTTGCGGCCGTGGCCCTCTTTGGCGCCGTGCTGATCGTGACGGCGATCTTTCAGATGATTCACGCCTTCCGGGTGAGATCGTGGCCGCGCTCTGCGTGGTACGGGCTCGGCAGTGTTCTCTACGCAATCGCCGGACTCCTCGTGGCTATATACCCGATCGGCGGTGCACTGACA
>DASXYI010000132.1:0-126783 GCA_036502605.1 Steroidobacteraceae bacterium
GCTACGCGGGGTGGAATCCAACGGCATGCTGTGCTCGGCGCGCGAGTTGGGCTTGGGCGACGAGCACGATGGGATCATGGAATTGCCGGCCGCGCTGCGGCTGGGCGTCGACCTTCGCGAGGCGCTCGATCTGGACGACACCGCTCTCGACGTGAACGCAACACCGAATCGGGGCGACTGCATGAGCGTGTTGGGGATTGCGCGCGATTATGCGGCCGCCCACGAAGGCCGCTTTCTGACCTACGGTGTGGCTCCGGTCGCGGCGCATGATGCAGCGGTGTTTCCCGCATCGATCGAGGCTTCGACCGCTTGTCCAATTTTTGCCTCTCGGGTGATCCGAGGGATAAAGGCCGATGGCCAGTCGCCGGCATGGTTGCGCGAACGACTGCGCCGCGTCGGCGTCAACAGCATCTCACCCGTCGTCGATGTCACCAATTACGTCATGATCGAATTGGGGCAGCCCATGCATGCCTACGATCTCGAGCGGCTCTCCGGTGGAATCACGGTGAGAATGGCGTCGGCCGGCGAACGATTGACGCTGCTTGACGACAAAGAGTACCTGCTCGATCCAGACTTTCTGGTCATTGCCGATGCCAGCGGGGCAATCGGGTTGGCGGGCATCATGGGAGGACGCGCCACCGCGATCTCGGATTCGACCACCGCTGTGTTGCTGGAAGCCGCGCATTTTGCGCCGGATGCCATTGCCGGCCGCGCCCGCCGGCTCGGTTTGTTCACCGATGCCGCTCAGCGCTTCGAGCGCGGCGTCGATCCGACCTTGCCGATGCTCGCGCTCGAGCGCGCTACGGCGTTGTTGTTGCAAATTACCGGTGGCGAGGCGGGCCCCACGAATGTGACGCAGGGTACCGAAGGCGCAGGGCGGGGCGAACAGGCAGAGTGGGTCGGTTTGCGCCGTAGCCGGTTGGCCAAGTTGCTGGGCGTCTCCGTGCCGGACGCCGAGGTGCAGGCGCTGCTGGCCGCGATTGCGGGCGGTGTCGAGAGCACGGTGGACGGCTGGCGCGTACGGAGGCCCCCGCATCGGTTCGACATACGCATCGAAGCGGACCTCATCGAAGAGGTCGCACGGTTACGCGGTTTCGACAGCATCGCCGAGAGTCATGCCCGCGCCATGCAGATTGTCGGCCATTCCACCGAGTCACGCATTTCCAACGATCGGTTGCTCACCGCGATGGCCGATGCGGGCTACCGCGAGGTCATTACCTACAGCTTTGTGGATCCTGCGTTGCAGCGCCAGCTGTTCCCGGACGCGCCGGTGTTGGCGCTTGCCAATGCCATCTCCGCGGACCTGAGCGAGATGCGGGTGTCGCTGTGGACCGGCCTCGTTCAAGCGGCGCGGGAAAATTTGCGCCGGCAACAGCCGCGCGTGCGTCTGTTCGAAATCGGCAAAAAGTTTTCCGTGCAGGGTACGAACCTGCGAGAGATAGAAACGCTTGCCGGCATTGCCACCGGCGGGCGATGGCCCGAGCAATGGGGCAGTGCACGTGAGCCGTTGGACTTCTACGATGTGAAGGGCGATTTGATGCAGCTGTTCGCGCTCACTGGAAACACCAACGTGTTTCGTTTCGAGGCGGGGTCGTTGAGTTGTTTGCGCCCCGGACGTGCGGCGCGAATCTTCCGTGATTCGACGCCGATTGGCTGGCTCGGCGAAGTGCATCCGCAGCTCGCCAAGGCGCTCGGACTTCCAGTCAACGTTCTTTTATTTGAGCTAGAGATTGACACAGCTTTCGAAGCAATTGCATTGAAATATAAAGAAATATCCAAGTTCCCAAGCGTGCGCCGGGATTTGGCCATCGTCGTGGATGAGAGCGTCCCCCTCGCAGTTTTGCAGGAAAATGTTACTGTTAGCGCATCAGGCCTTTTGAGCGAGCTCCGGGTATTCGATGTCTATCGAGGACCGAGCGTAGATTTTGGACGAAAAAGTATCGCTTTAGGCTTGATTTTACAGGATTCTTCCCGCACTCTAACCGACGTTGACGCAGACGCCGTTGTGACCGCAGTGGTTGCGCGGTTACGGGATGAATTGCGCGCCTCAATAAGAGATCAATAAGCATGGCAGCCCTGACCAAGGCCGAAATGGCCGAGGCCCTATTCGATCAATTGGGTCTCAACAAGCGTGAAGCACGAGAACTCGTGGACCTGTTTTTCGAGGAGATCCGGGCTGCGCTATCCTCTGGCGAGCAGGTGAAACTCTCGGGATTCGGTAATTTCGATTTGCGCGATAAGAACCGGCGGCCTGGGCGCAATCCCAAGACCGGCGAAGAGATTCCCATCAGCGCCCGCCGCGTTGTTACATTCCGTCCGGGCCAGAAATTGAAGGCCCGCGTCGAGGCGTATGCTGGAACCAAGCAACAATAGCGAATTGCCGGCGATTCCCGGAAAGCGGTACTTCACCATCGGCGAAGTGAGCGAGTTATGCGGCGTCAAACCGCACGTTCTGCGTTATTGGGAACAGGAATTCCCGCAACTCAAACCGGTCAAGCGGCGCGGCAACCGCCGTTATTACCAGCGCCAGGACGTGCTCATTATTCGGCAGATCCGCAGCCTGCTGTATGAACAGGGGTTTACCATTGGCGGAGCCCGAAACCGGCTCACCGGCGACGATGCGCAGGTCGATCTCAATCAAAGCCAGCAGCTCATACATCAAATGCGGCTCGAACTGGAAGAGCTGATAAAAATTCTGCGCCGCTAGGCGCTTGTTTGCCGCCAGGCTATGCGGCACTCAAGTTCTCTCGGCCCATTTGGGCTATCATTTAAGTTCCGGTCGGGGCGTGGCGCAGCCTGGTAGCGCACTTGCATGGGGTGCAAGGGGTCGCAAGTTCGAATCTTGTCGCCCCGACCAATTAAATATGGTCTGTTCCGATCACTTGGGTAACAGATTATTCCGGCCCCTGTGTCAGGGTAGTTGTCGCATCCTTCTATTGTTAACCCATCCGGGGTTTACCGATCGAGGACGACGGTCACTCGGCGCCGAGGTACATGAAGTCCTTGCTGACGAAGACGTGGTGGGGCCAGTTGATGCTGATGTTGTGGACCTCGTAGCTGCCGTCGCTCAAAGAGACGACGCGGTCGACGATGCCGCCGGGGAACACGGCCTGCGCGACCGCGACCGGGATGTACGCCTGTATGCCGCTGACAAGCGTGCCCACGCCTTGGGTGTAGGAGGCCGGGATGGTGCCGACCGATTGCGCGGGCGACGGCACCCCGGGCTCGAAGGGGATCACCCCGTGCGCCTTGGCGGCAGCGGCGCCGCCGTCGCCGTGGGGCTGGATGACGACCCAGTCGGCGGTGATGGTGGCGCCGCTGTTGTCCAGTCCGAGCACCAGGACGCTGGTGCCCTTGCGTACGTGGCCGGCCGGTCCGTCGACCGTCTTGGTGGAGGAGGTCTCGTTGACGGTGACCTCGATGCCGGTGGCCGTGGTCATCGTGAAGCCCGACGCGAAGGTGGTGGCGACGATGCCGGTCGAGCCGCCGTCGGCCGGTCCGCTGACGGCTTGCGCGGTGGCCGTGTTGCCGCCGGTGGCGAGCACCACCATGAAGCTGAGCACGGCGGCCGTGAGCCCAGGCGAATCTTTGGATATGGGTTCTTTGCGAGAAGGTTCATTCCACAGCGTCATAATCGTCCCTTAGTGTGTAGTAAATGGGAGGCGCTTAGAGCGTAAAATGGGCTCGCTGATAACGTCCAGTTTTTAAGACCATCTTTACCTTTCCTTACCTATTGTTGCTCACCCCAATAGGGCGCCCTCGAAGAATCAGGGCGAAACTTTAGGCATCGTAGAGGCTACGAGGGCTTCTCACCGAAGAGCGGAAAGTAAAGGCCGGCGAGCCCGCGCCTGCCGGCGCTTGCAATAGGCTCGGGTGTCCGCAACCTGAAGCGGTCAATCGACCGTTTCAAAACGGCGCACGCCAAGTCAGTCCTTCGAAGCGGGCGTAATCGCGATCCGTGGTGATCCATTCGCATCCGAATTCAATCGCGAGTGCCGCGAACCAAGCGTCCTGAGCGATATTTCCGTTGGATTGGGATTCCTGACAAAGGCGCTCGAAGATCGGCCAATGCCGATCACCCGGCGCGATGACCGTCGCATTGGGCTGCTCCAGCAACGCACGGCAAAATTCGAAAACATCATTCAATGAACTCGGAACTTTGAATATGCGCGGATGCGTGCATATGCGAACCACACTGGCAAGCACCTGCGGGGCGATGCCGTAGGCGGACGGACCATTGATTGCCGATTCCAGCCACGACTTGTACTGCGCGTGATTGTCGGCATCAGAGCGAAAGGCGTAGATCAGGACATTAACGTCGCAGAGGATCAATCGCGGCCTTCTAGACGGTCGAGGAGGCTGGCGCTGTCGTTCAAGTCCACTCCTTCCCTGATGCCGCCTCCGGCGCGGCATTCGGGGAGCTTCATCATCGGACGCTCCGACCGCTTCAGGGGCCGGCGAAGGGCTAGCTGCAGTCCTTGCTCGATGAGGGATGTAAGCGTCACGCCGCGCCGCTCAGCCTCCTGCCGTGCTCGTTCCAAGAGGCTTTCCTCCAGTCGAATAGTGGTTCTCATATGTCAGAGCATACCATAGGTATGTCTGTATGTCAGAAGTGTCTGTTGTCAAAACTGAGATAACCATCAAGGTGCACCGTGCCGCATCGAGATCTTACCTCGCGTCATGAAAAATGATGCCGGCCGTATGGCGGCGGCCGGAGAGAACGCGGCTGACGCCGTGGCGCATTTTGACGCGGTAGTCTCTCTTGACACCCTTCACTGGCCGGTCGTTGACTGCGAAGACGACCGCGTCGCCCCGACTCAGCGCAACGACCTGGACTCGACTCTGCATGCGGGGTCGCTGCTCCGTGACTACGAATTCGCCGCCCGTAAAGTCTCGACCGGGCTCGGAGAGCAATATGGCCACCTGAATTGGGAAGGCGAGATCGCCGTAGAGGTCCTGGTGCAGGCAATTGTAGTCGCCAGACTCGTACTGCAAAAGTAAAGGCGTCGGGCGAAGCTGACCGGCATCATGGCAGGCCGCCAAATAGCCAGAGTGCGCTTGCGGGTATCGAGTCTCGTTCCCCATCCGTTCATTCCACTCATTGGCAACGGGCGCGAAGCGTCGATACAGCGCGGTGCGCAGGCTCTGCAGCAATCCGGGCAACGGATACTTGAAGTAGCGGTACTCGCCTTTGCCGAAACCGTGGCGGGCCATGATGACGCGGCTGCGAAAATGCTCTTCGTGAGCATAGAGTCCGGCAATCTCGGCGCACTCTCGCGGCGTGAGCAACTTCCTGATGACCGCGTGGCCATCGGTGTTCAATTCCGCTGCGACGGCTTGCCAGTCATAAACCGCTACCCGGTCCTCAATGGATACTGATGTTGATTCAGTCAGGGCCGCCTTCGGGCCGGCATTCGCTATTTCCCGGATGCAGGACATGATCCGATCGCAGTTGCCGTCACCGTTTGCGAGTAGGTCAAATTCTTGCCCCCCAACTTCACGTTCAACTTGCCCCAAAGCTCGTCTTTGCTCACGATCCATCGTGCGTTACCCGTCGTTCCATGTCCCCCGGTGCACACTAGACGATAAGAAATCACACCCTCCTGCCCGCCGTCATCGCTCAGGCGGCAATCGGACAGAGCCGGATGTTTGAGCGCGGGAAAAGCTGTCGGAAAATCCCGGTGAGCAAGGTATCGCTTCTCATGCGTCGTGGTGTAGCGAAGGTTTTCCTCGAGATTGGGCATGCTGGTTTCGACCGTGACGGCGAACAGGCACCGAGAGAGCAGATCCGCCGCTCGCGGCCCAGTCGTTGGCGAGCATAACGGCGTCATCATGATGATGAGCGCCCCATTGATCGCTCGAGGGGCGATCATAAATTGCCCTCGCGGACCAACAAAGCGCGCTTACGTTCCACACCCCAGCGATAGCCGGAAAGAGCTCCGTCGCTCCTGATGACTCGATGGCAGGGTATGGCGATCGCAATTTTGTTCGCAGCGCATGCCCCGGCCACTGCTCGAATGGAATCCGGCGCACCGATCCGGCGGGCGATCTCTGAGTAGGTTGCCGTTTCGCCCGCAGGGATGGTTTGCAATGCCTGCCACACTCGCTGTTGAAATGACGTGCCGCGAACGTCCAGCGGTAAATCCAAGCCAATTCCCGGCGATTCGACCAATCCGACCACGCGCGCAATCAACTGCTCATATTCTGCGTCGGCGCCCACGAGCCGGGCTTTGGGAAATTGATCTTGTAAAGCGCGAACCAAGGTATCCGGATCCTCGTCGATCAGGATCGACACAACACCCTTTTTACTCGAAGCGACCAGGATCGCGCCGAGAGAGCATTGCCCAACGGCAAAGCGAAGCTCTTCATTGGCTCCCCCCGTACGAAACTGAGCGGGAGTCATTCCAAGAATGTTCTTGGACTGTTCGTAAAATCGACTGTTTGAATTGAAGCCCGCATCATAAATCGCCTGCGTAACCGACGGACCATTCTGCAATTTGTCGCGGACCCGGCCGGCGCGATGAGCGACGGCATATTCCTTCGGTGTGAGCCCTGTTTTCCGCTTGAACAATCTGTGGAAATAGCTCGGGCTCATTTCCACCGCCGCGGCAATCTCCTCGAGCGATGGCGCTGCATCTCCGCCTTCCATGAGTTTGCACGCTTTCGCAACGATCGCGGTGTTCTCCGCGTCTCGCGAAAGACCGTCGGGATTGCATCGTTTACACGGTCTGAAACCTGCAGCGCGGGCGTCAGCCGAAGCGCCGTAAATCCGAACGTTTTTGGGGTTTGCTGCTCTCGATGGGCAGGACGGGCGGCAATAAACACCGGTAGTAACCACCGAATACCAAAACTGGCCGTCGGCGCTCTTGTCACGCGAGAGAACACGTGACCATCGCGCATCATCCTGCGCCGAAACGCTCTTGGAAAACCTTCGCCGGGTAGCCATTGTCGTACTCCGAAAAGTATCACTCAGTGGCGACAACGATGCCAGTAGTGGAAGCAGCCCACACTCTGGTTCTTGCTTTCAAATCGAGAGGATTACCGATGCCGCATTATGAGCCGCAGCAACGACTTCGTCGCCGCCCGGTGTCTCGACCTCAATGGCGGCTTCCGACGGAGGGTGATGGTCCCGGGGTTAAATGGGCTCGTGCTTTTCGTAGCCGACAACGCCGTCCGCGTCGTTGCACGAGACTTCGACGCGCTCGCTGCGGGTCGCCGCGTAGGCCATTTGGAGAAGTTGGTCGGCGGGAACCGATGCGCCATGATCGAAGCGCAGCAGCCGGCCGTCCTGCATCGTCATGTACACGGCCACGATGAGGTTGCATTGCGTGACGACCACGGACGTGAGCGGGTGACCCTGTATGGACGGGGCATCTTTCTCCACGGGTACTTCGGTCTTTTGCGCGACGCGCATCACGTCGGCCGCACAGGTACGTCCCGCGCAGGATCTGGAAGGCGCAATCGGAGTAACTGATTCGAGCGCCGACTCTTCTGCGGCCGTGGATTCTGGGGCCATGGATGCCATTTGCGCGGGTTGGTGCGTGGTTGCGCATCCCTGCGAAAGTGAAGCCGCAATGACTACGGCAATGGATGACGTCAGTCGATTCATGAGGATCCTCATTGCACAAAAATTGTGCTTGACAAGATCGGTCATGCAATGCCTATGCCAAGAGGCGGAACTGACCGACTACGCTCGCAAACCCCTGATAACGGGCCGGCGGTCATCGGCTTTTTGTGCTTTATGCACCAAAACAGTGCGAGACCGATATGCGGACCACGGGGTGTGCACGACCACAGAACGTCGGGGTGCAGGCCGAAGCGGGGCGGGGTTACTGGGACTCCGACCGGGCTGCGCGTTCGATTACGGGGACGACCGCGGCAAGATTGGCACTGAGCGATGGTGCGAGACCGTGGCGCCGCACGATGTACAGGGGATCGTTGTAGGCAATCCATGTTTTGCCATTAACGTCTTCCCAAACCAGCGTCTTCAACGGCAGATCGAGGCCGACCGTCGGCTCTGCCACCATCAAAGGTGTCCCGGATTTTGGATTGCCGAAAATCAGCAGCTGCTCTGGACGCATTGCGAGTCCCGCGCGCGTCGCGTCGCCGCCAAAGTCGATACGTGCGAACACGACAATGCCGCGTTCCTGGAGCAATGATTCGATCCGACTGATCGTGACGCTGACCGAATGCAGCGAAGAGATACGAATAAATCCAGGATCTGCAACGGCGGCCTTGGTCATCGAGGCGTCCGCCACGAAGCTGCTGCGGCGCCCAACGCGTCTTGCGTCAATGTTCCGCGCAGATCGGCGTCGCGCGCGTAAGTTTCGACGTTCCGGTAGTGGTCAGTGAAAAGATGGCTGAAAGTACGCCCGGAAGCACGAACACAAGGCCGGGAGCGGTGAAAACGAGTGCGTATGCCCAATGCCACCCCCAAACGTTCAATGCTCCGAAAAACGCGCCGACGGTAATCGGTAGTGTGAAGCGGAAAAATACGGCCGCGAATATCGCCGTCAACGCCCAAAGGGGCCCAATGCCATGCTCAATTCCCGCATAGCCGGCCGCCATTTGCGCGGTTGCAAAAATAAAGAACGCGACGAGTGCGAGTATACCAATTGTAAGTTTCATGGCGTCCGTATAACCTGCTGGCGTCTCGGTAAGTTAAGCGCCATTGTCCGTCCCAGAGTCTTCGATCGGCTGCGACACGCATCTCGCTGATCGATGAAAAATCACGAGTTGGGATACGCATCACCTTCCGGTGTTGTCGGCTGATTCCTACGCTCAGAGTCGGCTAATTTACTGGAACTATACGTCGCAAGGTCCTACAGTGCCTGATGACGCAAAGCAGCATCATCGACTCCACCGCCTTTCAAAAGACGAAGTATTTCCCGTCGCTCGACGGACTGCGCGCGCTCAGCGTCTTCCTCGTGATGTTCAATCATGTGCATGCCCACGTACCGTCCTGGATCTACGGGCCGCTTGGCGTGGACGTGTTTTTTGTCCTGAGCGGCTTTCTAATTACCACGCTGATGTTGCGGGAAAAAGAACTCACGGGAGACGTCTCGCTCCGGGGGTTTTATACCCGTCGATTCTTTCGAATCATTCCGGTCTACCTGTTCACTAATCTGCTGTACTTCGGGGCGGTGCATGCGACACATGATCCCGTGAAAACGGAACAGTTCCATGTTGCGCTGCCATGGTTACTGACTTTCTTTCAGGAATATCGCCCGGCGGCGGCGGGAAACATTTTGGGCCACGCCTGGACGCTGGGGATCGAAGAGAAGTTCTATATCGTTTGGCCGCTGCTTCTGATAGCGCTCTATCCGTTTCGCGCCCGGGCGATGCTATGCCTCGGAGCGATATTTGTTTCGATATTGTTGTTTCCGCACGTGTATGCGCGATCGTACGATGGACTGCTGATCGGCGGGGTTTTGGCCGTTGCACTCGGCACTCCAGGGCGACTCGCTCGGACGAAGGCTCTGGCTGCGATACCGGACGGAGTGCTTTGCTTGCTGGTCGCAGGAACGTACGCGCTGAACGGGTACAGCAATAAATTTGTGCTGCTCTTTTCGGCCGCTATCGCGCTGTTGGTGGCTTCGCTGGTGCTTCGGCAAGGACTACTGCGGCGACTGCTGGAAGCCCCGGTTCTCGTATTCATCGGCAAGAGGAGCTACGGCATGTACTTGATTCATGTACTGGTGCTCAACTTCGTCGAGAAGATTCAACCGGCGTTCTTGGCCGACAACGGAATTTTCATAGTCTTCGTCGCCTACGGCATCACCCTTGCCGGTGCATCATTGATGCATGCCGCGATCGAGCGCCCCGCCGTGGCCTTGGGGCGCCGGTTATCCAAAAGGACGGAACGGCGACGGAACACAGAGCCGGATGTCGGACAGACCGATGTCGGGTAGCCCAGTGCCCGCGCCGCGCCGGGCGATTGCCGTTCATTCGCTCAACTGCAGCCTGAACCCGAATTGAAGATATTTGATGTCGCCAAAATATCCAAACGACAGAGCGATAATCATCAACACCAGCGCATTCCTTGCTAGTTGCCGTATTCTTTTCGGCTGATCGAAATCACTGTTGATTCCGCGCAGCTCGTTAATAACGTAGCCATTCGCGGAAAACGTTCGGTGCAGACTTTTTTCGGTAAAAAACCTCAAGTGGGTTCGATCGAGTACGCCTCGATCCTCGTATCTCCAGTCTTTCTTAATCAACAGTCGAAACAGGTTTCCAAAATGCCTTACATTCGGAATTGACCCGACCAAGTGGCCATTTTTCTTGAGCTTTCTTTTTATATCTTCCAAGAATTTTTCGTGATCGACCATGTGCTCGATGACATCATTGCAAATCACCACGTCAAAATAATGGTCAGGGCACCGATCGGAGACGTTCTCGTAGAGGCCGGTCAGCACTTTGTAACCCCGCGAGCCGGCCTCTGCAGCCGCGAGGTCATCGGGTTCGACACCCCAAACTTCAACCGCGGGATTCAGGCTCGATTTAAAGCCGCCTTTCGAGCAACCTATCTCGAGCACAGTCGCATATTGCTTGGGCAAAAACCCAGCGACTTCGGGACGGTCGGACAAAGCGTAATCGAATCCCTTAGCCATGTTTAATGCTTACTCTGTGTAGTGGTGATTCGCCGTAGATAGCATGGGAACGCTACGGCTCGCAAGAAATTCTGTAGGAATCATCCGGCAAAATTCAGGTCCTCCACCTACGTCGCTTTGTGCCGCAGAACGGCGGGCGAGTAGAACTCTCTTTCGTTACTGTGCTATTTAGTTGCCGTATTTGAGTATGTGATATTGTCTAGCCGCATTTGCTCGCGCCGCGGCGGTTTCGTTCGGATCGGCGTGTGGTAAGTGAGGGCACTCGGCCTCAACCACCAAAGGGATTATGCCCACACTGCGCACCAGCATCGCTTTAGCGACTTATCAAGGCGAGCGTTTCCTCCCCCACCAGCTCGACTCGTTCCTGGGTCAGACGCGTCGGGCGGATGAGCTATGCATCAGCGATGACGGTTCGACCGATGGAACGCTCGATATCATCAAGGCCTTTGCAACCGACGCGCCTTTCCCGGTCAAATGCGTCGCCAACCCCGTGCGGGGAGGCGTGAACAAGAACTTCGAAAATGCCGTGTCGCATTGCACCGGCGAGGTAATCCTGTTCTCGGATCAGGATGACGTCTGGTTGCCGCAACATATCGAGGGTCTGGTGGCTCCGATGGAAGGCAATTCAGGCATCGTCGCCGTTGCGAGCGACAGTGAGTTCGTCGATGAATCGCTGCAATTGGCGGGGTGCACTCAAGCACAATCCGATCGATTTCCCCCGTCCCTGCGCGACGCGACCATGCGGCTCCCGCGGAATCAGCTTGAACTGGTGCTGCGGCAAAATATGGCCACCGGACATGGCATGGCCTTTCGTCGGACATTGGTACCGCTTCTGATGCCTTTCACGAACACCTTCATGTATGACGAGTGGGTGTTGTTCCTGGCCGCTGCCGCGGGGTATATAACTTACGCGCCGCAGCCGCTCACGCTGCATCGGCAACATGAGAACCAAAGCGCCAAGACTCGCAACAAAGGCCTGCAGGTTTGGGCGAGTCAGTCAAAAAATGTGTCGGGCGAGCAGGAGCGAGCCCAAGAAGAAAAGTGGAGCGAACTCTTGGAAAGAGTGCGCGAACGCCGCAATCTTTTGCCGGACTTCACATCGGCGGAAAGTGCTCTGAAGCAAAAATACGACTTCGTGGTCAGGCGTCGGCAGACGCGGCGGCGGCCGCTACCCGTGCGCTTCGTAATCACGGTCCGCGAGCTGATACTGGGAAGATATCATCGGTTGGGCCGCGGCTTGCTCACCTTTGCCCGCGACTTGTACGGCGTCCGCCAATACTAGTGGGGGCGTTTCGCGCCGGGCATTTCGCGCCCGGCAAATAAAATGCCCAGTGAGCATCGCGAGGCACGTGCATCTCCGGGGAACGTAGGAATTAGCCTACAATACCGAGCATATTCCGTATCGGTTCGTTCCCAACCCCGGTCGCAGGCGCCGGGGTTTCTTAAAGCCGGACTCCATGCCATGATTGAATTGTAATGACGGAAAAGGATGAGTCATGCGTACCGAGCACCGGTGCCGTGATCTCGATACAAAATCAGCTATTGGGATGGTTTCGCGACCACGCGTTACCGCTTTGGGATCAGCACGGCGTCGACCGCGGGTCGGGCGGCTACTTCGAAAACATCGCCGTCCTCGGACCCCATCAGCAGTTTGAGGTTGCCGGCGACGTGCGCCGCGGACGGGTCGTTGCGCGGCAAATTTACGTGTTCGATGTCGCCCGGCAGCTCGGCTGGCGGTCCAAGATTTCCGACCCGGTCGCTCATGGATGCGACTATCTTTTTTCGCGCCTGCATCGCGGCGATGGGCTGTTTCACACCGCGGTCGACGCTTCGACTCATGAGCCGCGCTCGCCGTTCAGTCTTTACGAGCAGGCATTTTATTTATTTGCGCTCGCGCGTCTGAATGAAACCGCAAGGGATCGCTATCCGATCGCCGAAACCGCAGCGCGCTGTGTGCAACGGTTGCGCCATGACCTTGGAAAGAGCATCGGCGGGTTCGAGGAATCGAATCCCCCGAGTCTGCCGCTGAAATCCAATCCGCACATGCATCTCCTGGAAGCGGCGTTGGCATGGGTCGACGTCACGGACGGGCACATGCGGCAGCCTTGGGTCGAATTGGCGCAAGAGCTTGTAGGTCTATGTCTGACCCGTTTTATAGACGCTTCTGGCGCAGCTATTCGCGAGTATTTCGACTACCAGTGGCAGCCGATTGCGGGCGACGCTGGCCGTATCGTGGAACCGGGGCATCAGTTCGAATGGGCGTGGCTGTTGATGCAATGGTCGGGCTCGCCTCACAGCAGCCCTGCGGAGCGCGCGGCGTGCATCGCTGCGGCGCACCGGCTCATTGAAATAGGCGAGCGTTGGGGAGTGGATCCCGTACGCGGAGTCGCCATCAACGAGATATGGGATGACATGACAGTGAAGGATGCAGCTGCGAAACTCTGGCCGCAGACGGAGCGTGTCAAGGCGTGGTGCGCCATGCTGCAACGGGCGCAAAGCGCGGCCGAAGCCGAAAGCGCCTGCCGGAGCATCGCCCGCGCCGCGCAGGGGCTCTTGAAATATATCCGCGCCGAGGTCCCGGGCCTGTGGCATGAAGAGTGCTCGCCCGAGGGCGACTTTTCGATCGGCCCGGCCAAGGGTAGTAGTTTTTACCATGTCGTCTGCGCCATCGACGTGCTGCGGAAAACGGTAAGCGCACATCTTACGAGTGTGTTGTACTCGCGCGGGAAGGTCTCGGGACCATGTCTTTGAGTGAAAAGCTTTCATGACCGTTACTGACAAATTGAGCGATGTTCGAGTGCTATGCATCGGCGACGTCATGTTGGACCGGTACGTTTCCGGACAGGTCAAACGCATATCGCCGGAAAGTCCGGTGCCGGTCTTGTCGATTTCGGGCTCCACGAGCTTTCCCGGCGGCGCCGCCAATGTCGCCCGCAATATTGCTTCATTGGGCGGTCGGTGCACGTTGGTGAGCGTCGTAGGGCAGGATGCAGTAGCCCGCGAGCTGCTCGAAGCCCTGCAAAAGATCGACGGCATTCGCTGTGAATTCTGCTCGAGTTCGGATCGGCCGACCAGCGAGAAGATACGCTTCGTCGCTCACGGACAACATATGCTGCGCACGGATGCAGAGGTGACCGAGCCCATCAGCCGATCGACGGCGCAAGCGATCATCGAGTCGATAGAGAGATTGGCGTCCGAACACGACGTCATGGTCCTATCGGACTATGCCAAGGGTCTGCTGACCGATGAAGTGGTTCGCTCGAGCATCGATGCCGCGAAACGACATCGCCTGCCCCTCGTAGTCGATCCCAAATCCGTCAATTTGCGGCGCTATTCCGGCGCAACGGTCATCACGCCCAATAGCAAGGAAGTGATGGATGCGACCGGCATCGATCCTACCGACGATGATGCCCGAGCCGAACAGGCGGGTTTATCCATTCTGGGAAGCGCGGGGGTCGAGGCAGTGCTGTTGACCCGCGCGCATCGCGGCATGACGTTGGTCGGCGGCGGGGGGGCTGCCGTGCACATCGAAGCCAGCGCGCGCGAAGTGTTCGACGTGGTGGGTGCCGGAGACACGGTGATCGCGGCGCTTTCCTTGGCTCTGGGGGCGCGGCTCGACCTGGCGGAGTCGGCGCGCTTGGCGAATTTTGCGGCCGGCGTGGTCGTGGGCAAACGCGGCACGGCGACCGTGACCCAGACGGAACTCGCCGATGAGGTGCTGCGTTTGAGCCGCGGCAGCCTGCAGAGTCTCCAGAACAAGATCATGTCTCGTGCGGACGCCGTCGAATTGGCGCGCACGTGGCGCAAGAACGGCTTCAAAGTTGGGTTCACCAATGGATGTTTCGACATCCTGCACGTCGGTCATTTGGCGATTCTTGCCTTCTCGCGGCAAAACAGCGGCAGGCTGATCGTGGCCATCAACAGCGACGCGTCGGTGAAGCGCCTGAAAGAGCCGGGCCGGCCTATCAATTCCGAAATCGATCGCGCGATGGTTCTCGCCGCTCTGTCCGCGGTGGACGCCGTCGTCGTGTTCGAGGAAGACACGCCGCTGGCGATGATCGAGGAATTGAATCCAGACGTGCTCGTCAAAGGCGCGGATTACACCATCGATACCATCGTCGGCGCGCAGCACGTCTTGTCTCATGGAGGCAAGGTGTTGACGTGTGAACTCGTTCCGGGCAAGAGCACGACGCGGGTGGTCAATGTGCTTCGCGGCAAGGCGAGCAATTCCTGACCATCGATTTCAATGCAGAGTACCTCAACAAAGCAGCCGCGAATCGTGATTTATCGTTTGGGAAGTCTCGGCGACACGGTTGTCGCCCTCCCATGTTTCCACAAGGTAGCGCAAGTTTGGCCGGATGCCGAACGCATCGTTTTGACCAATTTCCCGGTGAGTTCGAAAGCAGCGCCGTTGGAAGTCATTCTGCGGGAGGGCGGGTTGATCCATGAGGCGATCGCCTATCCGGTAGGAACGCGATCCATTGGCCGGCTATGGCTCCTCGCCAAGCAATTGAGAAGCCTGAATGCCGACGTCCTGGTCTATCTGACGCCGGCCAGAGGCTTGCTGAACGCGTTTCGCGACTGGATATTCTTCAAGTTCTGCGGCTTCAAGGATATCGTCGGCGCGCCGCTGACCGTGGACCTGCAGATGTCGCGGCGGAGCGGCGCGGATGCATCCATCGAGGGTCTTGTGGAAGAACGCGAGTGCGAACGCCTGGCGCGATGCCTGCACGCATTGGGCCCGATCGACTTGGATGATCCTCAAATGTGGAACCTGCGGCTCACCGAGTTCGAATTGCGGGCCGGTTCGGCGGTGCTGGCCACCCTGGCTGCCGCTCCGTATTTCGCCGTCAACATGGGCGGCAAGGCCAAGGAGAAAGATTGGGGAGCGGGCAATTGGCGCGCGCTGCTCCAGCGGCTCAGCGAGGACTATCCGGACGCCGGCTTGTTGATCGTCGGGGCGGCGGAAGATTCGGAACGGGCCCAGCTTGTCGCGGATGCCTGGCCGGGCCCCATCGTCGACGCCTGCGGCAAGTTGAGTCCCCGAGAAAGCGCCGCGGCCATGCGCCGCGCCGTGGCGTTCATCGGCCACGATTCCGGTCCCCTGCATCTTGCGGCCGCCGAGGGGGTCCGCTGCGTCGGTCTATTTGGCAACTTCAATCAGCCGAAACGTTGGCACCCTCGAGGGGATCAGCATCGCATCATCCATCGCATGAGCGGTCTTCGCGATATCACCGTTGCCGAGGTAATCGATGCCGTCAGGGACATCGTACCGCTGCGGCAAGAGTACGCATGATGCCGGCTGCGCCGCCGGTGTTTCTCGATCGTGACGGTACGCTCATCATCGACAAACACTACCTGAGCGACCCGGAAGAGGTCTGTTTGGAAGAGGGCGTCGTCGAGGGGCTGGCGATGTTGATGGGTAATGGGCATCCCTTGGTGGTGCTGTCGAACCAATCCGGCATCGGCCGGGGCCTGTTCAGCGAGGGCGACGCAGAGCGCGTCAACGCGAGGATCGACGGCATGTTGCGTGCGCATGGCATCGAAATTTTGGCCTGGTATTCGTGCCCTCATGCTCCGGAGGCGATGTGCGCCTGCCGCAAACCGCTGCCGGGCATGGCGCTCGCCGCGTCCCGAGACTGGAACCTCGAACTGGCGGGGAGTTATGTTGTCGGAGACAAAGTAAGCGACCTTAAGCTTGCCGCGGCCATCGGCGCCAACGGGATTCTGGTCACCACAGGATACGGGGCGGCGGCCGCCGAGTGGGCGCGAGACCATGAGCGGCCGGTCTTCGACGGCTTGCGAGGCGTTGCAGAGTACATCGCTGAACGACGGAGTGAATCGTGATCATCGTCACCGGAGCCACGGGCTTCATCGGTTCGAATATCGTTGCCGACCTCAATGCGGCCGGACGAAGCGATATCATCCTGGTGGACGATCTCGGCACTCAGGCCAAATGGAAGAATATCGCCAAGCGCCGGTTCCAGGATGTCGTCTTGCCGTCCGAATTGGACTCCCTGCTGCGCAAGCTGCCCGGCGGCGATGTGGTTTATCACCTGGGCGCGAACTCCTCGACGACGGCGACGGATGGCGACGCGATCCTCATCGGCAACTTCCGCGCGTCGAAGAGTTTGTGGGAGTGGTGCTCGGCCACGAGAACGCCGCTGATATATGCATCGTCCGCGGCGACTTACGGCGACGGTGCCTTGGGGTTCGTCGACGACCAGGCGCTCGACGCTCTCGATGCATTGCGCCCGCTCAACCTTTATGGCTGGTCGAAACACGCGTTCGACAAATGGGCGGCGGCGCAAAGCAGCACGGGAAGCGCGCCGCCGCAGTGGTGCGGACTCAAGTTCTTCAATGTGTATGGGCCAAACGAGAATCACAAGGGCGATATGCGCAGCTTGGTGTGCAAGAACACTGCCGCCGTGGCCGAAGGGCAAACCATCAAGCTGTTCAAAAGCCATCGCCCTGACTTCGCGGACGGTCGGCAATTGCGCGATTTCGTTTATGTGAAGGATTGCACGCGAGTCATGCTGTGGTTGGCCAGCCAGCCGCAAATCAGCGGCATCTTCAACCTCGGCACCGGCCTTGCGCGGTCCTTCGTCGATCTCGTAAGTTCCATCGGCTCGGCATTGGACAAGCCTGTGAACATCGAATTCATCGACATGCCGGAATCGATTCGCGCGAACTATCAGTACTTCACCCAGGCGCAAATGAACAAGTTGAAGAACGCCGGCTATACCTCGCCGTTCTACAGCTTGGAAGACGGCGTGGCCGACTACGTGCGGCAATATTTGCTGCGGCCCGACATCTATCGGTGATCGCGTTCGGCCGAACATATGTCGAATTGACCGGCGCGACCACTCGTTTCACGGCTCATGCCGTTACAGCCGAGCGTGCCGCTGCTATATTGGAGTGTCCTTATTCGGAGAGTTAAATGTCGAGTGCCCCCGCAGCAGAGTCCCGGCCCATGTCGATGTTGCTGGAAAAAATCCAGCTTCCCGGCCGAATCGAGGATTTACGCGCCGCCTACCAAACCGCCAAACCGTTTCCGCATCTGATCATCGACAATCTGTTCTCGGACAGGATGCTGGACTCGCTGCTCCCGGAGATAGAAGGCATGCAGCGCGGTCAATGGAACAACATCGAACAGGATTCTCGCGAGCGAACACTCCGAATGCGGTCCGCCGTGGAGATCGGTGACGCCGGCGAGCGGTTCTTGAGCGTGGTGCATTCCGCGCCTTTTCTGTACCTGCTCTCGGAGATCACCGGTATTTGGCAGCTGTTGCCCGACCCGTACTTGCAGGGAGGGGGATACGCCGTAATGCGGCGAGGCGACTATTTTCACGTCCACTCGGACCGCAGCGTGGCATACGAGACCGGGCTCACCAGACGGTTGGCGATGATCGTCTTTCTCAACAAGGCATGGGCGCCGGACTATCACGGCCAGCTCGAGCTATGGAGTCCAGACGCCAAGAAATGCGACGTGGTCATCGATCCGCTGTTCAACAAGACGGTGATATTCGAAGTGGCTTTTCCGAACTACCACGGCGTTCCCGTCCCGCTGGCGTGCCCCGCGGACCGCTCTAGGAAGTCGTTCATTCTTTACTACCATACGGTGGGAATCGACGGAAAGCCCGACGTGCAGCCGCATACATCTATTTTTGCGCCGCGTTTGCACGGAACGAATCGCCTGACATTTCGAGCCCTGCTGCGCGAGATCACGCCGCCGGTACTGACGCGCGCTTTGCGGAAATTCGCAAAATCGCATTAGCGTGAGTCTGCAACGAATTCTGCGGATGCTCGGGTCCTTCTTTACGGGCCAAGGGGTATCGATCGTCTCGCAACTGCTGGTGCCGCCGTTTTTTTTGCTGCGCTACGCGGACGGAGTCGAGGTGTACGGCGAGTGGGTCGCGCTGAGCGCGGCCGTCACCTACTTGGGCACGCTGAACTACGGCATACAGACCTACGCCAACAATCAAAGCACCATCAAGTACAATCGCGGCGAGGTCGAGGCGGCGAAAACGCTGCAAGCCAGCGCCTTCCGGCTCCTCCTGCTCGTGCTCGGGGTGTTCGCCGTCGCGGGCTCGAGCGTATTCGTGATGCCCATCGGACGCTGGCTCAATCTGCACCACGCGAGTTCGCAGGCTGCGTCGCTCACGCTTTATCTGCTGATCCTGCAAATGCTCTTCAACATGCTGTTCGCGCTGTTCGCCAACAGCTACATGATGATCGGCAGAATGCATCGCGGCGCGAATTGGCAGATTTTCCAGCGCTTGGTGGGCACGCTTGCCATAGCCGTGTGCGCATGGTTCCGTGCTTCGTTCCCGATCCTCGCGGCGGTGCAGCTGTCCACCGTGTTCGTCTTTGCCGGTTTGGTCGTCATCGACTTGCGCAGAACCGCGCCGATTTTGATGCCCTCGCTGCGTTACGGCCGCTGGAGCGACGCCAAATCGATTTTGAAGCCCAGCGCGCATTTCGGCCTGTTGTCGCTTTCCAGCTTTCTAACCTGGCAGGGGCCGGTGCTGTTGATCCAGACATTGCTGGGGCCGGCGAGCGTCACGCTGTTCTCGTTGGCGCGAACGGTTTTCTCGATGGGTCGCCAGGCTTTGGCAATCCTCAGCTTCTCCATCGGGCAGGAGATCACGCTCCTGATCGGCCAGCGCAATTGGCCGCAGCTGAAACGTCTTTATGACCTTTCCGAGCGAGTCGTTCTCTTGTTGGTGCCCATATTCAGCGTCGGCGTTTTGCTGCTCTCGCCGTTTCTGTTCGCAGTTTGGTTACATCGTCGTAATCTCTACGAGCCTGCCTTGTGCTTCATAATGGCTGTGATATCTGCGGTCATGGGGATAAAGGAACATAAGTATCAATTCCAATCCTCCAGCAATGAGCATGAGCGCCTGTCCAGATTTACGCTGGTCGCCTACGCCGTGATGCTGCTGATCGCTGCATTCCTGATGAAGCCTTTCGGCATTTTCGGTTTCATGTTGCCGTGGCTTGCGGCCGAGATGGCGCAGACTATCTACATATTGCGGTTGAATGTGCAGTTGTTCCCGGCGGATATGACCATCTCCATGGCCCCCGTCGTCCGGCTCGTGGCGGTCCTCGTCATCGCCTTTGGCCTTGCCGCATGGCCTGTCTTTGCATCGGTGCAGTGGCCGCTGGCGACCGTCGTGGCGGCGGCCGTTGCGGTGATGGCGGTTGTTTCAGCCGGTTCGTACTACGCCTTTGGTTTGGATGAGGTGAGATCGCTGTTGCTGTCGAAAATTCGGCAGCGGCTCTCGCCGAGACCCCAATCATGACGCAAAAGCTTCGGCACCTTTTGCTTGCGACTCTGGAAGACCCGTACAACCCGCGCTCTTGGAGCGGAACGCCTTTCAACATGCGGGTTGCGCTCGAGGGAAAGATTGAAAAAGTGTCCGTACTGGCAAACCTCAAGCCCAAGCGGACGCTGGTCACCGCGGCATTGCGCGCGCTTTTGGGCGGAAAGCCCGCGCGCTATCCCTTGTTCCTTACCGCCCCGGCCCAGAAGGAATTCGCACGGCGGACGTCGCAGGCCATATCCGAATTGAAGCCCGATGCGCTGCTGACCATATCGAGCCATTGCGTGGTGCGAATGGCGGCTCCCGCGGTCCCCGCCTTCATGGTCACCGACGCGCCCTGGCTGTCCTGGAAAGAGACCTACAGGGAATTCGACCGCATGCCGTTGCTGGGACCACGATTTGCACGCCTGGAGGCGGCCGCGTCCCGCCGCTACACCGGGCTGATCTTTTCGTCTGACTGGGGGGTCGCCGAGGCGCAGCGGCTGTACGGAGCACCGAAAGAGAAGCTGCATAGCATCCCGCTTGGAGCGATCTGGACACCGGACGTGAGCGCCGACGAGTTGCATTCGATCATCGATGCGCGCCCCACGGACCGGCTGGATCTTCTGTATGTGGGCAAGGATTGGGAGAGAAAAGGGGGCCCGCTGGCCTTGGAGATTGCGCGCGACCTTCGGGACGGCGGGGTACCCAATGTGACATTACATATTGTCGGGTGCACGCCCGAGATCGCCCCCGCCGACCGGAATCTCGTGCAGTTGCATGGCTTCTTGAACGTTCAGATAGCGGAGGAATCGAGCCGCTTGAAGCATCTGTTTCTTTATTCTCATTTCCTGGTCGTACCGACCCGCGCTGAATGTTTCGGCGTCGTCTTTGCGGAAGCGCAGGCATTCGGACTTCCGCCGGTGTCGCGGTCGGTACAAGCCGTCCCGTCGATAGTTATCGATGGCGTCACGGGCATTCTCGAGGCCGCCGATGCGCCGGCGTCGTCTTATGGCAAACGGATGCTTGCCTTGATTCGCGATCGAGATCGGTACCGCACCGTGGCTCGCGCCGCACGTAGGCAGTTCGAAACCAAGTTGACCTGGGAACGATTCGCGACGGGGGTCGTCGAAATGATCAACAGAACAATGGTTTGATTGCTTCGGGGGTGGTTTGATTGCTTCGCTGGGAGTTAAATGAGTGAAATCGGAACTTCGGTAGGCCTACAAAAACACACTGGGCGGCAGCCAAGGACAGACGAATACGTTCGTCGGCAAGAATTGAAGGGCATACGGAAAATATTTGGCTTAGGGGTACTCGCTGTGGTGGTCATACTGGGTGTGGAATCCTTTTCGTCCTATGTCCTATACCGGCATTTTTCCAGGTTGAACCACAGCTTCTACCCGGCCGGTTCGGCAACCCTTGCGTTGGCGCGTCATGTCGTCAGCAAGGCCAAAGGCCGGCACGATGATGTCGATCTGTCCATCGATCATGGCCCGCTGTTCCGCGCCGATGAGGCGCTGGGCTACACCATGTATCCCGGCAAATACCAGATCACGGAGAAGCGCTATGGCAAGACCCATCGGTTCAATTTGACGGTCAATGACTTAGGCAGTCGCGTCGCGTCGAACCGGCCCAGCGCGGCGTCGAAGCGCCTCTACATGGCCGGCGATTCCGCCATGTTTGGCTGGGGACTGAATGATGACCAGACCATGCCTTGGCTGCTGCAGACGCGATTCCCGCAGTACGAGGTGGTCAACCTATCCTTGACCAGCTATTCGACCATTCAAGCGCTTCAGCAGCTGCAGCATACGTCCCCAAAGATCGGTGCCAACGACATCGTGGTGCTCACTTATCATCCGATTACGAACGGCTTCAACGTCGTCTCCGCGGAAATGCTGGGGTACCTCAAGTCCGGTTTCGAACATCAGCTCGGGGATACAAAACTGGTCAACAATATGACCGTACCCTTCGGATCGGTCGGCAGCGACGGCCAGTTGATGATCGGGCATTATCCGGTCGCGTGCGCGCAGCAAGGCAAGGCACCTGCCGACTGTCCGCGGCGCCCGACCCCGGGTGAAGCGACCCAAGTCACGGAGCGGGCGTTCGATGAAATTCTCGCGTCGCAGCCGGGCCACGTCGTGGTGGCGTTGTTGAGCGGACCCGATACCGATCCCGTGGTAAGGCACTTGAAATCCAAAGGCGTCATGATTGCGGATATGCGTACCGACAGCAGCGATCCGGACGCCACTGACGAAGTGTCGATAGACGAACATGCGGGTCCGTTTTGGCATCGCATGGTGGCCGAACGCTTGGGCGATGCGCTGCTCAAGTCTGGCTTGATTAACTGATGGACGAGGCGGTGATCGGCTTGTCATCCTTACCGGGATCGCCTTGTAACTTTTACCGGCAGGGATGCCCTGCTTTTAAGCGCTTGTCGCAGCTCACAGACAGGATTACGTTTGTCGATGAGCGTGGAATCGTGGACACTTGAGGGATGCCGTGCCTGTTATGCGGCAGTGCGTGGTTGAGTGGGCGATGCGATTTTATTGTGCGAAAATTTGTGAGGCTGATGGCGTGCTGAACCCAAGTTTGGCCGGGATCGGCTATTGAGGCTCGCGTAGCCCCCAAAACCTAAGGTGAGCCAAGGTGATTATTAGGCATAGTTTTTGCAATGTTCATCTCTATCCCACGGCCTACGTTGATCGCTTGAGTTTTCGTACTTACTAGCCCTAATGGTAAAGCGAATGAGGATACTTCTTTACAGCGCGAACTTTGCGCCAGAGCCCACCGGAATCGGCAAGTACTCCGGCGAAATGGCGAAGTGGCTCGTCGAGCACGGTCACGCGGTGAGGGTGGTCGCGGCGCCCCCCTACTATCCCACGTGGAAAGTCGACCCGGCGTACGTCTGGCCGCCGTATCGGCGCGAAATTTGGAACGGCGTCGAAATATGGCGCGCGCCCCTTTGGGTTCCTTCCAAGCCCGGCGGTCTTGCCCGAGTTCTGCATCTGCTGTCATTTGCCATTACCTCTTTTCCGGTAATGCTGCGCCAGGTTTTTTGGCGGCCCGATCTGGTCATTACTGTGGCGCCGGCTTTTCTGTGCGCACCTGCGGGGCTGCTGATCGCGAGGCTTGCCGGTGCGCAGAGTTGGCTGCATCTGCAGGATTTTGAAGTTGACCTTGCGTTTCGGATGGGTTTGCTGAAAGGCAATCTATTGCGGCGATTCATTCTGCGCATGGAACGCGGCCTATTGCGCCGCTTCGACAGCGTCTCCTCCATTTCGAGCCGGATGGTGGAACAGCTTCTCAAGAAGGGTGTTCTATTGCGGCGTACCCGGTATTTTCCGAATTGGGTGGACATCACCCACATCAAACCCACGGCCGTCAATTCGAAGTATCGTGACGAGCTTGGAATCGCCAAGGACGCGGTCGTGGTGTTGTTCTCGGGTTCGCTGGGCGGCAAGCAAGGTTTGGAGGCGATTCCCGCAGTGGCCAAGCTGCTCGCTACCCGCAAGGACATCGTTTTCGTCATTTGCGGCGACGGTGTCATGAAGCCGGGACTGGAAGCCGCCGCCGAAGGCCTTTCAAACGTCCGCTTCTTGCCGTTGCAGCCCTTTGAGCGTCTGGGCGAACTGCTCTGCACGGCGGACATTCATCTGCTGCCGCAGAGTCCCGGAGCCGCGGATCTGGTGTTGCCGTCGAAACTGTCCGGCATGTTGGCGAGCGGCCGGCCGGTGATATCCACTTGCCGTCCCGGAACCGAGTTGGAAACGGTCGTGTCCAAATGCGGCATGGTTGTCGCCCCCGACGATGACGCCGCATTTGCGGCCGCAGTGTGTCACCTGGCTGACAATTCAGCCGTTAGGGGTGAACTCGGGCGGCGCGCCCGCAATTATGCGGAGACCAATTTCGAGCGAGATGCCATCTTGAGCCGCTTGTTCGGACCGGCAGTAGGGGAGGAATCGAGTGTGCCCAACGATGCGATTGCCTAGCCGATTTGTGAGTTTGGTATGCGAGTTTCCCGATCAAATCTACTACCTTAGGTGAAATAGCTACCGAACAGCTTAAAAAATGGGTCAAGATAGCGTTAGCGTTGCGTTGCTGCAACGCATGAAGTGTCAACCGTTGAGACGATTTAGCGAGAATTATCGATGAGAATCATGGGCATGGAGCGCGCAGCGTCGTGAAGCTGACCGCCACTAGTTGCAGAGCCTTTTACCTACAGATCTTGGTTGTTGTCCTGCTGCTCGCGGGGACCGTTCCAAAGCCGGCGCAGGCTTTGGAGGAGTATCTGCTGAACCCCGGCGACATCATCAAGGTTACCGTATTCAATAGACCGGAATTGAGCATAGAGGCGCGTGTTTCCGAGTCGGGCGCCATTGGATTTCCGCTCATCGGCTCGGTGCCCGTCAGGGGTCTGACGCTGAGCGGCGTGGAACGCAAAATTTCGCAGATGCTGAAAGACGGGGCGTTCGTCATCAATCCGCAGGTGAACGTACTGCTCACGCTGTCCGTCGGCAATCAAGTCGCGGTTCTCGGCGAAGTCAATAAACCGGGCCGGTACTCGATCGAAGGCGCCGGCGGACATGTCTCCGGAATGCTCGCCATGGCCGGCGGCATTTCTCCGACCGGGGCCGACACGGTCATTGTCACCGGCACTCGCGCCGGCAAGCCGTTCCGCCGCGAAGTCGACGTCGACAAGATGTCGCGCAGCGGCAATTCGGAGGACGACCCGGAATTGGGCGGAGGCGACACTATATTCGTCAATCGCGCGCCGCAGTTCTACATCTATGGTCAGGTGCAGCGGCCGGGCGGCTATCGCCTGGAGAAGGAAATGACGGTCATGCAAGCGCTCGCCACCGGCGGCGGCATCACCGGCAAGGGAACGACTCGGGGCATTGTCCTGCACCGGCGTGATGCCAGCGGCAAGGTCAAAGACTCGAGAGTCAGTCTCGATTCGCAGCTGCAAGACCAGGACGTCCTCGATGTGAAGGAAAGCATGTTTTGATCCAATTTCCCATGCGAGCAAACTAAAGTCATATGAGCCTCAAGCAATTCATTCTGGTACTTCTGGCGCGTTGGAAGATCGGAGCTGCAATCTTTATCGCGGTGGTCGCGATGGGCATCCTGTACACGATGTTTTCGACCAAGCTGTACACGGCGTCCGCTACCGTCGTCATCGACCAAAAGTCGGACCCCGTTGCGGGAGTCGTGTATCAAAGCCAGCTGCAGAGCGGCTATATCGCCACCCAGGTCGACATCATCAGCAGCGAGCGCGTTGCACAGCGCGTGGTCAAGCTCCTGAAGCTCGATCAGTCGCCGGAGTTCGTCGAGCAGTGGCGCGGGGCGACCAACGGAAAAACCGATCTGGTCGTTTGGCTTGGTAGAAAGCTGCAGAGAAAACTGTCCGTTACGCCGTCCAGGGACAGCAGCGTCATCGATATATCGGTGGAATGGACGGACCCGAAGACGGCCGCCGTGCTGGCGAACGCGTTCGCCCAAGCGTACGTGGATGTCACGATCGAGTTGAAAGTCGATACCGCCAAGCACTATACGGCCTATTTCAATGAACAGTCGCAGGCCTTGCGCGCCGACTTGCAGTCTGCTCAGAAGAGGCTGTCGGATTTTCAATCGGCAACGGGCATTGTCGCTACCGACGGCAAGCTGGATATCGAGAACGCCCGCTTGGCCGAGCTCTCATCCCAGCTCGTCACCATTCAGGCGCTTCGGCAAGACAGCCAATCCAGGCAGCATCAATCGGGCGGCGACAATCAATCCTTGGTCGAAGTGCTGCAGAGCCCCCTCGTCGCGAGCCTGAAAGGCGATCTATCCCGCGCCGAAGCGAAATTGCAGGATATTGCAACGAGCCTGGGGAAGAACCATCCCGATTATCAGTCCACGGCGGCGGACGTCGCGAACCTGCGCCAGCGCATCGCGTCGGAGAGCAACAAAATTGCCGAGTCCTTGGGCAACACGACGCAGATCAACCTGCGGCGTGAAGGCGACATTCGTCAGGCGCTCGACGCGCAGAAGAAGCGTATTCTGGAGCTCTCGCATCAGCGCGATCAGGCGTCGGTCTATCAAAATGACGTGGCAACGGCGCAACGCAACCTCGACGCCGTCTCGCAGCGCTTGGCGCAGAGCAGCCTCGAGAGTCAGACCCAGCAAACCAACATTGCTCTGCTGACCCCGGCCGTCGAACCGCAATTCCGCTCGAGCCCGCGGCTTTTTCTGAATCTCATGATCAGTTTGTTCCTGGGCGGCGTCCTCGCTACGGCAGCGGCGTTGCTGAAGGAATTGAGCGATAGGCGGGTTCGCGAAGACATCGATCTTGTGCATCTGGGCGGAATTCCGTTGCTGGTGAAAATTCCCCGAATCAAGGCCGAGGGCCGAGCCGGTCGGAATCCGTCGCCGATGTTGGGGCGAGTGGAGCCCTCTGCAATATGAAACAAGTAGCTGCCGCCGCGGGTGAAGTCGCGATGCCTGCGCGCGATCGAAGCCGTGCCTTCGGTGCGATTCTCGTCGAGCAAGGACGTCTCAATCCCGCCGATGCGGAGGAGATCCAGCGCTTCGCCGGCGCCAATGGGCTCAGGTTCGGCGACGCGGCCATTCGCCTGAAGCTTCTGACGCAAGAAGACATCGATTTCGCGCTGGCGCAACAATACAACTATCCGATTCTGCCGCGCGGCGGTGCGAGCGGAGTGTCCGATGACGTTGTCGCCGGTTACATGCCGCAGAGCGACAGTGTGGAGCCGCTCCGGGTGCTGCGAAGCCAGCTCACGCATCGATGGTTCGACGAACTGAACCACAAGGCGCTGGCGGTGACCAGCCCCGGACGTGGGGAGGGGCGGAGCTGGCTTGCGGCAAATCTGGCGACCGTATTCGCTCAAATCGGGGAGCGCACTTTGTTGATCGACGCGGATATGAGACATCCGCGTCAGCACATACTGTTCAATCTCAATAATTCGGTGGGGTTGTCGGCCCTGCTGACCGGTCGCGCCGGCAAAGAGGCCGCTTGCCGCATACACCCGCAATTGCGCTTGTTCGTGTTGCCGGCCGGCATTCTGCCGCCGAATCCGCAAGAATTGCTGGGGCGCCCGGTATTCGACTTGGTCATTGAACGCTTCACCGACCAATTCGACGTCATCATCATCGACACGCCGGCCGCGACGGAAACCGCGGATGCCCAGATCGTTGCGCGGCGGGTTGGCGGTGCCATCATGCTGGCGCGGCGCAACGTTACCCGCCAAGCGCACCTCGCCGCCGCCACTCAAAGCCTCGTTCAAACCGGTGTAAGCGTGGTCGGCAGCGTATTCAATGAGTTTTGACAGCGTTGCGCCGGTAATCAGGTAGGGTGTTGAACGACCGCTTGCGCCGCCGTCCACACCCACGGCCGCAACGACCCTCGCACTTCCGTGAGCCCCGCACCTTTGTCCATTTTGTATTTGGGAACACGCGACGGTACCAGCCTCGATCGCGCCAATGCGCTGCTACGGCTTGGGCATCGCGTGGACCATATCGATCTGCGCCGGCTGCTGCCGCAGACGCCCTGGATGTATCGAGTGACTTGGAAATTCGGAGGACAAGTTTTCGCTCCGTGGATTTTGCGTGCTTTGCCGAAGACGCTGGCCGGCAAGCGCTATGATATCTGTTACGTCGATAGCGGCGAATGGGTGACGCCTCGGATCATCGAGCTCATACGCCGCTACGCGAAAAAAGTCGTGAACTACATCATCGACGATCCCTTCGGCGTGAGGGACGTGGCGCGCTTCAGAGCGTATCGAGCGAGCCTCGCCTTTTACGATTTGTGCGTCGTCGTTCGCCCCGACAATGCGATTGAGGCCAAGAATGCGGGCGCAAAGAGGGTGCTGCGCGTGTTCATGTCCTCCGACGAGGTGACGCACGCGCCTCGCGTGCTGACGGAGGAGGATAGAATTCGTTGGGGAACCGACGTGTTGTTCCTTGGCACCTGGTTTCCGGAGCGCGGACCATTTTTACTGCAATTGCTCGAGCTTGGTGTACCACTGACCATTCGGGGCACGAATTGGAGCAAGGCGCCCGAATGGCCGGCGTTGCAATCGGCGTGGAAGGGCGGTGCCTTGCTGGGGGACGATTATGCGAAAGCCATTCAATGCGCGAAGGTCAATATTGGGCTGCTATCAAAGGGTAACCGGGATCTGCATACGACCCGGTCGCTGGAAATCCCGGCGCTAGGGGGGCTTCTTTGTGCGGAACGGACCACCGAACATCTTGGTATGTACGTTGACGGAACGGAGGCCTTGTTCTGGGGCGATGCCGAGGAATGCGCGGCTGCTTGCAGGCGGGCGCTCGAGCATGAGGAGGAGCGGCGGAGAATCGCCGCAGCCGGTCAAGCGCGAAACATCGCCAATCAAATTCGCAACGAAACTGTCATGAGTGAGATACTTGCGAGCGCGTTCGTAGATTCATGAATTCAACCAGAGAATCGCCATGAGCGTTAAGTCCGCTATCCTGAATGCGTTGATGTGGCTCACGCTGATCGCGTTCCTGCTGCAGTGTGTGATCGATCCTTCGTCCGAAAATATCGCTTCGGTCTGCATCGTATTCCTGTCTTCGCTGTCGCTGCTGGCATACATCAAGTGGGGCGGGGCCGCCGACGATCAGCCGCTGTCGACGGTGGCGTTGCTCGGTTTTTGCGTCACCACGCAGCTCGGGGCGTTGCTGGTTCAAACCGCGTTCTGGACGCCGATAAGGGTCTCGCTCTACAACCCGTTGTATACCTTCGGCACGCTGGCGTTCTATCAAGGGATCGCCATTCTGGTGCATGTCGTCTACCGTTTTTTTTCATCGGCCAATCCCGGCAGAGTCGGTATCTTCCGCGGATTCCTGGGTTGGGCCGGAATCTATCGAGTGCCGACCAGCCGGGCGTTGTGGCTCATGGGGGCCATAGGCCTCGCCAGCTTCATATTTTCCAGCCATGACGGGACGATCGCGAGGGTCGCCAGCGGCTTCAACTTTCTGGCCTGGGCGCCATTTCTCCTGCCGCTGTTCACGCGCGAGATCGGTCCGTCCTACTGCAACGCGCGGCGGAATAACTTCTTCTTGATCGGCTATACCGGCATGGTCGTCGTCATGGGCATTGCGCTCAACGTGCGCGTGATCATGTTCATCGGGGTGATGACGGTCGGCCTGTTGTATCTTCTCGTCGGGATGCGCTCGAACGCTCCGCTGGCCCGAAAATCGGTGCTAAGGCTCGGCGTGCTGATGGCGATTTTATTGGCGCTTTCCCCGCCGCTATCCGATTTGGCCACGTCGATGGCCATCGCCCGGGGTTCGCGCGGCAAGATTTCTCCCATGGAAATGGTCCAACGAACCATTTCGGTCTGGAACCGCCCGGCATTGATCGCCGAATATAAGCGAGAGCGCTCCTCGGTGGCGCGTTTCGCCGCTTACGACGAGCACTATATCGCGAATCCGCTGCTGGCCCGATTGGTCGAAACCAAATTTCACGACAACGCGCTGCATTTCGCATCCGCCCTGACGACGGAAGATGCCAAGGATCAATTGCGCAAGGTGACGGCGGACGCCACCTGGGCGGCGATACCGACGCCGATCTTGAAGGCGCTGCGCATCGGCGTCGACAAAGAGGATTTGAATTATTCGATGGGCGACTACATGGCGTATTTGAGCCGCGGCGTACCCTTGGGGGGACGTAAGACCGGATCCATGTTTGCGCAGGGTGCGGCAATCATGGGGCCGCTATTCCCCATTCTCTACGTCGCGATTTGCCTGTTCCTGTATGGACTGATGGACCTGCTCACCAGAAGAAGCGCATCCGGGACCGTCAATCTGTCTGCGCTGGCGATGATGACCCTGTGGATGTATTTCTATCGCGGGATCACCTCGGACGCGCTCAGCAACGTGTTCGTTTTTATTTTCCGCGGCTTCGGACAGACCGTGTTGATCTATGTCGTCTTGTTCGGCATCGCGAGAATGATGTTCGGCACCCAGCGCTCGCGTCAGGAATCATCGGTCGCGCCGGGGTGGCAGCAGGCGATTTGACATGTCGCCGCCGTCTCAAGACCGTGCACTCGAAATCGACGGCATTCGCGGTTGGGCGTCGTTTTCAGTGCTCCTGTACCACACCTTCCATGAAATGTTCACCAGGCTGCTACCCTGGATAAACAGCGCTTGGCTGGCGCCGTTTTTCGAAGGACGCTTGGCCGTCTGCGTCTTTTTCGTTCTTTCGGGCGATGCGCTGACGAGCAATTTCTTCGCCCGGGGCGGAGCGGATCCGACCCCGATAGATCGGCTGGTGGTTCGCCGCTACACGCGCCTTACCATTCCGATCGCGATGTCCTGCGCACTCGTGTTCGCGCTGCGCATCGCGCATGCCGATTGGCACAATCAAGCAAGCGACATCGTCAATCGTCCCGACTGGCTCGGTGAACTCATTGCCTTCGATTTTTCGACCGTAGGACTCTTCAGATATTCAGTGCTCGGTGTCTATACGGGTCACACGAAGGCCAACTCCTACAACCCCTTCCTGTGGACCATGTCTCTCGAACTGGTCGGTTCCATGCTGACGTTTCTGACCTGTTATTTATGGCCTCGCTTGCGCCGCGGCAAAGCGCTGCTGGCGGGGACGGCTCTGACGCTGTTTGCGCTCAATTCCTTCTATTGTTTGTTCTTCGCCGGCATGTTTTTGGGGCTGCTGCGCACCGAATCGTTTTATGCCGGGAGGGCCGGAAAAGGCCCTTGGCAGGGGCTGTGGCTCGCGGGCTTCGCGGCGCTGGTGCTGTTGTTGGTTGCAGCCAACGGGCACCCGCTGCCGCTATTTTTCGATCTTGGGATGGCCATTGCGTTGGTGTTCGTGCTCTATAGCCAGCGCGGCCTGCGCGGCTTCTTGCGCGGCCGTTTGTCAACGTGGGTGGGAGACCTGTCGTTTCCCGTGTATCTGGTCCAATTCGCGGTCATCATCTCATTCGAATCGTGGTTGGTTACCGTGTGGAATGCGCGTGGCGCGGGCATCGGCTGGCTACCGTTGATCGGTCTGGCCGCCGTTGCCGTGACGCTGCTGGCTGCCTGGATTTTTCGTCAAGTCGAAAGAATCCTACTGGGTTACGCGGATGGTGTCGTTCTGCGCGTGCTGCGCAGGGATTGATCCATGAAACTGGTTATCTTTTGTCATCCGCCATTTCTCGCGTCCCAGAGCATGCCGCGGTTCGCGGAGATGCTGCGTAGCTCGTTCGAAGCGCTGGGGCACGAGGTGGAAATGTCGGCTCCCCAGCCGCGTTTTCACCGGCTGCTCGCCGGTCGCCGCCACGCGAAGTGGGCCGGCTACATCGATCAGTATTTGATTTTCCCACTCCAGGTCCGCAAGTCGCTCGCGTCCGCTCCTCCGGACACGATGTTCGTGTTCGCCGACCAGGCGCTAGGTCCCTGGATACCGTTGCTCAAAAATCGCCCCCACGTCGTGCACGTGCATGATTTGCTCAATCTGCGTTCGGCGCTCGGCGAGGGTACCGGACACGTCACTTCCTTAAGCGGCCGCATTTATCAGAGGTACATTCGGCGCGGATTCCGCAAGGCACGGCATTTCATTTCGGTGTCGAAGAAGACGCGTGACGATCTGCATAAATACGGTGAAGTGGAAGCGCTGAGTTCGGATGTCGTCTATAACGGTCTCAATTTTCCGTATCGACCCATGGCGCAGGAAGACGCCTTCAAAGAACTGCGCGAGGCCGGTCTGCCGGTATCCGCTCGAGGCATGCTGCTGCACGTCGGCGGCGGGCAGTGGTACAAGAACCAGCGCGGTTTGATTGCGTTGTACGCCCGCTATGCGACGGACGTAAAGGATCCTCTGCCGCTGTGGTGCATCGGGCCCAAGCCGAACGCTGCCATCGCTCGGGCGTTGGAGAAGCTGCCTGCCGGGGGCCGTGTGTCTTTTTTCCAGAATTTGGACAATACGACTCTTCAGGCGGCCTATTCGTATGCTCGCGCCTTTTTGTTCCCCAGCCTGGCCGAGGGATTCGGATGGCCTCTTATCGAAGCCCAGGCGTGCGGTTGTCCGGTCATAACGACCGATGAGCCGCCGATGAACGAGGTGGCGGGCGGGGCGGCAATATATATTCCTCGCCTTCAGTCCAATGCAAACATCGATATGTGGGCGTCTGAGGCCGCGAATGCGCTCAGGGAACTCCTTTCCCTGGGTCCGGACGAAAGACAGGAACTGGTCCAGCGCGGCTGCGGTTGGGTCAAGCGATTCGATGCGGGGATCGCCATCGCTCAATATTTGGAAATCTACAAGAAAATCTTCGACGCGGAAATGTCGCGCTCGAACGCTGAAGCGCTCAAAGGATTATCAAGGTGAAACTGCTGCACATCCTGTCGAGCGTCGATCCCAGCGGCGGAGGCCCCACCGAGGGAGTAGGCCAAAGGGGCATCCGGCTTACAGAGCTTGGTCATACGGTCGAAGTGGTGTCGCTCGACGATGCTGCGCGGCCTTTTCTCCGGGAGTTTCCGCTGAAAGTCCATGCTTTGGGGCCATCCAAGGGCAGTTACCGCTACAACGGCAAGCTCGTGCCATGGCTCACCGCTCATGCGCGTGAATACGATGCGGTCGTCATCAACGGCATGTGGCAGTACCACAGTTTCGGCGCGTGGCGGGCGTTGCAAAAACTTCAGATGCCTTATTTCGTGTTTACGCATGGCATGCTCGATCCTTGGTTCAAGCGGACGTATCCATTCAAACACGCAAAAAAATGGCTCTATTGGCCCTGGGCGGATTACCGGGTGCTGCGCGACGCCCGGGCGGTTCTCTTCACCAGCGAAGAGGAGCTGATACAGGCGAGAAAGTCGTTTTGGCTGTACCGCGCCAAGGAGCAGGTGATTGCGTACGGCACGCGAACGCCCCCCGCCGATGCCTCGGCGTTACGCGAGATGTTTCTGGCGGCGCATCCTTTGCTGCGCGGCCGGCGAATACTCTTATTCCTGAGCCGCATCCACGAGAAAAAAGGTTGCGATTTGCTCGTGCGGGCCTTTGCAAAGGTTGCCTCTCGCGAGCCTTCCTTGCATTTGGTGGTCGCGGGTCCCGATCAAACGGGGTGGGTCGCGTCGCTGCAGGCACTCGCGCAGGAGCACGGCGTCGCGGATCGAATCAGTTGGCCGGGTATGCTGCGAAACGAGATGAAATGGGGCGCGTTTTACAGCGCAGAAGCATTTGTGTTGCCGTCGCACCAGGAAAATTTCGGTATTGCGGTCGCCGAGGCCTTGGGCTGCGGGTTGCCTGCCCTCATTTCAGATAAGGTCAACATATGGCGCGAAGTCGAATCGAATCGGGCGGGATTGGTGGCCCCAGATACCTTGCAGGGGACGCAGGCGCTGCTCGACCAATGGCTGTCGCTGACATCGGCCGAGCGAGGCGCCATGGGTGGTGCCGCGCGGGAGCTTTTCATGCGCCGGTTCACGGTTGACGCCATGGCGAACGGCCTGCTGGACGTGGTGAGGAAATACTCGGCGCGCGCCGTTTCGGCACCGTACCCCCGCTCGACGATAGTGTGATGACTGAACAACGACCGCGGGTTGAACTTCAGCACACGCGCTCGGGTTGGCCGCTCAGCGTCAAGATTCGGCGCGTGCTGTGGGTACCGTTCAAGATACTGTTCCTGCGCGGTTCCGGAAGGGTGCTGTCGCCGCTGCGCATTTACGCGCTCATTCTTTTTGGAGCGAGGATCGAACGTCCTGCGTTGATCATGGACGGTGTTAAAGTGTGGCATCCGTGGAGCTTGACGCTTCGCCGGTACTGCACGCTGGGGCGCGGCGTCGAGGTGTACAACTACGCACATGTCACCGTCGGCGAGCAAGCTACGGTCTCCCAGGAGACCTATCTTTGCAGCGCTTCACACGATTTCGAGGATCCGTCGATGCCGCTCATCTTTTCCCCGATCACCATAGGCGCGCAGTCGTGGGTTGCGGCGGGTTGCTTCATTGGACCGGGAATAACGGTGGGCGAAGGGGCGGTCGTCGGGGCGCACTCGGTCGTGACGAAGGACGTACCCGCCTGGACGGTGGTGGCGGGAAACCCGGCGCGGGTCATCAAGCCGAGGCTGCTGAAGTCCAAGCCGGACGTTGGCTCGCGCGAGCGACAGTGAAAATACTCGCGATTACGCCGACGTTCTATCCGTCTCTGGGCGGCCTTGAACAGGTAGTTCTGGAGCTTGCACTCCGGGTCGGAGAGCATGGCGTTCAGATGGACGTGGCGCACGTGGCGCCGGGGTTGGACCATATCAGCGAAACCGTTCAGGGCGTGACCGTCCATCGCCTGCCGTTGTATGGCAATCGGGTTCTTGGTTGGGCGCCGGCGTTGCGAAAGTTGGCGCAAGGCTACGACCTATTGCATGTGCATGACCCGCAACTGATGGCGATCAGCGCGAATGTCCGCTACAACTGCGGCGGCAAGCCCGCGGTACTGAGCACGCACGGCGGATTCTGGCACACCAACCGCGGTTATATCTTGAAGCGTATCTATGAGTCGACCATGGTTCGCGGCGCGGCCGGCCACTATCAACGCGTTCTGGCGAGCAGCGTGGGCGACTACGATTATTTCAAACAATACGTCGATAGAATTTCTCTGTGCAGCAACGGCGTGCACGTGAAGCAATTCAACGCCGTCGAGCCCCGGGAGAGGAGAAGCCTGTTCAAGTGGATTTACTGGGGCCGGCTGTCGCGCAACAAACGGCTGGATCTGGTGATCGCCTACGCGGCCGATGCGCGCAGACGCGGCTTTCCCATCGATCTGTTGGTGTGCGGAAGGGACTTCGATGGACTGATGCCCGCTCTCGAGGCACAGGTTGAACGGCTGCAGCTCGGCGGCTGCGTCCGCTTCGAGCCGTTCCTCGACGACGAAGCGCTGCGCGCCGAGTTGACCGCGCGAAGCGTCTACATAACCGCAAGCGAGCATGAGGGATTCGGCCTCAGCGTCGTCGAAGCGATGGCCGCGGGCCTGGTCGTGATTTGCCGCGATATGGTGCCTCTGAATTCCTTCATCGAGCACGGCAGCTCCGGCTGGCTGCAGCAATTCGACGGCAGTACCGCGGATTTGGAGCGTCTTGCCCAGCTTCTATCGAGTACGCCGGAAAAGGTCGCGACAATGTCAAATGCGGCTCGTCAAGCGGCGAGTGCGCATGATTGGGAGGTGGCGGTTCCGAGGTTCGTCTGCCATTACCGAGAGGCGCTTTCAACCGCGTCCGCTTAGGGGAGTCCAGGTGTCGATATCAGTTCTCGTGCTGACGAAAAACGAGCAGAAAGACCTTCCGGCGTGTCTCGAATCGGTTGCATGGTGCGACGACGTCATCGTCTATGATTCCTTCAGCACCGATGAGACCGCGGCCATTGCCGAGCGGTTCGGGGCGCGCATAGTCAAGCGGGTCTTCGACAACTGGGCGGCTCATCAAAACTGGGGACTGCGCAACCTGGAATTCAAGTACCCGTGGGTTTTCTATATCGACGCCGACGAACGGATGACGCCGGCATTGACCGCAAGCATCAAGGGTGCAGCGGCGGACGCGCGAGGCCATGTCGCTTTTCGCGTCCAGCGGCGCGATTTTTTCATGGGCACCTGGCTCAAGCATGTGCAGACCTCGCCGTTTTATTTGCGGCTTTTTCGGCCGGAAAAGATGCGCTACGAGCGGCTCGTCAATCCCGTATCGGTGGCCGACGGCCCGGTGGGCTCGGTATCGGGCTTTCTCGATCATTTTCCCTTCAGCAAAGGCGTCGGCCACTGGTTCGAGAGGCACAACTCCTATAGCACGCTGGAAGCTCGCCAGATTATGGACAATCGCCGTGAGCATGCCGCGTTTTCAATGCGCAAGGCATTCACCGCAGCGGATTTTCACGAGCGGCGGTTTCATCAAAAGGAACTCTTCTATCGTATTCCTTGGCGGCCCGTCGTGAAGTTTCTGATCTTGTACATCGGCAAGCGCGGCTTTCTCGACGGACGGGCGGGCCTGACTTACGCAATGCTGCAGGCCATTTACGAATACATGATCGTCGTCAAGGTTCGTGAGTTGGACGCCTCGAAAGGAACGTGAATTGCCGCACAGCGCGGGCGCGAGCCATGTCGCCGTTCAAGCACAGTTGTTGGTCCAATAGTTCGTCACGTACGCTGACCCCGCGATTGATGACGACCGAATGTCTTGCACAGTGGGGTTATCGCCGTGACGTCTGCCGATTTTGTGACGCGGTTCCGTGAAGCGTCTTGCAAGCTTGCACGCTCCGTCGTGTCGATCGCATTGGCTGTGCCGCTTGCCGCATGCGGGTCGATGCACGGCAGCTCCACCGATGCCTCATCGTCGGGCACTACGGCCGCGGGCGCAGTGACCGGTACCGTGGATAGATCGGGCGCGACCAATACTACCAACACCGCCGATGGATCGAGCATGAGCACCGTCGGGACGCCGGTAACCATCGCCATGGCGGGATCGACGCCCACCGTCCCTGCGTCAACCGGCGGCGCGGGAAGCGGCGCCACCACGACCCCCCCGGCGAACAAGAAATCGATCAGCGGCTGGGTCTCTTGCACGGGCGGAACCGCCGACGACACCACCGGGGCCATCAAGGCCTTCGCAGCTGCCCGGCACGGGGCTTTCACGTTGGTCGTCGACTGTCCGGTGCACCTGCATTCCGGATTGGCGATCGACCGTGGAATTTTCATCGACAGCGGCACGTCGGTGGAATTCACCGGCTCGGGTAAATTCTTCGTCGACAATATGTTTCATCCCGCCTTCGTGATCGCGAATTCGAGCAACATCACGTTGACCGGTTGGAACGTCGAGTGGGACGGAAACGTTCCGATAACTGGAAATTTCGGCGGCTACCAGTTCGAAGGTAAGTTCGTGGCCGCTGCTTCGGGACACACGCAGCCGGCCGGTGCGTTCAACGATCTGGTGCTTACCCCGTGGCTCGCCGCCAATCGATCGATTACCTTCCTCGAGACTCAAGGATGGGTCAAGTCCATCTGGGTGGGCGGCATCAATCCGGCGGCTGTGTTCTTCGTCACCGGCGACTCCTCCAATGTGGTATTCACGGGTTTGAAACTCTATGTGCCTCCCTCCGCCGGCGCCGATCACTTCATGCCCATGGCGTTCTCGCTGTCGGCGAACTGGAAGAGCAACCAAACCGTGACCGGGAAGACGCCGGAGACCACGCAATACGCCGCGGTTCCGCATTCGCTTACCTTTTCGGGAGTCGATTTTGACGGGACCTTGATGGGATGGCAGGGCAACTTGCAGGACACGATGTTCGAGAACATCACTTCGCATCGCTACGCCGATTTGCAGGACGCCAACGGCGGAACCGTCGGCGGCATCGGCAAGTGGTTTCCGCCGCCGCATCTTTTCTATTTGAACACGCAAGCGGCCGACCCCGGGTTGTTCAATTCGAACATCCATATCAGCAATGTGCTGGACGAGGGTCCCCGGCTCGGCGTGGCCCGCGATAAGGGCGGAGCCGACGGCATGAGCGGCTATGCGCTGTCGCTGAAGCTCGGATGTACCATGTGCTCGGTCGACAACTACACGAGCGCGCGCCCCGATGGCTTCATGGACGTCCTGCCATCCGACGGTCTGACGGTCTCGAACGTCAATGCGACCTTCGATTCAGTGTTTCTCAATAATGTTTTCCCCGGAGGTTTGCGCTTCCCGGCCACCGGGTATTCGCATGTGACGTTCGAGAACGTTCAATTGAGAGACACCGCGGAGTCGACCCTTCACGTACCCGTCGGCAACGCACCGTCGCCAACTAACGACAGCATCGTCTTCACGAACTTTCAGATTACGATGAATCGGTGGGCGGGTGCCGACCTCCCGTTGCCCACCATCGCGGGAACAAATAACAGCGTGGCATTGGATTTCACGATGTCCGGGCAGTCGATGAAGGTATCGCATCTCGTCAAGGGTGCGGTGACGGTGACCGTGAAGGGCACTCCCACGACCGTCCATTCGGGCGCGTCGACGGTGCTTTCCTGGAATTCCAAAGAGGCGAGCGGCTGCGCCGCAAGCGGCTCGTGGGCGGGATCCGTCGGTACCAGCGGGACTCGAGTGGTCAAGGTGTCGGCCGCCGGAAACCACGACTTCAACTTGAACTGCCAAAATGCCTCGGCTAGCTCGAGCACGACGCTGCGCGTGATTGCCCAATAGCGCATTTGTATGGCGCCTACGGAGCGGTCGGCGCTAGCAGGAAATCTGCCGCGGTCGCTGCCACGTGGAATGGCCAGACAGGCTCCTAGATACTTACGGCAGGGCCCCAGGTTAGAATGAGCCTGGGGATCGAGTCGAAGGTGCTAGTTTGCGGTATTCAATTGCCATGGTTATTGTCAAATCCGTCCGTTATTGGAGGGTTGCCGGCTTCGTGGCGATCCTGTCGGTGGGCGAGGCGAGGGCCTATGATTTCGCCGGGCCGCCGCCTGGATTCACCGCTGGCAAGGTCAACACATTCCAATTCTATGTTGCCGATCAGGTGACGTATGACGACAATCTATTCCGGCTCCCGCCCGGGACGGTGGGGGTCCCCGGGGCCATATTCCCGAACGCCAAACAGAACGATTTGGTCAATACAACGACCTTAGGCGGGCAGGGCTTGTGGGATATCGGCCGGCAAGAGATCCATATCGACCTGCGTGCGGATGAGAACCGGTTCAAGAACAATGGCGACTTGGACTACGTATCCGCCAACGCGGTCGGCCTGTGGAATTGGCGCGCGGGTCAATATTTCTCCGGGCAAGTCGAGACGTTCTGGGACCGCTCGCTGGCGAGCTTTGGCCAAACGCGGTATAGCGGTAAGGATTTGGTGACCTCCCTGGAGGAACTCGGCTCCGCGAGGTACCAACTTGGGCCGCACTGGGCTGCTTATGGCCAGGTACGGGGTTCTTATACCGAGCACAGTGCTACGGCCGAACAATTCAATAACTTTCACAACAAATCCGGCAATGCGGGCGTCGAGTACGCCACCAGCGTCAACGACACGTACGGATTTCAATATCAGTACGTCGACATTACGTTCAAGCAAGATCTCGCCGTGGCCACGCAGGCCTTCAACTACAACGAGGATTCGGGCCGGTTTTTGCTCCATTATGGTCTGAGCGACAAAACGGTCATCGACGCCTACGCGGGCTACCTTCGACGTCAGTATCCGGGGCTGTCCATCGGATCGTATTCAGGGGAAATTTGGCGCGCTGCCCTGACGTACCATGTGACCGAAAAAACTCAGTTCATCCTGTCGGGTTGGCATGAGTTGCATGCGTATATCGATGCGGAGTCGAACTACTTCGTGGCGAAGGGCGTCAGCATTTCACCGGTGTGGAATGCGAGCGATAAATTGAGTTTTACGTTCGCGGGGGCGTATGAAAATCAGGATTATATCGGCTCGAACAATACCGCTATCATAGGGGCCCAGAGGACTGCCAAGGTGAACTCGGAACAGGCGACGATACGCTACACACCGCGGGATGCGTGGATCATCAATGTATTTATTCGTCACGAAAAGCGCGATTCGAATGAGCCGACATTTGCGTACAGCGACAATCTCGCCAGTGCAAATGTGACCTTCAGGTTTTGGTGATCACCTCAGCTTGAGCTTTTCTCCATAGCCCGTAAGCTCGAGGTAGCCTCGGCCGACCGGCTTGTTCGCTTCCGACGCCGTCACCGCTCCCTCCCAATATATCGCCCCGGTCGAGAGGCGCGTGTCGTTTTCTTGGTCATCCATCAAGGGCTGCAGAACAAATCTGCGCTGTCCTGCGGTTACCTGCCATTGCACCGGATATGCGATCCCGGTTCGCGGCGAGGTCCATTTCCGCCCGGCCTCAAAGACAATATCTGTAGGCGCGAAGACCTGCATTTTTCCGTCGCTGCCGCGAAGGGTGCCCCCGGCCCAGCGGGCCGCGCCGTTCAATCCTCTGATGCGAAACGCCATCAATGCGGATCCGTCGTCCAGATTGACACCGATCCAATCCCACCCGCTGGACTGGCTGTCCAAGTATTCGCTCGACCATTCATGATCGAACCACGCCTCCCCCGTCACCCGGTTATGGGCATCACCCCGCGTTATCGTCCCGCTCACCTTCAGATGCGGCAGGCTGTAGTAGTAACTTGCGGCTTCGGGCGCTGGTCCTTTGCGGCTCACGCCGGAGTCGCCATTGAGCATTGCGGGTTGGGTTTCCCCGAGGGTAAGCCTCAACGCAAAGTTTTCGGCGGCGATGCCGGCTTGGTACACGCCGCCTTCGCGCTTCAACGACCAGTCGTCGATCCACACGTTGGTGTCGGTCTCGGCGGCCTCGGCAAGCCCAAGTCCCGCGCGGCGAATCCGCTGGTCCTGCCACAGCCGGCCGCGTTTCGGATCACTGATCGCGCAATGTGCAATGAGCAAATGGCGCGGAGCGAATGCGCTGGGATTCGCGGGATCGATGCCGGGTTTGGCGCGAAAGAAAGTGATTTGAAAGCCCAGCGACTCGCCGCTTTCGGTGGTGAGCCAACCGGTGACATACCACCACTCGGTGCGGAAACCCGGATGACTTCCGTAATCTCGGGGAAACGCGATCGGCCGATCGAGCGTCACGGCGGCGTAATCGGAACCGGCGGTACCCGCTACCGTACCCGCGGGAGCAGCCGCGGGGGCTGCCGCTGGAGCAGGCGCACCCGCCATCGCGGCGAGCGCGATCAGCAGCTGGAATGCCTTCACCAATCCTCCCGCACGGCGCGCACAGCATCTTGGCTGGTGGCGGCACGGCCGCTCCAAACCGCGGTCAGGGCCGCGGCGGCGATCAGCGTGACGCTGAGCGCGGCGAGCTGCCACAGCGGTACGGCCAGATCGATGCTCCAATTGAACGATTGCCGGTTGACCACGTAAACCAGCACCAGACTCAGTACCGCGCCCAGGGTGAGTCCGTACAAGACTCCGAATACGCTCATCAGAAACCCTTCGCTCGCCAATACGCCGATCACTTGCTTTCGCAGCATGCCGATGTGCCGCAACATGCCGAACTCGGAGCGCCGCGCGAGGGCGGTGGAGCTCGCGGCGAAACTCACGCCGGTGAGCCCGATGATGACGGCGATGGCTTCGAGGCCGTAGGTGATGGCAAAGGCTCGATCGAAGATCTGCATTGAGCGTTCTCGGACGGCCGTACTCGTCATGATTTCCGGCGAGTCGCCGCGCACGAAGCTCGCACGAAGCGCCGCTTCGACGGCAGCCACGCTGCGTCGGCCATCGAGCCACACGGACCCCTCAGTGGCGCTGCGGTCCCCCGTGGCCGCGGTGTAGGCCGGCAGCGAAATGACCACCGAGCCGAAGGTACGGGCATAGTCGCGCCAAACGCCGGCAACGCGGAATTGTCGGCTGTGACCCGCCAAGGGCAGGGTGAGCGTGCCGCCCACTTCGAGGCCATAAAGATCTTGCAGCGCTTCGGAAATCCAGGCCGGTTCGAGGCTGTCGCCGGGAGGGGGCGACGCGCTCTGCAGCAGCGGCAACTCGTCAGCGGCCTGGCGCGCATCGCGGCCGCGCGCGATCAGCGTGATGGCGGGGCGCGCGGCGTCGAGCAAGATCTGTCGAGTATGGCGAAATTCGAGCCGTTCGATGCCCGGCACGGAAGCGAGCGCGGCCTGTTCGGACGGCGACCAATACGCTGTGTCGTTGCCCACCGGTTCGCGTATTTGCAAGTCGGCCGGAAGCAATTTTCCCAGCCAATGCTCGAAGGACACTCTGAACGAATAAACCATGATGGCCATGGCGACCATCAGACTGAAGCTGACGATGATCGACGCCAGGCTCAGCGTGGATAGACCGACGTTCTCGCGCAGCTGGGCGATCGCGGCGTCCAAGACGACGTGGTTGGTGCGCGGCGCCAAGTTGAGTATTCGCACCGTCAAGATCGGCACCAGCAGCACGGCGCCGAAGAGCAGGGCGGCGATGGCCCCGTAGCCAAAGATCGGCAGCCCGCCCACGGCGGGTATTCGAGTGAACAGCGCGCCGATGAGCAGCAGCGCGACGCCGAGCTGCCAGCTCTTTTTGGCGATCACCCCGTAGTCGCCGTCGCCGCCCTTGAGTGAACGCGCCGGCGGCTGGCGTGCGGCACTACGGGCCGGCATCCAGGCGCCGGCGCTCGCAACTGCCGTTCCAACGAAAAAAAAGAACAACAACGGCAGAACTGCCGCGTGCACCGACGCTCCCGCGGCGCGCAATTGCCCATTGCCTAGATCGCCGGCCAGAACTCGCAACATGGCGGCGGCGAATAGCACACCGAGGATCACGCCGAGCAACGAGCCCACCGCTCCAAGAACCGCACCCTCGCCCACGAGAGCCCGCTGCAGTTCGCCGCGAGTCACTCCGAGCGCGCGCAGCAGCGCCAGGGATGTGCGTCTGCGCAGCACCGACAGCGACTGCGTGGAGAAAACCAGAAACGCGCCGGTCCACAGCGCGACCAATGCGAGCATGTTCAGATTGACCCGATAGGCACGCGTGACCGTGACGGCTCGGTCGCGCTCGACTTTCGGCGCGACCGCCAAGACCCCGGCCGGCAATAGTCCCTCGAGCTTGCTGCGGTAGGCTTCGACCGACATGCCCGCCGCCAATCGCAAATCGATGCGATTCAAGCGCCCGATTTTATCGAAGATCCATTGAGCGGAAGCGATGTCCATGATCCCCAAGGCCTGCGGATAAGTCGTCTCGGACAGGATGCCGAGCACCTGCAGCGACCGCGCTGAACTGCCGATAATCACGACAAATGTGTCGCCGCGCCGTACGTGCAATTGGCGCGCGGCGCTGCTGCTCAAAAAAATACCGTTGGTTTGGAATAGATCGAAGGCACCGCCCCCGATATCGCCGAACAAAGCGGGCTGCAGCGCCGCGGCACGAAACATATCCATACCGACTACCTTGAGCGTGTCGCGCCGCCCCGGTACGGCCGCTTCCATTTCAAGTACCGGACTCGCGATAGCGACGGCGGGATCCCGCGCCAACTTCGTGTACAAAGTCTCGGAGAATCCCTCCCGGGGTCCCCGCACCACGACGTCTGCTTCGCCGACCAGCCGTTTCGTGGCCAATCCGAACTCGTTGATCGCGGATGCGTTCACCAAATACACCGACGCGCCGAGGGCGACGCCGAGCGCTATCGCCAATACCGTCACCAACAAGCGTGCCGGCTGCTCGCGTATTTGCGCCAGCATGAGAACGCGCCAAATCCTGAGGGAAGCTCCGCTGCCGGCGCCGCCGTTCATCCGCCGGGCTCCATGGGCTGCAAGCCAAGCGCATCGAGTATCAGAATGTGGTCCGCGGTTTCCGCCGCCGTCCGCGAGTGAGTGATCAAAATGCCGGCCGCAGAATTCGCTTTGATTTGCGTTCGCAGCAGCGCCAGGATTTGCGCCGCGCTGCGCGGGTCGAGATTGCCGGTGGGCTCATCCGCCAGCAGTAGGCGTGGTTTGTGCACCATCGCGCGTGCGATCGCAACGCGCTGCACCTCGCCGCCGGAGAGTTCTCGTGCATACCGTCGCGCCAAGGGGGCGATACCGACGCCTTCCATCATCTCCGCGGTCCGGCGCCACCGTTCCGCTGCCGCAACCCCGAGTAATTCGAGCGGAAGGGCGATATTTTGTTCGACGCTGAGATACGGCAATACGTGGAATGCTTGAAAGACGAATCCCACGGAACGGCGGCGCAGCAACGTCGCGGCGTCGTCGTCCATGGCGGACAGGTCGAGCCCTTCGAGCAGCACTCGGCCGGAGTCCGGCTTATCGAGTCCGGCGAGCAAGTTGAGCAACGTCGACTTGCCGACGCCGGATTCACCCATCACGGCAAGATACTCGCCCTGGCGCAGTTCAAGCTTCAAGTCCTCGAAAACCGGGGGACCTTCGCGTCGATACCGCTTGGAGAGATTCTCGAGCCGCAGAACGGTAGGATCGGCCACCTTATCCGTACAGCTATGCTATCAAGCGGCGTCGACCCCGATGACGGCCTTGATCTCCAAAAAATCGCGTAGGCCGAATTCGCCCCATTCGCGGCCGTTGCCGGACATCTTGAAGCCGCCGAACGGCGTTTTCATATCGCCGGAGGCGCCGTTCAACGCCACCTGGCCGGCTCTGATGCGATTACCCACCCGCCGCGCCCGAACATTATCCTCGGACCACACATAGGCCGCGAGGCCGTACGGAGTGTCGTTGGCGATTCTCACCGCCTCATCCTCGGTCTGGTACGGCAGGATGCACAGCACCGGACCAAAAATTTCCTCGCGCGCAATGGTCATGTCGTTGCGCACGTTGGAAAAGATGGTGGGCTTGACGAAGTAACCCTTGGCCAAACCATCCGGGCGCCCTGTGCCGCCGGCGACGAGACTCGCCCCCTCCGCAATGCCTTTTTCGATATAGCTTTCGACACGGTCGAATTGCAGCTTCGAAACCACCGGACCCAACGCGGTCTTCTCGGACGTGGGGTCGCCCACCAGCACCGTGTCCGCCACGCGTCTTGCGATCGCTTCGACTTCGGCCATTTTCGATGCGGGCACCAACATGCGCGTCGGCGCGTTGCACGACTGTCCCGAATTCTGGAACACATGGAGCACGCTTTGCTTCACCGCGCGCTCGAAATCGGCGTCATCCAGCAAAACGTTCGGCGACTTGCCGCCGAGTTCCTGATGCACGCGCTTGACCGAGGCGGCGGCATTCTTCGCAACTTCCGTGCCGGCGCGGGTCGACCCGGTGAACGACACCATGTCGACCTCGCGATGGGAAGACAGAGCGGATCCGACATTGATGCCGTCGCCGTTGACGAGATTGAATACGCCGGCGGGTACTCCGGCCTCATGCATGACTTTTGCCCAGATAATCGCGCTGAACGGCGAGTATTCAGAAGGCTTCAGGACCATGGTGCACCCCGCCGCTAGGGCCGGGACGACCTTGGCCGCAACTTGATTCATCGGCCAATTCCACGGCGTGATGAGAGCGCAAACACCGACCGGCTCTTGGACCAGCCGAGTATTTCCGCGCAGTTCCTCGAACTTGAAGGTCTTGAGCACTTCGATCATGGCGCTGATGTGTCCCACGCCGATGCGGGTCTGCGCGCCCTTCGCCAGCGTGATGGGCGCGCCCATTTCGGTCGATATCGCGAGCGCAATGTCGTCGTAGTGCGCTTTGTAGGCGGCGAGCACCCGCTCGAGGAGGGCAAGACGTTCAGCCGGAGTGGTCCGGGAGTAGGCATCGAAAGCGCGCCGCGCCGCCGCCACCGCGAGATCTACATCTTTCGGCCCTCCCATCGATATCATTCCGGCCGCAGCTTCGGTCGCCGGATTGATGACCTTGAAATCCTTGGGCTCAACCGGATCAACCCAGGCCCCATCGATGTAGAACTGCCGATTATCGTAGATCATCAAATCTCCTTTAAAAAAATCGTCGTGCTGCCGCATTCTACTCGCTGCCGCACTGCCACGGGGACCCCAACTTGCAGTGGGGCGGCGGCGGGGCGGAGAACCCGCGCATTTACGGGAATTTACGCGCGTTTTGCCGGAGCAGTTCGCATTAGCCGAAGGCTGATTTGATAGGCTCAACGCTCAATCGGCCAAAGGGTGAGGCCAAAGGGTGCGTTTCATGATGGGAAAGCTATTGCCGGCGCTTGGCGTCGGAGCTTGCGTGACATTCTCGCTCGTTTCGGCGGCTGCCGCGTACCCCGAGTACAACCCAATTCACAGCCATCCGGTTGCCATCGGCCCCGAGGCCGGACGGCTGATCGTAGGATTTCGCGCCACCGCGAATAACGTGGTGGTGCAGACCATCCATGTCCAGGCTCGGACCAAGAGCATCAAGATGAGCCAGGCGCTCACCGGCGCAAGCGACGTCGCGGGACTCGCGCAGCGCGTGCATTTGAACATGGCGAAATCGCGCCAGCTCACGCCGAGCATGCATGTCATGATTCTGCAAAAGACGCTCTACGGTGCGGACGTCGACGCGGCCCTCAAGGCGTTGCGGGCTGACCCGACGGTCCAGTTTGCCGACGTAGATCTGCGCCGTTACCCGCATTCGCTGCCGGACGATCCGTTATTCGGTCCGTCGACCAACGCTACCGGGCAATGGTTCATGCAGACGCCGAGCGCACTGACCGCGACCAGCGATGCGGCGGCAACCGACGCGGTATCGGCCTGGGCGATTACCGTCGGCAGCACCGGCACGGTCATCGCCGACATAGACACCGGAGTTCTGTTCAATCATCCGGATTTGCTGCGCGCAGGACTCGGCGGCCGCTTGCTGCCGGGCTATGATTTCGCGTCCGGGGATAAGAGCCAGACCACCAGCGCGGCGCTGGGGACGTACCTGATTGCCAATGACGGCGATGGCCGGGATCCGGATCCGTCGGACCCCGGCGACTGGATCAACAGCACGGATCAGACAAATTCGCTGTTCCCCAGCACCGATTGCCCGATCGCTGATAGTTCCTGGCACGGCACCCGCGTCATGGGCATTCTCGGCGCATTGACCAATAACGGCGTCGGTATCGCGGGCATGACCTGGAATCCCTACCTTTTGCCGGTGCGTGCCCTCGGCAAATGCGGCGGCTACGACTCCGACATCATCACCGGCATGCAGTGGGCGGCGGGAATGTCGGTGACCGGCGTCCCGGACAATCCCTATCCGGCGGACATCATCAATTTGAGCCTGGGCGGCACGGGCAGCTGTCCGTCCGCCTATGCCAGCGCAGTAAGCACGTTGACCACGATGGGGGTGCTGATCGTGGTCTCCGCCGGCAACGAGAGCGGGCCGGTCGATGCCCCCGGCAACTGTGGCGGCGTGCTCGCCGTGGCGGGTTTGCGCAATATCGGCACCAAGGTGGGATACAGCAGCTTGGGTCCCGAGGTCGGAATTGCCGCCCCGGCCGGCAACTGCGTGAATTCCTCGGGCGCCTGCCTGAAGTCCATCGACACCACCAGCAATACCGGGTTAACCACGCCCGCCGACAGCTCGTATACGAACGAGATGAAGCCCAATCTGGGAACCAGTTTTTCAGCGCCCATCGTGACCGGCATCGCGGCGCTGATGCGCGCCGTCAATGCCAATCTCACGCCGGCACAATTGATCGCGAGAATAGAATCGAGCGCCGTGCCCTTCCCGCAACCGGCGGGCCTTCCGGTGTGCCCGAGCGCTGTTGCCAGCAGCGGCGAGTGCGCCTGTCCCAATAGCGGCACTCTTCAGTGCGGCGCCGGCATGGTGAATGCGCTGCAGGCCGTCACTGCGGCGCTGCGGCCCATCGCCGCCGTCGCCGTGCCTGCGACGACGGCAACCGGCAGCAGCGCAGTGCTCGACGCGGGCGGCAGCGCAGCCTCCTGCGGCCGCACCATCATTTCGTATGCGTGGACGGTGAGCGGCGGCGTGACCCTTCAGTCCGGCGCCAATTCCGCTCAAGTGACGGTAACGCCGATCGGAGCGGCGGGAACGATCACCCTCAAGGTCACCGATTCGGCGAATGCGATCGATACAGCCATTCTGTCCGTCAATTCCAGCGGTTCCATCGCCAAAGCGCCGGCGACGCCGGCAAACGCCGGAACCAGCGCCGGCGCCTGTCCTACTGCGCTGACGGTCATTCCATTGGCCCCGACCGTAACCGAAGCGTTTTCGCCCGTGAGCGTCGGTCAGAACGTGGTCTCGACGCTGACGATCACACTCAATAACGCCAACGGATTTGCCCTGACGCACTCGAATTTGACCGAAACACTGCCCGCCAATCTCGGCATGGCGACATCCTCGTCGGCCTCCACCCCGCTGGCACCCACGACCACATGCGGCGGCGGCGCGGTCTCATTGACGAGCACGACGAGCACGGTGACGCTGACCGCCGCCAACATACCGGCCAACAGTAATTGCTCGATCACGGTGCCGGTGCAGACCGCAACGCCGGGCAGTTATACGAACACCGTGGCCGCCAGCGCGCTCACGACGGGTCCGGCAGGTGCGAACGCGGAAGCCGCGACGGCCACATTGACCGTCACAGCGCCTAGCAAGGGCGGAGGCGGGTCTTTTGATTGGTGGGACATGATGTTCGTCACCGGGGTATTGCTGGCCGGCAGACGGCACGGAAGGCGCAAACCGCCGGGTGCTGCTTGACCCTCACCGGGATCGAGCCGGTGAAGACGCACCGCGACTCGCGCCGCTCATTGCGTCCGACCAGCGGACAGAGGACGTTTCCGCGGAACCGGTCGCCGTAGCGCTCCCGCTCAAGCCACCCGTACGTCGGCGGCCGGCACGGCGGGCAGCGTGATCTTGAATCGAGTCTCATGGCCGGGCAGGCTGGCAAGCGCGATCTTGCCGCCGGCTTCATGTATGTAACGCCGCACCATGGACATGCCCGTGCCGTGGGTGGTGTCGGAGGAAGAGCTCGCGAGCGTCGTGAAACGGGATTTGAAAATGAGTTTGATGGCTTCGCGATCACGCATGCGCGCGGCTGCTTCGCTGGTGATCACGCCGCGCGCGATCGCGGTGGCGCGGACTTGATCGGGAACGATTCCGCAGCCGTCGTCCTCGAACAGGAGTTCGTAATTGTCCTCCCGTAATCTGAATTCGAGGCGCAGCGTGCCGGAAGCGAGCTTCCCCGCGGCCGCGCGCGCCGCCGGCGGCTCGATCCCGTGCATGACGGCATTGCGAATGAGTTGGATCGCCACGTTCTTGACCACAGCCTGATATCTCGTCGGAATCAGCTGCAGCCCGCAGCTTTCGAGGTTCACTTGTTTGTCGTGTTCTTGAGCCACGTGAGCCGTCAGCGCCTGCAGGGTGCTGTCGAGGCTGCCGGCCGGAGCCGATCGGTGAGCGCCGGGTACGGCTTTAGGTTCGGCGGCAGCGAATGTAAATTTGGGCGCCTCGATGATCTGCGTGCCGTTGTTCGTCATGAGCGGGCCTTGGGAGGCTGCATCAGGATCGCGGACCGGCGCCGCGGCAGTGGTCAGCGACTTTACCAACTCAAATTGCCCGTAGAGCTGATCCAATTTGACCGCGAGCGGCAGAAAATCGCTGCCGCTCAGCGCGCTGCGCATACGCAAATCCTGCAGCGCATCTTCGAACACGCGGGCTGCACCCTCCAAGGCGGTGAGCTTGAACGCCGCCGCTTCGCGCCGGATGCGGTCGACTTCATCGAGAGTTTCTTGGAGCTTGCCGCGAAACGCGTCCGCTTCCCGCGCCGGCTTTTTGAGCACGGTCGCTATGACTTTCATCGACGAGTCGGTCTTCTGCATGAAGCCGCCAAAGCGAGCCCCGCCCATTTGCAGCACGCCGCGCAGGATTTCGCCCTGGGTTTGAACCTGGCTGCGCAGATCCTCCAATTCGCGGGTGGCCTGGACTCGGGCGGTGATGTCGGTGACGCGGACCAGCCAGACCCGAGGTTCGTGAGGAATGACGATGGCGTCGAACTCGAACGAGTAATGCGCGGTTTCGAACGAGCCGTCGGGATTCGTCAGGCGCACATCGATATCGCCGAGCGGATTCGTCGCTGCCGCGGGGTCGTGCGCTGCCGCGGCGTCGTCGCGCGGCGCCCCAGCGAGCAACTGGGCGATGTGGTTTCTCACCACCGTCAGGGTTTTGGCAGTGACGATGGGTGCGAGTAATTTCTCAAACGTGAGATTCGTGAAATCCTGGCGCCGAAACAGGCCGGCCAGCGATTGCGACACCGGCGGCACGACCTTGTCCTTGGCATCGAGCAGAAACAGGCCCTGATCGGTGCTCTTGAGAATGGCATCGGTCAGCCGATTGCCGGCACCGATGAGTTCCAGCTTCTCGCGCTCATGGCGCTTGACGGTAATGAACATGGATCCACAGGGTGCCAAACAATCACGGCGGCATGATTGATGGCTGTCACAGCCCCAGACCTCGTAGCGTTCGTCGCGCGATGAATGGGACGCGAGTCACAGCGTGTCGTCAGGCGACCGCGGCCACCACCTGCGGGCCCAAGTCCGCGAGCAGCTCGTCCGCCGAGACGTAGCGGTCGTTCAGCCGCTTCGCCATGAGCCGGTCGAGCAACGCCTGCTGCAAGGCAACATTCGGCGGAAGGGTCGGCACGGGCGAACCGGCATGCTGCGTCATGATTTCCATGGCAGTGCGGCCGTTATACGGGCGCTGCCCGGTGAGCATCTCGTAGAACATCACACCCAGGCTGTAGAGGTCGGTGCGTGCGTCGACGCGGTGTCCCTGCGACTGTTCGGGGCTGATGTAGTACGGGGATCCCAGAACCTGTCCGGCACCCGTGGTTCCCGAATCTTCCGCGCCGCGGCGGGCCAGGCCGAAATCGATGAGGACGGGAGAGTTGTCCTCCCGCAGCATCACGTTGGCGGGCTTCAGATCGCGATGCAAGATTCCGAACACATGAATGACGCGCAGCGCTTCGGCGATTCTGCGCAGGTAATACAAGCTCTCGTCGAGCGAAAGCGGATTTCGCAAGCGATCGCGAAGGTCGCCGCACGGGATGTATTCCATGGCGAGATACTGGTGATCCGGCAGCGCACCGAAGTCGTAAATCTCGGCAATGGCGCGATGCGCGATGCTGGAGATGATTTCGTACTCCCGTTGGAAGCGCTCGGCGTCATCCATTTCGCGCGGCGATGTGCCGCGGTTCATCACCTTGAGCACGACATTGCGCCGCAGGCGGTCGCTTCGAGCGAGGAATACGGAGGAAAAATTGCTCGTCGATATTTCCTTCACGATGTTGTAGCCGGGCACCCGAATGCGCGGCGCATCATTCGCGGGGGCCAATAGGGCTGCGGCCGCCAACGCGGCTGCCCGCTGCTTGTCGCTCGCTTCGGTGACCGCTTTCAGCAGCGAATCACGCGTAATCCGCGCGAGCGGCAGGTAGTCCTTGGCGCCGCATTTCATGGCGCGAACGGCGCACAGCTCGCTGCCGTTCTCGGCGAGCACGATGCTGTGCAAGTGCGGCTGCGCGCGCAGCATTTGCCCCAGGTAATTGAGGCCGGTACCCGCCAACTCTTCGCTGCTGAAGTCGATTTGCAGGATGACGGCGTCGGGAGTCCGCTCTTGGATGAATCCCGCCAAAGACTCGCTATCCGCAGCCGGGGCCGTGGTCACGTGTGCGTTGGGCCAGTGGCTCGTGACGTGATGGGTCAGCCACTCTAGGCGTTTGGTATCGCCGCCCACCACCAACAGCACTGGACCGGTCGCGTCTGACATAGGAATTCAAATGATCTGGTAGACCAACACCCAGATTAGCCGCGAAGGGCGCAGCTTCGCCCGTCGGGATTTCACATTTTCCGGTTCTCCGGGCCATCTGGGCGGCAATTGGACCCCCGAGGCGCCGAAAACCCAAAAATTGCGCGAGTGGCCCTGGAAAATTGAAACCAACGCCCCAGCTTGAAGGTCTCACGGAGCAAGTCAACGTTTTGCAGAGGTTATGTCAATGGGAAGCAAGAGTACTTGGGCGCTCGCCGCGGTCGCGGGCATCTTCATCGTCGTTGTAGGTCACCAGCGCTCGAGCGCCGAGGTGGGGCACTCGAGTGCGGCCCCGGTCGTCGCAGCCGCTGTACCGACCTCTCCTGCCCCCGCATCGGCACGCGTCACGGGTCTGCCCGACTTCTCGGGATTGGTGGCCGAAAGCGGCGCCGCGGTGGTCAACATCAGCGTGACCGAGAAGGCGCAGAAACCGGGCAGGGGTGAGCCGGGCGAGGGCGACGATCCGCTATCCCAGTTCTTCCATCGCCAGATGCCGAGTCCAGAACACGCTCCGCCCAGCCATGGCATCGGCTCCGGATTCATCGTCAGCCAGGACGGCTATGTGCTCACCAATGCGCACGTCGTGGCGGACGCGTCCGAGGTGACGGTGAAGCTGACCGATCGTCGCGAATTTGCGGCGAAGGTCGTTGGCGTCGACAAGCGCAGCGACGTCGCGCTCATCAAGATCGCGGCGACCGGGTTGCCGTTCGTTCATTTCGGCGATCCTGCGCGCATACGGCCGGGCCAGTGGGCCATCGCCATCGGCTCGCCTTTCGGCTTCGACAACAGTGTGACGGCGGGCGTGGTCAGCGCGACCGGCCGCACGTTGCCCGACGACAGCGGCAGTTCGTATGTGCCGTTCATTCAAACCGACGCGGCGGTCAATCCCGGCAACTCCGGCGGCCCGCTGTTCAATATCGACGGCCAGGTGATCGGGATCAACTCTCAGATCTATAGCCGCACCGGCGGCTACATGGGCATGTCCTTCGCCATCCCCATCGACGTGGCATTGAACGTCAAGGACCAGCTGCTCAAGACCGGTAAGGTCAACCGCAGCCGGATCGGCGTCGCCGTGCAGGACATGAGCCAGCCGCTATCACAATCATTCGGTTTATCGACGCCGCATGGTGCCTTGGTGAGCGCGGTCGAACCGCAGAGTCCGGGTGAACGCGCCGGCCTGAAGCCGGGCGACATCATCACCAGCGTCAATGGGCATAACATCGATCACTCGGGGGACCTACCCGCGGTGATCTCGCAACTGGCCCCCGGCAGCGAAGCCAAACTCGGAATCTGGCACGACAAGAAGGCGACCGAAGTGATGGTCAAGACCGTGTTGCTGGAGGACACGCCGACGCAGGCCGCGAAGAATTCCGGCGAGGACGGCGGCGGCAAGTTGGGCCTGGCGGTGCGTCCGCTGAAGCCTGACGAGCAGCAGCAACTGCACACCAAAGGTCGCTTGGTCGTGGAAGACGTCACGGGGCCCGCGCTGGCCGCGGGACTGCAGGCCGGCGACGTGGTTTTGGGTGTCAACGGCTCGGGGGTGTCGACCGTGGCCGATCTCAAGCGCGAGGTGGCGCATGCCGGCCGCAGTGTCGCGCTCTTGATTCAGAGAGAGGACGCCCAGATCTACATTCCGGTCGATTTGGGGTGAAGCGGGGTTTGCTGAGGGCGGTTTAGTTGTACTTAGCGTCCGCAATCATATCTAATCGCGCCGATGCAAGCCGCCGGCCCGTTATTTTCCCATGACAAGGCAAGCGTCGCCGGCTCCGCGCCGGCGACGTTCCTGCCGACGACGCGCGCCGAAATGGCCGCGCTGGGCTGGCAGCAATGCGACGTCATCATCGTTACCGGCGATGCTTATGTAGATCATCCGAGTTTCGGGATGGCCATCATCGGCCGCCTATTGGAGGCGCAGGGCTTCAAGGTAGGCATCATCGCGCAGCCGGATTGGCGCAGCACCGGCGATTTCGAGGCGCTGGGCCCACCACGCCTGTTTTTTGGCGTCACCGGCGGCAACATGGATTCGATGGTGAATCGCTACACGTCGGATCGTCGGGTGCGCAGCGACGACGCTTACACGCCGGGCGGCCTCGGCGGTAAGCGGCCCGATCGTTGCGTCATCGTCTATTCACAACGCATTCGTGAGGCGTACAAGACGGTCCCCATCGTTCTCGGCGGCATCGAGGCGAGCCTGCGGCGCATCGCGCATTTCGATTACTGGTCGGAGCACGTGCGTCGTTCGGTGCTGGTGGATGCGAAAGCGGATCTTCTGGTGTACGGGAATGCGGAACGGCAAATCGGTGCGATCGCCCAACGCCTGGACCAAGGAGCGGCGATCGAGGACATTGACGATTTGCGCGGCACCGCCTTCGTGCGCCGCGGCGTTCCCACCGATTGGGTGGAGATCGATTCCACGGAATTGGACGTGCCCGGTCCGTCGGCTCCGGCGGTGAATCCGTATGCCGACGAAGAGGAGCGCACGCGGACGCTAAGAACGGCGACCGCAGCCGCGGTGTCGGCGCCGGGCGGCTCGCCGCCGGTACCGACCAACGTCGTGAAGTTCTACCGCAAGGTGCCGAACGCGCAGCGCGAGCGCAGCGTCATCCGTTTGCCGTCGTTCGAGCAGGTAGCGGAAGACGCCGTACTGTATGCGCACGCATCGCGGATCTTGCACTTGGAGTCGAATCCGGGCAACGCCCGCGCGCTGGTGCAGCGCCACGGAACATTCGACGTGTGGCTGAATCCCCCGCCTATACCGCTCACCACGGCCGACATGGATTCGGTGTATGAGTTGCCGTACGCGCGCCTGCCGCATCCCGGCTACGGTACGGCCAAGATTCCCGCCTACCAGATGATCCGCTTTTCCGTGTCGATTCAGCGCGGCTGCTTCGGCGGATGCACCTTCTGTTCGATCACGGAGCATGAAGGGCGCATCATTCAAAGCCGCTCGGAAGACTCCGTGATTCGCGAAATCGAAACCATTCGCGACAAGGTCTCGGGATTCACCGGCGTCATCTCCGACTTGGGCGGCCCGACCGCGAATATGTACCGGCTGCATTGCAAGAGTCCCGCCGTCGAATCGGCCTGCCGGCGGCCGTCTTGCGTTTTCCCGGGGATATGCTCGAACCTGAATACCGATCACGCGCCGCTCATCAATCTGTACCGCCGTGCACGCGCATTGAAAGGCGTGAAAAAAATCTTGATCGCTTCCGGCGTGCGTTACGACCTGGCGATCGAGTCGCCCGAGTACGTAAAGGAATTGGCCACCCACCACACGGGTGGTTATTTGAAAATCGCGCCCGAGGCGATTGCAGATGGGCCGCTCTCGAAGATGATGAAGCCGGGGGTGGGAACCTATTACAAGTTCAAGGAACTCTTCGATAGATATTCGCGAGAAGCCGGCAAGGAACAGTATCTGATTCCGTATTTCATCGCGGCGCATCCGGGCACGCGCGTCGAGGACATGCTCGAGCTTGCCGTGTGGCTGAAGAAGAACGGCTTTCGGGCCGATCAGGTGCAGGCGTTCTTGCCTTCGCCGATGGCCACTGCCACCGCGATGTATCACTCGGGCAAGAATCCGCTGAGGCGCATCAGCCGCAGCAGCGAGGAAGTGGCGATTCCGAAGGGCATCAAGGTGCGCCGCCTGCACAAGGCCTTCTTGAGATATCACGATCCGGGCAATTGGCCGATTTTGCGTGAGGCCTTGAAGCGCATGGGCCGGGCCGATTTGATCGGGAATGGCAAGCACCATCTGATCCCTGCCTACCAGCCGGTGGCGCCGGTTGCGGGCGGCGGGCGCGGTAGGGCGGCGTTGCCGTTTCGGACCCAGCATACCGGCCTGCCCAAGTCGGGAACCCGGTCGAAAGCGGCGGCCGGGGCCGGCCGGGCGGGCAGGACGGGTACCGCGCCGATTGCCGTCAAGCGCCGCGGCCGACCGTAGCTTTCCCCTTGCTGGCGCCCGGTCGTGCGATTACAGTTCGGCGCTGTCTCGCGGTTTCCAACCGCAATTTATCAATTTAAGAATCGTGGGATGGCGCTTAGCCCCGAGCGGGCGGAAGCGCATGTGAAGTATGGATAAATGGATCGTACATAAGTTTGGCGGCTCGAGCGTCGCCGATGCCAGCTGCTTTCGGCGAGTTGCGGACATCATCGAGGCGTCCTCCAATCCGCGCGAAGCTGTCGTTTTGTCCGCCTGTCGGGGCGTCACCGACGCGCTGATTGCGCTGGTGAATCTCGCGGAGCGGCCCGACCCCGATTTTATGGCCGCCATCGAAGCGCTCAATGCCCGCCACGCCGAACTCGCGGCAGAATTGCTGTCGGTGCCCGCGCATGCCGCTTACTGCGCGCAGCTGGATCAGGACTGCCGGGATATAGAAGGCATGCTGCAGACCGTGCGCCTCATTCGTTCAGCGCCTCAGACAATGCGGGATGTCATCTCCGGCTATGGTGAGATCTGGTCGACGCGGCTGTTTGCCCCATTCCTCCTCGAGCGCGCCCGCATTGCCGGCGACGTGCAGTGGGTGGACGCCCGCGACGTCGTCATCGTCGAATGGGGACCCTTGGGACCGGCTGTACAGTGGACCACGAGCGAACGAAACCTCGACGGCTTGATCCCGCCAGGATTCAAGGGGCGGCTCATCGTGACGGGGTTCGTCGCGACGACGACGACCGGTATGCAAACCACCTTGGGGCGCAACGGCAGCGATTTCTCCGGCTCGATTTTCGGCGCGTTGCTGCACGCGGCGGAAATCATCATTTGGACCGATGTGGACGGGGTCTTGTCGGCGGATCCACGGCTCGTTCCCAATGCGCAGGTCATCGATCAGCTGTCGTACAACGAGGCGATGGAACTCGCTTACTTCGGCGCCAAGGTCATTCATCCTCAGACCATGGAACCGGCCGTTGCGCGCGACATTCCCATCTATATCCGCAATACGTTTGCGCCGGATAAGCGCGGCACGCTGATTTGCGCGAGGCCTGTTTCCGCGCTCAAGGTCAAGGGCATCACGACCATCGACCCGGTGGCGCTCGTCAATCTGGAGGGCGCGGGAATGATCGGTGTGCCCGGCACTGCGCACCGTCTGTTCGGCGCACTGCGCGACGCCGGCATCTCGGTCATCTTGATTTCCCAAGGCAGTTCGGAGCACTCGATATGCTTTGCGATTCCGCAGGCCCAGGCGGTGCGCGCCGAGGCGGCCGTGCGCAAGGCGTTCGACGCGGAGCTGCGTGACGGACAGATTCAGCATGTCGACGTCGGATTGGGGTTGAGTATTCTGGCAGTCGTCGGCGATGGCATGGCAGGCGCTCATGGCGTCGCAGCAAAGGTGTTCAATTCGCTCGGCGATGCGGCAATCAGCGTGCGGGCCATCGCGCAGGGCGCTTCGGAGCGCAATATTTCGGTGGTGGTGGACGGCAAGGGCGCGGCGAAGGCTTTGCGCGCGGTGCATGCCGCTTTCTATCTGTCGCCGAACACGCTGTCGATCGGCCTGATCGGGCCGGGCACGGTTGGGCGCGTGCTGCTGGCGCAGCTCGCCACTCAGATCGAACGCCTGCGTGCCTTGAACTTGGACTTGCGCGTGCGCGGCATCGCCGGTTCGAAGCGCATGTTGTTGGCCGAAACGGCCATCGATCTCGACCGCTGGGCGGAGCTGCTTGCCACGGCGGGAGAGCCGCTCGATCTGGAAAAATTTGCGAACCACTGTCAAGCGGACTACATCCCGCATACGGTGGTCATCGATTGCACGGCGAGCGGCGAGGTCGCCGCGCGATATCATCTTTGGCTCGGCCGCGGCATCCATGTCGTCACGCCCAACAAAAAAGCGAACAGCGGTCCATTGCCGTACTATCAGTCGCTGCAGGAGGCGCGCCGCGCCGCGGGAACGCACTATCTCTACGAGGCCACCGTCGGCGCCGGCTTGCCGGTCATTCAAACGCTGCGTGACCTGCGCCAAACGGGCGATGACATAACCCGCATCGAGGGAATTTTCTCCGGCACTCTGGCCTATCTTTTCAATGTATTCGACGGCAGCGAGTCTTTTTCCTCGATCGTTCGAGCCGCCAAGCTCAAGGGTTATACCGAACCCGATCCGCGCGACGACCTGTCCGGCATGGATGTCGCGCGCAAGCTCATCATTTTGGGGCGCGAAATGGGATTGACCCTGGAAATCTCCGACGTCGCGGTGCAAGGACTGGTTCCGAAAGCGTTGGAAAATGCCAGCGTCGAAGAATTCATGGAACGCCTTTCGGAGTTCGACTCCGCCATGTCGGCGTTGCTCAAAGAGGCGGCCAAAAAACAGCAGGTTCTGCGCTATGTCGGCCGCATCGAGGCGAACGGCAAAGCGACCGTGGGTCTCACGCGTTTGGATGCCAAGCATGCGTTCGCCAACATCGCGCTCACCGATAATGTCGTGCGCTTCGCGACGCGACGGTACTGCGACAATCCGCTGATCGTGCAAGGGCCCGGCGCCGGACCCGAGGTCACGGCAGGCGGCGTCTTCTCCGACCTTCTGCGCTTATCCGCCTATCTGGGCGCGCATCTTTAAAATCAGCACCCCGGGGATTGCCGTGCTCACCGACGTTACCGCCTTCGCACCAGCCACCGTTGCCAACGTCGGCATCGGGTTCGATATTTTGGGGCATACGGTGGAGGCCGTCGGCGACCGGGTACGGCTGCGTAGAATCGATGAACCGGTGGTGCGAATCCGCAGCGTCACGGGAGTCGCGGGCGAGCTACCCACCGAGACGAAGCACAACACGGCGGGGCGCGCGGTTGATGCCATGCATGCGGCGTTGCGTCTGGATCACGGCTTTGAAATCGATATCGACAAAGGTATTCCGTTGGCGTCCGGCATGGGCGGTTCGGCGGCATCGGCTGTGGCGGCAGTCGTCGCCGCGAATGCGCTGCTGCAGGAACCGGTGCCGCGGCTGCAGCTGCTCAAGTTCGCCATGGAGGGCGAAATCGTCGCCAGCGGCTCGGCACACATCGACAACATTGCGCCGTGTTTGTTCGGCGGTTTGGTGCTGACGGTGGGCATCGATCATCCTCGGGTGAAGCAAATTCCCGTTCCCCCGTCCTTGCGCTGCGTCTTGGTGCACCCCCATATGTTCTTGGGGACCCGCGAGGCGCGGGCCATTCTGAAGACCGACGTCAGCCGCTCGGATTTCATCTGGCAGTCCGCCAATCTCGCAGGCTTCATCAGCGGGTGCTACTCGAACGATCTCGACATGATCCGCGATTCCTTCAACGATGTGATCATCGAACCCCAGCGCCATTCCTTGATCCCGGGTTTCAAGGACGTGCAACGCGCGGCGATGTCCGCCGGTGCGCTGGGTTGCTCGATTTCCGGCGCCGGACCGACCATATTCGCCTGGGCCGAAATACAGCAAGCCGAGGCGGTGCGCGGCGCCATGGTGGCGGCGTTCGCGGGCGTGGGCCTGCAATCGGACTGTTGGGTTTCCTCCTTGGAGAACTACGGCGCCAGAGTGGTGAAGGCTTGATGTCCAGCGTAGGGTTCGTAAGTTCGCGCGGCAGCGCGCCTGCCGTCACATTGACCGAGGCAATCCGTCAGGGATTGGCGCCCGACGGCGGGCTCTATGTTCCGACCCGGTTGCCGAGCGTCGATGTCGCCTCGTTTGCCGGTCTGATGAGCCTGCCGGAGATTGCGCGCTCGAGCTTGAGCGGTTTCTTCGAGGGCGATCGGCTGCAGTCCCAGCTCGAGCAAATCGCGGATGCGGCGTTCAACTTCGACGCACCGACCACGCCGGTCATCGCCGCCAAAGACAGACTGTTCGCGCTCGAGCTGTTCCATGGACCGACCGCTGCCTTCAAGGACTTCGGGGCGCGCTTTTTGGCCGAGACCCTGCAACGGCTGGAAGCCGGCGCGTCGCAGCCGTTGACCATTTTGGTGGCGACCTCGGGCGACACCGGCGGCGCAGTGGCGGCTGCATTTCATCTGCGGCCGTGGGTGCGGATCGTGATCCTTTACCCCAAGGGTTTGGTAAGCCCGCGCCAGGAACAACAGCTCACCTGCTGGGGCGACAATGTGATTTCGCTGCGCATCGACGGCAGTTTCGACGATTGTCAGCGTTTGGTGAAAGAGGCCTTCGTCGATTTCGCATTGAGCCAGAAGCATCGCTTCAGTTCGGCCAACAGCATCAACATCGGACGACTGCTGCCGCAGATGGTCTACTACGTCGCCTCGAGTCTCGATGTCGAGCGGCGTACGGGTGCGAAAGCGTCCTACATCATTCCGGCCGGCAACCTCGGAAATGCGTTCGCCGCCGTCTGGGCCCGCGCGCTGGGATTCCCCATCGGCCGCATCATCCTGGCGCACAATGCCAACCGCACCGTTCCCGACTATTTGACCAGCGGCGTGTGGCAGCCTCGCTCGAGCATCCCGACGCTGGCCTCTGCGATGGACGTCGGCAATCCCAGCAACATGGAGCGCATTCGCGCGCTCTACCCCACAGTGGTTTCGATACGCGAACAATTGAGCGCGGACAGCGTCGATGACGCTACAATTCGGGCTCGTATCGGAGAAGACTTCATGCAGTATGGGCGCGAATGGTGTCCGCACACCGCGACGGCAGCGGAAGTCTACAGCCGCCTGAGCGCTGAAGAACGACGCGATCAGCCGTGGGTGTTGGTGGCGACGGCTCATCCGGCGAAATTCAACGAGGTGGTCGAGCCCATCATCGGCAAGACCATCGATATCCCCGAAAGTCTTGGCCGCTTGCTGCGATTGCCGCAGCATTTCTTGGACTTGCCGCCGACACTGCAGGCCGTGGCTGCAGCGCTCGAATGAACGACATCCGGATCGACCCGGAGTGGTTGATGACCAGCACGGCGCTGCTGCTGCTGGGCACGGGCGGCTACATGGCCTACGGCGCCTATCAGCGCCGTTCCCGGCGCAAGGGATTGCTGGCACGCCTGGAGCGCGTCGGCTACCAGGCTGCGCATCAAGTGCTGGTTCCCGACGGGATGGGCGGCTTCATCCATATCGATCATCTGCTGCTCACACCCCGCGGCGTCCTGGTGCTGGACACGCGGCGGGTGGCCGGCCTGATTTTCGGCGGCGATCAAATGAGCGATTGGACCGTGATGGGCCGCGGCCGCCGATTCACCTTCGACAACCCACAACCGGCGCTCTACGATCGCATTGCAGCCGTCAAGGCGCTGGTGGGCGACGTGCCGGTGGAGGGTCGCTTGCTGTTCTCCAATCTCGGCAAGTTCACCAAGGGCAAGCCAAAATACGTGATGATGCTGGACGGCATCGAAGTCGAGTTTCCGGCGGTTGACCGGGGTCAGAGGGATTTTCCCGAGTACGCAACTTACACGGACGCTTGGAGCCGGCTGGTGGCGCAGCTGCGGCCGAGCCCGCACCTGTTTACTAATCTTTAGGCGCTGCGCGCCTGACTAAATCGGCCGTCCGGCCGATTTGAACGCCGCGCAGCGGCGACCCGAAGGGCGAGGTGCGCAAGCACCGAGTAATCTACGGGGTGGAAGCCACCCCGTCCTCTAAGGCGAAGAATTCGATGGCGTTGCGCGTGGACGAGGCGGCCACGCTCTCCAACGTTTCATTTCTGAGGTTCGCCACGGCGCGTGCGATGTGCTCGAGATTGGCCGGTTCGTTGCGCCGTGACTTGGGTTTAGGGTCAAGATCGCGGGGCAGAAGATAGGGCGAATCGGTCTCGAGCATCAATTTGTCGCCGGGAATGCGCGGCACCGCCTGCCGTAAGGCGGCGCCGCGCCGCTCGTCGCATACCCACCCGGTAACGCCTATGCTTAAACCGAGCCCCAAGTAGTCCTCGAGCTGGGCCGAATCGCCGGTGAAACAATGCGCGACGCCGCCGGCGAGCTTGCCGCGAAAGTCCTCGAGGATGGCTATGAAGTCCTCGTGCGAGTCGCGCTGATGAAGAAACACCGGCTTACCCGTGGCCACGGCGATTTCCAATTGTGCGATGAAGGCGGCGCGCTGCGCGGCCGGCGGCGAGAAGTTGCGGAAATAATCCAACCCGCATTCGCCGACCGCAACGACCCGGGGTCGTCTCAGCAATTCATACAGTTCTTCGCGCCGCGCAGGATCGAAAGCCGCGGCATGGTGGGGGTGCACGCCCGCGGTGCTCCAGAGCCGAGACGGATGGGCGGCGGCCATCGCAGCCGCTGCGCTCGAACTCGCCAGATCCGCGCCGGTCACCACCTGCCGCGTCACGCCCGCCAGGGCGGCGCGCGCAATCACCTCCGCACGATCTTCTGAGAAGCTGGCGTGCCCCAGGTTCGCGCCAATATCGATCAGTTCTATGTGCAAATACCCGCTCCTGAGTGTAGGTTCATTATATGTTGCCATCCATGCCGCGGTTCGGACCACTTGTGCTGGTCTTCCTGTGCCTTGCCGCCTTGCCTGCCCACGCGCAACAGGGCGGGGACCTGCAGGCGCAGATTCTGTATGCGTTCCATGCCGAAGATAGCAATCAATTGGCGAGTTTGATTCAGACCTTGAGCGCGCAGGTGCAGGCGGGGGGAGCCGATAGTGCGCTGCGCTATCATTTCGCACATGCCGAGTACCGCTACGGGCTGCTGATGGGCGAGAAATACACGCGCGACGCCGAAGCGGCGTTCACGGAATGCATCGATCAGCTCAAACCGGTTCTGGAGCAGAACGCCAATTCGGTCGAGGCCTTGGCCCTGCAGTCATCCTGCTATGCGAATCTTGCCAGGTTCAAGAATTTGCAGGCTGTGCTGCTGCGCTCGCGCGCTGCCGACCGCTTGAACGCCGCTTACAAACTCGCGCCTCGCAATCCGCGCGTGGTGTATCTGATGGCCATCGACTCCCTTGCACGCGCCAAAGCGGCCTCCGCCGAATACGGCCACGCGTACGCGCAGCTGCAGCTCGCAGGGCAGCTCTTCGAACAATCATCCGCCACGAGCATCGACGTGCCGGGATGGGGCCACGCGGAGGCGTATTTGGAATTGGGTCGACAGCTCGAGGCGCGGGGCGATGTTCTCGGCGCGCGCAACTGGATTGAAAAATCGTTGATCATGGCACCCGATTTCAAGGCCGCTCAGCGGCAGCTGGCAACTTTGGTTCAGCGCTGAGGACGGCGCAACGGGCCGCCGCCGCCGCCGACCTCGAACCTGGTATCATTCCGCGCGATGAACGCACAAGGCACGCAGCTATCGTTGTTCGAGACTCGTAGCTCCACCGACCCATTCGCGGTTCGGGTAAGTCCTCGCGCGCGCCGGCTCACAGCCCGCGTTCATGTGGGCGGACGCGTCGAAATCGTGGTGCCCGTTGGAGTGAGCGCCAAAGCAGTGCGCGATTTCGTGCAGCACTTTACGCCGTGGATCGATCGAAAAGTGGCGGCCATGCAGTGTTATGCGGAGCAGTCGGCGGTCGTGCCTCAGGCGGTCGAGTTCACCTTCACCAATGAGCGATTCGAGGTGGAGCGGCATGGCGCGCCGAAACGCAGCGTGACGCAGCACGGCGGGCGGCTGGTCGTCCACGCGCCCGATGACGACGTTGCCCGCCACTTGCTGCAAGGCTGGTTGAAGCGCGCCGCCGGCGAGCGCCTGGGGCCGCGGTTGCTGCGCTTGGCGAACGATTTGAATTATTCCGTGGCGCGAGTGGCGATACGCTGTCAGCGCACGCGCTGGGGAAGCTGCTCGACCCGCGGCACGGTAAGTTTGAATTGCTCGCTGGTTTTTCTTCGTCCCGAGGTCGTTCGATATCTGTTCCTGCACGAACTGGCGCATACGAAACACATGAATCACTCGGTCAATTTCTGGCGCTTGGTCGAGAGGCTGGAGCCGGAGTACCGGCGCTTGGACCGCGAGCTTCTGGCGGGCTGGCGGACCGTGCCTGCTTGGGTGTTCAAGAGTTAGCGCATGGAGGACACCACTCCGCAGGCCAGGCCGTTCGTCGATCTGAGCGACGAAGAAGTCCATTGGGATTTGAGCGAATCCTTGAGCTATTCGCAGTACCTCAAGCTCGATAAATTGCTCGACGCTCAGCATCCATTGTCGTATCAGCACGACGAGACTCTGTTCATCATCATTCATCAGGTTTCAGAACTGTGGATGAAATTGTGCTTGCACGAGTTGAACGCGACGATCGACTGCGTACGGCGCGACGATTTGGGTCCTACATTTAAAATGCTCGCGCGAGTGTCGACGATTCAGACGCAACTGCAGCAATCCTGGGATGTGCTCGCGACCATCACGCCATCCGACTACTCCGCGTTTCGCAACACGCTCGGCCGCTCGTCCGGATTTCAGTCGCCGCAATACCGCATGCTCGAGTTTCTGATCGGCAACAAGAACGCGGACACGATCAAGGTTTTCCGCGCCGATCCGGCGACCTACGAGTTGATGGAGCGGGCGCTGCGCGCCCCCAGCCTGTATGACGAAGTGCTGCGCTTGTTGAGCCGTCGCGGCTTGGACGTGCCGGCGGAGGCCATCGACCGCGATTTCACCCAGCCCTACCAAGCCAGCAAGCAAGTCGCGGCGGCGTGGCTCAGCGTGTATCACAACTCGGTGAAGGATTGGGATCTGTACGGGTTGGCGGAGCGCCTGGTCGATCTCGATTACAAGTTTCAGCTATGGCGGTTCGCGCACGTCAAAACCGTGGAACGCATCATCGGGTACAAGCGCGGCACCGGCGGGACGGCCGGCGTTTCTTATTTGACGAAGGCGCTGGAGCTCAAATTTTTTCCGGAACTGTGGACCATTAGAACATCCATGTAGAGTGGCGAATATTCAAGATCAGTTACAAAACGTAAACGTTGCTTCCAGCGATTTATTGGCGACGCCCGAAGAGGTCAAACGCCATTTGCCGTTGACGGCGCGCGCCGCCGACACGGTTTTGAGATCGCGCGAGGTGGTGCGCGCCATTCTGGAGCGCCGCGACGCGCGCTTGTTCGTGGTCGTGGGTCCCTGTTCGATTCACGACGTGGCCGCGGCACGGGAGTACGCCGGGCGCCTCAAGGAGTTGGCGGTTCAAGTCGAATCCACCATGTTGCTTATCATGCGCGTGTACTTCGAGAAGCCGCGCACCACCGTCGGCTGGAAGGGGTTGATAAACGACCCCGACATGGATGACTCGTTCCACATCGAGAAGGGTATTTCGATTGCCCGGCGGCTGCTGATTCATATCGCCGAATTGGGGCTGCCGGCGGGCACCGAGGCACTCGACCCCATCATGCCGCAGTACCTGTCCGAACTCATCACCTGGACGGCCATCGGCGCGCGCACCACCGAATCCCAGACCCATCGAGAAATGGCCAGCGGCCTGTCCAGCCCGGTGGGTTTCAAGAACGGCACCGACGGTTCGCTGTCGGCCTCCATCAACGCGCTGCAATCGGTGCGGCATTCACACCATTTTCTCGGCATCACGCAGCAGGGACAGTCTGCGGTGTTCCGCACCCGCGGCAACAGGCATGCGCATATCGTGCTGCGCGGCGGGGGCGGCCGGGTCAACTACGATGCGGTGAGCATCGCGGTGGCGGAACGAGAACTGACCGCGGCAAGCCTGCCGGCGACCATCGTCGTGGACTGCAGTCACGGCAACTCCAACAAGGATCCGGGTTTGCAGCCGATGGTGGCCGAGAACTGCGTCGCGCAGATCATGGACGGCAACCGTTCCATCGTGGGGCTCATGCTCGAGAGTCACTTGAAAGCGGGCAATCAATCCATCCCGAAGGATCTGACCAAGCTGGAATACGGCGTCTCGATCACCGATCCGTGCATCGACTGGTCGACCACCGAGACCTTGCTGCTCAAGATGCATCAGTCCTTGCAACGCGTGCAACGCGGTCGCGGGGCATGAACGATTTCCGTTGTTTCCAAAGGCGATATCCCAGCAACAGCGTGAGGCCGAAGGCATAGAGCAGCGGCTCGCGGATGTCTTTCTTGACCTGCCACCAGAAATGCCACACGCCGAGCACGGCGATCAAGTAAATCAGTCGATGCAAGCGTGTCCATCGCAGCTTGAGCCGCCGCTGCGCCTTCGCGGTCGAGGTGGCGGCCAGCGGAATCAACATGAGCAACGCCGACATGCCGAGCGTGATGTACGGCCGTTTGACGATGTCTTCCCAGAGCGCGCCGAGTTTGCCGGCTTGATCGAGCAGCAGGTACACCGTGAAATGCAGCAGTACATAGAAAAACGCGAACAGGCCGAACATGCGGCGGAAGCGCAGCCAGATGCTTGAATGCGTGAAATCGCGCAGCGGCGTCATGCACAGCGTTATCATCAGGAAATTGAGGGTCCATCTGCCGCAGGTATGCAGCATGAGTGCGACAGGGTCGGCACCGAGCGAAATGCCGGCAAAACCGAAAGCGCCGGCCGTCAAGTGCAGCGCGGGAACCAAGCAGGCGACGAATACCAGCGGCTTCAGCAGCCATCGAATCGCGCGCAAGCGGGCGGCGCCGGCGGGCGCATCGCCGTCGCGACCTTGCCTCAGCGTCATCAGAAGTTTTTCCGCAGATCCATCCCGTTGTACAGGCTCGCCACCTGTGCGCCGTAGCCGTTGAAGGGCAGGGTGGGTCTGCGCTGATCGAACAGGCTGCCGCCGATGTGGCGCTCCGTGGCCTGACTCCATCGCGGATGATCCACCGCCGGATTGACGTTGGCGAAGAAACCGTACTCGTTGGGGGCTGAAAGGGCCCACGTCGTGCGCGGCGCCTGTTCGGTAAATTTGATACCGACGATTGCCTTGATCCCCTTGAAGCCGTATTTCCATGGCACGATCAATCGCAGCGGCGCGCCGTTCTGATTGGGCATCGCCTTTCCGTAAAGTCCAACGGCCATGAGGGTCAGCGGATGCATGGCCTCATCCATGCGCAGCCCCTCGACGTAGGGCCACTCGAGCACGCGGGAGCGTTCGCCCGGCATCTGTCTCGGGTCATACAGGGTCTTGAACTCGACGAACTTGGCTTTCGAGGTGGGCTTGAATCGTTTCAACAGGTCGCCCAACGGAAAGCCGACCCAGGGCACGATCATCGACCAGGCTTCGACGCAGCGCATTCGATAGATGCGTTCCTCCAAAGGATGCGGCTTCAATATGTCCTCGATGCTATACGTGCCGGTCACCTCCGCCTCGCCGGCGACCGTGACGTTCCAAGGCAGCGGGCGAAATTTTTGCGAGTTCTCCGCGGGGTCGGATTTATCGGTTCCGAACTCGTAGTAGTTGTTGTAGGTGGTGATGTCCTTGTACGAATTCGGAGCGTCGGCGACGCTCAACGCGGCGTTGCGCGTGTAGGTGAGCGCAGCGGGAGCCGCCTGGCCAAACGCTTCACCGCCGAACCGCCCGATCGCCTGCGCGGCGGCCAACCCCAAGCCGCCGGCGAGCAGAGCGCGCCGGGACACGTACTTGTCGTACGGTGTGATGTCCGACGGGGCGATCTTGACTAGGTCGGGCGAGGTCTTTCGCATGGTGTTTCCTCAAAATGGTCTGTTCATAGCATAGACCGGGTGAGCGCATGATTTGTTGCGGCCGCGGTCAGTTTTATGTCCAATCTGCCGCCGGGATGCCGGACGCTGCGGCACAGCGGCGTGCCGCGGCGCTGCCGTTGACCAGCAGGGCCCGGTCGGCTTGCCGTAGATGAGGCAGGTCAGACCGACTATTGCCATACGCGACCACCGGCAAGTTGTGGTATTGAGTGCGCAGCCAGGCGAGGCAGAGCGATTTCTCTTCACCCCGGCGGTTGGGAGTTCGCAGCGCGCCGTCGAGCCGGTCCTCCCCGGACGGGACTTTCCGCCATTCAATCTCGGTGCACAGCGTGCGTTCGAAGCCCAGCAGACGCCCGATACGCGGCACATACAAATCCGGGCTCGCCGACAACAGCACCAGATGGTCCCCGGCGCTGCGATGCACTTCCAGCATCGCCAGCGCCGCCGGCCGAAACACCCGCCGGCGCCCAAGGCTTCCGACGAACGCTACGGACCAGGCATCGACCGTCGAGCGCGAGTCGCCGCTCATGACGGCGCGTATCAAGCGCGATTTCAACAGGCCGCGGTCGCAACCAGAGGTGAAGTAGCCGATGATGGCGACGGGCAACCGCCACAGCCGCAACAGCCGCGACGGGTGGCGCGCTGCATAGCCGATCAAGAACGGCAGCAGCGTATCTTGCCAGGTCAACGTCCCGTCAAGATCGAACACTGCGACGCAGGGTCTTGTTTCGGCCATGCGAGCGGCAGTCATCCGTACAATATAAATGAATCAGCAGAAAGAGGCGGCAGCATGCAGGAGATAGCGAAACCGCGGACCGCGGCTATCGTCGGAGCGGGCGCCATCGGCGCCTGGCTCGCGGATGGCTTGGACCGTGCCGGATGGCGGGTTTCCGTGGTGGCCCGCGGCGAGACCTTGGCGGCTTTGCGCACCGGCGGCCTGCGAGTCGAGCGCGCCGACGGGGCGCGCCAGTCTCGCCCGACGGCCGGGTCGGCGGCGGAACTCGGCATCCAGGATTACGTCATTCTCACGGTCAAAGCGCAGAGTCTGGCGGAGCTTGCGCCGCAGCTCACGCCGCTCTTCGGACCTTCTACGGTGGTCATCAGCGGCACCAACGGCATTCCATGGTGGTTCTTCCAGGATTTCGACGGACCGCTCAAGGATCAGATTTTGGAATCCGTGGATCCCGGCGGCTTGCAGGCGCGGGCTTTTCCCGGCGGGCGCACGCTGGGTGCGGTGGTGCATGCATCGGCACGCGTGGCGGCGCCTGGGCGGGTTCGAGTGGTGGCGGCGGATCGCGTCCTTCTCGGCGAACCGAGCGGCGGGAATTCCGCGCGGGTTCGCGATGTCGTTGAGGCGCTGCGCGCGGGCGGGATCAACTGCCAAGCATCGCAGCACATTCGCGATGAGGTGTGGGCCAAGCTTTGGGGCAACATGAACATGAATCCCGTGAGCGCGCTGACGCGCTCCGGCAGCGCGAAGCTGCTGGCCGATCCCGATGTACGCGCTTTGTGCGTACGAATGATGGAGGAGATGCAGCAGTGCGGGCGGCTTCTGCGCCTGAACTCCGCCATGACGCCGACCGAGCGCATCGACATTACCCGGCGGCTCGGGGATTTTCGAACGTCGATGCTAGCGGACGTAGAGTCCGGCCGGCCCCTCGAGCTCGCGCCGCAATTGGGTGCCGTGGTGGAGATTGCGGATCGGCTCGGCGTCCCTGCGCCGTTCTGTCGATCGATCTTGGGACTGACGCGCCTGCTTGGCGCGGAGCGCACAGTGTAGGATGCGGACTACAGGCGCTGATGTGGGCCGACCATTTGTGCCACTGTCACGGCGTGTCACATTACTTTTCAAGACGCTATTCATGGCGGTGCACGCATGCTGATTAGGCTGGGCTATGAATTGGTTTACGAGGTCTCTCAGGCCACGCCGATGATCCTCAATTTGAACGTGCACTACAGCCGCAGTCAGGATCTGGTGCGCTCCGACACCATCGTTACCGACCCCGCCGTACCGTTTTCCATGTATCGCGATGGCTACGGCAATTGGTGCACCCGGGTGGTCGCGCCGCCGGGTTCGTTCCGCATCGGCGCCGATGGATTGATCAACGACAGCGGCGTGGCGGAACCCGCGTTCCCGCACGCCTTCGAGCACACCGTCCAATCCCTGCCGGACGAGACATTGCTGTACCTCTTGCCTAGCCGATATTGCGAGACCGAGCTGCTGTCTCCCACCGCATGGGGGATGTTCGGCAGCATGGTTCCGGGATGGAGCCGGGTGCAGGCCATCGTCGACTACGTTCACGGCCTCATTGCTTTCGATTACCAATGCGCGCGGCCGACGAAAACCGCCTGGGAGACCTTCAACGAACGGCAGGGAGTATGCCGCGACTACGCGCATCTGGCCATCGCGCTATGCCGGGCGCTCAACATCCCGGCGCGTTATTGCACTGGGTATCTGGGCGACATCGGCGTGCCGCCGATGGACGCTCCGATGGATTTTGCCGGATGGTTCGAGGCGTATCTGGGGGGCGCCTGGCACACCTTCGATCCGCGCAATAACCAGCGGCGCATCGGCCGGGTGTTGATTGCGCGCGGGCGGGATGCGGCCGATGTTGCCATCAGCATGACGTTCGGCCCGAACGTGCTGTCCAAATTCACGGTCTGGACGGAAGAGATGAAGTCGGCCTCTGCTTGAGGCCACATCGCTTATTTTGCCCCCGGTTAGGCTAGAATCGCCCGCCACGCTGGCCGTTGCACGAGGAATACATGAATCACAGAGTTGGATCGCCCACCAGGCGAGTCGCCGCATTGGCATGCGCGTTGGCAGCGTTGCTGGGCGGCGCCCAAACCCGAGGGGTACACGCGGCGGCGGCTTCCGGGCCGGTCGTGGTGGGGGGGTACACCTTCGTCAAGTCGCTCGGCGGGATCGATGAGTATCATCTCGACAGCAATGGGCTCACCGTGCTGCTGGCGCCTGACCATTCGGCACCCGTGGTTACTTTTCAGGTCACCTACCGGGTCGGTTCATTCAACGAGGTGACCGGAACCACCGGCGCCACCCATATTCTCGAGCACTTGATGTTCAAGGGCAGCGAGAACTTCAACGACCCCAAAGGGAATAGCGTCAAGCAATTTCTCGAACGCGTGGGCGGTCAGTTCAATGCCAGTACGGCGGTCGACCGCACTACGTATTTCGCCACCATCGGCCGCGAGAGCTTGGAGGGTTACATCGCCATCGAGGCGGACCGCATGCGCCATCTGTGGCTGCACGAAGCAGATCGGCAGTCGGAAATGACCGTGGTGCGCAACGAGTACGAGCGCGGCAAGAACGATCCCGAAAATGTGCTGGTCGAGGAGGTTACCGCGGCGGCCTATGAGGCGCTCCCGTACCACCATCCAACCATCGGCTGGAAGAGCGACATCGAGCACGTGTCCATTGCGAAATTGCACGAGTTCTACGACACCTTCTACTGGCCGAACAATGCCACGGTCACGGTGGTCGGCGACATCGATCCGTCGGCCGCGCTGGCTTTGATAAAGAAGTATTACGGCGTGCATTCAGCCTCGCCGCAGCCCATCCCGGCTGTCTACACCGAGGAGCCGCAACAGAGCGGGCCGCGCCGCGTTTTGGTCAAGCGCCCCGGCGAATTGGGTACGGTGGTGATTGCGCACAAGGTACCGAATGCCCGCGACGCCGACCAACCCGCCTTGGAGATGCTCGACGCCATCTTGAGTTCCGGCAAGAATGCCCGCCTGTACCGCGCGCTGGTCGACAAGGGATTGGCGTTGAATGCCGGTGCGGGCACGGATTTGCACCGCGATTTATCGCTGCACACGGTCTACGCGGCGCTCGCACCGGGGTCCACTCACGAACAGGTCGAGGACGCGCTGGTGGAGGAAATCGCGAAAATCAAGACCAATGGCGTCACGCCGGCCGAGATCGCGCGGGCCAAGCAACAATTCGTCGCCGCCGACGCGTACAAGCGCGACGGCACCGCGGCGGTCGCGAGCGAACTCAACGAGTGGATCGGCGTGGGCGATTGGACTCTGTATGTCACGTTCCCGCAGAAATTCCAGCAAGTCACTCCCGCCGACGTCCGCCGGGTCGCGAAACAGTATCTCAACGAAGACCAGAGCACGACGGGTTGGTTCGTGCCGGTACATCCCGGAGCGGAGAAAGGCTCGTGATAGGACACAACGTACTCAAAAAGTGTGCATTGCCGGTACTGCTCTTGGCGAGCTCGAGCGCGGGCGCGACCATGGCTGAGCAGAGCCACCGAACCACGGCCGCCGGCGTCGACCTCGTCACATACCCCACCGGCGTCAAGGATGTCGTGACGATTTTGGGAGCATTGCCGGCCGGCGACGCGATGGGTAGACCCGGCAACATTGCGATTCCCACGCTTGCCGGAATGATGCTCGACCGCGGCACCAAGGCGCTCGACAAATTTGCGATCGCCGACCAGTTGGACAATGTCGGCGCCGAAATTGCATTCGGCGTCGGGACCCAGAGCTTGGAAATTCGCGCCAAGTGCCTGAAGAAGGATTTGCCTCTGGTCATGGGTTTGATCGCCGCGGAGCTGCGGACCCCCGCGCTCAAGGCGCAGGAATTCGCGAAAGCGAAGCAGCAGTTCATCGGCTCGCTGGAGGCGTCGCTGCAGAACACCGAGGGACGCGCTCACGAGGCGTTCGGCCGCAGCGTGTTCCCCGACGATCACCCTAACCATCCGCATTCCATTGCCGAGTACATTGCCGCCGCCAAGTCGGCGACCCTCGATGATCTCAAAGTTTTCCACGCCAAGTATTATGGCCCGGCGCACATGACTCTGGTGCTGGTGGGCGACGTGTCCGCGGCAGGCGTGCAAGCGGAAGTCGCCAAGGCATTCTCAGGATGGAACGGAGGTCAAGATTACATCCGTCCGGCGCAGCCAGCGTCCGCGTCCGGGCCGCGCGAGATTTTCGTGCCGCTCTCCGACAAACCCAGCGTGTCCATGATCCTGGGTCAAGTCACCGGACTCAAGTATCGAGATCCCGACGCACTTGCGCTGCGCGTGGGCACCGCGATCCTGGGACATGGCTTCACCGGCCGCCTGATGGGAACGGTGCGCGACAAGGAAGGCCTCACCTACAACATCGGTGCCGGTATTGGGGAGGACAGCATCGCGGATGGCGCGTGGGATATTTCCGCCAGTTTCGCGCCGGCGCTGCTCGACAAAGGTATCGCCTCGACGCGGCGCGAACTTCAGAAATGGTGGTCAGAGGGTGTTACGGAGAGCGAACTCGCGGACCGCAAACAAGGTTTGATCGGGGGCTACTTCGTGGGTTTGTCGACCTCCGGCGGCGTCGCGAGCACCATCGTGACCTCGATTCAGCGCGGTTACGATGTGACCTGGCTGGATGGCTACCCTGAGGCCGTCAAGGCGTTGACGCGCGCCCAGGTGAACAACGCCATCAAGACCCATCTCGACCCCAGTACCATGGTGCTGGTCGAGGCGGGGAGCGTTCGGCGAGAGTAAACGCAACTCTCGCCGAGCCCGGTTTCAATTCAGGCCGCCTTGTTGGCCGCAGCGAGCTGCCGCAATACGTATTGCAATATCCCGCCGTGCTGGTAGTAGTCGAGTTCCTTGGGCGTATCGATGCGCAGGCGCGTCTCGAACTCGGTTTTTTTGCCGTCATCGGCGCTCGCGATCACCTTCACCACCTTCGCAGCGCCTTGGTTGAGGCCGATGATCTCGAAGCGTTCCTTGCCGGTCAGCCCAAGAGATTGAGTGCTTTGGCCGTCCTTGTATTGCAGAGGCAGGACTCCCATGCCGATGAGGTTCGAGCGGTGAATTCGCTCGAAACTCTCCGCGATGACTGCCTTGACGCCGAGCAGCATCGTGCCCTTCGCGGCCCAATCGCGCGAGCTGCCCGTGCCGTATTCCTTGCCCGCCAGGATGACCAGCGGCGTGGCGTCGGCTTTGTACTTGACCGAGGCATCGAATATGGACATGGGTGCGCCGCTCGGAATGTGCACGGTCACGCCGCCTTCCGTGCCGGGCAGGAGCAAGTTTCGCAGGCGAATGTTGGCGAACGTACCGCGCATCATGACTTCATGGTTGCCGCGGCGGGCGCCATAGGAATTGAAATCAGCGGCCTGTACACCCTGCGCCATGAGATATTTCGCCGCCGGGCTGGACTTGGAGATATTCCCGGCGGGTGAGATGTGATCCGTGGTTACCGAATCGCCGAGCACTGCGAGTACGCGTGCGTTCTTTAGGTCCCCGACGGTCGATGGAGTCATCGTCATACCATCGAAGTAGGGCGGATTCTTGACGTAGGTCGACTTCCCGTCCCATGCATAGATCTTGCCCGCGGGAGTCTTGATGCCGTTCCAACGCGCATCACCCGTGAACACGTTGGCGTAGCCCTTTTTGAACATCGCGGAGTCGACGGAGGCGGCCATGGTCTTCGATACGTCCGTTGCGCTCGGCCAGATATCCTTCAAGTAAATGGCTTTACCATCTTTGCCCTGGCCCAGCGACTCGGTAGCAATGTCGACGTTGAGGCTGCCCGCCAACGCATACGCGACGACGAGCGGCGGCGAGGCCAGGAAATTCATTTTGATCTCCGGGTGCACGCGGCCCTCGAAATTTCGATTGCCCGACAGCACCGAGGCGGCGATGACATCGCCGGCCCTCACAGCCTCCGAGATCTCCGGTTTCAGGGGTCCCGAGTTGCCGATACAAGTCGTGCATCCATAGCCTACGGTGTAAAAGCCGAGCGCTTCCAATTCGTGCATCAACCCGGCTTTTTGCAGGTAGTCGGTTACCACGCGCGAGCCCGGGGCGAGCGAGGTCTTGACCCAGGGTTTGGACTTCAGGCCCAGCGCGTTCGCGTTGCGCGCCAACAAGCCCGCGGCGATCAGCACGGCAGGGTTCGAGGTGTTGGTGCAGCTGGTGATCGCTGCGATCAGCACGGCGCCGTCCTTCACATCGAAGCTATTGCCGGCGACCGTCGCCGATGCCGTGCCGGTGGCGCTGGGATTCTTCTGGGTACGTTCCTCGGCCATTTTCTTGACGCTGGCTTGATAGACGATCTTGGCCGATCGCAATGGAACGCGGTCCTGCGGCCGCTTCGGCCCGGCGAGCGAGGGCTCGACCGTGGACAGGTCGAGTTCGACGATATCGGTGTAGTCAGCCGCGGGCGCGCCCTGGATACGCCACAGGCCCTGTGCCTTGGCGTACGCTTCGACCAACGCAATCTGTTCAGGTGCTCGGCCGGTGAGCTCCAGGTAGCGAATGGTTTCCTCGTCGATGGGGAATATGGCGCAGGTCGAGCCGAATTCCGGCGACATGTTGGCGATGGTGGCGCGATCGGCAAGCGGCAGGCCTTTGAGGCCATCGCCGAAGAATTCGACGAATTTATCGACGACGCCTTTTTTGCGCAGAATCTCCGTCACCGTCAGCACCAGGTCCGTCGCCGTGGTTCCCGCCGGCAATGATCCCGTGAGTTTGAAGCCGATGACTTGCGGTATCAGCATGGTAACGGGCTGGCCCAGCATGGCGGCCTCCGCCTCGATGCCGCCCACGCCCCATCCCAGAACCCCCAAGCCGTTGACCATGGTCGTGTGCGAATCCGTGCCGACCAGTGTATCCGGGTACGCAACGGACCTGCCGCTGCTTGCTTCTTCGAAAATGACGCGCGCCAGGCGTTCGATGTTCACTTGATGCACGATGCCCGTATTGGGCGGCACTACTTTAAAATTACTGAACGCGGTTTGACCCCAGCGCAGGAACATGTAGCGTTCGCCGTTGCGGTTGAATTCGATTTCGTTGTTGTGCTGCAAAGAATCGACGGCGCCATATTCGTCGACCTGAACCGAGTGATCGATGACCAATTCGGCCGGCGCCAGCGGATTGACGCGCTGCGGATCGCCGCCTAAGCGAACGATGGCTTCCCGCATGGCGGCCAGGTCGACGATGCATGGGACGCCGGTGAAGTCCTGCATGACGACGCGCGCGGGCGTGAAAGCGATCTCATGGTTCGGCAGCGCTTTGGGGTCCCAGCGCAGCAACGCTTCAATGTCGGTTTTGGTGACGTTGACGCCGTCCTCGAAGCGCAACAGGTTTTCCAACAATATTTTCAAGGAAAAGGGCAAACGGTCGACCTTGTGCTCCTTGAGCGCGTTCAAGCCCAGGATTTCGTACGTTCTAGTGCCCACACCGAGCGTCGTTCTTGCCTTGAAGCTATCCGTCATGACCCCTCCACTGAAAAAAGAGAATTATAGGTTGCGCGCGCTGCCGGCGCTCGCGAGTTGTAGCGCCGTGCAATGACGCCGCCGCCGAGGCAGGCGTCGCCTTCGTAGAAAACCGCGTATTGCCCGGGAGTCACCGCGCGCGCGGCTGCGCGCAGAACGACGTGCGCCGTGCTTTCGTCCACGCTCACGCGGCAGGGCAAGTCGCTCTGCCGATAGCGGGTCTTCACGGCACATTCGAAATCGAGGCGCGCCGAGCCGGGCGCTGCAGCGGCGGGCGACGACCCTTGCGCCTCCGCGAGCCAGTGCACGTCCTCGACATCGAAAGCATCGGACAGGAGCAACGGATGTTCTTGATCCTGTACCACGATCAACGCATTGCGGTCCGGCTGCTTCGCGGCCACGTACCACGGCGCGGCCGCCGCTCCGGCCCGGCCGCCGATCCGCAGTCCCGCCCGTTGCCCCAGGGTGTACAGGGCGAGACCGCGGTGTTCGCCGACCACGGCGCCGTCAGCGGTCTCTATCGGCCCCGCTGCCTGGTGAAGGTATCGGCTCAAGAATTCCTCAAAGGGACGCTCTCCGATGAAACAGATGCCCGTGCTGTCAGGTTTGTCGAACACCGTGAGCCCAGCCGCGTGGGCGCGCTTGCGGACCTCCGCCTTGCGCAGGCCGCCGATGGGAAACAGGGTCTTTCTCAAGGCAGCGGGCGCGACCTGGTGGAGGAAGTAGCTTTGGTCCTTTGACGTGTCCACCGCCTTGACCAGCTGCACGCCGCTGCCGGCTCGCCGCAGTCTCGCGTAGTGGCCGGTAGCGATGTACGACGCACCCAATCGATGCATGTAGTCGAGGCAGACGCCGAACTTGATTTCGCGATTGCACAGCACGTCCGGGTTCGGGGTGCGCCCCGCGGCGTACTCGCGCAGGAAATGCGCAAATACCCGCTCGCGGTACTCGGCAGCGAAGCTGTGGCGGTGCAGGGGAATCTTCAAGGCTTCGCAGACCCGCCGCGCATCCTGAAAATCCGCGGCGGCGGTGCAGTAGGCGTCGTCGTCGTCCCAATTGGACATGAACAGGGCCTGCACGTCGAACCCGGCATCCCGCAACAACAATGCGGCGACGGCCGAATCGACGCCGCCGGACATGGCGACGATGACCGTACCTGAGTCCTTCGGGGCGGGTAAGGGGAGCATGCGCCGATTATACCGGCGCCGGCGGTATTGTGCGGGCGAAGCCCGCACGGGGGAAACTACATGAGCATCTGACGCATCTGGGATTCCTGCATGCTCGTCTGCCAAACCTCGTCGAAAAAGTTGAGGTAGCGGCGAACGACGGCCGGATCGTTCATGTCCGAAATGCCATCCCAGCGGTCCGCCTGCAGTCGATAGACCAGCGCTTTGTCATCCGCAATGATGAAGGCGCCGGCGCTCGCCGGGTATTCAGGGCTCATCGAGCGCATGTCGATGCAGCTGGTCAGGCGGCGCGCGAGGGCAAGAAAGCGGTTGTTGTCCACCATCGCCCGCGACGGATCCGCGAGCAGCACGCGGACTTTGGCATACGAGCGCGCCAACACCAGCCGCTTGATGGCCTCGAGAAACGGCTCTTCGCCGTAGATCAGCGGCTCCAGATCCTGCGTGAAAATCGACAAAAGACGTTGCGCCGATTTGGCGACTCTGAGACTCGCTTCGCGCACCTCGGGCATGGTGCTGACGATGATGCGTGTGCCCGATCCTGCGGTCAGGTCGGCCGCAGTGCCCCGATCTACCCGTCTCGTCGGTTGGTCAATATTACCCGCCATATCTCTTGCCTCATGGAGGTGGACGGACAAAAGCCCATCCTCACGTACTTCCACCCGATACTACCGTTCGCGTTGCATACTACCGTGCCAACTGCGTCACGTTTCGCGCGGCTTCTAGTCTAAAAATTCGTTTATCGAGGCCGGCCGGCCAATTCCGGCGCAAGTCCAAGATAGCCCCCGGGCGTCAGCTGCAGCAAGCGTTCCTTTTCGGCGACAGGCAACTCGAGCGAACCGATGAACTCGCGCATCGCCGCCTGATCCGTGGGCCGGCCGCGTGTGAAGCGTTTCAAGCGATCGTAGGCATCCGGGATTCCATGGGCGCGCATGACCGTTTGCACCGCCTCGCCCAACACCTCCCAGGCACGGTCCAAGTCGTCCGCAAGACGGCTGGCGTCGAGATCGACTTTTTCGAGCCCCGTTTTCAGCGACTGATACGCGAGGGTGGCATGCCCGACGGCTACGCCTAGGTTACGCAACACCGTCGAGTCGGTCAGGTCGCGCTGCAGCCGCGAGATGGGCAGCTTGTCCGCGAAGTGCCCGAACAGGGCGTTGGCCAGCCCCAGGTTGCCCTCGGCATTTTCGAAGTCGATCGGATTGACCTTGTGCGGCATGGTGGAGGAGCCGACTTCTCCCTCGACCAGGCGCTGTTTGAAGTACCCAAGCGAGATGTAGCTCCACATATCGCGCGCAAAGTCCAACAGCACCGTGTTGGTGCGCATGAGCGCATGGCAGTATTCGGCAATCCAATCGTGCGGCTCGATCTGAGTCGTGTACGCGTTGGACTCGAGGCCCAAGCCCTCGACGAAGCGCGTGCTCATGGCCGGCCAGTCGACTTGCGGCAGAGCCGCCATGTGCGCATTGAAATTACCGACCGCGCCGTTCATTTTGCCCAAGATGATGACGCGCTCCAGCCCATCGCGTTGGCCATGCAGGCGCGCGGCAACATTGGCGAGTTCCTTGCCCACCGTGGTCGGCGTGGCGGTTTGCCCATGCGTTCGAGCCAGCATGCCCGCTGCGGCGTGCCGTCGCTTGAGCGCATCGAGCAAAGCGCCGACGGCATCCAGGGCGGGCAACAATACCGCGCTGCGTGCTTCCTTCAGCATGAGCGCATAAGCGAGATTGTTGATGTCTTCCGACGTGCAGCCGAAATGCACCCACTCGAGCTGCGCCGGCAGGGCGCCGCGCAGCTGCAGTTGCGCGCGGATCCAATACTCAACCGCCTTCACGTCGTGATTGGTGCGCGACTCGATGCCTTTGATCGCGCCGACATCGGTAGCGGCGGGATCCTTGGCGAGGGCTTCCAGCCACGCGCGAGCCTCGAGCGGCAGCGCCGCCAACCCGGCGGCGGCGGGACCTGCCGCCAGCGCCAAGGTCCAGGCACACTCCACGCGAACGCGCTCGCGCATCAGGCCCGCCTCGCTGAAAATATAGCGGACTGCGGCGAGCTTACCGGCATATCGGCCGTCGAGCGGAGAAAGCGCCTCAATAGCGGTGGCGGACATCTTAAGGACACGCACTCGGTGTTAGAATAATGGGCAGATATTACCGTAAACGATCTGAAACCGGCGGAGTACGGCGCGATGACTACCAAACCGCGCGTCGAGCATGACAGCATGGGCACGCTCGAGGTGCCAGCGACGGCGCTATGGGGCGCCCAGACCCAGCGGGCCATTCAAAACTTTCCGCCGAGCGGCCTCAAAATGCCGCGCGCCTTCATTCGCGCGCTGGGCCTCATCAAGAATGCAGCGGCCGCCGCAAACGGCGAGCTGGGCGATCTCGCGTTGCCGATGGCGCTCGCCGTGCAGGCGGCGGCGCTCGACGTGGCGGACGGACGCTATGATGATGAGTTTCCGATCGACGTGTTTCAGACCGGCTCGGGCACCAGCAGCAACATGAACGCCAATGAGGTTATCTCGACGTTGGCCGCGCGCCTCCTTGGCGGTCCGGTGCACCCGAATGACCATGTGAACATGGGGCAGAGCAGCAACGACGTGGTGCCGACGGCGATTCATGTCGCGGCGGCCCTGCTGCTCGCGGAACAGCTACTGCCGGCGCTCAAGCACCTGAGCGACGTGCTGGAGCGGCGTGCCGCCGAGTTAGGCGATGTGGTCAAGACCGGACGCACGCATCTCATGGATGCAATGCCGATCACCATGGCTCAGGAATTGTCGGGTTGGCGGGCACAAATAGACAAGAACACCGCCAGGCTGCAGTCGGTCATGCCGCGCGTCCTGCAGCTTGCGCAGGGCGGAACCGCGGTCGGCACCGGCATCAACGCGCGCCCGGGATTCGGCGCGGCTGTGGCGCGGCACCTGGCGGCGCGCACGACGCTGGCGTTTGTTGCGAGCGACAACTATTTCGAGGCGCTTTCCTGTCAGGATACCGCGGTGGAATTGTCGGGTCAGCTCAAGGTCTTAAGCGTCAGCCTCATGAAAATTGCGAACGACTTGCGTTGGATGAACAGCGGGCCGCTGGCCGGGCTCGGTGAGATTGCGCTGCCGGCGCTGCAGCCGGGCAGCAGCATCATGCCGGGCAAGGTCAATCCCGTCGTGGCCGAGTCCGTGACCATGATCGCCGCGCAGGTCATGGGCAACGATGCGACGATTACCATCGCCGGTCAGTCAGGCAACTTTCAGCTCAATGTCATGCTGCCGGTGATCGCCTACAATCTATTGCAGAGCTTGGAACTCCTCGGCATTGGATGCCGTAATCTGGCCGATCACGCGCTGGCAGATTTCAAAGTGAACCGTGAAGCTATCGGCGATGCCCTCAACCGAAACCCGATTCTCGTGACGGCCCTCAATCCGGTGATCGGCTACGAGAAGGGCGCCGCGATCGCCAAGAAGGCCTATGCCGAAGGGCGCGCTGTTCTGGACGTCGCGGCCGAAATGACCGACCTGTCCATCGAGGATCTCAAGCGCCTGCTCGACCCCATGGCGCTGACCGAGGGCGGCATCAAGGGCGCGGGGTCGTCCAGCTAGTGATGGATGCGCTCTATGGGAAAACCCACATCCGCGAGTCGCTTTCGCCCCACGCGTCCGCGCCGGAGGAGGATATGCTGTGGCTGGCCGGCGCCGCGCCGGATGTGGTGGAACGTATCCGTGCCTCGTTACCCGCCACCGGAGTGCCGGCGGCCGTGCTGGTGCCGCTGGTCGAACGCGATCAGGGCCTGACTGTGCTGCTCACGCAGCGTGCGGCGACGCTCAAGGACCACGCCGGACAGATCAGCTTTCCGGGCGGCCGCATCGAGCCCGAGGATGCCGATGCGTGGCGCGCCGCGCTGCGCGAGGCTCACGAAGAAATCGGACTCTCGGAGAATTTTGTGGAATTCGCCGGATATTTGCCCGATCACTGGGTGGGAACGGGTTTTCGCATCACGCCGGTCGTAGGGTTCGTCAATCCTCGGTATGAACTGCGCATCGCAACGGCCGAGGTACACGACGTGTTCGAGGTCCCCTTGGAGTTCATTCTGGACCAGGCCAACCACAAGACCCGTCAACGAGAGCTCGCCGGCGTGACGTTGGAGGTCTATGACATTCCCTACGGTGATCGCAATATCTGGGGCGCCACGGCCGGCATGTTGCTGACATTGCGGCGTCTTCTGCAGGCGCGCGTCCCCTGAGTTCCTTGAGCGAGCTTCTCGCCATCATGGAGCGCTTGCGCGGCGCCGACGGCTGCCCGTGGGATCGTGTCCAAACGTTTGCGAGCATCGCCCCCTACACCATCGAAGAATCGTACGAGGTGGCCGACGCCATCGAGCGCGGCGACATGGCCCACCTCAAGGACGAACTGGGTGATCTCTTGTTTCAAGTGGTATTTCATGCGCAAATCGCGCGCGAAGCGGACCACTTCGACTTCGAGGCAGTGGCTGCGGCGATCTGCGACAAGCTGGTACGGCGCCATCCGCACGTATTCGGCGGGCACGCGCAGAATAACGGCGAGCCGGTGAATATCACCGCGCAAAGCGCCGTCTGGGAAGACATCAAGGCGCGCGAGCGCTCGTCCAAGGGGCCGGGTGCATTGGACGGCGTGCCGTTGGCGTTGCCCGCTCTGATGCGCGCCCACAAACTCAGCAAGCGGGCTGCGCGTGTCGGATTCGATTTCGAGCGGGCGGCCGAGACCGCCGACAAGGTCGCCGAGGAACTGGCCGAGGTACGCGAGGCCGCCGCCAATTCAGGCGCCGCCGCCTCCCGGGAAATCTTCGAGGAGGTCGGCGATCTGTTGTTCGCGGCCGCGAATCTGGCCCGCAAGCTCGATGTCGACGCGGAAGCGGCGCTGCGCGCGGCCAACATCAAGTTCGAGCGTCGGTTCCTCGGCATGGAGCGCTTGGCCGCGCAACGCGGCGAGAATTTTGCGACCCTGGATCTCGCGGCGCAGGAGGCGCTGTGGCAAGAAGTGAAGCGTGCCGAATGAGGCGCGGGCCGCAGCGCGCGGCGTCGCTCAGCTAGTCTTCAAGCACGACATCGATCTGCCGATTACCGCGCGGCGCGAGGCGATCAGCGAGGCGCTGCGCCGGCACCAAGTGCTCATCGTCGCGGGCGACACCGGATCCGGGAAAAGCACCCAGCTGCCGCAATACTGCCTGGAATTGGGCCGCGGGATCGACGGACTGATCGCACACACTCAGCCGCGCCGGATTGCGGCGCGCGCTTTGGCGGCGCGCATCGCCGAAGAGCTGTCGCAACCGATCGGCGCCACGGTCGGGTTTCGCGTGCGCTTCGCCGACCAGGTGTCCGAGGCCACGCGGCTGGTGTTGATGACCGACGGGCTTCTCCTGGCGGAACTCAGCTCTGATGCGCTGTTGCGGCGCTACGATACGATCATCGTCGATGAGGCGCATGAACGGACGCTCAACATCGATTTGCTGCTCGGCGTGCTCAAGCGGCTGCTGCCGCGCCGGCCGGATCTGAAACTCATCGTGACATCGGCGACCCTTGATGTGGAGCGCGTGTCGCGGTTTTTCGATGACGCGCCGATCATGGCGGTCAGCGGCCGCAATCACCCGATCGAAGTGCGTTATGCCGCAGAATCCGCCGACGCGGACTCCGGCGATGCGGACGATCCGGACCTGCCGCTGGCGGTTTTAACGGCTTATCGGGACATTGCCGCGACCCCCGGGACCATCGGCGATGGCGATGTGCTGGTGTTCCTGCCCGGTGAACGCGAGATACGCGACGTTCGGGATTTCCTGGAGCGCGAGCTGCACTCGGAGGTGGACGTGCTGGCGCTGTATTCGCGATTGTCGTGGGATCAGCAGAGCAGGATATTCCAGCGCGGCTCGCGTCGACGCATCGTGTTGGCCACGAACGTGGCGGAAACATCGATCACAGTGCCCGGAATTCGTGCGGTCATCGATTCCGGTCTCGCACGCGTGAGCCGCTACAGTCCGCGCAATCGACTGCAGCGGCTGCCCATCGAGCCCGTGTCTCGCGCCAGCGCAGAGCAGCGCAAGGGGCGGTGCGGCCGTCTCGGCCCGGGGCTGTGCGTGCGGCTGTATTCGGAAGCCGATTTCGAGGCGCGCGCTGCGTTTACCGAGCCTGAGGTGCTGCGCACGAATCTCGCCGCTTTGCTGTTGCGGTTGGCGGCGGACGGGCTCGGCGAGGCGGAGAAATTTCCATTCATCGATGCGCCGGATTCGCGTGCGCTCGGCGACGGCTATCGCCTGCTGCAGGAGTTGGAGGCGCTCGACGCGGAGCGACGCATCACACGCCGCGGGCGGGCGATGGCGCGGCTACCCCTCGACCCGCGGTTGGCGCGAGCCCTGCTCGAGAGCAAGCGCTTCCATGCCGAGAGCGAATTGCTGGCGATCGTCGCGGGGTTGAGCGTTCCCGACGCGCGCATCGCGAATTCGGACGGCGCCAACGAGGATCCCGCTGCGGCCGCAGTATTCGAGGACAACAAGTCCGAGTTCTCCTCGTTGGTGAAATTGTGGCGCGCCTATCGGAAGACCCGCGAGGGTCCGCGGCGCGAAGTGCGGCGCTGGTGCAAGGAGCGGGGTTTATCGTTGCAGCGCTTATCCGAATGGGAGGACGTCTACACCCAGGTGGTCGACCGCGCCGCAGAACTCGGCATCGTGGCGCAGCGAAGTCCGGCGAGCTATACCGGCGTGCACCGCGCGCTGCTGGCCGGATTTTGCACCATGGTGGGCACGCGCGGCGAGGACGGCGCCTACCTGGGCACGCGCGGCGTGCACTTCCATATTTTCCCCGGGTCGCCGTTGAAACGGCGCAGGCCCCGTTGGCTCATGGCGGCGAATATCGTCGAGACCTCGCGGGTGTTCGCGCGCCGCGTCGCCGAAATCGAACCGATGTGGATCGAGGCGGCTGCGCGGCATTTGTTGAAGCGCGAGTTCCTGGAGCCCGATTGGGACGAAGCGCGCGAGGAGGTCGTCGCGCGCGAGCGCAATAGTTTTTTAGGATTGATCTTGAGCGCCAATCGCGTCGTGAATTACGGCCCCATCGCTCCCGAGGAATCGCGCCTGATTTTCGCCCGAGAAGCGCTGGTCTACCAGCGGCTGCAACGGCGGCCCGATTGGCTGCGGGCCAACGACCAGGCCATCCATGCGGCGCAGCGAATGGAAGAGCGTCTGCGTACCCGCGACTTGGTGCGCGCGCCGGAGTATTTCGTGGATTTCTACGACAAGGCGCTGCCGCGCCAGGTATCGAGCACCGCAACCCTGGAATATTTCACCAGACACCTGGAAGGCACGCAGCGCGCGGCGCTCGCTCTGCAGCCGACGGACATTTTCGCGCGCACGCCGGATCCGCAACTCCTCGCGCAATTCCCCGAGCGCGTGACGCTGCCTGCGCTCAGCGTGGGGGTGGACTACCTGTTTGCGCCCGGCGAAGCAGGCGACGGCGCGACGCTGAAGATACCGCTGCTGGCGTTGCCGACCTTGACGCGTGCAACGGTGGATGCCGCCGTGCCCGGTCTGGCCGAGCCTCGGGTCGAGGCGCTGTTGCGATCCTTGCCCAAGGACGCACGCCGCAGCCTGATACCCATCGGCGCCACGGCGGCGAGCTTCATGCATCACATGGGAGCGCCATCCACGAACACTCAGCGCCTCGGCGAGTGGCTGAAGGAATCCCGCGGCATCCCGGGTTCGCTCATACGCTTCGATCTCGATGCCGTGCCTAAGCACCTCACGGCGCAAGTAGCCGTGGTCGAGCAGAGCAAGGAGCTGGCGCTGGGCAATGATTTGGGCCTTTTGCGCCGTCGCTGCGCTTCAAGCGCACGCTCGGAGCTCGATCGAAGGGCGCGCGATGCCTATCCCACGCCGTGGCGCCGCTTCGAGTTGGATGAACTCGCCGAGTCGGCCGCGATTGAAGTGAACCAGGGATCGGTGCAGGTGTATCCGGCGCTCGCGCTGCGTGATCGAATCGTGGAGGTGCGATTCGAGTGGTCCCGCGAGGAAGCGGCGCGCCGCTTTAAACAGGGAGCCGCGCATCTGGCGCGGCAGATGCTCGAGCGGCAGTCGCGGGATCTCGCCAAGAACATATCCTCCGACACCGAATTATTACTGGCGGCGAGTCCGTACCTGCATGGCGAAGCCTTGATCGATGTGCTGCTGCAACTCGTATTTCGCCGTGCCTGCTTTCAGGACGGCGACCCGCCGCGTACGCGCGTGCAATTCGAAGCTGCCGTGGATCAGGCACGCGAGCAGCTGTATCCGGCGCTCGCCGACATCACGGCCAGCGCCCGCCATTGGTTCGCGGCAGCGCGCGAGGTACGCCGCCTGCTGGACGATAGGCGCGCACGCTCCCACCCGGCGCTGGCCGAGGAGTGTCATGCGCATTTTCGTCGCTTGTTTTCAGGCATTGAAATCTCTGGTATTTCAATGGATTGGATGAGGCAATTACCGCGATACATAAAGGCGGAGGAGCGTCGCTGGCAACGGCTGTTGGCGCGCGGCGGCGAGCCGCCGCAAATAGTCCTCGAGCTGCGGGAATGGGCTGCGCGCGCGCAAAATCTCGACGCCCAAGTTGCCGCAGAAATGCGCTGGCTGCCGCAGCTCGATGAGTTTCACGCTTGGATCGAGGAGTACCGCGTCTCACTGTATGCGCAGGAACTGCGAACGCTCGGGCCCGTCTCCGCAGCGCGCTTGACGGCGCGCGCCGCGGAAATCGAGGCTTGGATCACACGTTGAATTCGATGCCTTGCGCGAGCGGCAGCTGCGCACTCCAATTGATCGTCGTGGTTTGGCGGCGCATGTAAGCCTTCCAGGAATCCGAGCCGGCCTCGCGGCCGCCGCCGGTGTCCTTCTCGCCGCCGAACGCACCGCCGATCTCGGCGCCGGAGGTTCCCAGATTGACGTTGGCAATGCCGCAGTCGCTGCCGTCTGCGGATAGGAACCGCTCTGCTACCTGCAAACGGTCGGTGAACACCGCCGACGACAGGCCGTACGGCACGGAGTTTTGCAGCGCCACGGCCTCTTCCATGGTGTCGTAGCTGACGAGGTACAAAATCGGCGCGAAGGTTTCGGTGCCGACGATGGGCATATCCGCGGATGCGCGCACGATGGCGGGCTCGACGAAATTCCCGGGACGCTCGATCACGTTGCCGCCGCACAGCAATTCGCCGCCCTGATCGCGAGCGGCGGCAATGGCGGCACGATAGCGCGAGACCGCGCCGGCATCGATCAACGGTCCCATCAGCGTAGTGGCATCCAGCGGATCGCCGATGCGAACTTGGTCGAACGCTGCCACCAAACGGCGCTCGAGTTCAGCCGCCTGCGAGCGGTGCACCAGGACGCGGCGAGTGGTCGTGCAGCGCTGACCCGCGGTGCCGATGGCGCCGAAAACAATGGCCGGAACCGCGAGTTCGAGATTCGCCGTCTCATCGACGATGACGGCATTGTTGCCGCCGAGCTCCAGCAGGCTTTTTCCCAGCCGCCCGGCAACGCGCACGCCGATTTGACGTCCCACGTGAGTGGAGCCGGTGAATGACACCAGCGCCACGCGTTTGTCGTCGACGAATCGGGTCGCGAGTTCGGTACCCGCATCGATGAACAACTGAAAAATAGGCGGCAGCGAATGGCGCTCGAGTACCCGATTGCAAATGTGCTGCACGGCCAATGAGCACAAGGCGGTTTTCGGCGACGGTTTCCAAACCACGGAGTTGCCGGCAATGGCGGCCAAGAATGCGTTCCAGGCCCAGACGGCAACCGGAAAATTGAAGGCGGAAATCACGCCGACGACGCCGAGCGGGTGCCATTGTTCGTACATCCGGTGCTGAATGCGCTCCGAATGCATGGTCAAGCCGTACAACATGCGGGATTGACCGACCGCAAAATCGGCGATATCGATCATCTCCTGGACTTCGCCATCGCCTTCCGCTTTGATCTTCCCGTTCTCGAGCGAAACCAAGCTGCCCAGCGCGTCTTTGTGGAGCCGCAGCTCTTCCGCCATCAATCGTATGGCCTCGCCGCGTTTCGGCGCCGGCACCTGGCGCCACTGTCTGGCGGCATCGACCGCAGCGGCCATCACATGTTCATAGTCGTCGTCGGTAGCGCCGCAAACTTGCGCGAGGCGCTGGCCGGTGGCTGGGTTGATCGACTCGATCAGCGGCCCGGATTGCTGCTCGCTCCAGCCGCGGATGCCGGACCAGGTGCCCGGATTGAGGTCGCGGAGGCCCAGTGTTTTCAAGGTGTCGGTGGTCTTATGCATGGCGAATCTTGGCTTAGGATTTGGGTGGGGGCGGCATTTTGACGTAGCATCGCCCGCATGTCCAAGAGCCTCGCGTTGACCAATTGGCATCCGGCGAGCTGGTACGGCCTGCCCGCCACCCAGCAGCCGAAGTACGCCGATCAACAGGCGTTGGAGCGAACGGTTGCCGCCTTGAGCCGTCTTCCACCGTTGGTGGTGTCGTGGGAGGTCGAGGCGCTGCGCGACAAGCTGGCCAAGGCACAGCGCGGCGAGCAGTTTTTGCTGCAGGGCGGCGATTGTGCCGAAAGCTTCGACGACTGCGAATCGGACAATATCGCGAGGCGCTTGAAGATTCTGCTGCAGATGAGCTTGGTGTTGCTGCAAGGCTTGAGGAAGCCGGTGATACGCGTCGGGCGATTCGCCGGGCAATATGCCAAGCCGCGATCCGCCGAAACCGAGACCCGCGACGGGGTCACGTTGCCCTGTTATCGCGGCGACAACGTGAACCGGCCGGGTTTCACGGCTGCGGAGCGGGAACCCGATCCGGAACTGCTGCTGCGCGGCTACGAGCGCTCCTCGTTGACATTGAATTTCGTCCGCGCGCTGATCGATGGCGGATTTGCCGATCTGCATCACCCCGAGTATTGGGACTTGGGCTTTTTGCGCCACGCGCCATTGCGCGACGCTTATCAAAAGATCGTCGATTCCATCGGCGAGTCGCTGGATTTTTTCGAGTCGATGAGCGGACTGCGGGTCCACGCCGCCACACGCGTCGATTTCTACACCAGCCACGAAGGCCTGCACCTGTTGTCGGAACAGGCGCAAACCCGGTATATCGAACGTCAGAAGAAGTGGTACAACCTGTCGACTCACATGCCCTGGATCGGCATGCGAACCGCCAAGATCGGCGCCGCTCATGTCGAATATTTCCGCGGCATCGCGAATCCCATCGGCGTGAAGGTGGGCGCGGCCATGAGCGCGGAGTGGCTGCAAGAGCTGATCCAGGTATTGAACCCGCAGAATCAGCCCGGCCGGCTGACATTCATCCATCGGTTCGGGATCAAGGACATCGAACAGCGCTTGCCGGAGATGATTCAAGCCGTGCGCGCCACGGGGTCGAGTGTGCTGTGGGTGTGCGATCCCATGCACGGCAACACCGAGACCACCGCGGGCGGCCTGAAGACGCGGCGCTTCGACAACATTCTTGGCGAGGTGGAAGCGGCGTTCCGAATTCACGAGGAATCGGGCTCCATGCTGGGCGGTGTGCATATCGAGCTCACCGGCGAGGATGTCACCGAATGCATCGGGGGCGCGCGCGGCCTCGCCGAAGCCGATTTGGCGCGCGCCTACAAATCGCAGGTCGATCCCCGGTTGAACGCGGAACAGGCGCTGGAACTCGGGATGTTGATTGCGCGCCGTGCCGGCGCCAATAGGCGGACGGGAAAAGCCTCGCGCGCGTGACCCAGGCGGCGGCCCCAGCCGCGGGCCCTGAGCTGGTTTCGTTGCTATATCTTATAAAAATCATTAAGTTATGCGTTTTATCTAGATTAGCTCTACGAGCGGGGCCAGCGGTTTTGTAAAAACCGAGTTGCCTCGCTGCGCCCAGGTGATATTCTGCCGTGCAACTTTTCCGACCTCGCAATGTTCGAGCGTGGTTAGCCACGGCGATCAGCCCCCAATTCTGCACGGATGCACGAAACAATCGGCTGATCGTGGGAATCTTTGGCGCTAGCGCGGTCCAAAGGGGTTCGGCGATTTGCGGCGGTTCGGACGAATTCATGGCCAGAAAGTGGCGAAGTTTGGGTTGCGCTCGGGTTAGTCCAAAGTCCAGGCGCGCTCGATGGCGGGCTACGCGGCTTTCCGCGTAGCCCGTTTTTTATGGTGCGCTTGAGCTGGCGCACTCACTGGGGTCGGTTCCCCGCGGCGTGATCGATCCGGCAATGAGTAAAGTTTTCGATCCCAGCTGCCGACGTTGTCCGCGCCTCGCCGCGTTTCTCGACTCGGTACAACTCGATCATCTCAGCTACTATTGCAAGCCGGTACCGCCTTTCGGCGACCCGAAGGCACGGCTGTTGATCGTGGGCCTGGCTCCCGGGATGCATGGCGCGAATCGCAGCGGCCGGCCGTTTACCGGGGATCACGCCGGCATACTGCTCTATGCAACCCTCTTCAAGTTCGGGCTGGCAACCTCGCCCATATCCACCGCGACCGACGACGGGTTGGAACTTTTGAACGCACGGATCACGAACGCAGTGAAGTGTTTACCGCCGGCCAACAAGCCGCTGCCGCAGGAGATCAAGACCTGCAATGGGTTCCTGCGCGCAGAGCTTGCCGCGATCCATAGCGTGCGCGCCATTCTTGCGCTGGGCGTCATCGCGCACGAGGCGGTGCTGCGGGCTTGCGACTTGCCGACCAAACTGCACCGCTTCGCGCACGGCGCAGAGCATCGGCTGCAGAGCGGGCCCGTATTGGTGGATTCTTATCATTGCAGCCGCTACAACACATCGACCCGGCGCCTGACCACGGAAATGTTCGAGGCGGTCGTCGGCAGAGCCCGGGCCCTTGCCGACACCGCCAACCCCGGAACATGAGCGTCGCGGCGCCGCAATTTGATGCCAAGTCTTTCGTCGATAGTCTGCCGGCCAGGCCGGGCGTGTATCGCATGCTGGACGCAGCGGGCGGCATCCTCTACGTGGGCAAGGCCCGCAACCTCAAAAGCCGGGTGGGCTCGTATTTTCAGCCGAGCAACGTGCACCCCAAGGTTCAGGCGCTGGTCGCGAAGACCATGCACATGGAAGTCACGATCACCAATTCGGACACGGAAGCTCTGCTGCTCGAGTTCAATCTCATCAAGAAGCACCGCCCGCGCTTCAACGTCGTGCTGCGGGATGACAAGAGCTTTCCCTTCGTGCATCTGGAGACGGAGCACGAATTTCCGCGCTTGAGCTTCTACCGTGGTTCACGCAAGGAGCCCGGCCGTTTCTTCGGGCCGTACCCTTCCGCCGGCGCCGTGCGCGAGACCCTGCAACAGCTGCAGAAGCTCTTTCGCCTACGCAACTGCGAGGATACCTATTTCGCCAACCGCTCGCGGCCCTGTCTGCAATACCAAATCCAGCGCTGCACGGCGCCCTGCGTTGGGCTCATCTCGAGGGAGAGTTACGCGCGCGACGCGGGCGCCGCCATCAAAGTGCTGGAAGGGCGCGATGACGAAGTTCAGCAGGAACTCGGGCGGCGCATGGAAGCGGCCGCGGAGCGGCTCGACTTCGAAGACGCGGCGCGGCTGCGCGATCAGCTGGCGAATCTCAAGGCCATACAGGCGCAGCAAATCGTCACGGCCGGCCATGACCACGATGCCGACGTGATCGCCATCGCGCTGAGCAACGGCGAGTACTGCGTCGCTCTCATGTTCGTGCGCGGCGGACGCAGCTTGGGAAGCACGACGTTTTTCCCGCGGGCGCCGTATGCGGAGCTGCCCGAAGTGCTGGCGCAGTTCGTCGGTCAGTACTACTTGGAGCGTGAATCGCCTCCCGAGATCCTGGTCGAATGCGACTTCGAGGACATGCAGATTCTCGAGGCCACCTTGGCGGAGCGGTCGGGCCACAGAGTGCGCATCACCTCGTCGGTTCGCGGTCTGCGCGCGCGCTGGCTGGAGATGATGCACAACAACGCCGAGGAAGCATTGAAAATGCGCAATTTAGCGCGTTCCAGCATCGAATCCAGCCTCGACGAGATGCGCGAGGCGTTCAATCTCGACGGCTCGCCGAATCGCATCGAGTGTTTCGACATCAGTCACACCGGCGGCACCGACACCGTGGCGTCGTGCGTGGTGTTCGGGGTCGAGGGGCCGCTCAAGAGCGATTATCGACGCTTCAATATCGCCGGTATTCAACCGGGCGACGACTACGCGGCGATGTATCAGGCGCTGACGCGCCGTTATAAACGGGTCCGCGACGGTGAGATTACCGCGCCGGACGTTCTCTTGATCGACGGCGGCAAAGGGCAGCTCGCGGAAGCGGCCAAGGTGATCGACGAGCTGGGCGTCAAGGGCATCACGTTGATCGGCGTCGCGAAAGGCGCGGATCGCCGGCCCGGACAGGAACAACTATTCTTGTTGGGCCAAGAGACGCCCACTATACTTCCACCGGACTCCAGTGCTTTACATCTGATTCAGCGCGTACGCGACGAAGCGCACCGTTTTGCGATCACGGGACACCGGCGCAAGCGGGCGAAGCGTCATAACCAGTCGATACTCGAAACCATTCCGGGCTTGGGGCCCGTCAAACGACGCGAGCTGCTGAAGCAATTCGGCGGCCTGCAAGGGATACTTCGTGCCGGCATCGACGATTTCGTGCAGATTCGAGGCCTGGGGCGGGAACTCGCCGAGGTAATCTATGAACACCTCCACCCAGGGCAATAGAGACGGCAGCGGGCCGAGCGCATCGGCGCCCGGCGCATCGCATTGGAACCTACCGAATACGCTGACATGGCTGCGCATTCTGATGGTTCCTGCGATCGTCGTTCTGTTCTATCTGCTGCCGTACCCGTGGGCGGACCCGGCCGCCTGCGCCGCCTTTGCGCTGGCCGGCATCACCGACAGTCTCGACGGCTACTACGCCCGCAAGCTCGGCCAGACATCGCGCCTCGGCGCGTTCTTGGATCCGGTCGCCGATAAATTGATCGTGGCCGCCGCGTTGATACTGATCGTCAGCCGCGATCCCCGCTGGTACGTGGCCATCGCCTCCATCGTCATCATCGGCCGCGAGATTGCGGTGTCGGCGCTGCGCGAGTGGATGGCGGAGATCGGTGCCCGCGGCAGGATCAAGGTGTCCGCATTGGGCAAGTACAAGACCATCATGCAGATCGTGGGGCTGTCGTTTCTCCTGTTTCGCCAGACCCTGTTCGGCATTCCGTTCTACAAGCTGGGGCTGTTGTTGACCGCAGTGGCCGTGGTACTGACGCTGTGGTCGATGATCGCGTACCTGCGCCTGGCCTGGCCCGAACTGCGCGGGAGTTCCAGCCTCTAGCGCCGCCCATTGGAGCCGCCGCGGTTGACCAATTGAGGGCCGCCGCGGTTGGCCGGCGGGCTTGACTCTGAAGAAATATGCCGTAGTTCAATGTCTTAGCCCCAAGATGGGCGCTGTTCTTCTTGACTCCGGCGGGCGCGGCCCTACAATTGCGCCTCTGTTTAATGCGGGAATAGCTCAGTTGGTAGAGCGCAACCTTGCCAAGGTTGAGGTCGCGAGTTCGAGTCTCGTTTCCCGCTCCAATTGTACTTCTGCCGAGTTCCATGGTGTTCCATGGAGGTTTGTAAGACATTGAAAAAGATGGAGTTCCGTTCTTTTTAGTGTCCAGGGAGTTCCACAGGAATCCACCCTCTACCAGCGTTTTTTGGTACAGAAACCGGTACAGCAAAAACGGGGTAGGCGACGGGTCGGTTTTCCGCTAGAACAAACCCCACGGCGAGCAGTACATCACTCTTAACCTTAACGAGGCTGGAGTGATGTTCGATGCCCCTGACAGACCAGACCGTCCGGCAAGCGCCCGCGACCGGCCAGGATTACACGCTGAACGATACGGAAGGGTTGACCCTCTTCGTGAGTGCGGCCGGCGCCAAGCGTTGGCACTGCCACCGTACTACGTGAGGAATGATAGCTGCAAATGAGTTAAACTTAACGTGGTTTAAATGTCTCTCAATATCGACGGTTTTGTCCATGCAAAAGCGCGCGATTCAGCGGGGCCGGCCGACCGGCACGACCACCTTTGAGGTGGCCCCCGCGCGCGCGTTCGGTGCTGCAGTCCGCGCCGCAAGGACCGAGCAAGGCGTGGCTCAGGAGACGCTGGCACACTTGGCCAGCATCGAGCGTTCTCACTTAGGGAAGATCGAGCGGGGCGAACACATGCCAACGCTCGTGCTGGTGCTGAAGATCGCTCGAGCGTTGGGTTGCAGTTCGGCCGAGCTGATGACCGCGACCGAAGCCAAGCTGCCTCCGAAGTGGATGCGGCAGCCGAACCAACGAGGTTGAACGAGCAAGCAGCCTGCCACTTGGGCGGGGGATGAGCGGCGGTCGAATCGCTTATACACTCGGAAAAAGCCGAAATACAGTGAATCTGGCCGGAGTGAGTCAGATTCCGCACACGAGAGCAGATCCCCAATGGGGATGAGGAGCCAGGATGCTAATCCTCACGCGGAAGGTGGGTGAGACCCTGATGATAGGCGATGATATGACGGTCACCATCATGGGGGTCAAGGGCAGCCAAGTGCGCATTGGCGTGAATGCCCCGAAGGACGTCGCTGTGCATCGCGAGGAAATCTACGAGCGCATCAGGCAGGAGCAGTCATCCAACGCGGCGGCCGAGAATGACAAGCATGGGGGGAAGCGCGCTCCGCCCGTCCCGTAGTTACCTGCTCGGCGACGCTTCGATTCTGCTATGTCCGCTTGACGAATTATCGGATGAACGATAAGTAAGTCATGGAGCGATAGCCCATTGTCACGGCCCCCGGCGTCGCCGCCCTCACCAAGGTCTCTTGACACGAGCAGCCCCTGGGCGATTTTCCGCGAGCGGTCTACGTGGCCGCCATTTACGGTTAGCCCAGCTAGCCGAGAAGCTTCGCGAAGAGTTGGCGCGGGTCGACCTCCAGCACGCGTGCGATTTCGATGAATTCGATGACGTCGATTCGCCGTTCGCTGGCTTCCATGCGACCCACAAAGGAACGTGGTCGCTTGAGACGGGCGGCCAAGTCACGCTGCGTTAGCCCAGCCGCCTCACGGGCGGCTACCAAAACTCCAATAAGCTTACGGTGTCCGCGGCTGCGGAGGGTCTTCCGTAGGGTAGTACTTGCCATGGCGCTCTGCTCCGAAAAATGGAGCGCCACAGATAAATGACCATGCCTCTTGCTCTCATAATGCGAGCAACGATAATATCGCGTTCGCCGCATCCCCTGGGCGCACATGCAGAACAGGTAGAACGTCAATTGCCACCACACAGTCGTCAGAAGCCGTGATCAGTAGCGACGCAACTCTCTCTGAGCGGTGTTCGCGCCGGCCTCGCCGTCCGATCTCGGGAGCGAGCAGCTTCTTCGAACTGACACCAAGCGCAGTCGCCGGCCTGTTTCCGATGTCGATGTCGTCAGACCGGCTAACGTCCGGCGGATGAATGAGAGCCCGAAGCACCTACGCGGTGGGATCAAAGATCAACTGGCACTCCTAGGCGTCGCCTGCTTCAGCGTGGACGATCGAGCCGGAGGGACGTTGACGAGCTGATTCAAGAGGGGTTCTTACGACTCTGTCTTTATCAACGAGCGCAGAAAGTCCCAGTTCGGGACCCGGTCGCATTTCTCGTGGAGGCTGTGGAGAAGCTGCATATCGACCGCGCGCATCGTGCGGTCCTTACCCAGCGCATCTTCTCCGATCAGTCCGTCGAGGAAGTCGATTGTGTGGACACGAACTCACCCGAGCACGATGCCGAACTACAGGAGCTGATCGAGCGCATTGAGTGGAGCCTCGCCGCCGCGAATCCGCGCACACGCGAAGCCTTTTTGCTACACCGATTCGAAGGAATGAGTTCCACGGAAATCGCCGAACGATTCGGCATTTCCTCCCGGGCGGTGAGGGACCACATCGCTAAAGCGCTCCTTCTCATCGATCATGAGCTATTACGCGAATGAACAGAGCTGGACCACCTGAGGAAGAGCCGGTGCCGCAGGCTTACTCGCGCGGCGAGCGCCGAACATCGTCATCGTTGCGTTGGCCAACAAAATGGCTCGCATGATTTGGGCATTACTGGCCCATGGCACAACGTTTCAAAGGGGCTTCGGTCAGGCACAGGCTTGTACCGCGGCGTAGTAAAACTTTAACCAAGAAGGATGGATCGCCAAAGGTTGCGCGGGTAAATATCAAGTGATGACGGAACAGGTCGGACCGTGAGGGAATGAGCCTGAATATATTCTCGGACTTCGAGTCCTTCTAGGAGATGAGGCTTCTCTCAGCGGATTTCATCGGGGCCAAGCAGAGTTAGATCTGCGCTAAAGGCCGAATGTAAGACTGCAGCCGTAACTCAACGTCATCATCGGAAGATTTATCTCGCAAAATCGGGAGGCGTCCATGTAAGAATATATGAGCTACGCAACTATCGGCTTCGGCAAGATCGGCCAGGCTCTTGCTAAGGCGTTTGCCCGAAGCGGCATCGAAGTATCCGTTGCAACCACTCGCGACCCGGAAAGCTTTGCATCCGCTGCGGCCGCGATCGGACCCGAGATCATTCCCAAAAAACTCGCGGAAGCTGTCAAGGCGGACATCGTCTTTTTGGCTGTCCGTTACGAGTCGCACCGGGATGTCGCGAAGGCGCTGCCGACCTGGAAGGGAAAGACCATCATCGATGTGACCAATGCCTACGGCGTGTCCCCTGAGGAACTGGGAGGACAGCCTTCTTCCAAGGTCGTCGCGCAGGCCTTCACTGGTGGACGACTGGTTAAGGGCTTCAACCATTTGGTCGCTGCCGTCCTTGCCCAAGATCCCGCCGTACATGGTGGCAGGAGAGTCGTGTTCCTGGCGAGCGACGATGACGCTGCTGCAGCGGAGATTGGTGCGCTTGCGGAAAATCTCGGTTTCTCGCCCATCAAACTTGGCGGCCTTTCCGAAGGCGGACTGCTTGTTCAAGCGCGCGGAAATAGCTGGGGTCAACTGATCTTTAAGGACTTGGTCAAGTTCGACTGATGAATCGTGATCGCAAATTTCGATGCGATCCTGCCTCGTTCAAATATGCACACTGACAGACTTTGAATGCAGCGTCGATGGCCTATTTCTTACTGCCGGCGTCGCCCTCGCTTCAATCAAACTGTGGCAGCACTTTGTCCACGAGGCCAAGCGTAATTGTACAGCCGCGCCGAGCGGCGCCCACGAGCCTCTCGAATTGAATCAATTCGTTGATCACAGCCAGCGCGATTTCGGTCATCGGCTCGATGAGCCATTCGCACTACTCGGCCGTCGCGGGTAGTTGTTTAGCTATCCGAAGACAGCACCGATGGGTAGGATACGCGGTACGCGTCGATAGCCGCCATAGACTCCGTTCGTAGGGCAACGTGCCTCTTTGGAAATCATGCAATATGCACCGAGGGCAGACACACGCATCGTTCGCCAGCACCCACGGGGCGTCGCTGGTGTCGGTGCGGCGAAGTCGAGATGGATCACAGCGAGCAAGTCGGGCCAGCTCTTTGCGAGAATGCGTATCGAGCGCAGCCTCCAGCGAGGATTGGGGGTACGTCAACGTCGGACCGTCGAATGGCTCGACGTGTAGGGCGTGCAGAAGCTGCCGCGGATTCATCGAGAATGGCATTGCGACACGCGTGAGCCAAGAATGTATGGCTTCCGCGCGGTAGGGCGGCGGTGCCAACGGCAGAGGGACAAAATTGCTCACGACGCATCCTTTTCCAATTGGGCCGAAACAAGTTCGATGGCGGCCTCGTCAATGCGTTCGGCGCTGCTCCTGATCGCCGCGACGGCCGCCAACGACAACAATCGGGCGACCGGACCCGTGATCCCATCGGAGGCGTGTAATAGGCGTTGAACCAGGCGCGTTCGCCAAGCTCCGATACCTTTCGAAGCGGGTATAGCTTGCCAAAGGCGCACACGAAGTCGCGGAATTCCTCACTTTCGGTCCGGCGCGGTAACGCGAAGGGATCGAAGCGGCGGCGGATTTGAGACTCCGTTTCGATGGCGTGCCGGGCATCGCCGGTGCCGACGGCCACAATGGAGATCCTCAAGTCATTGGAGATAGACTTGATGAGATTCAATGACAAACGTTGCTCGCGCGCACTTCCGGCGAGAAGCGGGTGAACCTCATCAATGACCAAGACCTGAGCATGAATGAGCGCAAGCGCGCTCAAGGCGGCATGCTCCGGCGCATCGACCCGCCAGTAGGGGTTGTACAGCGCACCGACCGCATTGAGAATGCGGACAAAGAAGCGGCGTTCGTCGGGGCAGGTGGCATTTGCAAGATAACAATCGGCCGCGTCTCTGTGCCGGTGGCTTTGTCATGATGGGCCGGATGCATGCGTTCGAACTTCTCGACGATCATTGTCTTTCCCACTGGTAGATGACGAACATCCGGTATCGGGCGCACGTAAGGGTGCCGGTGCCATCAAGTAAGTGCGCTGACAACCACCATCTGGTAACTGGGAGACGATGGGCGTTGGTAGCTATAATTCCCGTGCTACCGATACGACTTCGTTTGTCTTCAGCTCCGTTGGAGTTCCAGCTCTATCGGCGTAACGAGCGCTGTGTAATGTATACCGGGTGCAATGGAACGCGGCGATCATTTGCCCGTAAAGCGAATTTCTATGGATATCGACAGAGAATTGGACACAGTTCCGACGATCCCGCACTTGGCCGGGTATGCGTCCAGCCGGCGAGAGGAACCGCAGGTTGTCCGCGCCCACATTCACTCCGGCCGGGGGGAAATCCTGAAAATAGACGAGGTCAGGAAGGGCGCGATTCAGTCTACCATCCGCATAACCGTCGACATCGAGGGTTACCAAGAACCGGCCCGTGTCGTCGACACTATCAGCCGCTACTTTCCATGACACAACTGATTTTCACCGAGAAGTAACGCCGACGTGGGTACCTTGGAAGAAATGACTGCGAAACTGGAAACGCTGCTCAAGCGCGTCCAGGAGTTGGAGGACGAACGGGAAATTCGCGAACTCATCGCGCGCCACGACTACAATTTCGACTGTGGACGAGACGATGCCTGGCTCGCTCTCTGGACCGAGGACGGCTGCTACGACCTGGTGTCCACCGCGAAATATCCGGACGGTTCCGCTCGCGAGCTTGCGCAATCCTGGAGTGGACCGGAGGAGCTGCGGCAGTTTGTCAGCCACCCAGAAGGCCATCACCGGCCCGGTTTTTACGGCCATTCGATGCACTCAGCGGGCAACAATATGGTCGTGCACGTGGTGGGAGAGACCGCCCGGGTCAACAGCTATTCCTTGCTCTACCAGGAGCATGCCGGAGCGGTCTCCTTGGTATCCGCAGCCAACAATCAGTGGACGCTCAGGAAGATCGGCGGCCGATGGATGCTCGAGCACCGCCGCCGCCGGCAAGTGGGCAGCCCATTATTCGGCGGCAACCTCGACGCCACGCCGCAATAGTTCTGACGCCACGCCGCTGGATCGTGATCGTGCGCCGCGCTCGAGGCGGGATCTGGCGCCGCTCGCGCTGGTCAGGCGCTTGAGGTCCCTGTCTTTGCCGCCGCTATGACTTTGCGCGCACCGTCGATAGCGCCTTTTGCCCGCTCTGCCGCACTCAGTTTTACGGACATGCGGTTAACCGGGGCTTCAACCGATACGGTACCGCTTTTCGGCAATTGCCGAATAAAGCTGACCAGAGGGAATTCTCCTGCGCCTGGAAAATCTCGATTGGCGGTTGCTTCCTCGACCTGCTTGTCTTCAGGGAGCGTCAGCGGACCGTCACAGATTTGCGCGTATTTCAACAGCGCCGGATCGACCTTTGCCATATCCGACGGCCCTTCGCCGTTCCGAATCAAATGCAAGATGTCGGCGTTGAGCGCGATGTTATCGGACCCGGCAAGTTTCAAGAATTCCACGGCCTCCTTCAGGGTTGTAACCTCGCTGAATCGATACCACTCCAGGACCACCGCCAAGCCGTAGGTTTTTGCCAGTTGCGCAAAATCGCGAAGCTTCTCCGCGGTCCTTATCCTGTCAGGGTGCTGGATCAGCGAGTTCACGGAACTCGCCCCAAGCGCCGCGGCAATGTTGAGTGTTTCGCGGTAGCTCGACAGCTCGACGTCGGGGTGGGCCATGAATGTGCCGGTGTTGCAAGCCGACATTCCCGCGGCCTCGATCCGTTGCTTCAACTCTCGTGCTTCGCTCACGGTGTTGATGCGACGGAACGGGCCGGGATTGCCGGGGACCCCGATCAGAAAGCACACGTGGTCACATTCGAGACGGGCGGCGATGTCCACCAGTTCCGGCGGAGAGATGTCCGGAACCGTCAACTGGTGCAGTGAAAGGCGCATCTCTCGTTCAAGCCATGGCGACCCGTAGGACGGGCCGAGCGGCAAAACTAGCGGCGAGTCCAATGAGCGCGAAACAAATGATGTGGATGGAAATCGCGGCGCCGAGATCGGACACGAAGGACAGCTGCGGGAGCGCAGCAACGACAACGGGACCCAGAGTGACGCCGGCCAGATGGGCGCAAAGGACGAGAATGGCGCCCAGCCGTCCGCGCATGTGTGGCTCGGCTCGTGTCTGGATCGCAACTGGACCCAATGTCAGAAGTGCCGCAATGCAGAGAGCGACTGCGGCGCACCCGCCGAATGCCGCTCCAAGGTCGCCCAGTCTAAAGGCGAGGAGGGCCGCAGGAATCAGGAGCGCGAAAAAAAACCGCATCACGATCACACCGCCGAGTGAGCCATAACGGGCGTAGAGCCGATCGGAAAGCCACCCGGCGGCAAACGGCCCAAGAGTATTGGTCGCGAGAAAGATCATCCCCAGCATGAGACCCACCGATGAAATCGCTACATGATGGTTTCGCGCGAAGTACGTGGGTACCCAGCCCAAGAACCCGTAGTTGAGCGCCGCCAGCGCGCTGTAAGCCACATACACGGGAACGTAGAAGGTGCGCTCCCGCCATACCTGCTGCAGAACCGCGGAGAACGACATGGACCGTTCCGCGGCTCCGCGCGGCGGTTCGCTCACGAACAAAGACACCACTAGAGAGAGCACCAATCCCATCGCGCCCATGGTGAAGAAAATGATCTGCCAAGGTTGAAGCATGCCGGCCAAGGGAACGGCTATCCCCTGCGTGCCAAGGGCAGCCACCAGTGCGCCGCCGCCGAGCATGGCAAACCCGATGCCTGCGGTGCCCCCCATGGTGAATAGGCTAATGGTCCTGCCCAGTCGCCCCCTTTCCACGAGATTGGCCAGCATGGAATGGGCGGCGGGTATGAGAGCGGATTCACCGGCCCCCACACCCGCGCGCGTCATGGTGAGTATCAGGAAATTCGACGCCATACCCGTAGCGGCCGTGCAGAGACTCCACGCCGCGACGGCGCCGGCGATGAGCGTCTTGCGCGTTCCGACATCGGCAAGGCGGCCAAAAGGAATGGTCGCGACAACGAACAGGATGCCGAACGCTGGTCCTTGAATGAAGGAAATTTGCAGATCTGACAGATTCAGGGACCGTCTGATGGGATCTACGAGCAGGTTGAGGATCGTACGATCCAGCACCGAAAACAGATTGCAGATCGTCAGAAGAGCAATAGCGAGAGGAACGTCAGCCCTACGCATTTCTGTGCGGCGGGCGCTGCGCTACTCGGCCACTCCACCGTGTTGCCTCATCTCACGCTTCTGGTTGGGAGGCACCGAATCCCGGCGATGTTGCAGGCCGATGTTGTCCCATATACAAAGATCCCCCGTCCGCCACTGATGAAAGTAATGAGGAGCCCATTCATCGGTGTGCGCTCGCAGTTCCGCGAGCAAGCGGTCACTTTCGCTGCGCTCGAACCCCACGATCCGGTACGTATAATCATTGACCAGCAACGCCTTTCTCCCAGACTGCGGATGCGGCGTGAATATGGGATGCATTGCGTCGCACAATCTCGGCAACTCCTTCGGGCCGGGAAGGCGAGGATCGAAATGGACGACTTGCTTGAATTCAAGTCTCGCCCGCAAGTCCATCGGCAGCGTTTCATAGGCGACGTACATATTCCGAAATACCGTGGGGACTACGACGGGCTCGCAATCGATGGCTTCGAAGACGCTGAGCGTCTTTAACTGCGGCTTGTGATTCTGGTCGTTATGCCATATGAGCTCCGTGTGGCCGTATTCCCCCGATGAATGGTAGGTGCTGCCCGTGTTATCCGCACGTCGCTTGAGATAGTGCGAATTGGCGATCGCCTGCTCGCTCTTGGGGCCCTCCTGGTGCACTTGGAGCGCGTAGTGAAAGGCACCATCTTCTGTCTCCAATACCAGGCGGCCAAACCCTCTCATAAACTCGTCCAGCTGACCCTCTGTTGGAACGGTTTGGCCTCGCAGGACCAGCAACAGATGGCCTCGAAGCGCGACCGTGAGGCGCTGAACGGTGATCTCGTCGGGCCGCTCCCAGGTGACTCCTCGGACTTCGACCCCAAAGGGAGCATCCGCGAGGGGGCAGAACTGTAGGTCCATATTGCCCTGAGACGGGGAGCGCCGGTCCGAGGGTTGCTGTCTGACGGCGGCCGCGTGCCGCCTTACAGCGTAGACTGTTTGTTCCATCGAGACTCACCTTCAATCGTAATATTGCTCGGTCACCATCTTCATCGTGAGCGTGCTCCGAGTCCAATTGGAATGGCGCTAGCGCTCGATAGGTCCCCGCCTATGTCGATGTTGGCGTCTTGACCACTGCCCAAATGAGCGTGGCGCGGCCTCATGTTAGTCCTTAAGGTTATCGCCGGCATTCTCTTGGCGGGACATGACACCACCCGCTGTCAGTTGGCGGCATGCGTCCGAGCTGCGATAGAGGGAAACGTGTGGGAGCGGCTTGGCGGTGACCCGAGACTACTGCCCGCCCATGTGAATGAAGCGATGCGTCTATACCCAGCGGTTCCGCGGCAGGTCAAGATCCTGTTCGAGGACATGGAGAGACTTCCTAACCGCTACACCGCTCGCTAGCAAGCGACGTGGACATGATGAGGTCGATCATGGCAGCGGCGACTGCTATTTAGATTTCGGGTTGCTTTTTTGCTTCGCTCGTTCCGGGACATGATCCATGTTCCTGTGTAACGCGTTTGACGACTTCTATAAACCGGGACAACTGCCGAGATCGATTGTCGCTTTGCCACGCGAGTGCAGATTTCAGACGCCAAGGGGGACCCGGGAGGTCGCGAAACTCCAAAGCTTCGGAAGGGAACATCCGTTGGGACGACAAGACCAGCCCGATGCCCATGCCCACGGAGGCTAGGTTGAGCGCGGCGCCGTCGCTCCCCGTCTTGATAATTTTGCTGATCGGCATGCCTCTGTCTCGAAATTGCCTGGTGGTCGAGTCACCCGCCTTTGAGTCTCCCCTTGGACCCGCCCAGATAATGGTTTGCCCCACGAGGTCATCAGTCGACAGCTCGCGCTTCTCCATGACAGCGTCGAACTTGGAAATGGCCAGCACGTATCGATCAACATCAAGCACCAAAGCCTCGACACCATCCTCCGGGGTGTCTGCCAAGTGGCAGAACCCGGCGTCAATCTCCCCCTTTCTTAGGGCGCCCAATTGCGCGGCGCTATTGAGCGCCAGCAGGTCCAGGGTTACATCGGGCGAGGAACGTTTGAAATTATGCAGCGCTTGCGCCACCGTTCGCTGCTGCGCGCCGAGTTCGCTGAAGGCAATTCGAAGGATGCCGAACTCCCCACTTCCGGTGCGCCGCGTTCGATCAATGGCCTCAGTAAGCCGCGCGAGCAGCTTACCGGCCTCGGAAAAAAAAACCAAGCCCGCGCCCGACAGTCGCACACCCCGCGGCAGGCGGTCGAACAGCAGCACTCCGAGCTCCTCTTCCAGCTCGTGAATTTGCTGGGAGAGCGAGGGCTGCGTGACATGTAAGCGCGCGGCAGCCTTGCGAAAATTTCCCTCTTCCGCGGCGACCAGAAAATATCGAAGCTTGCGTAGTTCCATGTACATTACGTATAGGCCACAGCCTATCGATTGGCAACCACACTTCCAATTGGACGCCGTTCGATTGCGTAGCGCTCAGGTCGCAGGCAATGCCAGTCAGCCGCGGGACTACCATGTGGGGGCAGACTCTGCTCCGACATCGGATAGACTTGCCGGCGACATAATGGGATCAGCGCTAGATGGCCAAACCGGCGAAAGCTTTTGACTGCGATTACCTGGTGATCGGCGGCGGTACCGCAGGCTGCGTGATAGCTGCCAGACTTTCAGAGTCCAAAGAGAATCGCGTCATTCTGCTTGAGGCCGGCAATTGGGATAGCCACCCCCTCCTCAGCATACCGGGCGCAACCCCGATCACAAGCTCCGCCTCTCGTTTCAACTGGCGTGTGTACACGCGCCCCGAACCGGAACTACACGGCCGCGAACTATTTATATCGCAGGGAAAGGTCATGGGAGGCTCGAGCTCCATCAACGGCATGGTCTATACCCGCGGGCAGCCATGGGATTATGACCACTGGTCAGAATTGGGATGTCGTGGCTGGAGCTCCGAGGATGTGCTGCCGGTCTTTCGCAAATCGGAGAGCAACGACCGCGGCCCGAGTCACTGGCACGGTGGCGCAGGTCCCGTTCGCGTCACCCAAGGTCGATCCGAATTGGCTATCTGCGAGGAGTTCTTCCACGCCGCATCCGCAGCGGGCTATGCATTCGTCGATGATTTCGCCGCCGAGCGGCGGGAGGGCTTCGGCTATTTCGATACGACCGTACACCATGGCCGCCGAAGCAGTTCCTCCCAGGCATTCATACATCCCGCCGAGCATCGCAAAAATCTTCGAATCATCACCGGAGCCTTGGCTCGGCGCCTAATTTTCGGCAATTATCGCGCTCAGGCCTGCGAGTTCACTCGCCGGAAGGGCGAGGAGCGCATCAACGTAGACCGAGAAATAGTGCTCTGCAGCGGCGCTTTGCGTTCGCCTCAGCTCTTGATGCTCTCGGGAATAGGCCCCGCTGACCACCTGCATGCGCTGGGCTTGAAAACCATCCAGGAGCTTCCCGGAGTGGGCGCCAATCTTCAAAACCACCTGGCATATAAACTTCAATATGCAGTGAATCGGCCAATCACCGGATACTCTTATTTGAAGCCGGCGAGAGCGTTGCGAACGGGACTCGAATATGCAATGTTTCGAGCAGGATACCTTGCGCATTCACCGACATGCATGGGGGGCTTCCTACGCACGCAGCGTAGCGTCGCCGATGCACCCGATATTCAAGTGTTCGTGAACCCTGCTTTGGTCGGAAAAATCGACCAAGGACTGTTGAACCTGCTACCAAAGCAACACGGCTTTTCTGTCTTCGTCAACCAGGGAAGACCGTGGAGCCGGGGCGAGGTCAGGCTGCGGTCCAGAGATGCGGCGGACAACCCACTGATTCATGGCCGCTACCTGAGTGATCCCAGGGATCTCGATGTCTTGACAGACGGGGTTGAAATGATGCGAACTCTCATCTTGCAGGGAAAACTCAAGGCGATCATCGAACGAGAGCTGCTTCCGGGTCCGGCCGCATGTGACCGGAAAGCGCTGGAAGATCATATTCGGCGCACTTGCACCAATCATTTCCACCTGGCAGGCACTTGCCGTATGGGTGAGGATCCCGGCGCCGTGGTGGATTCTGAATTACGCGTACGAGGCCTCGAGAATGTGCGGGTGGCCGACGCCTCGATAATGCCGACCCTGATCAACGGTAATCCGATGGCCCCGATAATGATGATCGCCGAGAAGGCGGCGGAGTACTTGACACAAGCTCGCACGCGCACGAGAAATGTGTACTGACGGGGCCACCTCCGCGGGCACATTGTCCTTCGCCAAACTTTGAGCGGCCTGAAGCGAGCTGGCCGCCTCCGGGAGAAGCCCGCGCCGGTCAGCATTCGAATGGTTATCGGTACCCGGGTTTGGCCTCGGGTCATGAACCGCAGCTTCGCTGCGTGATTGACGATCATATCCATTGCGACCGCGGTAAAATTCATCAACAGGATTTCCGCGACGTGACGATAGCCTGCCATGGATGCTCCGATGGCAGCCCCAATGATGGCCTGCTCGAAAATTGGCGTCGAGCGAACCCGGTGCTCGCCGAATCGGGTGAACAGCCCGCGGCTGACACCGACGATGCCTCCGCCTTCAGGGTCGGCGACATCTTTCCCGAATACCAAGACCTTGGGTCGGCTTCGAGCGCTTCCACCAAGGCGAGATTCAGCGCCTGAATCGAATTGTAGCTGTCACTCGGTTGGTCGCCCATGCCAGTTCCTCCGCGTAAACATCGCGCTTGAGTTCCGCGACGTCAGGGAACGGGCTGCCGAGCGTAGCGGATGGACGCTTCGATTTTCTCCAGCCATTGTTTGTCGATACGAGCCAGATCTTCCTCGGTCGCCACGCCGTCGGCGATGAGCTGCGCGCGAACTTTGGGCACCGGATCGCGCTCGATGGCGGCTTTCTTGCGCTCTGCCGGGATGTTAAGAGTCGTTGTCGCCCGTGTTGTGGCCATTGAATCGAAAAGTCATGGCCTCGAGCAGAGTTTCGATCATGCCCTGAACGCGCCCTATTGATGGCTTCGAGGGCGGCCGCCTAAACGGCCATGGGATCGTTGCCGTCCATAGTAAGGCATGATCAGCCGCCCGCTTCGTATGGCCTTCATGGCTTGCTCATCGTTCAATTTGATGAGCGTCATCTTTGAATACATGGCGAGTCGCGTCGCCGTATCCGGTTGCTGATTGTTCATTTCACCACTCCCGAGTCATGTGCACCAGATACAAGAATGTCACCGGTCGTCAAAGCGGCGAAGCGTGATCCGATTGCTTTAACGGCGGAGTAGGCATCTTGGAAGTTGGCCGTTTATTGCAAACAACCCCTGATCAAGGTGAAGCTATTTTTCTTTACGGCAATACCCCTATTTGGCCATTGACGATCATTCGCCGGCTCGGCCTGCCAACAAGCCCCGAACGACACCTATGTATAGGCCAATACCTATCACGCCGGGTCCGAGTTCCTATTGGACAAGGGACCAGCAAGAATTGAACATGTCGGACATGGCGCCCGGTTCAATTCAGATTGATCTATAAATGGAAACGCGTCGGATAGGCAACTCGGATCTCGAAGTGTCGATAATCGGTCTTGGATGCAACAATTTCGGACTGACAATCGATGCTGTCGAATCTCGCAAGGTGATTCGCAAGGCCATTGAACTGGGGGTCACCTTCTTTGATACTTCCAACACCTACGGCAATCCCAAGGGAACATCGGAGACGATACTTGGCGGGGCTCTTGCGCCGATGCGCAATCAAGTCGTTGTCGCCACGAAATGCGGCAAGGCCTTGAACGGTCAGGGTCGATTGAAGGGGGGCGCGCGCCGAACCATCATGGAATCCGTTGAAGAGAGCCTGACGCGACTCAAGACCGGCTGGATAGATCTGATGTATATGCACGACCCCGATCCGTCGACGTCGATCGAGGAATCATTGCGAGCGTTCGACGATCTTGTTAACCAGGGAAAAGTACGCAGCATCGCGTGTTCAAATTTCTGCTCGGGGCAAATGAGCGAGGCGGCCATGACCGCCGCCAAGAGCGCATTACCGCGCTTCATAGCCAGCCAAGATGAATACAACCTTCTCAACCGCAAGGCTGAGGAACGGTTGTTTCCAACGATACAAGCGCTGGGGCTCGGATTCATCCCTTATTTTCCCTTGGCGAGCGGCTTACTCACGGGAAAATATCAGCGTGATCACATGCCGGCGGGCTCCCGGCTGACGGACGCCGGCTGGTTCGCCGACCATCAGCTCTCAGATGAAAACTGGCAGAAGGTTGCCCGGCTACGGGACTTCTGCGATCAGACGGGCCGGCCAATGGTGGAACTCGCCTTTGGCTGGTTAGCGTCACAGCCAATGGTCGCCAGTATCATCGCGGGAGCGACACGTGCGCAGCAAGTCGAGCAGAATGTAAAGGCGGTAGCCTGCAACCTGGACTCTCTGGTACTTGCCCGCCTCAGTGAGTTAACTCAGCCTTGATTACTTTCCTGACGGCTGGGGTGTGCGTGGACCTACGTACCATTGCGCCGTGGGATCGAGTCACCGTGCTCGAGTCCGTCGCGAAGACGAGGCGTGGCGTGCGGTCCGTGCACGAAGCCGTGCGGCAATTCGGCATCGGAGCCGAGATCGCCGTGTTGGCGGAATGGTTGGTAAAGGACGGTGAGCGCGTCTATGCGGGCCAGCCGCTGTACGCCTTGGAAAGCGACAAGGCTGCGCAAGAGATCGAAGCGCCGGCAAGCGGCCGGGCCAAACTCGTCGCCCAGGTTGGCGTGACCGGTGCCGACAAAAAAATAAATCCCGCACTGCGGCTGGCACCGCGGTGCGCACGTAACGCATGAATGGGAGTTGAAGTAAATGTCGCAAAGAAAAACTATTTGGAATCGGCTTTTCGGGATGTCATGTTCATTGGTCGGTGTTGTCGCGCTGCTCATTGCGTCGCCCGCTGGGGCGCAGGCGACGAGCCCCGTCGCGTCAGCCAATCAGACCAGCTCACAGACGCCTGAATCGTCCGGCAGTCTTGCCGAGATAATCGTGACGGCACAACATCGAGAAGAGCGGCTCGTCGACGTGCCGATTTCCGTCGCTATACAGACCGGGGACCAGCTCATCAGGACCGGAATTTCAGACACTCGCGATTTGACGATCATGACGCCGGGGCTCAAAGTCGACCGGCTCGGCATTTACACCCAGAGTGCTATCCGAGGCATTTCAACGGAAGTAGTTGATCCTGGGACCGAGGCGAATATCGCTTATTACGTCGATGGGGTATACGAACCGAGTCAGATTGCGCTCACCTTTGACCTTGTAGATATCGATCATGTGGAAGTCGACAAAGGTCCACAGGGCACCCTGTTCGGGCGCAACGCGACTGGCGGAGCGATCCAGATTTTTACGGCCAAGCCTTCCTTCACCCCGAGTGGAAGCGTCACCGTAGGATATGGGAATTTCAACGCTCAGGAATACAAGGCGTTTCTCACGGGGCCGATCGTGCCGGATAAGCTCGCGGGCAGCGTGTCGGTATCCTATAACGGGAATGATGGTTACTACCGCAATCTGCTGCAAAATGGCGCCGAATTCGGATCTCTCTCATCGACGACGACGCGCGGCAAATTGCTGTTTACCCCTGTTGACGGGGCGGCCTTTCTTCTTACCCTTCAGCACATCAATCGCCAAGATCCCGGTGGCGTGTTGGGTCAAGCGCTCAACGGCAACACCGTGGCAAGGGTACTGGCGCCCGGGACCATCATAGCAGCGGGGCCCTATGAGGCTGCGTGGGCGCCCTATGCGCCTTACAGTCATCAAACCAGTACCACGGCGAGCCTCAAGGCAGATTTTGATCTGAGTTACGGCACGCTCACGTCCATTACCGGTTATTCCACCGATGACGTCAACTCAACGATAGAGGGCGACTACACGTCGGCGGCCATCGCGGAATATATGCTGAGCATTCCAGACAGGTACTATAGTGAGGAAATTCAGTTCGCTTCCAAGAAGAGAGATAAATTCAGCTGGATAGGCGGCCTTTTCGTTTTTGATGGAAAAGGGTCCTGGGATCCACTGCACATCCCGGAAGCGCACTTCTATTCATATGGCACGCAAAAAGATCGTTCATATGCGGTTTTTGGCGAGGCCAACTACGATTTCTCGGATCGGCTCACAGGTATTGCCGGAGTGCGCTTCAGCAAGGAGCGCAAGGAATTGGACGGATCGTTCGGAAACGCCGCCGGAGTACCGCTCGTAGACCCTAATACAGAACTGGGAGCGAAGTCGTGGAATAGCACGACGCCCCGCTTATCTCTGCGCTACCAGGTCACAGATACGTTGAACGCGTACGTGACTTACAACCAAGGCTTCAAAAGCGGCGGCTACGTGGTGAGTTCCCTCTTCAAACAGCCCTATGACCCGGAGAAGGTCGACGCGTATGAGATCGGCCTGAAGTCCGCTCAGAAAGACTTCACCTTCAACACCGCTGTCTTCTATTACAACTACAAGGATCAGCAGGTGACCACGAGCATCAATGTAAACGGTGTGCCCCTCGGCGTCGTCGCAAACGCGGCTTCTTCGAGAATCTACGGCTTGGATGCGGATATCACTGCTCGTCTAACCGACGAGTTTCAGGTCTATTCGGGTCTTTCGTTGCTCAGCGCGAAATACGCGAGTTACCCAAAAGCGACAGTCAACGCTCCGGCGACGGAGGACCCGTTTGGTAATCCATGTACCTTGTGCGGAAATCAGGCGGAAGTCGTGGACGTAAGCGGCCACTATCTTCCGCGTTCGCCAAAATGGACGCTCAACATATCCCCTGAATATACAAGGAAACTGCCTGCCGGAGAACTCGACGTGTCGGCAACGGTGTATCACACGGCGGGTTTTTTCTTTGAACCGCTCAACCGTATCCCTCAGCCCGCCTATACCTCAGTCAATGCACGAACCTCTTGGACGTTTGGCGGAACCGGCGTGAAGGTAAGCGCCTGGGGTAAAAATCTCACCAACCGGGTCATTTATTCGGGCACGTTTCAGAGCCAGCTGGCCGACGGCATTATGTATGCACCGCCCAGAACTTACGGCCTAGAGTTGCAGTATCGGTTTTGAATGCATTTCAATCTCGATGCTTCCCAAATCCCTTCGCCGAGCAATCACCGGTCGCGGCGATCGGGGCGGATCGCGCATCAATTTTGATGCCGCCATGCAAGCGAGTGTAATAACCCACGTAAGGAGCTATCTATGAGCGACACCGAGGAACTAACACGGCAGACGAAGTGGCTGTGCGATATACAGGAGATCCATCAGTTAAAGGCGCGTTACAGCCACTTGTGCGATCTGGCCGTCAGATCGAGTGACGCCTCGGCCGGGGAAGAGCTGGCGCGACTGTTCACTCAGGATGCGACGGTCGACCTCGGAGCTCCACGGGAGATTATCGTTGGGCGGCCCGCCATAGCAAAGTTCTTCGGAGAGACGCTCCCGTCGTCCGTTTCATGGGCCTGGCACGCGCCGCTGGCTCCGGTCATTGAAATCCATGGCGACCGCGCGTCGGGGCGCTGGGTTGTACATGCCGCGTCGAGTTCCAAGGACACATCGGAGGCGGCGCCGCGATATACTTACGGGCGCTACGAAGACGAATACGTGCGCACAGCGTCCGGGTGGAAACAGTCAAAACTCAAGTTCTTCAATGAACACCAGACGGCGTGAATTGAATGGGTGGGGATAACATGAATGGTATGAAGGTGAATTCGGACGAGGCTAAAAGGTCGAGTAGCCCAGCGGAATCTCACCACCAGACCCTCCGAGAACCGGACGTGAATCTCGCGATTCATCCGGCTCCTATCATCCAACCGCCGCTCTGATCGTCCAATGGGCAAAGAGGGCGGGATGCCGGGCTCGCACCCGGTGTAACCATTCCCACGCGTGCCCATGACGGCCTCGGAGTCGTAGATATTTCCGCTTCGCCCAACGCACCAGAAAGTCGTCGAGCGTACGAAGCGCGCGACGAAGTGCCGCGGGGTAAAATTGCCCGTAGTAGCGAACCCATCCGGCAAGTACCGGGCGAGCCCATTGGGCAATTTCGTCCAAGGAGAGATCGCTGCGATGATGCAGCCGCCAGTGACGCATTCGATGACGCATCGTTGTGGCCGCTTTATCGCTCACGGCGGGGGCAAAACTCGTGAAGAGTTTTCCCTGGCGGTTTCTCGACGACCGGGGTCTAAAGGGCCCGCCTGTAAGATTCGTGTAAAAACCTGCCACAGCGCCTGGCGGCTGGAATAATCCGTCTGGATATGCCGATATTGGTCTCCGCCGCGTTTCGTGAAATATTGGTCGGTCCCTCCAACGACCAACAACTTCGGGACCTTGACATGACATTCAATGCCGGAGCAGAGCCGCGCACTTCGCGAGTGATTTATCCCGAGTTGCCTGATCCCCTGACCCCCGAGGACCTGCACCAACTATTCAGCCCGAGTTTTGACGAGCGATAATGGGCAACCACGGTAGCTCGCACACCGGCATCCCAACTCGGATTGCTGGTGCAACTGAAGATATTTCAGACTATTGGGCGATTTCGTCGCGTCTCGGATATTCCCCCAATCGTCTTTGAACACATTGCACGCAAAATTAGCATGAAGTCCGGGTCGTCCTTCGTTCATCCAGACCGGTCGCTTTATCGGCACCGACCAGCAATCCTAAAACGCCTTGAGGTGACTGCCTGGGGCGACGCTGCCCGCCAGCTATCCCAATCGACCATGATTAAGACGGCCAAGACCCGCACAGACCCCGCGGACATCATCAATGCGGCAGTGGATGCCCTCATTCGGCATCGATTCGAGTTGCCAGCTCTCATAGCCATGCGTCGCCTCGCCGGGACTGCGAATAGCAAGGTGAATGCCGCTCAATGGGGCGTGGTATGCGCTCACCTTGATGAGGCCAAACGGTCAGCACTTGAAGCGCTTCTGGCGGTGGACCCCACCACGCAGCGATCACCCTTTGCCGACTTGTGCCGCGCTTCGGGGCGGCCTTCGCGAAAGAACTTAAAGGCTCTGATCGAACGCCACCGCTGGCTCGCGGAACTTCCAGACCCGACGGCGGCCCTGCAATCGATCGTCGATTCCAAAGTCCTGCAGTGGGCAAACGAGGCGATGCGACTCAATGCGCTAGAGCTACGTGAGTACGTGACGCCACGCCGTCAGACACTGCTGCTGGCCTTGATTCGCCATGCCTCGCAACCGCAATCAAAGCCGGCGAAATGTTTGTTTGCGGCTCCCTCAGCCATGACCGATTCTGGGACCGGCTGCCGGCGGAATTTTCAGATCCAGCGGCGATAGCCGCATACGCCGTTACCCGCGGATGGCACGATGGTGCCGATGGACTTGTGCGATCCGTGAGAGAGGCGCTCGGTCGCCAGGCCGGTTTTTCCTTGATCGTGCACTGGGGGATTACAGCATGGGATTTATGCGCCGCGCCAAGGATGGACGGCCGATCGTAACCCCGATCCATGCAATCACTACACCGCCTTCGGCCATCGACCTTGAAAAGCTCATGATGGCGCATATGCCCGAGAGGGCGGTACTGGCAGCCATTGCGAATACGGAAAACTGGACCCACTGGGGCCGACACTTCGGACCTCCATCCCGACTGGCTCCCCAGATCAAAGATGCCCGTCACCGGTACGTCCTCACCGCCTTTGCATACGGCTGCGGCCTTGGTCCCACGGAGGCCGCACGTCACCTCGGTGGCACGGTCTCCGCTGATCAACTGGCTTTTGTCGATCGCCGCCACGTAGACATTGCCGACTTACGTGCAGCGTCCGCCGATCTCATCAATCTCTATTCCCGGTTTGAATTGCCATGGCAATGGGGTTCTGGGGATGCCGCTGCAGCTGACGGCACCCACTTTGAGACATACGAAGACAACCTGCTCGCCGAGCACCGTATTCGCTATGGCAAGACCGGGGGAATCGCCTACCGGCATATCGCCGATAACTACATCGCACTTTTCAGTCGGTTCATCGCCTGCGGAACCTACGAGGCAACCTACATCCTCGACGCCTTACTGCAGACTCTCTCAGATTTACACCCGAAACGGGTTCATGCTGACACGCACGGTCAGTCGGCGGCAGTGTTCGGTTTGGCGTATTTGCTCGGCATCGAGTTAATGCCTCGTATCCGCCGTTGGCGGAAATTGCGGCTTTATCGCGCGGAACGCGACTCGAGGTACCGACATATCACTTCGATGTTCAGTGGTACGGTGAATTGGAGACTGATCCGGGAACACTACCCGCAGTTCATGCAACTGACGCTGGGAATCCAGGGCGGTGCCATTGCGCCATCGGCCGTCCTTGCACGCATCAACAGCTACAGCACGCGAAATCCGTTCGCGCTTGCCTTGCAGGAATTGGGGAAAGCGGTGCGGACCATCTACTTGCTGGAATGGATCATGAGCGACTCACTGCGGCGCACCGTGCATAAGGGCACGACCAAGATCGAGAGACACCATAGGTTTGCGAAACATCTGGCCTTTGGCGGGGATGGACTGTTTCGAACCAATGACCCGGCCGACCAGGAGAAAGCCATCGTCTACAATGAGCTCGTGGCGAATGCGGTCGCGCTGCAAACCGTGGTCGATCAGACCCAGGCGCTGCATGCCTTGAAATCCAAAGGAGTGCCCATTGACCTCGCCGATTTGGCCTTCCTAAGCCCCTATCCGACGAGCAAACTCAAGCGATTTGGTGAGTACCCGACCTCACTCATACCAGAGGCGATGCCGACGACGACGGCCCTGCCGGCGTAGGTTCTTCCACTGTGGCAGGTTTTTACACGAATCTTACAGGCGGGCCAATTACAGACGATGTTAGCTCGGCTGTCTTGCGCCAGGCGAAGAAAATGGTCATCACGCCAAGTAGAAAAGACATCATCAATGTTTGCCCTGTGTGGAATTTGGCGTGCGGTGGCCAGCGGGCGTTAAAAATATGGGTCTTGCTATAGTCTGCTCGGTGAGCGCCCAGGGGCATGCCGAGGGCCACGATCGTGTAAAGAATGCGGCTCAGTAAGGGCATGGTCTTCAGGTGTTGTCCTGTGTAGTGGTAGAAGAGACGGAGACGAACCGTTGGCGACGCCTGCTCGCCACAGAGCGCGCCGATTCGCGACAACTGAAGTTCGTCATGACCGGCGCACGGCCGCTGCCGCGTCACGCTTCGGCACCTAAACCAAACAACTGCAATGCAACGAGGGCTCAACCGAAACGCATGCCCTCCATTAGCACTCATCTTGTGGTGGAATCGGGCGAGCCGGTATCGAAAAATCGCCTTTTTTCGACTGACGCTCTCGCACCGCGATTCGGGTCCAGTGGGCGCACATCTTCGCGCTTGGACAAAAGACAATTGTTCTTCTACGGCTATGTCAGGATGGCGTCCCTGTAGGTGCCGGGCGTCACACCCAATCGCTGCCTGAAGGAGGCGACGAAATGCGACGGCGAGGCGTACCCGGTTCTGTCTGCGACTTCAGTAACGGAGCGTTCGGGTGGCGCCAAGATACCCATTGCCGTTCAATTCGGCGCTGCCAAAACACGCTGGTGCGGGTCGCGCCGGTCGACTGTGGAAGACGCGAATGAAGTGACTGACGCTCATCCCGGCCGCCCCGCATGAGCCCCGTTCGTCGCCGACAATCAACGCACAGTTCGTAAGCGCTGAGCCTGGCCGTAGACGAGACTACCGTTCGCCGCGCATCACGTCTGTGCGGTCGCGCACGCAGTTCCCGTAGGACGTGGCCCACTCCGGCACACGCCAAAATACGGCGATTTTTTGATACCGCTCGTTACGTTCCGGGGCGGAAAGTGCCGAGCTGGCAAACTCTCTGCGAGATCCTGTCAAAGGCGCCTGTCAGAGAAGCATGCTTTTCCGTCCCCTTTGTGCTCGGCGCGGACAACCGCCACATGAACGGACGACCTAGGCAGGTTGAGCGGTGGTTTCTTCGTCTACCGAATCGAACGCGCCCCCGACTTCGGAGACCGCGCACTTCGGCAGTCTTAGCATTTACGCGTTCTTGCACAGTGAACGTCGCTGTACCCGCGGCCAAGCCGCATCACGCCGGGGCCTGCAGCCCGACATCTTTTTGAAGACACACCCCTAAATGGAGGTTTCCCGAGTCATGCCACTCGATGATCATGTTCCTGCAAACGCAAAGCACCACAAGAATGTCAGACGTCACGAAAGAAAGACCGGGGAGCCAATGTCCAAATTCGTTCAGCATAGTTTGCTGGTACCGCTAAGCTGCACCGCAATTCTTGTTTTCATGCCAATTGACCACGCAATGGCTGAGGAGCCGGCGCCCAATACGAATTCCTTTCCTGGACTTGAAGAAATCGTGGTGACGGCGCGTAAGCGGGAGGAAAGTCTTCAATCAACGCCGATGGCGATGACGGCGTTAAGCGCCAACACGCTGGAGCGGCAACAGATCAACACAACCCAAGATCTGTCCAGGGTCGTGCCTAGCTTACTCATCAACCCCAGTGGTGGTATAGCCGGCACTAATCAGATGTTCTTGCGCGGCTTCGGTGAGCTCACTCCGACCAACCTACTCAGCGACACGCCGGTGGCCCAGTATCTCGACGGCGTGGTGATCGCCCGGGCCATGGGCAACGTGTTCAGCTTGGTCGACATGGAGCGTGTCGAGGTTGAGGCGGGTCCGCAAGGTACGCTGTTCGGCCGCAACGTGACCGGCGGCGCCATCAGCTTTATCACCAAGCCGCCCGCCGGGGTATTCGGCGTCGAGGAGAAGGTGATTTACGGATCTTACAATGACCTTTTAACCCGGACGACTGTCGATACGGGTGAACTTGGTTCTACTGGATTCTATGCCAAGCTCGCCTACATGCACCACACCAGCGATGGCTATGTCCATAACGCTCTTGCGCCGTCCAGATCGCAGGATCCGGGGGCGGTTCATGCGGATTCGGTCTTTCTCGCGCTCCACGGAAACCTGACGCCGACAATCACAGTCGATTACAAATTCGATGACGACATTGAGAATGATCAGCCAACCTATCCACAAGCTGTCATAGGCACTCCAGCCTTTGCTGCGCTCCAATACGCTTCTAGCCATAACTTCGGCGGTTCGCCGCGTCCGATCTTGGGAACATCTGGGCCGCTATTCAACGGGGCGCCGCTTGTTTATATTCAACCCAGTTACCAGAGTGACATCAGTTTGGCGTGGGCGCACCCCAGTCCGGTGCATGCTTCTGGGCACAATTTGACCCTCAAGTGGGACGTCAGCGACGATATTCAGGTCAAATCGATTACCGGCTATCGCGACATGCTCAACAACTCCGCGGATAATTTCGGAGGCGATACCGGCACCGTGAACGGGATCAGTGTGCTGCAGCCGGTCACCCCCTCTTTCGGCCTCGGGCCGGTTACGTCGCTTCCCACTTTGGTAACACCCGGGAACGACGCCAGCCAGCACCAATTTTCAGAGGAGCTTCAACTCAACGGCAAGTTCAACCGGCTCAACTATGTACTCGGCCTTTACTATTTCGACGAGCATGTCCGGGAACTATCCCTCGGAACACAGTTGACGGTTCCGATTCTTGTCCCACAGCTGCAGGGTCTGATGCCGAACACGCCTTATGGGCCGACGCCCTTTGGCTTTCCTGCCGGCTATACCGCCGATCAAGATTACACCGGTCAGTCGAAGTCCCGTGCCGGCTATTTGAGCGTGAACTATAGTCCGCCGATCCTGGACGACAAGCTCGAGCTGTCGGGCGGGCTACGCTATACGGCGGACACGAAACGGCTGGATCAAAACATCATCCTGCCGCCCGGCAGCGTGCCGGGATGCACCGGCACGACGGGTTGTCCGAGCCCGACCGACGTCGTCCAGACAAAGGATTGGCATAACGTGTCCGCGTCTGGCTCGATAATGTATCAATGGACGCCCGATGTGATGACGTATTTCCGCATTGGAGACGCGTACAGGGCGGGTGGATTCAATCCATCGGGAACCGAGGCGACCGCCGCCGGCTTTACCTATGTCAACTCATATAACCCGGAGAGCGTGGTTAGTTATGAAGCCGGGCTGAAATCCGATTGGCTGGACAGGCGTGTGCGGTTCAATGCTGACATCTATTTCACCGACTATACGAACCAGCAAGTCAGTCAGTTCGGGGCCAATCCCGCTGGAGGCTTGGCTCTATTTGTCGTCAATGCTGGCCGCGCAACCTACAAGGGTTTCGAGGCCCAACTGACATTCTTGCCGGCCGCCGGCTGGCAGTTCGACGCCAGCGTCGGCGAAATCATTCCGCGGTATTTGACATTCCAACCGCTACAGAATGGACCCAACCAAGCGGATCTGGCGTATTTCGCCTTTTTGCCCAGAACAACCCTCAGCGGCGATCTGCAATATTCGTTCGATCAGACGTCGATCGGCCGTCCGACCATCAGGGCCGACGTGAGTTTCAAGTCGAGAGTGTATTTTACCACGCTAAGCCCGTACACAACGCCGGCCGCGCCCTATGCCGATCTTGGCTCCGCCCCTCCGTTTACTAATCTCGGGGTGGAGATCACGCTGGCGGACATTCCGATCAAGGTTCGTGGCGTCACTCTAGATGCTGAAGTCTTCGGCAAAAACCTGCTTGGCCATCATGACGTTTATAGCATGTCCGACCTCATCTCCTCGCTTGGCTTTGCCAGCGAAACATGGGGTCCGGGGAGCACTGTTGGCGTCCAGTTGGTCGGGAGGTTCAAATAACAACGGCGAGGGAAGTCATCGCGGCGAAGCTTGGTCGGCCAAGGCATGCGAGATGAATCGAATGTGATCGGCTTGGGGATTAGTGCCAAGGGCGGACGGTGAGTCCATGCGGCCTCACCAACGTTGAGCGCACGTTGTCCCCGAATACCAAGTGGGAGGAAGGCTATGTCGAAGAAGCATCGCGTCATCCAGTGGACGACCGGCCGCATCGGCGCTACCGCCCTGACCGGCATCATCGAACATCCGAACCTGGAACTGGTCGGTGTCTATTGCTATTCCGGTGACAAGGAAGCCACGGACGCCGGCCAGCTTTGCCACACCCCGATGCCGGCCACCGGCGTCACGGCCACCGCCGACATCGACGCGCTGCTCGCTCTGAATGCGGACTGCGTCTGCTATACGCCCCGCATAGGCATTTTAGACGAGGTCTGCCGTATCCTTGAATCCGGCAAGAATCTCGTGACGCCGACCTTCCTCTTCTACACGGAGGAGTATCGCCAGCGGATCCGGACGGCCTGCGAGCGCGGCGGCGCCTCGGTCTACAGCGTCGGCGTCAATCCGGGCATCGCCGGATGCGTATTGCCGCTCGCGCTCTCGGCCATGACCCGCCACATCGATCGGGTCAGCGTTCACGAGCAGACCAACTGGTCGGATATTGAGAACCCCAACACCATCTCCGACGTCCGGTTCGGTCGTCCCCCTGAGGAAGTGGCCCTCGAGGTGAACGAGGCCGGTCGCGCCATGGCCTATTTCTACCGCGATCAGCTTTGCATGCTCGCCGAAATCCTGGGCGCGGAACTGGACGACATCGTCCTCGAACAGGATCTGGTGGTTGCGACGCGGGACAACCCCTTTCGCACTGGCGTCATTGCGAAGGGTACGGTCTGCGGGCAGCGTTATCGCTGGCTCGGGCGGCAGGCCGGCAAGACGCGCGTGGAGGTCGATTGCCTGTTCACGGTCGGCCAGGAATATCCGCAACATTGGCCGCAGGTCGAACGCGGCTTCACCGTGGTGATCGAGGGTGTGCCGTCGATCCGCGCGCATCTCTACTTCAACGCCTCCTACGAGCGCGAAATGCCGATGGAGGCCGTCTCCAAGGCCGCCAACACCCTCACGGCGATGTTGGCCGTCAACGCCATTCCCAACGTCTGCGAGGCGCCGGCGGGGATACTGACACCGCCCCAGGCGGGTCTTGTGATTGCGGGGCGCGGCCTGCGCTAAAGCCCCGGCGCGCGATCCTTCAAAGGTCGGCTGGGCGATCGCGATCACGTTCATCTGTTCGCAGCCGATCGCCGTGCTGGCGCTCTATAAGGCACTCAAATCCGCGCGCGAAATCGCTTTGGAGGCCGAGGCATGGGAAGCGGCTTAGCCGAGGCCGGAAAGCGCCTTCAGTTCCGCCGACCGATAGGACGGGTCGCCCGGGCCGTGCTGGCCTTTCCATGACGACACGATTGCGGGGGGAGGCGCCTGATCCGCGGGCAGCGGAATTTCATTGCGAATGTCCAGGATCACCTTGCGGTCCAGGATTCGCCATTCGCCGGCCCGCTCTTCGAATTGATCGACATAACGGCCGAGACTAATGGCCAACACGTCGTGCGTGGGCCGGCGCAATTGTCGGTGGGACTGAAAATAGGTTTCGGCCAGCGCGCGATGCCCCCCCAGGACGATGAACGACTGGCCGATGAAATGGCAGGTCGAAATATCCTGACGGACGGCTTCCAGGACCCAATCGAGAAACTCCGGGATCTTGCCGGCGAAACCCACGTGGTCGTCGAAACCGTCCGGCCAATAGGCGCTGGCGAGCAGCGCGCGGTCGAGGCGGTCGATGCCCCGGCAATATCGCGCCAGGACCTCCTGAATGGCGACGTGACTCGCGAGCCGGCGCAATACTTCGTTCATGGACTTGTCTCCCGAGCAAAATTCCATTAGGAATAAACTGGTATTTCCTGCGCGGCCAATGCCAGATGGTACTTTGCGTGCCGGCTTCAAGGGGCATGGTCAACCCGTCATCACCAAATGGGGATGGCTGACCCGCCGACCCGCGTCGCATGCTACGCCTAAGCGCTTATTCAAGAACCTTCGGAGAGACGAGAATGGCCAAAGGAGTGAGCGTCGCGGATTATGCGGAAATTTCCGACCTTTTCGGCCGCTATTGCTGGCATGTCGACAATGGCGAGAGCGACGCTTGGGTGGATCTTTGGACCGAGGATGGCGTGTACAGTGGCGCGAGGCCTCAGCCCGTGGTCGGGCGGGAAGCTCTGAAGGCGATCCCCCGCGGATCATTCGAAGGATCGAATGGCGGCAAGACCCGTCACCTGGTGGCGAATCTTCATTGCGACTATTTGGACGAAGATACAATTCGGGCTCGATTTTACAATTACATCTCGAATTGGGAAGCGCAGGGTCGCAATGTCCTCATGGCGCTCTGCGAAGCCACTTTGGTCCGAAGAGCCGAAGGCTGGAAACTCAACCGGAACCATGTGGTATTGCTGGGCATGCCACGCGCATGAGGCTGGTGGCGGGCGGATCCGCGGAAGTGGAGGATGAACGCGGTGAATGACGGCGGCGACACGATCGATCGCTTGGTAACGCGCGCCCTTCAGGGCGACCCGAGCGAGCCAGCCGTACAATTCAAAGGCGTCTGGCGCGACTGGGGATGGATGCGCCGCGTCGCCGACAGCGTCGAAGGCCGCCTCCGCGAGGCCGGTGTGGGTCCGCACGAAGTGATCGGCTGCGTCATGCAAAATTCTCCCGAATGTGCCGCCGCGCTTCTCGGCTTCATCTCCGAGCGCCGCGATGTCGCGATGATCTATGCCTATCAGTCGGGAGAGGCGATCAGCCGAAAGCTCGAAGAGCTTCGCTGCGCGGCGCTGGTCGCCCCCGCTGCATTCTGGCAGGACGTGGTCCGAGACACCGCAGCCAGAATCGGAGCGCTGGGAATCGCTTTGGTGCCGGAGGCGCAGTTCGTACCAGGAACAAATTTCGACAGCCATGCGGCCCATCGTTCGGCGCCGGAGAAACGCGGTCTGGCCTTGCTCACCAGCGGGACCACCGGACAGCCGAAAAGCTTCCATATGGATTATGGAGTCATCCACCAGGCCATGCTGAACGAGTCGGGCGCGGCACAATTGGCAACGAGCGCGGCCGTGCCGGTTCTGCACTATCATCCGTTTGGAAACATCGCGGGCATCTACGCCTATCTGCCGCTCATCGCAACGCGGCGGCCGGTGATCATGCTCGAAAAATATTCTGTCGATGGATGGCTGCACTATGTCAAGACGTATCGCCCGGCATTCAGCGGGATGCCGTCGTCCGCGTTTGGCATGGTGCTGGATGCGAATGTGCCTCCCGAGGACCTCGCCTCGATCAAATATATGCGCGCCGGTGCGTCGCCCCTTGATCCGACTGTCCACCGTGCCTTCGAGGCGCGCTACGGCGTGATCGTTCTCTTGTCTTATGGCGCGACCGAATTCGGCGGGGTCGTCGCCGCGATGACGCTCGAAGATCGCGCCCGCTATGGCGATGCGAAATTGAGCTCGGTCGGCCGGCCCTGGAAGAGCGTCCGATTCCGCATCATCGATCCGGAGACGGAAGATGTATTGCCGCCGGATACGCAAGGCATTCTGGAGGTGCAGGCGCCGCGAATGGGCCCGCATTGGATCCGCACGACGGACCTGGCCGTCCTGGACGCTGACGGCTTCCTCTATCATCGCGGCCGCAGCGACGGAGCCATCATGCGCGGCGGCTTCAAGATCCTGCCCGAGATGGTCGCAAACGTGCTGCAGACCCATCCCGCCATTTCAGCCGCCGTCGTCGTCGGCGTGCCGGATCGGCGGCTGGGTGAGGTACCGGTGGCGGCCTATGAGCTTCGCCCGAACGCCAAGGCGCCGACCGAGGAAGAACTCGGGGCCTATTTGCGGCTCAGCATCCCGGCGACTCATATTCCGGTCAGCTATCGGCAGATGGATGCGCTGCCGCGCACCATGTCATTCAAACTCGACATTGCCGCGACCCGCCGGCTTTTTGGCGATCGCGATGGGAAAGCGGTCAGGAGCAATAGGTGAGTCTAGGCGTTCCGGAAGACAGCCTGCCGCTCCTGCACCTGGCCGAGCGATTTTTCGCAGCGGAATCCGTCCCCGCGCGGGTGCGGGCGGCGGAACCTGTCGGGTTCGACGTGGGTCTGTGGCGCGACATGGTGAAACTTGGCTTCCCCCTCATGCGCGTCGCCGCGGAGTCCGGCGGCGGCGGGACGAGTCTGTTCGACACCGCTCTATTGATGGCCGAAGCCGGGCGGAAGCTCGCCTCCGCGCCGCTTGCGGAGTCGATCGTGACGCTTGGGATATTGAGTGCCTTGGGTGGAAACACGGCGCAGGCATGGATCGACCGGATCGCCGATGGCGAGACGATTCTGACTTTGGCGCTCCATCCGGTCAAGGCGGGGCAGCCGCAGCTCGTGCCGGGAGCTGCCGTCGCCAGAGGGCTCTTGATCTTTGACGGCGCACAGATCGCGATCGTCGAACCCGATGGCGCGGTCGACGCGCCTCGGACACTCGGTGGATGTGCGATCGGGCGCTTCGACGCCGCGGCCGGTGTCCGGACAGTCATCGCGTCCGGTGCCAATGCCGAAACCGTCTGGCGAGCCGGGATCGAGGAATGGAAGCTGCTCACGGCGAGCGCGCTTCTCGGGCTCTCCGACCAGGCGCTGTCCATGGCAGCCGCCTATGCCTGCGAGCGCACGCAATTCGATGTTCCGATCGGCCGGAACCAGGGCATCTCCCATCCGCTCGCCAACGACGTCATCGATGTGGATGGCGGAAGGCTCCTCCTGTGGCGTGCGATCAGCGCAGTGGCCCATGGCGATGCCGACGCAGCGGCCCTGATCTCGATGGTGTGGTGGTGGGCCGCAGGCACCGCGACCCGTTCGGTTGCGCACGCCTTGCACACATTCGGCGGCTACGGATTGACGAACGAATATGACATTCAGCTCTATCACCGTCGGGCAAAGGCGTGGGCCATGCCGTTGGGCGACCCGGCGGACGAGCTGCTGGCGGCGGGCGAGCGGCTGTTCGGCAACCGCAAGGTCTCGCTGCCGGCGGCCGGACCGGTCGCGGTAAATTTCAGTCTGAACCCTCAGGCCGAAGCTTTGGCCAAGGAAACGCGCGCCTTCTTCGAACGAATCCTGACACCGGAGCTGCGGGCCAAGGCCCATTATTCCTTCGACGGCCATGATTGGGGCGTCAGTCGCGCGCTGGCCGCCGAGCGCCTGCTTTTTCCCGGATGGCCGGAGCAATGGGGAGGACGCAATGCCGGCCCGGAGGCCGTCGGTGCCAGCCGCGCCGTTTGGGAGGAGTTCGACTGGACGCCGACTCCCTCGGGTGTCACGTACATGGTCGGTACGATCGTCATGAAATTCGGCGCCGCCGAGCTTCGGCAGGAAGTGCTGCCGCGCATGGCCGCGGGCGAGATCATCGCGAGCCTCGGCTATAGCGAGCCTTCGAGCGGATCAGATGTCTTCGCCGCCCGGACGCGCGCGGTGCGGGACGGCGATCAATGGCTGATCAACGGCCAGAAGATGTTCACGAGCGGTGCGGAACTTGCCAGCTATGTGATGCTGCTCACGCGCACGGATCCCGAAGCGCCCAAGCACAAGGGATTGACCCTGTTCCTAGTCCCGCTCGATTCCCCGGGCGTCGAGATTCGGCCTGTCTATACCTTCATGGACGAGCGGACCAACGCGACGTTCTATACGGATGTGCGGATTTCCGACCGGTATCGACTCGGAGAGGTGAATGGCGGCGTGGCCGCCATGACCGCCGCCCTCTCGATGGAGCAGGGCGCCAACAATTCATGCGAGATCGATCGCATGATGCGGATCGTCGCGAGTTGGGCGGAGGAACATGGCCGGTTGGCGGAGCCGCGTGTGCTGTCTACGCTGGCCAAAGTCTCGGCGCATGCCCGCATCAGCGAGTGTTTGGCAAAACGTGTCGGCTGGGCGCATTCCCAGCGGCGGGACACCGACAAGGCCTATGGCCCCGCCTCCAAGGTCTTTTCAACCGAGGCGTTCATCCGGGATTCAGCCGAGCTGCTTGATCTCACGGCGCCGGAATCCCTGATGCGCGGCCGCACCGGCCTTGGCTACATCGAGGAAAAGTACAGGCACTCGACGGCCACCGCCATTTACGGCGGCACCAGCGAAGTGTTGCGAAGCCTGGTTGCGGAGCGTCGGCTTGGCCTGCCGCGCAGCCGCGCCTGAAGACGGAGGTTCAAATGTCCGACGACCCTCTCCTCGTCAGCGAGGAAGCCGGCATCATCATCTGCACGCTCAACCGGCCGGCCAAGCTGAACGCCCTCAATCGGCGCATGATCATCGCGCTGCGCGAGGCCGTCGCAGTCTATGCCGCGCGGGAGGATCTGCGTGTCTTTCTCGTCCGCGCGACCGGGCGATATTTCAGCGCCGGCGCGGACCGGTTCGATCATGGCGGTCCGCTGCCGCACCCGACGAGCAGCTCGCAGGTGCGCGACTGGTACCGGACGCAGATGATGGGCGGCATGCAGGAGCTCTACGGCACCATGGAGGCGATCGAAAAGCCGTTCGTTGCGGCCCATCAGGCGACCTGCATCGGTGGCGGCCTCGAGCTCTCGCTCCATTGCGATTTTCGCCTGGCGGCGAAACGCGCCAGTTACGGCCTGCCGGAAAGCAAGATCGGCTCCATTCCCGCATCCGGGGGCATCAGCCGCCTGGCGCGGCTGGTCGGAGTCTCCTGGGCCAAATGGATGATCATGGGCGGCCAGGCGGTGAGCGCCGATCTCGCGCAGACGATGGGCCTCGTCCAGGCGGTCTATCCGGACGAGGAATTCGAAGCCAGGGTTATGGATTTCTGCCGTCATCTGGCGGGACAGCCGCCCGAAATGATGGGCATCGCCAAGCTTACGATCAATCTCGCCGCTGATGCGGACGCGGCCTCCGCCCGGATGATCGAGCGGTTGGGTCAGAGCCTGCTGCAAAACGGCCAGGAACGTATCGAACTCAGCGCCGCGATGAACCGCAAGCTGAGCAAATCCCCGTGATCTTCGCTCGAGCCAGGAAAGGAACTTAAGACATGGCCTCCTATGTGACCCTTCATCTTCGCAGTGCGCCGCTGGAAACCCCGCAAGCGGCAGAGGCGTTTTTCGCGCGCGTTCAATCCGACGCCGCGAAATACTTGCGCGGCGTCCGGCGCGTGGAATGTTATGAATGCGAAACCACGCAGCTGATGTGGGATATTCCGCAGCCGTGGAAACATCTGACGATCTATGATCGAGAGCTGGACGAGCCGGAGATCGACATCCCGGCGCTGGCTCCGATTCTGGCCAATTATCGCGCCGAGGGTCTGACCAGCCAGGACACCGCCGAGCGGATTTATACCTACCGCATGTATCATGATTGGCGGCTCAGCCGGAATTGGAAGCCCGGTCCGTTCACGCACATGATGTTCCTGTTGGCCAATTTGACGCCGGGCCGGGAAGCTGAATATCACAAATGGTATGATGAACATCACAGCGTGGAGGTCAGCAATACCCCAGGCTATGTGGGCATGCGCCGCGGCAAGCTCGACGCGGTGCAAGTGCCGCCGGTGGAATATTGCGCCGGAAGCGAGATCATTCTCGCGCCGATCCAGACGACGGATCTTCGCATGTCACTGGAAGATTTCGGCGCGCGTGCGCAAGGCCGGAGCCCGAGCGGCGTCGCTTGGGGTCCCCGTTCGTCATCCGCCTCGAAGGCGCGCACGGTCCATATCTTCAAGCGCGTCGGGGAACCTCAAATTCTGACCACAGGCACGGTCTGCCTTTGAAGAATTGACCGATGACGGATATCGGCCTATCCGGAAAGGCGGTGATCATCACAGGCGCCGCTTCGGGCATAGGCCGCGCCATGGCCAATGGATTTGTTTCAAATGGCGCCCGCGTTTTCGCGATTGACCTGCGTCAGGCGTTCAGTTCATTGACCGGAATGTTGTAGACCTTCGCAGCATTGCCGCCGAACACCTTCACGCGTTCTTCGGGCGTGAAGCCCTCGGCCGCTTTCGCCATGAAATTCAGCGAGTCCGGATATTGGCAGACCGGATGCGGGAAATCGGTCTGGATCATGACATTGTCGGTACCCAAAGAGCGGGTCGTCTCGACGATGCGGCGGCTCTCGAACCAGCAGCAGCCATAGATCTGCCGTTGGAACACTTCGGACAGCGGCACGTCATAGGCAATCTTTTCCGACTGCATATGATATTCGAGGCATTCCAGCATGAAGGGAATCCAGCCCACGCCGCTCTCGACGGACACGATCTTGAGCTTGGGGAAGCGCTCGAGCATGCGCGAGATCAGGATATTGGCCAGAACCTGGTAATTGCTGACGAACATCATGGACGAGCCGAATGCCAGCTGGGCCGTGGTATTGTCCTTGATCCAGCCGCCGGTGCCGAACCAGGACGAATTCTCGAAGCCGCCGCCGATATGGAAATTCACCGGCAGGTCCTTGTCGATGCATGATTCCCAGAGCGGGTACCAGTGCTTGTCGCTCAACACGGGCAGGCCGTGATTTTGCGGGTTGGAGTTGAGATTGATACCGCGGCTGCCGAGCTTGTGGCAACGCTCCGCCTCGGCCAGGCACTGATCGAGATTCCACCACGGCATCAGCGCCTGGGGATAGATGCGATTGCCCGAGGCCTTCTGCAATTCGAGCATCGCGTCATTGTAGATCTGCGTCGTGACATAGCGCAGATCGGCGTCGACGCCCATCGACTTCTGATTGCCGAAGCCCAGAAGATTGGGATAGGCGATCTGGGCCGTGATCCCGGCGCCGTCCATATAGGCGACGCGCGCCTTGGGGTCGTAGGCGCCCTCGAAGGCGTCCTCGAATTTCCATTTCGTGAATTCCGAACCGATCGACTTCGATCCGTCGCGGCGAATGCAGCACGTCGCAAACGCTGGTCCCATCTTGGTGTCGCCGTCGATCACCCAGGCCAGCTCGCCGTCGACGGATTTGACCTGGGGTACGCGGCTCTTATAGGCGGCGGGCGCACGCGAGGTCCAAAGGTCGTAGACCTCGGCGATATGCGTGTCCGCGTCGATGATGGTCACGCCCTGCAGAACGGGGGGCTTTACGGTCATGTTCATGATTACAGTCCTATCTAGCAACGGAACGGTGTCTACTCAATTGATCACACCCTGGGTTTTGAGGCGGCTGATCGCCTCCCAATCCAGGCCCAGATCCATCAATGTGATTTCGGTGTGTTCGCCATGATCCGGCGCGCGCAGCGCGGTCGGCGGAGTCTCCTCGAATTGCGCGGGGCTGGCGACCACGGGATAGGTGCCGGCCTGGCCTTGGACGGCGATGACATAGCCGTTCGCGGTCACTTGCGGATCCTTGGCCGCCTCCGCGGCGGTCTGCACGATCGACCACGGCGTCGTGGATCGTCTCAGGCGTTCGACCCAATCGCGGAGATCGCGCTCCGCGAAGATCCTGTCCAATTCCAGGATGCAGTCGCGGGCATTCGCGAGCCGCAAGGGGCCGGTGGCGAAACGCGGGTCGTCGAGCAATTCCTTGTGCCCGATGATTTCGGCGAATTCCTCGAAGTGCTTGTCGGTCCGGATTCCCGACATATAGATCTGCCGGCGGTCGCGCGTCGTATAGGCGCCCACCAGCGGGTTCGGCTGGTCCAGATGGCCCCGGCGCGGGATGCTGTCGACGCCATAGAGCTGGCTGGCGATCACGGCCGGCGCGAAGGCCCACAGCCCCGAGGACAGCAGCGAGACATCGACCACCGCGCCGCGTCCGGTGCGCTGGCGGCGGACGAGCGCGGCGGCGATTCCGCCCGCCAGGAAAGCACCCGCCGAAAGGTCGCCCAGGGCCGGACCGGCCTGCGGTACGAATTCGCCTACCGCCTGGCTTGCGCCATGGGCGATGCCGGTGCGCGCCCAGAAATCCGTGTGATCGAAGCCGCCGGAGTTGCGCTCAGGTCCCTTATCGCCATGGCCGCTGGCGCGAGCGTAAATGATGCCAGGATTCGCAGCGCGCACATCCTGGACGTCGATCCTAAAGCGCTTGCGCGCGCCGGGGAGAAGATTGGTAATGAAGACGTCTGCCCCGCGAAGCAAGTCCATCAAGATGCTCCGGCCGTCTTCCGTTGAGACGTCCAGGCCGAGGCATCGCTTGCCGCGGTTCATCTGTTCCCACATGAAGGCGATGCCAACATCTTTTTGCGGCAGGCCGGCGATGACATTGGCCCCTTTCATGGGATCGGCCGTGCCGGGCGGGACGATCTTGAGGACGTCGGCGCCCCAATCCGCCAACACCGCGGCGCATGCCGGGCCGAAGGCGTACATGGAAAGCTCCACGACTTTTACGCCGTCCAGAAGATCATAGGCCATCAGTGCCCTCCGGGAGTGCCCTGGCCATCACGCGCGCGCCAAGGTCGTGACGCTGGCCAGGATCAATCGTACGAGCTGGCTTTGCCGGTGCACGCCGACTTTGGAGAAGATCGTCTTGCTGTAGGTCCTGGCGGTATTGATCCGGATGTTCAACTGATCGGCCGCTTCGGCGAGCGAC
>DASXYI010000133.1:0-8247 GCA_036502605.1 Steroidobacteraceae bacterium
AACGGCCGGAAGCTGCTCCAAGTGGGCAATGTCGAGTAATGGCCATTCGGGTGCGTTGCTGACAAGAGAAAGAAGAAACTGGCGCTCGTTCGCGTCCAATGTCTGCGGTAGTTCTGCGACCAAACGGTCGCGTACACGCAAAAGCTCCGCGAGCTCGACGGGCTCGGTCGTCATTCCCACAAATGTTCGCTCGTAATCTTGAGTTATATCGCGCAGTACCGGCGAGAGGACTTCATGCGGCGGACGATTATGACTGGCGATGTAGACCACGAAAGCGCGGCGGATCGCCGGCGTGATGCCTTCGTTCGCGTAGAGCTGCATCACGTCGAAAAGGTCACGGGGATGCTGCCTATCCATGGCTGCGACGAGCTTGCCGCCATAAATGTCTTCAAGGGATGCCATTGGAATTTCCAACTCGGCTTGCAAAATGTCACGCGCCTTGGCGGATAGTGATGCAAGTCGCACCGGATGTACGGTCCCTCGAAGTACGAAGTTCACTTCGACTTTGATCTCAAGATTTCCTCGCCGTACCAATAGCTTCGTTTCGCCGGCGCCAGTCGCCGTGACGGTGCGAACCTGAAAGCCGCGGGTCTTCAGGCGTACTGACGCCTGGCGAATGGCTCCATTGATCTGAGCCAAAGCCTGATCTCGAGGAAGCGAGTGATCTGGAAATACAAGATCTAGGTCGACCGATAGACGCGGCATGTCTCGGACGAAGAGGTTAATGGCCGTGCCTCCCTTGAGCGCAAACACGCCGCTCTCGAAGACGACGGGCGCTACTTGGATGAGTAATCGGGCGGCATCTAGATAAAGTTGATTCACGGCTTCAGCACCAATAGACCGTCTTTGGACCGCGAGACCCAGGGGCGATTACTTCCTGTCGGTAGCCGGGCAGGAGTCAACTTCGAAGCCCACGGGAGCGAGAGCTCGTGTCCGAATCGCAAGCACAGCCTCACCGTTTTAACGCTAGTACACTTTTCCAGTAGTCTTTCGAGTACATCGGCACGCAGGGTGTACGCGCTTTCCGCCAATTCTCGCGCTTCCTGGAAAGGCTGGCGTACTCCGACTTCGCTCAGCAATTCTAAGAATGCGCGTTCCGGCGCTGATACCAGCGGTGCATCAACTTGCTTCTCGAACGGGGTTACGTTCATCAACTTTTCCGGCCGTTCATCAAACAGGCGTTTGCGGTGATATTCGGCTGGAAATCGTTCTATAAACCAACCGGGTAAGCGTGCCGCCGCCCATCCATACAAATGCAGCGTACTTTTCTGTGAGACGTAATGACTTATGCCATACCACGTCAGTGCCGATTTGCCGCCGACGTGCAGTCCGGCGACCTGTCGCTCGAGCAGTCGCAGGCTTGGATTTAGCAACAGAGTATCGCCTTTGCGGCAATACACTCCACGCGCCAAGCGAGTCAGCCAGCCTGATCGGACGTAGTGAACTGCCAAGTCGGCCGATATCCCGAGCGCCGTCAATGCCTCTGATGTTAGCGGCGCACCCGAGGGCAACTGTGTATAGAGGGCGTTTAGTTTATGCCTACCAGTCGTAGCCATGCTACGATTATAGATTATTTTTCAAATAAGTTACATGATTTTGTTTGTTAGCTATTATCGTAGTTAAACTACGATAATAGCGACTGAAGCAAATGACCGTACTGTTTGGACACCCCTGCTGCGATGTGTGGAACGTCCAAGACGTCCGCCAACAGCCCATGGTTTTGACGGGGTAATTTGAGGGTAACTTTGCGTCTAACTGGATAGAACTATAATTAATTCAATGGGATGTGCGCGAATAAGATTCCCTACCTGGCCACCAATAAAATCAATGAGATAGATGGATCCCACTACCGTTTGCTGGGGTCCTTATTCCTAAGGCTATTAAAGAGAGACGATCTTTGCTTTAATAAGCCTCGGGGCTATTGAGCAATCTTTAATAAGGGTTCCATGAAACGGCCGGACTTCGGGCGATATGCAATGTCCATCGCCGGCAGCGAAGAAGTGCGCGCCTTCGTCCCGGCACCGCTTCCGCCAATTCCTCCCCTCGAGCTCCTCGGTCCCGTACGCGCTGCACTCGACCAAGCACTCCTCGCCTTGGGTAGGCTTGATGGGGCGGCTGCGGCGTTGCCGGATACGCATCTTCTCCTATATACCTACGTGCGGAAAGAGGCGGTGCTTTCATCGCAAATCGAGGGTACTCAGTCGACGCTCGACGACCTACTTACTCATGAGTTGGGAGAGGCTCCTGGTGTACCGGTCGAGGACGTCGCCGAAGTTTCGCGATATGTCGAGGCGATGAACTACGGGCTGCAGCGGTTGCAGGGCGATTTTCCGCTGTCGAATCGATTGCTGCGCGAGATGCATGGGATTCTGTTGGCCCAGGGACGCGGCGCAGAGAAGACGCCTGGAGAGTTTCGCCGATCACAGAACTGGATTGGCGGCACGCGTCCCGGGAACGCGGCCTTTGTACCGCCTCCGCCGCAGGACGTCGACAGTTGCATGGGAGATCTCGAGCGTTTCTTGCACTCCGATACGCCGCCTCTGGTCAAGGCGGCGCTCGCGCATGTCCAGTTCGAAACTATCCACCCCTTCTTGGATGGGAACGGACGCATCGGCCGACTGCTGATAACTTTGCTGCTCTGTCATGACCGAGTGCTGCGAGAGCCGCTGCTATATTCAAGCCTCTATCTAAAGCAGCATCGTCAGCAGTACTACGCCGAGCTCAACGCCGTGCGCGAGTCGGGTGACTTCGAGCGCTGGCTCGAATTCTTCGCCACTGCCATTCGTGTCAGCGCCGAGCAGGCCACCACGACCGGACAGCGAATCTTCGCCGCGTTTCGGGAAGACAGAAGCCGCATCAGGGAACTCGGCCGACAGGCGCCTGCAGCCTTAGCTATTCAAGAGGCACTGCAGTCCAAGCCGCTCGCAACCATTGCCGCGCTCACGCAATCAACGGGGCTCACGACGCCCACCGTGACTCAAGCACTGCGCGCGCTGGAGAAGTTGGAGATAGTGCGCGAGACAACAGGACGCGCGCGGGGGCGTATCTTTTCCTACGTGCGCTATCTCGACGCGCTGAATTCCGAGGCCGTGGTGCCTGCGCCGCTTTGAGTTGAATGGGCAATTGCTGAGCGTCGCAGCATTGCAAATTGCGAAATTCTGTCTCTGGCAACGCGACCATGAAGTTCGCGGGTACAAATTAAGGGGCACACATCTCCGTAATGCCGTGCGACGTCCGAGTTGTCGATAGGAAATGCCCAAGGAGTGAGGGAGCGATGTTGGCACAAAAGCCAGTCAGACCGCTGACCATCATGCTCGTCAAAGCGGAGCTCTCGCAAGTGGATATTCTTGATGACGACGCCGGGACTACACGCATACCGTGACCGGCGCGGTGCCGTTGGTGCTGCCGAACACCTCTACTTCGTATTCGACCGGCTCCGCCCGCCTATGGGCCCGGGGCCCTGTGACCGCTTACGGTAACGCGACCACCACCACCTACGGAACGCAGACCACGATGATGCCATATGCCGTGGCGCGATCGGACTTTGGCGCAGTGTTCTTCGTCAAGACGCGCACCCGCGCGGGCATCATTACAGCCCCGTTGGACGACGCGACCCACAAACGCCTGGGGACGAACTCCGGCGTTTTGGTGCGATTCGTGGTCGATGGGTCGCCCGCATTCGTCGCCGACATCTTCCCCGGTGACATCCTCCTCGCCGTCAACGCCGATCGCGTGCAATCTCCGGAGCAGTACGCCCAACTGCTCAACCAGTACGAAGGGCAGACCGCCACCTTTCACTTGAACCGCGATGGGCAGGCGCTCGAAAAGACCTTCCGCATCGCCTCCTATCAGGACCTGCTCAACTGAAGGGCTGCGAAAGACTCGGACGGCGTCTTCGTCTTAATTGCAATGCAACGACAGGCGCTAGAGGCAGCGCACCATGGAACAAAGCCCTAACGCGGCTTCCTCGGAATATCCCAGTACAGCGGGCTGCCTCAGTTCGCTCAAAACGGGATTGGGTCGTCCCACGAAGCTGAAGAGTCAGTTTCTGCGGCTTTCTGTTCCGCCTCCTTCACCCTCTTTCTGCTGGCCGCTATGGTGGTGGAAAGTTCCGACATATCCCAAAGACTGTCTTCGAAGTCCGTCTCTTTGACGACATGATCAAGCGCTGTCCGCAAGCGGTCGCGCTCTCTTACTAAATCAACGTTCAGCAGCGCACGCAACCGCTCAACTTCGCCGGTTAGCCGGCCAATCTGCCGCTCAGCGTCATCCGCCCACTCCTGGTTAATACGTCGTGGCTGTGCGGCCCCACGGATGAACTCGCTTGTCATTTCCTCTGCAACTCCTGTGATATCCGACAGCGGATGGCCGTACTTAAAGCCTCACTTCAGATTATAGCTTCTTTGCAGCATTGGCTGTCACACCTCACCGGAGACAATACATGGCCTCGCTCATTTGCTGAATGAGTTCGAGCATCCGCAATACTCCTTTGAAGACGCAGGTTCCCGTTCGCGTAAGGTTGTTGATCACTGCGACGAGATTTCGATCGTCTGGGTGACCGCGCTTACACCAGAGCCGTCGACACATTCCAATCCTTGATTTACAGTACAGGCAATGACTTGACAGGGAGGAGCGATTGCCATGAAGTTTCGACCGATACATGATCGCGTGATCATCAAGCGAATCGAGGAAGACGCGAAAACCCCTGGTGGTATTGTGATTCCGGACACGGCGAAGGAAAAGCCCTCGCGCGGGAAAGTGGTCGCGGTTGGTGCTGGAAGAATTCTTGAGAACGGCACTACCCGGCCGCTCGACGTCAAAGTCGGCGATGAAATCCTGTTCGGGAAGTATGCCGGAAATGAGATCAAAATCGCGGGCGAGGACCTGATCGTGATGCGAGAAGAAGATCTCCTCGCCGTCCTTGGCACACATGGATCGGGAAAAGGTCCGGACGACTGATTCGGTGAATCGACCGGCGAGGGATTGTGTCATGAAGCGTCGAATTCACCGCCGAGGTGTCGAGTCTTGAAGCTTCCCTTCGAGTTTGGCGTCCCGCTCATTTTCCGCCTCGTTCTGCCGGGGACGATCTTCGCTCTCCTGACGTACCATACGACCCATACGCTGTTCGCCGTGGTTTTGGACCAAATCACGAGCGAAGCGCTGATTGCCTTTCAATCGATCATCTACGGATGGCTGATCGTGATCTCCGACATGCAGATATACATGCTGTTCGAGGGCCGCCGATATTGGCCCGATTGGCTTGAGCGGCTGTTTTTGCGTGATGAGCGCAACTATCTTGCAGTCATCCGACGCAAGATTAAAAATGGTCGGCAGGGGCCGCGCTCTGCAAGTGCCGCGCGGAACCGGGTCGAACGAACCAACCGCATCCGTCTGTATCGGGAAGCGGGGGTCGATGCCCGCGCCTTCCCCATCGATGAGCAGAGCGGGGGTTTCGATGCGGGGCTGCCGACGCGGCTCGGCAACATCCTGCTCGCCTTCGAAGGCTATTCGGAGCGGGTCTACGGACTTGATGCCGTCTTTTACTGGCCGAGGCTATGGTCGATTTTGGACAAGGATATCCGGGCAGAGCTCAGCACCGCGCAGGCGATGACCGATAGTGCGGTGTATATAAGCTTCGTCCTCTATCTCGGCGGACTCATCAATCTCATTCAATATGTCATCGAGTTCTATGGGCTCGGCCAGGGCACCGCCGAGGTTTCCGGCATAGGGTTACTCGGCGGCACGTGCCTGGCGCTGGCGTACCTGATCTACCGCTGCAGCCTGCGACTGCAGGTGACATTCGGCGAACAGTTCAAGGCCGTTTTCGACGTTTTCGGCGACAAGATCGACCTGAAGCTCGCCAAGCAGGTATTGGCGTCGCCGCTCGGCGAGAAGAGCCCGAGGGAGGCCAACCAAATTATCTGGCGCTATTTGCACAACTATCGGGTGAAGGATCCCGACTTCAGGATTCCTAAACGCCCCGCGGCGTGGTCGCGAAAATATGGGCGTTTGGATGCTGCGCCTTCGGACGAGTCCACCGGCAGTCGTTTCAGGCAGCGTTGGGTCCGATTGATCGCGTGGATCGCGAGGGGACTGCGATAGCTGTGAACGGGGGTTTAGAGCCGCGTAGTTTTGGCGGCCCGGCCATTACATTGGCCGGAATCGAGCTTGCCCATCGGATTCGCAAAAGGCAATTCTCGTTCGGACGCGGTCGATATCGGAATTTGGGGTCACTAAAGCAGCTCTGGGATAGGGCACTCGCGTAGTACTTCGCCAGGGAGTGAATCTCAAATGTGCCGGTTCGGCAGCGAATCGTTCCGGGACTCCAATTTCGAGCGCCTGTAATGCACCAGTTCCTTTTTGCGGCGGAGCGTGTAAGGGGTTGTCAATCATCAGTCCGCTGGCCTACCGGTCGATCGACCTCAACGTCCACCGGCGTCCCGCCACAGCATCCCTGCCGTGGCGGGATTAATAGACGGCCGGCTGACCCCTCAAGGGCGGCGGCCCGCTGCCGTTACCAACGATCAACGAGCCGGTTGGCCCGTGTTCGGGTCGAGCAGCAGCAACCGATCGTTCCTGTCATGCGCGCCGTCGTGTCCGTCCTCGAAGTCGAGCATGCTGGTAATAGAGCCTGCGATCTGGTCGAAGGAACCGCCGTCCGCGACCGACTTGCCGGATGAATCGAGGCGGCCCAATCCGAAGTTATCCTCGATGAGCCTGAGGACCGACGTCTGATCCGTCACGGCGTGATCCACGAAGTTCGCGCGAGAGAAACGTGAGACCACGAGCAGCGGCAGGCGCGGGCCGTATCCGCAGCGACCCAACACCGCACCCGGCAGTGGTATGCCGCATTGACCGGAGCCCGTCAACGCATCGGAGCTTGCGGGAAGCGCGCTGAGGTTCGAAGCGTTGGCGAGCGGCCCATAGACATGGTCGTACCAACCATCGGAGTCGTCGTAGGAGATGATGATTGCCGTGTCTTTCCAGTATTTCGAGGTCATGACCGTGTTGATCACCTGCACGAGGAAATGCTGCTCCAGCACTGGATCCGAGTACTGCGCGTGGCCATCCATAAAACCAGGAGCTTTCAAAAACGTCACCGCCGGCAAATTCACATTGGGCTGGAAGCCCAGGATGTCGTAAGTCCGGCTGCTCGGGCCGGAGACGGAGTTGATCCTGAACAGCGCATCGAGGTCGTACTGATGCTGAGCCTGATCCGTGGAGCCCACCATCGAGGCAGAGCTCGGTGGCAGGTGAGTCAGGTTCCGTGTCGAAGCGAAGTACTGGAACGGCTCATGATGCCCGATGTAGTCTTGCTTGACCGAGCCGTCACTGGCCATGTGAACGGAATTGCAGCGGCCGAAGCCGCCTTGGAACCAACCCCAAGTGATGCCGGCTGCGTTCAGAAGATCACCGACGTTCTTGCCCGGACTATCGAGCTTCACCTGGGCTGAGCCGAGCGGATTGCAGATGTCGCCAAAGGGCCGCGGGTCGCCGACGATCGATCCAGCCCCCGTGTTGCCGTTGCTGTCGCTTCCGGCTACGGTCACGGTCGCCGTGCCGCTGGCGCCGGTCGACTGATTGATACCTGGCACGGGTCCGAATCCTGTCTGCGTGGGGCCGGTGACACCATGAGTGTTGCCGGCGACGAGGTTCAACGCGCCGGGGGTTGAAGGGCCATACGTGGTGCCGAAGGAGTTGTCACTCATCGCAAAGTGCTGCGCGTAGTTCCACAGGGCGGTGACTGTATTCCCGTCGAAGTAGCCCATCACCGTCGATTTGTCGGGGGCGCAGTTGGTAGCTGTGGAGCTGAGCTTCTGCACGACGAGGTCCATCTGACCCGCGTGGTAGGCGGCCTGCTCGTCGGTATAGTTGTGATCCTCATCGCAGGTGGTCGCCTGATTTCGGCCCAGGCGAAATGGCTGAACCGTCCCTGTGCCGTCGACATTGAGCGTCAGGTTGTTAGGCGGAGCCGCGGGTCCCGTGAGCAAACCATTGACCGACGGAGTGTTCTCGGCGGCGAAGAACTTCGGCTCGCCCGCCGTCTTGTTTGACGCGAACGGGTAGGTTGCGAAGTAGTGATCGAATGAGACGTTTTCCTGAAAGATGACGATCACGTGCTTGATGGGAGTTGTCGTCGCAGGGTCGCTTGCCACGCTGGGCAAGGCAAAGCCTGTGCCAACCGTGGCGGCGGCGGCCAGCGATGCGAGCCGCAGAATCCGCATGCGATGTTGTACGGTCATGATG
>DASXYI010000134.1:0-13475 GCA_036502605.1 Steroidobacteraceae bacterium
TAGGCGGTCACTCGCCCGGAACATGGACAGTTGGGGTTTCTCTGTTTGGATTGGTCAATGAGTGCCTCGGCGATTTGGCACTCGTCGAGATTGAACAATTGCTTGACTCGCGTGACTAAAGAGAAGAAGGCGTCGGACAAGGGGATACGCATCTTTAGAGGGACACCTCATAAAGGGAAATGGTCTGCACGGTTGTTAGTCGCTGACCATTGCGGAGCCGGCGAGCCGACGCACTTTGATATCCCGCATCGGCGGTTGACCGAAGAAGCGCTTGTACTCGCGGTTGAACTGACTCGCGCTCTCATAGCCGACTTCGAACGCCGCGCTCGCGGCATCGATCCCTTCAACGAGCATTCGTTCTCGCGCGGCAACCAATCGAAGTTGTTTCTGGTATTGAAGTGGGCTCATCGCCGTCAACGCGCGAAAATGATGATGCAGAGTTGACATTCCCATGCGTGCAACTTCCGCGAGTTTCTCTACACGCAAAGGTTTCGTGTAATTGGTCCTGAGCCAAGCGATGGCCCTCGACGTTCTGTGACTCTGATCGCCCAGCGTGGCGATTGCGCGCAGCCGCTCTCCGTGAGGTCCTCGAAGTAAGCGATACACGATCTCACGCTGGATCAGGTTGCTAAGGAACGGTATGTCTTCTGGAGCGTCGAGAAGGTCCATAAGCCGGCAAAAAGGGCTTCAGCAGATCGACGGTCGTTTTCCCAATCATGATGCCACGAGCTGGGGATGAACCGTCAGGTGCATGGAACTCCTCCTGGCTGAGAATTTCCCGGACTACTGCCATATCGAGTCTTAGCAGCAACGAGAGCAAGGGCACGTCCTCGCTTGCTGCGACGATTTGGCTGACGACTGGCACATCGACGGAGCTCAGGACGAATGTCGATTCGTCGCATCGGTAAGTCGTTCCGGCAAGGGTTATGCGCTTTCGCCCTTGAACGAAGACGCTGAGGCTGGGCTCAAACATTGCGGGATAGCAAGGACTCGGTGCAGTTCGGCGGTACAGGGTGAGGCCTAGTATCGCGGTTGCATGGGCTCCTGCCTTCAGAGTGTGGGCGCAATCTTGAGACGGAGTTCTTCCCTCAACTCAGCTACGCGTGGAGACTGCTCTTTTTTTGTAATCTTCTGATTTCCTGCACGTACCACGAAATGCTGCTTTGCGAATCAAGAATAGCGCTGAATGATGCCGAGATCTGCACGAAATCGTAAACAGCGACAGGAATAGGCAATGAATCGGAAGGATCAGGATACCGGTTCCACATCGCTCGACCTTAGCCTTGGAGATGAGAGAAACACCCCCAAAGGAGAAGCAATGAAGAAGCGCAAACTTGGAAATAGCGGCCTGGAAGTTTCGGCTCTCGGCCTCGGCTGCATGGGAATGAGCGAGCTTTACGGCGAAGCGAATGAGGCGGAGTCGATCGCCACGATCCGCCGCGCAATTGATCTCGGTGTCAACTTCTTCGACACTGCGGAGGCTTATGGCCCTTATGCCAACGAGGAACTCCTCGGTCGGGCGCTGAAGGGGCGCCGGGACAAGGCCATTGTCGCGACGAAATTTGGTATGGACCTTTCGCGGGAGCCGGCCGGCGGAACCAATAGCAGGCCTGAACACATCCGCGAGGTCGCCGACGCCTCGCTACTCCGGCTCGGCATCGATCACATCGATCTGTTCTACCAGCATCGGGTCGACCGGGCCGTGCCCATGGAGGATGTCGCCGGAGCCGTCGGTGATCTCGTGCGTGAAGGCAAGGTGCGCTTCTTCGGTCTGTCCGAAGCAGGCGTTGAAAACATTCGTCGAGCCCATGCCGTCCATCCCGTCAGTGCGCTACAGAGCGAATATTCCCTGTGGGAACGCAATCTCGAAAGCGAGATCATCCCCATGCTGCGGGAACTCGGGATTGGTCTTGTTCCCTTCTGCCCACTTGGCCGGGGGTTCCTGACGGGTAACGTCAGACGTGCGGAGGAATATACAGCGCAGGACTCCCGCCAGTACGATCCGCGCTTCCATGGGGAGAATTTCGACGCCAACATGAATGCGGTTGAGATCGTGCGCAACATCGCCGAGGCCATCGGCGCAAAGCCAAGCCAGGTGGCCCTCGCTTGGCTGTTGGGCAAAGGCGATTTCATCGTGCCGATTCCGGGCACGAAACGCCGTGTCTATCTCGAGGAGAATGCCGGCGCGGTGGATGTCAAACTCAGCGACGGCGACATGGCTCGCTTGGGGTCCGCATTGCGCCCTGAAAGCGTGTCCGGCCCCCGTTACAATGAAAAGCTTATGGCCTGGGTCGATCGCTAACACAGAAAGTCCGGGGCAAGACCGTTGGCGGAGCAGGGCGGCACCCTCTCCGCAGCGCAACAACAGAAGGACGGAGCGTCGCTGCCGGAATAATCTGGCGGAAGGTGCAACTTTTACCCTCCAGCGGTGTTTAGGGTGTACGGACACGGAATGTAGGGATGACCACATGGCCGCCAATCATCGTTATATGAGCTTGAGCAATCTGAGCCGTAGACCGGTACTGATAGCGATGATGGCGTATTCGGTGGCCTACGGAATCGCTACCTTCGCGGTATGGCGGGAAGTCTCCAGCACTTCGAACTATCAGACGTGCGAGAAACACTATCTGGTGCAAAGTTCCGGAGAAAGTGTCGGTCAAAGCGAGGCTCGCGGATTGCGGTTGTAGATGCGATAGAAGCTCGCGTATGCTTTTACCGCAGCGCCTCGAAGCCGGGATGCGCCGCCGCGTTCCGGTCGAATGTGACTGTCTTCGAACAACCGGCGTCCCGGCCGAGTTCTAAAATAACCGCGTCGCTGAAATCGGCCTTGGAATCCCGATACGAACGAAGTGCCCGCCATATGACGTCTGCTTTCTCGAGCATCAGCTGTGGCGCCGTCAGCAGTCCCTCGACAATGTCGGCGACGGCAACGCGGGTCGCGCGATAGTTCGAGGCCATCACCCAGACCACTTCGGCCAGCGTCACTATCGAGATGAAGCCACGGACTTCGGCCGATAGAAATCCTTCAATCAACCGTGTCGCCGCGGCGGCTTGGTGCGCATCGTCTTGTGCGAGATAGCGAACCACATGGGGCGAAACCTGTCAATCCCAGGTCACTGTGGGCAGGTCTACGCTGTCGAATCCAACCGAAATGAGCAATACTGGGGATAATTGGCTTAAGGCACGCGATGAATAAGATTACGCCTAGAGACTTCCGAAATGCCTTCGTTGCCGTCATGCAATCAGAGCACGACGGCTTTCGTGTTGCGGTGGGATTCGAGACCAAATCGTATAACTTCTTCATGCGAACCACCATTTATCCGCGAGTCGCGAGGCAATTGGGGTTGCTGTCATGGAACAAGGAGTACTACACGCTTGACGGGATGCTGTACGAGGAGCGCGGCGTGGACGCGACCGGGAAGTATGCCACTTATGCGAATTGGATTTCCGTGGCAATAGAACACGAAAACGACAGTTCTCGCGCTCACGAAAAGATGAATAAGCTTCAGTCCTTCAACGCGCCGCTGAAGGTGTTGATCACCTACGCCGCCGAGGGCGCCGCTTCTGAATCCCTTCTGCGAAAGTACGAGAACGTCATAAGGACGTCGGACGTGTTCAATGACGTTGCCACGCTGCGCCAGCAACTCGTCATCTTGGGAACACCGAAAACCGTTCTTGAATGGCGATTCTACGCCTACGAAAACGACGGATTTGTACTGATGCTCCCGAGTTAGCGGCGCCGAAACGGTCTTGCTTCTTGCGGATTTCCGCTAGACTATCCGCACTCCCATGCCACCGAAGACCTGGAACTCCGTCCTCTCCGCAGTTTTTTTATTGACTGCCTCGTCCGTTGGCCAATCCGCTCCCGATATCACCTGGCCGAACTACGGCAACGACCCCGGTGGTACGCGCTATTCCTCCGCCCACCAAATCGACCGCACGAACGTCACCCAACTTCATTTGGCCTGGACCTACCGCACCGGCGCCATGGACGAGAAAACCGAATTGGTTCGCAAGGCCGCTTTCGAAGCAACACCGATCCTGATTGAGAATAAGCTTTTCCTTAGCACCCCCTACAATCACGTCCTTGCTCTCGATCCGCAATCCGGATCCAAGCTCTGGGAGTACAACGCTCAGGTAGACCTCACGAAGAATCGCTCGGAAGTCACGTCGAGGGGTGTCTCCGCCTGGTTGGACTCGAAAGCTAAGGCCGGCCGGCTCTGCCGTCTCCGCATCTTCCTTGGCACTCTCGATGGCCGGCTCCTCGCTCTTGACGGGGACACGGGAAAGCCATGCCCCGATTTCGGCTCGAAGGGAATCGTGGATCTCACCGAGGGCGTGGATCTGGCCAAGGAGTGGGCGGGCGGCTACGGAGTCACCTCAGCTCCGGCTGTCAGCAAAAACCTTGTCATTGTCGGTTCGTCCGTTGCCGACAACTGGAAAGTTGATACCGAACGCGGCATCGTCCGCGCCTACGACGTGCGCACCGGCAACCTGCGCTGGTCCTGGAACCCGACACCATGGGCCGACGAGACCAAGCCTCGCACCGGCGCTTCGAACGCGTGGTCCACGCTCTCGGTCGATCCCGAGCATGATCTGGTGTTTATTCCCACCGGCAGCGCTGCTCCGGATTACTACGGCGGCATCCGCAAGGGCGACAATAAGTGGGCCAATTCGGTGGTGGCGCTGCGGGCTTCGACAGGAGATTTCGTTTGGGGCTTTCAGGTCGTGCATCACGATCTCTGGGACTACGATGTCGCCTCGCAGCCCACGTTGTTCACGTGGAAAGATGGCACTCCCGCCGTCGTCATCAATACGAAGATGGGCCATGTCTTCGTGCTCAATCGCCTCACGGGAGTGCCTTTGCTGCCGGTAGAAGAGCGTCCTGTTCCGCCTTCGGATATCCGCGGCGAAGTTGCCTCACCCACGCAGCCCTTTGCGACCATTTCTCTCGTGCCGGAAGGCGTTTCTGCGAGCGATGCCTGGGGGCCAACTCCCGAAGACCTGCAATGGTGCCGGGACAAAATCAAGACGCTGCGTGCGGGGGGCGTGTTCACTCCGCCCAGTGTGCAGGGCACCGCCGTATTTCCCGGCAACGTCGGCGGGGTGAACTGGGGCAGTGCGGCGTACGATCCATCGCGCCACGTTATGGTCGCGAATACGAATCGCTTGATCGCTTCCATCAAGCTGATTCCGCGGCAAGAGTACGAAGCCGAGAGCCGCAAAGATCAAGACAATCGCATTTTCGGGGAATTTGGAGATCAGCAAGGCGCGCCCTACGGCCTCTATCGCAGCTTCCTGTTTTCGCCAAGCAAAACGCCGTGCAACGTTCCGCCATGGGGCACGACCGAAGCCGTGGATCTCTACACCGGGGAAAAGCTCTGGGATGTTCCGCTCGGCGCCATGCTCCCCGGCAACACGGACGCTGAGCCGCCGACCGGCTCCATCAACCTCGGTGGACCCATCGTAACCGCCGGCGGCCTGGTCTTCACTTCCGCCGCCATGGATCTAGCGCTGCGCGCTTTTGATATCGAAACAGGCAAAGAGCTGTGGAAATACCTACTGCCGGCGGGCGGACAAGCGACTCCTATGACCTACAGCTCCGGCGGCAAACAATACGTCGTGATCGCAGCCGGAGGGCACGGCAAACTCGGCACCAAGCAAGGCGACTACATCCTAGCCTTCGCCCTTCGGTAAGACGAATCCACGATCATCTCGATGAGACTGGCACATGGATCCCCGACGTCGGACAAACTCGCTACTTACTGTTGAGTTTTCTCGGCGGCTTACTTGGCCAAAACCACAACGGCGATCGTTAAGAGTCCCATAGCGGTGAGCAATAGGTTGTGGCCCCAGCGGGCAATCAATCCAAGCATGGTCAGTCTCCAGTGAAGATTAAGATGATGCATCCTGGTGCATAGCTGTGTTCTGTCTGCACCTAGTATGGGCGCCGCGTATTGCATTTCAACCCGAGCGCTGACGGGAGCGATTTGCGTCATTCGATACAGTTCAATCACTTAGACCCGTCAAATGAGCATTTTTCAACTGTGGGTGAAAAGATCTCGTGCCGCTGATGTCCCGGCTGTCTCGCGCACTACAATAGAGCGTGCCTCATTCGACGATCCGGCATTGCGCGAGTTGCCGCCCTTGTCCCTTCTCGTACGAACGCTGAAGCGTTGCCCTGGGTCAGTCGAGTTCAGCGCTTTGTGCGATGTAACGTGAGCCCGCGCTCAACTTGTGCATCCTTCACAGATCTTTACCCGCTGAGCGCTTCTCATGGGCCCTAAATCTCTGAAAAATACCCGCCCGGTTCCAAGGGCCACGATCCGCCATGAATTCTTTCAGCGCCTGTTTGGTTACCGCCTTGCGTCCGGCGTCGCGTGGTCGGGTGATTGCGCCACTGGCGGCCATTGCGCTCTCGGTGCTGACGGCTTGCAACGGCACGGCGGTGGTGACATTGACCGCCACCGCGTCGACGGACACGTTTCTCGCCTACCGGGTGGGACTGGTCTCGGTCGAACTGCAAACGTCGAACGGAAACGCCACGACGAAGGCGCTGCCTGCGAGCACGACTGTCGATCTCGTGAAGTTGGTCAATCTCAGCGAAGTGTTGGGCTCGACGAGCGTCGCGCAGGCGAATTATACAACCGCGGTCATCACGGTGGATTACAGCTCGGCCGAGATCGTGTACGACGACGGCTCGCAACACGGCTTGGCGCTGACACCGGTTGGAACGAGCGGCCAAGCCCTGGGTCAGGTAACACTGGCGTTGACTCTCGATCCTGCCAATAGTTTCAGCGTCAACACCAACAAGATCGCGAGGCTGGCACTGGATTTCAAGTTGGCCGCATCCAATGTCGTGAGCACCTCCGCGGGCACAGTTACGGTGACGCCGCTGATCGTCGCGAGCGCCAGCCCCACCGACAGCAAAAATGTTCGGATTCGCGGTCCGCTGGGGAGCGCCGATACCGCCAACACGCGCTATACCGTGGGCGTCACGCCGTTCGATTTCTCCACCGGAGAAACAGGACAGCTCACGATAAACTCAAGCGATGTCACGACCTATGAGATTAACGGTACAGCATGGACGGGAACCACGGGATTGACGGCGCTTGCCGGCTTGAGTTCAGGTGCCATGACAGTCACTCTCGGGACCATGACCGCGAGCTCGAGCACGTCGACCGCAACCACCAATGGTACGACGACTACGAGCACGACGACCGATGTGAGCTATGCCGCCACACAGGTTCTCGCCGGCTCCAGCGTACAGAGTTCGAGTCTGGATCGCGTGTCGGGAATCGTCTCCGCGCGCAGCGGTAATACCCTGACCATCGAAGACGCCACGCTCATCGGTATCGACGGCACGAATACATTCATGTCAGCAACCACCACGGTCAATGTCGGCGCCAGCACGCTGGTGACCGTCCTTGGGCAGGGTTCCACCGGGAACAACACTATTGCGCAGATTTCGGTGGGATCGTTGATCTATGCGTTCGGTACGGCGACCACACCGAGTTCCGGCAGCGTGACACTCGATGCCAGCGCCGGTCACGTGCAACTCGACAAGACCAGCGCCTCTGGGCTCGTGACCGTCGTGGGATCGGGTTCGCTGGACCTCAACTTGACATCATTGGGGGGGCGGTCGATCGGGGCCTTCGACTTCGTGGGGACCGGCAGCTCTTCCGGTGCGGCCAGTGCCAGCAGTTACGTGGTGAGCACCGGCGCTTTGGATCTGACGAACTCGACGGTGGGCGTTCCGGTAATAGTCACCGGCTTCGTTACGTCCTTCGCTGCGGCTCCGCCGGATTTTACGGCGTCGGCCTTATTGGATCCTTCCACCATTTCCGCCGAACTGGTCGTGGATTATGGAACGGGAACCTCCGCGCCCTTCACGACCTATGACAGTGCGGAAATCGATCTCACCAGGACCAACGCGAGCATCGGGACGCGCGATTTGATTCAGGTCGGCGCCGAATCGATCAACATCGCGGGTATGTCGCAGGATCCGTTGATCGTACCGAGTACCACGGTGTCGACCCTGGTATTCTCCATCGGGCACACGGCGAGCGGCACGGTCGAAAATTTCATCACCTATGCCGCGTTCATCGCGGCGCTAACCGGCGAGCTGAACGGCTCCGTGCTCGTCACCGGGGTCACCGCGCTGGGCCAATATACCTCATCCAGCTACACCTTCACCGCGACCAGCATTACCGTGGTGTTGAACGACTGACGGGTAGTTCAGAGGATTGCCTTTCCAAGCGGGCATCACCGCGCGTTTCCGCGAAACTCAATCATGCATCGGACTCTATCGGTAATTGAGAGTTTCCTTAACAGATTTTTACCTCATTGCCGCTGCAACCTTCGCGAGAATCGATGAACGATGCGCTGAGCGCCAGGTCAACAACATCCATGGACCGATGGCGTGCAATTCTTTTGTGTAAACGAGCACCACCATATCGGGCGTTTACGTTCACAGCAAAGTCTTGAGCGCGAATGAGGCTGCTCGACCTGATAGCGCAGAGTTCACCGTCGCAGTCAGGAGTGTCGCCCACGTTGCCATTGCCGGGTCCGCATCACTTTGCACAAGCCGTTCACGCGTGCCCGCTGCGTCTCGTGCTAGCAGACGATTTGATTAAATGCAGCACCGCGCTTGCCTACGCGGAAGGAGACCGGTTGAGCGGATGCTTAGACCTGGTGCACGTACCGAGCGAGCGCCTCTGGGTCGAGTGGGCTGAATCGCCCAGGTTGGAAGCTCTGAGCGACATCCTAGGAGTGCAAATCAAGTCTACGGTGAGCGGAGGGCGAGCCGGCGTTCTCATCAGTTCCGATGCGTCTGGTCGCTGTGGAACCATCCGCTCATTCTGGTCTACGCCCGATGATAGAGCCTTCTGTGCGGCGCTGATCGCGGACTTTGATCTGAATCTTCCCATTCGCGCCTGGAGTTCCGTCGCCGAGGTATTCAATGGGGGGTCAGCGGGGGTCTCCGTATCTGAGGAACCGGCGTTCGACGCATTGTTGAGCCATATCCGCTTCCGTTTCGATCCGGCTTGGTCGGACCACTATCGTTCCGCGAATCTGTCGAACGATCAGCAGTCGGCCATCCTCTGCACCGCACTGGGATCGACCGCTTTCATCATACCCACGCTCTTCGCTTCATTTTTGCTGCTGGCCGCAAAGGGCGGCGCACAGCAGCGCGTCATGAATTTGGATCGGCTCAACCGGACCCGCCGGCATTCCGGAAAAACCGCGCTACTCGAGCACGTCGAAGTTTTCACGAGCCTGCAAGCGCAACGCGTCGGTAACCGAACCAACAGCGATGCCAATCCTTGCATCGGCCGGAGGCTGCACCATGTCCGTGGTCATCTTGCGCGACGCGGATATAACGTCTTCTGGCGGTCGCCGCACTTGCGCGGCAATGCGCGCCTAGGCGTCGTGCGATCTCGGACGGTCAAACTGGCGTTCCATTGAACTGTTGTATCACTGGACGGCGCTCAACGAGTGCCGTCCCATGAGTGGGTGCTCCATGCATTTTGAACACGGCGTACTGCGCAAAGCCGCGGTGGGTGCGGTGCTCTTTTTGGTGTCGCTCGCCACGATGTCCGCACCGAGTCCGGGCGTGAAGCCGCAGCAAGGGGCAACCATCACGCCGAACTACAAAGATGCCGAACTCGGCCAAATCATCCAAGCTGTCAGTGAGGTGACCGGCAAGAATTTCATCATCGATCCTCGCGTCAACGCGAAGGTCACCATGCTGTCCGCGAGTCCGATGTCACCGGCGGCGTTCTACGAGGCATTTCTTGCCGTACTGCAGGTATACGGCTATGTAGCCGTGCCCGCAGGCAAGGTCATCAAAATCATTCCGAACACCGATGCCCGGCAAGTACCTTCCATCGACCTGCCGAACAGCGTCAGTTCGAACTCCGACGAGATCGTCACCCAAATCATCACCATGAAGAACATCAGCGCGTCGCAGCTGGTGCCGCTGCTGCGGCCCCTCATCCCGCAGCAAGGACATCTGGCGGCCTATCCGAACGGAAACATGCTGATCATCTCGGATCGTGCCAGCAACGTCAGCCGCATCATGAAAATCATCGAACGCATGGACGAAAGCGGCGACGAGCCGGTCGAAGCGATTCAGTTGCACAATGCCAGCGCGACGGAACTGGTGCGCACCGTCACCCAGATGTATCAGGCTGCGGGAGGCGCTGAGGCGGGCGGGGCGCCGATCAAAATCGTCGCTGATGAGCGTACCAACAGCGTGCTGATCGGCGGCGAGAAGTCGCTGCGGCTGCGGGCCAAGGCGCTCGTTCTCGACCTCGATACGCCGCGGCTGGGCGGTGGCGGCGATACCCAAGTGCGCTATTTGCTGTATGCGGATGCGGAAAAGCTGGCTGACAAACTCAAGGGGCAGGCATCGGCTGCCTCCAAGGGTCAAGGCGGACCTCAGGCAGGCGCCGCCCCCGCGGCGGCGGCACCCAGCGGCGGATCAAACGTCGATGCCGGCGTCACGATTTGGGCGGATGTGTCCACCAACTCGCTCATCATGACGGCACCCCCCAAGATCATGAAATCCCTCATGGCGGTGATCGACAAGCTCGATATCCGCCGCGCACAAGTGGAAATTGAGGCGATGATCGTCGAGGTCCAAGTCAACAAAAGCGGCAATTTCAGTGTCCAGTGGCTCTTGGATGGCGGCTCCTCCTATGGTTACGGCGTGACGAATTTTCCCGGCACCAGCGGTTCGAGCATCACCTCTCTGGCGACCGCGGCCCTGCTGGGTACCAGCAGCGCTACGACGACGACTTCGACGACCTCGACGACCTCGACGTCGGCCCTGTCCTCGGCGATTCCGACCGGTTCGACCTTTGTCGCCGGCACCTACAACTCGACCACCGGCAAGGGTTTTGGGGCGGTCATTCAAGCATTGCAGAGCGACAGCACGAGCAACATCATCTCCATGCCGCGGGTCATCACCATGAACAACGAGGAATCCGAGGTGAAGGTGACCCAAGAGATTCCGCTCATCACCGGGCAATATACCAGCTCCACCTCGAGCACCAGCGGTACGACGAGCCCCTTCACGACGATTCAACGTGAAGAAGTGGGCACCATTCTCAAAGTAACCCCGCATATCAGCGAGGGCAACGTGATACAGCTGAAGATCGAGCAGGAAGACTCGTCCCCGGGGGCAAAACTCACGGATTCGGCAGACATATCGACCAACAAGCGCTCCATCAAAACGACGATCCTCATAGAAGACGGAGGAATCATCGTATTGGGCGGCCTGATGCAGGACACCGTTACGGAGAGCGAAGATCGCGTGCCAGGGCTCGGCTCCATTCCCCTCCTCGGCAACTTGTTCAAGTCGCGCAGCGGCTCGCGTCAGAAGACCAACCTGCTGGTCTTCCTGCGCCCCACGATATTGCGGGATCAGAGAGCAACCGAGGCGATCAGCGCCTCTAAGTACAACGAAATTCGCGACGAGGAAAAATCCTTGAACGGGGGCAAGATCACGCTGCTGCCCGGAGAGAAGCAGCCGTCGATTCCAGAGATTCAACCGGGCAATGCGCCACCACCTTCTATACGGGCGCCGACGGAGGGCGCGCCAACAATCGCCCCCACGCAGCAGGCCGCGCCGACGGGCGCGAGCGCTCCTAGTCCGCAGCAGTAAACAGCGACGTCGTTTTGCCGAGCGCTAAGCGACGTTGGACGTCGCAAGAACGATCGCGCGCTTACCTCAACACGATCGGCGAACACTTCGCACGACGCGTGAAGGAAGCGGCAAATCCTTACAAGTTTTTACAACGCTTTACCACCAATACGCTCCGCAACGCCTGAACTTTGAACGTATTGCAGCGGTCTTTGAAAGGGATACAGCTTCTCGCGTCGTTCTCGGCCAAGGCTCTCAGCGATATGTTCTATGCCGACGCGATCTGAGGCTTCGCCGTGGTCTTGAAAGTCTGCCAGAGAGCCGCCGCATGAAGATGTTAGTTATTGGTCGCCGCCTCCGTGGCTACGATCGGAGCCGTCTTGCATGCGATGAAGCCCGAGTGTCGTGGCGGGGGCGCTTGCTGGGGAGTGGAAGGACCACGTCTCGAGAAATGTGAATTAACGGGGAATCATGATAAATCTGAAATCGCCACCGCACCCTCAGTGCCCACTCCGCTTTGGCCTCTACAGAAATCACAATCAGTTATTGCCGCGTGCGGTTTGAATTGCGCGCAGGATTGCTGGTGGCATGGGCAATTCAACCGCTCTATACCGTAGTACATGCCAATGCGCCGACGGAACTCTTCACCGTCGGAGACATTCGCGTCGAAGGTCTGCAGCGAATATCAGAAGGAACGGTATTCAACTATCTACCCGTGAGCATCGGCGATCACCTGGACGGCCAGCGGATCGGCGAGGCCATGCGCGCGTTGTATGCCACCGGGTTTTTTCGCGACGTGGAATTGCGCCGCGACGGCAACACCCTGCTGGTCGTGGTGATCGAACGCCCGTCGATCGCCAAATTCGAGCTCAAAGGCAACAAGGACATCAAGACCGAGGATCTGCAGAAGAGTCTGCGCAACGTCGGCCTCGCTACCGGCAAACCCTTCGATCGCTCCGTGCTCGACGAGGTCAAACAGTACCTGACCGATCAATATTTCAGCCGCGGCAAGTACGCGGTCCGCATCGACGCGAAAGTCACCGATTTACCAGGCAACAAGGTAGACATCGTCGTCGACATCAAGGAAGGCAAGCGCGCCAAGATTGAGCAGATCAACCTGGTCGGCAACACCAAGTTCAAGGAAAAGGACGTCCTCGACAGCTTCGAGTTGAGGACACCGAATTGGCTGTCCTGGTACAAGCAAGACGATCGCTATTCACGCGAATCCTTGACCGGCGACTTGGAAAAGCTGCGTTCCTACTACATGGATCGCGGTTACGCGAATTTTCAGATCGAGTCGACTCAGGTGGCCATAGCGCCTGAAAATGATGACATGTACATCACGGTGAACGTCAATGAAGGGGACGTTTTCAAAGTGTCCGAGATCAAGCTCGCCGGTACCATGGTCGTTCCGGAGTCGCAGCTGCGCGCGCTGCTGCTCATCAAGCCGGGCGACACCTTCTCGCGCAAGGCCGTGACCAGTTCCCAGGAATTGATGAGCTACCGGCTTGGCGCGGACGGCTACGCGTTCGCCAAGATCGATCCGGTGCCGACGCCCGACAACGACAAGAAAACCGTGTCGCTCACGTTTTTCATCGAACCGGGCAATCGCGTCTACGTGCGGCACATCAATTTCAACAATGTAAGCGCCATCAACGATGAGACCTTGCGCCGGGAAATGCGTCAGCTCGAAGGCGGATGGCTGTCCAATTCGGCGGTCGAACGCTCCAAAGAGCGCCTGCAGCGTCTACCCTATGTCGAGAAGGTGGAATTCGAGAACAAGCCGGTCGCCGGCAGCGCGGATCTGGTGGACGTGGATTTCAAC
>DASXYI010000135.1:0-35408 GCA_036502605.1 Steroidobacteraceae bacterium
CCGATGATCATGGCTTTACCCCTTTGTATCAGTACTTTGTTGTGTTAGTAAAGCCTGCGCATATTCTCGCTGACTCGATAGCGTGGCGGTTCGGATAAAGGCGTAGGAACAGCCCTACGCAGCGCTGCTGGGCGCACGCAGGCGTGCGCGCGGCGAGGTGCTCAACTGCGGTTCATGTAGGAGGACGCCGATAGCATTTGGACCTGAGCGTAAAAATCAAAACTTGTAAGTGCCGCCGAATTGCAGAGTGACACCATAGAACTCACGCTGAATGACGCGGTTCGGACCCAGTTTTACGGTTTTGTGACGCGGCGTCTCGAGGCCACAAGGTGCCAAGCGCTCAGCGTTGGGCAGCTGCCAATCGGGTTTACGGAGTCAAGGGTCGGCGTCGCATCGATCACGGAGTGCGCAGAGCTTACGCATGACGGCTTCTATGCGCACTTCAAGTCAAAAGATCATCTCATAGCCCAGAGTATCGAGTACATGTTCGACGAGCGCTACGAAAGCGATGGTCGCCGCCCACCTATTCGTGGACGATGCACTTATTACGCCCCGCCGTCTTGGCCTCATACAAATTCCTGTCGGCGATAGCGATCAAATCGAGCAATCCATCTTCCTCGGTCGGGACGGCCACGGCGCCACCCACGCTCAGGCTCACGTAAGGAGCGGCAAGTGAGCCGCCGTGCTCGATCTTAAGATCCTGTACCGCCTGGCGCAGACGTTCGCCGATGCTCTCGAGAGCGTTGGCCTGCATCCCAGGCAACACGACGGCGAATTCGTCTCCGCCATAGCGCGCCGGCAGATCCTCCGGGCGTCTGCAGGAGGTGCGGATCGCTTCACCGATTCGCCTGAGCAGTTCATCTCCCGCGAGGTGACCGTTGGCGTCATTGTAGGGCTTGAATTCATCGATATCGACCAGCAGAAGCCCGAACGGCGCCCGTTCGCGCAGTGCACGACGCCACTCGGTCGACGCGTACTCATCGAAGCGCCGGCGGTTATTGAGTCCCGTCAGCCCATCCATGTTCGAGAGTCTCAACAGTTCGATATTGGCCGCCATCAGTTGGCGCTGACTTTCATGCAGCGCTTTGTACGCTCCATCGCGCTGCCGCCGGCTGAGATACGCCTGTGAGTGATAGCGAATACGCGCAATCAGTTCGATACTGTCGGGGAGCTTCACGATGTAATCGTTCGCGCCCACCGCAAATGCATCCTTCTTCGTTGTGGGGTCTTCGCGGATCGACAATACGATGATCGGTGTATTGCGCGTCGCCTCAAGAGCGCGATACTCGCGTACCAGCGTGAGTCCTTCGATGCCCGGCATGACGAGGTCCTGTAGGATGACGGTCGGTGCGATGCGCTCCGCGGTCTTGATGGCCTCACCGGGTTCGGAGCAAAAATGAAACACGATAGTGGGTTCATTCGCCAGGGCACGCCGCACCATTTCACCGATCATCAGCTGGTCGTCTACCAACAAAACGACGCAATTGGAATCATCGACGAAGCGCAGATCGCCCACTGCGTCGGCGGCCCGACGCAATCGTGCAGTCGGATCGTTGGAGCGGGGCGCGACTTGTGTCGGGCCGACGGCCGGCGGAAGTGCCTTGGGATGATTCGTACTCATGCGATTGAGTCCTTACTCTAGATCTTGTGTCTGAAGGTATCTACCAAGCGGGGTGCGATGCGTTCAAGCGGCAGAATATCCACTGCGGCACCCAGGCTCGCGGCGGCCTTGGGCATCCCATACACCGTGCTCGTGGCCTGGTCCTGAGCGATCGTATAGTGGCCTTTGTCACGCAGAGTTTTCAAACCTTGCGCGCCGTCGCGGCCCATGCCCGTCAACAACACACCCACTACCTCGCCCGTCCAATGTACGCCGACGCTGGCGAAGAAGACGTCAACCGATGGCCGGTAGGCCTGTTCGCGCGGTTCGGATGTATACCCGATGCGCCCCGATGATATGAACCGTAAATGATCGTTGGTACCGGCGAGCAAAACCGTACCGGCGGTCGGGTGATCGCCCTCCTTCGCTACACGTACCGGCAGGGCACAATTGCGGCTCAACCAGTCGGCCAACCCCAACGCGAATCGCGCGTCCACGTGCTGAATAATCACCACGGCGGCCGGGAAACCCTTCGGTAGACCGGACAATACGGCCGTCAACGCCGCCGGGCCACCAGCCGAGGCGCCAATGGCGACCAGCCGTTCCCGTCGACTGATGATCCAGGTGTCGCTGAACGTGTCGGCGCTCGGGATGTATCGGGGCGTGGCCACGAGCTTTGCGACCGTGTCGATCTTGTGCAGGAATGCCGCGGCGCTGTCCTGCAGCTCACCGTGACCAAGTACCGGCGTGTCGACGGCATCGATCGCGCCGTGGCCCATCGCGTCGAACACGCGCGCGGTATTGGCACCGACGCTTGCGGTCACGACCAGGATCGCACAGGGCGTAGCGGCCATGATCTGCCGAGTCGCCTCGACACCATCCGTTCCCGGCATGATGAGATCCATGAGCACCAGATCCGGCGTCTCCTTGGCGCAGAGAGCAACGGCCTGCGCGCCGTCGCGCGCGGACCAGATCACCGCGTGGTCCGGCCGCAGCGCCAGCGCGCGCCGCTGTGCCTCCAGCGCGATCGGCAAATCGTTGACGATGCCGATCTTCATGGCTGTCCTGCGCCGATCAAGTCCACGACGGCACGCAGCAACGTCTCGTCGTGAAAGCTGCCCTTGGCCAAATAGTAGTCGGCGCCCGCATCCAGGCCGCGGCGGCGATCCTCCGGACGATCTTTGTAAGACACGATCATCACGGGCAGCGATTTTTTGTGAGGATCCTTCTTGATGAGTGTCACCAACTCGATGCCATCCATGCGCGGCATGTCGACATCGGTGATGACCAGATCGAAATGGCCGGTGCGGGCGGCGTTCCAGCCGTCCATACCGTCGACCGCGACCTCGACCTCAAAGCCGCTGTTCACCAGGAGTTTGCGCTCCAGCTCGCGCACGGTGAAGGAGTCCTCCACCACCAGCACGCGCTTGCGCTTGGCGCCCGCGGCGCCCAATGCATCGGGCGCGACGCCGCTCAAGCCGCCGGCGCCAGCCAGCTTTTCGATCGAACGAATGATATCCTCGACATCCAGAATGAGAGCAGGCGAGCCGTCTTCCATCAGCGCGCCGGCCGCCACATCCTTGATCTTTCCAAGTCGCGGATCGAGCGATTGTACGACCAGCTCGCGCTCGCCGAGAAGGCGATCGACGATGAGACCATAAAGATGGGTCGCATTGCCCAGAACGATCACCGCCAACAGGTCGCCCGCGGCCGGCGGGGACGAGACGCCGAGCAGCTGGTGCGCCGTGACCAGTCCGACCGACCGGCCGTCCAGATCGAAGTGCGGGCGGCCCTCGAGCAACTCGATATCGCTCTGCGCGAGCTTGAGCGCGTGCCGGATGTACGCGAGCGGCACGGCATACGCTTCGGCGCCCACTTCCACGAGCAGCGCGCGCGCCACCGAGAGCGTCAGCGGCAGTTCCATCTGAAAGCGCGTTCCCTGGCCGCGACGGGTGGTAATGCGCACCGTACCCCGGATTTGTTTGAGTACACTCTGCACGACATCCAGCCCAACTCCCCGGCCGGAGATGTCGTCGACCGCCTCTTTCAGTGAGAACCCGGGTAGGAACAGGAACTGGAGCAGTTCAGCATCATCCAACCTGGCGGCCGTCTCGGCATTCGAGAGCTTGCGCTCGATGACGGCCTCCCGCAGGCGCTCGAGATCGATGCCTCGACCATCATCGGCGACGGTCACCTGCAGCCGCCCGGCGTCATGCCGCGCGTCGATTTTGAGCGTCGCCTCTGCGGGCTTCCCGGCGGCGAGGCGTTCTTCCGGCGACTCGATACCGTGGTCCAAGGCGTTGCGCAACAAATGCCCCAGGGGGGCTTCGAGTTTTTCGAGAATGTTGCGGTCGACCTGAGTATCCTCGCCACCAATGTCGAATCGCACCTGTTTGCTCATCGTGCGGGCGAGATCCCGCACCATACGCGGGAACACCTGCACTCCATCGGCAAAGGGCCGCATGTGGCAGGCCAGCGCGCCGTCGTAGAGCCGATGTGAGAGTTGTGCGACACGCCGGTCGAAGGTTTCCATCTCAACCAGTCGTTGTGCCAGAAATTGTTGACATTCGAGCGCACGCCGCTGGACCTCGGCCAACGTCACCTGTGCCTGGTTGCTCAGGCGCTGCGGCAACTGCTCGCGCAGGCGATCCAGAGCATGCTGCAGGCCATACTGAAAGCGTTTCAACCGCAACAGCGAGTCAGCAAAGGACTTGAATCCGCGCGATTCTACGAGCGACTCGCCGGCCAGCCCCAACAGCCGGTTCAGATTATCGGCGGTGACTCTAATTACCCCGCTCTTCTCCCCCTCGCCGGTCTCCTCGCCGCGACGGGCCGTGGCGAGACGCTCATCTTGCGGCGGCTCGGTCTCCGCCGGCGCGCGAGCGACATCAATCACCGCGGGGCTAGCCACTGCACGGTTCAATGCGTCGACAAACGCCGCCACCTCTTCGAGCTTTTGCGCCTCCCAGCGGTCCATGTCTTGTTCAGCCGTGCGCGACATTTGACGTAGCAAATCCACGCCATGCAACAGTTGGTCGATATGCTCCCGCCGCAAAACACTGCGTCCCCGCTGTGCGGCCACAAAATAGTCTTCCATCGCATGCGTGATACTCACGCCCGCGCTCAGGCCGACGATCCGCGCCGCGCCTTTGAGCGAATGCGCCGCGCGCATGCAGCGCTCGAGGTGGTCTGCCGCGACGGGATCACGCTCGAGGGCCAGCAGTCCGGCCGTCAAGGCTTGTGAATGGCTGTCCGCTTCCATGCGAAACAGATCGAGCATCGAGGACTGGCTGAGATCGGGCGTACTCATGCGAGGGCCCGCTCCACCGTGTAGAACAGCAGTTGTTCATCGAGCAGACCGACAGTCCGGTCGCCCAGCGCCATCAGCGCTCGAGTGTACGTTGCTTGCGCCCGGGCGACCGTCGCGGGAACCTCCTTGAGATCGCGGGCACGAACGCGCTCCATGCCCTGCACTTCGTCGACCGGAAAGGCGACGGCACCCGCCGTGCCCCGTGCGACCAATAGGCGCGGTACCGCGGCGCGGCGTTGCGCTTGAGTGGGGGTTGCCTCGGGACGGCCGGCCACGCCGAGAACGACCGCCAACGAGATGCACACCAGCAGCCCGCCGCGCACGTTCGCCACCCCGAGCACCGCCCCGTCGCGCCGGTGCGGCAGCGAATGGATGGGACGCAAGTCGGCAATCTCCAGGCACGCGGCCGTGCGAATCGCGTACCATTCCGCATGCAGGCGAAAGACCATGACCGACTCGGTGTCTGCGCTAATCGCATATCCTGAGTCGGCGAGCGCAGGCCGTGCGAAATGCTCGGTCGCGATCTGCTCGGATCCCGCGGGCGCGGGCACGTCGAGCAAAGTGCGGGCGGCCGCAGAAAATACCGGACAATTGCGGCAATGTATGTGACGCAGCAGCTCCGCACACGATTGGTCGCCCCGGACTCCGATGCGATTCCAGCAATCATCCAGAGCTGTCTGCGCGGCGTTCTTCAAGCTACCCGCCGCCCTTGTTCTCGCCCGACGCCAACTGTCGGTTCGCCCGCTCGAACAATCGTTGCGCGCCGTGCTCGTCGCCTTCCCTTTGCAGCGCCACCGCCAAGTGCACCAACGCCTCGTGATGCTGCGGGTCGAGATACAACGCCTTGCGGTAGTGCTCGGCCGCCTCGCGCACCCGCCCAGCCGCATCGTGCAACATCCCCATCAGATGAAAGGTCTCGGCCGACGCCGGCTGGGCGCGCAAATTCTGTTCGCAGCACTTCAGGGCCTCGACCAGATCGCCCTGGTTCGCGAGACGGCGCGCCTGCTCGATCCAATGTTCGATTGCGACAATCGTCTTCCCGGGGGGTGCCGATCTGGGCTGCGGCTTGGCAACCGGCACGGACTTGGACGGCTTCGTAAGGACCGGTTTCGCCAACGTCGCGGCAGTGGCCGATCGTTGCCTGGGCCGGAGCCGCGGCGCCGGACTGCCGGCCGGGCGAAATGCGAACGCAAGCGGAATCCCGGCCGAGACAAAGCCGTGATCCAGCAGCAACCCCGTCTCCGATGGGCCCACGAACAATAGACCGGAAGGGCTCAGCAACCGACCGAGCACCTCGATGGCGCGGCGCTGGGTGACCCGATCGAAATAGATCAGCACGTTGCGGCAGAAAATGACGTCGTAACCGTGCGCACCGTGAAGCCAGCCGGCGGACAACAGATTGCCGTGCCGAAAGTGCACCTGCCGGCGCACGCCGTCGCTCAAGCGATGGCCGCGCTCCACCGGCTCGAAGTAGCGGTCTCGAAAGCTGAGATCCTTGGCGCGAAACGAGTTCTTGCCATAGGTACCCTGTTCAGCCCATGCGATCGCGCGAGTGCTGATGTCGATGGCGTCGATATGAAATCGCGATGGCGGCAGACCGCCGTTGAGCAGCGCCATCGCCATCGAGAACGGCTCCTCCCCGGTCGAGCATGGAAGGCTCAAAGTGCGCAAGGTTCCCTCCGCATGTTTCACGAGCCATTCCTCCCGGGCCACACGCACCAATGCCGCGAAAGCTTCGGGATCGCGAAAAAACCAAGTCTCCGGAATCACGATTACTTCGATCAGTTCCTGCAATTCCTCCTCGGAGGCGCTCAGCTGCGTCCAGTAGACCTGCACGTCCTTGATGCCCCGCGCGGCGAGCCGTTCGCGCACGGCGCGCTCTACGGAGGCGACGCCGATCGACCCGGCGTCGAGGCCCATTTTCTCCTTCAGCAGCGCGGCGATTCTGGCGTAGACCAAGAGTTCTCCTCGGCCTGCCGGAACAGGACGCCGCTGACAGCGGCCGGCAGCAGTTTCTGTACCTCGATCCATCGAACCAATCGGCCTCCGTCCTGCGTGACCGGCCCCAGATAGGGCGCCGCCTCGCTCGTAATGCCGGAGTCGGTGAAGCTCCCCGCTTCACGCCGCATCGTTTCGGTTGCCTGTTCGGCGATCAATCCCAACAAGTGCTCGCCGTAACGCACCAGGATCAGACGCGTACTGATGTGCGGCCGTGCCGGCTCGCCAAGCATCAGCTCGCTCAAATCGACCACGGGCACGGCTCTGCCGCGGAAATTGATCAGACCAGCAACACCGACGGGGGCCTTCGGCACGCGCGTGATCTGGAGCAGCGGTAGAACCTCGGCGATTTGCATCGTATCGAGCGCGTAGCTTTCGCTGCCGATTCGAAACTTCAAGAACAACATCGCCGAGTTCCGGAGTTATCTACAGCTTGAAACGTGAGACGCTGGCGTGCAGCCCGACGGAGACTTCCATCAGTCCGTCCACCGCGACGGTCGAATGTCTCAGCGACTCGACCGTCTGTTGCGCCGCCTCGCTCAACTGCGTGAGCGCTTGGCTGATCTGTTCCGCGCCCGTTGCCTGCGCCTGCATTCCTTCATTCACCGACTCGACGCGGGGCGCCAGCGCCTGCACCTGCTGAATGATCTGTGATAACTCCCCGCCGACGTGCTGTACATCGCCCATGCCGCGGCGAACTTCCTCGGAAAACTTATCCATGCCCATCACGCCCGCCGACACGGCCGACTGAATTTCCTTGACCGTCTGTTCGATGTCGTAGGTGGCTACCGCAGTCTGGTCGGCGAGCCGGCGAATCTCCGATGCCACCACCGCGAAGCCCCTGCCATACTCCCCAGCCTTCTCCGCTTCGATGGCGGCGTTGAGCGAAAGCAGATTGGTCTGGTCGGCCACCTTGGTTATGGTCGTGACCACCTGATTGATGTTGCTGGCCTTTTCGTTCAGCACGGCAAGCTTGGCGTTTATCGAGCCCGCCGCCTCCATGACCTGACGCATGGTCTCCTCCATGCGCAACAGGCCGGCCTGGCCGCTGTTCGCCAGAGTAGCGGACTGCTCGGCGACCGCGGACACCTCATTCATGGTCTTGACCAATTCCCTGGAAGTGGCCGAGATTTCCTTGGAAGTCGCGCCAATCTCGGTCGTCGTCGCCGCGATCTCGCTCGCCGTCGCCTGTTGCTCTTTGCCGGTGGCAGCCATCGCCGTCACCGAGGAGTTGACCTGAATGCCTGAGTTTTGCACCGCGCCGACGATCTTTGCGAGACTCTGCAGCATATTCTGCAGAGCCGCCAACAATTGTCCGGTCTCATCTCGACTGCGCACTTCGATATGGACCGCCAGATCGCCACCCGCAACCTGCTGCGCGGTCTGCACCGCCCGTAGCAAGGGCAAGGTAATGCTGCGTGTGATCCAGAAGGCGAAGACGGCGCTGACGAGCGTGACCAGCACGCCGATGCTGATGATCTCCGTCCGTCCGCTGTTGTACCTATCTTTCGCCTCACCGCGTTCCTTACCGATCAGCGAGACTTGGTAGTCGCTGAGCTTGTCGATTTTCGCAAGATACGCCAACTGCTCGGGATGCATCTTGTCGGTCAGCAATTTCTTGGCCTCATCCAAACGATTGGCCTGCACGAGCCGGATGAATTCATCTTCATCGGGAATGTAAATTGCGTGTGACTCCGCAACGTTCTTGAAAAATACCTCCCCCTGTTCCGTGTCAACGACTCTGTCGATCGTATTTATCAGCTCGATGCGCTGTTTCCTCTGATCCTCCAAGCCGCTCAGCTCTTCAGGAATTTTGCCGTGATCCAGAAGGAATATATTGCGCGTATGCCCTGCGGATGCCAGGACCGAGATGGCTAACTTATGCGAGTTGACTACCTGCGGCACGCGCTCATTGGCAAACTTCGAGATCAAGGCATCCTGCGAATCCAGGCGCGACACGGCGAGCGCGACGATGCTGAGAACCATGATGAGAACGACGGCGAACGCCAGCCCCAATCTCGTCCCAATCCTCAGGTTTCTCAGAAACATCCTGTCGCTCCTCTTTTTTGGTGCAAAGCGCCGGTATCACGTCCGCTCTGCCGCGGAATGCGCCGTTCGGAGCTGGTTGCATCCTGTATGCGTCCGCGCATAAGCCAGGTTGCATTAAGGTAAATTAACAGCGTCCGTTGAGCCCCAGCAGTGCGTGGGTACCGAAATGTCGCCGTGGCACTGTGATGCGCTTCGCAGCGGCGGACTGAGGCAGCTAAGAATCAACACGCATTGCGGCCGCCTCCATACTTGTAGGCATTGTCGCAACTAGCGCTCACCGAGCATGCATTTCGCTGGCAAGCGTCTGGAAAAGACCCTCGATCGCCGTTTCGTTCACATTGAGCGTCAATGCGATGCGCAGCCGAGCGGTTCCCACCGGAACCGTCGGCGGACGAATGGCCCGCACGTCGTAGCCGCGCGCACGGAGCTTTGCCGCGAGGTCGACGGCGGCCTGGTCCTCTCCAATCACAATTGGAAGTATGTGCGAACCCGATGCAGTAAGGCCGCAGTGCCGTGCGAGTTCGCGAGTTGCACACTCGACCAATCTCTGAAGCGAGGCACGCCGGGCATCGCTGCGCTCGCAGAGCGCAATTGCGGCGCGGGTGACCGCAGTGAGAAGCGGCGATGGCGCGGTGGCAAAGATGAACGCCCGGCCGCGATTGACCAAGAAGTCCGTGAGGACGCGAGGCCCGCAGATGAGCCCGCCCGCCGTGCCGAGAGCCTTCCCGCAAGTGTGTATCGTCACGACGTTGTCGCGACCCTCCAGGAACGCTGCGCAACCCCGACCGTTGGGTCCGAGGACGCCGGTGGCATGCGCGTCGTCAACGACGAACACCGCTTCTCGACGGCACGCAAGCGCATACAGTTCCGCAAGATCGGGTCCGTCTCCGTCCATGCTGTAAAGACTTTCAACGGCGATCCAGACGCGCCCCGTCCCACCAGCCGCGCGCCACCGAACGATGGCATCGTCGACGGACTGCGCGTCATTGTGGCGCGCGCTGACGATTTCGGTTCGACCGCGGCGCAATCCATCGTGCACACTCGCATGAATCCACTCGTCGTAAACTACGAGATCACGGCGTTGCGGCGCCGTGGCGAACAGGGTGAGATTCGCGGCATAGCCGCTGCCGAAATACAGCGAGGACTCCGCGCCGAAGTAGGCACGCGCGGCCTCTTCCAAAGCCTCATGCTCCACATGATTGCCGCGCAAGAGTCGCGATCCGCCGGAGCCGATCGGTATTTGACGGGACAGCGCCTCGCTCGCAGCGGCGCGCAATTCGCTCGAATTCGCGAGCGCCAAATAATCGTTGGAGGTAAAATCAAGGCCGCCGAAGCTCTGCAGCGACCGCCGTTGCCCACGCGCCGCAAGGCGATCGAGGGCGGCCTCGAGGTCGGCGAACGGGGCGCGTCGATCCGACCCGTCGCTGAGTATTTCCGATTGCAAGTGTTTGGTCTCGTTAGTAGATCGAATCAACGAAATGCAAACGCGTCCCCACAATTGCCGCGGAGAAAACGCCCTACACCGCGATTCGCATTCACCTAATTGAACCACACTCTGAAGAGGACCCACAACAACGACATCGAATTCCATCGCTAGCAATTTCGGAAACAAAACCTACTCTTGAGTAATCATTTGGGAGTAGATTCCTTCAGCACGCATCGAATGCTAGACTGCAGCGCAGCATCCGATCTGAGGCGAATCGTTGACGGCAGCGCCTGACCAACACTTGAGGTGCAAGCAATGACTACAAAGATTTTCGATGCAATTGCGCGTCTCGACGACGCGGCCGCGCTGAATGCGCTACTCGCCCCAATCCGAGATGGGGTGGTGCTGAGAAAGAAGCTGCGCCCGGGCTTTCGGGGCCACAAGTATTTCTATGATCGGCACACGCGCACTGCCCGCTGCTTACTGACAAACGGCGCCGTCGTCAGCTGTTTCAGCATCACCGAAGTGTCGCTCGAAGAAGCGAAGGCGATAGCGGCACGGTGCGAGGGCATCGGCGAGTGGTCCATGACAGCATTTCAGACGGCTGTCGAGCGTGCGCTCGGCACGGAGTTCGAGCGCGTGCACTGACGTCCTCGATTCCGCCGGACGGTCGGCCGGGACTCTTTCAAGCATTCGCCGCGCGCTTGGATGGTGGCATCGTTCGGCAACATCGACGTCAAACCCTAAAAATCACCCGCAGTCGCCGCAATCCATCCCATCAAATGCCCGCCGTAAACGCGTTCGACGAGCAGCAGGATTTCACCCGGTCGAACGCATAGAGACGTGACAGTCAGTTCCGCAAGCCGGCTGCTGCGGGCCTCGCCGAGCGCGGGGATGGCCGCGGTCGAACCCAGACGAACCAACAGGTCAGGCGCCCGCGCGCCCGCGACCGTATAGGCCCCTATCCCGTTGGTCTGGTCGACCATGCATCCGTCCGCGCGATCCGCGGCCTGCTCTGCGATTGAAGTGAATCGCAGAGCGTCGTGGGACAATAAAAGAGTCTCGGTCGGACTGCGCCATGCGAGCACGAGTTCGTCGGCCGCCTCTGTGCCGGCCGTGCCTGTGCCGACCCCGCCCATCGTTCGCAGTACGGCTCGCAGCGGTTCGGGCATGGGGCCGCCGAGAGCACTGCCCAAGGCAGCGACGAACGTGCCCGCGAGATCGAAATAACGCAGGGAAGCGATCTGTAGAGTCTCGTCCAAGCGCACTGACAGGCCCGCGGCATCGATGCCTTCGTCGACACCGCGCCGACTATTCATTGAGCCGCGCGCCGGTGGGATCGATGAATGGCGCTTTGACCACGACCGCGTCCATGACGGTGCCCAGATGATGCACCCGCACGCGCTCGCCGACGCGCTGTGTTCCTCGGACCAGCATGCCGAGCGCCACCGGCGCCTGCAATGACGGGCTCATGTAACTGGACGTGATGTAGCCCTCGGCCTGAGTCGGCGGCGTGGCGCCGGCGATTTGCGCACCCACCGGAAGCCGCGTGCGCCCGCTTGAACTGAGCGCAACCAACTGCAGACGTTCGGGATCGCGCGCCGCGGGCCGCAGCAGCGAGCGCCGGCCGACGAAATTGGCGGCCTTGCGCTCGACTGCGCGCGCCAGACCGATGTCGCCCGGCAACGTGGTGCCATCGGTGTCGGTACCGATATGAATGAACCCCTTCTCGGTGCGCAAAATCTCCAATGCCTCGATCCCGTAGGGAACCGCGTCGAATTCACCGGCGCGTGCCCAGAGGCGCTCCAACAACGCTTCCACATGGTCCGCCGGCAGGTTGACTTCGTAGCCGAGTTCTCCGCTGAAGCTCGCGCGCAGGACGCGCAGCGGCACGCCATCGAAAATACCCGTGCGCAGCGTCATGTGCTTCATCGATGCCGGCGCAAACGCAGCGTCGAATCCGATCGCGGCCAGCCAGTCCCATGCCCTGGGTCCCGCCACCGTGACATTGCCCCAGCGCGAAGTCACCGGAGTGATTAGCACCTTCATCCTCGTGTATTCGCATTGCAGCCATTCCTCGAAAGCAGCCGTCGTGCGCTCGACGCGTGCGCTCGTGGTATTGACCCAATAATGCTGTTCGCCCAAGCGCGCGACAATGCCATCATCCATGACGATGCCGTTTTCATTGAGGAGCACGCCATAGCGCGCCTGCCCGATGCTCAGCGTCGACATCGTCCCCACATACATGAGATCGAGGAATTGAGCGGCATGCGGCCCGAAGATCTCGAGTTTGCCGAGCGGCGAGCCGTCGAGCAGACCCGCATTGCTGCGCACGGCGCGTGCTTCACGCTGTGCGGCGGCCTCGAAGGTCTCCCCCGGCAGAGGATAGGCGGCCGGTCGATACCAATTGCCGAATTGCTCGAACAAGGCGCCGTGCGCCTCATGCCAGCGCTCGGCCGATAAACGCTTGAGCGGTCGATACAACGCACCGGCGCGGCGGCCCGCCAAAAGCCCCAGGGTGATCGGCGCGAACGGCGGTCGAAACTTCGTGGTGCCGACCTCCGCAGGTTCGCGGCCGGTGAACCCGCCCATGAGCACTAGAGCATTGACATTGCTGGTCTTGCCCTGATCCGTCCCCATGCCGGTGGTCGTGTAGCGCTTCAGATGCTCGACGGAACGGTAATTCTCTTGCGCCGCGAGCCCCACGTCGCTCAATGTCACGTCGTTTTGCAAGTCCACGAATTGCTTGCCGGCTACTTCGGACAGATGTGTCGCGGCCAGCGAGCGCCCCGCTCCTTGTGCCGTTGCAACGGGAGGCGGCGTGCCGCGTGCCGCGGCGCGGCCGACCTCCGCAGCGTGATTAAGCGCCGCGTCTCGGTCGAAAATCCCTGCGCAAGCGCCGACGCTCACCAACCCGCAAGGCGGGCTACCGTCGGGAACGAACATGGCCGAGTCTTCCAACCAACGGAGTTTGCCGCCGGCCTGCGAGTGCAAATGCACGGCCGGCGCATGGCCGCCGGCGCTCAAGATCGAGTCGCACTCAATCGTTTCCGGACGCGCTCCCACGGCCTCCGCGGATATGATGGTGAGGCCCCGCACCGAGATAGTGCCGCTGACCTTTGCGATTCCCGCACCGCGCAGCACGCGCACGCTTGCGCCATGTGCTCTGCTTGCACCGGTCGCGCCGGTCGCAGCGTCCGCCCCGATATCGGCCGGCGAACGTCGGTCCACCAGCGCGACCACGTTGACGCCGGCGCCGCGCAAGGAATCGGCCACTCGATAGGCCGAGTCGCTGTTGGTTACGATAACGACCCGCTCGCCGCAAGCGACCCCGAACGCATGGGCGTATTTTTCGGCGGCGCCCGCCAGCATCACTCCGGGGCGATCATTGTTCGGGAATATCATCGGTCGTTCGAACGCGCCCGCCGCCGAGATGATTCGACCTGCGCGAATCTTCCATAAGCGCTCGCGCAATAGGCCGCCACCGAGACGCGGCGATGACTTTGCCGGCAACGCCTCGCGCGACAGCGTTTCGCGCGCACACAAGAGCCCATGGTCGTAGACACCGAACGCCAGGGTACGCGTCAGCATGCGGACTCCGGCTCGTTTCGCAGCCGTGATGAGTTGCGCTATTCCCGCATCCACGCCCCACCCGAGTGCTCCGCCGAGGGCGTTGGCGCTGGTCAGCAATAGGGTGTCGGCGCCCGCTTCGGCGGCGGACAGCGCCGCACTCAATCCGGAAATACCGCCGCCCACCACCACGACGTCCGCCGCGGCAGCGACTTCCTCATAGCGATCGGGGTCGGGCTCTCCCGAGGCATGCCCGAGGCCCGCCATGCGGCGAATGGTAGGTTCGAACAAATGCCAACTGGGCCACTTGAACGTCTTGTAGTAAAAGCCTGCCGGCAACAGCGCGGAAAACACGCCCGTGATGGCGCCGAGATCGAAGCCCACGCTCGGCCAGCAGTTGACGCTGCGCGCGCTCAGGCCCTGCTCCAGTTCCACCAAAGTTGCGCGTTGGTTGGGAGTCCGTATCGGCCCCACGCCGACGTCGACCAAGGCGTTGGGCTCTTCCACCCCGCAGGAAAAAATTCCGCGCGGACGATGCAGCTTGAAGCTGCGTCCCACCAGTTGCGCGCCGTTGGCGAGCAGTGCCGATGCCAGGGTGTCGCCCGCGAAACCGCTCATGCGCCTGCCATTGAACTCGAACGGCACGCTCCGCGTTCGATCGATTCGAGTACCGAATGGCGCCGCGAGGCGGGATGCAGTCATGGCGGCGGAGCCCCGGTGATGGGGTACACGGACTTGACTTCATGCGTCACCGTGTCGCGCGCCACATTGAACCACAGCCCGCAGCCCTGTACGTGGCGCCAACGTTCCAAGTGCAACCCCTTGGGATTCTCCCTGAAAAACAGATACCGCCCCCACTCCTCATCGCTCGCGCCCAGGTCGGGGCGCGAGAGGTGCGACGTCCCGCCGCAAACGAATTCATTCTCGTCGCGCGGACCGCAGCAGATACATGGAATTTGCATCATGAAATGGCTTTCCCGGCGGCTAGTGCGCGATCCCGGAAGCGGCCGCTTCGTCGATCAGCCGCCCGCTGATGAATCGCTCCAATTGAAACGGCGCGGCGAGCGCGTGGCTCTTGCCGGTGGCAAGCACGTGCGCGAACGTCCAACCACCCACCGGAATCGCTTTGAAGCCGCCGGTCCCCCAGCCGCAATTGATGTAGAGGCGCGGGATGGGAGTCGGTCCGATGATGGGACTCGAATCGTGCACCACATCGACGATGCCCGCCCATTGACGCATGAGTTGCAGCCGGCTGAATGACGGAAACAGCGCCAGCGTCGCAGCGATGATGGCCTGCTTGACCGCGAAGCTGCCGCGCTGCGCGTACGATGGAAATAAATCGAGCATGGCGCCGAGCACGATTTCACCTTTGTCCGACTGGCTCACGTACGCGCCGGTTCCGGGCGACAGCACCACGGTGTCGAGGATGGGCTTGATGGGCTCGGTGACCATGGCTTGCAGGGCATAGCTCGTGACCGGAAGCTGAAATCCCGCCAATTTGGCGAGTACGGAACTGTGCCCGGCTGCCGCAATGCCGACCCGCTCCGCGCGAATCCGGCCCCGGCTGGTATCGACGCCCACAACCTTGCCGGATTCCTGCACGAAGCCGCGCACTTCGCAATTTTGAATGATGTGTACGCCCAGCGCCGAGGCGGCGCGCGCATATCCCCAGGCGACGGCGTCATGGCGTGCGGTCCCCGCGCGGCGCTGCGCAAACCCGCCCAGCACCGGCAGACGAGCGTGCGGCGACAGATCGAGTGCGGGCGCCATCTCGCCGACCTCCTCCCGCCCCAGCAACTCGGCGGCAATGCCGTTCATACGCATCGCATTGGCCCAGCGCGACATCGAATCGAGGTCATGGCGGCTGTGCGCCAGCATGACCAATCCGCGTTGGCTCAACATGATGTTGAAATTGAGATCTTGGGAGAGCCCTTCGTACAACTTCAACGAAAAGTCATACAGACGCGCACTTTCCGGGAACAGATAATTGGAGCGCACGATGGTGGTGTTGCGTCCGGTATTGCCGCCGCCGAGCCAGCCACGCTCCACCACCGCAACATTGGTGATGCCGTGGTTCTTGGCAAGGTAGTAGGCCGTCGCGAGCCCGTGCCCGCCGCCTCCGACGATGACCAGGTCGTAACTTGGACGCGGTGTGGGGTCGGCCCAAGCGGCCGACCAGTGTCGATGCCCGGACAGTGCGCCGCGCAGCAGCGACCACGCCGAGTACTTCAAGATGGCGCGATGCTACATCGCATCTTCGGTCAGTCGATCCTCGAGATGCGTGCAATACCAATCGACGAATTGCGTCACGCCGTCTTCGTGCACCGGCGAATACGGCGCCGGTTCATAGGCCGGCGAATTCACCCCGATCTGATTCTCCTGGCAGACGCGCCGGTCGGCATCGTTGGTGGCCATCCAGACCTCGGTGAGGCGCTTCAAGTCGTAGTCGCGGCCCTCGACGGCATCCTTGTGCACCAGCCACTTCGTGGTCAACTGCGTCGTGGTGGGCGTCAACGGCAATAGTCGGAATGTCGTGGCATGGTCAGCCATGACGTGATTCCACGTGGACGGGAAATGGAACAGCAGCAACGTGCCGATGTCGCGCTCGGTGACGGTGTCGGTCAGCGGCCGGTTTACCGCGGCCTGGCCGTCCATGGTGTAGCAGGTCATGCCCTCGATCAACGGGAACCGCGTGGTGCGGTATTGTCCGTCCGCCGAGATCTTATACGTACTCGGCAAGCCGATGGATTCCCAGTGTTTCCATTTGGCCGCGATGCGCGGATTGCTGTACCCGCCGTCGACGCCGGTAATGGTGGGGTCTTCCGGAAATGTGCGGATCAATTCGGGGTGATTGGCGGCACAGTGGTAGCACTCGCGGTTATTCTCCCAGACCAGTTTCCAATTGGCATTTTCGACGATGGTGTACTCGAACGCGACCTTGGTTTCATGCAGCTTGTGCGGCAGGAAATACGGCTCGAGCTGCTGACGGACGGGTTCGAAATCGGGCGCCACTTTCGCCAGGCAGATCCAGATATAGCCGCCGACGGTGGCGCAATGAACGGGTTTCAAACCATATTGGGTCTTGTCGAACGAGCTTCCCATGTCGCGCGCCGCGAGCAAGCGGCCGTCGAGACTGTAGGTCCATTGGTGATAGGGGCACACGAGCCGCGCGGAAGTCCCATGCGCTTCGGAACAAATCCTCGAGCCGCGGTGACGGCACGAGTTGTGGAATGCCCGAACGGCGCCTTCGCGGTCGCGCACCACGAGTACCGGATACTCGCCCACCTGCACCGTGAGGTAATTGCCGGGATTCAGCAGTTCGCAGTCGTGACCGACGAACAACCAATCGCGGTAAAAAATCATGTCGAGATCGATTTGAAAGTCCGCGGGACTGGTGTAGAAGTCGCGCTCCAGGGCGGTCGCGGGTTTACGGTGGCGCAATCGACTCAGCATGTCGGCGCGAGCGTTCGTCACGGGGCCGGCGTTGGCGTTCATACTTAGGCGAGCGTTCATAACGGGTTCCTGAGTTTAATTCCTAGATTTCAGATGCTTATAAGATACCAACAATATCCGTTTGGGCGTTGCCCCGAAGCGACGTTTTCGACAATATAAACGACAGCTGGCCGGCTGGAATCGCGCCATGCTGGGCTCTCGTCGCGGTTCATTGCTTGACGCGTGGGGCTGGCTCTGGCGGTCATTTCCATCAGCATCGCCGGGTTGGCGGAGGACCCGCCGCAGATACTACCCTGGGCCGGGCATTTTTAGGGCTATCCTCTCGGATCTCCTTAGTTATCGGGATCCCGCTCCCGAACTTTAGCGCAGATCAAGATCTCGGCTAGAAGAGCTCGGTATCATCCTCGGCCTCGCTCCGGGCGACCAATTCGCCTTCGGCCACCAGCGCTTCGAAGTTGCGGACATTGTTTCGACCGTGGTTTTTGGCATAGTAGAGCGCCGAATCGGCGCGTTCCACGCAACTGGTCGGACCGTCGTCGCGGGTAATCCGCGAATATCCGAGACTGACCGTGACGCGTCCGATCTGGGGAAAATCATAGGCCTCCACGGTTGCCCGCAACCGATCGAATGCCACCTGGGCGCCGGCGGCGCTGGCATGATCGAGCACGATCACGAACTCCTCGCCCCCGAAACGGAACAGTTGATCGGCGCCGCGAAAGCATTTCGTCATCAGCTGAGCGATCAACAGCAGCACTTCATCACCGAACAGATGACCGTGGCTGTCGTTGATGGACTTGAATTTGTCTATGTCCGCGAGACCGATCCAGCTCGGTTCGGCGTCACCGAGTTCCGTGTCGGTTGCGCGCAAACGTTGCCGCAATTTCTCGAAAGTGGCCTCGAATGTCTTGCGATTCAACATGCCGGTCAAGGTGTCGCGTTCACCATAGTCAAGCAGCGCCAATTGATTTTTCAAGATGCGCAAAATAGCGCCGACCAGCTCCAATTCGCGTGCTTGCAGCCGGCTCTTGCTTTCGACTACCAGCAAACCGATGACGTCACGCTCGGATTCAATCGGCAATACCGCGCAGGTATTCCCGCCGGGCTGGGTGTATTGCGTCAGTTCATGGCGCCGCACGCACTGATCCCATGCGGGCGTGTCAGTAAGCGTGCGAAACGTCGATGGGTCATCATCGGCCTGGGTCCGCGGTTCGCGATCGCCGCGAGTGATGGCAACCCGGGGCGCCAAGCGCCGCACGCCCGCGTCATCGACCAGACGGTAGATCGTCGCCGATTCGGCATCCAGGAAGTCCACCAGCAGGCTCGCGACCGCATGGTTGAGAGTGTCCCTGTCGCGGTGCGACGTGGTATCGGCCACCGAGACGATGAGCGAGCTATTCATTGAGCAGTCACCCTGGTCTTATCCTATCGCAGCGAGTACGGCCAAAGTATAGGCCCTAACGCTTTACGGCGCGATTCGCCGGGGCGGCGGCGGCACGTAGCGGTCGAGCCACATCGACATTTGCTCAGCCAGATCCTTGACGAAGCTCGGCCGAGTAAGGACGTGGTGCTGGTCGGGATAGACCACGAGCCGCGCCGGCACCCCCAAGGTCCGAAGCGCCTGGTACATTTGCTCGCTGCCGCTGATCGGTACATTGAAGTCCTTGCTGCCGCCCAAGAAGAGTGTCGGCGTGTGAATGCGGTCCGCATGAAAAAACGGATACGACACCTTCAGCCACAGCGCGGTGTTGCGCCACGGGGCACCGAGTTCGTTGCTGTATTGAAGGATGTATTGATCGGTTCCATAAGTCGATAACTGATTGGCGCTGCCGGCGCCGCTGATCGCAGCCTTGAATCGGCGATCGGTTGCAATGGTGTAGTCGGTCAATATGCCGCCGTAGCTCCAACCGCCGATCGCAAGCCGTTCTGCGTCGGCGATGCCGCGAGCGACCAGGTAGTCGACACCGGCGAGCAAGTCCTCGACTTCTTTGTGGCCCCAATCGGCGAGAATGGCTTGAGCGAAAGCGCCGCCCCGACCGCTGCCGCCGCGGTAGTTGACGCGAACAACCACAAATCCTTTGGCGGCAAACATCTGCGGCTCGAACTGGTAACCGTCCAGAGCCAGGGTGTGTTCATCTTGGCCGTTGGGTCCGCCGTGAATCCACAGCAGCGTCCGATATCGATGTCCCGGTTCATAGGACACGGGCTTGATCATGAGCCCGTGGATCTCGGTTCCGTCCCTGCTCTTGAATCGTATGTCCTCCACCGCTCCGAGCTGCCGCTCTGCGAGAAACGCATCATTGTGGGAGGTGAGCTTGCGTAACCGCCCGCCCTCGAGCGCATACACTTCGTCGAGGGCATTGTCGTCGGACTCGAGCAGCGCCGTATGGCCCGCCGCACTGGACAACCCGGAGACCACGTACTTACCCGCCGGCGCCCCGCGCGTGATTGCTCCGCCGGAGAGGTCGATTCGAGCCGGGTAGATGGTGCCGTCATCCTCCACGGAGATGGTCGCGGACGAATCGGCGCTGAACGCATAGGAAGTGACGGCCCGGTCGAGCTTGTCGGCGAGCGGCCGGGGTGCGCCGCCGGCGGCCGGCACGACGAAGAGCCGGTCCTGCATATAGGCGTTGAATTTGGGTTCCATACCCTGCAGAAAAGCAATGAACGTCCCTGTCGGACTCCAAGCGAGCTTCTGCGTGTTGGGCGCGTAGGGCCGAATCACAGTCCGAGGGGCCGCGCCCGCGTGTGCGTCGATGACATCGATGTCGGTACGGCCGTCCGGATCTCCGCCTCTTTCATGCGTCCTGGTAAACGCGATCTGCCGGCCGTCGGGAGACCACGCGGGTAGGTCTTCGTTGAAGGATGGGTCGGCGGTCAGGGGTTCGATTTGCCTGCTCTCGACGTCCAGCAGATACACGTGCCGCTTGCGGTCCAAGCCAAGATATCCGTCTTCGTCCTGTTTGAAATGCAGCGCCTCGATTACGATGGGCTTGGGCGGCTTCGCGGGGGCCTCATCGCCTAGCACCATGGCGAACGCGAGGCGTTTGGCGTCCGGCGACCACGCGTACTCGCTGATGTCGCCGGTAGCGCTCGTCAACGGACGAGCATCGCCGCCGCGGCGGTCCAGCAGCATGATCTGTCCTTTCTCGGAGCCTGCCGGCGTGGAGAGGAAGGCTAGATAGCGTCCGTCCGGGCTCCAGCGCGGTTTACCGATGCCGTCTGCCGGCGCGGTGAGCGCCACACGCTGGCTGCCGTCCCAACTCACCATCCAGATCGCGCTACGCACCTCGTCGGGTTCGCGCTCGTTCGTGGTCACGACATAGGCGACCCACGCGCCGTCGGGCGACACCCGCGGGTCGCTCAAACTTTGGATTCGGTAAAAATCATCCGCCGTGAGCGGTGCGCGAGCCGGCGCGGCAGGCTGTGCCTGCGCCGCGCAAAGCGACAACAAACCCGCGGCCAGCAGATGAGGTGCCTTCATTCGTGAGGGTCGCGAGTTAGGAGCGCGCACGCAACCTCGCTGGACTCTGCTTAAGCATTCTGTTCGCGCGGGTCCGTCATGGGTATTATGTCGGGATGGAATTCAACACATCGCATACTTACATACTGACGGCAACGTGCACCAGCCGTATGGGAACGACCGCCGCTATCACCGGCTTTCTGGCGGCGCACCGCCTGTACATCATGGAAATGCAGCAATTCGACGATGTATTGACGATGCGCTTCTTCGTGCGGGCAACGTTTTGCGGCGTTGCCGGAGAGCCCGTCGACCTGGCGCGCCTGCGTACGGAATTCCTCGCCGTTGCCAATGCCGAGCAAATGCAATGGGCCATCCACGACGGCACGCACCGTAGCCGCGTGTTGATCTTGGTATCGAAGCTGGACCATTGCCTGGAGGATCTTCTATACCGCCATCGCACCGGCGAATTGAAAATGGCCTTGACCGGCATCGTTTCCAATCACCCGGATATGCAGCCCACTGCGGACCGGCATGGCATTCCCTACTTCTTGATTCCGATCACTAAGGATACGAAAGCGGTTCAAGAGGCTCGGCTGCTCGCGCTCATCAATGAAACACATACCGAACTCGTGGTCCTTGCGCGCTACATGCAAATATTCTCGGACGACATGGCCAAGCGCCTGGTCGGACGGGTGGTGAATATCCATCACTCGTTCCTGCCGGGTTTCAAGGGCGCGAGGCCCTACCATCAGGCGCACACTCGCGGCGTCAAATTGATCGGCGCGACGGCGCATTATGTGACGGGCGACTTGGACGAGGGCCCCATCATCGAACAAATCGTCGAGCGCGTGGATCACAGCTACACGCCTGAAATGCTGATCGAGGTCGGACGCGATTCCGAGCGCCGCGCCCTATCGACCGCCGTGCGATTGCTGCTCGAGCATCGCGTCTTCCTCGACGACAACAAGACGGTCGTATTCAAGTAGTGAGCGCGCCGCGGCTCCCGGCTTGCGCTCGGCGCTGGGCGGATAGCCGAATTGATTGCGGTAGCACTTGGAAAAATGCGGCGGCGATTGAAATCCGCAGGCGGCGGTAATGTCCATGATGGGCATCGCGGTCTGCAGCAAGAGTTCGCGTGCATGGCGCAGCCGCATTTCCAGATAATATCGCTTCGGCACGCAGTTCAGGTCGCGCTTGAACAGCCGCTCGATCTGGCGGCGCGACAACCCGGTCGCCTTCGCAATCTTTTCCAGCGACAGCGGCTTCTCGATGTTTTCTTCCATGAGCTGCGCGACCCGGATCAAACCGCGATGGGAAACGCCGATCTGCGCCCGTAGCGGGACGTACTGGCGCTCTGTGTCCTTGCGCACGCGATCGACGATGAATTGCTCGGACACCATTTGCGAGATTCGCGGCCCGAGCTTCAATTGAATGAGATTGAACATGAGGTCGAGCGGTGCCGTGCCGCCGGAGCAGGTATACCGGTCGCGGTCGATGGTGAACAGCTGGTCGCTGATGCGCACCCGCGGAAACTCCTCGCGCAGCGCCGACAGGTTTTCCCAGTGAATCGTCGCGCGAAAGTTATCGAGAAGCCCGGCGCGAGCCAGCGCATAGCCGCCGGTGCACAAGGCACCTAGGGGCGTTCGCCGATCCGCAAGCCGACGCAGCGCGGCGAGCAGCGCCGGGGATACCGCCTCGCGCACATTGATGCCGCCGCAGACGAACAAGATGTCAACCGCCCCCAGCTTATCGAGCGCACCCGTGGGCGACAAACTGAGCCCGCTGCTGGCGTCGGTGGCGCATCCGTCGACGCTGATAACCGACCACTCGTACACCTCCCGGCCGACCAAACGATTCGCCATACGCAGCGGTTCAAGGGCGTTGGCTACTGCGATCAAAGAATAGTTCGGCAGCGTAAGAAACGCGTACTTGCACTTTCGCAGCACAACCGGTGCATCCAAGGGAGCCTCCGAGTCGGCAAGGACCAATGCGGGCGCTCTATTATGCCATTCAATGCGCCCGAATGCCTCATTCCGACAAGAATGTGTCGTTTACAGACAGGCGCCGGGCCCGCTACCGGGAGACGCAGCCTCGCCGGCCTTGCACCTGGCGCGTTTCAACAAGTGGCTGTCGCAATTAGCCTGGTGTTTACCCCATTGCTGGTTACACTGCCTGGCGCATTTGCGTTGGGAGATAAAGCACATGAAAACTCATGCCCGCGTCGTGGTGATTGGCGGCGGTGTGGTCGGCGTTAGCACGCTCTATCACTTAGCCGTCAAGGGATGGTCTGACGTGGTCCTGCTGGAGCGCGCCGAGTTGACCGCCGGATCGACCTGGCACGCGGCGGGTTTGCTGCCTCTCTTCAACATGAGTTACACCGTCGGACAGTTACACAAGTATTCGGTAGATTTGTACAAGCGGCTGCCCGCGGAGACCGGCCAAGACGTCAGTTTCCACGTCACCGGAAACCTGCGGCTCGCCACCAACCGCGACCGCATGGACGAATATCAGAAGTACTGCGGCACCGCCAACACCATCGGTGTGCCGTTTCAGGTGATCGGCCCGAAGGAGGTTCACGACCTGTGGCCGCTGGCCGAGATCGGCAATGGCGGCGGTCCGCCGAACATCGTCGGCGCGCTATACCACCCGGACGACGGCCACATCGCGCCGGCCGACCTCACGATGGCGCTGCGCAAAGGGGCGCGCACCCGCGGCGCGGAAATCCACGAACACACCGAAGTCACCGCCGTCAAACGGACTGCGTCGGGCGAGTGGCACCTGACCACCAACAACGGCGACATCGTCGCCGAACACGTGGTCTGCGCGACGGGCAACTATGCGCGCCAGACCGGCCGCCTGTTCGGTCTCAACGTGCCTTCCATCCCCGTCGAGCATCAGTACATCGTTTATGACGAGTCGCCCGAATTGAAAGCGTACCGCCAGAACGGCGGCCGCGAACTCGCGGTGCTGCGCGAATCTGACCAGTCGTACTACCTGCGCGAAGAGCGCCTGGGGTGGATTTTGGGCCCCTACGAGGCCGGTGCCCCGGCTCGCTTTGCCGACGGCGTGCCCGACTGGTTCGGCAAGAGCTTGTTCGAGGGTGACTTGGAGCGGCTGCTGCCGCATGTGGAGGCCGCACAGCGCCGCGTACCCTCGCTTGCCACCTGCGGCATCAAAGACATCGTCAATGGCCCCATCGCCTACACCCCGGACGGCAGCCCGCTGGTCGGTCCCGCCTGGGGCGCGAAGAATCTATGGCTCAACGAGGGTCACAGCTTCGGCATCACCGCGGCCGGCGGCTCCGGCTGGCAGCTTGCGGAGTGGATCGTCGAGGGCGAGCCCGGCATCGACATGATGGCCGTCGATCCGCGCCGCTACGGTCCGTATACCGGCAAGCGTTACGTCGTTCAGAAGAACGAGGAAACCTACCGGAACGTCTTCGTCATTCACTATCCGGACGAAGAACGCGCCGATGCGCGCCCCGCCAAGACCAGTCCGGTGTACGACAAACTCGCGCGCATGGGCGCCGTCTTCGGCCAGCGCTATGGCTGGGAACGCGCCAACTGGTTCGCTCCCCCCGGCGTCGCGCCCAAAGACAAGTGGAGTTTCCGGCGTTCGAATTACTTCGAGCATGTCGGCGCCGAGGCGCGCAGATTACGCGAGCATGTGGGCGTGATCGATCTCACCCCGTTCACCAAACACGAAGTGACCGGCCCCGGTGCGGAAGCGTGGCTCGACAGCCTGGTCGCGAACAAGGTACCCACCAAAATCGGACGCATCGCGCTCTGCCACGCGCTCACGCGCCGCGGCGGGATACGGTCGGAATTCACCATCACCAAGATCGCCGATCAGCACTACTACGTCGTGAGCGCCGGTGCCGCCGAGCGCTACGACAGCGATTATCTGCAACAGATGTTGCCGCAGGGCGCTGCGGCGGCCGGCGACCCGGCGGCCGGCGTTTCCTTGCGCAACATCACGATGAGCCGGGGCGTCTTCGTACTCGCCGGCCCGCGTTCGCGCGAGGTCCTGGCGAAACTCACCGACACTCCGCTCGACAATGCGGCATTTCCATGGCTCACCGGTCAGGTCGCAGAAGTCGGGCTGGCGGTCGACGTGTACTTGCTGCGGGTGAATTTCGTGGGCGCGCTGGGCTGGGAATTGCACTTCCCGATCGAATACGCGCATCACTTGTTCGACGCCATCTTCGCGGCCGGGGAGGAATACAAAATCGGCATGGCCGGCATGCGGGCCATGGAATCGCTGCGCCTCGAAAAATCCTATCGGATGTGGGGCACCGACCTCAGCCCGGATTACACGCCCTACGAAGCGGGACTCGATCGCTTCGTGCGCTTGAACAAGGGGCCCTTCATCGGCAAGGAAGCCCTGGAGCGGCAATTGAAGAATGGCGTGCCGCACCGCTTTATCACCTTCGAAGTGCACGAGGTGAAGGACGCCGACGCGCTCGGCAACGAGCCTCTGTTCGACGCCAAAGGTACTCTCATCGGCCGCGCGACGGCCGGCTACTATGGTCACGCCTTGGGCAAGAGCCTGGGGCTGGGCTACGTGAAACCTGAATTCGCGAGCGTCGGCAGCGACCTTACCATCGAGATCCTGGGTGAACGCAAACGCGCCACGGTTCTGGTCGATTCACCGTACGATCCGGAGAACAAGGAGCTTCGGGCATAACCGAAGCCGCGCGCCAATTCATGAGCAGGCAATCATTTTCAGCGCTGGCGTTGCTCCGGCGCGGCCTCAGCGGCCATCTCGGTTGGCAGAAACAGTGGCGCAAGCCCGAGCCTAAAGCCAGTTACGATGCCATCATCGTGGGCGGCGGCGGACACGGCTTGGGCGCGGCGTACTATCTGGCGAGAGAGCATGGCCTGACCAATATCGCGGTGCTCGAGAAGGGCTGGATCGGCGGCGGCAACACCGGCCGCAATACCACCATCATTCGCTCCAATTACCTGTTCAACGAGAGCGCCGCTCTCTACGATCACTCGGTGAAGCTGTGGGAAAATCTCTCGCAGGTGCTGAACTACAACGTCATGTTCTCGCCGCGCGGAGTCATGATGCTGGCGCACACGGTCCATGACATTCAAGTGTTCAAACGGCACGTGCATGCGAACCGCTGCAACGGCGTCGACAACGAGTGGCTCGAACCGAGTCAGGCCAAGGAATTCTGCCCACCGCTCAACATCGAGGACAACATTCGCTACCCGGTACTGGGCGCGGCTCTGCAGCGGCGCGGCGGCACGGCGCGGCACGACGCAGTCGCCTGGGGCTACGCGCGCGCCGCCGACGCATTGGGCGTCGACATCATCGAGAATTGCGAAGTGACCGGCATCAAACGTGATGCCGGCGGCGCCGTCGAGGGGTTGGAAACGTCGCGCGGCCTCATCTGCACGCGCAAGGTCGGGGTCTCGGCCGCGGGCAATACCAGCGTCGTTTTGGCGCTGGCCGGAGTTCGCTTGCCCTTGGAGAGCTATCCGTTGCAGGCCCTCGTGTCCGAGCCGATCAAACCGATTTTCCCCTGCGTGGTGATGTCGAACACCATTCACGCCTACATCAGCCAATCGGACAAGGGTGAACTCGTCATCGGCGCGGGGACCGATGCCTACACCTCGTACACGCAGCGCGGCGCGCTGCACATCAATACGCATACGCTCGATGCCATATGCGAATTGTTTCCGACTTTTCGGCGCATGCGCATGATGCGCAACTGGGGCGGCATCGTCGACGTGACGCCCGACCGGTCGCCCATCATCGCCAAGACCCCGGTACCGGGACTGTACGTCAATTGCGGATGGGGTACGGGCGGCTTCAAGGCGACCCCTGGTTCAGCGCATGTATTTGCGTGGACCATCGCACGCGACGAGCCGCATCCGATCAACGCGCCGTTCACCATCGAACGGTTCCGCGACGGTTACTTGATCGACGAGGCCGCGGCCGCCGCCGTGGCTCACTGAGCGCCGCCGCATGCTGCTCATCGTCTGTCCCTACTGCGGCAAGCGCCCCGAACTCGAATTCACCTACGGCGGCCAAGCGCATTTGGCAAGACCCGTCAATCCCGCCGGGCTCGACGATCAAGCATGGACTGATTTTCTCTACATGCGCACCAACATCAAGGGCATTTACGCCGAACGTTGGCGGCACGCTCGCGGCTGCGGCCGCTTTTTCAACGCGCTGCGCGACACCACCACGGATCATTTCTTAAGCATCTACAAGACCGGCGAGCCGATGCCCGACATTGCCGCCGCCAAGGCGAGCGCGATGGCGGAGAGCCGCGCGACGCCCGCGAACAGCGCGCTGCCGGAGAACGGGAAGTGAGTTCCCGCACCGCGGGCGGCGGGCGCATCGACCGATCTCAGCCGCTGCGATTCACCTTCGACGGCAACTCCTATGAGGGGTGCGCCGGCGATACATTGGCCTCGGGGTTGCTGGCCAACGGCGTGCATCTGGTCGGGCGTTCATTCAAGTACCATCGACCACGCGGAATATTGGCGGCGGGCTCCGAGGAGCCGAACGCATTGGTAACCGTGAGCCGGGATGCGGCGCGGTATACGCCGAATCTGCGCGCCACCCAAGTCGAACTGTACGACGGCTTGATTGCGATGAGTCAAAATCGTTGGCCGAGTCTGCGCCACGACATCGGGCGAGTGAACGACCTGTTCTCGCGGTTTTTTCCGACGGGCTTTTACTACAAGACCTTCATGTGGCCGCGCACGGCCTGGAAAGCCTTGTATGAGCCGGTGATTCGCCGCGCCGCGGGCTTGGGATCGGCTCCGACTCGCCCCGATCCGGACCGCTACGCGCAACGCTACGCTCACTGCGATGTACTCGTGGTAGGCGCTGGGCCTGCCGGCATCGCGGCCGCGCTGGCGGCAGCCGACGGCGGCGCCCGCGTCATGCTTTGCGACGAGCAGGCAGAATTCGGCGGCAGCTTGTTGGGCGACGTCGCGGCGCACATCGACGGCGACGACGGCCGCGCGTGGGTGGAACGATCGATCGCAGCATTGCGGCTGAATACGCGCGTCACCCTCCTCGCCCGCACCACGGCCTTCGGTTATTTCCCGCACAATCTGCTCGGTCTAAACGAACGCCTGACCGATCATCTTAGCCATCCGACGCAGGGCCAACCGCGCGAGCGGCTGTGGCAGGTTCGAGCGCGCACCGTGGTGCTGGCGACCGGCGCCATCGAGCGGCCGCTGGTATTTCCCGGCAACGACCGGCCGGGGATTCTGCTCGCGGGAGCCGGCCAAACCTATCTCAACCGTTATGGCGTACGGGTCGGCACGCGCGTGGTCATCGTGACCGCTGCGGATGCCGCCTACCAGGCGGCGCTGGATCTGCATGACGCCGGCGTGGTCGTGGCCGCAGTGGCCGATGTGAGGCAGGCGCCGAGCGGTGCGCTTCCCGAGGCGGTGCGGCTTGAAGGCATACACGTCATTCCGGCAAGCACCGTGCTGGGTACCGACGGCGATCTGCGCGTGAGCCGCATTTCGCTCGGACGGACCGACAACGGCTCGGTGCGTGCGGCGCAAAGTTTCGACTGCGATGCCGTATTGATGTCGGGCGGCTTCACGCCGAGCGTGCACCTGTTCTCCCAATCGCGCGGCAAACTCGAATGGAATGAAAAGTTGCAAGCTTTCATACCCGGTCGATCGGCGGAGAACGAGCGTTCCGCCGGTGCATGCCGCGGCGTCTTCGGACTCGCGGAAGCGCTGGCGGATGGCGCGACGGCCGGTGCCGCGGCGGCCGGCGCCGCGGCCGCTCCCGAACCTCGTGCGTCATCGCGCCGATTCTTGGTGGAGGCCGAGGCAATCGGCAGCGATACCTATCTCGGCGCTTTGCCTACGGCGACGCCGCCGAGCAAAGACAAATCCTTCGTGGATTGGCAGCACGATGTGACCACGAAAGACCTCGCGCTGGCCACCCGCGAGGGCTTCCAGTCGATCGAGCACGTCAAACGCTACACCACCACCGGTATGGCCACCGATCAGGGCAAGACGTCGAACCTCAATGCAATGGCGATCGTGGCGCAAAAACTCGACGTGACCCTACCGCAGGTGGGCCTCACCACATTTCGCATGCCGTACACGCCGGTGACGTTCGGCAGCTTCGCCGGCATTTCCCGCGGTGATCTGTTCGACCCGGTGCGCACCACGCCGACCCACGCGTGGGCGGCGGCCAACGGCGCCATGTTCGAGAATGTCGGTCTGTGGAAGCGCGCGCGCTACTTTGCGCGCGCGGGAGAGAACATGCATGCCGCGGTGGCGCGCGAATGTCTCGCGGTACGCAATGCCTGCGGCATTTTCGACGCGTCGACCTTGGGCAAGATCGAAGTCGTCGGTGCGGATGCGGCCGAATTCATGAATCGCCTGTACATCAATAGCTGGACGAACTTAGGTGTGGGACGCTCGCGCTATGGAATCCTCTGCCGCGATGACGGATTCATCTACGACGATGGCGTGGTCGCGCGCTTGAGCGACGATCGCTTCCATGTAACCACCACCACCGGCGGCGCACCGCGGGTGTTGGCCATGATGGAAGACTATCGTCAAACCGAATGGCCGGACCTCAAGGTATGGCTCACCTCGACCACCGAGCAGTGGGCCGTGATCGCCGTGCAAGGACCTCGCGCTCGCGCTGTGCTCGAGTCCTTGGTCGAAGGCATCGATATCAGCGCAGCGGCCATGCCGCATATGAGCGTGGGCCGCGGGCTCATTTGCGGCATCCCCATGCTGCTGTTCCGCGTCAGCTTTACCGGCGAGCTGGGTTTCGAAGTCAATGTGCCCGCCGATTTTGGCGCGGCGGTATGGGAAGCGATTTACGCGTCCGGTCAGCGGCATGGGATGGTGGAGTACGGCACTGAGACCATGCACGTACTGCGTGCCGAGAAGGGTTACATCATCGTGGGTCAAGACACCGATGGCACCGTGACGCCGGACGATGCCGGTCTCACGTGGGCGATCGGCAAGACCAAGACGGATTTCGTCGGCAAGCGCTCGCTGCAACGCGAATCGATGAAGGCCTCGAACCGCAAGCAACTGGTCGGATTGCGCCCGCGTAGTGCCGGCGTCACGCTCGAAGAAGGTGCGCAAGTCGCCGCCATGCCGGGTCAACGGCCGCCGATGGAACTCATCGGCCACGTGACCTCGTCCTATGCCAGCAGCGTGCTGGGATATTCCATCGCGCTGGCATTGGTCGCAGGCGGGCGCGCGAAAATTGGACAAACAGTCTATGTACCCATGCCGGGCGGCGACCTCGAGATTGAAGTGACTTCGCCTGTTTTCTACGACCCCACCGGAGCACGCATCAATGGTTGAGCCGGCAACTCGCCGCGCGCCCGCGGTACCTGAGGCCGCCTGGCTGAAAGCGCTGCCGTCGGCCGCGCGTTTCGCCTTCCATGGCGCCGCCGCCGCGCGTGCGGCCGCGCAACCCGTGTGGGGCCCGGCATTTTCAGAGGAAGCCTGCCGCGCGAACGCCCACGCAACACGCGCCACGCTCTGGTTGGGTCCCGATGAATATCTGTTGTTGGACTGGTCGAGCGGCGGTGTTCCGGGGGCTGACCGGCCGACGCCCGGTTCGCCCGAGGGCAGCATGCTTGCAAGCCCGATGTTTAGCGCGCTCGAGCACGCGTTGGCCGGCATCCCGCATGCGTTGGCGGACATCAGTCACAGGCAATTCGCTCTCGAGGTGCTCGGGCCGCACGCGGCGACCATCTTGAGCGGCGCCTGTCCGCTGGATTTGGACCTGGCTGAATTCCCGGTGGGCATGTGCACGCGAACCGTGCTCGCGAAAGCGGACATCGTGCTCTGGCGCACGCAAGAGAATATGTTTCATCTCGAGGTGTGGCGCTCGTTCGCCGGCTACGTCGGCGGATTGCTGCACGAGATCGCGTCCGAGTTTTACCCGCCCTAAGCGAGAAAGCGCTACAGTGCGGTGTCGCACACGAACGACATCGCCTCTGGGGGAGAAATGTACTGCAGAATCGGCACATGATCGGTCGCTCCATCAATTTTTTTCTGCTGCTCTTCGCGCTCGGTATGAACCCGTTGTGTGTAGAACCGGTGCGCGCCGCTCTCGGCGGCGACGCGGCCAGTGTCGCGTCCGACGCCGGCGAGATGCGGGGCACCGTCCATGCTGAATTACTGCAGGGCTACGATATTCATGAGATCACGATGGTGAGCGGCACGCGGGTGCGCGAGTTCCTGAATCGAGGCGGCGTCGTTTTCGCCGTGACCTGGAGCGGTCCGGTGGCGCCGGATTTGCAACGGCTGCTGGGGACGAATTTTGCCGAGTACACCCGCGCGCTGACGGCATTGAGGCGATCCGGTTTACATAAGTCCCTGCGCGTGGCGTCGTCCTCACTGGTGGTCGAGTCCGGGGGGCATATGCGCGCCTACAGCGGCCGCGCGTATCTACCCGCGTTAATCCCGGCCGGCACCGCGGCGGCGGATCTGCGCTGAACTCACCCACGCAAGGACGCGCATGCGCTCAACTCTTTCAATCATTGTCGCGGCGACCCTGCTCGCCGGTTGTATCGGCGGCAAGGGCACGGGGACCAACAGCACCCCGGCGCCGCCGACGCCCAACACACTGGCAGTCACCGTCGATTCCGGCCCGGCCGCGGCCACCGGTCAGATCAATCATGCGTATGTGACGGTGCATGTGTGCGTTCCCGGCAGCACGACGCAGTGCACGGACGTCGACCATGTGCTGCTCGACACCGGTTCGTGGGGGCTGCGGCTGGTTCGATCGGTGCTGGCGGCGGGTGCGGTGACGCTCAGCGCCGAGACCGATGCGCAAGGACAGGCCATCCAAGAATGCTTTCACCTCGGCGGCGGTGATACCTGGGGGCCCGTGGCCTTGGCCGATGTCACGCTGGCTGGAGAAGTCGCGGCCAAATTGCCGGTGCAACTCATGGATGACAGCCCCGGTGTGACGCCGCCATCGACCTGCGGAGGCAATGGCCTGCTGCTGAACGACGTGTCCGGCTTCGGCGCCAATGGGCTGCTCGGCGTCGGTGTTTTCGCCGAGGACTGCGGCGACGCGTGCGTGAATGCAAGCCCTCCGATGGAGATTTACTACGGCTGTACCGCGGCTGGAGTGTGCACGGCCGAGAACGTCGCACGCAGCGCCCAGGTCGCCAATCCGGTGGCGAAGTTCGCGGCCGACAACAACGGCTTCATCGTCAATATGCCGAGCCTGCAAAATGCCAACGGCGACGCCACCGTCCAAGGCGAGCTGATATTTGGCATAGGCACGCAGACGGACAACGCGCTGCCCGCAACGGGACTGACCGTGCTCGGCGCGGATCCTGCCACCGGCGATTTTAACGCGACCTACAATGGCGGCACTACCGTGTTGCCGGCGCTAATCGACTCGGGCACCGACGACTATGCATTCGATGACCCGAGCATCCTGCCGTGTACCGACCCCCCTCCCTTCCCCGGCATTTCCTACGTGGGCTACTACTGCCCCGCCGTCGCGCCACAGACCGCGTTTGCGGTCAATACCGGTGTGGGCGTAAACAATGCCACCAACACGGTGCAGTTCGCGATTGCCGACCCGCATACCTTCGTGGCCAATGCGGCCGCCGTCATCAATCTTGCGGGCGGCGGTGGTTCCATCCGGTTTACCTATGGCATGCCGTTCTTCTACGGCCGTAAGGTGTACATCGGCATCGAGCAGAAGGTATCCGGCACGTACACGGGTCCTTTCTACGCTTATTGAGCCTCGCTGAACTCTCGCTCATTGGGCCCTCGCTCATTGAGCCCTCGCCGAACTCTCGCTTATTGAGCTCTCTCGAAGCTCGACCTTATGTTCAATCGGCCCATGGCTCCAGTCCATAGCTCCCGCGACCATCGGTAACGACCTGAATATTCCCTGAACTAGGTCACTAGTCGCACCGCGCGACCGCCGCGTACTGCAGACACTGTATTGAGTCGCCTGTGCAGCATCACGATACTTAGTTTTACAAGATCAGTCTTACAGATCGCGCGCGGCGGGAGAAGCGCACGGAATCAATAGGCGGCCTATGATGCAACGCGGCCCATTGAGACGGATCGCGGCGCTCGCCGGAGTGCCGCTCGCCATGGCGTTGCTCGCCCTCGCATTTCTGATGCTGGTACCCTCGCTGCGGGCTACGGCTGCCGGCACGCCGCCGATCACCATTGCCTTCGATCACTTGTCCACCGGCTTCGAGCTCGACGGCGTGCATCGCGACCTGCCGTGCGAGTACTGCCACCTCAATGCAGTGTTCAAGGGTACGCCGCGGAACTGCGGCGTGTGCCATATCCGGGGCTCGACCTTCAACGCGACGCCGAAGACACCGACGCATATCCAGAGCACGAACAACTGCGCGGCCTGCCACAACACCCTCTCGTTCCGCCCCGACGTGCATTTCGATCACGGCGAAGTGATGGGCAACTGCGTCACTTGCCACAACGGCACCATTGCGCAGGGTGAAGGCCCCACCCATCCGAAAACGAGCAACGCCTGCGAAGCCTGCCACACGGTGTTGAGCTGGATTCCGACCAAGGCAGTCGATCACACGCAGATCCCGATGGCAGTCGCCGGCTTCTGCATCATCTGCCACAACGGCGTGCAGGCCGCCGGCAAACCCACGGGTCACATTGCGACGAATCTCGAGTGCGGTGATTGCCATTTGACCGCGACCTGGCTTGGCGCGACCTTCGATCACACCGGCATTCTCGGCAACTGCGCGAGCTGTCACAACGGCATCAAAGCCGTGGGCAAACAGGGCAATCACATGCCCACGAGCAATCTGTGCGAGAACTGCCACACCACGGGCATCGGCAGCAAGGCGCCGAGCTGGGTGCCCTCCCTGTTCGATCACACGCAGGCGGCGAATCCGGGCACGTGCCTACCCTGCCACAGCGGCGGCGAAAAGATCTCGACCGGTTTCGTCTCCGGCCAGCCGACCAATCACGTTCCTCTGAATTCGTCGACGACGGACTGCGTCACGTGCCACGCCAACAATCCGGCGGCGCAGACCTGGACTGTCATTGCGGCGAGCATTGCGACGCTGCACACCGGATTGAACGTGGCCAACTGCTTGCTGTGCCACGGCGGCGAGACTTTCGCCGGCGTGCCTGCGCCCTACATTCCCATGTCGATGTCCGGCGTGTCGCCGACCAAGAAGGCGCCGCTCGCGCCGCCGCACATTCCCGTCCTGGCGGGCACTGATTGCAGCGCCTGCCATGGCGCAGCCTACACGGCCGGCGGCTTCGGTCCGGCGACGGCCATGAGCGCCGCCAAACATGCCTTCGTGTCCACCACCTGCAGCACCTGCCATGACACCGGCAGGAGTTTCTACGTCGGCAGCGGCACGCCGCTGCAGCTGCGGCCGGCCGATCACTTCGGCGGCACCGACCCGCGCATGGCCACCGGCGACTGCTCGTTGTGCCACACGACCAAGGACTGGAACAGCACCGCGATGCCGGCGGGCCACATGCCGAACCCCGCCAACCAGGCCTGCACGGTGTGCCACAAGAGCGCGCCCGCCGACTACACGCCGGCGACCTTGGCGGCGAACTCGGTGCTGCACACCGGCATCGCCGGCAATTGCGGTTTATGCCACGGCAACTATGTAACGGCGCTGACCTGGGCCACCAATTACACACCCAAGGCGGCGTTGCTCGCGCCCTCGCACGTTCCGTACCTGGCCGGCACCGACTGCAGTTCCTGCCACTCCTCGACGACCTATGCCGTCGGCGGCTTCGGTCCCACGAACATGAGCGCCGCCAAGCATGCCTTCGTGCCCGGCACCTGCAACACCTGCCATGAAGCAGGCTTGAACTTCTATTTGGGCGCATCGACTCCGACCCTGCAGGGCCGGCCGGCGAACCACCTCACGAGCGGCAACGCCCAGCAGGTCTCCGGCGACTGCTCGGCATGCCACAACACGACCGACTGGACGACGACGGCGCTGCCGGCCGGCCACATGCCGAACCCAGGCAATCAAGCCTGCACGGTATGCCACACGGCGGCGCCTGCGAATTACACGACCTTGGCGAGCATCGCGGTCCTGCACACGGGTATCAGCAGCGGCTGCGCTCAGTGCCACGGCGCAACGACGGCGCTGACCTGGTACAACAACTTCACGCCGAAGGATGCCGTGCTTACGCCCCCGCACATCCCGTCGTTGTCGGGGACGGACTGCGGTTCCTGCCATGCGCCGAACTACGTCACCGGCGGCTTCGGACCCATGAATATGACCCAGGCGAAGCACGCCTTCGTGCCGACCATGTGCATCACCTGCCACGAGGCGGGTTTGAGCTTTTACATGGGCGCGGCGAGTCCGGGGCTGCAGGGCCGCCCGGCAAATCACAACTCGGGTCAGATGGTGGCGCCGAACGATTGCAGCGGGTGCCACACCACGGCCAACTGGAACAGCGGGTCGATGCCGGCCGGGCATATGCCCAATCCGGCCAACCAAGCGTGCTCGGTCTGCCACACGGCGGCGCCTGCGAATTACACGACCTTGGCGGCCAATGCGGTCCTGCACACCGGCATC
>DASXYI010000136.1:0-2002 GCA_036502605.1 Steroidobacteraceae bacterium
GCCGTCCGCCCGTTCCGATGACGATGACGCCGCCCGCTCGCCGCCGGCGTGGTTCGTGGCGCTGGTTCACCCGGAGAAAACCTCGGTAAGCGTGCCGATCACGATCCGCGGCAAGCCGCAAGCGCTTGTAATCACGTCGCATCCCGATGATGAGATGGCGGAAATCTGGGACGGCATCGTGACCCAGCTCGAGGTCGGTTCGGCCATTGCGGCCGCGCTCCTTCTGATCACGATGGCAGTTGTTGGTCGTGCGTTGGCGCCGCTCAAGGCGCTATCGCAAGCCATGACCGACATCGAGTCCGGGCGTTACGGCACGCGCGTGACGCCGGGCGGCGCGCCCGAACTGGCGGCGATCTGTACCAGGTTGAACCACCTTGCGGCCACGTTGGGCGATGCCGTCGAGGAAAAGCGGCGTCTCGCCGAGCGGACGGTCTCGCTGCAGGACGTTGAACGCAAGGAAATCGCGCGCGAGCTGCATGACGAGTTCGGGCCCTATCTGTTCGCGCTGCGCGCGCACGCCGGCGCGCTGATGCGGCTGTCGGACGTCGGTGTGCCGGACGCGAACGCGTTGCGAAAGCACGGCGCCGCGATCCTGGAGCAGGTCAATGCGCTGCAGCAGTTCAACCGCCGGATTCTGGAGCGGCTTCGCCCCGTGGGTCTGGCGGAGCTGGGGCTTCGCGAGGCGCTCGGCGCCCTGCTGCGTCTTTGGGGTGAGTCACATCCCGACATGGCGATCGAAACCACGATCTCGCCCGCGCTCGGGGAGACCGGAGAAACCGCGGAGCTGACGATCTACCGCGTCATTCAGGAAGCCCTGACCAACGTCTTCCGCCACGCGGGTGCTACCTCCGTTCATGTCAGCGTCGAGCCGGCCGAGCAACCGACGGGATTGCACGTAGACCGGGGCTTCGCGCGCGTGCGTGTCCGCGATAACGGCAGCGGCATGAAGCCGGATCACAAGCTCGGCTTCGGCCTGACCGGGATGCGCGAGCGGATACTGGCGCTGGGGGGTACGCTCACGATCGCTTCCGACGAGGGCGGCGTGACCGTGGAGGCACTGGTTCCCAACGGCGTGCGCGCCTGAATCGGTCTCGCAAATCCGGCCTGCGCGGCATCGTTTCGGGAATTTTTCCCGTGACGCGTCGGGAAAGTTGGCGCGCTCGAAACCGGACCTTTTGCAGGTAGCGCAATTCCGGCATCGCATTAGGATCATCCACAACCCGACCGGCAATTCATAACGGCCGGCGGGGAGTGGGGATGACGCGGATGGTTACCCGGTCGCTGGTGATCGCTTCGATGTCGGTGTGCTTGCTTCCCGGCACCGAACGGGCTTATGCCCAAAGTGCACCCGGCGAGGCCCAGACGCTGCCGCCGATCGTGGTTTCGGCACCGGCATCGCGCGCCAAACGCGGCCCCACGCCGCAAACCGCACGCACCGCGCGAAAGCCCTCCCGCGTCGTCTATGTCTACTCGACCACGCCCGCCGCAGGCTCCGGTTCCAGCATTGACGTCGACAAGATTCCCGCCAGCGCCAATTTTGTCGACTCGGCGCGCATTGCGCGCACGGGGTCGATGAACATCACCGACGCGCTGTTGCAGCAGGTGCCGGGCGTCAGCATCAACGAGGTGGCCGGCAATCCGTTTCAGCCGAACGTGGAATTCCGCGGCTTCGTCGCCTCACCGGTGGCCGGCACGCCGCAGGGCCTTGCGGTCTACCAGAACGGCGTGCGCATCAACGAGGCGTTCGGCGACACCGTCAACTGGGACCTGATTCCGACCGCCGCGATCAAATCGGTCAGCGTCGTGACCAACAATCCCGCCTTCGGGCTCAACGCCCTGGGCGGGGCGGTCAATGTGCAGATGAAGGACGGTTTCAACTATCACGGTGCCGAGATCGACACGATGGGCGGGTCGTTCGGCCGGATCCAGAGTTCGCTGCAATGGGGCAAGCAGGTCGACAGCAATTTTGCCGTCTACGGCGCCCTCGAAGGACTGCACGACA
>DASXYI010000137.1:0-7243 GCA_036502605.1 Steroidobacteraceae bacterium
GGCATGACCGCCCCCGGCTCTTGCACGCAAATAGCTGCCGAGGTACTGCTCATATGCGCTCCTCCCGCGTCTTGCAGCCGCTGAACACGGTGGTTCGCTTAAGTTGCTCGCGCTCTTCCGGCGTCATCGCTTCCCATCTGCGCCAGTGCCCGCGTCGATGCCAACCGCCTCGTCCGCGAAACCCGCCAAACAGGATTCGACTGAGAACCAGTAGGCCCAACGCGTGCGGATAGTCAATCGAGCGGCTGCCGACGAACAAGCCCGGCATCACCGAGTTCCAAAGCGCCATGACCAGCAACCCGAGGACAGCCACGCCCGCCAAAATCAAGAGCGCCTTGCCCAAATACCTCGCTCTGTACCTCATCTGTCAACTCCTTCAAATATCCAATTCGTCGTATACCGTTTGCAATCGGGCGCGCAGATGCAAGACCGCATAGCGCTTTCGCGCCAGCAACGTGTTGATGGCAACACCACTTTGCAACGCGATGTCCTTGAAGCTGCTGCCTTCGATTTCGTGCGCGATAAAGACGTCGCGCTGGTTCGGCGGCAGTTCGTCAAGAGCGCGCTGTAACGCCGCCAACATCACCGATCTCGCAAACACCGCTTCCGGACCTGCATCGAGCGCCGGAAGCGCAAGATCCAGCCGATACTCGCTTTCAGCATCCTCCGAATCGCCTATCATGTCCCCAGCCGGCCGATCTGTTTTCTTGCGAAGACGGTCAATGATGCGATTGCGCGCGACCCGAAAGAGCCAAGCGCTGACCTGCTCGATCGGCTCGGGAAGGCGATAAGCCTGGACAAACTCGTGAAACACGTCCTGTAATATGTCTTCGGCGTCGCTCGGATCACGCACGCGCCGGCGGATAAAGGAGGCAAGCTTCGAGCGCTCGCGCACCACAGCTGCGGTGATCTCGCTGTTTCGGTCAGTCATGAGCAGGGTATGCGACGGTTCCATAGGACACGCTTCAACCGGAACCATCCGCGCGGCGATTCCATACGTATGAAGACGTTTCACAAGCGGGAATATTGTAGTCTTCCGGAAATTGTTTCCTCCCCCGCCGCACAGAAGATGACCACATCCGAAAAATGCTCGCCTCGAACGTCCGAATGACAATCTAACCTCGGGACGATACCGGCTATTTCGGCTGTAACGCCACAGAGGCAATTGCAAAGGCTCGTTCAATCTGCTCGCCGCTCGGGCGAACGCCGGTGTAGAGAATGAACTGCTCAACTGCCTGGAGCACGATAACTTCGGCGCCGGTAACAACCGTTTTGCGTTTATTCCGCGCATAGCGGATTAAAGGCGTTTCCGCGGGGAGTGCGACCACGTCGAATACCGCGGTCGCCCGATCCACGAGGTCGGATGCAAAAGCCAACTCCTCTGCCTCCACGCCGCCCGCCATCCCGATCGGCGTCGCATTGATCAGGAGTTGCGGGGCGAGCGATCCCAACTCGGCGCACCACCCATAACCACACTCCCCTGCGAGGCGTTGTCCGACCGCCGCATTCCGCGCGACGATGTGGCCGGAACTGAATCCTGCGTCACGCAATGCATGAGCTACCGCCTTGGCCATACCGCCGCTTCCGCGCAGCGCGAACCCCATGGTGTTGGATATGCCGTGACGCTCTAAAAGCTTCGCTACGGCAATATAATCAGTGTTGTAAGCCCTGAGACACCCGTTGTCATTGACGATGGTATTAATGGATCGAATGACGCCGGCCGATGGATGCACCTCATCAACGAAGGGAATGCATGCCTCTTTGAACGGCATCGAGACCGCGCATCCTCGCACTCCCAGCGCCCGGATGCCGCCGACGGCGGCTGCAATGTCCGATGTCGTAAACGCCTTGTAGATGTAATTGAGCCCTAATTCCTGGTAGAGCGCATTATGAAACAGCGTCCCGAAATTCCCGGGACGGCTGGAAAGAGACATGCAAAGCTGCGTATCCTTATCGATCGGATTGCCAGGAGCATCGTTGGGTTTTCGACCGGGATTGGGGATAGTTTCCATGCGCTTGCCTACATCTCCACGTCGCTTCGTTTAAGCAAGTAATCCAAACCCCCGACTCGATACCATCGATATCCATAGGCCTCCAGAAGCAATCGATGCTTCCCTCGCCCGTCCGCTCGGTTGTGATCTTCAGAGAGCAAGTTCACCAACAAATGACCCTCTTGGCCCTTTAGCCCGACCGTGAACGAGACCTCTCGAGGAGATGACGCGAGGTTGTGAACGAAGAGTACTGAGTTGTTTCGCCAGTCATAACGTATTGCCAGAACAGATGCATCACGAGTCGCGACCATCTCGAAGTCGCCCCATCCGACTTCCGGCACCTCTTTGCGCATTCGGATGATGCGTTCGGTCCAGTTCAGCATCGAGTTGGGATCGCGGCGTTGGCGGGCCGCATTGACATGTTCGTATCCAAAAGGACCCGAGCTCACCACGGGCAAAATGGGCTTACTGCCTTTCGTAAACCCCGCGCAGGGCTCATTTGACCACTGCATCGGCGTTCGCGCACATTGGCGTTCCGGCAGCCTGAGATCGTCTCCCATGCCGAGCTCGTCTCCATAGCGAAGGACCGGCGTGCCCGGGAGCGTAAACATCAAACTATAGGCCAGTTCGATTCGCCTGCGGTCGCCGTCGAGCATCGGCGCAAGGCGGCGCCGGATTCCGCGACCATAAAGCTGCATGTCGGGCTCCGGTCCGAAGGCTTTGAAAACCGTTTGACGCTGCTGTGGACTCAGACGTCCCAGGTCGAGCTCATCGTGATTGCGTAAGAACATGCCCCATTGCGCCGTCTTCGGACGCGATCTAGTCGCCTTGAGCGCCTTTTGTAGCGGCCGGGAATCGCTTGCAGCGAGCGCGTAAAAGAGATTTTGATTGGCCTGAAAGTTGAACATCATGTGCATGCGATCGCCCGCACGGCCGAAATATTCCATGTCGGTGTCGGGAAGAACATTCGCCTCGGCGAGGATAATGGCATCGCCCTGTCGCCATTGGAGAAATTCGCGCATGAAACGCAGCATCTCGTATTGCTCGATGGGCTTTCGGACCTGCGGGCCCTTCGTGGCAATCACGAAGGGGACGGCGTCCATGCGAAAGCCTGAGACACCGAGCTGAATCCAAAAGCCCATGATCTTCAAAATCTCCGCTTGCACGCGCGGATTGGACGTATTCAGATCGGGTTGAAAATCGAAGAAGCGGTGGAAGTACCAGGCGCGAGCGACCGCATCGTAACTCCAAGTCGATTTCTGAACGCCCGGAAACACCATCCCCTTGTTCACGTCGCGCGGCCTTCTCTTCGACCACACGTACCAGTCGCGATAATGCGAGTTGGGATCGCGCCGGGCCTCCTTGAACCAGCCGTGCTGATCGGACGTATGGTTCACGACAAGGTCGATGATGACCCGAATTCCGCGCTGCTTGGCGGCATGTGTGAACTCGACAAAATCACCAAGGGTTCCATAGCGCCCATCGACCTCGTAGTAGTTTGAAATGTCGTAGCCATCGTCGCGGCATGGGGACGCTTGAAAAGGCATCAGCCATATGGCGGTCACGCCGAGCCCATGCAGATAGTCAAGGCGGCGCATGAGGCCCGCGAAGTCCCCAACGCCATCGCCATTGGCATCCATGTAGGTCGCGACGGAGAGGCAGTAGATGACTGCATTTTTATACCAGAGATCGCTGATCATGATGGCCGAGGACCGTCAGCTGCCGAGAGCGACATGATCACACCTTCATCTGGCCGCAAGGCGATGGTGCTCATCACCCGCTCATGGTTTCGGTCGAGGTAGGTGGAAAGCTGTATCTGTCCTTCTGCACCAAGCGAATCGATGGAGAAAGAGTACGGTTCTGCACCGAGATTGAGCGCAACGAGGACACGCTCGCCTTGCGTCTGACGCAGATACACCAGCAAGTCACCGGTCGCGGCGATCGGCTCAAATTCGCCGACCGAGAGCGCCGGGTAGGACCTGCGCAACAGGAGGAGACGGCGGTGCAAGGACAGCATGGACGCCGCGTCACCCCCCTCTGACTGCACATTCACGACTGCAAAGTCGTCGGAGATCGGCAACCACGGCTCTCCAACCGTGAATCCCGCATGGGGCGATCCGTCCCACTGCATCGGCGTGCGGCATGGATCTCTGCCGAGACCCATGCCCGGTACGTTCTTCTCCAAGGGATCTCGCACGCGATTGGCGGGTATCGGCACATCGACCATGCCCAGCTCATCACCGTAATACAGGGTCGGAGCGCCGCGCAGCGTGAGGAGCAGCATCGCAGCGACTCGTGCCTGCGGTAGGCCCACACGAGAGGCGATGCGAGACTTATCATGATTCCCCAATACCCAATTGGGCCAACCTCCCGGCGGCAATGCGGCTTCGTACTGGTCGATCAAGGCGGCGATGCGGCGCGCATTCCAGGTACTTTGCAACAGCTGGAAGTTGAATGGCAGCTGCACGCCGTCGAGGTCAGTGCCGTAGTACGCCATCAGCCTGTCCAGGGGAAGATAGATTTCGCCGATCAGCACGCGGCTATCGAATTCATCAAGCACTCTTCGCAGGCCCGCCACGATATTCTGCATTTCCGGCCTGTCGGCTGTATAAACGGGGAGCTGACTTTGAAAAAGTGGCGTCTCGGGCTGGTGGTCAGGATTCGGGGGGTTGTCGCGCCACCGATCATCCTTGATGAGAAGCCACAGCACATCGACCCTGAAGCCATCGACGCCGCGATTAAGCCAAAACCGCAGCACATCATGCATTGCCGAGACGACGTCGGGGTGGCGCCAATTGAGATCGGGCTGCTCTTTTAGGAAGGAATGGTAGTAGTATTGTCCCGTGTGCGCGTCCCATTCCCACGCGCTGCCGCCAAAGTGGCTCAGCCAGTTGTTGGGCGGTCCTCCATCGGCTCGCGGATCATGCCATAGATACCAATCGCGCTTGGAACTGCGCCGGCCCGATCGTGAATCCTTGAACCATGGATGCTCCTCTGAGGTGTGATTGGGAACGTAGTCCAGGATCAGTTTCATCCCCCGACGCTTGATCTCTGCGACCAATTCATCGAATTTGGCCAGCGTGCCGAACATCTGATGGACGTTGTTGTAGTCGGAGACGTCGTAGCCAAAATCGGCCATCGGCGAAGGAAAGATGGGTGAGAGCCACAGGACATCTACCCCCAGCGAGGCGCAGTACTCGACACGTTGCATGATACCGTCGAGATCGCCGATCCCATCGGCGTTGGCATCCTGGAACGAGCGCGGATAGATTTGATAAATCACGCCGCGTTGCCACCAAGTGTGGGTCATTGGGTGATCGATACCGCGGCGGGTTTACGAACCGCCCGGGTCATCGGCACGGATGACGTTTGCGCATGTGCTTAAGCTACCCGTGAGTATCGCCTGCAATTGTCTCCTACCAGCGTTTTCGGTCGTCGGACTTATCCTATAGATCGAGCCTGCGCCAGGGACTTCACGCGCTGCGGTCGTCACAGTACTTGTTCGTCGGCGATTGCGCGCATCAACATGGCGCGGAAACTGGCGAGCGCGACGTCCATCCTCATCGCCAGCATCGGCGCATTCGGATTCAAATCGAGGATGCTTTGTTGGGCAAGAATAATGGCCTTGTCTTCTTGGAACCCCGCAAGCACGCTGGTCCGCAGGTTCTCCGTGACGCTCGCATCGTCCAGCGCAAAGCCGTGCGATTGCTGAAAAAAATAATGCGATGTTTTCGCCGTTTCCGGGGTCACGGCCTGACAGCCAAAGAACTGCGCCGCGTCGATACGGTTACCCTCCGGGGCGCCGGTACCGGTGGGCGCGCTACCCGAGTCCATCAACAACACGCCCGGCAACACGACATCGTAGATATTCCACCGATCCACATTGCCCGTCCAAGTCTTCAATTTACTCAAGAAGGGAGCTGGCTCTTCGTCGATGAGCCAGCGTTCTACGCGAACGCTTCGGCCGTTACGGGCGACCTTCGGACGAATACCGGCATACTTGGCCGAGCCCCCGAGCGTTGTCTCGTGCACGTAAGAAAGGTGTGAGAAGTCGAGCAGATTGTCGGTGATCAAGAGGTAATTGGCATCGTAGTGCAAGTAGCCCGGCGTACCCCGCCAGCCGGCGTCGTCGAGGTAGTGGGTATCAGGAATCAAGGAGACATCCATTTTGCCTGGGTCACCCATCCACGAAGCGTCAGGGATGACGCGACCCAGCGGCGGCGGTTGCGCAACGAAGTGAAGCAGAGGCGCCCGCTGCCCATAGCGCATGGCTCATGCCGCTCTGGTTCACGCATTTCTCGACAATCGAGGCAGAAACGTTGGTTGAGCCGCGTGCCTTTCTTACAGTAGATTGGACGGAATGAGTGACGGGAAGCCATGACTGTCAAAGTGCCCCAGTGCATTTGCACGCTGCGCCTCAAAGTAAAGACCGAGGCCTATCCGTGGCTCAACGCCGCCGCCGTGGAAGTCAATCAGGTCTGGAATTGGGCCAATGCGACGAGCTATAAGGCCGCACGCCCGTTTGCGGGACCGGGGAAATGGCTGAGTGGATTTGATTTGGACAAGCTCGCCGCGGGGGCGACCGAATACTTTGAGCATATCGGTTCGGACACCATACAGCGCGTGAATGCGGAGTTCGCCCTGCGTCGCCGGCAATTCAGGAAGGTCAAGCTGCGCTGGCGCGTGAGCGGCGGGACGCGGCGATCTCTGGGGTGGATCCCCTTCAAGGCGGTGCAGTTGAAGCGCAAGGGCAAGTCACTGCGCTTTGCCGGCAAGGCGATTCGGGTATTCGAGCAGAATCTTCTTGAAGCCGCGAGATGGAAATGCGGCTGCTTTGCGCAAGACGCGGTGGGGGACTGGTGGCTGTGCCTTCCCGTCGAGAGGCAGCTCGAGTCGTCGGTCGCCAGGAACGAGGCGGTGGGATTGGATCTGGGGCTCAAAGACACCGTGGCGACCAGCGACGGGGAGAAGCTCGAGGCGGGGCGCTTTTACCGCAACATCGAGTATAAGATCGCCCAGGCACAACGGCGCGGTCATAAACGCCAGGCGAAGCGTTTGCACCGCACGGCCGCGCGCCGCCGCAAAGACGCCTTGCATCAGTTTTCAAGAAAGATTGTCGATCAGTATCAGACCATCGTCGTTGGGGACGTGAGTAGTCTTAAACTGGTGAAGACGCGGATGGCCAAATCCGTGCTCGACGCCGGCTGGGGCATGCTCAGGACGCTGCTGCAGTACAAGGGCCAACAGGCCGG
>DASXYI010000138.1:0-5941 GCA_036502605.1 Steroidobacteraceae bacterium
GGCATTACAGCGCGCTTCGTGCTGCTGGGTTTCGGCGTGTGGCTGCATTCCGCGGACACCTTGGTTACGGCCACCATAGCGCCGGCCGTCGTCGACGATCTCGGCGGCATTGCCTACATCAATTGGACCATCTCACTGTACGAAGTGGGCGCCATCATCGCCGGCGCGGCAGCGGGCGTGATGTGCTTGCGATGGGGCATCAAGCGTGTATTCATCGGCGCCACTCTTGTATATGCAAGCGGCTGCGTCATGGGCGCGGCCGCTTCCAGCATGGGAATCCTGGTAAGCGGCCGATTCGTACAGGGGATGGGCGGCGGCATGCTGCTGTCCCTCTGCTACGTGGCGGTCGAAGCGTGGTTTGCGCCGAAACTCTGGAGCCGCTTGTTCGCCATCGTCGCGATCATATGGGGCGGAGGGTCGCTCCTCGGGCCTCTGATCGGCGGCGCTTTCGCCGGGCTGCATACCTGGCGCGGCGCCTTCTGGGCATTCGCGGTTCAGGCGGCTGTCCTATGCGGTCTGGCTTCAGTCTTGTTGCCCGCGGCCGCGCGGATAGAGAATCCCGCCGGAAAGTGGCCGGTTCTTCCGTTGATCGTGCTGTCCGCGGCTACGCTCATCATTGCGGAAGCCGGAGCCGCGAGCGACCCGGACGCCCGCGGTATCGTCCTGTCGGTGATCGGCTGCCTCATCGGTGCCGGTCTTTTATATCTGGCCGCGCGGCTGGATCGCCGGGCGCAGGTTCGATTGCTGCCGGCGCAGTTGCTGGACTTTCGTCATCCTATTGGCGCCGGACTCACCATGGTGTTCGCCTTGTCCGTGGCAACCACCGGCTTCTGGGCCTACGGTCCCTTGATCGTAAAAATACTCTTCGGCACCAAACCTCTGGTGACCGGATACATTCTTGCCGGCGAAGCCATCGCGTGGAGTCTGGCAACCATGGCGGTGTCCTCCGCGACGCCGTCCGCCGATCAGTGGCTGATACGAGCCGGGGCGGCCGGTGTTGCCGTCGGCGCCGCCGGTTTTGCCATCGCGGTCCCCTCGGGTTCCCTCCTCGGAATGGTCCTCTGCGGTCTCCTACAGGGAGCCGGCTTCGGCCTATGTTGGCCGGCCATCGTCCATCGCACGGTACGCTTCGCGGATCCGGCTGAGCAATCGCTGGCATCGGCGTCGGTATCGACTGTGCAAAGGATCGGTTATGCGGTGGGCACAGCGGCGGTCGGCATCGCCGCCAATGTCAGCGGTCTTGCCGAGGGAGTCTCCGCCGCCGCCGCAAAGACAGCGGGATTCTGGGTGTTCGCGGCTTTCATACCCGTTCTGATGATTGGGCTCTTGAGCGCATGGCGATTCACTGCGCGCCAAGGCGCGGCCGAGCCAACGTCAAAACCCCAACTGCGCTAGCGCCTGCTGCACCCGCGCGCGCATCGCATCTGCCTTCATTGGAAACGCTCTGCCAAAATCCTCACGGGTGAACGCAGCGTTCCGCTCACGCACGTTCTCGGCCCAAAAGGCGGCACGTGCCGAGTCACCCTTCAACTCGTGCGCTGCGGCCGCAATCATCGCAATCAGGACGTGAGCTCCAGGCGATCGTGCGGCCCGATCCGCCCAATTCGCCGCTTCCACGTCCTCCCCTTCGGCCATGTGCGTGAACGCCCGGGTCGCAAGCATCGCGTAGTACAGCGGATCCAGCGGGCTTAAGCGCATTGCCAGATCAATGTTTACCCGGCCTTCCTTCGGTCGTGTCGCCAGAGCTTCGGTCCACGCCCGCGCATAGATTCCCTGAGCATAATGTGGACTGATGGTCGTCGCTCGCTCGAGCCAGCCGAGGCTGCTGCCTAAGTCACCCTCGAGCCAATACGTGCGGCCCATGGTGAAATTCACAAACGGATCCAGGGGATCGAGTTCGACCCCTCGCTCGGCGAAGCGACGTGCCTGTCCAATCTCTGCAGGGATGTCATGCGAATACCGCATGAATGCAGTTTGGAAGTGTATGAACGAGAGGCCCGCGTGGGCACGCGCGAAGTATGGATCGAGGGCAACAGCCCGCTGGAACAGAGTGGCGGATGCAACATTGTCCACACGATTGAAACGATACAAGTGCTGCAGGCCCAAGTGGTAAGCGGACCACGCATCGAGGTTTTCGGCCGCGCCATGGCGCGCGAGCGCGGCCTCATGGACTGGTATCTGAATTTCGAGCGCCATGAGGACCCGCGAACGGAGGTCCTCGCGCATGGCATGAACATCGTCGATTCGTCCCGAAAATCGCTCGGCCCAGACCACGCCTCCGTCTCTGGTGTCTACGAGTTCAACCGCAACCACAACACTTCGATTTGATACTTCGACCGTGCCCCACAGGCAGTACCGCACGCGCAGCAGTGCGCCGATCTCGCAAATGTCCGTATCTGACGCTCGTAGGCGAAACGACGATCCTCGGGCCGTGATGAATAGCCAGCGCAGGCGGGAAAGTTCGGTAATCAGTTCATCGGGCAGCGCGAGGGCCAGAGCCGCGTATTGCCCGCCGTCGCCAATCAGACGAAACGGAAGCACCGCAAGTGACGGCCTGGAGGTGTCCACGGGCTGAGTTGCCGCACCAGTGGCGCCGACAACCGCAGGTTCTGCGGGATCCGCGGCATGGAGTATTGCGGTGCCCCGCGAAGCTCTTGCATTCGCCACGAACCGGTATCCTTGGCCGTGGATGGTACGAATGAATCGCTGCGACTTACCGTCGTCGCCGAGAGCCTGTCGTGCCGACTTCACTCGGCTGGCCACGGCAGCGTCTGAGACGACGCGCCCGTCCCACACCTTATCGATGATTTCCTCTTTCGAGACGAGACGCTCACGGTTCTCGACCAGCAGCGCGAGCAATGCAAAGACTTGCGGCTCAAGATTGCGGGCCTTTCCAGCGTCCCGCAGTTCCACCGTGGCAATGTCCAGCTCGAAGGGACCGAACCGGTAAATCATCACCGCAGCCTAGCTGACGCCGGTGAAATCTCCAAGAAATCTGCATGATTTCTCCAGGGAATCTGCAAGCTTTGGCGAAACGCCCATGCGAACCTGTGCTCATCGGTCCCGGGAATGGCCGGAAGCCGAGCAACCAACAAACAGGAGACGCAGCATGCCACTCGTTACTATTGATGTGATCAAGGACGTTTTCACGCCGACGCAAAAGAAGGAACTCATAGCCAAGGTCACCGAAGCGATGGTCGCGGTGGAGGGCGAGAATATGCGCCCGGTAACCTGGGTACGGGTCAATGAATTCGAGAGCGGCGACTGGGCAATCGGCGGCAAGGCGCTGCGAACTTCCGACGTCCAAGCGCTGGCCGCGGGCAAGGCGGCATAGACCTACGGTAGACCGAAGACCGAGGCGGCACGGGCGGCGCTCATCTGCGCCGTCCCGTGTTACATCGGCCAGCGTGTATTCGACGCGCTGCTCGAGGACCGCGCTGAAACGCACAACCGCGCGCCGACCTCGCGCACGTCGAATTTATCCACCGCGTTCCTCATCATCTACGCGCACCGAGCCGCGCGAGCATCTCTGAAAGCTCCTTAGGACTGATATAGAAATGCTCGCATACGCGGCCCCATAACATCGCAGTCGGCACGTTTCGATCGCCGCGTTCCTTCTGAGTCTCGTGAAGAACGTACAAGACCAGCCGCTCCCGGCGAGTCAATCCATCGCGGACATCAGGTATTCGCTCGTTGCGAGGCTCTCGCTCGCCGTCACTGATTTTTCCGAATGGCACCATCACGGTTTGTCCAAGTGGTCGATCCTTTGATTCTCCCGTGACCCGCGGGTCCCTGCAATACCCAAGGGGACTTGCGGTCGGTCGGCCGGAAGGTACGCGCAACGAGCGGCGTTCAATTAAACTCCCCGCACCGAACGAGGGACCAATGCATGCCCAAAATCAACGTCGCCGCCGTACCCGCACGTAAGGGTACGGGCTATCCGCCGCCATTCGATGCGCCCTGGAGGCGGGCTCGCGCAATCCGCATGACCTCACCACTTGCTCCGATATCGACATGATGAGTTCCAACGCCGACGGCCGGTTCGTGCACAAGGATGGCACGCCCTATCCCAATTCATAGCGGAGCGCAGCATGCTCCAACTGCGTAATCTCTTCGATGCTTCCCTGTGCAGCGCGGCGCAGCGCCTGATCGACATCGGCGCCGTGTTCGACGTGCGCGTTCTGCAGGGCGGCCGCGTGGTGACCGGGGTTGCGGCCGCGCCGATCGTCGGTAACCAGCAGGCCGCCAAGCACCGCGTCTATATTCAGCATCAGAGCGTGGGCGGGCTATCGCGATCAATCGAAGGCGAGTGCAGCTGCGGCGAGCGCAGCCCCTGCGTGCATGTGGCGGCGGTGATGATTGTCGCGGCGAAGAGCCCCGGCAGCCCAGCGACGGACGATCGCCTCGCAAGGCTCGACCTCTTAGCTCGACCGCGGCCGCCGCAGAGCGCCCTGGAGCGAAACGCTCCGGCGCAGCAGCGCCTCTGCTATGTGTTCGGACTCAATACGGCCAGCGAATTGCAGCTGTCCGCGTGGGTGACCCAGACCTTGCCGGCGGATGGGCGCAACCAGCCCGAAGCCCATCCCTTTGTCGCGCGAATCTCGGATGGAAATAGAAATTATCCGCGCTACGTCGCTGCACAGGATCGGGATATTCTCGAGGCATTGACCGCGCCGCATATCGACGGTCCGTGGGAATTGAAAGGCACAGCCGGACTCCAGCTACTGCTGCAGACCATCGCCACCGGCCGCGCTTTCTGGCAATCGCTCCAGGGTCAAGCGCTCTGCGCAGGCGCCGCGCGTCAAGTGCACTTCGCTTGGGAGACTTTGCCGAATGGCGATCAGCGGCTGAGTTGCGAGACCTCCGGGTCGCTCGAGGTTCTCTTGGGGCTCGAACCCGCGCTCTACATCGATGTCATTACCGGCGCATGCGGACTCCTCGAGCTTCCCTACCCTGTGGACCTGCTGCGGTCATTTTGGAATCGAGCGCCCGTCGCCCCGCAGGACATTGCAGCGCTCAACGAGCGCATCGCGCGGGATTCCCCTGGGGACGCTTTCCCGCGACCGCGGACCATGGCGGTGCAAGGCGAAGCGCTGTCGAGTTTACGCGCCAAGCTGGTGTTATCCGCCGACCCTGCGGCGACGCTGTATTTCCTCTACAACGGCACGGCCATCGACAGCCGCTCGCTGCGCGCCGAAGACGAGACAGTGCGTCGCGTCGAAGGCGGCATCATCTACGAGATCGAGCGCGACCAGGAAACTGAGCGGCAGCTGCGTGCGCGACTCCATCAAGTCCTTGACGGAACTCCACGAGACGGCGGAGCCTGGCTCGGTTTCGTGATGAACGCGGTACCGGCGCTGCAAGCCCTAGGGTGGGAAGTCGCCGCGGATCCGGCCTTCCCATATCGCATCGCCGCGGCGAATGATTGGTATGCGGATATACAAACGCATCAGCCGCGCGGCGCAAATCGACCACAAAGCGCGAATCAGCCGCACGAATGGTTCGACCTTAAGCTCGGCGTCATGATCGACGGTCATGCCGTCAATCTGTTGCCGGCGTTGGTTCGCTACCTGCAGGGAACAGAGATACAGCATGACGAAACGTGCTTTCTCATCGGCGAACATCTGCTCGTGCACCTGGAAGACCAGCGGTACCTGCCGGTGCCGATCGAGCGTATTCAACGTATCGCCGACACGCTGGTGGAGCTTTTCGACAAAGACGGTCTTGGCAAACAACAGTCTTTGATCCTGCCGGTAAGCCAGGCCGGCCGGCTGGCGCAACTCGCTCTCGAACCGAACGGGCCGGCGCTGCGCTCCGACGATCCGTGGCTGCTCGCCCTCGTTCAAGCAGTCAAGGATTTCTCCGGCATCCGCCCGCTGCCCGCCCCGGTGCATTTTCCGGCGACGTTGCGCCCCTACCAGCAAGAGGGCCTGGGGTGGTT
>DASXYI010000139.1:0-27861 GCA_036502605.1 Steroidobacteraceae bacterium
GACGCGATGCAGGATGGCATCGATCCCGTGGTGCTTGAGATGATTGACGGCATCGAGTCCGATGCGCGCTTCTTCCTCGGCCGGTCGTTCCCGGATTATGACCACGACCATGACCTCTTTGGCCTGATGTAGAAACGGCATGCCTTCAGCCAAAGCACGTGCCGATTCCCGGCTGCCATTCCATGCGACCAGAATGCGATCGAAGCCGATGTTTGGACGCTCCGTTTCGGGAACGAGGAAGAGGTGACGCCCCGAACCGAAAAGAACGCCTTCGACCAGCCGCTCGGGATCCATTGCGCCGTTGGGACGCAGCGCTACGAAAGTATCGGCGGAGCGCGCCTCGCGCGCCGCAACATCGGCGACGTCCCCGGCCAGCACGTCAAACCGCCGGATTTCGACCGGCCGTCCAAGCTGTTTGAGCCGTTTCGCCAGGATCGCCTCGGTCTCATTTCCAATTTCGCGCGCGCGGTCGATCAACTCGGCATCAGCGACCGCGCCGGCGAGGTCTGCCTCGATCGGACCGGGCAGAGGCAACGGGTTGAGGAACAAGGCGATGACCTGACACTCGAACCGCCGGGCGATATCGGCGACGGCCGCCAGGCGAATATCATCCGAGAGACTTCCATCCAGCCAGACCATCACATCCTTGATCATCGCTAGCCTCCTAGGCCGACGAACAAATGCCGGAGCAAATCAGTTGCGCCGCCGGTCCGATCGAAACGAGGTCATACACAGGATGCATACGCACCCCGCTCCGTCGTTGACGGCGGTCAAGATTGCTACCTAAGCGATGCGATGCGATGCTAAATCAGTGACCGGGAGCCGGCAGCAGGAGCTCATCCCTAAGCTTCACGATCTGCCTGACGCCGTCGGCATCCACAATTTCGAGACTCGTCAGACCGCCCCCACCGTTATCCAGGTAGATCTCGCGCGGCCGCGGGATGAGGTGGTCGAGTCCATCAAGGGCTACTTCCACAACGTCGTCGCCGGGATCGTAGGCGATGCCGATAAGCGGCAGCCATTCCGCCTGCACCTGATCGCCCAGTTTCAAGGACGCGACTTCAATTTCCGCCTCCTTGGCCTCCAGAAGCTTCGATATCGCGTCGAGAAACGGTCGCCATTGGGGCTTTTCGAGTTTACGGATCATGATCACACTCCTTTGCTAGTCTCGTCAGGGTTCGTTCGCGGCCTCTTCCCGTCGGTCCTGGTCGCGCACGAGCCAGAACACGCCGCCAAGCGCGAGGGTTGCTCCCGAAAGGGCGAACAGATGAGCTACTTCCGTTGCAGACGGATCGAAGATCATCAGCTTGCGCACAATGGCGAGCAGCGCGATCAGGACAACGGTGCGGACCTGGACCACGCCGTGGTGACGCTCCGCCACCACCAGCAGAGACCGCTTGAATTCGAGCGCGATGATCACCGTGAAGATCATGCCGAACAACGATTGAAACACCGAATAATCGGTGGGATCGAATCCGCTCGAAAACACGATGCTGGCGAAGATCTTGATGACCAGATTCCAGACCGCCAGGGCGACGACGATAGAGATGAGCCCGCTCAGCACAAGAATCACGGCCTGCTCGAACTTCTGATAGAAAGTCAGCACCCGCCAGTTCGCGCGTCCGGCTGAAAGCTCTTCCCTCAATCCCATGGCCACCTTCTCCGGTATCTCAAGATCACGGCCACCCCTCCCGGCTGACTGCCTCTTTCTGCCGCGGGATCGGTAGATACTCCACGCCGCCACTGCCGCTCAGCGAGCGGACAGGCTGCGGGTAGAGCTTCATCAGATCGAGCACGTCATTCGGGATGTTGGTGCTCACCGGCAGGCCGAGATCCTTGGCCACCGAAGCAAACAACGGATAATCGTGGGTCCATGTTCCGGTCGAAAGCTTCTCGGCGAGTTCTTCAGCCTTGTTGGCGGGGAGCCGCTTCTTGAGGATGTCGGTAGCGGACTGCTTGAGCTGCGCGATGGCCTTGCGGCCGATATCGGCCTTAACAAGCGTCTCGTCGTGGATCCTTTCGATTGGCTTCTGCTCGACTACCCTGATGAGGGAGGCGGCCGGGGCGTCACCAAGCTGCGGATCGATCGGGCCGAGCACGGCATGCTTGGACATGATGATCTCATCGGCGGCGAGCGCGATGAGAGTGCCGCCGGACATTGCATAATGCGGCACGAACACCGTGACTTTGGCCTTGTGTTCGTGGATCGTCCGCGCAATCTGCAGCGCCGCAAGCACGATTCCGCCCGGAGTATGAAGGATGATGTCGAGCGGAACTTCCTCGTCGGTCATCTGGATGGCGCGCAGAACCTCCTCGGAATCGTTGATGTCGATATAGCGCATCAGCGGAAAACCGAGCAGCCGCATTGTTTCCTGTCGATGCACAAGCAGGATGACGCGCGAATCCCGCTGCTTTTCCAGTTGCGCAATCTTGCGCGTGCGCATCGCATCAAGCATGTGCTGGCGCAACACGGGCTGCAGCGCGGTAAACATGAAGAACAGCCAGAAAATGTCGCCAATAGACATCGAAGCCTCCTATCGAATGGCGCGGGTCACGGACGACCGGCCGGATCAAAGCCAAGAACGCCTTCGTCCGGGTAATAGCCGCGGTAGCCTTGTGCGGCGCGCTGAAAGAAGGGGATCAGGGCGAGCCCGGCGAGGAAGCCGCCAACGTGCGCCCACCACGCGACGCCACCGCCGGACGATGCCAGCAGCAGTTCCACGGTGCCCTGAAGCAATTGAATCAGGAACCAAAGCCCGATGAAAACAAACGCCGGCACCTCGAAGAAAAGCGGAATGAACACAATTGGAACGACAACGACCACGCGGGCGAGGGGGAACAAGCCCACGAAGCATCCGAGCACTCCGGCAATCGCGCCGGACGCGCCGAGCGATGGAACCGTGGAGGTCGGATCGGACAGCACCTGTGCGATTGCTGCTGCGATGCCGCATAAGAGATAGAATGCGAGAAAGCGCCCGGGGCCCATCCGATCCTCGACGGTCGGCCCGAACAGCCAGAGCGTCCACATGTTGAAGATGAGGTGCAGCCACCCCCCGTGCAGGAACATCATCGTGATGAAAGGTAGGAAATAGTTGGGCGAAAAGTCGAGGCTCCCATCCGCGAAAAGTTCATAATAACGCGCGGGAATGAGCGCGAAGTGCGAAAGGAAGCGTTCGAGCTCGAACGAACTCATGCTCTCCTGGAAGAGAAAGACCACGCTATTGATCGCGATCAACATCCAGGTGACCACCGGCGGATAACGCGACGGAACGGCGGTGTAAATCGGGATCATGTGCGGCCAGGCTCCTGGTGCTTCGCCCTGACCGTCGACAGAAGCTCACGCAATACAGACCGCAGACCGTGGAGTTGATCGACAAGGTCGAGGATGACTGGCACACCTTCGTCATTGATACCGAGATCCTTCAAGTCTTCGATTAAATGTGCCCGAGCAAGATCGACCTCCGAATATTGCGCGCCGTCGCCGTTACGTTGCGGCGCGAGCCAACCCGCCTCAGTCCAGGCTTCCAGGGTGCGGGCATTGATTCGTGCATGCACGGTAAACTCGCGGGCCTCCATGATCACACCTCCATCGCTTGGCGTGGGGTGTAGGCACCGCGCCATTGCGCGACGAACTTTTCCAGCTCAGGATCAGGTTTCTCGGGCAACATTACCTTGAGGGTGACGAGTTCATCGCCCTTGCTGCCGTCCACGCGGGGCACCCCTTTTCCTTTCAGGCGCAGCACCGCGCCGGTGTTGGACCCTTTCGGCACCGTCATAGTCACCGCGCCGGTCGGCGTCGGGACCTTAATCTTGCCGCCAAGAACGGCTTCGCTCAGCGAGATCGGGACATCGACGTGGATGTCGTCGCCCTCGCGCGTGAAGATGCGATGCGGACGAACATCGATCTCGACCAGGGCATCGCCCGGCGGACCGCCGCTGATTCCCGGCCGTCCCTTCCCGCGCAGCCGAAGAATCTGTCCGTCGCGCGTGCCGGGAGGGATTTTCACATCGAGCACGGAGCCGTCGGGCAGCGTGATCTGACGTTTGCCGCCGTTGATCGCGTCGATAAAATCGAGTTCGAGACGATAGCGGGCGTCCGGGCCGCGCATGCGGATATTGGCGCGCCCTTCGCGACCGAAAATCTGTGAGAGAATGTCCTCGGAGCCCGCGAAATCTGCAAAACCACCATCGTTCGCGTACGGCGAGTAGTCGGCACTGTCGGCAAAGTCCCTGTAGTAACGCTGCTGCGGCCGCTCTACCCCCGAGGCGTCGATTTCGCCGCGGTCATAACGCGCGCGCTTGTCCGCATCGCCCAGAAGATCGTTGGCCGCCGAAACTTCCTTGAACTGCTCCTCGGCCTGTTTGTTGCCCGGATTGAGATCTGGGTGCAGTTTTTTGGCCAGCCGCCGATAAGCTTTCTGAATCTCGCCTTGCGAAGCGTTTTTCTTCACTCCCAGGACAGCATAAGGATCGGCAGGCAAGCTGACCTCCTGTCATTCGATCGTGGGCGCGTGCCGCTCCGGGCCGATCACGACTGATTCATCGAATGCGACCCCCACTCGACGCCCAATTCGTTGTCATCGAATTCGGCCTCGACGGGAACGCTCCGCCTGGAGACGATCACGCGGGCGGGGCGCAGGAGCCGCCCATGGATCGTGTAGCCGTGCTCTACGACGCGGGTGATCGTATTGGGCGGCTGTGAGGGATCTTCAACCTCCATGATGACTTCGTGCAGGTTCGGATCGAACCGCTGGCCAATCGGTTCGATCCGTTGAACACCGAAACGCTCGAGCGTCTGCAGGAGGACACGCAGTGTCGCCTTGGCGCCTTCAATGAGCGCGGCGTTCTGCGTGGAGGACGGCGCTTGGCGATCGGCGGCGTCGATTGTACGCTGCAGATTATCGACGACCGTCAGGAGTTCGCGCGCGAAGTCAGCTATCGCGAACTTGCGAGCATCTTCCGCAGATCGCGCCGCCCTGCGTCTCGTGTTCTCGGCCTCAGCCAGCGCGCGCAGCAAGCGGTCGCGCAAGGACGCGTTCTCGGCCATTAGTGTCGCCATATCGACGGCTTCGGTCGCGATCGCCTCGTCCTCTGTGCTGTGCGGCGTAACCATGCTCGCTGCTCCTCAAGCTGCCTGCGCAAGCTTGCTGCCGCTGATAGCAAGCTGGCCGTCCTGCGCCGTGACCCGCACGGTATCCCCGTCCTTGATCGCCCCGGAGAGAAGCATCGTGGCCAATGGATTCTGCAATTGACGCTGGATCACGCGCTTGAGCGGGCGGGCGCCATAGACCGGGTCGTAGCCGGTATTGGCGAGCCAGATCTTCGCCTTCTCGTCGATGTCGAGCACGATCTTGCGATCGGCCAGTAGCTGTTGCAGATGCTTGAGCTGGATATCGACGATCTTCTTCATTTCATCGCGGCCGAGACGATTGAAGAGAATGATCTCGTCGAGCCGGTTAAGGAATTCCGGGCGGAACGCGCGGCGCACGACCTCCATCACCTGCTCGCGTGCAGCTTCGGCCGGCTGCCCTTCCATCAGCGCCGCGAGATATTCGGAGCCGAGATTCGAAGTGAGCACGATGATGGTGTTGCGGAAATCTACAGTGTGCCCTTGGCCGTCGGTTAGCCGGCCATCGTCGAGGACTTGCAGCAGGATGTTGAAGACATCGCTGTGGGCCTTCTCGATTTCGTCAAACAGAATCACCTGATAGGGCCGCCGGCGCACGGCTTCCGTCAGGGTCCCGCCCTCCTCATAGCCGACATAACCGGGAGGCGCGCCGATCAGTCGGGCGACCGAGTGCTTCTCCATATACTCGGACATGTCGATGCGGATCATGGCCTGCTCGTCGTCGAACAGGAACTCGGCAAGCGCTTTGCACAATTCGGTCTTGCCCACGCCGGTCGGACCAAGGAACAGGAACGACCCTATGGGACGATTGGGATCCTGCAGTCCTGCTCGCGCCCGCCGGACAGCATCCGCGACCGCGACGATTGCCACGCCCTGCCCGATCACGCGCTGCTGCAACTTGTCCTCCATGTGGAGAAGCTTTTCGCGTTCGCCCTCGAGCATCCGGTCGACCGGGATGCCGGTCCAGCGCGAGACCACCTCGGCAACTTCGTGATCGGTGACCTCCAGCTTGAGCATCTGCGTCTGTCCGACGGCAGAGCCCTCCGCCAACCGTTTCTCGAGCTGCGGAATGATGGAATACATCAGCTCGCCGGCACGCTGAAGATCGCCGCGGCGCTGCGCGGTTTCCAAATCGCTGCGCGCTTGATCGAGCTGCTCCTGCAGCCGCTTCACCGCCGACAGTCTTTCCTTCTCCTTCTGCCATTGCGCCGTCAGCGCCGCAGAGCGTTGCTCCAGTTCGGCAATCTCTTTGTCAACATTTTTCAATCGCTCCTTGGAGGCTTGGTCGCTCTCTTTCTTCAGCGCCTCGCGCTCGATTTTGAGCTGGATGATCCGGCGATCGAGCTCGTCGATCGGCTCCGGCTTCGAGTCGATTTCCATGCGTAGCCGGCTGGCGGCCTCATCGATCAGATCGATCGCCTTGTCGGGCAGCTGACGGTCGGTGATGTAGCGGTGTGACAGCGTGGCGGCGGCGACAATTGCGCTATCGGCGATCCGCACCCCATGATGGAGCTCGTACTTCTCTTTCAGACCGCGCAGAATCGAGATCGTCTCCTCGACCGTCGGTTCGTCCACGAAGACTGGCTGGAAACGCCGAGCGAGCGCGGCGTCTTTCTCGATGTTCTTGCGATACTCGTCGAGCGTGGTGGCGCCGATACAATGCAGTTCGCCGCGCGCCAGCGCGGGCTTGAGCATATTGGAGGCGTCCATGGCGCCCTCAGCCTTGCCGGCACCGACCAGCGTATGCATTTCGTCGATGAACAGAATGACATCGCCGGCGGCCTTGACCTCCTCAAGCACGGCCTTGAGTCGTTCTTCGAACTCGCCGCGATATTTCGCGCCGGCCAACAGCGAGCCGAGATCGAGCGACAACAGCCGCCGGTTCTTCAGCGTTTCGGGAACGTCGCCCTTGATGATTCGTTGCGCGAGGCCTTCGACGATTGCGGTCTTGCCGACGCCTGCCTCGCCGATCAGAACGGGGTTGTTCTTGGTCCGGCGGGAAAGCACCTGGATGGTACGGCGGATTTCCTCATCGCGGCCGATCACCGGGTCGAGCTTGTTTTGCCGCGCCTCCTCGGTGAAATCGCGCGTGTATTTCTTGAGCGCTTCATAACCTTGCTCGGCGGACGCGGTATCGGCCGTACGTCCCTTGCGAAGGTCGCTGATCGCCTTGTTGAGGCTTTGCGACGTGACGCCGGCTTGCTTGAGAACGTCAGCCGCCGTCCCGCCCGCAAACGTGAGCGCCAGCAACATGTATTCGACGGTGACGAAGGAGTCGCCGGCCTTCTGCGACAATTGCTCCGCCTGGTCAAATAAACGGGCAGTCTCCGGTGAGAGATAGACTTGTCCCGCCCCGCTACCTTCGACCCTGGGAAGCTTCGCAAGTTCGCGATCGACTGACTGGTTGACCAGCGTCGCATCGGCGCCGGCCGCTTCGATCAGATTCGCGGCAAGGTGATCCTCGTCGTCGAGCAGCGACTTGAGAACATGCAGCGGCGTGATCTGCTGGTGCCCGTTGCGCTGCGCAAGGCTCTGGGCCGATTGGACTAAAGCCTTGAGACGATCTGTATACTTTTCGATCTGCATCGCTCATCTCCAGGCGTTACCATGACCCGTGGACTGCTGTCGCAGATGCAGTCAGCCAGCCTTGCGTTCCCGCTTGTCCACTTCCTCGAACTCGGCATCGACGACGCCCGGCTCCTCAGGCGCCGCGTTGCTTGGCCCCGGTCCGGGCCCGGCGGCCGAGCTGCTCATGGCCTCGGCGAGGCGCAGCGCGGCCTGGGAGAGACGTTTGGTCGCCTCCGTTATGCTCTGAATGTCCTCGCCCTTTACGGCTTCCTGGAGCGCGGATACGGCCCGTTCGATATTGCTCTTTACATCGGGCGGAGAGCGGCCCTCCGCCTCCTTGAGGCTTTTCTCGACCGCATAGATGGTCGCGTCAGCATGGTTGCGGGCCTCGACCAGTTCCTTGCGCCGCTTGTCTTCCTCAGCGTGCGCCTCCGCCTCCCTCACCATGCGCTCGATATCGGCCTCGGTGAGCCCGCCCGATGCCTGAATGCGGATCGTCTGTTCCTTGCCGCTCGCCTTGTCCTTGGCCGACACGTTGACGATGCCGTTCGCATCGATATCGAATGTCACCTCGATCTGTGGCAGTCCGCGCGGTGCCGGCGGAATGCCGACAAGATCGAATTGGCCCAGCATCTTGTTGTCGGCCGCCATCTCGCGCTCGCCCTGGAACACACGGATCGTGACGGCAGTCTGGTTGTCGTCGGCAGTAGAGAACGTTTGGCTGCGCTTGGTAGGGATTGTGGTATTGCGCTCGATCAGCTTGGTCATCACGCCGCCGAGCGTTTCGATACCGAGCGACAATGGCGTGACGTCGAGCAGCAGCACGTCCTTCACGTCGCCCTGCAGGACGCCCGCCTGGATGGCGGCGCCGATCGCAACCACCTCGTCCGGATTTACGCCCTTGTGCGGCTCGCGACCGAACAGGCTTTGCACCGTCCCCTGGACTTTCGGCATACGCGTCTGGCCGCCGACGAGAACGACCTCCTCGATTTCGGACGGCTGAAGACCGGCATCCTTCAGGGCTGCCTTGCACGGCGGAACGGTCCGCTGAATGAGGTCGTCGACCAAAGCCTCGAGCTTCGCGCGCGTCAGTTTGACCGTGAGGTGTTTGGGCCCGTTCTGGTCGGCAGTGATGAACGGCAGATTGACCTCCGTCTGGGTGGTGCTCGACAACTCGATCTTCGCCTTCTCGGCCGCGTCCTTGAGGCGCTGCAGCGCTAGACGGTCCTTGCGCAGGTCGATGCCGGTGTCTTTTTTGAATTCGTCGGCAAGATAATCGATAATGCGCTTGTCGAAATCTTCGCCGCCGAGAAACGTGTCGCCGTTGGTCGACTTGACCTCGAACACGCCGTCGCCGACTTCGAGAATGGAAATGTCGAACGTGCCGCCGCCGAGATCGTAAACCGAGATCTTGCCGCTGCCCTTCTTCTCCAGCCCATAGGCGAGCGCCGCCGCGGTAGGCTCGTTGATGATACGAAGAACTTCGAGGCCGGCGATCTTGCCGGCGTCCTTGGTCGCCTGGCGTTGCGCATCGTTGAAATATGCAGGCACGGTGATCACCGCCTCGGTGACCTTGTTGCCGAGATAGGCTTCCGCGGTTTCTTTCATCTTCGTGAGTATGAAGGCGCTGATCTGGCCTGGGCTATATTTTTTGCCCCTCACCTCGACCCAGGCGTCCCCATTGGGGCCGGCTACAATCTTGTAGGGGACCATCCCCTTGTCCTTCTGCGTCAAGGCGTCGTCGTAGCGACGGCCGATCAGCCGCTTGATCGCAAAGACCGTGTTTTCCGGGTTGGTGATGCTTTGCCGCTTGGCGGTCTGCCCGACCAGAACTTCGCCGGTGTCGGTGAAAGCGACCATCGACGGCGTCGTGCGTGCGCCCTCGGAATTTTCGATAACCTTCGCCTTGTTGCCTTCCATCAATGCGACGCACGAATTGGTCGTTCCAAGATCGATCCCGATTGCCTTCGCCATGACGGATCTCCTTTATCGCCAGCTTCCATAGCCAAGTTTTGTCGCCAGTCTTTCGGTAAAGTCGGGGACGCGCTCCTGAGGAGGATGGCGGGAACACGTCCCCGGTCGGCCGCACGGGGGTCAGGCGGCTTTCTTGCCCTCTTCCTTGACCTCGATTTTCTTGGCTGCGGAGAGGGCCGGCTTCGGAATCGTGATCTTCAGCACGCCGTTCGACATCGTCGCCTGAACCGACGACGGGTCCACGCCCGGCGGCAGTTGCAGCGCGCGATAGAGCACGCCGTAACTTCGTTCAGCCACATGGACGTTCTTGTCCTTATCGTCCTTCTCCGCCTCCATCTTCTTCTCGCCGCGGATCGTCAGGACGTCGTTCTCAAGCGAAATCTCCACATCCTTGCGCTCCAGTCCCGGCATCTCCGCCGTGATGGCGATCTCCTTGTCAGTCTCGGTCACGTCAATGCTGGGCATGAGATTCGACAGGCCCTGACTGCTGGACAGGCCGAACCCATTCGTAAGATCGTCGAACAGACGGTCGATTTCCCGATGCAACGTTCCGAAGACGTTGACGTCGGATGGGACGAGGCCGGAGCGAGGTCGGGAAGGAACGAGCGATGTCAAGTTCATGGATACCTCCATTGGGTTGAAAGGTGTTTATCGGTCGGAGCATTCGCGGGGAGTGCTCCGTCGCCAGTAAGCCGGCTAGGGTCTATGGACTCACCACGATGCGGTCTTCGACTTTAGTGACGCCGGGCGCCGACCAGGCGACCCGCTCCGCCTCTTCGCGTTCAATCCAAGATCGCACGGTGCCTTTGAGGATTACCTCGCTGCCGTGTGTCTCGATCTGAATTCGGTTGGCATCGAGCTCGGCATTACGCTTGAATGCATCCATGATCTTGTCTTTGATCTCGGCCGGTTCCGCGCGCGGCTTGAGGGCGATGAGGTTGCTGACGCCCTTAACGCCTTTGATACGTCGCACAGCATTCTCCGCGGTATTCTTCTGATATTGCCACTCGACCTGGCCCTCGAGCGTGACCCAGCCATTCTTGACGACGACCTTGATGCGCTCCGAGGAAATCGGCAGTTGACTCTTGATTGCGGAAACGGCGTCGCGCGCGATTTCGGGATCCGGCCTCTCGTCCACACTCGGCATCCGAACCTCAAGGTCATTGGCCACGCCGGCCACGCCTACGACGCGCTTCGCAGCCGCTTCAGCCTCGTATTTGTCGGTGTAGCTTTTGACAAACCCTGCCAACGTGACGACGCCGTTCTTCACCGATACGGCGATGTCCGATGCATCAAGATCAGGATCCCATTTAAGTTCTTCCTTCACGTCTCGTTCGATTTCGCTGTCGGACTTCATACCTGCCTCCGCTGGAATTTCTCGATACGATCGGCCGTACTGGCGACGTGATCGACCGATTGCAATTGCAACATACGCGGTGCCGGAAGGGCGGCCATGACGAGCATCAATTTTCCCAGTTTTTGTCGCGAGGGTTGCGGCGCCGTTGCAGAGTCGCGCGTACCCATCGGCAGGGGCGCCAGCAAATGAAATTTGTCGGGCAGGCTACATCAACAGATCGAAAATGTGGAAGCACCGCTGCCAATGCTCGGTTTGTGGGTTCTTCAAATCAGGATCGATAATCTTGAAGGTGCGTGCGAGCGCCACACTCAGCCCGCCCACGACCGCGGGAACTTGCTCTTCGACATTCGCGCCATAAGCGACGTCGAGCGGGGCGCGTGCAGCGAGACGATCGAGGATCGGCTGCAATTCGATCTGCTGATCGATCGCCTTGAATTCATCGATGCATTCCTGCAGGCCCTTCGTGATCGGCAGGTCGAACGGTTCGATGATGTCCCGGCCATTTGCTTTCGCGGCAGCTTCGGCCCGAACCAGGAGGTCGTAGACCTTCTGATTGATGAAATCGCCGTAGCGCTTGAGATCCTGCTTATCGACATCGAGCCCAGCCGCGATCCGGAAGAAGCGCTCGAATTTTGCCACGCTCATGACATGACTGGGCAGCCGCTCGGTGGCTTGCAGGGCGGCGATCATGGGTTTTGGATCCGCAGTACGATCTTGCCGAGCACTGGCCCGGTTTCCAGGCGCGCGTGCGCCTTTGCGGCGGCGGTAAGCGGGAATGTTTCGGCAACCGCGATTTTGAGCTTCGCAGACTCGACGGCGCGGTTGAGCCTTTGGAATTCCGGGATGCCGGCGATCGCGTCGTAGGGGATCACTTTGATCCCGCGGCGCTTCTTCGGCGCCGGCTCGATTCCATTCGGATAGGCGAGCCGGCCATCGCGCTTAAGTGTCTCGAGGGCTTCCTCAAGCTCGTCGCCGCCTGCCAAAGCCAGCACGGCATCGACACCGGCGGGGGCAAAGCTGCGGACGGCATCGGCAATGGGCTGATGCCGCGCATCGATGGCCCCGTCCGCGCCCATGTCGCGCACGAGTTCCAGACCCTCAATGTTCCGCGCGGTCGCGAGCACGCGTGCGCCGCGAAATTTCGCGAATTGGATGGCGAGGGTTCCGACGCCGCCGGAGCCGCCGTGTATGATGATCTTTTCGCCCTTCTTCACGTGCAGTGCGTCGTCGATGCCCTGCAGTGCCGTAAGCCCCGTCGTCGCAATCGCGCCGGCGTGATGGAGATCCAGGCCTTTGGGGATGTGCGCAACCTTGTCGGACACCACCGCGACATATTCGGCGTAGAATCCGCCCTTGGGGTTGGCCCAGCTATACGAGTAGACTTTGTCGCCAGCTTTCAGCCGGTGCACCCGTGAACCGGCCGCCGCCACCACGCCTGCGCCGTCGGTACCAAGGACAAGCGGAAACTGCGGCTTGCGGAGCGGGTATGAGCCCGCCCGGATTTCCGCGTCCCATGGACCGACGCCCGCCGTATCGAGCGCAATCAGCACCTCGTTTGGTGCCAGCGACGGCACGGGGATTGTGTGAATCGTAAATTCATCCGGCCCGCCGAACCGATCGATCGCGGCGGCAAGCATGACTTTCGGGATCACCGCTCCGCGGGTTTCGCCCGAATCTCCTGACCGTTCCAGCATCGGTGCTGCCTCCAAGGTGGTCACCCCTTTACGGCTTTGCGAGGCGTTCCGGTCCGAGCCAGGGATCGGGTCGAAGCGTGCCCAACGGGATTTCATCCGGGCGCTTCTCGATCTCGATCTCGTGGATCCGAACAGCGCGGGCCCCGTGTTTCTGTAAGATGTGTTGTGCAAGTTCTTCCTGATCCGGCCTGTGAACGCGAACCCACAAGATCAGTCCCCGCGCCTCCATGAGCGAGTCGAGCCCACGGCGCCGCTCGCGTCTCAGGAAATGAGCGATTGCGACCGCTGCGGCGCCACCGGCCAGAATGCCGAGGATGACGGCCACCATGCCCGTCACCACCTCTCCGCCTCCCGAAACAAGAATGACGAACCCCGCCGCCAAAGCGACCGCGCAACCAAACAGGCTGCTGCCGACCACAACGGCCGTGCCGATGTCGTCTTGCGTAAAGAAAGGTTTCCTGGCGACGCGCCCTACATCAGCCAGCTCCTCGGCGGCAACATAAATATCGCCAATCCTCTGGCGTACCGCTGCCGGATCAGCCACCCGATCTATATCCGCACGATCGAACCCTGAAAGCAGGAGGGCTTCCACCGCCGCTTGCAGTGCGGCGTGCGAATGAAACACGCCCGTGACCTCGCGCACCCTAGCCCGTTCGAGCACTTCTTCGTCGTCTATCCTGCTCATCAACGTACCCCATCATCGCGATCGCTCTCGGCGATCGCTCTCGACGCGATCCGGCTTGCGCGTGCGTTCAACCGCGATACTTGAACTGCGCAAGCTTCTTGAGCTCGTCGCGCGACGCACCCGGCAGCTCGATCTTCTTGCCAGCGTCGTCGATAACCAAGCTCTGATAGGGGACGGCAACCAGTTGCCCGGCGATACCGAGAAATCCACCGACCTGCAGAACCGCGAAAAGGTCACGGTTTCGGCCGATGACAATGTCATCAAGCGTGCCGACCTTCTCGTTCTTGTCGTTCGTGACGGAATTGCCGATCAGCTTGGAGGCGCGGTAACCGTTGGCGACGACCGCGACATCGACCTTCACGAGCGCAACGCCCTGCGAGAGCGCCGGCCTCGCATTGACGATGATCAGAACGGTCCCGAACAGGATTGCCGCGAGTATCAGCTTGAGAGCATTGTCGGACTGATCGCGCCACCCGTGACGCCGATAGGCCAGATCGGCAACTCGGGATTCTACCTTCACCTTGCTCGTCGAATTCATTGGTTGATTCCTCTGTCACGGCCCGATTTGTCGCGGCACGATGACGTGCGTTTAGGCACGTTGACGAAGGCCCGCCCTGACGGCTGTCAATATCTTTGAAATTCGAAACCCACTTACTACCCGGAAAGATCGCGGCGATCTGCGCGCTTAACGCGACCGAGCCGCTTGCCGCCCCGTCGATGACGATGCCCGGCCGGGTGTGCTATCCTCGTCACGCTCGTCGACGGGAACGAGTGCCGCCGCCAGCGCGTCGTCGACTCGTTCGAGCCAGACAAAACGCACCTGCTTGCGGGCCGCTTCCGGCACGTCCTCGAGGTCCTTCTTGTTGCGCGACGGCAGCAAAACCGTGGTGATCCCGGCGCGGGCGGCGGCGAGCACCTTTTCTTTGACCCCGCCGATCGGTAGCACAAGGCCTCGCAAGGAGATTTCGCCCGTCATCGCGGTGTCGCTGCGCGCCGTCCGATTGGTCAGCAGCGATGCCAGAGCCACGAACATGGCGACGCCGGCGCTCGGGCCATCTTTGGGTATGGCGCCGGCCGGAACATGAATGTGGACGTCGGATTTTTCGAATAGGTCCGCGTCGATGCCGAAATCCTGTGCCCGCGCTTTCACCAATGTGAGCGCCGCTTGAGCGCTCTCCTTCATGACGTCCCCAAGCTGGCCGGTGAGAATGAGCTTGTTGCGGCCCGCCACGCGGGTCGCTTCGACGAAAAGAATGTCGCCCCCGACCGGTGTCCAGGCGAGGCCGGTGGCGACCCCGGGGACGCTCGTGCGCATCGCGACCTCGTTTTCGAACTTGCGCGGCCCGAGAATGGTCGGAATATCCGCGGCATCGACTCGCGTCTGTTCGATCGAACCTTCCGCAATCCGCGTGGCGACATAGCGGCAGACCGCGCCGATGTACCGCTCAAGGTTGCGCACGCCCGCCTCACGCGTGTAGTCACGAATGATCGTCCGTATGGCGGTCTCGGTTATCTCGCACCGTTCGGGCTTGAGACCGGTCGCTGCGAGCTGGCGTTTGAGCAGGTATCGCTTCGCTATCTCAAATTTCTCATCCTCGGTGTAACCGGGCAGCTCGATGATCTCCATACGGTCGCGCACAGGACCGGGAATAGTGTCGAGCACGTTGGCGGTGGCGATGAACATCACCTTCGAAAGATCGAATGCGACCGCCAGGTAATTGTCGCGGAACGTGCCGTTCTGTTCGGGGTCGAGCACTTCGAGCAGTGCCGATGACGGGTCGCCGTGGAAGCCGACGCCCAGCTTGTCCACTTCGTCAAGCATCATCACAGGATTGCGGGTGCCGGCCTTGCGGATCGACTGGATGATGTTGCCCGGCAGCGCGCCAATATAGGTGCGCCGGTGGCCGCGGATCTCGGCCTCGTCGTGCACGCCGCCGAGACTCAGCCGCACGAACTTGCGGCCGGTCGCCTTGGCGATGCTTTGTCCGAGCGAGGTCTTGCCGACGCCGGGCGGCCCAACGAAACAAAGTATCGGACTTTTGCCCTCGGGATTGAGCTTGCGGACCGCAAGGTATTCCAGGATGCGGCGCTTGACCTTGGGAACACCGTAATGATCCTCGTCGAGAATCCGACGCGCCTCGGCGACATCGATCGAGTCAGGATCGAGCTTCGACCAGGGCAGATCGATCAGCCAGTCGAGATAAGCGCGGATCATCCCATACTCGGCCGCAGCTTCCGGCATGCGTTCCAGCCGCTTGAGCTCCTTCCTGGCCTGATCCTCGGCCTCCTTCGGCATCCCAGCCTTATCGATCTGTTCCCGGAGTTCGGCGATCTCGACGGATTTTTCGTCGCCCTCACCCAATTCCTTTTGGATCTGCCGGAGCTGCTCCCGAAGGATGTGCTCGCGCTGCTGCGACGAGAGCGATTGCTGTGTCTGCTCGCCAATGGTCTTCGAGAGTTTGAGCACTTCGATGCGCTGCGCGAGCAGCGTCAGCACCTTGTCGAGCCGCTCCTTGACGTCGAGCGTTTCGAGAATCTCCTGTTTTTCCGAAGGAGTAACGTCTGAGACGCCGGCAATGAAATCGGCTAGCGCGGATGCCGAGGTGATGTTTTCGATCGCGGCGGTCAGTTCCGTGGGCACGCTCGGCAGCAATTGCAGCGCTTCCCGCGCTCGTTCCTTGAGCAGGCGTACGCGCGCCTCGATCTCGCGGTTCATCACCTCCGAGACTCCGATCTCCTCGAATCGCGCCAGCGGATACGGATAGCCCGGGATGAAATCGATGACGCGGAACCGTCTCACACCCTGGCAAATCACGTGATGCGTGCCGTCGGCCGCCGTGACGTAGCGGAGCACCTGCGCGCTGGTGCCCACCAGGTGCAGATGCTCCGGCTTTGGGTCGTCGATTGCAGAGTCGGTTTGCAGAATGACGCCAAGCGGACGCTCGGCGCGAACCGCCTCCTGCGCGGCCGCGATCGACGACGGCCGCCCAATTGACAGCGGCAGAACGATACCGGGGAACAGCACGGTCTGACGCACCGGCAGGATAATGATGCTGTCCGGCGGAAGCGCTTCGTTCTTCCCGGTTTGAGCCTCGTCGATTGCTTCCGCCATGATGCACGCTACTTCAATTGCGCTTCGTCAATTGTGTTTCGTCAGGTTGACCACGAGACAGCCATTCACGAGATCGGAACGGCCGAGCACATAGCGTGCAGAAGGCAGGCTGATGTGACGTTCGAAACGGCCACGAGGAATCTCCAGCCGGTGGATCGAGGCGGTGCGCGCCGCGGCGGGGAGCCGGCGCTGGCCGGTGACTCGAAGCCCATCCGCTTCAATCGATACGTCTAGATCGTCGTGCTCCACTCCCGGAAGCGCGACAATGATCCAGAGTTCCCGATCCGTTTCGAAAATATCGACCGGGGGCTCCCAGATGACTGCCTGCAGCGCAATTCCGGGCTCGAAGAATTGGCGACGCAGATGCTCAGCCCGTGCGATCATTGCGAGAGCTTCGTTCCACATCCACGCTCGCGGATCGCTTTCAGTCATCGAAACGCCCTCCGACTCACAACCGATCGGCTACAGCGACGCCTTGGCGGTCAGTTGCGCCTCGATGGCTTCCGACAAGTCTTCGAAAGCATACGATCCGTCATGCCGCCGGCCGTTGATGAAGAAGGTTGGCGTGCCATTCACGCCGCTGCGCGCACCACCGAGAAAGTCGGCACGGACCTTCGGCGTAAAGGTCCCATTGACCAGCGCTTCGCGTAGGCCCGCTTCCGATAATCCGAGCGTTCCGGTGAGCGCAAACAACAGCGGCAGGCCAATGCGATCCTGGTTCTCGTAGATGCCGTCATGCATCTCCCAGAACATGCCATGGGCGCCGGCATATTCGGCGCTCTCTGCCGCTGCCTCGGCGTTTGGGTGCACCTGGGCGAGCGGAAAATGACGAAAGACGAAACGAAGCCTGTTGCCGAACTGCTTCTCGATGAGCTTGACGATGGGATGCGCGAGGCCGCAGTGCGGACATTCATAGTCGCCATACTCGACCATGGTGACCGGCGCGTTGGCTGGCCCCCGAACGTGGTCATGCTGCGTGATTGGCGCTTTGAGCTCCGACATGGTCGTTCCTTTCGCTTTGCATTCTCTCCAGCGCATCGAGGATGCCGTCCGCACCGGGGTTGACCGCGATCGGCGACAGATAGCTCCAGAAGATCGTCCCTTCCCTGTCGATGACGAACAGAGCACGCTCTGACACACCCTCCTGCTCGCGGTAGGCGCCGTAGGCCTGAGACACTGCGCCCTTGGGATGGAAATCTGCGAGCAGCGGGAAATGCAGGCGCCGATCCTTCGCAAACGCGTCATGGCACCAGGCGCCGTCTACCGACAGGCCGAGGAGTTCCGCGCCGTGCTTGCGGAACTCCGGAAGGATCTCGTTATAAAGCGCCATCTGATCTCCGCAGACCGGGCTCCAATCGGCGGGATAGAAGGCGAGAATGACAGGCTTTCCCGTCAGATCGGAGAGCGAGAGGTGCTGATCGGGAGTGACGTGCAACCTGAAATCCGGAGCCGAAGTTCCGGCCGCTAGAACCTGAGCCATGGTTCGCCTCCAAGTTACCGCCCCGACATCCAGGTGCGGGCGTCCCAGATTGAGTACTCGAATGCTATGCATAGGCGAGCACGGTCGCCTTGATGACCGTCAACTTGCTCTTTGCGGGAGCGCGGTTGCGACTTGCGCCCTTGGCGAAATCGCCATTGCAAAATGCACAGCAGCAAAGAACGCATTCAAAGCCCGGTGGGTTCCCTGGCCTTCGGTACGTAAACTTACGTTACGGATATTTGCCCAATTTCCATTGCGGGGGCCGTGAGCGAGGCTGCAGCCGTCGTAGACATCGCCATTCCGGTTCCGACCGTATATGTCCCTGGAGGAGCGTAGCCATGAAATCGAGCACCCACTCAATTCCGACTAACGGCACTCATTACCGTAACCTCTTGTCGAGTTGCCCCCACCTTCTCAAAAGCATTGATTCCCTGGCGACGATCGCAACTTGCGATCGCGGGCAGGAGATTTGCCGAGAGTTGCATCCGGCCGAATACTGGCATCTCGTCATTTCGGGCGTCGTTCGCCGATGCGTGCTGCGGGCCGACGGGCGCCGTCAGATCGTTGGACTACTTTTGCCCGGAGACTTCTTCGGGTTCACCGCCGGGGCCGAATATGACTACACGGCCGAGGCGGTTGCGGAAGGCACTCTGCTCGCGCGCTATCCTCGCCGGCGCGTCGAAACGATCGCCGATTCCGATCCGAACCTCGCCCGTGAGTTGCGTCAGGTCACATTGGAGGCGATGTCGCGATTGCAGACCCAGCTCTTGACCCTCGGACGCATCACCGTTTTGGAAAAGGTGGGATCGTTCATCCTGGAAATGGAAACGCGACTACCCCACACCCTTGGCAACAGCATCGCTCTTCCCGTCTCGCGCTACGATATCGCCGATTACCTAGCCGTGTCGGTCGAGACCGTAAGCCGCTCGTTGACCGACCTCAGTCAGCGTGGCGTCATCGAGCTATTGGGCACGCGGATGGTCAAGATCGTCGATCGCGACGCGCTCGACGGTGACCACGACGAATGCCTCACCCGATCCAAAGCCCGAACCCATGGAGCTGCCACGCAGGTGCATGCGGCCGCGGCGTGAGCTCCTGTGGTGGGAAGGCTGCTTCAACGCTCAGCCTACCGGATCGTTGTGCGAACCGCCCAGAGGCGCCAGGCGTGCCATCACGCCAAGTCTGATGGCCTCCGCGAGCTGCCGTACGCCGAGCCGCTCCATCATGCGGGCGCGATGGACTTCCACCGTTCGGGTGCTGATGCCTAGATCGTAGGCGATGCGCTTGTTCGGCCGGCCGGCCACCAAGCTGTCTAGCACCTGACGTTCGCGGGTGCTGAGCGTAGCGATACGTTGCGCCGCTTCAGCCGCTTCGCGCCTGCGATCGGACTGTCTCGGTAACGACAGCGCCTGCTCGATCGCCTTGACCAGGACCACGTCATCGTAGGGCTTCTCGATGAAGTCGACCGCGCCTGCCTTCATGGCCCGCACTGCGGTTTTCACATCGCCCTGACCGGTTATCACCACAACCGGGAGGTGATTATCGAGCGTGGCGAGCCTGCCCTGCAGCGTGAGCCCATCAAGGCCGGGCATCCGGATATCGAGGAGTACACATCCGAAAAGGCCCGGAGCGGCGTCAAGAAATGCCATCGGGGTTTCGTAGACTACCGCTCTGAATCCGGCCACATCCAGCAGCCGCTTGAGCGAACGGCGAACGGCGGCATCATCGTCCACCACGTGGACTGTCCGTTCATCTGTCATCGGCGCCCAATCCCCGCGACGGTGCCGGCAGGGTGAACCGGAAGATGGTCCCTTCGGATGGATTCGGCTCGAACCAAAGCTTGCCGCCATGCGCCTCGACGATCGAGCGGCAGATCGACAAACCAAGCCCCATCCCGTCGTGCTTGGTCGAAATGAAGGGCTCGAACAGGTGCATCGCCACCTCGCTCGAGATGCCGGGCCCGCTATCGCTGACTGCGATCTCCATCATATCGCCCGGGCACAAGCGGGTAACCAATCGCAGCCTGCGTCGCTTGCTGTCGGCCATGGCCTCGAACGCATTTCGGATCAGATTGACGAGCACTTGCTGGATTTGAATCCGATTGGCAGAGACCATCGAAACCGCCGGATCGAAGTCGAAGTCCACGTGCACGCCCAGGACGCCGGACCCGGCCCGGGCGAAGGAATTTGCTTCCTCGATCATGGCGGCCACGCTTTCGATACTTTTCTCCGTTTCGCCGCGCGTTACGAACTCGCGTAGCCGCCGAATGATCTGTCCGACGCGCAACGATTGTTCGGCTACCTCCTCCATGATCTCGCGCACGGTACCGAGCCGGTCAATTCCGCCATTCGACAACAGCCGGCGTGCCGCATTGACCGAATTCGTGACAGCGGTCAGGGGTTGATTAATCTCGTGGGCCAAAGCGGCGGCCATTTGTCCGGCCGTGCTCAGACGGCCGGCATGCGACAGTTCGCGCTGGAGCTGTTGCGAGAGTGCCTCTGTGCGCCCGCGTTCTTTGATTTCTCGCAACAAATTGTCATGTGCAGCTGCCAGCTGAAGCGTACGCTTGGCCACGCGGTGTTCGAGCGAGTCGTTGAGATTGCGCAGATCGGCCTCCGCCTGCTTCTGCGCCCTGAGATCGCGACTGACCGTTGCAATATTCATGGGCTGGTGCGTGCGCGGATTGTCGATCCGAAACCAATCGACGAGGAAGGGTATCGAAGCCCCCGTCTTGAAATGATGGAATTTGAGCTCTCCTACCCATCGTCCTGTGCGGATTACGTGGGGCCAACACTCTTCGCGGGCGCGATGCCGATCCTCGACTGCGAGAAAGTCCAAGACATGAGTGTCCGAATCGACCTGCGAAAGCCCGACAAGCTCAAGTCCAGCCGGGTTCAAATACCGGGCTCTGCCATCCATGCCGGCAAAGCCGATGAAATCCGCTGAACGCTCGATCAGGGAAACAAAGCGGCGTTCGTCGGTTTCGGCCTGCCATCTCTGCAATGCGACCGTTGTGTCATTGGCCGCGATGTTGAGCAGCAATCGCTGTACTTCGGTCGGAAAATCCGGCTGCCGGGCTGAGCCAGCAACGAGCGCCGCTTCACCGCCGACGCCGATGGACGCGCTCACCACGCGTAAGTTTCCGTCACCGAGCGGATTGGCGATGTTGATTGCCTGATCGGAGCGGGCGACCGTCCATCGGCGCAACGTCGCTCGAAATTCACGCAGAGAATCGGCGGTAATCCCTTTGCCGGGATGGATCACTTCCACACCAGATTGGTCTTTACTCCTGGGAACCGTCACATAGATAAAATCCGCACTGAGCATCGAAACCAGCGTTGCCGCGACACTATCGCCGATCTGCTGCGGGTCGTAGCCGGCCCAGATCGCCGGCAACGTCGAGAGCGCAACCAGATCGCGAATGCATCGCCGCAACTCCTGGGGGTCCGAAAGGGTTTCCGCCCATGGCATGATTATTGGCCCTGATCGGCATCAATCTGTCGCGCCCAATTCAATTTGTCGATGCGCTCGCGCTTTCCAATTCACGCAGGAATTTGTCGGGAGGCGTAGAACCGATCTCCGTGAGAATTCCTTTATGACGACCTGTGGATGCGTCCGGAAAATGTGCATTACGAAGGGAGGCGCGGAACTCCGACATTGAATACCTCTGTCGGTACAATGGCAACGTCAAACTACCCAGCGCAACCGCACCCGCTGCGGTTGCCGTCTATCGGTCATTAATCTGTTACGCTAAGCCGAGGAAAGAAGTGTAAAGCGTGGGAAACGTCATTTCTTTATGCGGGCCTGCAAAGAAATGAAGCAGTCGCCGACTGCTCCGCGGGCAGGTCGATAGCCTGCGGGGGACATGCCGCTTGCGCCAGGATCGAAAAGCATGAGCCGTGTCCGACCATAGAATGGACGTCGATGCGGTGGCCCAGCACATCGGCCGCTCGTCGAACCACGAATAGGCCGAGGCCCAGACCATTGGGGTCCGTGGAGTCCACACGATGAAAGGCGTCAAACACTCTCGATAAATGATCGGCAGCGATACCAATGCCCGTGTCATGGACCTCGATGCAGATTTCGGCTCCCCGGCGGCGGCAGCCGATGAGAATTCTGCCGCCCGGGCGCGTATATTTGATCGCGTTGCGAACGAGGTTGCGCAGAATCCCATCGAGCAGGACCGCATCGCTCATGACAGCCATGCGGGTCGGGCAGACGCGCAGCGTTACGCCGCCCTGCTGCGCGAACTCGGCATGCTCCCGGCACTGCGCGGCCAGAAGCGGTGCGAGCACGACGGGCGCCAGCGCGATAGTCCTGCGCTCATGCATCCGCAACGCATCGACAAGATGGTCAAGCTGCTCGGTCAGCCGACGGATCGCCAGCTCGCCGAGTCTAATATATTCGTGCTCACGGCCGGTGGGACACTCTCCCCCGAGCCGGGAAAAAGCCCCGAGGATGAGCTGCATCGGTTGCCTCAAGTCGTGCGCCGCCATCGCGAGCAGCACTGCGTTAAACTCGCTCGCCTTTTTTAAGTCGAGTTCGCTGCTGGGCATCGGACCAATCTTCTTCCCCGGGCCGCGGCCACAGCTTGCCGCATTAGGAAACCGCGGCCTCCCTTATTCACTTCGGAGATCCGACTTTCGTGACGGCCGTCCAGCTCGGAGGATCGCTGGCCGGGAAACTTTCTTCCAGGCTTTCGTCGATTTGGTCCTCCGATGGCATCGGATCGTCGATATCGGCTGGGTGGTAGCAGTGTAACTGTTCGACTGTGGCGATCCTCGACGCGCGCGGCTTAATGCGCCCCGATCTCATATCGTGGGCCTTACGGTCGCCATCGGCCGAAGATCGTTTCTCCGAGACCTCAATCTGAACGCTAGGATGATGAGAAGGACGCCGAAGACGAGCGCAAAGGCGCCGATCCACCAGGTCAGAACCACCGCGCCCGCGAGCGGCGCCAGAAGCGCCAGGAGGCCAAACATCAGCGACGCGATCCCGTTCAGCGCGAGCCACCAGCGGCCGTGACTGCCGTCGATGCGAACTGCAGCCGCGAAGGACAGGCAGCCCATCACGATAGACCAGGCCGCGACGAGAAACACGAAGGCGACGATGGTGATCCCGGGCCAGAGAAATGCGAGTGCACCGGTTGCGAGGCTGGCGATGCCCTGCAATGCCAATAGCCCCCAGCGATTACCCTGGCGCGCGACACGAAAGGCGGCGGCAATAGAGAACACGCCGTCGACAATCATGTAGGCGGAAAACAGCAAAACGAGCGCCAGGATCGTCGCAAGCGGCAGGATCAAGGCCCCGAGGCCGAACAGCACCCCGAACAGACCGCGCAGAGCGATCAACCACCAACTGCGCACCAGAGCAGCGCCTATGTCATTAACATCGGCGACCCGCGATGGCGATCCGGGAACTCGATTACCGGCCATTGTGGTGCTCATGACAAGCTCCTGATCCTGTTCGCGTAAAAGTCCATGTTGCAGACTGGCCCGCGGCGAACGAGAGCGCGTTGATACCTGTCAATTGGGCGGCGAATTCATACTGAATTAGTGGCTGCTGAATTGAGTACCGCCATATCGAGGCAAACACCGGCGAGGCGAAAGCCCGGCAACCATCGGTAAGCCCGCTAGATCATTGCGAGCGGCTGCGGCCCTTTGGGCGGTGGAAACGCGCGATCAAGATCGGCTAGATCCTGCGCCGTCAGGTGAAGGTCGAGCGCCGCCCGGTTCTCCCGGACATGCGCCTCGCTCGAAGCTTTGGGAATGGCGATGACCCCGTCCTGCCGCAACACCCAAGCAAGTGCCACGGTCGCGGGCGATGCCCGGTGCCTGGCTGCAATGACCTTCAGGGTCCGGCTATTGAGCAACCGGCCCCTCTCGATCGGCGAATAGGCCATGATCGGAATCCGGTGTTCCTGACACCACAGCACCAGGTCGTATTCGATGCCCCGCCGCGAGAGGTTATAGAGCACCTGGTCCGTGCACACGGCGTCGTCGGCGAGGCCGACGACCTCGATCATATCGGGAAGATCGAAATTGCTGACGCCCCAGTGCCGTATATTTCCAGCACGAACCAATGAATCGAAGCCGTTGATTGTTTCCTCCAGCGGCACGGCTCCGCGCCAATGCAACAGGTAGAGATCGAGCCGATCCGTCCTGAGTCGCCGCAGGCTGCGCTTACAAGCCTCAATCGTGCCCCGAAAAGTCGCATTTTCCGGCAGTACCTTACTGACCAGAAACACATCATTGCGCCGACGGACGATCGCTTCGCCAACCAGTTCTTCCGCTCCACCGTCAGCATACATCTCTGCGGTATCAATCAGGGTCATGCCCAGATCGAGCCCAAGACGCAGCGCGGCGATTTCATCTTCCCGGAGTCGCGGATCCTCCGCGAAGCCCCATGTCCCCTGACCGAGTACAGGCACCAGCTCGCCCGTCGGCAGCTTGGCGGAACGGAAAGAACGAACGGTCCCTGCATCCACAACGGTCATAACGATCACCGGTTGATTGAGTATTTACACGAAAATCTAATCGCTTTGGCGCGCGACGCTTTGACGCCTGTCAGGTTCGCAAGGTTTCCGAGGAGTGCCGAAATAAGTAGTCTCGTTCAGGGCGGCGGCGCCGCTGCCCTGACATCGGGCGTTCCCTTGATGCCGCCGACATGCTGGTGGGTCCACTCCAGCAACTGGGGCAGCGGCATGAGCCCCGACTGTCGCGCAATTTCCCGTCCGTGGTGCACGAGCATCAGCGTCGGGATGCTTTGGATCGAGAAACGCTGCAGCAGTTCCGGCACCTTGTCGCTGTCGACCTTGATCAGCCGCACCTCCGGTTCGAGTTCGGTCGCCGCCTGTTCGAAGATCGGCGCCATTGCCTGGCACGGTCCGCACCAGGCCGCCCAGAAATCGACGAGCAGCGGAACGTCACTGAATTTCGCGTGCTTGTCGAAGCGAGCGGCGCTGGTCAACGCGACCGGCCGCCGTTCGAAAAGCGGCCGGTGGCACGATCCGCATTTGCTGCCCTCGCCCAGCCGTTCTCGCGGCACACGGTTTATCGTGTCGCAATGCGGGCACACCACATGCAGCGCACCGGTCATATGCGCTCCCGATAGTTCGATCATTCATTGCAAGGAGTCGCGCGCCAAGTCACCTTGACCTAAATCAATCTTCGATTGAATTTCGGAGACCGCATACGCCAAGGCATGGTCCGAAAGCTGCTTCGTGACGAATAGCGCGAACGTCCTTTAGTGCAACGCTTCTAGTGCAAACGCTTCTCGATAAAATTGACGAAGCGCAGTTTCCGCTGCAACTTTTTTGGTTTTTTATTGAACATCGATCGCCGACAGCCGTTGGTCCGGCATCACCAGCCACTGGGCGTGACCGGTGAATCCAGCAACAAAGGAGTAGGCCATGCGAATACAACTTGGTACCAGCACGATGGCGCTTGCGCTTCTCGCCAGCGTTGGCATTGCCGCCGCACAAAACCCACCCGGTGGCGGACAAGAACAGCTCAATCTAAACCCATCGCAGGAGCGCGCCGTCTCCCAGGGATTGAGTCACGAACCGTCACAGTCCGCGCAGGCCTACCAAGGTCAGGTCGGTTCAAAACCTCCTGAATCGCTGAAGCAGCAGCCCTTGCCGAACAACGTTACCGCCGAAGTCCCGCAAACGAAGCGCATGCTCTTCATCAAACTGCCGGACCGCATCCTGCTGATCGATCCGGATAGACAGGCGGTGGCCGAGATAGTTGCCGGGCCGGCAACAACCGGCAGCGGCGCAAATCCAGCCAGCCCGGCAAGCCCCAAGAATCCGGGACAGGGAAACAGATAACCATTCGCTGTGCCAACAAGCGAGCGATGCGGCGGCCGCGCCTGCCGCGTCGCTCTATTTCATCCGGCAGCAGCAAGGCGCCGAACAGAAGCCTGGCGGCAGCGCACTATAGAGCGAAAGAGAACGGCTGCACCACGGAGCGAAAGCGACGGAAATGTTCATTCCTAGCAAGGCGGCATTTTTCGCAACATTGCTGGTCGCGGCGAGCTTGAGCATCCCGGCCTTTAATGTGGAATCCCATTGTCGCGCGGTCGCGAAGAGATCCGGCGCCAGCCGCGACCTGGAAGTCTGTCTGCAGCAAGAAAAGCAAGCCAAGGATCAGCTCACCAAACAATGGTCCCAGTTCACGCCCGCTGAAAAATCGCATTGCGAGCGTCTGTCGACCCTGGGAGGCAACCCGATCTATACCGAGCTCTTGACCTGCCTCGAACTGCAGCAGGATGCGCGAAAGGCCCGCGAGAAGAACGAAAGCAGTGCGGCAAGGCAGGGACGGCGATGAAGCCTTGCGCGATTCACCGTCATACCGAAAACTACGTCTGTCGCGCTGGCGCCTTCGAGGATTAGCTTGGCGCGGACTGCCCTGCGTTCTGCATCGCCGTTTCCATCTGGCCGGGATGCCAGTCGCTTTCGCGATAGTGGTGAGAACCGTGCCATTCCTGGCGGGATCGGATACCTGAAGATCAGCATGCCGATCTTCAATTCAGGATCGACCGATGGCCGGCCGCTCTCGCTGTAAATGGACTTCAACTGCTCATGCGTATGCCGAGGTCGTCGACAGGTTCGACCCTTGATGTCGGTCAATGCATCTCACGATGTCTCGGCCAATATGAGCACCCGAAAAAAGCCAGCAAAGGGAGTTTTCGATGTTCAAGACGTCCGCATTCGTTGCAATTCTAGTAGCCGCAGCATTTTCAAGTCCTGTTTATGCTGTGGTCGCAGATCCAAGTTTGACGATTGGGGAGCGTGAGAGCGCCACGCAGGTCAGGTGGGTTTGCGGGCCGATACGTTGTGTCTGGAGACCAGGACGTGGTTTCGTCCCGCGATTTGCTATCTGGGGGCCGCCGCGTCTTCCTGGATGCTTCTACGAGAAGCGTCGCCGTGTATGGGTAGAAATCTGTCCTTAGCGCGCGCACCAAAAAAACGCCGAAGCGCAGCGTTTTAAAACTCGGATGTGTCGCGGGCCGGTACGCTCGATGCGGAGTGTAACACCGGCACGATTTCGCTGCTCTTTCGCTATCGTAGCGGACCATTCGCGATCAGTGAGTTCTCGTCGGTATGCAGCAGCCGCGCAAGCTTAGCGGTGATGTCAATCTCGGATCATCCTCCATCTTTTTTCAGCCTGGGTCATAGAGTTCCACCGATTTCGGGAACTTGATAAGGAGAATGCAACAAGTCGTTGCGCACAGAGAACCGAATTATCCAATTTCTAAAGTACTTTCGGTAGCGTCTCAGTTTGAGTTTATTTAAATGGAACTTTAGCAATACTGGCCGCTTTGTCAGCCAGAGGTGCCGCGGGGAGGCCGACGCGCGAGGCCCGCCATGATCACCGCTGCTCAATGCAATACTTTCATAACCGAATGCACCGCGGTGGGAACCGCGCCGGGGATCTCACTACGCCGTGCCACCGCCGCCATGGCGGTCTGCCACACCTTAACCGCACTGGCACACCACGTTGCCCACTACGAAGTGATTGTGAAAATGGAAGGCAAACTGGCAGCCTCAATAACGGACGCCGCAACCGGTACGGACTAGTACAGAATTATTAGGTGCGATTGCTGCCTGCGTTTGGAAGGAGCCACAGCTCTTGGGCAACGGAAAGTTCGCCGCGGTCATTTGGTTAGATCCGCCATGACCTGAGCTTGTTACTGATAGCCGCTGCCATTGCGGGGAAAACCTATGCATGCTGCCGAATATAGTTGTAGCAAACGATTGATATAGAGCGCGACCATGTGAGTGGGATTGCCGATCTTCTTCGAGAACGCGCTGGTCAGTCGAGTAAAAGGGTCCATGCGCGACTCATCCCGTGGTGGGG
>DASXYI010000140.1:0-235580 GCA_036502605.1 Steroidobacteraceae bacterium
CCACTTTATCGAACACGAGATGGCGCTCGTAGAGTGCTTTGCTGACTCGTGCAAACTCGAGGGGAGCCTCGTCGTAGCCGGCGATGGCCGTTGCCGAATCAAATCCGACGGAGGGCGAAAATGGCGCGGCAGGCTGCGTGCTCATACTGAAGTCTCCTCATCGATGCGGATTGCGTCAGCGATTCGCCGAAGGTACCGGACCAGCGCCAAGATACCGGACGAACGTTTACGAATTATGAACGATTGCCCGGCCGGCGCCGACAATCATTCCGCCAGGGCCAAGTTCACCCTCGCGGAATCGGTCTCGACGAGGCGCTCGTCGACCGCTCTTTCAGCCGTTACTTGGGTCACTATGGCATCCGGCTCGAACGGCCGTGAGACACAATATTTATCAGCGAGGCAATCGGCGCGTAGCGATAGGGCGAGAATCTCAACCAGCTTAATATCCAATTCCATGTCCGACAGATGCCTGTACTCGGTATCGGGCGCAGGCAGCTGCGATGCCAAAAGCTCCACTTCCAACAAATCGATTTCGAGCTCAGCCTGCCACTGCTGCAGCGCTTCGGATCGCAACACCCCTGCCGCTTCGGCAGCCGCGGTGCGGGATCGTTTTGCCGACTTCAATTGTGCAGGTAAGGCCCCCACAGCCACGCGCAGAGATTCGTGCTCTTTGCGAACTTCGGAGCACAGATCGAGTCCCCTGCCTTTCCTCCGGCGATAAGCACCGCGCATCAGCAGTACGCCGGCTATTGCGACGGCTGCAAGTAGGCCTGCAGATACGTCTTGGAAACTCAGCATTGTTAATTTTCACTGGAATGCCGAAGTCTGCCGAGTATACGAATCCGAGCCGGCTTGAACTGCCGGTACTTCGGGCACATATCGTGTCGGCTTTATCCCACAGAGCGAGAGGTTGCTGCGGCGCTGAGCCGTTTCAAGTCCGCCTTATTACTGGTTTTGCTTGGCGTTATGGGGCGAAGGCGCGGCGGGGGCCGTCCTCGAACGCGCCTCGATGAGGCGCCGGGTGATTTCTTCATAGGCTTGCGGCTTGCCGTGCAGGTACCCCTGGGACTGCTCACACCCCAGTTTGCGCAAAGTCTCGAGTTGGCCCGCCGTTTCGACGCCCTCCGCGACCGTCACGAGCCGGAATGTGCGCGCCAGCGCAATAATGGTGGAGACGAGCGCCAGTGAGACTTCATTGTCTGGAAGACCGCTGGTAAACGATCGATCGATTTTGAGCGTATCGACGGGCAGCATGGACAGCCGGCTGAGCGACGAGTACCCGGTGCCGAAGTCATCGATCGCGATACCGACGCCGGATACCCGCAACAGCTCGAGCTTGCGTGTCGTTTCGTCAGGATCTTGCAGCAGCGCACTTTCGGTAATTTCCAGATCGAGGCCGCCCGGAAAGGATTCTCGGCCGTTCAGACGCTCGAGCACGCGGTCCGCAAAGTCGCCGCGCCGCAGCTGCCACGGCGACACGTTGATGGCGACCCGCGTCTGCAGACCGGCATCGAACCATCGGCGGGCATCCTCCAGCGCCTGGTCGAGCACCCATTCACCGACCTCGACGATCATTTGCGTCGCCTCGAGGACGGGTAGAAATTCGGAGGGCGCTATCAGTCCTCGCGCCGGATCTTGCCAACGAATCAAGGCCTCTAGTCCAACCAACTCGCCGCTGCCAATGTCCACTTTGGGTTGATAATGGAGCAGGAACTGACGCTCTTCGAGCGCGGCTCTCAGGCGCGTTTCCAAGTCCAGTCGCTTGTCCTGCCCGCGCTGCATCTGTAGGCGATACGGAAGAAAGCGTTCCCCGGCCGACTTGGCGCTTTTCAAAGCCGCTTCAGCATTCTCGATCAGATCCGGCGAGTGTTCGCCATCCTCCGGATAGCGCGCAATGCCGGCGCGGGCGACTGCCCGGATCGTGTGGCCTTCGATCTCGAACGGCCGCGCGAACAGCGCCGCGATGCGCTCGTGCAGTCGTGCGACCGCATGGTCCACGGATCCCAGCAGAGGCAGCGAAACACAGAAGGTGCCTCCGCCCAAGTGTGCGAGATCGTCGGTTTCAGCCACCTGTTGCCGCAGCCGATCGGAGACGTGCTGCAGCAAGGCGTCGCCCACGTGCCGTCCGGCTGAATCATTGACGACGCCAAGGCGTTCAATATCGAAAACCACCACGGCGGGCCGAATTTCCGGACCCACCCGCGAAGCGAGGCGGCGGCCGAGGCGGTCACAAAACAGTCGTCGTTTGGCGAGCCCCGTCAGCGCATCGAAGTAAGACAGGAAGTGCACCGCATCCTCTCGCTGCAGATATTGCAGCGCGAAGGAAAGGTTGGCTGCGACCTCGCGCAATAAATTAAGCTCGCCGTCATCCATTTGGTTCGCCGACCCGGTACCGAGCACCAGCGCACCGACGGAAGTCCCGTCGACGAGAAGCGGCAGCGCAACGAGTCCGCGAATGCCGGCCGCCCGCAAGGTCTCACGGTGCCGCACCGGAGCGGTGGGATCCATGATGTCGGGAGCAACCGCTGCTTGTTGCGTCCGAATCGCCTTCGCCATCAGGCTCGAGTCTGCGCCATCGGCGTCGGTCAACGGCATGCCGGCGTCGACAAATTCTGCCTCGCACTCACCGGCCGTTACTACGGAACGAACTTTACCGCCGGCGTCGATCAACCAGACGGTCGCCAACAAGTACTCGCCCACATTTATCGCCAAACGGCAGGTTTCCTCCAGCAGCGAATCACGGTCGCGAAGACGAACCAGGGCGCCATTCACGCCGCTGACCATCTGAAGAACGCGTTTCAGGTGAAGGATACGAGCCTGCTGTTCTTGTTGCTCGGTCACGTCGCGGCTCGACCCGCGAATACCGATGACGGTTCCCTTCGCATCCAGACGCGCCAACGCGCGCGTCTCGAGCCAGCCGGAGCTTAAGCCTTCACGCAGAAAGCGCGCGAGAAATCGGACCGCGGTGCTTTTCGCTCGCAGCTCGCTGAGACTCGCAGCGACGGCGTCGCGATCATCGGGGGCGATCAAACTCATGAATTCTTCATGCCGCATCGACTCCAGGGAGCGGCCCAGGATTTGCACGGCTGACGGACTCGTGAACACGATCTTGTTGGAGGCGTCGAGTTCCCAAATCCAGTCCTGCGAGGTGGCTATGATGTCGCGCAGCTGCTGGGTGGTGCGTCGACGCTCCGTCCGAGACTGCATCTCCCGCCGAACCCGCTGAACGGCAGGTACCAGCCGCGCGATGTTGTTCTTCAGCAAATAGTCCATCGCACCGCTGCGCAGCGACTCGATCGCCGTTTCCTCGCCGATGGTGCCTGATAGAAATAGGAACGGCACCTCCGGTGCGTGCGCCTGGGCTATCCGAAGTGCCGACAGGCCGTCAAAGCGCGGCAGCGAGAAGTCCGACACGATAACGTGCGGTCGATGAGTCTCGATTTGCTGAAGTAGCCCCTGCTCGGTGTCGACTCGACGCCAATCACAGTCAATTCCATAACGGACGAACTCGCGCGCCACCAATTCCGCCTCGGCCGGCACGTCCTCGATCAACAGCAGACGAAGGGGCGTCTCCATCGCTACCGCTCCACGCTTCCTGTGATCACAAATGTCCTCGGGCCATGATTTGGAATGTGGAAATAGAATCCCAGAATATTTAGCGGCGATCGAGGTCTCACTGCACGTTTTGACTACAAAATCCTCCCTTTTTTGCGATTTCCGGCCCCCAATGAGGGAATCCCCTAACGGGACGTTCTGTCACCCGATTATTTATCGGGCCCCCGTTGTGCTATTAATCCGTGTCGTTTCGCGCCGATACCAAAGATAGGCAATGGGACACGGAGCGGGGGAACAAGGAGGAGTAGTAGCGATGGATCTATGGGGAATATTCGAAGTTCGGCGCATGCCTATATGCCTGCTTCTGGTCGCGATCTGCGGACTTATGGGTCGCGATGCCCTGGGCGCCGCCGAGAGCGACGGCTTGTCCATCGGCGCCCTCAAGCAGATGAGCATCGAGGAATTGATGAATCTGGATGTGACCTCCGTCTCAAAACAGCCGGAGCCCTATGGTCGAGCGCCGGCTGCGATTCAAGTCATCACCCAAGACCAAATTCGCCGTTCGGGCGCATCGAGCATTCCGGAAGCGCTGCGCTTGGCCGACAATCTGGACGTGGCGCAGCAGAATTCTCATGACTGGTCCATCAGCGCGCGCGGCTTCAATACCGCACTTGCCAACAAACTCTTGGTCTTGGTCGATGGGCGCTCGGTTTACACGCCGCTCTTTTCAGGCGTTTTTTGGAACGTGCAGGATTATTTGCTCGAGGACATCGATCGAATCGAAGTCATAAGCGGGCCCGGCGGCACGCTCTGGGGTGCCAATGCCGTCAATGGCGTCATCAACATCAGCAGCAAGAACGCCAAGGACACTCAGGGGCTTTATCTCGAGGGCGGGGGCGGGGGGCCGGAGCTTAAGGGGTTTACCGGGGTGCGTTACGGCGGCACGCTGGGTCCCGATGTCTATTTTCGAGCCTACGGCAAATACTTTGACCGGGGCAACGAAAAGTTTGCCGACGGGCGTGACGCGTCGGACTCGTGGAACATGCGCCAGGGTGGCTTCCGCGTCGATTCGTATGCATTTGCGGGCAACGTCCTCACCGTGCAGGGCGACCTTTATGGTAGCGACCTCGAGGTTCCAGCGGGCGGTGACGGAAAAGCCTCGGGGGGCAACGTCCTCGGCCGCTGGTCTCACGTCAATTCAGAGGACTCCAATTTCAGCCTGCAGCTGTACTATGATCGAACGCACCTCGCGGATCCCATCACGAACCAGTTCGGCGCCGCCGAGATCTTGACCGACGATCTAGATACCTACGACTTGGATTTTCAACATCATATTCGCTGGAACGAGCGCAACCGCATTGCTTGGGGATTCGGTTACCGCTTCACTCATGATGTCGTCGATCCGTCCCAGAATCTGGCTTTTGTGCCGCTGACCCTCAATCGGAATCTATTCAGCGGCTTTGTCCAGGACGAAGTCATGCTGATCAAGAACCTGTTTCTCACGTTGGGGACGAAGCTCGAACATAACGATTACACCGGATTCGAATGGGAACCCAGCGGCCGCCTGCAATGGAACGCGGCTGCCGATCAGATGCTCTGGACGTCGGTCTCCCGCGCGGTGCGGATGCCCTCGCGAGTCGACCGCGACATACGCGAGCCCAGTCCATCGACTTCCATCCTGGCCGGCGAGTCCGGCTTCAGATCGGAAACGTTGATCGCGTATGAGCTGGGCTATCGGGCTCGCCTCGGATCCAAGGCTTCCGCTTCCCTATCCACGTTTTACAACGATTACGACCACGTGCGGAGCTTGAACTACACGCCCAACACCGTTGTTCCGCTGTTCTTCGCAAATGATCTGGCCGGCGACACGTATGGCGCCGAGCTCAGCATGGACTATCAAATAGTCGATCAATGGCGGCTGCACGGGGGCTACGATTTGCTTAAAGAACGCATCCATGTCAAATCAGGCCAGTTCGATATCAACAAGGCTCTCAACGAGACGGAAGATCCCCAACAGCAATTCTCGCTGCGCTCCTCCGTGGATTTTCCGCGAGACATCGAGCTCGATGCTGGACTACGTTGGGTGGACAAGCTGATCGCCAACGACAATGGCGTGCCTGCCACGGTCCCCAGCTACTTCGAAATGGACGTCCGCCTCGGCTGGCGTCCCGTCCCTAAGCTCGAGTTCGCCATCGTCGGTCAAAATCTTCTGCATGCTCGCCATCCGGAATACGGTTTAGTCGACACGGTCTCCTACCGCGAGGATATTCAACGCAGCGTGTATGGAAAGGTAAGCTACCGCTGGTAGCGGATCATGCTGAAGCGCCGCTCAAGTGACTCGTTGACCCGCCTGGCCGTGGTGCTGGCGACGCTGATTTCCCTGGTCGTGTCCGGCCTCGCTAATTCCGCCGTGGCGGTCTCGCCCGAGTATCAAGTGAAGGCGGTGTTCCTCTTCAATTTCGCGCAGTTCGTGGAATGGCCGCCGCAGAGCTTCGAAAATGCCACCGCGCCGTTCGTCATTTGCGTGCTGGGAACGGATCCCTTCGGAGCGTCGCTGGAGGGTGCGGTGCGCGGCGAAACCGTCGAAGGGCGGACCTTTGTCATAGAACGCTATCGCAGCGTGACGGAGATTCAGCGCTGCCAGATTCTATTCATCAGCCGCTCCGAAGCGGCGCACATGGAGGATATCCGTGCGGCGCTGGCCGGTCATAGCATTCTGACCGTAAGCGATATCGAGGACTCTTCGCAACGCGGCGTGATGATCCGATTCGTCGCGGAAAGCAATCGCATTCGGCTGCGCATCAATGCGGACGCCGCGAAGGCCGCGGGCCTTTCCATCAGCTCAAAGCTTCTGCGGCCCGCGGAACTCGTGACATCATGACGGGCCGCCGCATATCGTCCAATCAAACGCCGATCCGGCGCAAGCTCATGACGATGATCCTGCTCACCAGCGGCGCGGTGCTGTTGCTCACATCCGCCTCCTTCCTCGCGCACGAGTTTCTTACATTCCGCCACGCAACCGTCCGTAGTCTTTCCACGCTCGGTCAGGTGATCGCCACCAACAGCACTGCCGCATTGGCGTTCGACAACGCGAAAGATGCCGCCGAAATCCTGACGGCACTCAAGGCCGAGCCGCATGTGGTATCGGCCGGACTTTACGATTCATCGAGGCAACTCTTCGCGACCTATCCGCAAGGGCTCAAGAACGGCGAATTTCCGCAAACGCCCGACGCCGATGGTTATCGTTTCGAAGGGCATTTCCTGGTGGGTTTTCAGCCGGTGCAGATGGGGCAGCGGCGGCTCGGGACGCTATTCCTGAAATCCGATCTTGGCGAACTCTACGAGTGGTTGCGTCTGTACAGTGGGATTGCCGCCGCGGTCATCGCGGCGAGCTTCCTGCTCGCGTATCTCATTTCACGCAGTCTGCAGCGCCAGATCTCAGAACCGATACTCGCGCTCGCTAAAACCGCCGAGGCCGTGTCGCGCGGGCGCGACTATTCCGTACGCGCCGCGCCGGCGCAAGGCCACGAGCTGCGCCTGCTCACCGATGGCTTCAACCATATGCTCGAGCGCACGCAGGCGCAGTTGAGCCGTCTTGACCTGCTGCAGCAAATCACCCGCGCGATCGGCGAAAGACAGGACCCGGCGAGCATTTTTCAGGTGGTGCTCCAGCGCCTCGAGGATGACATGCCGATCGAGTTCGGCTGCATCTGCTTGCACGAAGCGCAAAGCAATTCTTTGACCGCCCGCACGATCGGCGCGCGCAGCATGCCTGCCGCCGCGTCGATGGGAATCGCCGAACAGACGAATATTCCCATCGACGACAATGGGGTTTCCAAGTGTCTGCGGGGACAGCTCGTGTACGAGCCGGATGTGCAGGAAGTGGCCTTCCCCTTTCCGCAGCGCCTTGCGGCGGGCGGATTCCGCTCGCTCGTGGTCGCGCCTCTACTGATCGAGAGCAATGTATTCGGCATGCTCATCGCCTCGCGTCGCGAGGCCGATGCCTTTACCAGCGGCGACTGCGAGTTCTTGCGCCAACTGAGCGAACATGTCGCGCTCGCGACGCAGCAGGCGCAGCTCTATGGCGCGCTGCAGCGGGCCTATGATGATTTGCGGCAAAGCCAGCAGACAGCGCTGCAGCAAGAACGCCTGCGTGCACTTGGACAGATGGCGAGCGGCATCGCCCACGACATCAATAACGCGATTTCGCCGGTCGCTCTGTATACGGAATCGCTGCTCGAGCGCGAACCGAACCTGAGCGAACGCACCCGCTCGTATCTCGTCACGATCCAACGCGCGATCGAAGATGTGGCCGAGACGGTGGCGCGGATGCGCGAATTCTATCGGCCGCGCGAGCCGCAGATCGTGCTCGGGCATATTCACATCAACCGTGCGGTACAGCAGATCATCGAACTCACACGTGCGCGTTGGAGCGATGTCGCGCAGCAGCGCGGCATCATGATCGAGCTGCGCACCGAGCTGGCCGATGACGTGCCGGAACTCATCGGCGCCGAAAGCGAAGTCCGCGATGCACTGACGAACCTCATTTTCAACGCCGTGGACGCAATGCCGAACGGCGGGATCCTGACGCTGCGCACTCGATTGGTGGATTTCCAGCGCGTATATGTCGAGGTCAGCGATACGGGGCTCGGCATGGATGAAGAAACCCGGCGCCGCTGCCTGGAGCCGTTCTATACCACCAAAGGCGAGCGCGGCACCGGCCTCGGGCTCGCGATGGTCTATGGGATGATTCAGCGCCACAGCGCGGAAATGGAAATCGACAGCGAACCCGGCGTGGGCACGACGATGAGACTGATTTTCACGCTGTCAGTGCCTGATACGACGGCGACGGGCGTGGTGCCGGTATTCGTGCCGTCGCAATCGCCGCTGCGCATCCTGCTCGTCGACGACGATCCGATTCTACTTCAGTCGCTTCGCGACACGCTCGAGGGCGATGGGCACGCGGTTACGGCGACGAGCGGAGGTCAAGCGGGTATCGATGCTTTCGCCGCCGCCGTCGCGAGCGCGACGCCGTTCGATGTCGTGGTGACGGATCTGGGCATGCCCTACGTCGATGGACGCAAAGTCGCCGCCACGGTGCGCGCACTGTCGCCGATGATCCGCATCGTGATGCTCACGGGCTGGGGTCAGCGCCTCGTTGCGGACGACGACGTGCCGCCTCATGTCGATCGCGTGCTGAACAAGCCGCCCCGCCTCGCCGACCTGCGCGCAGCACTCGCGGAACTGACGGCATGACCGACGCGCAGGCATCCATTCTAATCGTCGATGACGAGGCCTCGCACTTGAAGGCCTTGTGCGATACGCTTCTCATCGAGGGGTACGCGACCACCGGCACGCCGTCGGCGCGGTCCGCGCTCGATATGCTGCGGACGCAGCCCTTCGACCTGCTGCTCACGGACCTGATGATGCCCGAGATGAACGGCATCGCGCTGCTCAACGCCGCGCGGGAGATTTCAACGGACATCGCCTGTATCGTCATGACCGGTCATGGCACGATCGATTCGGCCGTGGAGGCGATGAAGGGCGGCGCGATCGACTACGTGCTGAAACCCATCAAGCTCAACGCGCTGACGCAGGTCATAGCGCGCGGACTGGAAATGCGCCGCCTGCACCGGATCATCGATCAGCGAACCACCGAGCTCGAACAGGCGAATAGCGATCTGGAAGCGTTTTCCTATTCGATCTCCCACGACCTGCGCGCTCCTCTGCGCGTGGTCGATGCGTTTTGCCAAATGTTCCTGGAAGACTACGGCGAAACCGTTCCCGCGGAGGGGCGCCGAATGCTCGACCAGGCGCGCGCGGGGGCGCGGCGAATGTCGCAGCTCATCGACGATCTCCTTGCCTTCTCGCGATTCGGCAGCAGTCCGCTTCGAACGGACGTCGTCGATATGCAAAGCCTCGCCGCCAACGTCGCGGCCGCAGTGCGCGCTCAGGCGCAAGCGGCCGACCCCGCCAACGCCCTGGACGTGCCGATCGAGATCGGCGAGCTGCCGGACTGCCTCGGTGATAGTTCGCTGCTCGAACAGGTTCTCACCAACCTCCTGTCGAATGCCTGCAAGTTCACACGGGGACGTCCGCAGCCGCGGGTAGAGGTGAGCGCCTCGACCGAAGCCGGCAGCAACATCTACGTGGTTCGGGACAATGGCGTCGGGTTCGATACGGGATATGCCCACAAGCTGTTCGGCGTGTTTCAGCGCTTGCATTCCGCAGCGGAATTCGAAGGTACCGGAATCGGACTTTCCATCGTGAAGCGCATCGTTCAGCGTCATGGTGGACGCGTGTGGGCCGAATCGGTACTGGGCGAGGGCGCGGCCTTCTATGTCAGCCTGCCGGCAGCCGGCTCCAACGCGCGCCGAGGCTAGATTCCTCGATCCGCATGTCGCTGAATCGAGACTTCTGAAAGATCGGAACTCACGTACTAAGATTCGATTTCTGGCAAGGAGGGTTCCGGTGAGATTCTACATACGCGGCTATGATCAACATCTGCAGATCGGACCGATGTCGTTGAGCGCGGCGGAATCGGTCGTCCGAGCGATGGCGTTGGCGCAGCGTTCGAAGGGTTCGCGAGTCTGGATTGACGAACAGGGCAAGCTGTTCGTCAAGGAAGCGGGTTGTGCACTTGACGCGCTGTGGATCGCTGATGAGCATGACCGCGTGGTCAATACCGATGTGATCGCTGAAATCGGCGCATCCGCAGACATGGTCGCGCATCAAAAGACGGATCGGCTTCATGGCCCTTAGAGCTTTTGCACCACGACCCGGCCTTGGGGGTTGACGAATACATGATAGCGATTGCCATCCTTGCAAGTGGCGAGGTAATCGCTGTCGCCGTTGCGCTTCGCCTGGATAACCTGGTCACATGGCATCCCCTGTAATGCGATCGTGGCCTTCAGATCATTGCCAAACGATGGCCCCTCGGCGCCGAGCGACGGTGTAACGGCCAGGATAGTGGTTGCCAAGGCGAGAAAATATATCGGTTGGTGCATAGAATCTCCTGCTAACCAAGTTGGCTTTTCTGAAACTTTTCTCGATCCGCAAGCATGCCCCAAATAGCCTCGCGCGATGACGAGATCGCTGAGGCGAGCGGCGGATCGCCGTCCTGCAACAATGTGAGCACCTTGAGCAGGAGGAGGTCAAAGCGCTGCCGCAGCGCGGTCAGCGAGATTTTATCCTGTCCGCCGTGGTATGCACGGAACGCACCGAGCAGATCGTCGACCTGATTCTTGAGCGATAGCTTGGTGAATACGCCAATGGCATGGGTGTCCCTGAGCCGCTGTTCCAGAGACGCCAGATCGAGAGCCGGGGGTGCCTTGGGCTGCTCTGCCTTGGGCTGCTCGGATGCCGCAACGCTGGCCTGAGGCGCAGGCGGCGCGGTGCGCCCGTCGGGGGGCGAGGTCTTTGCGAAAGTCTTGCCGGACGGCGCTTTAGCCTTCGCCGCGCCCGCCGCTCTGGCCGGAGATGATGTTGCTGCCGGAGCCGGCGGCTTGGCTGCCGCGGAGGTTGGCGCCGACTCGGCCGTGGCCGCTTGGCCGGCCGGGGGCGGCTGAAGGTTCGGTGCCGAGGCCATGGCAGGGGCCGGCGATTCCGCGGGCGGCGGCGTTCCGTTCTTGACCGTGTCCGTCTCTTGAGGCGCGGCCGGAGCGGTGCCAACCGCCCCCGGTGGCGGACTCGGCCTCAGGGGCGCGCATGCCGCCAAGGACACGACGACCAGCAATCCCAAGCTCGTTATTCCATGCATCTCGTTCCTGGATTAGACATAACCGGCGCGTCCATCGCATTGACGCCCATTGCATTTATAAAGGGCTTTCTCGCGTAATAATAGAACACTTCGCGCTTTCAAGGCTCACAATGACCGAAATGCACACGCTCGTCACTCCGTCACAAACGGTCAAACCCGAGTTCAACTTGCAGAAGCGCATCGATGCTCTAGCTCGCGGCGAATGCACCGAAGATGAGTTTCTGTTCGAGGCCCTCGACGTTGGCGAGTCGGAGGCGAATTCGCCCTGGAATGTGCTCTCGTTCATCGATCAGCGCTACCGCCGAGGGCAGCTGCCGGGGCCCCTCTTTCATTCGATCAAATCGCGCATCGCCCGCCGCGCCCTTGACGACGGGCGCGCTGAGGTGACGATCGAACTGTTTCCCGCCTCTCCTCCGGCGAGCGCCGACATGGACGCGCGCGCAGAATCGGCGGCGCCTCCGCCGGCAGCCATCCAAATCGGACGCACGTTGCGCAATCGATATGTTCTGGAAGGACTGTTGGGCCGTGGTGGAATGGCCGACGTATTCAAGGCGTCGGACCGATCCGGACTGCTGCCGGCGCAATCCGAGCGCCGCGTTGCGGTTAAGGTGCTGCGCGAACGAATCGATCAACGCCCGGAACTTCTGGACAATCTGCGGCGCGAGTTCGATAGCACGCGAAAGCTCTCACACCCGAATATCGTCAAGGTCTACGAAATGGATCGCGATGATGCATTCGCGTTCTACACCATGGAACTGCTCGACGGCGAACATCTAAGCGATTTACTCGGACGCGCAGATCGGCGCCCGCTGCCGCGCGCTTACGCATGGGCCATCATCGGTGCCGTCGGCGCCGCATTGACGCATGCGCATTCGCGGAATGTGATCCACGGCGATGTGAGTCCGAGAAATGTGATGATTACGCGCAGCGGCGAGGTGCGTGTTCTCGACTTCGGTTCCTCCGCGGGCAAAGCCGCCGTCGCGGCCACGCCCGGCTATGCGAGCTGTGAATTGCTGGAAGGTCGGCATACCGATCCAAGGGATGACCTCTACGCGCTTGCATGCCTCGCCTACGATCTGCTTGCCGGAAAGCATCCTTTCCAGGGACGACGCTCCACCGAGGCGCGCGATCTCGGGATGCGCCCTCGCCGCCCGCCGGGTGTCTCCCTTTCTCGATGGCGCACCATTCAACGCGGCCTTTCATGGTCGCGCGAAGGACGATCCATTCCCATCCGAGAATGGCTCGCCAAACTCGGTCTCGAGCCGGAGCCCGGGCGATTGCCGCTGATGCATGAAGTCAATGAATTGACGCCATCGCCGCCGCAGGCGCCCGCAGTGAAAGCCACGGCACCATTGATCGCCGCGTTCATTGGTACGGCGATCGTCTGCACGGCCGTCGCGTGGCAGTCATTTCATCGCCTATCCGCTGCCGCCGAAATCGGCGCCTTCGACACGGTGGCCTCGTCCGCGGGCCCGCCCGCAGAGCCTATGGCGCTGCCGTCAAATGTCGGCATTCCCTTGGTGGTAGTTACGCCGACTGCCCCAAGCCGCCAATCAGGATCATCGCAATCGGTTCGACATCATGCGGCGGCCGCGATGCTTCCAGCCACGGCGCACCCGGTCATGAAATTTACGGCCAATCACTATGCCGCTCGCCCGAACGCCCATTTTGCCGAAATTCATCTGCGGCGCTCGCGAACTTCGAAAGACGCCAACGCCTTCGTATGGTGGACCGAGGAATCATCGGCCAAGGCAGGTATCGATTTCGCCCCGCAGGACAGGACGCTGCACACGTTCTCCGAGGGACGGCGATTGACTACACTTTTCATTCGACTCATTCCTAACGCGGGCAGAACCCGAAGAACGAGTTTCAACGTTTGCATGGACAAGCCCGACAGCGGTTCGGTACCGGCCGATTTCACCTGTTCCGCGATCCTATTGCCTGCGACGGCAGGCTGAAGCCTACGAACCTTCGTTGACGGCATCCGCCGCGTGACTTCGGAATTCCGGCATGTCGCCTTCCCGGCCGGTGAACCAATTGATGGCGTATTGTACGAGCTGAGTGGCGGTACTCAGACTGAGCTTGTACTTGATACGCTGGCGGTGCGACTCGACGGTTTTTATGCTCAAGTTGAGTGAATGCGCCGTCTCGCGAGTGCTCACTCCCTTGCCGATCAAGTGCAGGATCTGCAGCTCACGGTTGCTCAGGCGGTCAATGGGGTTGGACGACATCTGGGCGCCGCGCACGGCCGATTTTCGAATCATATTGAAGCCGACGTCTTCCGACACGTAAATGTCGCCGTCGAGCACGCGCCGTAACGAGAGCAATATCTGCTCGCCCGTCGCCTGTTTCATGATGTAGCCCGTGGCGCCGACGGACAACATTCGCTCCGCGTAAATGGTTTCATCATGATTGGACAGCACGAGTATCGGCAGCTGCGAATAATTTGCGCGCATATCACGCACCAACTCGATGCCATCGCCTTGATTGAGGCCGATGTCGGCGATGACCGCATCGGGGTTGCATTCTTTGACGGCGATACGCGCGTCTCGCGCGGTATCCGCCTCCGCGCATACCAACAGGTCATCTTCATTTTCGATGATCCGCCGCAAGCCCTCGCGAACGATCGGATGGTTATCGACAATCAGAACTCGGCGAGCTCTGGGTTTGGCGGCGGATACTCTTGACTGTGATGTCGATGAGCTAATCCATGCATTGCTTGCAGCCACGGTCGTTTCCTCGGTAAATGGCGTGATTGGACGGGTCCCTACTCTTTAAAGCGACGATGAGCGGCCAAAACCATCATGGTGGTCCAAAATATGCGCGATGCCCGGCGGCGTGGGCCGGAGCGGCATTGCAATATCTACAACGCGCTTGTGTTGCGCAGAGGGAGGCGCGGCTCGTTAGCGCGGATCAGCGTGCGTCTTGATCAAAGCCACACCGCTCAATCGGCTGAGCGCACCGAGCGTGGTCTGCATGGCGTTCAACCCAAGCCGGAAATCCAACTCGGTAAAAGTGGCATACAGGTCCGAAGGTTGGTGCCAGTGCGGATCCCACCCGGCCCCGATCTCGCGGCCGCGTTCGTTCTCGCGCAGGCTGATTGCCGGCACCAGGTCCATGAATGGGGTGCTATCGGTGTTGCTCATATGCGGCCCGACGACGGCTGGGTAGTCGGAGGCGTAGCTCTCGTTGGCCGCATAGAACGCCCACGCGAGCCGCTGCGAGTCCTCCGCCCGCTTCGCGACGGACTGAAATTCAATGTTCAAGTCCGCCTCCGGGCGCTGCTCCTTCGCGACGATTCCGTCCGCCCGCGGCATGCCATGATCGAAAAGCATCATGTCGTGCTGGATCATGCCGAGCCACTTGGGTTCCGGGTACCGGCCGGAACCTGCCGGGTCTTCCTTGCCCTGCAGCGCGGCGCGCTGGGCTACGTAAGCCCGCGCGCCATTGAGCCCGGTCTCCTCGTTATTCCACAACACGAACCGGATCGAGCGCTCGGTTCTCACATCGGACCACGATAGAATGCGTGCCAGTTCCATGACCAGGGCCGTGCCCGAGCCGTCGTCGTTGGCCGCCTCGCCCCATCCATGGCCATCCATGTGCGCACCGACGATGTACATTTCTTCGGGGTGCGTCTTACCTATTTTTGTACAGTAAACTTCCTCGCGCGCGCCACCCTCGCTCGGTTGAGAATTGAGCGCGCGGAGCTTTTCGTCCGGCTGACGGAGCGGATCGGTGTTGACGCCGGTGGGGCCGCGCACGCCGCGCGCACGCGCTCCTCCGGGCAAGGCGTCCGCGTTGTGTGCGATCGGCGGCCCGCTTGGCAATTGCGGGTCGGTGGGAAAATACGTGTATTTGAGCCGCGCAGTATTCGTACAACCATAACTTTTGAGCTGAGCCTCGATCCAATCGATGGCGGCGCGATTGCGATCGGTACCCTGGCGGCGATCGCCGAACAGCGTGAGGCCTTTGATCGTGGACTTGTATTTCTCCAGGTCGAGGCGCCCCACCAGGGTCTTGATCGGATCGCTGCTCTCGTCGGCTTGGCGAGCAGCGCCGGCCGCGGCCGGCGGGTTCTGCGCCAGCGCCATCGAAGCCAGGATGAAACTCGCAACCAATGCCGCCGCAAAGTTGGTCATGGGTACTCCGGCGTCTTGGGTCCGATTCATGCGCCGAGCAACGTGCCGACGCCAACACCCATTTCAGCGCAGAACTGCGGCGGCGGCTGTTTCTCTCCCTCCGCATATCTGAGCCTGAACACTTCAATCTGCCCGCCTTGCGCGCTGATGCAGAGGCTCCGATCGCCAACCGATGCTATCGCACCGATGTCGCCGGCCGTTTGCGAAAACCTGCGCAAGACATGCTTGCGCACATCGAACAGTTGCAGCTTCTTACCGTTCAACAGCGTCCAGGCGCCCGGTGCGGGGTCGCAGCCGCGAATGAGGTTGAAGACGATGTCGACGTGATTGTGCCAATTGATGCGCGCTTCAGGCGCCCGGCACCAGCCCTCGTAGCTTGCATGGGAGTCGTCCTGCGGAGTCGCCGAGGCGCGGCCCCCCGCCACCAATTCGGCCGCCTCCAACAGCGCCGCAACGCCCATCGGAAATAGGCGCTGGAAATAAACGCCTCCCATGGTTTCGTCGGGACCGATCGGAGTTGCCTTTTGCAGGATGATCGGCCCCTCATCGAGGCCGTCCGTCGGTCGAAATATGGTCAGTCCCGTGCTTGCATCGCCGCGGATGACCGGCCAGTTGACCGCGCTAGGACCGCGGTACCGCGGCAGCAGCGACGGGTGATACTGAATCGTGCCGTGAGCGGGAATGGCGACGAAATCCTCGGGCGCAAACTGCAGTACATACGCCATGACTCCAAGGTCGGCCTCGAGCCCGCGCAAAATCTCTCGCGCATGCGCAGTCTTGAGCGAGGGCAATTGATAAACCGGGATGCCGCCCGACTCGGCCGCGACCTTGATGGGATCGGTAGGCGTCCCGGACTTGTCGGCCGAGCAAAACACGCCGGCGACGGTATGGCCCCGCTCGACGAACCCTTCGAGTACCGCTTTCCCGAATTTCTGCTGGCCTAATAAGGCGATTCGCATACGTATCCCACCCCTCTTTCCGGGTCAGTAGGCAAGGTCATGATATCTCATATATCATACCGCCAAGTCAGAGTATCATTCACTGTAGACGCGGCGGCCAGGCGCCGTAATCGGTTCAAAAAGGCTCCAGACAGGCAACATTAGAGGAGATCCCCATGGCTGGTCGCAATTTTCTATTCGTCCCAGGTCCCACCAACGTCCCGGACCGGGTCCTGCGGGCCATGATGGTATCCATGGAGGATCACCGTTCCCCCATCTTTCCAGAACTGACGCGAGCGTGCTTGAATGGCCTGAAACCCATATTCAAGACTACCACCGGCGCTCCTATTCTTTTTCCATCTTCCGGCACGGGATGCTGGGAGGCCGCGTTGACCAATTGTTTGAACCCGGGCGACAAGGTTCTCACGTCTCGCTTTGGGCAGTTCAGTCATCTATGGGCTGATATGTGTGCCCGTTTGGGCTTCGAGGTCGAAATGCTGGAGACGCCGTGGGGCGAGGGCGCGCCGGTCGAGCGCTACCTGGCCTCGCTGAATGCCGACAAACAGCACAAGATCAAAGCGGTACTGGTGTGTCAAAACGAAACCGCCACCGGCGTGACCAGCGACGTGGCTGCCGTGCGTCAGGTCATGGACAGCGTCAAGCACCCGGCTCTGCTCTTCGTCGACTCGGTGAGCGCGCTTGCCAGCATTGACTTCCGCATGGACGAATGGGGCGTCGATGTCTGCATCAGCGGTTCGCAGAAAGGCCTGATGTTGCCGGCCGGCCTGGGCGTCACTTGCGTGAGCCAAAAAGCGCTCGAAGCCGCCAAAACCGCAACTTCGAGGCGCTGCTATTTCGATTACGCCGACATGGTGCAGGCCAATGCCTCCGGCTACTTTCCCTACACGCCCGCCCTGCCGATGATGTATGGGCTGCGCGAATCACTGGCGATGCTCGCGGAAGAAGGGTTGGAGAACGTGTTCCAGCGGCACACGTACCTCGCCCGCGGCATGCGTGCCGCGGTCTTCGAGGGATGGAAGCTCAAACTTTGCGCCGCTGCTCCGAAGTGGTATTCGGACACCGTCTCCGCGATCATGGTGCCTGAGGGCATCAACGGCGCAGAGGTGATCGCCCGCGCGTTCAAACGCTACAACCTCGCACTCGGCGCCGGCCTGTCCAAGGTTGCCGGCAAGTTGTTTCGCATCGGTCACTTGGGTGATCTCAACGAACTCATGCTGGTCGGCGCCATCGCGGGGGCGGAGATGGCCATGCTCGATGTGGGCGTCAAGATCGAGCCCGGCAGCGGTGTGGCCGCTGCGCAGAACTTCTGGCGCGGCCATTCACCGGTCGCCGGCATCGCGAAGGCTCCCGGCGCAAGAGCGGGCATGGCGGCGTGACGCTGCGCGTGGTTTTTTTGGATCGCGCATCGCTGAAGGCGAAAGTGCGCAAGCCGTCGTGCGCCACTGAGTACGTGGAGCACGAAAAAACCGCGATCGATGAAATCGCCGCGCGTCTTGCAGGGGCCACCGTCGCGATCGTCAATAAGGTACCGATGCGGGCGGAGACCTTGGCGAAGCTGCCGACATTGAAAATGATCGCGGTGGCGGCGACGGGCTATGACGTGGTCGACGTGCCGTATTGCAAGGAGCACGGCATCGCGGTGGCGAACATTCGCAACTACGCGGTGCACACGGTGCCGGAGCATGCTTTCGCGATGATTCTCGCTTTGCGGCGCAACATCCTTGCCTACAGGCAGGATGTGGAGAACGGGGTTTGGAATAAATCCGAGCAGTTTTGTTTTTTCACGCACGACATCGGCGATTTGCATGGAGCCACCCTCGGCATCATCGGCGAGGGCGCCATCGGCCAAAGCACCGCTGCGATCGGGCGCGCCTTCGGCATGCGCGTTCTATTCGCCGACCATGCACCGCCGAAGATGGATGGCGTGACTTTTACGCCGCATGAACGCGTGCTGGCGGAGTCCGATGTGATTTCGCTGCACTGCCCGCTCATGCCCGCCACACGCAATCTCATTGATATCCAGGCGTTTCGCAAGATGAAACGCAATGCGCTGCTCATCAACACCGCGCGCGGCGGACTGGTGGACGAAGCGGCGTTGATACAGGCGCTCGACGAAGGTCTGATTGCCGGCGCCGGCTTCGATGTGCTCACGGTTGAACCGCCGCGGAACGGTCACCCGTTGCTCGACGTGCACCGTCCCAATTTCATTCTTACCCCCCATGTGGCGTGGGCGTCGGACGGCGCCATGCAGTTCCTCGCGGACCAACTGATCGACAACATCGACTTGTGGGCGGCCGGTAAACCCCGACACCTGGTAACTTGACGGTGACGAACGCGCGCGTAGCAGACGCGCGTAGCAGGCACGCGCAGGCACCAGCCGCTCACGCAGTAGCGATGCGCATCAGATTCGTCGTGCCGGCGCGTCCGAACGGAATACCGGCAATGGCGACGATGGTCTGACCGCTTTCCGCGAAGCCTTCACGCCGCGCAACTTCGCAAGCAACCTCGGTCATTTCGTTTACGTCGGTCACGCCGTCGATTTGCACCGAATGGATGCCCCAAACCAATGCCAGCCGGCGCGCCGTCGACATGATCGGGGTCAAGCTCAGCACAGCGCATTCCGGCCGTTCCCGTGCGGCGCGCAGACTGGTGCGTCCGGAACGCGTGTAGCAGACGATGGTAGCGGCGTGCAGCGACGACACCGCGGCGCGCATGGCGCAGCACACGGCATCGGCAACGCCGGCCTGCCCCGGCGGCGCATTGGTGTGCGAGGCGTCGATAACTTGCCGGTACACCGGATCCGCTTCCACCTGCTGAATGATCCGGCTCATCATGCTCACCGCTTCGATCGGGTATTTTCCCGACGCCGATTCGGCCGACAGCATCACCGCGTCGGCACCGTCATAAATGGCGGTGGCGACATCCGAGGCTTCGGCACGCGTCGGTACCGGACTTTCCACCATCGACTCGAGCATTTGGGTCGCCACGATCACCGGCTTGCCCATTTCGCGGCTGATACGCACGATGCGCTTTTGAATGGCAGGCACGCGCTCGGCCGGCATTTCGACGCCGAGGTCGCCGCGCGCCACCATGACCGCATCGGATGCCGCCACGATTTCAGCGAGTCGCACGACGGCCGACGGCTTTTCGAGCTTGCTCATGATTGCCGCTCTATCGCCGATGATCGCGCGCGCCTCGTGTATATCCTCGGGCCGTTGCACAAAGGACAGGGCGATCCAGTCGGCGCCGAGTTCCAGCGCCAGATCGAGGTCGCGGCGGTCCTTGGCGGTGAGCGCGGTCAGCGGCAATACCGCCCCCGGCACGTTGACTCCTTTGTTCGCGGACAGCTTGCCGCCCACGGCCACTCGAGTGTCGGCGAAATCCTTTCCGCACCGCTCGACCACCAACCGCAATCGCCCGTCGTCGAGCAGCAATTCGGAGCCCGGAGTCAAGACCGCGAATATTTCCGGATGCGGCAAGCCGGCGCGTTCCAAGTCGCCGGGCGTTGCCTCGAGGTCGAGGCGAAACGCCTGGCCCTGCGCAAGGTTCACGGGCCCTTGAGCGAACGTACCTACACGCAGCTTCGGGCCCTGCAAGTCCGCGAGAATGCCGATCGGGCGTCCGGTCTCGCGCTCCAATTCGCGCAGAATTGCGAAGCGCGCGCGATGGTCGTCCGCGCTGCCATGGCTGAAATTGAGGCGGAACACATCGACTCCGGCCAGGAACAGTTCACGAACCACGGGTGCAGCGGAGCTGGCAGGCCCTAGGGTCGCGACGATTTTGGCGTTGCGCGTTCTTCGTAAATTCATGTTATGGGGACCCCTCGATGAGTATCGCGCGAAAATCATTGACGTTGGTGAAGGTCGGCCCGGTAACGATCGAACACCCCAGGGCCGTGAACAGAGTATGCGCGTCATTGTCGGCAAGAACCTCCCTGGGGCGAAAACCTCCGCCAAAGGCGCGCGCCAACAAGTCTGGCGCGGCGTAGCCGCCGGCAATTTCCTCCTGGCCGTCGACGCCGTCCGTGTCGCCCGCCAACGCATGGATGCGCGCATGACCGCCGAGAGCTATGGCGAGCGACAGCAGATATTCGACATTGCGCCCGCCTCGTCCGCCGCCGCGCACGGTCACAGTCGTCTCGCCCCCCGAAAGTAGGACACACGGGGCCGGTACGGGCTGGTTGTGTTCGGCGACCTGCACGGCAATCGCCGCCAACACTTTGCCCACGTCGCGCGCCTCGCCTTCGATGGCGTCGCTCAAGATATATGCCGCGAGTCCCGCGCCGCGCGCGACTGCGGCAGCGGCTTCCAGCGCCATTTGCGGCGTCGCGATGATGCGCACCGCCGCGCCCGCCAGCCGCGGGTCACCGGGCTTGACCGATTCACCGCGCCCGCTTTCCAGCACCTCCCGGGCGGCCGCCGGCAACTCGATACCATAGCGACGCACGACGTCGAGCGCGTCGGCACAAGTAGTCGGGTCGGCCACGGTGGGACCCGACGCGATATCGATGGGCCGGTCGCCGGGCACATCGGAGATCAACAGGGTGAGCACGCGCGCCGGATGGCAGGCGGCGGCTAACCGGCCGCCTTTGATGGCCGACAAGTGCCGTCGCACGCAATTGACCTCGCCGATCGTGGCGCCGGAGGCCAACAGCGCTCGGTTTACCGCCTGTTTGAGGTCCAGAGTGAGGCCGCTCGCCGGCAGCGGCAATAACGCCGAGCCGCCGCCGGATATCAAGCACAGCACGAGATCGTCGGCGCTTAAATTCTTGACCGCATCGAGCATTCGCTGGGCCGCGCGCAAGCCGGCCGCGTCGGGAACGGGGTGCGCCGACTCGACGATCTCGATCTGTTGGCACGGCACGGCGTATCCGTAGCGAGTGACCACCAGGCCCGACAGGGGGCCCGGCCAATGCTGTTCCACGGCGCGCGCCATCGCTGCGGAAGCCTTACCGGCGCCGATGACGATCAATCTGCCGCGCGGCACGGCGGGAAGGTGCGGCGGAATGCACAGCGCCGGCTGCGCCGAAGCGATGGCGGCATCGAACATCTGTCGCAACAGCACCCGCGGCGGCGCGGGGCGCGCGGAGTCAGTCATCGCCGGCTCGCCAGCATATTCGTCAACGAGCCAATCCCATTGATCGTGACTTCGACGCTGGCACCCTCCCGAATCGATCCGACTCCGAGCGACGTCCCGCACGCTATCACGTCGCCGGGCAGCAGCGTCATGTCATGCGAGATGCGGCTGACGAGTTCGGCCGGCGGCATAATCATGTCGGACAGCAGGTAGTTCTGCCGTTCGAGTTCACCGATTCGGGTGATGACCCGCGCAGAGTCGAAATCAAGCTCGGTGGCGATGACCGGCCCGACGCAGCCGAAAGTGTCGTGACCTTTCGATCTGCACCATTGCGCGAAATCCGGGGTTTCGTCGAGTACGTCGGCAGCCGTCACGTCGTTGACGCAGGTGTATCCAAAAATATAACTGCCGGCGTCGCCGACAGCGACGTCCTTGCATCGCCGTCGAATGACGATGCCCAGTTCGCCTTCGTAAGCGATTTTTCCCAAGTACCCCGTCGGCCGTTCTATCGCATCATTCGGACCTATGATCGACGTTCCGGGCTTGATGAGAAACAGCGGATGCGCGGGCGCCTGCTTGCCGAGCTTGGCGGCCAACGCTCTGAAGTTGTTCCACAGCGCAATCATCTTGGACGGTACACAGGGCGCGAGTAACGTGTATGCGCCCTCATCGAGGGTGGTGCCGGTCGGCCGCGGTGAGCCGAAAAAATCGCCGTCGTATTCGACGATGCGATTCGCCGCGAATATGCCGAATCCAATGCGCCCCTCGTTGGATCGGAAACGGGCCCAGAGGGACGGGGTGTTCATGTTGCCGGCCTCACGCTAGACGCCATATTTGCGAAGAATCTCTTTGCCCTGGTATTCGTGAACGTTCATGCCTACGGCGGTTTCGTATCCCCGAGGCTTTTCGCCAGGAGCTTGGTCAGCGCATACACCGTATCCAAGTGCGGAGTCGGCGTATCGGTCAATCGAGCGAGCTCGATCACCGAGCCGAGCAACGCGTCGATCTCGAGCGTGCGTGCAGCCTCGACGTCCTGCAGCATGGAAGTCTTGTGATGCCCCACACGCTCCGCGCCGGCGATGCGCTTCTCCAGCGGAACGCGGAAAGTGATCCCGAGCTTGTTGGCGACGATCTGCGCCTCGGTCATCATGAAGTGCGCGAGAGTTCGGCTCAGCGGGTACTGACAGATGCCGGCAAGCGTCGCCCGCGACAGCGCGCTGATGGGATTGAAGGTGAGGTTGCCCCACAACTTCAGCCAGATTTCTGCACGGATATTGTCGAGCACGGGCGCCTGCATCCCACTTTTCTCGAAAGATGCCGCGAGCCGGGTGATGCGGTCGCTGGTGCTGCCATCGGGTTCGCCGAGCGGAAAGCGCTTCCCTTCGACGTGCTTGATGACGCCGGGCGCCTGGAGTTCGGCGGCCGGATAGACCACGCAGCCGATGACCCGTTCACAAGGAATGTGCGTGGCGATCACACCGCTGGGATCGACGCTCTTGACAACCGTCCCGGCGAGTTCACCCAAATGCTCGTGAAAATACCAATAAGGAATGCCGTTCTGCATCGGCACCACGACGGTGTCCGGCCCGAACAATTTCGGCACCTCCCCAGCCACCGCTTCGACCTGATGCGCCTTGACGGTGAGAAGAACGGCGTCTTGCGGTCCTGCTGCCGCATAGTCATCGGTTGCGCGCACGCGAGGTAAGGCTTCCTCACTGCCGTCAGCCGAAATCAATCGAATACCGCGAGTCCGCAGCGCTTCGAGGTTGGCACCGCGCGCGATGAAAGTGACATCGTCACCGCCCAGCGCGAGGCGCGTTCCGACGTAACCACCAATCGCCCCTACACCGATGATCGCTATCTTCAATATACCCGCCCTATCTTCAATATACCCCCCAGTGGCGCGCATGAGGCGCGCTAATTTGCGATGCTTTACCTTGCGGCATGAGGCCAAGGACGTTCATTCGTCCCTGGCCCCAATGCCCCTACCTTAATACCATAGCTCTCGCTGCTTGCCGAGCGCCGACTCCTTCGGACTCAGAACTTGTAATTCAAACCCGCGGAGACGCCAATGAGATGGCACCCGCCCCAGGTCGTGTTCCCGGCGCTGCTGTAATCGTTCACAGTGGTAGTGGTGCCGTCGTGGCAGTCCGTCGTGACACCCCGGCCGCCCGCGCCGATGTCGTAATGGGCGTTGCCCTTGTTGACGGTATCAGCCGCATCCAAGTATGCGTACAGGTTCTTGTCGAAGCGATGCTTCCAGGCAATGGTGTACATGTTCGCCTGGTTCTGGGTGTTGTTCGGGTTGTAATTGTGCTCCCCGCCAGGATCCCCGGGAGTCGCTCCGGCATGCGCCCAACCGACGCTGAAGTTGTCCTTGGAGTCGAGATCGTAGCTTGCCGCAAACCACGTGCCCATTCTCGTGCGCTCGTTCTGGAACTGCAGCTCAGGCGGCAGATCTCGCTTCATCCACTCGTAGATGCCGCTGACGACCAATCCAAAATCGAAGGTGTACTGCACACCCCCTTTGATGGCCCATTCGTCGCCAATGTCAGTCACATAGGGCGGAGTATAGCCATTGTTCGCCGCGACTCCCGGATATTCGCCCACGAGGAAGTTATAAGCGTTCCAATCGAGCGCGGGCGACACCCCGTTGCCCTGATTGACCAGATCCCCATAACCCGGGGCGTTCGCGCCGATGCCGTCGCTGTTGCGATTGGTATGATGATGAAGTTCCCACGCCGCAGTGGCATAGAACCCGCCGTTCTCGAACTTGAGGTCCGCGCTGTACGCCGTGCCGAATCCGCCATCGTCGCAGGCCAGAGGCAGATTGCCGCTGCCCGGGATATTGCCGCCGCTGCAATCGGGCGATCCAGCAGACTGTATGACATTGTCATACGTCCGGTTTGCACCCGGCGAGATCAGTAAATCGAAGCTCACCATACTGCCGAACTTCGGCGACTCGTACCAGATCGAATGATCGAGGCGGGTGCCGAACTCGACACGATTGTCGCCGCCGGTATTGCCCATGATGACGGCATAGTCACCGAGCATGCCGGAGAAGGGATTCATCCGGTCGGTCGACTTCTTGTAGGGTGAATACGTGGTACCGATCTTCAGTTTGCCCCAAGCGTTGTGGGAGAGACCTACGAACGAATCGCCGTAGCCGATGCCGGCCTTGGTGACATTCGACTGCGCCGTATAGCTCGTGTTGAGCCCCGGGGCAGACGTAATGGCGGGCTGTGTCTCGATCTGGTAGATGAACTCATAGGCGCTGCCGGCGATCTTGTGCGAGCCGCGATAGCCCAGCACTGACTTGTTGGTCGAGAGATCTCCCAACCAACCGAGGCTACCCACGAGCTGTGCCCCCTTGGGGCCTGTGCTCACGTAGGGCGCGGGACCGGAGTTCGGGTAGGAATACGCGGTCAGACCTCGCATGCCCTTGGTCACATCGTCGAACGAAACGTCCAGCGTTCCGAAGAAGCCGCTGAGGAACTTCGTGAGCAATGGCTCCTTGTCCTCAGGCTTTCCCTTTTCTTTGTCCTTGGCGACGGCAGGTCCTTGCGGTTCTGCCGCGGGCGGCGGCGCAGCCTGTTGCTTCGCCGACATCGAATCGATTTGCTTCTGCAACGCATCCATCTGCTGCCGCATGATGCGCATCTGTTCCTTCATCGCCTGCGTATCCTGGGCATCATCGGCAAAAACGACGTTGTTGAGGGCCATACTCGCAACGCACGCCGTAAGCGTCGCAAGCATGGGCCTAGCCAGTTTGAAATTAAGCATTGTGTGAAACCTCATGAAATGCGTTTATTTAATCGTTCTCATCGACACTCGCTCACGAGTCCTCCCGAATCCACCGCCCCGACTCAGTCACGGCGGATGCGGTCGCCACCCTCCGGCGCGTGCACCCTTCCTCTCTCCAACTTCAGCTAAACAGCCGGTATCAGTCCCGCACCCCGCGCCCACTCGTATTTCGCGCCGAGTACCGCCACGGGAATCTCCGTCGAGTACGCGTAGGCGGGAATCCCGTGCTGATACAAATATTCGGCCGCTTCTTCCACTTCAACGTCGCCGGCGAGGGATGCCACGACCGGTTTCTCGATGCCCTTGGCGCGCATTTCGGCCACGACCTCGACCATGAGCCGCGCGAACACCATCGGCGGCGTGATGATGGTGTGCCAATAGCCGAGAATGAGCGCGTGGATGCGCTTGTCCTCGAGACCCAGCCGCACCGTATTCTGATACGTGGCCGGCGGTTCGCCGCCGGTGATGTCGACCGGATTTCCCGCCGCGCCGAATGGCGGGATGAACTTGCGGAAGGCCGCATCGAGGTCCGCGGGTATGGCCATCAGCGACAGGCCATTGTCCACACAGGCATCCGACAGCAGCACCCCGGATCCACCAGCGCCCGTGATGATCACCACGTTGTTGCCCGTCGGCGTCGGCAGCACCGGAATGCCGCGCGCAAATTCGAGCAAATCGCGCAAGCTGCGCGCGCGAATAACCCCGGACTGTTTGAACACGTCCTCGTAAATCTTATCGTTGCCGGCAAGCGCCCCGGTGTGCGAGCTTGCGGCGCGCGCGCCCATGCTGGTGCGTCCGGCCTTCAAGACCACGATGGGCTTCTTCTTTGAAACCCGCTTCGCCACCTCGGCGAACGAGCGGCCATCCTTCAAGTCCTCGCAATGCTGCGCGATGATCGTGGTGTTGTCGTCTTGTTCGAAGAACGTCAGCAAATCGTCTTCATCGATGTCCGATTTATTGCCCAGACCGACGATGGCCGATACCCCCATCTTGGCGGAGCGCGAGAACCCGATGATGGCCATGCCGATACCCCCCGACTGCGAGGACAGCGCGGCGTGCCCCTTCACGTCGTAGGCGGTGCAGAAGGTGGCGCACAGATTGCTGGGCGTGTAATAGAAACCGTAGATGTTCGGCCCCATCAATCGCACGCCGTACTTGCGGCCGATTTCGACCAGTTCGTTTTGTCCGTCGACATTGCCGGTCTCGGCGAAGCCGGACGGAATGAGAATGGCGCCCGCGATCTTTTTCTCGCCGACTTCGATCAACGCCGGAGCGACGAATTTCGCAGGAATCGCGAATACGGCGACATCGATGTCGCCGGGAACATCCTTGACGCTCTTGTAGACCTTCTTTCCCATGATGGTGTCGGCGCTGGGATGAATCGGGTAGATCTCGCCCTCATAGCCGCCGTTGATCAGGTTCTTCATGACTGAGTTCCCGATCTTGCCGTTCTCGGCCGAGGCGCCAATCACCGCCAACGCTTTCGGCTTCATGATACGAGTCATTTGCTCGACGATCTCTGCTTGACTCGGCCGATAGCGCGCGGGTGCCGGATGAAAGTCGAGAACGATACGGACGTCCGCCGCCGTCGCGCCCTGATCGGTGGCGAACACCGGGTTCAAATCCATTTCCGAAATCTCGGGGAAATCCGCGACCAGCGTCGAAACGCGCCCGATCATGTTCGAGAGCGCCGCACGGTCGATGGGCTTCGCGCCGCGCACGCCGCGCAAGATCTCCGCCGCTCCGATGCCGTCCAGCATCGACAACGCGTCTTCGTTGGTAGCGGGGGCGAGCCGAAAAGTAATGTCCTTCAAGACTTCGACCAAAATGCCGCCGAGCCCAAAGGCAACGAGCTTGCCGAACGCGGGATCCGTCACCGCGCCGATGATGACTTCTTGGCCGCCGGCTAACATCTGCTGCACTTGGACGCCGAGGATCTCCGCTTTCGCGTCGTACTTGCGCGCATTGCCGACGATCGCCGCATACGCGTCCTTCGCCTGCTCGGCCGATTTGATGCCGACCACGACCCCGCCCGCTTCGGTCTTGTGCAGAATCTGCGGCGAGACGATCTTCATGACCACGGGAAAGCCGATGTCCGCGGCGAGCTTGGCCGCCTCCTCGGCGGTCTTCGCCACGCCTTCCTTCGGGATGGTGATGCCGTAGGCCTCGCAGACGCCCCGCGCTTCGGGAGCAGTCAAGGCTTCGCGGCCGGCGGCCTGCGCTTCATCCAGAATCTTACGGACGGCGCTTTGATCGCCCGTCAATCGGAATTCCTCGAATCGTGGACGCAGCATCTGTTGACTCCGGAGTTAAATTACTTTCTGCGAACGCAGGGCAGAGATATCCGCGGATCCATATCCGAGCTCCGCCAGAACATCATCGGTGTGCTCGCCCAGCAAGGGGGATCGCGTAACTTCGGTCGGGCTATCGCTCATTTTGATCGGATTGCCCACGGTGAGATACTTACCCCGCTCGGGATGATCCACTTCCACGATCGTGCCCGTCGTGCGCAGCGATGGCTCATTCATCAATTCTTCCATCGACAAGATCGGGCCGCAGGGAATGTCGTGCTCGTTGAGCAGCGCCATCGCTTCGAATTTGGTCTTCGTCAGGGTCCATTCCTCCACCGCTGCGAATACCTCTTTCAGCCGCGGGAGGCGGGCATCGGGCGTCGCAAAATCCGGATCCTTCAGCCATGCTTCTTTGCCGATCACGCGGCAGATCTCCTTCCATACGGGTGCCTGCGCTATGAAATACAAATACGCGTTCGGGTCCGTTTCCCATCCCTTGCACTTGACGATGGTTCCGGGCTGCCCTCCACCCGAGGCGTTTGCGGCGCGGGGAACCGCTGAGCCGAATTTCCCGTGCGGGTACTGCGGGTACTCCTTCATGATGCCGGTGCGTGCCAGCCGCTGCTGATCCCGCAGCTTGACCCGGCAAAGATTGAGTACACCGTCCTGCATGGCGGCCAGCACTTTCTGGCCGCGGCCGGTCGTGTTGCGCTGATACAGAGCCGCCACGATGCCCAGGGCCAGGTGCAGACCGGTGCCGCTGTCTCCAATCTGCGCCCCGGTCACGAGGGGCGGACCGTCGTCGAATCCCGTGGTCGATGCTGCGCCCCCGGCGCACTGAGCGACGTTCTCGTATACTTTGCATTCCTCGTACGGACCCGGCCCGAAGCCCTTGACCGAGGCGACGATCATGCGCGGATTGAGCTCCTGGATTCGCGCCCAGGTGAAGCCCATGCGGTCGAGCGCGCCCGGAGCGAAGTTCTCCACCAATACATCGCAATGCTTGACCAGCCTCTCGAGCACCAGCTTCCCTTGCTCACTCTTCGTGTCGAGCGTCACCGACCGCTTGTTGTGGTTCAGCATCGTGAAATAGAGACTGTCGACACCTGGGATATCGCGCAGCTGTTCCCGCGTGACGTCGCCGGCGCCCGCCCTCTCGACCTTGATTACATCCGCGCCGAACCAGCCCAACAGCTGAGTACAGGTCGGTCCCGACTGCACATGCGTGAAATCGAGAATGCGAACCCCGTCTAATGCCTTACCCATTCATTGACTCCCGACGTCGATCACTTGTACATCGTTTGATTCTTGGTGCCCGGTGCATATTCGCGCGGATCGACCCAGATGTTGACGACCGCCGAACGGCGCAGCTTGCGCACCGATTCGCGCGCCCGCTGCAGGGCCGGCGCAATCTGCGCCGGATCCCGCACCTCTTCCCCGTATCCGCCCAGCATTTCGGCGAACTTGCCGAAGGGAACATCGCCAAGCAGGTTGCCGACGCTGCCGCGCTGCTCGCCGTACTTTGCGAGCTGGCCATAGCGAATCTGATTCATCGCCGAGTTGTTGCCGATGACCGCGAGATAAGGGACGCCGAAACGATTGGCGGTCTCCATATCGAAAGCCGTCATGCCGAACGATCCGTCGCCGTAGTAGCACAGAACTTCCTTGGAGGGGTTCGCGAGGCCCGCGGCAATGGCGAAGCCCGTGCCGACGCCCAGCGAACCCAGCGCACCCGGATCCATCCATTGGCCGGGGCCGCGCGGGCGGACCGCCTGAGCGGAAATCGTGACGACATCGCCGCCATCTCCGATATAAATCGTGTCCTCGGCCAGAAACTCGTTGAGCTCCCAAGCGACGCGGTACGGATGAATCGGCATGCTGTTCGATTTGAACAGCGGCATCAGCTTTTCCGTGGCGGCGCTCTCCGCGCTGCTCAATTGCTTGAGCCACGCCTGCCGCGCCTGCCGCTTGTCGCCCTTGATGCGGCCGGAAGCGGCCTGCAATACCGCTCCGAGGATTGCGCCGGGATCGCCGACCAATCCCAGACTGATATCGCGGTTCTTACCGACGGTGCGGTAGTCCATGTCGATTTGCACCAGCTTCAGATCCTTGCTGATGCGCTTGCCGTAGCCCATGCGGAAGTCGAACGGCGTCCCGACGATCACGATGACGTCGGCGCTCGCGAAAGCTTGCGTGCGTGTTCTGTCGAAGTGATGCGGATCTCCGGGCGGCAGCAGACCGCGGCTGGCGCCATTGAAATAGCCGGGTATGTCCAGCCCGCGCAGCAGCGCGATGGCCTCGACGTGGCCGCGCGCCGTCCACACCTGCTGTCCGTAAAGGATCGCCGGCCGCTCGGCGTTGACGAGAATATCGGCCAACTTTTCGATGTCGCGCGGATCGCCGAGCGAGCGCGTCGACGCGCGGTAATGGCCGGGCTGGGGAATCACAGCCTTGGCGAGATCGACCTCACGATCGAGCACGTCTCGGGGGATTTCCAAGTAAGCGGGACCCGGGGCGCCGTTGAACGCCTCCCGGGCAGCCATCGAGATCATGTCCGCTACTCGCTCGGTCGAGGACACCGTCGCCGCGAACTTGGTGATCGGCGTCATCAAATCCACATGAGGCAGATCCTGCAGCGACCCCATCTTGTGCTGCGTCAAGGAGCCCTGCCCGCCGATGTGCAGAATCGGACTCTCGGAACGGAACGCGGTCGCGATGCCGGTGACCGCATTCGTGCAGCCCGGGCCGGCGGTGGTGACGACGCAGCCCAGCTTGCCGGTCTGACGGGCATAGCCGTCGGCCGCGTGCGCGGCCACTTGCTCATGCCGCACATCGATGATGCGAATGCCTTCATCGACACAGCCGTCATAGATATCGATGATGTGGCCGCCGCACAACGTGAAGATGGTGTCGACGCCTTCGTTTTTGAGGGCTTTGGCGACCAGGTGGCCGCCGGATATCACGCTCGAGTCGCGGTTCTTACGTTGCAGCGTATCCTCGGCCGTTGTGCTCGCTTTGGACGGATTGACTGTTGCCATGCTGCCTCCAATTTCGTGAGTCTGATGGCGCGCCGGCAGGACCCGTGCCGGCCCGCAAGAGGGTCGTCAAGCAATCCAGAGGATCAAGTCGTACGGGTAGTATGGGTGCCCGCAACGCTGTCCGATGCCGCCGGGTACGCCTCGCGGCTCTGGGCAAAATGCCGCACGCGCATGGGTTTCAACACGAATAGCGCGAGCAGGCCCGCAATCACGTTGAACGTCATCGCCGTGGAGAAGACGGCTCCCCAGCCATGGGTCTTTGCGATGGCCGCCGCGACCGGGACCAGGAGCGCGCCCGCGCCCTTGGCCGTATACAGCATGCCGGCGTTGGACGCTGCGAACTTCGAGCCGAAGGTATCGCCCTGGGTGGCGGGGAAGAGACTGAAGATTTCGCCGTACACCCCGAAGTACAGTGCCGTGACGAGCACGAACACCACCGGGTTCGAGCCCGACTGACTGAGCATGAAGAGCGAACCGGCGCCGATGAAGAATGCCAAGGCCATCGTATATTCGCGGCCGATTTGATCCGACAGCCAGCCGAAGAACGGACGGCCCACGCCGTCGAAGATTCGATTCAGCGACAGCGCGAACACCAGTGCCGGCATGGCGAAGCCCAAGAGTTCAACGGGCACCTTGTCGATCTTGAGATCCTTGGCGATCGGCGCCATGGAGGCGGCCATGGTGAGGCCGCCCGCGGCGATCAGGACGAACATCAGGTAAAGCACGTAGAACACTGGGCTGCGCAGCACCTCGGCCGGTGTGTAACCGTGCGCGGTTTGGCTCGGCTTGACCTTCGCGGTTATCAGCTGCGCAGGCGGCACCAACAGCAACCACGAAATCACGCAAACGATGCCGCCCTGTATCAATCCGAATACCAGGAACGCGTGCTCGTATCCCGACGAATTGATCATGGCCGAAATCGGCCCGATGGTAATGGCGGCGCCGGCGCCGAATCCGGCGGCGGTAATGCCGGCGGCGAGACCCCTCCTGCCCGGGAACCACTTCAGTGCGTTGCCGACGCAGGTGCCGTAAACGCAGCCGGTGCCGATGCCGCCGAGTGCGGCGGCAAAATACAGTACGGAGAGCGAACTCGCGCTGGAATTCACGACCCAGGCGAGCGCCACCAGAATGCCGCCGCCAAGCACCACCCAGCGCGGTCCGAAGCGGTCGACCAGATAACCTTCAACCGGAATGAGCCATGTCTCGATGAGAACAAAAATAGTGAACGCGACCTGAATGGCGCTGCGTCCCCAGTGATACTTGGCATCGATGGGATTGACGAAGAGCGTCCACCCGTACTGCAGATTCGCGACGCATGCCATGCAGAGGACGCCGAGTACCAGCTGCACCCATGGATTCGCCAGCGCCGAGCCTGATTCATTCGAATTCGCGTTCATGCATTTCCCCTTAACTTCACCCAGGCAAAAGTGGAAGCATGGTCGACGCGCATGACAACGAGCCGCGCTGCGGTTCGTACCGCGCGCGTAGAGTCACGGCCGTGCTGACATTCGCCCCAAGCTCCACCAATGTCACGTGAAGATCCAACCGTTAATGACCGATATTGATGAGCCGCGGGGCGATCGTTGATTTTCCGTTGAGACGGACGCGCCTGGACTGACTCACCGTTACCTACCCCCGTTATGGACCCAGGGCTATCCCTCGGAGCCATCCAACCAACCAAACTTGAATTGTGATCTTGGTATATCATATATGCAGAAGTTTTGAGGTGTCAACCGACGGGTTCGGCTAGTCTGTCGGGTGAGGGCGGGTCTGCTGCCACGGTCGGCGACCCAGGTTTTAGCGGTCAATTTCCACACGTGAGAGAAATGGCGAGGGCGGTTAGATTAATTCATTAGCCAAAAATATCGCGCAATATAATATATCTGGCGTACGGGGTTTACCCCCGTGCCTGCACGGTTACCTCCATGCGTGCAGCGGCCATTACGTTATATCTTTAACAATATGCGCGGTTACCATGGCGTGCCGCCGGGAAGTTCTCATGCCCCTCACTGGAATGGTTGTGTTAGTGTTTTTCGGTTTGGTACTGGTGGCAGGCTCGTCCGTGGTGCTCTACCTCGTGCTGCCGCAGTCTGTGCTCGAATCTGCGACGCGGCACGGACGCTATGTCGGCCTCGGCACCCAGAGCCGGAGCGATACGCCTGCCGGCAACACCCCGGCCACCGATGTTGATTCGCTGCTGGGGCAGCGAGCCTAGGACAGAACTTGAGCGCGCTTTTACTTAACGAAGGGTCACCAAAGGGTCGTGAATGAATACCATCGCAAAGCTGGTTGAGCGTACCTCCACAACGGCGCCGCTCGCGCTCGCGCCGCTGAACGCTACTAGTTTGCGTGACCAGGCCTACGCGCTCCTCAAGAATGCCATCGCGGACACCGATATCTACGATCCGAATCAGGAGTTGCGGCTGGACGAGCGGCAATTGACGACGGCGCTCGGTGTCAGCCGAACGCCGATCCGAGAGGCGTTGTCGTTGCTGGAACAGGAAGGGTTCATCCGCACGATGCCCCGCCGCGGCATTTATATCGTTCGCAAGTCAAGGCGCGAAATGATCGAGATGATCCAAGTATGGGCCGCGCTCGAATCCATGGCCGCCCGGCTCGCTACGCTGTATGCGACCGATGCCGAGATTGCCAAGCTGCGGCATTTGTTCGACGAGTTCCGGAATTCGCCTCCCTCCGAGCATTTGGACGAATATTCGGACGCCAACATCGCGTTTCACACGGCTGTGATAAGTTTGGGAGGCTCTCAGACCATCATCGACGCGACGCGCAACCTTCTCATGCATGTGCGCGCCATTCGTCGCGCGACCATTTCGCAAAGCGACCGTGCGGCGCGCTCCATCATCGATCATTTGAAGATCATCGAGGCCTTGGAACGGCGCGATACGGAATTGGCGGAGCGGCTGACGCGTCAGCATACCCTGGATCTCGGGGCGCACGTAGAGCGCTATTGCGACTTCTTGGATTAGTGCCCGCTATTTGAGCAAAGCGACCTTCTCATCATCGACCTTCTCATCGGGCGCCTCAGTCGCCCATTGACCTAGGGTGGGCGTTTGAACAACGCCGTTATCCGGCGGCGAGGACAAGTACTGCGCTGCGCCGTCCGCCGCATGAGCGAGCAGCGCGTCGGTCGCCACCGCCTGTAGTCCCACCCGTGTATCCGGATTGGATGACGCCGCCTCCAGCAGGCTGCGGTCCTGCCAAACGGGGACGCCGGATTCGATGCGCAGGTAAATTCTTCCCGTTGCTTGCTCCACGAAGTTGACGTCGCGAAATTCGCTGATGCAGCGCCGCAGGAATCCCGTGTTGTGCTCTGCCGCCAACAGCGTCCGGTCCTTATAAAGGGACGCCGGCGCCAGCGCGTTGACATTGATGCGCCCGAATCGCTCGATGTTCAGCATATTCACGACGTCCAGCACATTGAACGTGGTGTTGTCGCCGAACGCGACGGTGAGCGGACGTTCCCCGAGGGGCACCGTGTTGTCCAGGAACTCGAATCGAATCCGCTTATCGCTGCGTCGCGCCCAAGTAAAAAACACATCCGGAATGCCGCCGTAGGCCTCCACTGCATGCGCGAGCGTGTCGTCCACCGCCTTGTACCGGCCGAACTCCAACCCTCGCGCCCACGCACGCTCGACCAACATTTCGGGCGGCGTGATGACGAAGAACAGGTAAACGGTCTCGCCGAAGCGCGTCAACAAATTGCTGCCCGCCTCATCCGAATCGGGCGCGAAGCTGTCGAAGCGGAACCTGTCGATCAACAGGTGCGACATGTCGCCGCGTTGATGCTTTCGCGCCATGTGGCGATCGAGTTTCCGATCTACGATCTGCAGTTCCTCCGCCGCAAATGCGCCGGCGTACTTGTAAGCCGTACCGAGCGCACCATAGTCGATCAACTGCTTGCGCCAAATATCCGGGCTGATGAGCGCAAAGTCCCTCCACCCGACGCCGATATCCCCGGCGAGTTTCTTTTGCAGCGGCCGTAAAGAGCTCTTGCCCGAGGCCGAAGCGCCTTTGGTGTTGATGACGACGGGCCGCTCCTGCCGGGGCAACAGGCGATAACCCTCGCGCTCTGCCGCGCTGCGGAGCAATGGCTCGAGCACCTGGCCGATAGCCTCGCTGCCATGGGAGTTGGCTGCGATATCGGTCGTCAATGACACGATGAGATCGCGAGTCCCCCACGCATAGCCGTGCGTGGTGAACAGCGCCGCCATGACGCGCCCCAGGATGCGGCAAGCGAGTGCCTGCAGCCCATCGGCCCCGGCAGCCATGTGTTCCAAGTCGTCGATCTGATGCGGGCCCCAGCCGCGATCGGCAACGGGCGCTGCGAGCGGTTTGCGGCCCGAGGCCATGCGGCTGAACAATCTGGATTTCGCGCGGGCGGCGGGAATCTTGGCCGCGCTCAGCCCGGGCACCGCCGCCGCCAGAGCGGCCTCGATTGCCTGGGTCAGCGCACGGCGCGCCTGATCGTATGCCGCGATCATTGAATCCATTTGCGGATCGACATAGCGGGCGAGCAACAGGCGGGCGATCTCGCGGAAATTGATGCCGAGGTCGCCGATACGCGACCCGTCCGGTACCGCGAAATCGGCCGTAACCCGAATCAGCAACTCGTGAAGCGCGAGCCTTTGCGGGCGAAACGCCACGAGTTCGCTCAACGCGAAACCGGTCAGACCGCGCAGTTCGACCGCTGTCGCCAGGCTGGTAAAAACATTCTCGGGCCGAAAAATGGTCGACAGGTGCAGTAGCTCTTGCGGCATCTGCGACTCGATGCCGGGATTCCACGGTCCGGGACCCTCGGGGACGCTCATGGTCGCGTTCACGCGTTAATTTCCCTCATGACGGCATCCTCGCTGATGTAACACTGCGATGCAGCACACTTTCCGGCCGCCGATATTGTGATGCACTCGCCAGGCACTGCATCGGCCGCATAACCACAATACGTCGAATAGTCAACGTCTGCGCGGGGGCGCGCTACTCATGCGAATGGTATCTCCGCAAGTGCTGATCGGATGAGCGCAGAAGGTAACACTAAAGCGCGGGCCGGAATTCCCGGCCCGGGCCCTCCGCCGGCCGCGGTTTTGGCTGCGGCTGCGGTTGCATTAGACCCCGCCTACACTGACCTTGCACGTCTTGCGGCGAGCGTGTGCCAGGCGCCGTTCGCTTCAATAGCGCAGTGCGGCGGAGCAAGCGCCTGGTGTAGTCCCCAGGCAGTGCTGGCGCCCGGGGCCGCACCGGAGAATGATCCCTTCCTCGAACACGCATCGAGGGCTGCAGGATTGTTCGAGGTCGTGGACGCGACGCAGGACGAACGCTTCTGCGCCGCCCAATTCGTGGTGGGCGGTCTAGGCGTCCGATCCTATGCCGGTTGCGCTCTGCGTACCGGCGGCGGCGGCACGATGGGCACACTTGCAGTTTACGGCACGGTCGCTCGCCAGCTCACCCCATTACAGCGCGACCTGCTCATGCTGGTGGCGCGGCAAGCGGTGGCGCAAGCGCAACTCCGGGCACGCATGATGGAACTGGCGCTGCTGTCGAGCGCAAACCAGGGCACATCGACCTCGACCGCCGGCGATGCGACGCTGCCGCACGCGTTACTCGACAGCGCACCGGTTGCTATCTATCACTCCGATTTGACCGGCACTCTGACGTACGCCAATCCAGAGTATCGCCGCATTTTCGGGTTGACCGCGGATCAGAGCACCAACGACTGGGCACAGGGCGTTCACCTCGCCGATCGAGCAAGCGTGGAGGAGACGTGGAACGACTTCTGCCGCCAGCCGCGACCCGTGAAATTCGAATACCGCACCGAGCCCACCGCCGGCACGGTCCGCTATATCTGCGAGCAACTCGTTCCCGCCGCGGGCGTTTCCGGCTTTGTCGGGACGATCAGCGACTTCACCGACCTGGTCGCCGTCCGGGGAGATCTGCGTAAAGCCGAAACCTTGTTTCGGAATACCTTCGACCAAGCGCCGATAGGGATCGCCTACGCGGCCTGCGACGGCCGATTCCAACGCTGCAATCCGGCATTCTGCGCGTTGCTGGGTTTCGGCCCCGATGAACTCGCGGACAGGTCCGGCGGTGATTTTACCCACAGCGATGATGCCGCGGGCAGCGCGGCGGCGCTCGAAAGTCTGTGGAAGGGTGACATCGATTTCGTGGACCTGGAAAAGCGCTATACGCGAAAAGATGGGAGCACCATGTGGGTTCGCGCAATGATTGCGCTCGTTCGCGACGAAAACGGGATCCCGGAGTGCTCGGTCGAGTTCCTTCGGGATATCACCGAGCGCAAGCACTCCGACCTGGAACTGGAGCGCGTGCACAAAGAACTGATGACCGCATCCCGCCAGGCCGGCATGGCCGAAGTGGCCACCAACGTTTTGCACAATGTCGGCAACATTCTGAACAGCGTCAATATTTCCGCAAGCCTGGTGGCGGAGCGCGTCAAGCAATCCAAAGCGGATGGAGTATCGCGCCTCGCCGCGCTGCTGCAGGACCAAGGTCCGCGGCTAGGAGAGTTCATCACCGGCGACGCGCGGGGGAAACGCATACCGCACTACCTCGCGACTTTGGGGAAACAGCTCACAACCGATCAAGAGATGACCTTGAAGGAACTCGCCTCATTGCGCGAGAACCTGGAACACATCAAAGACACCGTGGCCATGCAGCAGAGCTACGCCAAATTATGCGGCGTCACCGAGACGGTCGAAGTCGTCGATTTGGTGGAGGACAGCCTGCGCTTGAACGCGGGGGCATTCGTTCGTCATGGCGTGACGCTGCAGCGTGAATTCAGCGACGTTCCCGCAATAACCGTCGACAAGCACAAGGTCCTGCAAATTCTGGTGAACCTCGTCCGCAACGCGAAGTACGCATGCGACGAATCCGGCCGGCCGGACAAACTCTTGACCTTGCGCATCGAGACGGCCGTGAACGGCGTGCGCATCTCGGTGATCGATAATGGCGTGGGAATCCCGGCGGAGAACATGGGCCGGCTCTTCAGTCACGGCTTCACCACCCGCCAGTCCGGACACGGATTCGGTCTGCACAGCGGCGCGCTCGCGGCTCAGGACCTCGGCGGTACGCTGCGCGCGGAGAGCGACGGCCCCGGACGCGGCGCGGCGTTCATTCTCGAACTCCCGTGCGTGCCTTTGCAGGACGCTGCCGGTGCTTAAGTCTTCCACGGCGCTCAATCGGCGCATTCTCATCATCGACGACAATGCGGCCATCCATCAGGATTTTCGCAAGGTGCTGGGCGTCCAGCCAGAACACTCCGCGAAGGCCGCACTGGAGATCTTGGAGGCTGACATTTTCGGCGCGAGCGCGCAGACCACGGCTCGCCCGGATTTCGAGATCGACTCCGCGCATCAAGGGCAAGAAGGCGTCGCGATGGCGCACCAGGCGATCGTCGACGGGCGCCCATACGCCATGGCGTTCGTCGACATGCGCATGCCCCCGGGCTGGGACGGTCTCGAAACCATCGAACGCCTTTGGCTCACGGATCCCGATGTACAAGTGGTCATCTGTTCGGCGCACACCGACTATGATTGGACCGAGGTGGTCGAGCGTCTCGGTCACTCCGACAAGCTGCTCGTGCTGCGCAAGCCCGCCGAGCCGATCGAAGTCCTGCAGTGCGCCACCGCGCTCAGCCGCAAGTGGGAAAACGACCGCATGGTCAAAGACCAGTTGGGGCGCCTCGAAGAAGTCATCATGCTCCGCACCCGGGGCCTGGAAGCCGCCGACAGGCAGCTGCGCCACCTCGCCACGCACGATTCGCTCACGGGTCTGCCGAACCGGGTCTTGCTGGACGACCGGTTGGCTCAGGCTATGGCTCACGCCGACCGCGACGGCCGATCATTCGCGGTATTGGTATGCGACCTCGACCGCTTCAAGCTCGTCAATGACTCGTTGGGGCACCGTGCCGGCGATGAACTATTGCAAGAAGTCGCGCGTCGCCTCGCCGCCGTCGTACGGACCGTCGACACGGTGGCCCGCTTCGGCGGAGATGAATTCGTCCTGGTCGCCACCTCGATTGCCGGCCCCGAGGACGCGGCACGCCTCGCCCATTCCGTTATCGAGGCATTGCTCTCGCCTGTGCGAATCGCCGGCATCGATATTCACACCTCGCCCAGTATCGGCATTGCCCTATATCCCGCGGATGGCGCCTCCATCGAGGCTTTGCTCGCACATGCGGATGCGGCCATGTACACCGCCAAGGAGCGGGGCCGCGGCAACGCGCAGCGATACCAAGCGGGAATGCAGGGCAGCTCGGAGAACCGGGTTCAACTGGAAAGCGACTTGCATGCCGCATTGGGATTGCAGCAATTCGAACTGTACTACCAGCCGAAAGTGGATGCGCATGCCGGCACCGTGCGCAGCGCCGAGGCGTTGATACGCTGGATGCATCCCGAACGGGGAATCGTGTCGCCCGCGGATTTCATACCGTTGGCGGAGGAATGCGGCTTGATCGGCGCCATCGGCGAATGGGTCATTCGCGAAGCGTGTCGGCAGGCGCGCGCCTGGCAGGATGCGGGCGTTCCGACGCTGCGTGTTTCGGTGAATTTGTCGGCATCCCAGTTCCGCGACAGCGGGTTGGTCGACAGCATTCAACGCGCGCTCGACGATGCGGATCTCGAGGCGCGCTACCTCGAGGTAGAACTCACCGAAGGTGCGGTCATGACCGACCCTGAACAGTCGGTCACGATACTCGAACAGCTGAGCGCCATGGGCGTGCTCGTTTCCGTGGACGATTTCGGCACGGGTTATTCCAGCATGAGCTATCTGCGACGCTTTCCGATCGATAAACTCAAGATCGATCGCGTATTCATCAACGAAATAGCGAGCCGCCCCGAGGATGCATCCATCGTCTGCGCAATCGTTTCGCTGGCCCATAGTTTGCGTCTCAAGGTGGTAGCCGAAGGCGTTGAAACACCCGTGCAGCTGGACTATCTGAGAGCCGCCGGTTGCGATGAATATCAAGGTTTTCATTTCAGCCGGCCGTTGCCCGCCGCCGACTTCGAGCGGCTGATTCGCGAGTCGCGAAGCGCCGTGCCGTTCAGCGAGGATGAGGCGACGCGGACGCACAGTAAACTCGCGGGCTACGTTCGCAAGTAATCCGGCGAGGGCGCACTAGCCCGTGAGTTCCGCGTCCAACCGCGCGCTCGCGGGATATATCCGCAGGTCGGGGACCTCGCCGCGCAGCAGCTTCTGTTGAATGTCCGACCAATATTGAACCGTCATCAAATCGCCGTTCTCCTGCCGGAAACAGCGGCGTGCGTAGTCGCTTTTGAATTGCATGCCATGCTCGAGTTCTTCGGGCAGAAAGACTACTCCGTCTTCGAAGAACCAACCGGGCGCCCCTTCCTCGCCGGGTTCGAGGTCCGTATTGGTACGAATCTTGACATCGGTCAGTTTTTCGACGGCATCGTAGTCGAATAGGAACACCCGTCCGTAGCGGCCGACTCCGTAATTTCTGGAATCCAGATCCTTGTTGAAGATGTTGGTGGCGGCGTTGTTTCGAATGCAATGTCCGAGGCTGATGATCACCGCCCGCGTTTCGCCGTCGTTGGCAGCCTCGAGGAAGACGGGCAATGGCACGATCTTCAATTGCACGATCAACGAGCGCAGCAAAATACCCTCCGGGTCCAAATGCGCGCTGCCGGCGGTCTCCCGGCAGATCTCTTCCAGCAGCGCAGGATCGAACAAATCGCGATCAAGGCGTAGATTGAAATACATCACGTTGTCCAACATGCTGCCGGCGCGGTTGATCTCGTGAACCTCGCGGTACTTGTCCACCACCGCGGCAACTCCTGGGTACGAACCCCATTTGTACGAAGTTGTCGGCCGGTCGCGAATCACCTTCAAGTGATAGGAGCAGGCTTCGAATGTGAAACCGAGCGCGACCGTGCCCGGCGCTCCGGGCGAGCGCCTGAGCGTCTGGCCGGAGTGCCGCACCTGTTCGACGATCTCGCTCAATATCGCGACCTTGCCGATATGGTTGTAGCCGATGGTCGAATAGTGGTGCCCCAACGGGCGCCGCGGCATCAGGCTGAAAAGAAAAACGCAGGTCTGATAGTACAAGCGGGTGGTCACGTGCAGATTGGCGAGCGTCGAGCTGAACAGATCGTGAATGTCGGATACCTGATGCAGAACGGCGTCCACGTAAATGCCGGCCGAACTGTTCAGGTACGCAACCACGAACGGCACCAGAGTCTCGTCGCGGAGTACCCAGCGGGCGACCAGAAATGCGGATCGATCGCGGAAGAATCCGGCTTCAACGACGTCGAGCGCGATGGCCCGCAGCGCCGGCGCGCCGGTCCCCTCCCGCAGGCCCTGCAGCCGTTCGAGGACTCGTTGCGCATCGCCCCGCAGATTTCTGAACGGCACGGAGAATCCCGGCACGCGCAGGGCATCGCACAGCAAATCCACGTCGACTGCCCGCCGCACCGGTAAACGGCGATACACGGACGCCATGGAGAGTACCCGGAGCTTGCTCGGAGGCGGGAACGAGTAAGCCACCGGACGCCACAAGCCGAGGCCTATATTGCGCCGCATGGAATGGACAAAGCTGAAGGCGATGTCCGCCTCGTAGCGATCGACGATCATCGCGACGAACGAGCGATCCAGCGCGCCCCACGCGCTCGAGTCGTTGGCAAGCGCGGGAAAGGCTGCGCGTATCCGCGGCCCGTGCTCCGCGATGTATCGACTGTACAACCCGAGACGCTCTTTGCTGATTTGGATCGAAGCATGCGGATCCATGGTCTCGAAGGCGCGCTTGGCCAGGTACGGGTACTCGCACAGCCGTCCATAGAAATCATCGAAGATGGCCAGTATGAGCTGTGCCGCAGCGCCGATCCTGCCTCCCTGGTCCTCGCATGCGGCGAGGCGCGAATAGCTCGCCTCGACCATCAGCTCGGACCCGGTCACGCCGCCGGCTCCTAGCCGCTGTTGCGCAGTGCCGTCGCGATGGCATTGAGCGACAGCTGTATGCCTTCGCGGACGCGCGGATCGGTCTCGCCGGCACGGTGGCGCTTGAGCAGCTCCACTTGCAGTAAATTCAACGGCTCGATGTAAGGAAGCCTGAGCCGAATCGAGGCGTCCAGCGACGGATTTTTTTCCAGCAAGCGCGACTGCCCGGTGATGCGGAGCAGCCGTTCTTGAGTGACGGACCAGGTGTCGCGTATGCGGCCGAAAATCTCATCGGCGAGCGCCCGTTCCAATACCAGAGTGGCGTAACGAGCGGCGATGTTCATGTCCGACTTGGAAAGCACCATCTCGAGATTATCCAGCGTCGCGCGGAAGAACGGCCACGCGCCTTGCATTTCGCGCAGCAGCGCGTCGTCCCCGAACGATGCCAGCGCCTGCCCGACTCCATACCAACCCGGCAACATGACCCGCGCTTGGGCCCAGCTGAATACCCACGGAATCGCGCGCAAGTCTTCGATCCGCTCGGACTGGGACCGCGAGGCGGGGCGCGAACCTATCTTGAGTTCGGAGATTTCCTGCAATGGCGTCATTTGCCTGAAGAAGCTCGAAAAGCCAGGGGTCTCGTAGACGAGCGAACGATAGGCACGGCAGGCTTCGGTCGACAGCTTATCCATGGCGGCGGCGAATCGCAGGCGGTTTTCCTCGGAGAGCGAGGCCTTTTCCAGCGAAGCCAGCAGCGTGGCCGCCGAAATCGATTCCAAATTCGCGGCCGCGCTCTCACGCGTTCCGTACTTGGCGGCAATGATCTCGCCCTGCTCGGTAATCCGAATGCGGCCGCGGACCGTGCCGTGCGGCTGGGCGCGGATTGCCGCGAACGACGAGCCGCCGCCGCGGCCCACAGCACCTCCGCGGCCATGGAAAATCTGCATCGAGGTGCCGAATTTCTCGAACACCGCATCCAGCGACCGGGTCGCCTGGTGCAGGCTCCACACCGACGTGAGATATCCGCCGTCCTTGTTCGAATCAGAATAACCGACCATCACCTCTTGAAAGCCGTGCGCTTGGGCAATGGTGAATGCTTCGGGCAGGTCCAGCCAGGCGGTCATGACTTCCGCCGCACGCTGCAAATCACCGATGGTCTCGAACAGCGGCACAGCCATGATCGCGGCGTGCGGTCTGCCGTGCCCGCGGTACAGGCCGGCCTCCTTGAGCAAGATATGCACCTCCAACAGGTCCGACACGTTGGCGCACTTGGATACGATGTAAGTCGTTATGCAGCCGGGGCCATAGCGCCGATGCGCTTCGGCCGCGGCACGCACGATGGCAAGTTCGGACAAAGTCTCCTGCGAGTAGCTGGCGAAGGGGCTCGCCAATAATCGCTCGCTCGCGAGCTCGCGGCGTAGCAACGCCACGCGATCGGACTCGTCGAGGCTCGTATAGGCGGGCGCGACGCCGGCCACGCTGAGGAGTTCCGCGGTGACGCGCTCGTGCACGTCGGCGTTTTGGCGCAGATCGAGCGCCGCCAGATGAAAGCCGAAGGTCTCCACCGCTCGAATCAGCCGCTTGAGCGCGCTGCCGCTGCCTCGTTCGAGTTTGCTCTCAGCCTCCAGCGACTGCTCGAGAACGGCCAAGTCCGCGCGCAAGCTCTGCGCATCGGGGTACGGCTCGGCGCCGACCGAGGCGGGCCGTGGTGGAGCGCGCGAGGTAAATTTCTGGTAGGTCGCGGCGAGACGAGCGTAAATACCGGTGATCGCGCGGCGGTACGGCTCATCCGCGCGCGCCGGATTGACGTCGCCGCTCGAGAGTGCCAACCGCTTCACCGGCTCCGAGACGGAGGCAAGTTCGCTGGAGACGGACAGTTCGGCGCCAAGGGCGTTCAATTGCTCCAGATAATCGACCAACAGCGCCTGAGCCGACCGGCCCAACGCCCAATGCAGCGAGTCCGCCGTCACATGGGGGTTGCCGTCGCGATCGCCGCCGATCCAGGTGCCGAGGCGCAGAAAGCTGGCCGGACGGTGACCCAGCAAGCGTTCCCATCGGGCATACAGAATGGGGACGACGGGCAAGAACACATCCCGGAGGTAGGTCAGCGCCGTATCGACTTCATCCGCCACGTACAGCCGTTCGCGCCGCAGTGCGCGTGTCTGCCACGCCAAGGCAATTTGGGCGGCAATTGCCTCGACGATCAGTTCGCCGTCCGCAGTTTCGTCCGTTCCGCCATCGCGCCGTCGCATCAGCGCGGCAATGCGATTGCGGTGATCGAGCATGCTTTTGCGCATGACTTCGGTGGGATGGGCGGTCAATACCGGCACGATCAATGCGCGGTCCAGCAACGCCGCAGCCTGTAGGGACGATATGCCCTGCGTGTTCAAGAAAGCGAGAGTCGACGCCAGCGTGGCCTCGTTTTCGGCAACCGCGCCTTGCCTGTCTTCGGCCAGGTTGGCCAGCATCGAGAACAGCATGAAACTGCGTACGAACGCGACAGTCTCATCGAGAGACAAGGTTTCCAGGTCGGTGGCCAAACCACGCGGATTGGCAATGCCGCGATAGCGGTCGACCGACGCCGCGCGTATCGCTTCGATGCGCTGAAATAGCGTATCGCCCCCATAGCGACGAATCACATTTCCCAGGAGCCTACCGAGAAACCGTACATCCGCGTTCTGAGTAATGGTGGGCTTCGTTGATGTCATGGTGTACGGGACCGTTAGCGACAATACTGCATGTCAGCAGGGATCCGCACTTCTGGAGTGGAACCCACCCTGGAAACGAACCCGGCTTCAGTGTAATATTTAATATATCTGATTCAATGCATGCGGGGCATGGATTTGCCTAAGGTAACCAGAAGATCTTTTCTGCTGGCTTCTGCGGCGTTTCCGGTTGGCTGCGAGATCAGCCGGCGCGGAGCCGAGCGGGGCGCGCCCTCCCCCGAAGTCCGCCAACCCCTGGCCGGTCAATCATGGCACTACATAAAGCGGGACTTGTTCAATGGCGTGCTCGTCGACACCCAAGTCGATCAAGTCGCCGCAGTTGGCCGCACTATAGATATCGATTCGCACACGGAGAGCGACAAGGACGAACAGGGGTCCTCGCCAGGAACCAGGTCCTGGCTGCGCAAGTATTTTGACCATCCCAGAGTCGGCGCCGCGTTGCCGAGCGAGATACAGGGTCCCTGGGGGATGGTGTTAGTGGACCCTCATTGGAGCCAGGTGCAAGTGTACGAGTCGCCGATCCCCCTATGGCCGACTCGACTTGAGCCCGGTTGGCAGGTTCACATCCGCTCACAATACCGGACCTCCGAGGATGGCGCCGGATTGGCGTGGGAACAGACCATGAAGGCCGAGGCCTGGGAGACCATCACGGTGCCGGCCGGCCAATACAAGGCGCTGCGGTACAAGAACTTCATCAATTTTGAAAATGGCGATGTTGGGCGAACCAACTCGGTACGCCGTGAAACCATCTGGCTCGCTCCCGAGGTGGGTCGCTGGGTGGCGAGAGAGAGCGGCGGCACTTACTATTTGGACGACTCCGTCATCGACACGCCATACAACGAAAGCAGCTATCGCTGGGAATTGTTGGGATGGACATAGCGGACACGGAGACAATATGGACGGTATGATCGACCTTGAGCGCTCGGTCAGTGACGGCGCCCGCCTAACGGCTGCTCATACAGTGCGGATCGGCAAATGAAATTTTGTGTCTTTGGTGCCGGAGCTATTGGCGGCTATGTCTCGGTGGGGCTGGCCTCGGCGGGCCACGACGTGTGCGTCATCGCTCGCGGCGCTCATTTAGAGGCCATTCAACGACGAGGCCTTAAACTCGTGCAGCAGGGTCGCGAAACGGTAGTCCACGTCGCCGCCGGCGCCGATCCGCGGGCGTTCGGTACCCAAGATTTCGTCATCTGTGCCCTCAAGTCGCATCAAGCCTACGAGAGCGCCGCTTCGTTTGCGCCGCTCTTGGGTCCATCCACCGCCGTGCTGACCGCCATGAATGGAATTCCGTGGTGGTACTTTTATCAGTCGGGAGGCCGCTTCGAGGCTCATTGCCTCGAATCGATCGATCCGGGCGCTCGGCAATGGAATAGCATTCAGCCTCGACGCGCGATCGGCTGCGTAGTCGAGCCGGCCTGCGAGGTGGTCGAACCCGGCGTCATCGTCCATCACCAGCTCAATCGATTCACGATCGGAGAACCCGACGGCAGCCGTTCGAGCCGGATCATGGCATTGAGCCGGGCGCTAACCGAGGCGGGATTCGAGGCACCGGTGCGCGATAATATACGTTGGAACATCTGGCTCAAGCTCTGGGGCAACGTATGCTTCAACCCCATCAGCGCCCTGACCGGCGCTACGCTGGACCGCATGCTGGGCGAACCGGCGTTGCTCGCGCTATGCAAGACGATGATGCTCGAGACCAAAGCCGTCAACGAGGCACTCGGGATTCAAATCCCGGCCGAGATGATGGATCGCCGGCTTGCGGCTGCCGCAGCGATTGCCGGACACAAGATGTCGATGCTGCAGGATTTGGAGCGCGGCCGTCCATTGGAAATCGATGCGCTCGTCACGGTCGTACAAGAGCTCGGGCGGCTTACCGGTGTGACGACTCCGACTATCGATGCGGTTCTCGCTCTGGTACAGGAGCGCGGTCGCGCGCTGGAGCTGTATCATCCGGTCGCGGCCCCGCGCGCCGCTTGATGGATCCACGACGAAGTAGGGGACCAGTATGACGACGGCTTATATCACTCATTCCGACTGCCTGCGTCACGACATGGGCGACGGCCATCCCGAATGCCCGGCCCGCCTGAACTCGGTCAACGACGCCATGCGCGCCTCCGGGCTGTTGGCTGATTTACGCTGTTTGGAGGCCCCTCTGGCGCAGGCCGCGGATCTCAAGCGCGTGCACGATGCCGCCTATGTGGACTTGATATTTGAACATGCGCCGGTCGAGGGACGCCTACAGCTCGATCCCGATACGGCAATGAATTCCTACAGCCTCGATGCGGCACGCCGCGCGGCCGGTGCGGGCATGCTCGCCGTGGATGATGTAGTTGCCGGAGGCTCGTCCAGCGCATTTTGCGCCGTGCGGCCGTGCGGCCACCACGCGACGCGCGTGTCCTCGATGGGATTTTGCATTTTCAACAACATCGCCGTCGCCGCCGCCTATGCGCTGCAGACCAAGGGTCTCGAACGCATCGCCATCATCGACTTCGATGTTCATCACGGCAACGGAACCGAGGATATGTTCAGCGCTCCGCAGTGGCGTAACCGAGTACTCATGGCGAGTTTTTTTCAGCACCCGTTCTATCCCTACAGCGGCACCGAAAGCCCCGCGCCCAACATGATCAATGTGCCGCTGGCAGCCGGCAGCGGAGGCACTGCGGTAAAGGCTGCCGTCGAACAAGAGTGGCTGCCCGCGCTGGAGAAATTCATGCCCGAGATGATCCTTATTTCCGCGGGTTTCGACGCGCACCGCGAAGATCTGTTGGGCGGCATGTCGCTGGTCGAAGCTGATTATGCGTGGATCACGCAGCGGTTGATGGAACTCGCCGGCCGTCATTCGCAGCGCCGAATCGTTTCGATGCTGGAAGGGGGCTACAACTTATCCGCTCTCGGCCGCAGCGCCGTTGCGCATGTCAAAACCTTGGCCGAGGGGCACGTATCGTGACAGCCGTACCCAGTGAAATGACTGTGATTGAAATCGCGGCGCCCGGCGGACCGGAGCAACTCAGATGCGCGGTACGTCCGGTGCCGCGACCCGGCGCTCGAGAAGTGCTCGTGCGGGTTGCCGCGGCCGGCGTCAATAGACCGGATGTCATGCAGCGGCAAGGCCGGTATCCGCCGCCGGCGGGGGCCTCGGATATTCCAGGACTGGAAGTCGCCGGCGAAGTCGTGGCTCTGGGATCCGAGGCCGCCGGCGTAGCCGTCGGCGATCAAGTCACGGCGCTGCTTGCCGGCGGCGGCTACGCCGAATACGCGGCCGCCGCCGCGCCGTTGTGCCTGCCCGTGCCGCGCGGCCTGACCATGGTGGAAGCGGCCGCGTTGCCGGAAACTTTTTTCACCGTGTGGACCAATGTTTTCGAGCGGGGCCGGTGCAAGCCGGGTGACAACGTGCTGATTCATGGAGGCACGAGCGGTATTGGAACGACCGCGATTCAACTTGCGGCCGCGTGGGGCGCACGCGTGTATGCGACCGCCGGATCCGATGAAAAGGCGCGCGCCTGCGAGCGGCTCGGAGCGGTACGCGGAATCAACTATCGCACGCAGGATTTCGTGGAACTGATCCGCCAAGACACCGCGGGTAAGGGCGTCGATGTAATCCTCGATATGGTCGGCGCAGACTACTTGGATCGCAATTTGCAGGTCGCGGCGGTCGAGGGGAGGTTGGTCATCATTTCCATGCTCGGCGGCTCACGCGCGGAAATTAAACTCAATCATGTAGTCACCAAGAGACTGACCGTTACCGGGTCGACTCTTCGAGCGCGAAGCGTGGAAGAAAAAGCGGCCGTCGCCGACGCCGTCCGCAGCAACGTCTGGCCGTTACTGGTCGCGGGTCGTGTGCGGCCGGTGGTTCATGCAACGTTTCCGTTTGCCGAGGCGGCCGCCGCGCATCAGCTCATGGAGTCGTCGAATCACATCGGTAAGATCGTGCTGACCATGTGAATCCTCCGCGGCGGATCTTCGAAAGATGACGCCGCGGTGGCCCGCTCTCAATGATGCGAGCACATGGCAAGCAAAAGGATTATCGGAATAGGCACACCGAGCATCCACAGCAAAATTCCGCGACCCATAATTAGCTCCTTAAGAATATTTATACGCGCTCAATCATGTCGGGGCTAGATTGCCGGATTCCGCGAGAATCGTTTATCCTCGGGGCCGAGGTACATGGTGTAAGGGCCGTCTTACGCCATGCTCGCGATGGTCGATGTCTACGCGCGCAGGCTTACGCCCGCAGCGGTTCGCGCACCCTGTCATTTGATCGCGTCGGCTAGGGCCCCCGCGGCAAAGAACCTGCAGTTGTTGCGGCCGTTGTACTTGGCCTGGTACATGGCGAAATCGGCGCATCTCAGCAACGCATCTCCGTCGACGGCATCGTTTGGGAATATGGCGACGCCGATGCTGGCCGTCAGACGCATTTCGTGCTCCCCGATCCGGTACGGCGCATCCAGCGCGGCCAGGATCTTCTCGGCGCAAACGGTGGCGTCGTCGATCCGCACGATGTCGGCCAGCAAAACGACGAATTCGTCGCCGCCTTGCCGGCTCACCGTATCCGAACTGCGCACGCACCCGAGCAATCTTCGCGCTACCGTCTGCAGCAGCTTGTCGCCGATGGCGTGTCCCAAAGAATCATTGATGTGTTTGAACCGATCGAGATCGACATACAGCAATGCCGCATACGCGCCATGGACCCGTGCATTGGCCATGGCGAGCTCGAGCCGGTCGCTGAACAACGCTCGATTCGGCAAGTCGGTCAGGCTATCGTGCAGCGCCAGCCGCTCGAGTTTTCGCGATAGCTCGCGCGCCGCCGTTACATCATGCGCGACCATCACCGCGCCGATGACGCCTCCATTTCTGTCATGAATCGGCGCGGCGGAAACCTCCACCGCAATGTCCTCTCCGTCGCGCCGGATGAGTACGCACACGGCGTCCAGCGACACCCTGCGGTTTTCGATGATCGCCCGCGCCGTGGGGCAAGCGATCTTTTCACGCGTCGTCGCATCAATGAGCCGAAATACGTCGTCGACCGCGCTGCTGGAAGCGTCGATCTGCTTCCATCCCGTCATCGTCTCGGCGACGATATTCAGGTAATTCACCCGGCCGCTGAAGTTCGTGGTGATGACGGCGTCGCCGATGGAGTTCAGCGTCACCTGGGCCCGCTCTTTTTCCTCGAACAGCTCATCGGCGTTTGCGAGCAGCGACTCATTGCTGGTCTGCAGCGCTACTTCCGCCGCATGCCGGCGCGCGCGCGACACGACTACGGTGCCGGCGAACCGTCCGTGTTCATCGCGCATTGCAACCGCGTTGTACTCGATCTCGACTTGCAACCCTCTTCTATTGACCAATGCCGCATGGCTGAGAGACGTTGTGAGTTCATCCGAATCGCAAATCCCCTCGAAGGGTCTTTCGATCACCTTGTCGGTTTCCTGATCGATGAGAAACAAGACTTGGGTCAATTGCTTGCCGACCGCTTCGGTCGCCCGCCATCCAGTCATCGATTCGGCGGCAGGATTCAGATAGGTGATGTGTTCGGCTGAATCGGTCGCAATCACGGCGTCGACGACCGTCGCAAGGGCAATGTCCAATAGGCGGCAGGGATTGTTACGGGTCACTGCCTCTGCTTCCAGTGGTTCGGGATTCGGTCGGTTCACTCTATCAAGTCCGCGAAATCGTGGTCTCAAAAAATCGCGGTCTTTCTCATACCAAGCCATCGGACTGCCTCTCATTTGCGGCGCGGATAAGTCCTACACCGCCGCGGACCAGAGGTTGACTAGACTAGAGGTTGGCCCGAAATCGTCGCGTCGGTCAGACGGGAGACGAAGGACTCGTGCCAGCGGCTAATGGTATTGGCCCGCAACGCAGCCAGCATGCTCCCGTGTCGCGAGCGCCGTTCTGCGAGCGGCATCGCCAGGGCCTGTTGCAGGGCGAGCGCGACGGCGGCTTTATCATAGGGGTTCACCAGCAGAGCGCCGTCGAGTTCCTGCGCTGCGCCTGCGAGACTCGACAGCACCAACGCGCCCGGATCTTCGGGGTCCTGTGCCGCGACAAATTCTTTGGCGACCAAATTCATGCCGTCTCGTACCGGAGTGACCACAGCCACGTTCGTGACGCGCAGGAACCCGCTCAGTGTCTGATGCGAGAAGTCCTTGTTAAGATATCGGATCGGCGTCCAATCGGTGTCGGAGAACTGTCCGTTGATGTGTCCCGCCGCGTGTTCCAGCTTGTCGCGTATGTCGGCGTAGGCGGCCACGTTGATCCTGCTCAACGAGGCAATTTGAATGAAAGTAATCTTGCCTTGAAGGTCGGGATTCAATTCGAGCAGTGCCTGGTAGGAGGTGAAGCGCTCTACCAATCCCTTGCTATAGTCCAAACGATCGACGCCGAGCAGCAGCTTGCGCCCCAATATACCGTGCACCAGCCGTTTGACCTGCTCGTCGTCGCGGACCGCCTCCTCCGCCTGACTTGCAATCACATCGACGTCGACGCCTATCGGAAATACGCCGACGCCGATTTCGCGCCCGCCGAGTTCAATGGTTTCGTCGTGAAACACCGCTTCGCCGTGAAATACCGCTTTGACGGCCGATTGAAATCCGTCCAAATCCTCGGCCGTTTGAAAACCGACCAAATCGTACTGGCACATGTCGCGAACGAGTTCTGCGTAGTTCGGCAGCAGACGTAAAACGGCTATGTTGGGATACGGGATGTGTAGAAAAAAGCCGATCCGCGCCGTGACTCCCGCCTGCCGGAGCAGGCTTCCAAGCGGAATGAGTTGATAGTCATGGACCCATATGACATCGCCCTGCTCGACTAGGTTGCTGAGCACCGTGGCGAAATGGCGATTGATCGCCATGTATGCGTCGAACTCCGAAGGATCATAGCGAAACGCGCCGGGAAAATAATGGTGCAACGGCCAAAGCGATCCATTGCAAAAGCCGTTGTAGTACTTATCGAAACTCGCAGTCGGCAGATCAATGGTCACGAACCGAATGCCGTCTTTCTCGTGCACCTCCGGATCGGCAGATGGGGAATCTTGCGTCTTACCGCTCCAACCGAACCATACGCCGCCCTCCGGGCCGCGCAGTGCAGCGAGTACGCCGACGGCAAGTCCACCCGCTGAGACGCTCTGATTGGGAATCGCAATGCGATTCGAAACTACCAGCAAGCGCGCCATGGCGCCGCCTCCTTGGCGCGAGGCGACTGATTGATCCTCAATGGCACCTCCGCGAGTTGTCGTACGTTAAGTCTATACGACCGGGTTTCGCTCCAACCCCATAAGCGCTTGGGCAGAAGCCGCATATGGATGACGGAGGAATCTGACACTCAGCCTCGTCAGGCCGCTTCCATGCCATGCCGCCGTTTGGAGCCCAAGGACGCAGGCGATGCCATGTAGTCCAATAGCGCGCGCGCCGCTTCCTGATCGCCGCAGCCCACGGCGATAGCACCGGAAAAAATCGTGATGCTCTGAATCTCAGGCGGCAGCGGCCCGATGACCTCGATACCCGGAAGGTTCAATAGTTCGCTCAATTGCTGGAATCCAAGCTCGGCCGCTCCGCTGGCGACCAGCGACCCCACCGGTACACCGGGAGGCGGGACCACGATACGGCTGCGGATGTCCTCGAAAATACCCCAACGTTGGAACATTTCTTCCAGATATATGCCGCTCGGACCTGTCGAATAGCTCAGGCTTCGTGCGGCCAGCACCGCCTCCTTCACCGCCTCCTCAGAACCGATAGCAGGCGTCGGGCTGCATGCTCTGACGGCGATCGCTATGCCCGACTTTACGAGATCCACGCGGCTACCGGCCAACAGTTTCTTTTCGGCGATCAGTTTGTCGATGGCATTGCTCGCCAGGACGACCACATCCACCGCCTCTCCCGCTTGAACGCGTTTGGCGACGTCGATGCCGCCCGCCGCTTCGGCGGTAACCGACCGGGTCGCGGCGCGCTGATAGTGCGACACCATTTCGCCCAGCACCTCGCGAGTGGCCATTGAGGAAATCAACTTGAGCGGGCTGGGCGGCATGATTGACCGCAATCTTACCTGTCGAGCTCCGCATAGTGCCGAAAAATCCCTTCTTGATTGAATGGGAGACGGCGGCGCGACGCAAGGTACGCGGCAATCCGCGGGCGTTCCTGAACTCTTGCGTGCAAGGCGAACAGGCCCCGATAACTTCGCGCGGCCTTTGCCATCGCGAGCGGAAATGCGTAGCTCAAGCCGGCAATGACTTGAAACAACGAAAGATCCACAGAAGTCAGTTTCGCGCCGACCAAATAGCGGTCGCTGCGCGAATTGCGCGCCAATACCCGTTCGAAGTAACCGAGGAACTTCGGTGCCCGGCTCTTGAGAAAATCATCGGCGCGGCGCCGTGCCTCTCGCTTCTGATCCTCGTAGTAGAGTCTGGAAGAGACGGGGTGATGCGTATCGTGTATCTCGGCCACGAAATCCGCAATCGTGAGTTGCAGTTCGTGCGTCCACAGCCGCCCGGCCTGATCCTTCGGCACGAGGCCGTGCCGAGATCCCAGAAACTGCAGAATATTGGCCGTCTGTCCGATGACGAGCCGTCCTGCCTTCAGAAACGGCGGCGCGAATGGCGGGCGCCGGATGTCGCGGCCCTGCAGAAAACGCATCAGCGCCCCTACGCCCGCGCCTTTTCCGGAGCCGCGCGCAACGTCCACATAGTGCGCACCCACCTCCTCTAGGAGCAGCCGCACGAACTCCCCGCGCCCTTGAATCGTCGGCCAGTAGTAAAGCTCATAGATCATTGTCATTTCTCCTTACGGGGTACCACCCCCGCGATTGCCGTCCGTGCGGCGCGTGCGATCGTCTCGCGATGCGCGGGCGCCCGCAAATCATAGGTGATTTCGAGCTGCGCGCCTTTCCTCCGCAACCCACGGTTGCATATGTTGAAAGGGTGGCGCCCCGGATACTTGTGGCCGGTGGAGATCACATCGAATCCCGCGGCCGCCAGCTCATGCGACAGTCGTTCCGCCAACTCCATGTCGAGCCCCCCGACAAATATCTGTGCGCGGCCCATGCAGCCGTGAACGCCCAGGACAATTTCGCGACGAGCCGCCATCGCAAGGCAATCCGGATGATCGAACCGGTGGCTGGTGATATGCAAGTCACGATTGCGGCCGTACGATTTCAGGCCTTCGAAGCAGAACAAACTGTATTCCGTGCCCGCAATCAGCGCGGCGATCTCGGACGTTCCCACCTCGATCAGCCCGCCGTGGGGAGCGAGGATAACGGCGCGCGAATCGGGGCGGTCGAGTTGTGTGACGCGAAAGTCTCTGCCGGGCGTTTCGTGCTGCGCAAGTTCCGCGAATGATGCGTACGTGCTCACGCCGCGTCTAGATTCCGACCGCATCCAGCGTGCGGTACGCGAACACCGAGGGCGCCAAGAACCAAGGGGCACCGAAGTAATAGGGCCGCGACGGAAACGGCAGATCATCGAGAGCGGTGCGGCCCTCCTCGAGACCAACCATTTGTTGTCCGATCCGCCGCCCGAAGTAGGGCGCGAGCGGCACGCCTTGACCGCAATATCCCATGCAGTAGTAAATCCCCTTGTGCTGCCCCAGATGCGGCAGCGAATCGAAGGTGTATGCGACCCACCCCAGCCACGCGTGCGCGATTCGCACCCCCTGCAGCTGCGGGAAAATCTCGCACAGCATACCGTGCAGCCGCGGTACGCAGGAGAGCGGATCTTTCTCCGCCAATGCCGCCCGACCGCCGAAGATGATGCGCTCGCCATCGGGAGAGGGCCTGTAGTAAACCACCACGCGTCGCGAATCGACGACATTGCGGCCCTTCGGGATGAGCGCGCGAACCCTCTCGATTCCCAATGCCTCCGTGGCAATTTGATAGCTGCCGATCGGAATCACGCGCCGGCGATGCCATGGAGACACGGGTCCCGAGTAGCCGTTCGTGGCGATCAAGACCTTGCGTGCCTGGAGTTTTCCCTGCAGTGTTTTGATCTCGAACCCACCCCCGTACGCTTGAATGGATTCGACCGGGCAATGATCCAGCACGGTGACGCCGCCCTCCTCTGCACGCCGCAATAGAGCCAGCAGCAACCGCATCGGATCAACGGCTGCGTCCTCGTGATAGACGCAGCCGCCATGATAGAAATCGCTGGCGATTTCCTGCCTCTGGTCGGCCCTTGAAACGACGGTGATCTTTTGCTCGAGGCCCCGCGGCTGATCCTGCGCGTCCCGCGCCATCGCCGCGAAATGGCGCGCGGTATGAGCGCCGAAAAAACAGCCGCGTTCTCGCCAATCGCAATCGATGCCCTGCTCGGTTGCCAGCGAACGTAAGTAGGCCACGGCTTCGCGGCCTTCCTGACATATCGAGTACGCCCTGCTTGCGCCGTAGCGCGACTTCAGCGCCATGAACGACGGCTTGATGCTATAGGCCACCTGCCCGCCATTGCGGCCGGAACAACCCGCGCCCATGCCCCCGGCCTCCAACACCAAGGTGGCAGCGCCGGCCGCCGCAGTCTCGCGGGCGGCGGACAGTCCCGTGTAACCCGCGCCGACGATGAGCACGTCGACTCGAGCGGGAAGGGGGAGCCGCGGTAAATCCCGTCCTGAGCCATTTTCCTGCCAATACGGCGTCGCGAGAACATCCATGCCGCTAGCGCCGTCCATGTCAATAATGAGGCGGCCGCTCATCCTCCGGCGGCCGGCGCTCTTCGGGTTGAGCGGCCTCGAGCCGTTCCGACACTTCTTTGATGCGCACGCCCAGTGCTCGAATTTCCTGTTGCTGGCGAAACACGACGTCGCTCAGATCAGCGTTCGCTCGCTCGAGGAACGCAATCTTGATTTGGATTTGCTCCAGCGTCTCATCGTCCATCTCAAGTACCGCAGAATGTTTGCAACACGCGCTCCTCGGGCCGCGGCGGATTGGCATAGGCCGCAAACGACGGCTGCTCCTCGTACGGGCGCGACAGGATACGCGATAGCTCCTCGAACGGTGCGTAGTCGCCGCGCTCGACCGCCGCGACGATGACCGCTTCAATACGATGATTGCGCGGGATGACGGCTGGATTAACCAAGCGCATGAACGCGGCATGCTCGCTTCCCGGCTGCGGTTCGCGTGCCAGGCGCGACCGCCAAACCTGCACCCATTCCCGGAATGCCGCCGGTTCCGCAAATAGCGCGTCCAGCGCAGGATCCGCCCCGCCCTCAGCGGCGGCGCACAGCCGGCGGAATGTCAGCGTAAAATCCGCACCGCTGCCCTGCATGACATCGAGCAGTCCTCGAATCATTTTGAGGTCGCCTTCCTCTTCCAGGAAGAGTCCGACTTTCCTACGCATACCCGCGAGCCAGTACTCGTCGAATTCTTTGGAGAAGTCCGCGATCACCGCGGTGGCAAGCTCTACTGCGCGATCGCTCTGCCCATCGATGAACGGTAAGAGAGTCTCGGCGAACCGCGCCAAGTTCCATTGCGCTGCCGCCGGCTGATTCATGTAGGCGTAGCGGCCGCCGTGATCGATGGAACTGAACACCGTTGCGGGATCGTAGGTATCCATGAACGCGCAAGGCCCGAAGTCGATGGTTTCGCCTGAGATCGCCATGTTGTCGGTATTCATGACCCCATGAATGAACCCCACGTTCATCCAGCCGGCGACGAGTCTGGCTTGGCGCTGCATCACGGAGCGCAGCAACTCGAGATACGGATTCGAAGCGGACGCTACGCCGGGATAATGGCGCTCGATCGCATAGTCAGCGAGTCGTCTGGTCGCGTCCGCGTCCCCGCGCGCTGCGAAGTACTGAAAGGTCCCCACCCGCACGTGGCTGGCGGCGACGCGCGTCAGAATCGCCCCCGGTACTCCTCGTTCGCGGAATACGACTTCGCCGGTTGCGACCGCCGCCAAGGCGCGGGTCGCCGGAACCCCAAGCGCGTGCATGGCCTCGCTGACCAGATACTCGCGCAAGACGGGCCCCACTGCCGCGCGACCGTCTCCGCCTCGCGAATATGGCGTACGACCGGAACCCTTGAGCTGGATATCGCGGCGCCGGCCCAACCGGTCACGCACTTCTCCCAAGAGGATGGCGCGCCCGTCGCCCAGCTGCGGTACGAATTGACCGAATTGGTGGCCGGCATAGGCCATCGCAATGGGCTGTGATCCGGGAAGCAGCGTGTTTCCCGTAAAAACTGCCGCCAGGAAGTCCGGCTCAAGGCCGGCGTTCAACCCGAGCTCCGCTGCCAGCCCCTGATTGAATTGAATCAGCCGTGGATCTGCAACGCGGCTCGGATCGATGCGGGTGTAGAAATGCGTCGGCAACGCCGCGTAACTGTTGGTAAACACCAGTCCCGCTTTTTGCGCACCATCTGTCGGCGTCGATTCTCCGCTTCGGTCGCTGTGCAACATGCTCCTATGTTAACAGCGATCAGTCTAAAGTCCCGTCCCCGTGCGTTGGTGGGTCTTCGCCAGGCGCGAATACAATTTCAGATAATTCTGGGCCATGTGATGCGCGGTGAAGCGGCGGTTGAATTCCGCTCGAATTCGATCGCGATCGAGGCTGCCGATCTTCGCCACCGCTTCGACGGCCTGTTGCTCGTTCTCGACGATGAAGCCGGTGACGCCGTCCTCCAGGACCTCGGGCACCGATCCATTGTCGAACGCGATCACCGGCGTGCCGCAGGCCATGGCCTCGATCATCACCAAACCGAACGGCTCGCGCCATGCGATCGGGAACACCAACGCAGCAGCCCGCCCTAGGAACTCGTTCTTTTGGTACTCGGCGATTTCGCCGACGAATTCGATGTCGTCGCCCTGCGACAGAAGGGGCTCGATGAACTCCCTGTAATATTGTTCATCGACCCTGTCGACTTTGGCGGCTATTTTGAGCGGCATGCCGGACTTCGCGGCGATTCTGATGGCGGCATCCGGCGCTTTCTCCGGCGAGATGCGCCCCAGAAAGGCCAAGTAGCCGCCGCTCCCGGTACCCTTCTGCAGCAAATCCTGCGGCAGTCCGTGGTGGACGGTCGCCACATAATTGGCTTGCGGAAGAGGATCTCGCTGCGATTCCGAGATAGAAACGACCGGCATGTCGCCGTACAGGCCGTAGAGGGGCGGCAACTCGGGCAGATCGAGCCGGCCGTGCAATGTCGTGAGCGATGGGACGCCGAGACGGCGCAGCAACGGATAGCCGAAATAGTCCAAGTGGGCGTGAATCACATCGAACTCGTGGGCGCGCCGCGCAACCGTTTCGAGCTCCATGAATATCGGCACGAAATGATCCTTGACGGTCGTATCGAGCCGCAGCGCTCGCGGCCATATGGCCTGCAGCTCGGCCTTTGTGGTGCTGTCGCCAGAAGCAAACAGCGTGACGTCATGTCCGAGTTCGACCAAGGCATCCGTCAGATAAGCGACTACACGCTCGGTTCCGCCATAGAATTTTGGCGGCACGGCTTCCGTGAGCGGTGCGACTTGTGCAATTCTCATATTAGATTTCCGCTCCAGTAAAGGATTATTCTAGTCAGTATGACGTGTCGATGCGACTGGAGTTCCCATCCTTCGTCGCTGGGTGTGGAACCGACGCTCGCGCGTCGACTCTCATGATGATGGATTTGTCGCTCGTGCGCGTTGCAATAATCGCGCTGCAAATTTTACAAAAACTGCAACTGACGTGGGGCCTGCGTGAATATATCCTCTTTGGTCACCTCTGAATCGGATCAGTCGGTCGACGACCCCGCTGCGACCCCGCAGTACGCCATTGCCGTAAGCGCCTCGCTGCAGGAACGGCGAACTAGAACCTTGAAGCACGGCGACACCTTCGCCGTGTTCGACCAGCGCGGCGACATCGGCGGCGAGCCGGGGAACTCCGAAGGTCTTTATCATCACGACACCCGCATTTTGTCGCAGTTTCAATTGCTGCTCGAAGAAGCGCGGCCCCTGTTGCTGAGTTCGATGACTCAGGACGACAACGCCGTATTCAGTGCCGACCTCAGCAACCCGGATTTGCTGATCGACGGTCAGATTGCGCTGCGCCGCGAACTGATCCATTTGCACCGCATTAAGTTCGTGTGGAATGCCGCCTGCTACGAGCGCCTGCTGGTGCGAAATTTCAGCGATAGTCCACTGCACGTGCGCCTCACGTTCCGTTTTGCATCCGACTTCGCCGATTTGTTCGAAGTACGCGGTGAACGGCGCGCGGCGCGCGGCGAGTCATTCGCCGAGTTGCAAAGCGATCACGGCGTCATGCTCAGGTACATGGGATTGGACAAGATCGAGCGCGCCACCTGCTTGACCTTCGAGCCTGCGCCGAAAACCTTGACGACGGCCCGTGCGGCATACGAGTTGTCGTTGAAGCCCAACGAAACGCGGCGCATTTTCGTTCGATGCGGCGTTCCCGATGGGGCCGGTCTTCCCGGCGGCGCGGATGTCCGAAACGTCCCCGGCGCCAATGGCAGCGAGTGGAGCGGCCGCGCGTTCTACCGGCAAATGCGGGCCGCCCGTCACGCGCTGCGTGAATCGAGCGCGCGCGCCGCCAGCATCGACAGCTCCAATTCGGTTTTCAACGAAATCGTGCGTCGTTCCGTGTCCGACTTGTACATGCTGATCACCGACACGCCGCGCGGGTCTTATCCGTACGCCGGCACGCCGTGGTTCAGCACGCCGTTCGGCCGCGACGGCCTCATCACCGCACTCATGACACTGTGGCTCGATCCCACCATCGCGAAAGGAGTGCTCCACTTTCTGGCCGCCACCCAGGCCACGGCGATCGAACCGGAGCGCGATGCGGAGCCGGGGAAAATATTGCACGAAATGCGCCATGGCGAAATGGCCAATCTGCGCGAGGTGCCCTTCGGCCGGTACTACGGCAGCGTCGATTCCACTCCGCTGTTCGTCCTGCTGCTCGGTGAGTACTTCGTCCGTACCGGCGACTTGGAGACCGTGCGCTCGCTGTGGCCGAACGCCGAGGCCGCTTTGCGCTGGATCGACACGTACGGCGATCGCGACGGCGACGGCTTTGTCGAGTACTACCGGCAAACCCAGGAAGGTTTGGCCAATCAGGGTTGGAAGGATTCCCATGACGCCATCTTCCATAGCGATGGGCGCAGGGCGGAAGGGGCGATCGCACTGTGCGAAGTTCAGGCCTACGTCTATGGGGCGAAGCGGCACGGCGCGCTGCTTGCCGGCGCCTTGGGCCATCACGCACACGCCACCAGCCTTCAGGCGCAGGCGGTGACTTTGCGCCGTAAGTTCGAGGAAATGTTCTGGTGCGAAGATCTATCGGTGTACGCACTGGCACTCGACGGCGCCAAGCAACCCTGTCGCGTGATTTCCTCGAACTCAGGTCAGGTACTGCTCACGGGAATTGCATCGCCGGAGCGTGCGCAACGCATCGCGCAGACCCTGCTCTCGCCCTCCATTTTCAGCGGCTGGGGCATTCGGACGGTCGCGCTCAGTGAAAGCCGCTATAACCCAATGTCGTATCATAATGGCTCCGTTTGGCCGCACGACAATGGGCTGATCGCCATGGGCATGGCACGCTATGGCCAAAAACAGGCGGCCTCTCAAGTCTTCAGCGCGCTATTCGACGCGGCCTCCTACATGGATTTGCGCCGCTTGCCCGAATTGTTCTGCGGCTTCGTTAGACGCCAGCGCAACGCCCCCACGCAATATCCGGTGGCCTGCTCCCCGCAGGCCTGGGCCAGCGCGACGACGTTGTGCTTGCTGCAAGCCACGCTGGGACTGGAACTATTCGACGGCAGCCGCGAGGTGGCATTCTATCGGCCCGTGTTGCCGGAATTCATCGACCATGTCCACCTGCGCAATCTGCGCTTGAGCGGCGGCTCGGTCGACGTGCTGCTGCATCGCTACGGCGACGGCGTGGCGGCGACGGTAACGCGCCGCGACGGCGACGTGGTAGTCGTGGTGCGGCACTAGGCACTAGGCGCGACGCCGCGTGGGCGGCTTAGGCTTGGGCGTTGCATCATCCGCCGCTTCGCTCTGCCCCGGTTCACTCCGTTGAGCATCACCGCCCTCGTCGCCGTGTAGGTTGCTAGGCGCGTCATCACCAGGCGCGTCACCCCTAGGTGCATCGGTGCCAGGCACATCACGACTAGGCACATCACGACTAGGCACATCACTACTTGCGTCACGACCGGGTGCAGCGCTGCCAGAGACATCTTGCTCCGCTTCCTTGCTGGGTCGAGTCTCCGGCATGACTAGGGCAACCAGTACGGCGGCGAGACCAATTCCCGTCAACGCGAAGAACGCCAGCCGACTCCCGAAATGATCCGCCATCCATCCCGCCGCCGGCGTACTCAGCGTACCGCCGATGCCGATGCCGAATCCGACGGCGCCCAGGGACAGATTGAAATGGCCCGACCCGCCCGCGACATCGCTGACTATCAGCGGCACCATGATGCCGAAGCATGCCGCCGCGACGCCGTCCAAGACTTGCACGGTCACCAACAGCGTCGGATTTTGACTGGTCGCGAACAGCAAGCAGCGCAGCGGCAACATGCTCAAACCAATCGTCAACACCATGCGTCGACCGCGGCGTTCTGCAAGCCGGCCCACGGACGGCGATGCGAGGGCAACGATGATTTGAGGCAGTACGATGCATGCCGCGATCAGCAAACTGGGGTTCGAGCCCTTCGCGGTCAAGGTGCCGCTGATCAACATCAGCAGCGGCGCATTCGCAAAGGTGAACAGCATCGCACAAGCGGAAAAAATCAACAGGCGACGATCGGACAACACGTGCAGATATGCGGCGCGGCTCTCGCCCGCTTTTCGCGGCGCAGGCAGCAGCTCGCCGCCCGCAATTGCGGACCGCCGCAGCGGCAACAGGGCGAACAACGCCGGCAAGGTCAATGCCGCCGTCAAATAGAATACCGCGCGCTCCGACACGTACTGACCGCAAGCGCCCATCAGGGCGGCACCGACGCCGTTGCCGATCGCGGCATAACGCGCGTTGCGGCCGAGCCGCAGGCCCATCGCGAAGCGGCCGGCAATCACCAGACTCATTGCGGCGATTGCGGGGCCCAGCGTGCAGCTGGAAATGCCGTGCAGGATTTCGCCGAGGTAGACGAACAGCGGAATCGGATGAATGGCGAACATCAACGCGCTGACCATGAAAACCAATACGCTGAACGCCGCGACGCGCGCCTTGTTCGGCATGAGGTCCACCAGCGCGCCCGCCGGCACCTGGCTTGCCATCGAGCTGATCGTGCCGATGCTGAGCGCCAAACCTATGGACGTCTGTGTCCAACTTTGGCTGCTGAGGTAGACCGCGATGAAGGGTCCAAAACCGGTCTGGATATTCGCAACGAAGAGATTGAACCAATCCAGTCCGCGGCTTGCGCCGGCCCTGGTTAAGTTCGCCGAGTTCTCGTTGTCGGCCGAAGCAGGCATTCGCTCACTTCTTGTTTTCTTCGGGAGTCGGACCCGCGGCCGTGGGAGCCGAAGCTGGGGCCAGCGGCTCCATCAATGCCTGCGGACGCGGATTATCCTTGTATTCCGGCGCCGTCTTCAATTTTTCACTGCTGAGGCTCAATATCAAAGACGGCGGATCGCGCTGGTCGGGGTTGAAGCGCAGCAGCGGCCATTCCACGGCGATGCGGCGATTGCCGACGCCCAAGAACCCGCCGAAGTCGACAATGGCGGCGCGCACGCGGCCGGTGGCATCGGCCAACACGTCGACGACGCGCCCGAGGTCCTCTCCCTTCGGGCTTTGAACCCGCTTGCCGAGAATGGATACTACCGACACCGGCATCGATCTGACCTGCGCGTTGACGATCCCGCCGGGCTCAGTCTCGGCCATCGCCGGGGGGCTGGGCGGCGGCGGCGGTGCTTCTTTTCGCACAGGTTTCGGCTTCGGTTTGGGCTTCTGCTTCGACTTCGTTTCGGGCGGCATGCAAGTGCAGGTCGAGGCGCCGCTGGAACCGCTCGGCTGCGAGTTCTCGTTGCCGGACTCGGGAGGATTGGGCTCGGGTTCGGCAGCCTCGGAGGGTTCAGACGGCGGAGCGGGAGTCTCGGCAGTAACGGGCGGGGGACTTTCCGGCGCGGGCTGATGCGGGGCGCGCCGCATGGTGCTGCATGCCGCCAGCGTAACCAAAGCCGCCGCGATCAACCTCAACCGCTTCCGAGTCATGGCAACTGCTCCGCGCCCACTCTCGTTTGGCGACCATACATTCGGCTGTAGACTCCTTTGGTTTGCAGCAGCCGCCGCGGCGGCCCATCCTCGACGATGCGGCCGCGATCGAGCACCACGATGCGATCGAATGCGTCGAGCGTCGACAGGCGGTGAGCTATGGCGATCACCGTGCGCCCTTTGAACAGCCGCGACAGCGCCTCCTGAATCGACTGCTCGGACTCGGTGTCGAGAGAGGAGGTCGCTTCGTCCAACAACACGATGGGCGCATTCATGAGAAAGGCCCGTGCAATGGCCAAGCGTTGGCGTTGACCGCCCGAGAGTTTCATGCCGCGCTCGCCCACCAACGTGTCGAACCCTTCGGGCAGGCGATTGATGAATTCGGTGCACTTCGCCGCCTCGACCGCGCGGAACACTTCTTCGTCGCTCGCCTCCGGACGCCCATAACGCAGGTTCTCGAGAAGCGAGCGGTGGAACAGCGAAATATCCTGCTGCACGACGGCAATCGAACTTCGCAGGCTTTCCTGCGTCACATGCGCGATGACCTGACCGTCGATGGTGACTTCCCCGGCGTCCGGATCGTAGAGCCGCTGCAGCAAGGCAATGATGGTGGACTTGCCGGCCCCGGACCGGCCGACCAGACCGATTTTCTGGCCCGCCGGCACATCGAGCATGAAATTATTGAGCACGCTCTGACCGCTCGGATAGCTGAAGTTGACGTTGCGGAAACTGATCGCGCCGCCGCTGATCGCGAGCGGTTTGGCGTCCGGTGCGTCCCGCATTTCGTGCGGCAGGCCGAGCACTTGCACCGCCTCGCCGAGCTTGGCGAACTGCTGCACCATGTCCACCAGGGCCATGGCGAAATCGCGCGAGGCATGCAGTACCGTGAAACCCAGCGTGGTGGTCAAGACCACGTCGCCGGTCGAAATTTTACCGCGCCGCCATAATTCCACCGACCACACCAACACGCCGGCGGTGACGCCGAACACCGTAAACGCGTGAAACAATCTCAGCCGCTCCAAGGACCGCAGGCTGGCGCGCTGCGCCTGCATTTCGTCCTCGATTTTCGAGCTTAACCGCTCCTGTTCGCGGCGAGCGGCGCCGAAAGCGCGCACCAAACCGATGTTGCTCACGATGTCGCTGAGATCTCCGCTCACGTGCGCGGCGTGCCCGGCGAAGCTCTGATGCAGTTCCCGTCCATGCGAAGCCAGCCAGGCGATGGTTGCGCCCAACGCGGTAACGATAAGCAACAACACCACGGTCAGGTGCCAATTGATCGTTCCCAACACGAGAATGCTCAAAATTACCGCGATCCCCGGCGGGATGGTCGTCCAGGTCAACGAGTTCTCGATGGTCCATGCGGCGTTGGCGGCCGCCGTAATGCGGCCTGCCAGCGCGCCGGGAAAGCGTTCGACGAAGTAACGGGTGCCCTGACCGGACAAGTGGTCGAATAGGTCGAGCCGCATATCGCCGCCCACCGCGACGAACGCGTGGGTGGACACCCATCCCGCCAATCGCCACAGCAGGTTGTCCCCCGCAACGAGCCCCAACAGCAGGCCGACCGCACCCCACAGTATGTGTAGGGGCGGACTATGGGTGCCGAGGACGTCCACCAAATGCTTGACCGCGTATTGCGAGGCGACGTTGCACCCAACCGCCGCAAGAACCGCAACGAGCACGACGCTATGGCTGAAGAGGCGCCGCCGCACATAGCGTCCGAGAAAGCTGATCGCACCTTTGGAGGCATAGCGTGGCAAGGCCATAGGTAGGTTCGTGCGCCTGATCGGGGTGGAACCTCATTCTTAGTCAACCGATAACATCACCTGGCCGGATAAAGGTGTCAATCCTTGTCAGCATTCGCTGACAGGCGCAGATCCCGCACCGCATAGTCGATCGCGTGATTCCAGGCGTTGTCGTTGTCGCCTCGAAAATCGAAACTCTTGCGCGCCGTGATCTCGCTCGTCTTCACGTCGTGAATCTCGTAAGTCAGCGTCAGAATCAATCCGCTCACCCGATTCACCCAGGCAACGAGCACCAGATCCGCATGCAACTGCCGCCCGACCTCGAGGTCGCAGCCGTTGCAATCGTGCAGATAGGCCTGCTGAGAATTCAACCGATCGATGGTGTCCTTCGCGGCCAGAGTATCGAGAACTTGATACAGCCCGGTGCGCGCCAGGTCTTGGCGAAGTCTGTCGCTTTCCGTTCGCAACCGCACCGCATGCTGCGATACCAAGTCGGGCCCGCCCAAGTCTCCGGACAGTTCAATGTCAAGCACGGCCAGCCGCGGCAACCGCCGCGCGTTGGGCGCCTGCGCCGCGCCGAGCGCTGACGGTTCGCTCGGCGTCTGCGGCTCGGCGATTACCGTCGGTCGTCCCGCAGCGGTCCAAGCTTCGATTCCATCCGAAAACCAATACACCCGGCGGTACCCATAGCCGATGGCCCGTTTCGCCGCGTTCCAACTCAGCCAGCAGCGCTCGTGACAATAGACGACGAGCGGCGTATCGGTATTGCCCGCCGTGGCCGAGCCCAGGCGAGAGCGATAAAAATCCTCAACCGCCGGCGGTATGATTCCCAACCCCGCTCCCGGCAGCCAAAGTGCACCCGGCAGCGCTCGATGCGGCAGCGGCATCCATGGAGCGCCCGGCGCCAGGCTCGCGGGCTTTTGCGGCGCATTCGACGCATCGACGACCACAGCCTTGGCTTTTTTCAGCAGCGCCTGCAGATCCGCGACATGCAGGACGGTGCCGCCATGGATGGTTGCGGGAACAGGCGCATTGACGTCGCCCAGCCAGAATCCATCGGGTTCCGCCACTCCGCCGGCGCCCTGCGCCATGAGGCTCCGCAGCAGCGCGGCAGCGGCCACGCAGAGCACAAGCGCACGGCAGCGCATAATGCCGGCCTGTCCTAACCTTGCGGCGCCGGCACGTCGAAGCTTTGCCCGAAGGTCGCGTCCTTGGTGTCGCGCACCAACACTTTGAGCTGGCCCTTTTGCGGCGGTATGAAGCCAAAACTGATGACTGGATCCGAACTCAGTGAGATATCGGAATCCAAGTGCATCACCTGCGCGCCGTTATAGCTCACATCGATGCTGCGAATGAACATCGCGGGCGTGTACAGCCGGGTAGCCTGATTCATTTGCATACCGTTGAAATTGGGATGGCGGATCATCATCTGCGCCTGCATCGGCTTGCCCGCGGCGAAGGGCTCCATGAGCCGCACCTTGATATGGCCGATATCCTGCAGGGCTTGCTGCTCTTCGGCGCCCACCGGTGCGGAACATCCACCGGCCGCCTTGACGAATCGGGCAGCCGAATAAAGCTGGCCGTCGCTCGTTTCGGCGACGGCGTGTATGTACGTATAGGCATTCACGCGCACCCGGAGCTTGAGCGAATGCGGATCTGCCTGCGGTCCGAACATAAAATGCCCCGCGAGCGGCCCGGGATTAGCGTCGATGACCAGATAGACACTCTTGATGGGCTTGTCGCCCTTGAGCGTCAGGTTGACCGGCACCAGGGCGGCGTCGAGTGCACGAAGCGGCGCATCGATATCGATCCACGCGGCGCCATCCTGTATGCGCCGGTCGCCGAATATCGCGTGCTGCAGCTCTTTCCAACGCGCCGCCCGCGCGGTCTCCTCGTCGTCCGGCACAGGAGCGGCATGCGCTGCGCCGATGGCCCAAGCCAACAGCGCGATCGGCATCCACGGCCCGCGTATCATTCCCATTCGACCTCCTTGAACGCCTGCGTGACGTTGTGACCCTGATAGTCGTCGAATAACTTCCACTTACCTCGTTCGGATCGACCGACCGACGCCGCGGCATCGCTGATGTCCATGCCGCGTTTCACCGCGACCCGGGTCTCTCGCAATAAAACATCGAGGTAGCGATCGAGATCGCGGGCGCCCGCCGGCCAGTTTACGCTCACCGGGCCATGGCCGGGTACTGCGCGCTTGGCCGGGACGGCTTTCAGAGCCTGCAATTCCTGCAGCCAGCCCTTCAATCGGCCATCGAGAGCCGGGACGCGTTCGACGAACAGCAGATCAGCGGGCAATAGCGTGGCGCTCGAGGGATCGAACACGCTGAGATCGCAATCGGAATGAGCGACGGCATGGGCTGTGAGCACCAACGTGCGGTCGCCGAGATCGATGAGGTCCCGATCCGCGACCAATCGCGTAGGCACGATCAGCGGTCCTGACTGGCCCTTGCCGAGGATGGCATCCAGCCCCTGGCGATAGTACTCGCCGCGCTGCGACATGGCGTTGGGCAGACGGGCATGGCCGACGAATTGCGGGGCGTCTTGTTCGAATGCGCCCGCACCGAAGATATGGTCGGGATGAACGTGCGACATCAGCACGAAGCGGATCGGCAATCGCGTCACTTCGCGAATTCGCGCACGCAAGCGTTGCCCGTCGTCCAGGCTGCCGCCCGGATCGATCACCGCCACGGAACTGCGGCCCACGATGAAGCCGGTGTTGGCGATCGCATCGCCGTTGGCGGCGCTGGCGTCCTCGTCGACGCCGCGGCGGATATGGATGCCCGGCGCCACCATCTCCGTAACGAGCGTGCCTTCCGCGCGGCCGCGTCTTACGACGGCCGCGGCACACAGCAACCCGAGGCCTCCCAGCAGAGCCTTACGCCGCGACACGCGCCGCTGATGAGACATCTTCAGCCCTTGCGGCAGACCATGAGTATCTCATCGACATCGTCGGTTCCGATCATGCCTGAATGAAACTCCAGCTTTTTTTGAAGCCGCAATCCCAGCGGCATGAAGGCGCAGTTGTACCACCACAATGCCCGTTCGCGTTGATGCGTCAACCACCACATGCCGAGATCGAGCAGGCGTGATGACCGCGGCTGCATGCCGAAGACCGCGCTCCGCTCGACGACCAGACGATGCTCCGCTAATTTCCCGCACAACCGTTCCGGTTCGTAGCGGCGACGATGTCCCACGAAGTCGTCGAACGACGTCCAGCGCGTAGGATGCAGCGGCACGGATAGCATGATGGCCGCTCCGCCTTTGGCCACTCGCGATATTTCCGACAGCGCCCCATCCTCATCGTCGACGTGTTCGACGATGTCGAGCGCGCACACCAGATCGAAGCTATCGTCCGCGAACGGCAGGGAGGTCACCTGACTCAAAGTCACGGACGCGCCGCGGCCGTAAAGTTTGGCAAGTGCCGGTTCGCTGATGTCGACGAAGTGCGTATTCTCGAGCGGCAAACGGGGCCGCAGGCCCGGCGCCACCTCGAGCCGCCGGCCGCCTTGCGCCAGCAGCGATTGGACCAGCGGCCAGGTGTTGAATCGGTGCGGTTCGACCAGGCGCGCGCCGGCCCACAACGAGTCGTAATAATGGCGATTGGCGTCGAGAAGCTCTCCCGCGCTGCGCACCGGCGACACCTCTGGCTGCATCATGCCGGCACTCTAGCATGCGGCTACGCGCGGCCAGATGCGAACAAAGCCAGCATATCCTCCTCTTCCTCGGGTTCAGCCGTCTTGGGCGCGAGAAGCGCCGCGCATTGCTCGGCCGGCATGGGCCGCGCGAACAGGAATCCCTGACCCACGGAACAGCCCAATTTCCGCAGTATCTCCGCCTGCTGATAGGCCTCGATGCCTTCGGCGATGACTTGGATTTGCAAGTGACGCGCTATGGCGATGATCGCGCTGACGATCGCAAGATCGCTCGAATCCGTCACCAGATCGCGGACGAAGCTGCGGTCGATCTTGAGTGCGTCGACACGCCAATTCTTCAGATAGCTCAAACTCGAATAGCCGGTGCCGAAGTCGTCGATGGCGATCTTGATGCCGAGATCGCGGAGCCGCGCCATCGTATCCTGCCGATTCTCGCCGGACTTGGCCTGATTGCTGTCGAACACGGCACGCTCCGTCATCTCGAGCTGCAGCATTTCCGGCTTCAATCCATGCGTTTTGAGCAAGGTCGAGATCGTCGATTGGAGTTCGCCCCGCTGCAGCTGGGCCGGCGCGACATTCAGTGAAACGGGCACCAGCTCCAATCCGGCGCCGCGCCAGGCACTCATGGTCTGCAATGTGCGATGCAGGACGAAATTGCCCATGGGCACGATCAGCCCGGTCTCCTCGGCCACGGGTATGAATTGGTCGGCGGGTATCATTCCGTGCACCGGGTGGTGCCACCGCATGAGGGCCTCGAGCCCGACGATCTTGCGCGTGAGAAGATTGACGAACGGCTGGTAATGCACGTCGAATTGCTTGAGCCGCAATGCGTCGCGAAGCGACGCCTCCATGGCCACGCGCTGTTTGAGCTTGCGATTCATGATCGGGCTGAACACCTGCACATTGTTGCGGCCGCGATCCTTCGCCTGATACATCGCAGTATCGGAATGCTTGAGGAGTTCGCCCATGTCGGCCCCGTCACGCGGGAAGATGCTGATTCCGACGCTACCGGTCGTTTGCAACGGATGCCCATCGATGACGATGGGCCTGTTGAGCGTATCGATGATGCGGCCGGCGCCCTGGGTCACTTCGTCGTGGGATTTCACGTCGCGAAAAATCACGACGAACTCATCGCCGCCCATCCGAATGACGACGTCGAACGCCCGGACGCACGCCTGCAGTCTCGCGGCGACCTCCTGCAGCAGCTTGTCTCCCGTCTCGTGGCCGCGCGTGTCATTGATGTGCTTGAACCGGTCCAGGTCCAGGAACACGACCCCCAGCATGACGCCGCCAGCCGCGGCCTCGGCGATGGCCTGCGGCAGGAAGCTCGCCAGATAATGGCGATTGGGCAAACCCGTCAGTTGGTCGTGGTGAGCCATCCGATCGAGCCGCTGCTGATTGTCGATGAGCTGCTGTTCCGCTTTACGCCGCACCGATACGTCATGCGTCACGTAGGCCAGCACATCGCGGCCATCCGCGTCGAGCGTATTGCAACGCACTTCAATGTCGATGAGCGCGCCGTTCTTACAGCGCTGCTGAATGTTCAGAGCCAATCTGGAATCGGCGTTGCGCAATCGCGCGAGTACGCTTTCCGAGGATGCGGTGCCGTCCGCAAAGATGTCGGGCAAAGTGAGCGCCGCCGCTTCGTCGCTGGTATAGCCGAGCCGCGCGAGAAACGCGGGATTGCAATACTGCACCTGATGGGTTGCCGAATCGACTATGACGATGCCGTCGTTGGTCTGATCGATGATGGCTTTGTATCGCGCGTCCACCGATCGTTGATGTCGAAAATGTCTTTTCAGCGCGAACAAAACGCCGCCGGCGAGCACACCGGTGAGCAGCACCAGAAGACCCGCCAGTGCCCAGCCGAAGGCGCCGCGCCGCCACTCCCTATAGGTCAGGCCAAATAGCAGGAATAAAGCGCAGCCCGCCAAAACTGCGCCGGCCAACAGTGCCGACCGCCGGACGAGCAGCGCCTCAACGCGCTCGGGGAAACTCACGGACTTCCCGATCCAGACGAAAGCGGCGAGCGATACCCGAGCTATTCAACATAATTAAGCTGACAATGACCGGCCAGCACGGAGTATGTCGGATGCCGCTCGGCGCGGCTGATATGCGCCGCACAATCCCGGGTAATACAGACCGCTAAATCGCTAGGCGGCGAATATAGTCGTGGCGCTTCTTGGTCGATCTTGCCGAAGTTCCATTGACCGCATCGGGCTCGGTCGCCGCCAATAAATCCTCGATGACCCGCGCCAGGTGATCGCGCATGGCATTGCGGGCGGCCCTCGGGTCGTGCCTACCCAATGCGACGAGAATGCGCCGATGCTCGCTCACGCGCGGCTGCACTCCAACGCGGCGCGCGCGTTCCAACATGTAGACGCACAGCGGAGACTTGTGCCGCATGTCCAGCAGGTTCTCGATGACGGACGCGATCGCCGTGTTGCGGGTGGCCCGGGCGATCGCGATGTGAAATCTTCGGTCCGCGGTCCAGTCCTGCTGTTTACGCGCATTTTCATCGATCATCTCGGCAATGATGCCGTTCAATTCTTGCAGGCACTCGTCGGTGATCGTCGTCGCCGCCAAGGCCGCCGCTTCGCCTTCGAACAATCGCCGCGCCTCCGTCAGCTCGAACGCTCCGATATCCAAGTCTCCTCCGCTCATCGAAGCCGGCGGTTGATCGGTCACGTAGATTCCGGAACCATGGCGAGTTTCGGCCAAACCGCGAATTTCGAGGGCGATCATCGCCTCGCGGATGGTGGGCCGACTTACCTTGAACGCGGCGGCCAGGTCGCGCTCCGAAGGCAGACGATCGCCCGGTTTGTACTTACCGGACATGATGGACTCCATAATCGTACTCGCGACTTGCTGGTAGAGCTTGCGGGTATCGGGGGCGGGCGTCATTGAGCTGAATCTTGACCGCTTCCCATTCGGATGGCAACGTGCGGGGACGATGCACATGGCCAGAATCGATGTACGGCTCGATACCAGTTTGGAATCGCTGCTCGAATACGCACCGCGGGACGGCGGCCCCGGAGTTTTGGCGACAGTGGTGGCTACGGCCGGTTCCACCTACCGCAAGCCCGGCGCCCGCATGCTCATTATGGCCGACGGCAGCTACTTGGGATTGCTGAGCGGCGGGTGTCTCGAGGCGGATCTCAGTATTCACGCTCAGCGGGTTCTCGAAAGCGGCATACCGCGTGCGATAGAGTACGACATGCGCGGCCCCGACGATGTGCTGTTCGGTGTCGGCGCGGGGTGCCAGGGGGCGCTGCGCATTCTGCTCGAGCCCGCGGGACCGGGTAGCCCCGCTGCGGCGGCACTGGTCAACGCCGGCCGGATCACGCGCTCAGGGAGAGCGACGTCGCTGGTGGCGCTGCACGAGTCGGAGCAGGCATTGGGCACCTACGATGCCGAGCGCTTATCGCCGGCGCTTTTGACCGCAGCGAAACGGGCTCTCGCCGACACCATGTCGCATGATATCGACTTCGAGGTCGGCGGCCGACGCACGCGCGCCTTCGTCCAATTTCTTGCGCCGCCTCCCCATGTGTTGATTTGCGGTGCGGGCCCGGATGCGCAGCCGGTCGTCAGCGCGGCTCTGGGCCTGGGCTGGCGCGTGTCCGTGGTGGATCATCGTCCGGCGTATGCCGTCGCGCAGCGCTTCCCGGGCGCGGACGTGCGGTGCGCCGATGCGCGCGAATTGCGCTCCAGCGTCGCGCTCGCTGAGTGCCACGCGGCGGTTGTGATGAGCCATCACTTGCCGTCCGATGTGGCATACCTGCGCGAGTTCGCCGAAGCCGGCGTGCCTTACTATGTTGGGCTGCTGGGTCCGCAATCTCGCCGCCGACGCATTGCGCAGGAGTTGGGCGCAACGGCACAGAAGTTGCGCTCGCGCATCCGCGGTCCGGTCGGCATCGACATCGGAGCGGTCACGCCGGAAGGAATTGCGCTCGCCATCATCAGCCAGATTCACGCCTGGCTTGCGGAACGCGAACCTAAGGTGATGCCCGATTCATTCGGGTAGCGTAGAATCCCGGCGCTAACGGGCTGGTACCCGCAACACAATAAGAAGCACGGGAACTACGGCTGGGAAATTTCCTTGGTTTTCGTTCGAGCGGCAGTAGGGAGACAGACATGACAAAGTTTCTTAAGTCCACGGGCGTAGTGCTGGCACTCGTTCTGGCGACGGCATGCGGCGGGTCCGGTTCGACGACCTCGCAGGTCGGCAATTCCACCGCCCCGGGCACTCTCGCGTTGGATCCTCCGTTTCGTATCGCCTCATTGGACGCTGCCACGTTTGAGGCCGAGCTCGGCGCGACCGCCACCGGCGCGCAGCTCCTGCAGCTCACGGGCGCCCCCGCCTGCGGCGTGGACTTCTACTATGTCAAGTTCTGGACCGTGGGCGGCGCCGATGAAGCGACCGAATCGTCCGGAGCATTGATGGTGCCGACGGGAGGGACCGGCTGCTCCGGTCCGCGGCCGATCCTGCTGTATGCGCATGGCACGAACACCAATCAAGCATTGAACATCGCCGACATCACCGACCCCACGAATACCGAGGGAGCGCTGATTGCAGCCACGTTTGCGGCGCAGGGCTACATCGTCGTCGCCCCGAATTACGCCGGCTACGATATCTCTACGCTCGGCTATCATCCGTTCTTGAACGCCGCGCAACAGTCGGGCGAAATGATCAATATGCTGGCCGCTGCCCGCGCGGCGCTGCCCAAGACCTTGACCTCAGCCAGCAGCGACAATGGTCAATTGTTCGTAACGGGATATTCCGAGGGCGGCCATGTGGCGATGGCCACGCAGCGGGCGTTGCAGGCCGCCGGTGCGCCCCCGACCGCCGCTGCGCCCATGTCGGGCCCCTACGCCTTGGAAGCATTCGGCGACGCGATTTTCTTCGGCAACGTCAACCTGGGCTCGACGGTATTCGGCCCGCTGCTGACGGCCAGCTACCAACATGCGTATGGAAATATCTACGCATCTCCGGCGGATGTATATTCTCCCACCTACGCCACCGGCATCGAGACCTTGCTGCCGAGCACGACGCCTCTTGCCACGCTGTTCAGCGAGGGCCTGCTGCCGCAAAGCGCAGCATTCAACAGCACGACGCCGATCGTGACCATCCCCGGTCAACCGGCACTGTCCGCGCAGTTGACGGCGGCCTTGGCCGTGCCCAGCGACCCGGCCAATCCCTTGACGCCGCTGTTTGCGGCCGGGTTCGGCTCTCCGTACCTCATCAACAATGACTACCGCGTGAGCTACGCTCTCGATGCGGCCTCGAATCCGGATGGCGCCGTGCCGACGCCGGCCGCCGGAGCGCCGCTCGCCGCAGCGGCGCCGACGCAAGCCTTGCGCCTGGCGTTGTATACGAATGACTTGCGCCACGGCGCATGGGCGCCCGCCTCGCCCACCCTGCTGTGCGGCGGCGACCAGGATCCGACGGTGTTCTTCAGCGTGAACACATTGACGATGGCTGAATTCTGGAGCGCCTTGCCCGCGGGCTTGGTGACCGTCTTGGACGTGAACGCTGCGCCTTCCGGTCCGTTTGCCGCAATTCAAACCGGGTTCATCGGCAGCCAGCTGCAGCTGCTCGCGTTTTATCAAACCGCAGCCGGCGGCGGCCTCTCCCTCGCAGCAGCGGAGCAGAAGCTGGTGCTGGGCTATCACACGGCCGTCGCTCCTTTCTGCGCCGTCGCAGCGCGCTCGTTCTTCAGTCAATTTGCGGGGGGTTGAGCAGATGAATACTAACAATCGTGCGCTGATAGCCACTGCTGCGGTCGTTGCATGGTCGTGGGCGGTACCCGCCGTTGCCGACGATACCGTGTACAACAATAGCTTTCGTCTGGGCTCTGAAACCGTGTTCTATCACACCAAGGCGGACGACCTGTCGGGTCCGTACGTGCCGGCCGGCGTCAACATCAACCCGAAGGACCTGGAGACCCTCTATATCGCCTACGTCCGGCACATCTGGTCGGGTTTTGAAGCCGAGCTCGCCATCGGGTACCCGCCGCTCGCCAAGGTCGAGGGCAAGGGACCGGCGACGTTGGGCTCTGTGCCTTACAACGGCGAAGTCATTTCGACGGCACGCTGGATTTCACCGACTCTGTTCCTCGAATACAAGTTCTTGAGCGAAAGCTCGCTGTTTCAGCCATACATCGGCGTGGGCGTGAACTACACCACATTCTACGACCGTACTTCGACCGCACAGGGCAATGCGGCCAGCGGCGGCCCCACGAAACTGTCGCTCACTTCCTCCGTGGGGCCTGCGTATACCGCGGGTTTGAGCTTTAACTTCTCATCCCGCTGGCACCTGTACGCCTCGTATTCGATCGCGCGGGTCGATACGGACCTCAGGGCCGATACCGCCGGCGTGATTCGCACGACGCACATTCGCTTCGGGCCGCAGGCTCTCGTGGTATCGGGAGGCTACTCGTTTTGACGCGGGTGTATGCCTAACAGCAATCGGATTCTTTCGGGCCTGCCGGCGTGGACGATCGCCGCTCCGGTCGTCGCGGGGGCCGCTCTATTGGGCTCCGGGTTTGATTTCGGGGGCTACTACGTCATCTTGATCGCGCTTGCTCTGACCGGCAGCGTGTTCGCCGCCGTACACCACGCGGAGGTGGTCGCGCATCGAGTGGGCGAACCGTACGGCACCTTGGTACTGGCGCTCGCGGTCACGCTCATCGAAGTCGCGCTCATCGTGTCATTGATGATCGCGGGCGGAGCCGAAGCGGCGGCTCTTGCGCGCGATACGGTGTTCGCGGCGGTGATGATTATCCTGAACGGCATTGTCGGTCTGTGCCTGCTGGTGGGCGGCATCAAGCATCGGCAGCAGGTGTTCTCGCTCGATGGCGTCAGCGCAGCGTTGGTGGCGCTTGCGACCATCGCCATCATGACGCTGGTCTTTCCCAACTTCACGGTCACCACGCCCGGACCATTTTATTCCTCCGGCCAACTCGTGCTGATCGCCGTCGTATCGCTGCTGGTGTACGGCGCCTTCATCTTCACGCAGACCGTCGGCCATCGCCCATTCTTCCTGGAAGACAACGAGCAGCACGCCTCCGGCACGCCGAGCGGCGCCACCGCCGGCGCAAGCGGCGTTCTCCTCCTTCTATGCCTAACCGCGGTCGTTTTGCTGGCAAAAAAACTCGCCCCGGATCTCGAAGCGGCGGTCGCTCGCACGGGCGCGCCGCAAGCGGTGGTCGGCGTGATCATAGCCGGCATCGTCCTGCTCCCGGAGGGCCTCGCCGCTTTGCGTGCCGCACGGCAGAACCGGCTTCAGACCAGTCTCAATCTGGCCCTGGGGTCGGCGCTCGCCAGCATCGGCTTGACCATTCCCGCCGTGAGCGTGCTGTCGCTTTGGATGAACTCGAAGCTCATGCTGGGGATCGACGCGAAATCCATGGTACTGCTGATGCTGTCCCTGTTCATCGCGACGTTGGTGCTTCGAACCGGCCGCACCATCATCCTGCACGGCGTCGTGCTGCTGATGGTTTTCGCCGTTTTCCTGTTCACGACCGTGGTGCCGTAAGGAGCGTAAGGGTTGTGCTAACCTAACTGCCGGCGCCGGCGATCGTCCGCTTGGAGAATCGATGAGACATTTCTACGTATCCGTGATGGTGCTGGCGCTAGCTCTCGGATTCAGCGACGCCGACGCGGACGGTCAAAAGCTGCGCATCATTAGTTGGGCAGATTACGTTCCCGCAGACCTCATCGCGGCATTCAAGAAAGAAACCGGCTTCGACGTTGAAGTCACCCTCTCCAACAACGAGGAAATGATATCCAAGCTGCGCGCGACGGGCGGCGCGGGATACGATCTCGCTCAGCCATCGCAGGACCGTATTACCTCGGTCCAACGCGATTTCGGCATCTACAAACCCATCGATCTGTCGAAGGTGAAAGTCGAGGAATTTCAACCGGCGCTGCTCGATATAGTAAAACGCAACGCGACTCTCGATGGCAAGCTCTATGCGCTTCCCTATCTCTGGGGAACGGACGGTCTGGTCGTGAACACAAAGCGCGCGAAGGTCGAGGACTACGGCGATGTTTGCAAGCCGGAGCTCAAGGGCAAGACGGCGATACGTCTGCGGCGGCCGGTGCTGATGGCGTTCGCATTCGCCGCCGGCAAGGACCCCTTCGCGTTGTACGGGAACCCGGTGGCCTACCGCGCGCTCATGGATCAGGTCGGCGCCGCTCTCATCGCGTGCAAGCCCAATTTCAAATTCTTCTACGACAACAAGGACCAGCTTCTCAACGGGATTCGGTCCGGTGAAGTGGTCGCCGCGATCATGTGGGACACGGGAGGATGGACGCTCAATCGCGACAATCCGGACATCCAATACGTCGTGCCGCGCTCCGGTGCCTTGGGCTGGCTCGACACTTTCGCGTTGCCCGCCCGCGGCCGCAACGACGCGGCGGCGTACGCCTGGATCAACTTCACCATGCGGCCGGAAAACGCCGCAAGAGTCATCAAATCGGTGGGAAACTTCTCGGCCGCCAAGGACACCGCGCCGCTGGTCGACGCACGCCTCAAAGCGCAATTCGCGGCGGCGTTTCCGGAGAGCGCATTGAAGAACGTTCATTGGTATCCATCGATTCCGCCGGGGCTGGAGGAGATCGAAGGCAAGGTGCTCGATCGCATCAAGGCCGCCAATTGAGTACGCCGGATCTGGTCGCGGACGCGGTTACCAAGCGCTTTGCCGATCACATCGCCGTGGACGCGCTGTCCTTCTCGGTCGAACGCGGCAGCTTCTTTTCGATTCTTGGGCCGTCGGGCTGCGGCAAAACCACGCTGCTGCGAATGATCGCCGGGTTCATCGCTCCGGACAGCGGCGACATAGCCATCGGCGGCAACAGCATGCGCGATGTCGCGCCGAATCGCCGTCCCGTGAACATGGTTTTCCAGCAGCTGGCGTTGTTTCCGATGATGTCGGTCGGCGAGAACGTAGCCTTTGGCTTGGCGCGCAGGGGTATCGCCGGCGCGGAACGGATGCGTCGAAGCCATGCCATGCTGGAGCGAGTCGGACTCGGCGGCGCCGCCGGCAAGCGTGTCGATGAGCTGTCGGGAGGCCAGCGTCAGCGGGTCGCAATCGCGCGCAGCTTGGTGCTCGAACCTACGCTGCTGCTCCTCGATGAACCGCTTGGAGCGCTCGATCTGAAGCTGCGCGAACACATGAAAATCGAACTCAAGCAATTACAGGCCGCGTTCGGCACGACCTTCGTTTATATCACCCATGATCAATCGGAAGCTCTGGTGCTGTCGGATCACGTCGGAGTGATGAGCCGCGGCCGCTTCGAACAATTGGGCACGCCTCAGGACTTGTATTACCGGCCGCAGACGCCCTTCGTGGCGGCGTTCGTCGGCGCAAACAACCGCATCGTCGGCCGCGCAAGCGGCCGGGACGGCGCACTGGTTGAAATTACCACCGTGGACGGCTGGACCATCCGGGCGCGCGGGCACGGTCCGATCGCCGCGGGCGGTGCCGTCGAAGGATTCGTTCGGCCGGAGGCGGCAAGCTTGGGACGGCAAGTGCAGGAGTTGCCCGGCGGCCAGCCGCATCACGCGGGCAAGGTCCAAAGCCTGTTGTTCGACGGAGCGAATTCGGCGGTGCTCATACAGGAGACCCGCACCCGTCGCGAGTTTCGCATTGCCCTGCCGCAGACCGGGCAATTCTCGGATCTGAGACCGGAAGAAGCGGTGCTGTTCAGTTTCGATCCCGAACGTGCCGTGTGCTTTTCGGCCCGTCCGGGGGCTGCGGGACAGGATGGCTAGCGCCGCCAAGAGCCGCTGGCACGGACGGCTGAGCCTGGGTCTATTGCTGGCGCCGGCTCTGCTATGGCTCGCGGCGCTGATCGTGTTGCCGCACGTGGATCTCGCGGTGCTCTCGTTTCGCGAACGCGTAGGTCCGCGCGACTATGTGGCGAGCCTCGCTCAATACAAGATTTTCTTTACCGAGCCCCTGTACTGGCATGTGTTCGTTCGCACGGCGCTGATGTCCGTCGCCGCAACATTGGTGACGTTGCTGCTGGCTTTCCCCATCGCCTGGGTCATCGCAAAGCTTAGCCCAGGCCGGGCCGGCTCCTTACTGTTCATTCTTTGCTTGATTCCGTTCTGGGTGAGTGAGACGGTGCGCACGCTCGGCTGGATGATATTGCTGCGGGAGTCCGGCGTCCTACCCGCATTGCTCGCGAAGCTCGGGCTGACGACGGTGCCGGTCGAATTGCTGTACCACGACGCGACCATTCTGGTGGGTTTGATTTACACCTCGCTGCTGTTCATGGTCATACCGCTCATCTCGAGCCTGGAGAGCCTGGACAACGCACTGATCGAGGCCGCCTATGACCTCGGTGCGGGCGGCTTCGCCATTCTGCGCACCATCGTGATTCCGCACGCGGCGCCGGGCATTACGGCGGGATGCATCGTCGTCTTCATGCTCACGCTGGGGAACTACCTTACGCCCACGCTGCTCGGCGGCAAGAACTCGCAATGGTTCACGGAACAAATCTATACGCAGTTCATTACCCGCTTCAATTGGGAACAGGGCGCGGCGCTCGGCTTTCTGTTGCTGGGCTTGTCCACGGCAATGGTGGTCATCGGATTGAAAATCACCGGCCAACGGTTCGGTGACGTGATGCGTCGAACATGATTCCATCCCTGCCGCGTGCTGCGTGGCTGCGCGCCGCCACGGGGGCGTATGTGATTGCGTTCCTCGCGTTCCTGTTCCTGCCGTTGGTTGTCGTTGCGGTATTCGCTTTCAACAATGCGCCCTACCCGGCTCCCCCATGGCGGGGATTTACGCTCGATTGGTTTCTGGGAAACTCGGGTGAGGGCCGCACCGGGCTGTTTGCCGATGCCGAACTGTTGGGCAGCATCTACACCAGCTGCATCGTAGCGAGCTGGGTCACTCTGCTGTCGGTCCTGTTGGGCACGGTCAATGCATTTCTTCTCGAGCGCGGGCGCTTTCCCGGCAAGCAGGCGTTGTCCGTTTTGATGCTGGCCCCGCTCGTCATCCCCGGTGTGATTCTGGGAATTTCGATTCTCGCCTTCGCGAGCCGGGTAGCGGAATTCGCAGACGATGCGCTCGGCCTGGAACTGGACTTTTTGCGGCCCGGGCTGCCGTTGGTGGTGCTGGGGCAGTTTTCGTTCATCGCAACCATTGCAACGCTGACGATCAGCGCCCGCCTGAGGCGCTTCGACCGCACTCTCGAGGAAGCTGCGTTGAATCTCGGCGCCTCCAAAGCAGCTGTTTTTCGTACCATCGTCTTGCCGTATTTACGCCCGGCACTGTTGGGCTCCGCGGCCATCTCTTTTCTGATGTCTTTCGAGGATTTCAATACGACCTTGATGCTGGTCGGAGCGGATTCGCCGCTGACCGTGATGATGTATGGCCGGATGCGCGAGGGCGCGAGCCCCGTATTGAACGCAGTCAGCCTATTCCTGATGGTCGCATCGGCCGTTCTCGCGCTTACCTTTACACGGCGCCGACCCCAGTCTTGAATCAGGGAATGCCGCACTCGACTTCACCGCTTGGCCGCTGGCGAACGGTGCGAAGGTCTGTTTGGCTTAATCCGGAACGATGGGAAACTTCGGTTGTCGATGTATATGATGGAAAGTCATCGTTTCAAGCAAACGACTTTGCGCGTCACTTATCTCGAACAGAATGAACCTGCGCTTGCGCCCGCTCTATATTGGGGCAGCGAGCGCGTGGCTCTCGAGCGCATGACCCGCGACGCCTACCTCGCGCTCTACCGCCGGGTCGGCGAACCGCTGCATTGGGACCAGCGCCTCTCGATGTCCCGGGCGGAGCTCGAGGCGCTGCTCGGCGGCGAGTCGCTGCATCTTTACGTTCTGCGGGACATCAGCCGGGATGCGCTTGGTTTCTGCGAATTCGACCGCAGCGGGTTTCCCCAGATCGAGCTCAAGAACTTCGGACTCGTGCCCGAAGCTCAAGGACGCGGCCTCGGGCCATGGCTGCTTGCGACGGCCCTGCAAGGCGAATGGCGGTCGAACCCCGATCGAATATGGCTGCACACCGATGTCTGGGATCATCCGGCGGCCCTGAAGATATATCAGCGGGCCGGATTCCAGGTATTCGATGTGCGCGACGAGCCGGCTGCGCCGCTCTAGGTTCCTGCCGATCCTCGCCTCAGGGCAGCGGCCACAGCAAACCGGGAAGGTCGGTCAGGTCTTCTATCATGGCGTCGCACGCGAGCAAGCGCGGATCCTGACCCTCGTTGTAGCCGTATGGCACGCACACGATCGGCATATGGGCCGCCCGTGCGGCGCTCACATCATTGATCGAGTCGCCCACCATCAACGCCTGCGACGGCGATACTGCCAGCGATTCGCACGCGAACAACAGGGGCTGCGGGTCGGGTTTCCGGCGTTCGCAGGTATCGCCGCCGACGATGGCGTCAATCCACCTCATGAGATCCAATCGATGCAGCAATCCGCTCGCGAATCGATGCTGCTTGTTGGTGACCACGGCAATCCGCATCTGGGCGTCGTGCAGTCTCTGCAGCGTTTCGCTCACGCCTGGATAAGGTTGCGCGTCGGATTCATTGCGTTCCTCCAATTCACCGTAGTGATGGAAAAAGCGCTCGAGCAGCGCGGCCGCGGCGGCATCGTTCAACACCTGGCCTCGAGCGGCGGCGGCACGCTCGATCAGGATCGGGGACCCTCGGCCGATCATGCGAGAGACATCGCCGGCGGGCAGCGGCGCCCAGCCGTGTTCTGCGAGCGCGCGGTTGAGCGCACGAGCGATATCGGAGGCGGTGTTCAAGAGCGTGCCATCGAGGTCGAATAGAATGCCGCTGAGCGGTTGCCCGCGCCAAGCCGCGCTGACCGGAGCGGCGGTCCTCACAAGGTGACGCTGACGGGACAATGATCGCTGCCCAGGATCTCGGGGTGGATCCCCGCGGCTTTGACCGACCGGCGCAGCTTTGCCGAGACCAGGAAATAATCGATTCTCCACCCGACATTACGGGCTCGCGAGTTTGCAAAATGACTCCACCAGGAATAGTGGCCGTTGCCTTGCGTGAACAAACGGAACGTATCGACGAATCCGGCATCCATCAAATTTTGAAATCCCCTGCGTTCTTCGTCCGTAAAGCCTTTCTTGCCGCGATTCGCCTTTGGATTCGCAAGATCGAGTTCGGTGTGAGCCACGTTCAGGTCGCCGCAAAAAATGACCGGCTTCTTCGCCTCCAGTTCCTTGCAATAGGCAAGAAACGCGGGGTCCCAGTGCTTGAAGCGCAGCGCCAACCGGCTGAGATCCTCCTTCGCATTGGGCGTGTACACCGTCACCACAAAAAAATTCGCGAATTCGGCCGTGATGACCCGACCTTCTTCGCCGCTATCGCGCTGCAGCTCGTCGGCAAAACTGAAACGCTGCGCAAAATCCTGCGGATAGCCATTGGTGACGGCGATCGGCTCCTCCTTCGAGAAAATGGCCGTGCCCGAATAGCCCTTTTTGACCGCCGAGTTCCAATACTCGTGATAGTCGGGCAGGTCGATTTCAATCTGGCCGCGTTCAGCCTTGGTTTCCTGAAGACACAGGATGTCAGGCTGATGCTGCTGCAGAAACGACAGGAACAGTCCTTTTCTGTGCACGGCACGAATGCCGTTCACGTTCCACGAATAGATTTTCATGTCATCCACCCGCCGCCCAGCGCCTTGTAGACGGCGATCAGCGACGTGGCCGCGTCGGTGCGGCTCTGCGAGAGCAGCAACTCGGCGCTCAAGGCCGTGCGCTCCGCGTCGAGCACCTCGAGAAAATCGATCAAGCCGCCTTCGAAACGCCGCCGCGCCAGATCGGCTGCCTTGTCGCTGGCGGCCGCGGCCACGTTCAAGGCGTCGCGGCGCGACTGAGAACGGCCGTAGCTGATTAACGTTGCCTCGGTGTCCTCCAAGGCATTCAACACGGCGCCCTCGTAGCTTGCGAGGGCTGCATCGGTCTGTGCCCTCGCCGAGCCGATCCGTGCCCGCACGCGGCCAAGATCGAACGCGGCCCATGAGATGCCCGGCCCGGCAGAGAAGAACAGCGCGTCCCTGGTCCCAAAGTCATTGAAGGTTGGTGCCTGATAGCCGACGCTGCCGGTGAGCGTCACTTTGGGGAACAGATCTCCCACCGCTACGCCGACACGCGCCGTCGCGCCGGCAAGGCGCCGTTCCGCAACCCGGATGTCCGGCCGTCGTCGCAGCAATTGTTCCGGCGTGCCGATGGCATTCAGCGGCGGCAGCTCCGGCGGCGGCCGCGCCGCGAGTTTTGCGGTGAGCGCGTTCGGTTGACGGCCCGTGAGCACGCTCAATCGGTAAATGGTGGTCGCGATCGAGGCCTCGAGCGAGGGTATCGAGGCTACGGTGGTCTGCCATTGCGCTTCGGCGCGCGCCGTGTCCAGTTGATTGCCGCGGCCCGCTTCCAGGCGCGTGCGCGTCAGTTTCAACGTGCTGAACTGGTTGTCGGCATTGCGTTGGGTAAGCCCCAGCTGGTCCTGCAGCCCGCGCAACACGAAGTAGTCGCGGCACAACTCCGCGATGACGCTGACCCGGGCGTCCTGCAAGGTGGCTGTGGCCTGCCCGACGTCGGCACGTGCCGCCTCGACGTTGCGTCGAACGCGGCCGAACAGATCAAGCTCCCACAAGCCGTTGAAACCGGCATCCGCCGAGTCGAACTCACGATGACGCCGATCAACGCCGGGCAACTGCTGCTTGGAATACAGATCATGCGTATAGCTCCCGCTGAAGGTGGCCGTCGGGAACTGATCGAAACCGGCAAGGCGTCGGGCCGCGCGCGCCGCCTGTAGATTCGCGGCGGCGGCGGCTAAGTCTTTGTTGTGGGCAACCGCATCGTCCACCAGGCCATCGAGCAAGTGATCGGCAAAGCTGTTCCAATAGCGTTCGACGCCCTCCTCCTCGGCGAAGCCCGGCTCGCCGGCGTTCGTGAAATGAGCATCCACCGGCGTCGCGGGCCGATCGTAGTTCGGACCGACGGCGCAGCCGGCTACGATGAGGGCGCAAGCCAAACCGCAGACCTTACGCACGCCGCGGCTCCTCGCTCGGTGCCTCGCTCTGGGATACCGACGGCGGATTCAGATGAGCCATCCGGCGCTTTTCCAGCCACGCTTCGATGGTGACGAAAAACACCGGCGTCAGAAAGAGCCCGAATAGGGTCACGCCGAGCATGCCGGCGAAGACGGCGATTCCGATGGCTTGGCGCATTTCGCTGCCGGCGCCGGCGGCGGTCACCAGCGGCACCACGCCCATGATGAACGCAAACGAGGTCATCAAAATGGGCCGGAGGCGCAAGCGGCATGCCTCGACAGCCGCTTCCACCGGCGCCAGGCCATGTTCGACCCGCTCGCGTGCAAACTCGACGATCAGGATCGCATTCTTGCAGGCCAGACCCACCAGCACGATGAAGCCGATTTGCGTCAGGACGCTATTATCGGACCCCTTGAGCCAAACGCCCATCATCGCCGACAGAAGGCACATCGGCACGATGAGAATGACCGCCAGCGGCAAGGCCCAGCTCTCGTACTGCGCCGACAGGATCAAAAACACCAGCATCACGCAAATGGGAAACACCAGAAGCGCCGTATTGCCGGCGCTTTTCTGCTGGAACGTGAGATCCGTCCACTCATAGCCAAAACCGTTCGGCAGTGTGTCTTTCAACACCCTCTCCATAGCGGCCGATGCTTGTCCAGACGAGATCCCTGGAGCCCCCGCTCCGTTGATATCGGCGGCCAGATACACGTTGTAATGCGAGACCCGGTCGGGGCCGGCTTCGAATCGGACGTCGGCGAGCGCGCCGATCGGCACCATGTCGCCCTGTGCATTGCGCGTCTTCAGATTTGCGATATCTTCGGGTTTGTTGCGGAACTTGGCTTCCGCCTGGGCATAGACACGGTAGGTTCGACCGAATCGGTTGAAATCGTTGATGTACACGGATCCCAAGTACGCCTGCAAGGTGTCGAACACGCTGGACAACGGGACGCCCTGCTGCTTCGCCTTGACCCGGTCCACGTCGGCGAACAACTGCGGCACGCTGTTTTGGAACGTGGAATACGTGGCGTACGGATTGAGCTCGTGGTCCTGCCTGGCTTTGGTCAACACTTCAGCGGTAACACGGGCGAGCTCATCGTAGCCGTGGGCGGCGCGGTCTTGAATATACAGCTTGAATCCGCCGGTATTGCCCAATCCTTGCACGGGCGGCGGCGGCACCGCAAAAATTACCGCGTCCTGGATGGCGCTGAACTTCTTGTTCAGCGCTCCGACGATGGCGGCTGCCGACAAATCCTTCGTTTTGCGCTCCTCGAAAGGCTTCAGCGGGAAGAACAGCACCGCGGCATTGCTCAAGTTGACGAACCCCTGCACCGAGAGACCGGTAAAACCGATGACGTGGTCGACGCCGGGCGTCGCCTTTGCTAATTCGGACATCTGGCGTACGACATTTTCCGTTCGATCCAACGACGCGGCGTCCGGCAATTGCACGATGCCGATGAGGTACTGCTTATCCTGGGCCGGGATGAACCCGCCGGGCACGACGCGAAAAATCCCCCAGGTACAGAGCAACAGCACGGCGAACCCGGCCAGAATGACCCCACGAATGGCGGTAATGCGCCGTACACCTAGTCCGTAACGTACCGACGCCCGCTCGAACACCCGGTTGAAGAGCGCGAAAAACTTTCCCAGGACTCGATTGATGCCCCGTTGGAAAATATCGGGGGGCGCGTTTCTCGGTTTCAGCAACAGGGCGGCGAGCGCCGGCGACAGAGTCAATGAGTTGAAGGTCGATATGAGGGTGCTCGCCGCAATCGTGATGCCGAACTGGCGATAGAATTGCCCGGTGAGTCCGGAGACGAAGGCAACCGGCACGAACACCGCGCACAATACCAAGGCGATCGAAATAATGGGGCGCGTCACTTCGCCCATCGCCGCGTGCGCCGCCGAATGCGGATTGAGGCCGTCCTCGATTTTTCGTTCGATATTTTCCACCACCACGATGGCATCGTCGACGACGATTCCGGTCGCTAGCACTAATCCGAACAACGTCAGAGAATTGACGGAAAATCCGGCCAGCAGCAAGGCCGCCAAGGTGCCGATGATCGCCACCGGCACGGCCACCAGCGGAATGACGCTGGCGCGCCAACTCTGCAGGAACACCACGACCACCAAGACGACCAAGGCAACCGCCTCGATCAGCGTATGGATGACCGCTTCGATGGAACTGCGGACGAATACGGTCGGATCGTAGTCGATCTCGTAGCTCACCCCTTCCGGAAAGCTCTTGGCGAGTTCCTTCATGGTCGCGCGCACGGCATCGGACAATTGCAATGCGTTCGCGCCCGGCAATTGGAAAACCGGGATGGCCACGGCCGGTCCGCCGTCCAACATGCTGCGCAACGCATAGTTATCCGGGCCCAATTCCAGCCGCGCGATGTCGCGCAGGTAAGTGGTCTCGCGGTTCGCACCGATTTTGACCACGATGTTCTCGAACTCTTGCTCCGTCTTGAGCCGTCCCTGCGCATTGACGACGTATTGAAATTCCGTTCCCGGGAGCGCCGGTTCGCCGCCGATCTGGCCGGCGGCGACCTGGACGTTTTGCTCGCGTACGGCGGTCAAGACTTCGTCGACGTCGATGTTGCGAGCCGCGATCTTTGCAGGATCGAGCCACAACCGCATCGAATAATCGCCGGAGCCGAATACTCGGACGTCGCCCATGCCCGGCAGGCGCGCCAAGACGTCTTTGATCTGGATGAGCGCATAATTGCGCAAGTACAGCGAGTCGTAGCGCCTGTCCCCGGACTTCAAGAAAACCACCATGGTGAGGTCCGGGGAGCGCTTCTGGGTAACGAGTCCCAACTGCCGCACCACCTCCGGCAACCGCGTCTCAGCTTGCGCGACGCGGTTCTGCGTCTGGACCTGCGCGATGTCGAGATCGGTCCCGAGCTTGAAGGTCACCGTGATGGAGAAAACGCCGTCCGGCGTAGAAGTGGAATTGGTGTAGATCGCATTTTCCACACCGTTGATCTGCTGCTCGAGCGGCGTGATGACCGTTTCGGCGATGGTCTTCGGTGAAGCGCCGGGATACTGGCCGCTCACGACGACCGTGGGCGGCACGATTTCCGGATATTCGCTGATGGGAAGCGCCGGTATGGCCAGCAATCCCGCCACCGTGATCAGGATCGCGAGCACCGTCGCAAAAATCGGGCGCTCGATGAAGAATGACGAGATGTTCATCGGACTATGCGGCGCCCATCTGCATTTTCTGTGGGTTTACGGTGATTCCCGGATGTACTCGCTGTGCGCCGTTCACCACGATCACGTCGCCGGACTTCAGTCCTTCGCGCACGACACGTAGGCCGTCGATGATGCGGCCGAGCTTCACGCGGCGATATTCGATCACGTTATTGGGGCCCAACACAAAAACGTACTTCTGACTCTGATCGGTATTGACCGCCCGATCCTCGATCAAGATCGCCGAGTACTCGTTGCCGCCCAGCAACTGGACCCTGGCAAACATCCCCGGCGTGTAAAAGCCATCCTTGTTCTGCAGTACCGCGCGGGCGCGGATGGTGCCGGTTTGCGGATTCAGCTGGTTGTCGACGAAATCGACGGCGCCGGTGTGCGGAAATCCTTCCTCATTGGCCAAACCGACTTGAACAGGACGAGCCGCATCTTGCGAACCCGCGCGCTGGTCGGATCGGGCGATCTCCGAATAGCGCAAATAGCTCTGCTCATCCGCGTCGAAGTACAGGTACATCGGATCCATGGAAACCACCGAGGAGAGCAAGGTCCCGCCGTTGATTCCGCCCGTCACCAGGTTGCCGCGCGTAACCTCGGCGCGGCTCGCTCGGCCCGCGATGGGACTCGTGACCTGCGTGAAATTCAGGTTGAGGTTCGCGGCTTCCAATGCCGCTTCGGATCCCGCCACGTTGGCCTCGGTCTGGGCGAGCGCACTCTTGCGCTCGTCGAGTTCTTCCTCCGACACGGCGCCGCTGTCTTTCAACCGCTGCACACGGGTGAGTTCGATGCGCGCAAGGTCGAGAGCGGTCTTGTAGCGCTTGACATCGGCCGCGGCGCGGTCGGCATCGGCTTTGTAGGGCCGTGGATCGATGACGAACAGCAAGTCGCCGCGTTTGACCTGGCTCCCCTCGGTAAATGCGACTTTGTCGATGTAGCCGGATACCCGCGGGCGTATCTCCACGCTCTCCACGGCCTGCAGACGGCCGGTGAACTCATCCCAATCCTTGACGCGCCTCTCGAGGACTTGGGCAACGCTGACTTGCGGCGGCGGCGGTGCCTGGGCGTTGCCACCCGAGCCGCAACCCCCCGACAACAGCAGGAGGGCCCCAGCCGCACATAACAGGCTCGGGTTATAATTTCTTCGCAACAACGATCTCCCTAAGTATCCCTAAATACACACATCTCGACGGCGACACGCGCCTGTGGCGTTTTAACATATCGATGCGGTCAATTGTATGAACCGGCCGCCCGCCGCGTACTATTTGCGAATAAAGCTAACGCTATTGACAATCATTCGCATTCGCGTTTACAATGCACCATGATTATTTGTTTATGCAAAGCCGTCTCCGATAGACACATACGAGCCGCGGTCAAGGGTGGAGCAGCCTCGCTGCGGGATATCACGCGCGAATTGGGCGTGGGAACCTGCTGCGGCAAGTGCGTACCCGAGGCGAAAGCCGCACTCGACGCCTGCTTGTCACAGCGCAACGATGCTGCACAGCGCCACCAAGCCGCCCCACCCGCTTACTTTCCCGGGGCCGTAGCCGAATTCGCCGTCTAACCGGCTACCTCTCGCCGCAGCGACGGCATACTATCCCGCCGGCCACCGAACTCTAAATCTAAGGGGTTACCGTGCAAGGCGACGTCAAAGTTTTGGAATATCTGAACCAGGCGCTGAAAAACGAGCTCACCTCGATCAATCAGTACTTTTTGCACGCTCGCATGCTCGATAACTGGGGTCTGAAGCGTCTCGGCAAGGTCGAGTACCAGGAATCCATCGATGAAATGAAGCATGCGGACCGGTTGGTCAAGCGCATTCTTTTCCTTCAGGGTCTGCCGAATCTGCAGGATTTGGGCAAGCTGTTCATCGGCGAAAACGTCCGTGAGATCCTGGAGTGCGACCTCAGGCGTGAAATGGCCGCTCATCCCATGTACATCGAGGCCATCGCGCATTGCGAGACCGTGAAGGACTACGTCACGCGCGAATTGCTGGTTGATATCCAGAAGAGCGAGGAAGAGCACATCGACCTCATCGAGGAGCATCTCGGACTCATCGAGAAAATGGGCCTGCCGAACTACATTCAGAGCGCCACCGGCGAATTGGGGGATAGTGCATAGAGCTCATCGATCGATTCCATCGTCATACTACAGCCTCCTTCGCCCTCTTTCGCCCGCGTTCCACCGGGAACGCGAGCGCGTTCGGTATCATAGATCGCAGTCTTTCCTCGGCAAAATTGACGAATGCCAATACCGCGGCCGGGATCTGTTGCCGGCTGGGAACGACGATGTTGAAGTCGGCGCCATCGCGGCGATACGCCGGCAACACCCGGACGAGGCGGCCGGCACGCAGGTCCGATGCGATCAGCATGGTCGGCAGCATGGCGATCCCCAAGCCGGACAAACAACTTTTCATCAGTATCCTTGCGCTGTTGGCGCTGAACCGCCCGGAGACCTTCACTTCCTCAGCGCCTCCCGGTCCTTGCAATGTCCATGTCACGTGACGTTGCCGGTTCGACACGGTCAGGCAATCGTGGTGGGTGAGATCTTGGAGTGTCTTAGGGTTGCCGCGAGCAGCCAAATAGGCGGGGCTGGCAACCAAATTGAAACCCTGCGACGTGACTTGACGGAACGCCGAGCGGCCATCCCGTGAGTTGCCGCCGCGAAAAGCCACATCGATGCCTTCCTCGATCAGGTCGGCCCGCGCATCATTCAATACGAAATCCAGGCGCACTTGAGGATGCAGAGTCAGGAATTCGGCTACCCAGTCGATGCGGAACAGATCGAGAAAATCCGCCGGCGCCGCGATTCGCACCGATCCGCTGGGTTTGTCGCTGCCGCCGACCAGATCCTTGCCCGCTTCCAGGACTCCGTCGATCGCAGCGGCACAGCGATCGAAAAATACATGGCCGGCGGCGGTGAGCGTGAGCTTGCGGGTCGATCGCTGCATCAGCCGAGTATCCAAGGTCGACTCGAGCTGCCGGATCCGCCGGCTCAAGGTATTCGGCGGCACGCTCAAGCGGCGCGCCGCCTCCGCAAAGCTGCGCGCTCGTACCACTTGAACGAACATACGCACCTCATTGAGATCTAGCATGGAACTACTTTGGTGGGGATTTCTTTCGCTCACGGCATGGTCTGATCCGATTATGCCAGCTAGTCAGGGAATTCGCGGCCGCTTATCCTTGGCCTGGAACACTCTTGAGTACCGTGATCGCGCAGACCGCCCAGAAATTGTTCGGCAAGTAACCCTGAGGCGCTCGCGGCTACACGCACATCCGCGGTTGCCGCGGGCACGCCCCGCTGCGCGGGCAGATGACGCTGGCGGGCAAATCGAGGGCATCGGCGACCCACGCGATATTGAGCACTTGCGAAGCGGCGCGAATATTGGCGGCGGCCTCGGCCGGAATCTTGCCGTCGCCGCCGCCGCGCTTGCAGGACTCGGCAACTGCCGCGACGAGGTTCTCGCCGTTGAATCCCTGCGCCTCCAGGGCCGGCAGCAAATCGACGCCGACCGACAGTACGTGCAACTCGTCGATGGCGTCACGCGTGAGCAGCGAATGGCAGCAGTACAAGCGCGCGCGCTTACCATCCTGCATGACGGATATTTGCGACTTCGGTTTTTGCACGAGAGATGCGGATCCCGGCGCCTCCTGCAGCAGCCGGAATACCGCCCACCGCGGGCATGGGTCCGACACCAGGCTCATATTGCCCCAGGGCAGCGGGATGCCGTTGCCGCGATAGACAGCGCGCAAATATCCGGGGGGATAGGCATCGAAAAAATGCCAGTGCCGGTAAGGGGACACGGCGGTCATCCGGCGCATCACCAATGCCGGAGTGACGCCGAGCTTGCGGCCGGCGGATACGCTGTGCGCCTCGCGTATCAAAAAACGGCGAAACGGAATCCGCGGGCAGAGCAGAGCGCCGGCGAAAAAACTGCATTCAAAATCGCGCCACGCATAGAGCACATCCTGCGCACCCATGCCGGCGGCGGAATCCGACGCTTCGCCGTCGCCCGAATGCATGGCGCTGTGAGGCGAGATGGCCCCATCGCCGTTGTGCAGGATCTTGTGCCCGATGAAGAACGCCAGCTCGTATTTGAGGCGCTCTTCCTGGGTGCGCAATCGCCTATTCACCAGCACCGTGCCCGGCGCCTCGAACCGAGCGCGGATCAGTGCGCCCCGCGACTCGCGTGCAGCGGCGCCCGGTGCCTGGGTGCCCCGCTCGGCGGCCGGCTTATCGGCATCGAACCATCGGATCTGAAGGCCATGGCGCTTGCATATTGCCAACAAGGCATCGAGCGTCAGGGGCAGCTCACGGCCGCCGCATTCCTCGGCGGCGCGCTCGATGTCAGGGAAGTTATTGTGGCGAGTTTCCTGCCACACGCGAATCAGCAATTGCGCGAACTGCCGCCCGGTGGTGCCGGTTTGCGATAGCAGCTCGGGCAGAGCATTTTGCAGCAATTCGTTCGAGAACAGGAAAGCAGGTTCCAACGGCATCGCTTCCAGACCGCCGCGTTGGCGCTGCGCCGGCGCGACCTCGACCTCGGTATTTTCGTCGAGGAACCAACGCGAGTCCTTGCCGAAAATGCCGGCCAGCATACCCAGCATCTGCGCCGATGGCATGCGCTTGCCCGTCTCCACCATACTGAGATAGGACACCGACGGTGCCTCAGCCGCGTCGATTTGCACACAGCGAGCCGACAGTTCATCCAGCGTGAGGCCGTTGCGCTTGCGTAGCGAGCGCAGCTTCGCCCCGAGAAAATGCCCTTGCCGTATCAGCCCGGCCATGAAGACCTCGCTTTGCTCGCTTCGTACATCTTACGCGAACCTGTGAAATTCACATTGTGAAATTTCTATTGTGTAAATATCCATGTCAAACACTTTAGTCTTCGCACCTACCGCGACGCAAGCTCGCAGGCTATTACGTACAGGAGACCTTAGATGACTGAGCAGAAATCCATGGATTCGCGCTGGCGCGGGATCGAACGCCCCTACACCGCGGCCGACGTCGCGCGGTTACGCGGCTCCGTGCACGTCGAATATTCGCTGGCGCGGCTCGGCGCCGAGAAGTTCTGGGGCTTGTTGCAGCGCGAGCCGGTGGTCGGCGCCCTGGGATGCATGACCGGCAACCAAGCCGTGCAATCCGTACAGGCCGGGCTCAAGGCGATCTATTGCTCCGGCTGGCAGGTGGCCGGCGATGGCAATAGCGCGGGCGAGATGTATCCCGATCAAAGCCTGTATCCGGTTGATTCTGTGCCGAAAATGGTCGAACGCATCAACAACGCCCTGCTGCGCACCGACCAGATTCACCACATGAACGGCAAATCGGCCATCGACTGGCTGGCGCCTATCATTGCCGATGCCGAAGCGGGTTTCGGGGGCAACCTCAATGCATTCGAACTGACCAAGTCGGTGATCCGCGCCGGCGCGGCCGGGGTGCATTTCGAGGATCAGCTTTCATCCGCCAAGAAATGCGGCCATTTGGGCGGCAAGGTTCTGGTGTCCACCGGCGAGGCGATCAACAAGCTGGTAGCGGCACGCCTTGCGGCTGACGTACTCGACGTGCCAACCGTGATCATCGCGCGCACCGATGCCGACGCCGCGGATCTGCTGCTGTCGGACCATGATCCGCGCGATGCCGCGTTTGTCACCGGCGAACGCTCGAGCGAGGGGTTCTTTTACGTCCGCTCTGGCATGGACCAAGCCATCGCCCGCGGCCTCGCCTACGCCCCCTACTGCGATTTGATCTGGTGCGAAACATCCAAGCCCGATCTTTCTCAAGCGCGCCGCTTCGCGAATGAAATCCACGCGAAATTCCCGGGTAAGCTATTGGCCTACAATTGCTCGCCATCGTTCAATTGGCAGGCCAACTTGAACCAGGCGGCCATGAAAAATTGGCGCGAAGAACTCGCGGCCATGGGTTATCGATTCCAGTTCATCACGCTCGCCGGCTGGCATGCGCTGAATTTATCCATGTTCGAACTGGCATCCGCGTACCGCGAAAACGGCATGCTGGGATACTCGGAGCTGCAGCAGCGCGAATTCGGCCAGGAAGGCGCGGGCTACAGGGCGGCCAAACACCAGGCGTTCGTCGGCACCGGATATTTCGATGCCGTGCAGACCGCAATCAGCGCCGGCGCACATTCCACCGGCGCGATGGCGGGGAGCACTGAAGCCGAGCAGTTCACGGCGCCTCCCGCGAATCGTGGGCCGCAGCTCGCGACGACGGCATAGCGAGCGCGAATGAGCGCCACGGCCGTCGGCGACACCGCACCCGCGAAGGAATACGCGGCGACGGTCGCGGAACATTTTCGTTCGTACAACGAGGAGTTCGGCCGCATAACGCGGCGCGCGGCGCTCAACTTCCTGGCGGAGGATTGGCGGTCCGCGCAGCTCGATGCGGTGGCGCGCATCGAGCTTTACGAACAGCGGGTCACGCGATGCGTCGCCGCCCTCGCCGATGAGCTGCAACATCGAAGGACCGATGTTGCGCTCTGGTCCGAGATCAAGCGCGCCTACGAGATGCTGGTGGCGCGACGGCCCGACAGCGATTTCTATCGGACGTTCTTCAACTCGGTCAGCCGTGAGTTATTCGGCACCGTCGGCGTCAATACGGAAGTGGAGTTCTGCGCGACCAATGTCGGGCGCGCATCCGGAGCCGTGCCGATCCGCGTCTATCGCATCGGCGGGTCGCTGCCGGCGGCCGTGGGTGAAATCATCTCGGACTTGCCGTTCGGTGCGGCGGTCCACGATCAGGAGGCCGCCGTGCACCGAATCAGCGCCGAAATCGGCCGCTATTTCGAATCCGGCCGGCAAAGCGGTGCACCGGAATCCATCGAATTGATCGAGCCCGTGTTCTATCGCGGCATGCACGCTTTCGCGGTCGGGCGCCTCATCGGCGACAGTTCCATCACGCCGCTGGTCATGGCGTTCACGAATTCGGCGCGAGGCGTCCAAGTGGACGCCGTGATGCTGTCGCGCGCCGACGTCGGCTCCTTGTTCGGCTATGCGCGATCCTATTTCCACGTGGATCTGCCGGTGGTCAGCGCGGCCATCACGCTGCTGCGCTCATTCATGCCCCGCAAGCCGATCGATGAATTGTACACGGTTCTCGGCCGCGCCAAGCAGGGCAAAACGGAACGATATTTCGCTCTGCAACGGCACTTGAGCACCTCCATCGACAGCTTCGTCCATGCGCCCGGGGAACGCGGCTTGGTCATGATCGTATTTACCCTGCCCTCGCACGACTTGGTATTCAAGGTGATTCGAGACCACTTCGGCGCACCGAAGACCAGCACGCGCGCTGAGGTCATCGAACGCTATCAATTCGTATTCCGCCGCGACCGTGCCGGCCGTTTGGTCGACGCCCAGGAATTCAAGCGCCTGCGCCTGCCGCGAGCGCGATTCATGCCCGCTCTCGCGGACGAGTTGCTGCGCGACGCGAGCCAGAGCTGCCGTATCGAGGGCGAGGACCTGATCGTCGAGCACTGCTACATAGAGCGGCGCTTGCGGCCGCTCAATCTTTTCTTGCGCGAGGCCGAACCCGCGGCCGCCGAGGCGGCGATCATCGATTACGGGAATGCGCTGCGCGATCTTGCCGCGAGCAATGTGTTTCCGGGCGATCTTCTACTCAAGAACTTCGGAGTGACCAGCCATAGGCGCGTCATCTTCTACGACTACGACGAACTGTGCCTGGTCACGGACTGCGTGTTCCGCGACCTCCCGCAACCGAGCTGCGAGGAGGAAGAGACCAGCGCCGAGCCGTGGTTTCACTGCGGGCCGCACGACGTGTTCCCGGAGCAGTGGCTGCCGTTCCTGTCGATCCCGCCCGCATTGCGCGAGGTGTTCCTGCAGCACCACGCCGACTTGTTGACGGCATCATGGTGGCGCTCGCAGCCCGCGCCGGAAGATCCGGCTGCCATGCGCGGGCAGTTCCATGGTCGCCTCGAGATCGTGCGCAATGGAACTAAGAACTAATTCCCAATCGCCGGGCGCCATCGGAACCTGCTGAGCTTTCGCTCCGAAATTGAACACGGCAAGCAGGCCGCCGGAAGTAAATGTCAGCCACCGCGCGGCCGCGTCAAATTCAACCGACGGTCTGGCGTCGCCGGTGCGCTCGAGATTATCGAACCGCAATCCGATCAAGCGTCGATGCCACGCCAACAGATCGGCGTGCTCGGGCCGGGTCAATTCCGACCAATCGAGCTTCGAACGCTCGAAGGTCTCCGGCGCCTGCGGATTGGGCACGTCCGCTTGCCATGCGAAGGCGCTGAATTCGTTGCGGCGGCCTTCAGCGACCAATCGACCCAATTCGGCATCCTGGTGATCGGTGAAGTACAGAAACGGGGTGCGCGCGCCCCACTCCTCGCCCTGAAACAACAACGGCACGAACGGCGACAACAGCACCAGCGCGGCGACCGCCTTGAGCTGCGGGGCGTTCAACAGCATGCTGAGACGTTCACCCCGAGCCCGATTGCCGATTTGATCGTGATTTTGCGCGCAGATGACGAGTTGATCGGCGTGAACTCCCAACGGGGGTCGGCCGTGGCGCCGCTGCCGATGCGCCGAGTACCGGCCCTGATACACATAGCCGTCACGGAGCGCGGTCGCGATGTCTTCCAGGCCATGGAAATCCGCGTAATAGCCGGCCGTCTCCCCGGTAAAATAGCGATGCACGGCGTGATGGAAATCATCGGCCCAATGCGCCGTCAATCCATAGCCGCCGCGCACCGAGTCATGCACCAAACGCGGATCGTTCAGGTCGCTTTCAGCGATCAACACCAGGCTGCGGTTCAATTTGTCGCCGAGCGTGCGCACGGCGACCGCGAGTTCCTCCAGCACGTGCACCGCTTCGAAACTGAAAATGGCGTGGACCGCGTCCAGACGCAGGCCGTCGAAGCCGTAGTCCTCCAACCACATCAACGCGTTGTCGATGACGAAGCTGCGCACGCCGTCGCTGTGCGGTCCGTCGAAGTTGATCGCTTCACCCCAGGGCGTCTTCACGCGACCCGTGAAATACGGGCCAAAGCTTGCCAGATAGTTCCCGTCAGGACCCAGATGGTTGTAGACGACATCGATGAGCACGGCCAAGCCACGTTGGTGACACTCGCTCACCAGCCGCGCAAGGTCCGCGGGCGTCCCATAGGCCGGCAACGGCGCATAGAGATCGACTCCGTCATAGCCCCATCCGCGTGCTCCGGGAAAGGTCGCGAGCGGCATCAATTCGACATGCGTGATGCCAAGATCGACCAGATGCTGCAACCGGCCCTGCGCGGCCGCGTAAGTGCCCTCGGGTGTAAAGGTGCCGACGTGCAGTTCATAGATGACGGCCTCGCGCAGGGGTCTTGGCCGAAACTCGGCATGCCGAATACGGCGCAATTCGGCGACGTCGATAACCTGCGAACTGCCGTGTACTCCGTCGGGCTGCCAGCGAGAGCGCGGATCGGGGAACGCAGGACCACCGTCGACGGAATAACGATACGCATCGCCGGCTTGCGCGTGCTCGACTTCCGTGCGCCAGTAGCCGTCGACGGCCGGTTGCAGCGCAATCCTCCGCTCCGCGAGAACCAGATCGACCGCTCTCGCCGCAGGCGCCCATACGGAGAAAATCATCACTCCTCCCGAATCAGCAGCGCAACCGGAAACCCCTCGAATAGTTCGCCCGGGCTCGCCACGCCTTGGCACATCGCGTTGGTGAAGCGATTTTTCCATGTCCCTCGCGGAAGCGGCAGGCGCGTATCGCCCCACTCCCCGCCCACCGTCATGGTGAATCGCGGCACCACGGCGATGAGATTCTCGCCGCGGCGGAACGCCAGCAAGTTGCCGAGATGCGCCCCCTGCGCCACCAGCGGCGAATACGCACTCTGATCGGAGAAGTCCTGCGGCCGTTCTCGGCGCAATGCCAGGACATTCCATATCATCCATAGCTTCGGCAATCCCGAGTCCCAGCCGCGTACCGCGTCCATCGCCGAGAGCTGTTTGCAGCGGCCGATGATCTGCGAACGCAGCTCGAAATCGACCGGCCGCCGATTGTCGGGATCGACGAGACTCAAGTCCCACAGTTCGGTTCCCTGATAAAAATCAGGCACTCCCGAGACGATCATTTTGATCAGCGTCTGCGACAAGCTGTTGATTCGGCCGGGCAGGATCAGCGGCTCGATGAAGGATTGCAGGCTGGCAATGAATTCAGGCGTCTGAAAAACGCCATCGACGAAGCCGCGAATGTTCTCCTCGTATCCCGTGTTCGGTTCGTGCCAGGAGGTCCTGATTTTTGCCTCGCGGCAGGCCTTCAGCATGTATTGCCAGCAGCGTTCCTGGCTGATCGGCCAGGCACCGATGAGAGTCTGGTACAGCAGATACTCCGCGTGCCGGTCCGGCGTGCGATTCTTCCAGGCGGGCGCGGTCAAGTGCGACCACAAGTGCAGCGCCTCGGACCATCGATCCGGGATCTCCGAAAGAACCGAGATTCGGGTGCGCACATCCTCGCTGCGCTTGTTGTCGTGAGTCGACGTCGCGAGCATGTTATTCGGCCATCGATCGCTGAGATAGTGGCAAAATTCGTGGAATTTATCGGCCGAAATTCCGACCAACGATGCCTGGGCGCCGACTTCGTTGCATGAAACCAATCGATCGAAACAGTAAAACGTGGTGTCTTCCACGCCCTTCGCCATGACGGCGGGCGCCAACTGCTGCCACTGCGCGACGAAGTCCGCCTCGACCTCATCGAGTTGCGATTTTGTAAATAGCGTCAGGAGAAAATCGAAGGCCAACGCATCGATCTCCGGTGAACCGATGCGCGCGCTCTGAACCGCTTCCGTCACGACGCGTTTGTCATCGTCGTGCAGGGTATCGGCGGTGCGGTAGGTTCGATACACCGCCAAGGCGACCGTCACCCTCGCCAACGCTTCGCGCAGATGGCGCGGGCTGATGTCGCGGGTACGCCAACAGGCGCGCGCGCTCCTGATGGCGGCGACGCTCAAGCGCTCCAAGTCCGCGGAGAACGTCGAGTCGACGATCTCGCGCTTCTTCTCCCGCACCAGCGAAGCGAAATTCACGGGGTGGCCCGTGAAATCGGAATACGTTGCGGTGAGCGCGTCGATGCGTTGATCGTCCATCCACAGACGATTCGCCTTCGCCAGAAAATCGTATCCCACCGTCCCGTCGATGGGCCAATCCGCCATGAGCCGCTCGTCGTTTTCGAGAATTTTCTCGACATAGACCCGCCCGTCCGGGAGCAATCCTCGCAATCTCTTGAAATAGGTCAGCGGGTCGCGCAGGCCGTCGGGATGGTCGAGACGCAGACCATCGAGCTGGCCGCCCGCGATCATGGTCTCGATGCGCGCATGGGTGGCCGCCACCACCCGCGGCAATTCCGTACGAATGCCGCAGAGCGGCCCAATATCGAAAAAACGCCGATAGTTGGTGAGTTCGCCGGCGAGTTTCCAACTATGCAGCATGAAAAATTGCCGCCGCAGAATGGCATCCAGGCACTCGGGGTCTTGCGCCAAGCGCTCGACCGCAGCTTGCAGCCGGCCCTGGGTTAGGGCTTCGCCCAGCAGTTCTTGCGCTCTCGCGGCGTGCCGCCGGTAGAGCGCGCGTTCTTCATCATCGGGGTCGCCGCGGCCCAGGAACCCTTCGAGTGCGCCGAAACACGGATCGCGAGATTCGTCGGCCGCGGCCGCCGACAGGAGTTCTCCCCACGAGGCCGGCCCGAGCGGCCAGGTATTGTCATAGTGCTTCAGCCGCGGCCGCCCGTCCTTGATCTCGATGCCGAACTCGCCGGCTTCGAGCGCTTGACCGTAGGCGCGCGCGAGGGTGCATGAATGCACGCGAAACGGCTGCTGCGCCGAGATCTTGAGGTCGAAAAACGCCGCGTAGCCGCTGAATGGCCCGTGGGCGAGAACATCGTCCCACCACGGGTTGTGCTGCGACGCCGACATGTGATTCGGCACGATGTCGAGCAGGATCTTGAGATCATGCGCACGCACGCTGTCGACAAAACGCGACCATGCCGGCTCGCCGCCGAGATCGTCGCTGATGCGGCTGGGGTCCGCGACGTCATAGCCGTGCTGGCTGCCCGGCACCGCCTGCAGACACGGCGACAGATAAACGTGGCTGATGCCCAACTCGGCCAGGTACGGCAGGATCCGCCCTGCAGCATCCAACGGAAAGCCTGCATGCAGCTGCAACCGATATGTCGCGACCCATTTAGCGCTCATGGCTCGGCGGGCGTTCATGGCTGAGCACGACGAACGACCGCGGCGCCATGTCGACGATCCGGTTTCGCTTGACGACTTCCCGTTCCATGGGCAGGTTCGGACGCGCGGTGTCGAACGCGACTCTCCAGCCCGAATGATACAACTGATAAGAGATGCGAAACGCGACGGGTTCATGATGGGCGTTCAGCAGCAACAGGAAGTCCTTGTCTTGAGTCCACCGGCCTTCGCCGTTGCGAATCTCCGGCGCCATGCCATTCAGAAACATGCCGAGCGTGCGCATCCATCCGCCGTCTTCCCAATCCTTGGCTTCCATGCGTTTGCCGTCGGCTCGAAACCAGACGATGTTTTTGTCGGGATGCACGGCGTCCGGATCGTCGTGATAGAACGCATAGCGATGGAAGTTCGGGTGCTCCTTGCGGTAGCGATTCACGCGTTGCGCGAACTCGAGGAAGCTCGAGCTCCGCTCATCCAGATCCCAGTGGTACCAGGACAAGGCGGAGTCTTGGCAATAGCCGTTGTTGTTGCCATTCTGAGTGCGGGAGAGCTCATCGCCGCCGGAAATCATGGGAACGCCCTGTGCCAACATCAATGCGCACCAAAAATTTCTTTTCTGCCGCTCGCGAAGTTCGATGATGTCCGGATCATCCGTAGGACCCTCCACCCCGCCGTTCCACGTATGGTTGTCATCCGCACCGTCGCGATTGTCCTCGCCGTTGGCCTCGTTGTGCTTCTGTTCATAGCTCACGAGATCCTGGAGCGTGAAACCGTCGTGAGCCGTGACGAAATTGACGCTGGCCGATGGCGGCCGGCGCGTGGTCTCATAAAGATCCGCACTGCCGGCCAACCGCGTAGCGATTTCCGAATGCAGCCCCATGTCGCCCTTCCAATACTTGCGGACAGTATCGCGATACTTTCCGTTCCATTCCATCCAGCCCAGCGGAAAATTGCCCACCTGGTAGCCGCCCTCGCCGAGGTCCCAAGGCTCGGCGATCAACTTCGCGGGCGCAATCGTCGGATCCTGATAGATCGTGTCGAAGAAGCCCCCCAAACGGTCGACGTCTTTGAGTTCTCGGGCCAACGCTGAGGCGAGATCGAAGCGAAATCCATCGACGTGCATTTCAGTGACCCAGTAACGAAGACTGTCCATCAATATCTGGATCGAGTGCGGATGCACCATGTTCAGCGTGTTGCCGCATCCGGTGAAGTCCATGTAATGCCGGGCGTCGCCGGGTACCACCCGGTAGTAGGTTAGGTTGTCGATGCCTCGAAACGACAGCGTGGGGCCGGCATGGTTGCCTTCTGCAGTATGGTTGTAAACGACGTCGAGAATGACCTCGATACCGGCGTTGTGCAAGTCCTTGACCATCTGCTTGAATTCGCGGATGACGTCGCCGGGCGCGCCGGGATTGCTGGCGTAAGTGGGTTCCGGCGCGAAAAATCCGAGGGTGTTGTATCCCCAATAATTCCGCAATCCCTGGTCGACGAGATGGCGATCGTCCAGATAATAGTGCACGGGCATCAACTCGATGGCCGTAACGCCCAGATGCTGCAGGTGCTTGACGACGGGCTCCGATGCGATTCCCGCATAAGTGCCGCGCAGATTCTCCGGCACGCCGGGATGAAGCATGGTCATGCCCCGGACATGAGCCTCATAGATGATGGCCTCGTGCGCCGAATAAGAGGGGCGTATCTCCCCGCTCCAATCGAATGTCGTATCGACCACCATCCCCAATGGAGCGAACGGCGCGCTGTCGCGATCATCGAACGCCAGATCGCCGTTGGGATCGCCTAGGGTATAGCCGAACAGCTCGTCGGCCCATTCGAGTTTGCGGCCGATCGCCTTGGCATACGGATCGAGCAACAGCTTGTTCGGATTGAAGCGCAAACCCATGTCAGGTTCGTAAGGGCCATGGACGCGATATCCATAAAGCTGACCCGGTGCGACGTCGGGAAGATAAATGTGCCACGCCCCGCTGGTTCGTTCGCGCAGGCGAATGCGCTGTTCGTTCTTTCCCGCTGCATCGAACAAACATAGTTCGACGGACTCGGAGGTTTCGGAGAACAGCGAAAAATTAACCCCGCGGCCATCCCAGGTTGCCCCTCGAGGGAAGGGCGATCCGGCGGCCTGATGCGGTGGGTCGTATTGAGAGGGAGAGCCGATCACTTAGGGATAAATGGCGAGCGACGCTCCCCAACGGCCCGCGGCTTGCCCATGGCCCGCGGCTTGCCGCGTGTGGCCTGATTTTGTTTCATCGCGCTTCCTTTGGTGAGCTGCGCCCCGGTCGGGGCGCGCGCCGCATTTGCTTGGTTGGACATTATTGGCGTTGCTCGGTCGCCGGCCGTAGGTGCGCGTCCGCAGCCGCTGTCGGCCGCCCACCACAGCGGCTGTAGGACAACCGCCGGGCGTCGCAGCACTACGATTGGAGCGACGTCTCGGCCGACCATTTCCAGTTCCTGATCTCCGGCATGTCCTCCCCGTACTTGTCGATGTAGTGCTTGTGTTCGATGAGCTTGTCCTGCAGCTGTTGCTTGAGGTACGCACCCTGACTGCCGGTTTGCGGCAGGCGATTGATGGCATCGATCACGAGATGGAAGCGGTCGATATCGTTCAGGACCGTCATGTCGAAAGCCGTCGTGATCGTGCCTTCTTCTTTGTAGCCGCGCACGTGCAGGTTCGCGTGATTGTGGCGTCGATAGGTAAGCCGGTGAATCAGCCAGGGATATGCGTGAAAGGCGAATATCACCGGCTTGTCCCGGGTGAACAGCGAATCGAAATCGTCGTCGCTCAAGCCGTGGGGGTGCTCGGTGCGGGGCTGCAGTTTCATCAGGTCGACGACGTTGACCACGCGAACTTTCAGCTGCGGAAGATGCCGGCGCAGAATGGTCACGGCCGCCAAGGTTTCGAGCGTCGGCACGTCGCCGGCGCACGCCATCACCACGTCCGGCTCGCTCTGCTGGTCGCTGCTCGCCCATTGCCAGATTCCGATCCCTTCGCTGCAATGCGTAACGGCGGCGCGCATCGACAACCACTGCGGCGCCGGATGCTTGCCCGCAATCACGACATTGACGTAATGCCGGCTGCGTAGACAGTGATCCATCACCGACAGCAGGCAATTCGCATCCGGCGGCAGGTAGACGCGTACGATTTCCGCCTTCTTGTTGACCACGTGGTCGATGAAGCCGGGATCTTGATGCGTGAAGCCGTTGTGATCCTGCCGCCACACATGGGAACTCAAGAGATAATTCAGCGACGCGATTTTGACGCGCCACGGCAGCGCGGCCGTCACCTTCAGCCACTTTGCATGCTGGTTGAACATGGAATCGACGATGTGGATGAATGCCTCGTAGCAATTGAAGAGACCGTGCCGGCCGGTCAGCAAGTAGCCTTCGAGCCAACCCTCGCATTGGTGCTCGCTCAGCATTTCCATCACTTGCCCGGTGCGCGCCAAATACTCGTCGTTTTCCGCCAATTCCGCCTGCCACTGCCGATTCGTGCACTGAAACACCGCTTCGAGACCATTGGACACGGTTTCATCCGGACCAAAGATCCGGAAGTTGCGCTGCACCGAATTCAGCTTCGCCACATCGCGAAGAAAAGGTGCGAGGACGCGTGTGTCGCCGATGCCGTGGGTGCCCGGCTCGACGACATCGACGGCATATTCGGTGAAGTCCGGCATGCGCAGATCTCGCAGCAATTTCCCGCCGTTGGCGTTGGGATTGGCGCCCATGCGTCGATCGCCGGCCGGCGCGAGCGCACTGAGTTCGGGTCTCAAACGGCCGAGGGAGTCGAACAGCTCCTGCGGCCGATAACTGCGCAGCCATGCTTCCAGCTGCGCGAGATGCGTCGGGTTTTTCGCCGGATCCGAGAGCGGTACCTGGTGGGATCGGAAGGTGCCTTCATTCGGTACACCGTCGATCATTTTGGGTCCGGTCCATCCCTTGGGCGAACCGAACACGATCATCGGCCAGCGCGGCCGCGAAAGCTGATCGCGCGTGCGCGCCGCCGTTTGAATGCGCTTGATTTCCTCGACCACGGTGTCGAGCGTCGAGGCCATGGCTTCATGCATCACCGGCGGCTCGTGGCCCACGACGTAGTACGGCGTCCAGCCGTAGCCACGCAGCAGCTGGTCCAGCTCCTCGCGAGGAATGCGCGCAAATATGGTGGGATTCGCGATTTTGTAGCCGTTAAGATGCAGGATGGGCAGCACTGCGCCATCCGTCGCAGGGTTGAGAAATTTGTTCGAGTGCCACGAAGTTGCGAGCGGTCCGGTCTCCGCCTCGCCGTCGCCGATCACGCAGGCAACCATGAGATTCGGATTGTCGAACACCGCGCCGAACGCGTGGCTCAGCGAGTAGCCGAGTTCGCCGCCCTCGTGGATGGACCCGGGACATTCGGCCGAGGCGTGGCTGGGTATTCCGCCCGGAAACGAGAATTGGGTGAACAGCCGTTTGAGTCCGGCTTCATCCTGCCCGACGTTGGTATAGATCTCGCTATACGTGCCCTCGAGGTAGGTACCGCTCACGACCGCCGGTCCGCCGTGGCCCGGCCCCGACATATAGATCATGTCGAGGTCATATTTCTTGATCACCCGATTCAGATGCGTATACAGAAAATTCTGACCGGGCGTGGTGCCCCAATGTCCGAGCAGCATGCGTTTGATGTGAGCCAAGGCCAACGGCTCTTTCAGCAGCGGGTTGCCGCAAAGATAGATCTGGCCCACGGAGAGATAGTTTGCGGCTCGCCAATAGGCGTCTATATTCCGCAAAGCCTCCGGCTCGAGCGTTGTTCGCGTCGGTGTCGATTGGGTCATGAGTCGGCTCCCATCTTGAGCAGGCGTATCGTCGATCCCGCGATCACTGACTCCTCGTCGGTGCGTATGACGCGCACGGCGACGGATCCCGATTCAGCCGATACCAATGCTGCGCTTTGCGCATTCCGTGCGTCATTCAATTCAATGCCTAGAAAATTCAGGCCGCCGCAGATACGCGCACGTATGGTCGGGGAGTTTTCGCCGATGCCGCCGGCGAAGACCAGCGTGTCCACGCCGCCGAGAGCCGCGGCAAACGATCCGATCCATTTCTTGACTTGGTAGCAGAACAACGCGACCGCTTCGGCTGCCCGCACGTCGTCGGCTTCCCGCGCGAGAAGGTCGCGGATATCGGAACTGGTCTCCGACAGGCCCAGCAGCCCTGACTCGTGAGTGACCATTTTTTGGTAGGCCGCGGCATCCATGGATTCGGTCAGCGCCAGGAAGCTCATGATGCCGGGATCCAGATCGCCCGAGCGGGTGCTCATCACCAATCCCGCCGCCGGCGTAAAGCCCATGCTGGTGTCGATGCATTTGCCGGCGCGCACGGCCGCAAGGCTGGCGCCGTTGCCGAGATGCGCCAGAATCACGCGGCCATGCGCCGCGGCAGGATCGCCCAGGCGCGCAAGCTCCGCCATCAGATACGTATATGACAAGCCGTGAAAACCGTAGCGCTGAACACCTTTCGACTGGTAGCGGCGCGGAATGGGCAGAAGCGTCGCGAGCCGCGGCATGGTCCGGTGGAACGCGGTGTCGAAGCACGCCACCTGCGGCAACTCAGGATGCAGGCGGCTCACCGTTTCAATCAATTCGATTTCCCGCGGAAGATGTTCCGGATCATACGGTGTGATTCGCTTGAGCTCCGCCAAAAGATCCGGCGTGACCCGCTCCGGGCTCGAACGTTTCATGCCGTGGACCACCCGATGACCGACGGCCCCAATCGAGCGAAACAGCGGAAGCGACCCGAGCCTGTCCATGAGGAACGCGGCCGCCGAACGGTGGTGAGCCGCGTCCATCGGGGTCGTTGTTCGAGAGTGCGCACCGTGCTGCATCTCCTCCACCGTCAACGTCGTGCCGCTCGCACCGATGCGATCGATTTTCCCATCGAGCAATTTCGTCGAGGCATCCAGCGCGTCGTAGAATGCAAAGCGAATGCTCGAAGAGCCGCCGTTGAGGGTGAGCACATTGGACATGCCTCGAGTCTGCCACAACACCTACGATTGACAACCCCCGGGCTTTGCGGTGGAGTTCCGGCAAGGAAGCGTTCGCGGGCCATCGCCGTCATGATTCAGTCACAAGATTACCGCACGCTTATCGGCCGATGAAAATGCGGCGACCGCTGCCTGAAGCTGCCTCGAATGCCGCATTCTTTCTCGCAGTCGGCATGACGTCCCTGCAAGCGCCTGCGTCCGCGGCTGCCGATGACGGCGAACGCTTCGCCGCTCACGGACAATTCACCTATGTCGAACAGCAAACCTCGGGATTCACGGCGCCCTATCGCGGAGCGAACAGCCTCTCGCCGCGAATCGGCGCTGAGACGGTGGACGCCACGCTCTATTTAGGGGCGCGTCCATGGTCAGGCGCGGAAGTTTGGCTCAATGCGGAAATAGACCAGGGCCGCGGGCTCGATAACACCTTGGGCGTCGCGGGATTTCCCAGCGGCGAGGCATACAAGGTCGGCAAGAATCAACCCTATCTGCGGCTGCCGCGCTTATTCCTGCGCCAAACCGTGGATCTCGATGACGCGCCCGTGCACGTGGTGGATGGCGCCGCGAATCAATTGGCCGGGACGCATAGTCGCGATCGCATCGTATTCACTGTCGGCAAAATGAGCGCCTCCGATATTTTCGACACCGTCGAGTACGCTCACGACCCGCGTGCCGATTTTCTCAATTGGACTGCGGTCGATGCCGGGACCTTCGATTACGCGGCGGACGCATGGGGCTGCTCAACGACGCGGTCGCGCTGGCCGCGGCCACCGGCACCACGCCCGACATTGCGGCGGTGCGTCGGTATCGGGACCGCACCGGCGCCAGCGTGAGCATTGAACAGCACATCAGCGCGGATCTCGGCTTGTTCATGCGTGCGGGTAAGGCGAGCGCAAATGTCGAGGCCTACGAGTTCATCGATGTCGATCGAACGCTCGCTGCCGGTTTGTCTTTGCGGGGCACACGATGGCGCCGCGACGAAGACACCGTGGGGCTCGCGGCAATCGTGAACGGCATCTCGGCCTCGCGTGAACGGTATCTGAACGCCGGCGGTCTCGGCATTCTGGTGGGCGACGGCAAATTGCCTCATCCGGGTTCCGAGCGAATCGTCGAAACGTACTATTCGGTGGCGGTGTTCCCTTGGGCCCACATCGGCCTCGATTACCAATGGATCGATAACCCCGCGTACAATCGCGATCGGGGTCCGGTTTCCGTCATTGCCGTGCGCGTGCACGCACAGTATTGATGCGCGGGCGGCGCCAAGGTAGCGCGAGCGCGTACAGGTGGAGCATAGTCGGGCAATGAAATTATCCATCGGCAGCACCATGGCGGTCCTACTTGTATGCGCGAGTGTGAGCGGACTGACCGGCAGCGGCCGTGCGTTCGGTCTCGACGTGAGTTCGCTCACGAACGCGGACGCAGCCGCGGGCCTCAAAAAAGCCCTGGGCCAAGGCATCAACGTAGCGGTCGACAAACTGGGCGCGGCCGGCGGCTTCTTGAACAATCCCACGGTGAAAATCCCCTTGCCGCCGAAACTGGCGAAAGCCGAAGGCGCGCTGCGCATGCTGGGGATGGGTGCCCAAACCGACGAGTTGGTGACCGCCATGAACCAGGCCGCGGAGGCCGCAGTTCCCGAAAGCAAAGTCTTGCTGCAACAGGCCCTGAAACAGATGAGCGTCGCCGATGCGAAGCGGATTTTGACCGGCGGCGACGATGCGGCCACCCAATACTTCAAGCAAGCCACTCACGCATCGCTCGAGGCCAAATTTGCACCCATCATCGATCGTGCGACCCGCAAAGTGAAACTCGCCGATACCTATGACGCCGTCGCCCAAAAAGGCGTGGCCCTGGGGCTCGTTAGCCCCAAGGACGCGACGCTGCAGTCCTATGTGACGCAAAAGACGCTCGATGGCCTCTATTTGATGATGGCGGAGGAAGAACGCGCTATTCGCAAGGACCCGCTGGGTCAGGGCAGCGCTCTGCTCAAAAAAGTGTTCGGAGCGGTGCGCTGAAGGCTGGAAGATGACTTGCCCGCCCCGCCCGCGCTCAGTACCATCATCGAGACTCCGCCCATAGCAAGGAGAATGTCGTGAGCTTAGCTTCGGAATTCAAAGAGTTTGCCATGAAAGGCAATGTCGTCGACCTGGCGGTCGGCGTGATCATCGGGGCGGCGTTCGGCAAGATCGTCTCCTCGCTGGTGGGCGACATCTTCATGCCCGCCATAGGCAGGCTCATTGGCAGCGTGAACTTTTCGGACCTCGCGGTTGCTCTCGGCAAGGATCCGACGGGTAAAGACGTGCTCATCAAGTACGGTGCGTTCCTGCAGACGACCTTCGACTTTCTCATCATCGCATTCGTGCTGTTCATGGCCATCAAAGGCATCAACCGCCTGAAGAAACCCCACACTCCGGACGCGCCGGCGCCGCCGCCCAAGTCCGAAGTCCTGCTCGAAGAGATTCGCGACCTGCTCGCGAAACGCGTCTAAATCCCCCTTCTCGTTTCGGCCGCGCCGGGTCGCCGGGCGCGGCTTTGCCTTGAATTCCCCTCGGAGGAAAATGATGACCCACACGCTTGGGATGACCCACACGCTTGGATTGGCCGCCGCAACGGCTCTGATCACCGTATCGTCGGCCTGGGCCGACGACGCGCCTGCCCCGCCGCCGCCGCAGCACGTATGGCTGGGCAAGGGACAATTCGGCTTTCTGGAGTCGAAGGGCAACAGCGATGCAGAGTCGATCAACGGCAGCATCGACCTGTCGCGATACGATGATGGGTTCAAGAATGCATTTTATGTGGGCGGCCTTTACGGCAAGAGTGCCGGCATCGTCTCGGCGGAACGCCTGGAGGCGCGCGGGCAATCCAATTATTCGATCACGACCCATGCTTTCGTCTTCGGCGGACTACGGTACGAGCATGATTTGTTCGATGGTTTCCAGTATCAAGCCAGCCTCACGACCGGCTTCGGCTATACGTTCATCGATTCGGTTGACGACAAGCTCGCGGGGCAGCTCGGCGCCGGCTATCGACGGCTACGCCCCGAGACGATAACAAAGGACGACAGCGGCGCCGTCGTTTCGCGCGTCCCCGAGGATGCGACCGGCGAAGCCATCGCCACCGCGGGCATCGATTATCTGCATAAATTCACGCCCACGACCACTCTGACCAATAAGCTCCTCTTGGAGCACGGTTCGGCCAACACGTTGAGCCACGATGAAATCGCCTTGGCGGTGAAGATGTCGAGTAAGCTCGCGCTCAGCGTGGGTTATGCCATTACGGACAACAGCAATCCGCCGGCTCCGTTGAAGAAGGTCGATACGGTGACCACGGTCAACTTGGTGTTTTCGTTCTAGGATCGAATGGTTCGAATGCTGCCTCATCAAAGGTGGCGAAGCGCCTGTAGCCACGCCGCGCACAGCAGGAATAGCGCGATCGCTCCGGTAGACATCTGAAAGGCGACGCCGCGGCTGCGCGGCAGCCCCGCACGCGCGAAGGTCCAGCCGAGCACCGTGCCGCTCACAAATCCCAGCACATGGCCCAACACGTCGACGTGCTCGTTGCCGGCGCCCAACAGCGCCAGTAGACAGACGCCGGCGAATAGGGGCGCCCAGCGATATAGGCGGCGAGCGCGCAGATTGAGCCGCTGGCCCCAACCGAATCCCGCCAGGAGTCCGAGCGCCGCGAACAGCGCGGTTGACGCTCCAACCGCGCGATGCCAGGACGGCGACACCAACATGTCGAGGTAATTGCCCGCCGCACCCGACAGCAGAATGCTCAGCCACGCGAAACCCGGACCAAACATGCGCCCGGCGAGTACGCCGATTCCGACGCCGAACAGAAGATTGCCGAGTAGGTGCTCTTGATCCAAATGCAAGGTCAACGCGGTCAATGCCCGCCACCACTCTCCCGCCGCACCGGCCTTGGATTCGAGCGCGCCCGCGTCGAACCAATTGATGCCGAACGATTCGATTCCGGCGCAGTAGGCCGTAAAGATGAGAACGAACGCATAGACCGCGGCGCCGATGCCGCTGCCGGCGAACGGCACGAAAGGTGCCGGCATTTCGCGCCGCGGGCTTCGCTCCGCCGCGTAGCGCGCCAACTCTTCGTTCGCAACTTCCGCCACGGCGGGCGCAACCAGAAGCACCCACACGCCGTCCGCCTCGACCCGATCGTACTCGAGCCCCTTGGCATCCAGCACCAAGCCGAATTCGAAGCATGCCGCCTGCGATCCGCTGAACACGGGCACCGCAACGGGTTGCGAATTTTCTTCCAATCGATCGGCGTCCGTGGGCGAGAGGAATCGTACCAATGGGGACAGCGTCGCCACAATTCAACTTGAGGCCATTGATTTGCGGCGCTCTTGGTACGACGATGCCCCAAGCTCATCAACGGAGACAGCGATATGTTTGCGAAGACCCTCATGATTTCCCTGGTTGGATTGTCCGTTTCTGCCGCGGGTCTCGCCGCCGACTCAGGGCGTCACTATGTACCCGCTCCGCCGCCCACGGGTAATGCGCCCCCGGCGCCGTTCAGCGAGGGCGTCATGGCGGGGGGAACCTTCTACGTCGCAGGTCACATTGGGATCGATCCGGCGACTCAAAAAGCCGCCGCCAACGCGGACACCGAAGCGCATCTTGTCTTGGATGCGGTGAAGCAGACGCTGAGTCAGGCCGGGCTATCGATGGACGATCTCGTGTCGGTGACCGTGTACTGCACGGACTTGAGCCTCTACGATGCTTTCAACGCGGTGTACCGCTCCTATTTCCACGGTCACTTTCCCGCCCGCGCCTTCATCGGCGTCAATCAACTGGTGCGTGGCGCTCACTTCGAAATAGCGGGCGAGGCTGTCAAGTCGCGCGCGGCTGATCGCTGAGCATGCGGTAGATTTTGAGGACCTTCGGGACATAGGCCATGGTCTCCGCGAACGGCGGTATCTGCCCGCCGTTTCGGTCCACGGCGTCCTCGCCGGCGTTGTACGCGGCGAGTGCCAGCCGGATGTTGTGGCCGAACCGATCCATCAGGTACTTCAGGTATCGCGCGCCGGCGCGCACGTTGTCCTTCGGATCAAACGGATTCGAAGCGCCGAAGCGGGAGGCGGTAGCGGGCATGAGCTGCATCAATCCGACGGCGCCGCGCTTCGACACGGCACGCGAGTTGAATCCCGATTCCACCACGATCACGGCCCGCAACAGATTGGCTTCGACGGCCGCGGCTACCGCCGCCCTTTCGATGATGGAATCGTACTGAGCCGCTTTCGCGAGCATCATCGAGCTGTAGTGCTCGCCGCTTTGGGTCAAGTCCTGGGGGGATAGCGCCAGCAGCCTGTAGCGGTTGTTGTCGGGTACGTCGGTGAAGTGCTTGATGCCGTCGGCATCCATGAAGGTATAGATGCGCGAGTGCGCACCCGCGCCGGCCGCCGTCAGCAGGGCTGCAAAAAACAACGCGGATTTGAGTCCCATGAGATAGGCTTCCTTGGCAGAAAGCCTAACGTGATCGCCGGCGGCCCGATGGGACCTGGATCACCCTATTTAACGCAGAGAGTCCCGCGCTCGTGCCTGAAAGCACTGACTGGAAACAAAAGTACCGCGACTCGCTGCTGGAAATGGAAAGCGAGGAGAAGCGCTGGCGGCAGATCGAGCAGGCGTTGCGCCGTTTGGTTGGCCGCTTGTGCGCGGCGGGCATGGGCGTGGATCCGAAGCTGGATGATGAGCTCGTCGCGCTGGCGGCGGCGAATCGACGCAACGCCGATGCGATGGAGTTGGAGAAACTGGCCGCGTCTCTGACGACCGCGGTGGTCGCCGTCGACGCGGTATCACCGGTGCCGACCATCATCACCAAGGCGGTCGTCATCACGCGCTGGGACGCGGCGTGCGTTGCGGCGGGCAAGATTTTACAATGCGTGCGCTCCTTGAGCGTCGACGATGCGCTCGCGCAGGAGCTGCTCGCTAGATTGACGCGGGTAAAATTCGATACGGAGCTTGCCGCCATCCTGGATAAGACGGCGGAGTTGATTCACGGCCACGGCGAAATCCTCGCGCGCGAACGCCTCCAAGCAGCTGCGGTACTCGAGGACCTGACCAGGCGCCTCGAGGACATGGCCGGCTATTTGACCGAATCGGGCGATGAAGCTCGTTCTCGTTTCGCCGACACGGCATCCGTCAACGACACCGTGATGTCCCAGGTCCGTGAACTTCGCGTGGAAGCCAACGCTGCCACCGAACTTTCCGTGTTGCAGACCATCGTGAGTGACCGCCTGGAGACGCTGACGAAACAGGTGCTGGATTTTCGATCGCGCGAGGAGAGCCGGCTTTTGCAGCACGCGGATCGAGCCGAGCGCATGCGGGCTCGCATCGCGGATCTGGAACGTGAGGCGCAGGACCTTCATTCCAAGCTCGACCGGGAAAAACACGGTGCGCGCCTCGATCCGTTGACTCGGGTGGCGAATCGGAAATCCTTCGACGAGCGTTTTGCCCAGGAAGTGTTGCGCCGCGCGCAGAGCGAGTTGCCGGTGACCATGCTGTTGTGGGATTTGGATAATTTCAAAGTCATCAACGACAGCTATGGCCATCGGGCCGGCGACCGGGTACTGCAGAGCGTGGCAACATGCTTCATGTCGGGGCTGCGCGCCGAGGATTTCGTCGCTCGCATCGGCGGCGAAGAATTTGTCATATTGTTGACGGGCATGCCTTTTGCCAAGGCTGTGCGCATTGCCGACGAGTTGCGTATGGCGGTCGAGGCACTGCGGTTTCATTTCAAAGGGGCGCCGGTCCGTGTAACGGTATCCTGCGGCCTCACCGAATTGCGCTTGGAGGACGCGGGCGGCGCGGCCTTCGACCGGGCGGACGCTGCCCTGTACCGAGCCAAACTCGGCGGCAAAAACGCGTGTGTTGCGGCGTGAAGACACGTACGTAGTAATGCGAAAACACGTACGTAATTGCGTGTCTCGCGCCCGGCTGCGATGCCAGGATCTAACAGATATTTAACGTACTTAATCCGATTCCTGCGCGGATTTTTCTTAGCCTAGCCCATAGAATCCGCTGGGAGTTTCCTCATGGCGATCGGCAATCGATGGTCCATGGCGGCGTCTTTGTGCAATGCACCATTCAAGGGCTATAGTTAGTAATTCATGAGCGTTCCGAAACCAGTCCTTCGCGAAGCACTCGTCGAGCGGCATGTCGCCCTACCCTTACCGGTTGGCCATCCCGGCGCGAACGTCGAGGGCCGCCGCGCGCTCGGGGTGCGGGCCTGGGTGCTTACGGCCATCCTTTTTTTGATACCGCTTCTTACTTACTGGCCCGCGACGTTCCACGACTATGGTCTGCGCGATGATTACTCGAATCTGCGCGAGGCGCACGAGGAACCTGGCACTGTCGTGAAGTTCTGCGCTTCGCACGCGCGGCCGATCTATGGATGGCTGTTGCAAGCGACCTACGGCCAGACCGACAGCGTGCAAAATCTACAGTGGATGCGTTTTGCAGCGTCGCTGTTATTGGGTGCCGTCTCCTTGGTGATGTTCCGAGGGTTGCTCGCTCTAGGGTGGCCTTTCAATACCAGCTTGTGCTTTGCCATCCTGCTTTCGCTGGTTCCATCCGCACAGGTCATAGCCGGATGGGCGGTCGGATGGCCCTATGCCGCTGCGGCGTTGCTGGCGATCGCCGGATTCTTCACGGTCGAAGGCGCGCTGACCGTGGGACTCAGCGCCGGCATCGGCCGGGCCGCGAGTCAGTGGCTGGTGGCGTTGGGGCTCATGGCCGTGAGCGCGCTCATCTACCAACCGAGCGCACTGTTCTACGTCGTGCCGTTGGCCGGCGCGTTGATTGCGCAACGGCGCCGAGGCCTCAGGCAAACCGCGCGCTGGCTCGGCGTCCATTTGGGATTCGTGGTGGCTGCGCTGGGATTCGCCTACTGCGCCATATCCGTTCTGTATGCCTCGGGTGTGTTCGTCAAATCGGGACGCATCGCCTTCGAGCATCACTGGGGCGGGAAAATCGCGTGGTTCTTTCAGGAAATGCTGCCGAATGCGCTCAGCCTGTTCGTCTTGAACGACAACAATCAGCGCGGCCATTGGCTGTATGTCGCTTGCGCAGGCCTGGTCGGCGCAGCCTTGCTGGCGGGCGTGTTCGTGGAATGGCGGCGCCATGGCCGCGCACGCGGCTTGATATGGGCGGTCGGACTCTTTGGCCTGCCGGTCTTTGCCCTCAGCGTGAGCTTGGTGGCGTCGGAACGCTACGCCACCTACCGCACCATACTGGCGATGACCGCCGTGCTGCTGTGCTTCCTGGTCGCATCCGTGCGGGCGCTGACCGAGCGCTGGGGAGTGGCCGGCCGCACATTGCTCGCTACAGTGGTGATGGCCCTCGCGTTTTTCACCGCCCAGCATCATGTCTATGCATTGATCGCGGTTCCGCAAGGAAATGAGTGGCGGCTGATCATGCAAGGAGCGAAGCACGTGCATCTCGGCGGCCCGATCCGTCCGCGCATCTTTGCCATCGCCTCGTCGCCCGCTGATATTTCGACCGCGTCGATCTATCACGATGAATTCGGTTCGTTGTCGTCGAACTCGGAGTGGGTGCCCAAAGAAATGTTCAAGCGGGCCATGCATGATCTGCATCCGGATGTCGCCAATCTCGATTCGCGCTACGACTTCTCCGAGGGCTACAAGCTGCCTGAGGGCGAACAGTACGACATCATCATCGATCTACACCGACTGCGGCGGTTCTATACGGACAATTGAAGCGCGCGCGCAACGCCCGCCGCAGGGTGCTGCGTATCGACCTGCCGCACCCGCACCCATACCATTACGAGGAAATGTACCTTGCCGTACGTGACCGGCGGGCCGAGCGGTATCCAGATTCCAGGTTAAGGGCGTTCGATGTCAAAAAAAGACCGTGATCACCGCATCGCCTGATCGATGCTGACATTGGATGCATTGCAGTGGGTCTGCGCGGTGCTTGCCGCGCTGCTGGTGGGCGTTTCAAAAACTGCACTCAGCGGGCTGGGCGTTCTTGCGGTTGCATTGCTCGCCTACGTATTTCCCAACAGCAAGCAGGCTAGCGGCTTTGTCCTGCCCATGCTCGTTTTTGCGGATTTCGTGGCGGTGTCTTCCTATCGCACGCACACCCAATGGCGCCATCTTTGGAAGCTCTTCCCATGGACGGGACTTGGGGTGGTGTTCGGTTATTTTGCGCTCGGCCGCATCTCGGACCGAGGCGCGAGAGTGTTGATCGGCGGCATCATCCTGTTGCTTGCGGCTGTGAGCTATTGGCGCCGGTACCGGCCGGCCTCCCCGGACGACTCCGCTCCGGTCCATTGGACCGTCGCAATCTTCGTCGGCATCTTGGCGGGTTTCGTCACCCTGATTGCGAACGCCGCAAGCCCGTTGATGGCGGTCTACCTTGTTGCCATGCGCCTGCCGAAAATGCAATACGTCGGCACCGCGGCGGTGTTTTTCATGCTGCTCAATCTTTTCAAAGTTCCGTTCATGGCGGCGCTCGGCTTGGTAACCGTGGCGAGCTTCAAATTCAACTTGATGCTGCTGCCGGCCGTCCTCGTCGGAGCCGCGGCGGGTCGCTGGCTGCTGACCCGCATCAACCAAGCCCTATTCGAAGGACTCGTTCTCGCGTTGAGCGCGGCTGCGGGGCTTTTATTGCTCCTTTAGCGCCGCTTTTGGCGCCGCAAGTTGCGCTATGCTGTTCTTATGAGCACCGCCCCAGAACCCGTTGGTACGCTCAACGTTGCGCTCTCGCACCTGGCGAGGTTGCTGGAGACGAAGCCGCGTCTGGCGGCCGAACAAGCCGAAGAGATCCTCAAGGTCGTGCCGGGCCAACCGATGGCACTCTTGTTTCTTGGGCTCGCGAAACGGGCATTGGGCGCTGCCGACGAGGCGCTCGCCATCCTGACGCAACTGACGGTCGCGCAGCCCAGCTTCGCCGCCGCGCACTATGAACTCGGCGTTACTCTGCGGCGCGCGGGCAGAGGCGAGTCGGCACTTGCCTATCTGCATCGCGCGGTCTCGCTCGATGCCCAACTGGCGACAGGGTGGCTGGCGCTCGGCGAATTGTATTCTGAAATAGGCGACGGCAAAAACGCCGACTTGGCCTATTCGCGCCATATCAAGTGTTCGACGCGCAATCCGGCGCTGTTGGCCGCGGGCGCGGCGCTTTACGCAAATCGCTTGGCTGAAGCTGAGAAACTCTTGCGGTCCCATATCAAGGGTGCAGCCAACGATGTCGTCGCGCTTCGAATGCTTGCGGAGGTGGCGGGCAGGCTGCGCCGCTACCGCGATGCCGAAGCGCTGCTGCGACGTTGCATCGAGTTGGCGCCCGGCTTTACCGTCGCTCGTCACAACCTGGCGCTCGTGCTGCATCGCGAAAGCAAAGCAGAGGAAGCCCTCGCTGAAGTCGACCGATTGCTTGCGGCCGAACCACGTCAAGCCGGCTACCTCAACCTCAAGGCGGCGATTCTCGGCAGCATCGGTGAGTACGGTGCCTCGCTCGCACTTTATCAAGAGGTGCTCCGTGAGTATCCCAACCAGGCCAAGGTTTGGATGAGCTATGGACACGCGCTCAAAACCGCCGGCCAAGACCAGGATGGCATCGCTGCATACCGGCGCAGCATCGAATTGCAGCCGCTGCTCGGTGAAGCCTACTGGAGCCTGGCGAACTTGAAGACGTTCCGGTTCGTACCTGCCGACGTGAGCGCCATGCGTTCCGCGCTTGCAATGACGGACCCTGACCTCGACGTTCATGAGCGGCTCCATTTCCACTTTGCGATGGGCAAAGCGCTGGAGGACGAGAACTCCTACGACGAATCATTCGCCCACTATGCCGAGGGAAATCGGCTGCGGAAACGTGAACTGCATTATGACTCGGCAGAGCACACGGCACGAACCCGCCGCTCAAAAGTCCTGTTCACGCGCGAGTTTTTCAGCGACAGAGCGGGCCTGGGTTGCAGCGCCTTCGACCCAATTTTCATCGTCGGTCTGCCGCGCTCGGGATCGACGCTGCTCGAGCAGATTCTGGCGAGCCATTCGCAAGTCGAGGGCACCATGGAGCTCGGGGACATCACGGCGATGGCACGCAGCCTGGCGTGGCAACCCTACGCGGCGGAACCAGGCAGGTATCCTGACGCATTGGCCGCCCTTCCACCGGAGCGGTGGCGCTCGTTGGGCGACGAATATTTGGCGCGTACCCGCATTCATCGAAAAAAAGGCACTCCCTTCTTTATCGATAAGATGCCGAACAACTTCGCTCACATTGGGCTCATTCACCTGATCCTGCCGAACGCGAAGATCATCGATGCGCGGCGTCACCCGCTGGCTTGCTGTTTTTCCGGTTTCAAGCAGCACTTTGCCATGGGTCAAAATTTCTCCTACAGCCTCGAGGATATCGGCAAATACTATCGGGATTACGTCGAACTCATGGCGCACTTCGACGGCGTTTTGCCTCAGCGCGTGCACCGCGTGTTCTATGAAACGTTGGTGGAGGACACCGAATCAGAAGTGCGTCGCCTGCTCGATTACTGCGGGCTGCCCTTCGAACCCTCTTGTCTGCGTTTTTACGAGAACTCGAGAGCGGTACGCACCGCCAGCTCGGAACAGGTACGCCGGCCGATCTACCGCGACGGAGTCGAGCATTGGCGGAACTACGAAGCATATCTCGATCCTCTCAAACAAGCACTAGCGCCAGTGTTGAACGACTATCCAATAGTGCCTAATTATTCGGAGTGAAGTACTATTGATATAGATCGATTATTACAAATACGAATATAGGGATGACGATGACCAGAAGTAAGTTGAGAAAGCTGCGCCACAGCGCGAAAATCGCTCGCAAAAACCCGAATGGAGTGCGTATTGCACCGCGCGCGACGGCGCTGCCGCTCGCTTCCGCGATCTTTGCCTGCATGTCCGTCGCTCACGCCGACACGCCAACTTCCGCCGGCACCCTGGAGGAGGTGATCGTAACGGCCCAAAAACGCACCGAAAGCCTGCAAAACGTGCCGCTCAGCATCACGGCTATGGGGACGCAGAAGCTCGACGAACTGCATGTCCAGAATTTCAACGACTACATCAAATACTTGCCGAGCGTCTCGTACCAGACGCTGGGTCCCGGATTCGCGAAAATCTACATGCGCGGCGTTTCGAGCGGCGGCGACGGCAATCACTCGGGCTCGCTTCCAAGCGTCGGCGTCTATCTCGACGAGCAGCCGATCACCACGATCCAGGGCCCTCTGGACATCCATGTTTACGACATCGCGCGCGTCGAGGCGCTCGCAGGCCCCCAAGGCACCCTCTACGGCGCAAGTTCGGAGGCAGGCACGATCCGCATCATCACGAACAAACCGGAATTCAACGAATTCAAGGGCGGCTACGACCTACAGGGCAATACCGTCAAGCACGGTGACCCCGGCTACTCCGGCGAAGGCTTCGTCAACATTCCGTTGGGTTCCGCGGCGGCGATTCGTCTGGTGGGCTGGTACGAAAAGGAAGGCGGCTACATCGACAACGTGCCGGGATCGCTGACCTTTCCGAATTACGCGCCGCCGTTCCTTGACAGCAATCCAACCGGAGCGGGTTACGGCTTCACGAATGATAACCGTTCCGCACCGGCCACGCCTGCGACCGATACCCGCTACTACGGGACGGCGAAGAAAGCGTACAACGATGTGGAAACCTTCGGCGGGCGCGCCGCGCTGCGCCTGGCGCTCAACGATAACTGGACGATTACGCCGGTCTTCCAAGGGCAACAGACCACATCAAACGGCATCTTCGCGACCGAGGAGACCAAACATCCGGACGGGTATGCCGGTTTGTATCCGACGCTCGGCGACCTTCAAGTGCAGCACTACAATCCGGAGAATTCTCTGGATCACTGGGGTCAGGCATCGTTGACGGTCGAGGGCAAGATCAGCAACTTCGATCTGACGTATGCGGGCGGATTCATCCGCCGCAACGACGTGACGCACTCGGATTACACCGACTACACCGTCGGCTATGCCGTTTACTATCAGCAGCCCCGCGGATATTTCTATGACAATGCCGGCAACGCGATCAATCCCACCCAGGAAATCCAGGGACGCGACGGCTACAAAATGTTCAGCCATGAGTTGCGCGTGCAAACGCCGCGAGATCTTCCTGTGCGTGCCACCGTCGGCGGTTTCATCCAGCATCAGGAACACGACATCTTACAGCGTTATACGATCGCGGGTCTGGCCGATGCGGAGAGTGTTCCGGATTGGGCGAATACTTACTGGCTGACCAAGGAACTGCGCATCAATCGCGACAGCGCGGCGTTTGGCGAAGTCAATTGGGACATCACGTCCCAGTTCAATCTGCTCGGCGGCTTGCGATATTACACTTACAAAAACTCATTGCAGGGATGGTACGGGTTCGCGTCTTATGTAACCCCCAACCTGCCCGCGGGTCGAACCGGCTGCCCCACTCCTGACGTGCGAGACTCTGGCGGTGGGCCCTGTCAGAACCTGTTCCGCGTGACCGATGGGTCAGGTACGACTCCGAAGATAACCGCTACGTTCAAGTTCGACGACCAACGGCTGATATATGCAACCTATTCAAAAGGGTTCCGTCCCGGCGGAGTCAATCGGTCTGGCGCGACGGCGACCTATGAGGCGGACACGCTGAAGAACTATGAAATCGGCTGGAAGACGAGTTGGTTCGACAATCACTTGCGCTTCAACGGAGCGATTTTCCAGGAGGATTGGAAGAATTTCCAGTTCGGATACCTGGGGCCCAACAGCGTCACCATCATCAAGAACGCGGGCAGCGCCCGCATCCGCGGTATCGAGACGTCCGTCGACTGGGCGGCAACCGACGATCTGACCTTTGGCTCCGGCTTCTCGCTCATGGATCCGAAGCTGACGGCCAACTTCTGCAAGTACCCTACTGCGGCCGGCGGGATACAAACGAGCACCTGCAACGAATACGATTCGGACGGCGCCTTCGTTGCGACACATCCGTTCGGAGCGCCGTCCGGCCAGCAGCTGCCGACGACGCCGAAATTCAAGGCAAACCTGACGGCGAGATATGGTTTCGGCCTGTTCGATTGGAAAGCGCATGCGCAGGGTTCGTTGGTCTACCAATCCGCCGTCTGGCCGGATATGCGAACGGAGGAACGTGCCATTCTCGGCCAGCAGCCCGCCTATGCCATTTTCGATGCCACCTTCGGCGCGGACCATGGACCCTACAGCGTCGAACTATTCGTCAACAACGTCTTCGATCGGCGCGCTGAGGTCTTTCGCTATGCGGAATGTACTGAATCGACTTGCGGCGCTTACGCCGTGTATCACGGCATCTACAAGCCGCGGCTGATCGGAGTCAAGTTCGCGCAGAAGTTCTAGCCCGCCGCCGTCATCGCTCGGAGACGCCGGCGGTGACGCGGGCGGCGTGGCCCGCATACTGGACGAGCCGACCGGATTGGCCCGGCTGATCCACGCCGCGAAAGTATTACACTTGAGCTTGGCGGCGCGCAAACGTGTAGCTTTGGCGCCGGCGCCATCAAAAACAGGGGCAATTCATGCAGTATCAAGGTCTAGGGGGCCTAGGAGCCTGAATGCGCCGCCGCGGCCATGAACGTCATCAGCTCGGCGGGGTCGGTTGGCTGCGTGCCACCGTGCTCGGAGCCAACGACGGAATCGTGTCCACTTCGAGCCTGATCCTCGGCGTCGCCGCCGCGCATGCAAGCCATGAGAGCATCTTGCTGAGCGGCGTGGCGGGACTCGTGGCCGGCGCCATGTCGATGGCGATCGGTGAGTACGTCTCCGTGCACTCGCAAGCCGACACGGAGGCCGCGGCCCTGGCCCAGGAGCGCGCCGAATTGGAGGACGACTACATGGGCGAACGCCACGAATTGACCGACATCTACGTGCACCGCGGTCTCGAATTGGCGCTTGCCAAAGAGGTGGCCGAACAACTCATGCAGCACGATGCCCTGGCGGCGCACGCCCGCGACGAGCTCGGTCTGTCGGCCGATTCCAAGGCGCGGCCTTTGCAGGCGGCGCTGGCTTCCGCCGGCAGTTTCGCTGCCGGCGCTTTGATTCCGTTGTTGGTGGCCGCGGCGACGGTCCCTCAATACCTGATTGGCTTCACGGTTGCGGCGTCGCTCCTGTGCCTGCTATTTTTGGGCGGGGTCTCGGCGAAAGTGGGCGGCGCGGATGTGATGACCGGTGCATTGCGCGTTGCACTCTGGAGCGCATTGGCCATGGGGGTGACCGCGGGGGTCGGCGCTCTGTTGGGAACTGCCGTATGACGGGCGTAATGCTCAATCGCAGGTTCGTTCTGGCCGCGCGTCCGCAAGGCAAGGCGGAGTTGAATTCGTTTCGCTTGGAACACGTGCCGATCCCGGAGCTTCGCCCCGGCGAGATACTACTGCGAACCCTGTGGCTGTCTCTCGACCCCTATATGCGGGGACGCATGAGCGACGTGCCTTCCTACGCCGCTCCGGTCGCGGTCGGTGCGGTGATGGTCGGCGGAACCGTAGCACGCGTCGAGCACTCGCTGAACCCCGAGTATCACGTCGGCGAGCTGGTCGTGGCCATGAACGGTTGGCAGGAATTCGCCATTTCGAGCGGCAGCGGTCTCGTCAAACTGCCGCCGGATATCCAGCATCCCTCCTATGCGCTCGGCGTAATGGGAATGCCGGGCTTCACTGCGTGCATCGGATTGCTCGACATCGGCAAGCCGCAGCCCGGCGAAACCGTGGCGGTCGCCGCGGCAACGGGTGCGGTCGGCTCGCTGGTGGGCCAGATCGCCAAAATCAAGGGCTGCCGCGTCGTCGGCATCGCCGGAGGCCCCGAAAAATGCGATTGGGCGGTGCGGCAGCTTGGCTTCGATGCATGTGTGGACCATCGCACCGCTGCGTTCGACGAGTCGCTCGCCGCCGCCTGTCCGCAAGGTATCGATGTGTATTTCGAAAACGTCGGCGGCAAGATCTTTCGCACAGTCGTGCCCTTGCTGAACAACTTTGCGCGCGTTCCGGTATGCGGCCTGATCTCGATGTACGACGAGGGGGCGAAGCCCTCGGAAGGCGATTCCGCGCAGGCGCTCATGCGCGCCGTGCTCGTCAAACGAATCACGCTTCGCGGCTTTATTTTTTCCGACATTTACGAATATCGCCGGGCTGAATTCCTTGCCGCATTGGGAGCGTGGCTCCACGAGGGCAAAATCAAGTACCGCGAGGATGTGGTCCGTGGCCTTGCGAATGCGCCCAAAGCTTTCCTGGGTCTTCTGCAGGGCCACAACTTCGGTAAGGTGGTAGTCCACGTCGGCGGGACTGAGACTTGACACCCGGCTCGGCGCTGGCTTCGACCGCTCTGCTGCGCGTGGCCCAAATGGTCGAGGCTGACCGCGCGACTATCGCGGCGGGCACGCCCGGCGTCGATTTGATGCACAGCGCCGGCGCTGCCGTGGTGCGCGAGATCGTCCAGCGTTGGTCCGTCCGCCCGGTCGTCGTTCTGTGTGGACCGGGCAATAACGGCGGCGACGGCTTTGTCGTTGCATACGGCCTCGCTGCCGCCGGTTGGCCCGTGCGGATCGCGCTGCAGGGCTCCCGCGAGCAGCTGGTGGGCGACGCGAAATTTCATGCCGCACGATGGAGCGGCCCGGTCGAAACGCTCGCGCCCGCGGCGGTCGGCGATGCGGAATTGGTGGTCGATGCCCTATTTGGTTCCGGCCTCAGCAGGGCATTGGATCAAAACTCGGCGCAGACGCTCGCGGCAGCCGCCCAACGCCGCGTGCCGCTGGTCGCGGTCGATGTGCCGAGCGGCGTGATGGGGGACACCGGTGAATCGCTCGGCGCCGTTGCCGCTGCATGCACCGTGACCTTCGCTCGCAAAAAACCGGGCCACGTATTGATGCCGGGGCGCGATCTGTGCGGCGATATCGTGGTCGCCGATATCGGTACGCCGCCGTCGGTGCTCGCTGGGATTGCGGCCGATACATGGGAGAACGATCCCTCGCTTTGGCAACGGGATTTGCCGCGGCTCGAGCCCGGCGGCAATAAATTTAGCCGCGGCCACGCCCTGCTGTTCGGCGGCTACCCCATGACCGGCGCCGCTCGCATGGCCGCGCGTGCGGCGGCGCGTGCCGGAGCGGGCCTGACCAGCATTGCGGTTGCTGAAGTTGCGTTGCCCATCTACGCCGGAGCGCTCACCAGCATCATGGTGCGCCCCCTATCGCGCCCGGAGGATGTTGCGCATTTGCTCGCGGACTCTCGCTACACTGCACTGCTGATCGGTCCCGGTGCGGGCGTCAACGAGACCACTCGCGCGCGGGCGCTCGCCATGCTGGCAACGCGCCGCGCGGTGCTGCTCGATGCGGACGCGATCAGTGTTTTTGCGGACCGCCCCGCCGCGTTGTCCGAAGCAATCAAGGGTCCGTGCATTCTCACGCCGCACGAAGGCGAGTTCGCCAGACTGTTCGATGCCGCCGGCGATAAGTTGCGGCGGGCGCGGGCTGCCGCGCAGGCGAGCGGCGCGATTATCGTGTTGAAAGGCGCCGACACCGTGATCGCGGCTCCGGATGGCCGCGCCGTGGTGAATACCAACGCGCCGGCGAGCTTGGCAACGGCCGGATCGGGCGATGTCTTGGGCGGCATCATGTTGGGCTTGATGGCGCAGGGCATGAACGCGTTTCTTGCGGCAGCCGCCGGGGTGTGGCTGCACGGGGCGGCCGCCGCCGATTTTGGGCCCGGACTGCTGGCGGAGGATCTACCGGATCTGCTGCCCGGCGTGTTCCGGCGACTCGGCTCTTAAGTCCGCGTGGGCGCCGGGTTCCCTCGAGTCACCGTCCATTCGCTGGCGATCGTCATCAGCGTCCTCACCTATGTGCTCACCACTCGGGTGGAGCGCGAGCGCCGGCCGCCGTCGATCGCGATTGCCTGGGTCTTGGGAATGATGGCTTTCCCGTATCTCGTATTGCCCATGTATTTGCTTTTCGGCCGCAGAAAATTGCCGCGCAAGATTTCCCGATGGTCGGGTCGACGCTCGTACGCGCAGCATTGGGCGGAGGACCTCATCGAAAGTTTCGGCCTGCCGCCGGCCGCCCGCTCTCAGGTTCGTTTCCATCAAGACGGCATCGAGTCGCACGCCGGGTTGCTGGCGACCATGAAGAGCGCGGATCGGCGGCTGGATATTTGTACCTACATTCTGGGGCAGGATTCCGTCGGCCGCGAGGTAACGGATGTCATGATCGCCTGCGTGCAACGCGGCGTGCGCGTACGATTTCTGATCGATGGGGTCGGAGCGTTGCAGCTGCCGCACTCTTGGTTTCGGCGGCTGAACGCCGCCGGCGTTGAAACCGCTATTTTCAGTCCCTTGTTGGCGCGCAAGACGCAAGGCCCGCGCAACTTGCGCAATCATCGGAAGTGGACATTGGCCGACGGCGAGCGGCTCTGGACCGGCGGCAGGAATCTCGCGGCCGAGTATTTCATGGGCCTCCCCGGTACTGCGGCCTGGTCCGACCTGTCGTTCGAGCTGGCGGGGCCGGCGGCCGCCTCGGCCGCTCTGCAATTCGAAGCCGACTGGGAAGCGGCCGGCGGCGAGCCCGCGGAGGTCCCGCCCGTATCGGAGGAACAGTACTCGGACAGCCGCAGTCAGTTCCTGCCGAGCGGACCCGATCAAACGGAAGATACGGTTCATGCCTTGCTCATCGATGCGTGCTTTCAGGCAACGGAGCGCATGTTGGCGGTCACACCGTACTTCGTACCCGATGTGAGCTTGGAGACCGCCATGCGCTTGGCCGCGCGCCGCGGCGTGAAAATCGATCTGTGTATTCCCGCCAAGTCGAACCATATATTGGCGGACTTCGTGCGCAATCGCTCGCTGCGCGCCTTGAGCGGCGCCGGCGTATCGATTCACCTCCTTCCCTATATGAATCATGCCAAAGCCGTGGTGTTCGATGACGACATCGCCATGTGCGGCTCGTGCAATCTCGATTCGCGCAGTCTTCTGCTCAACTACGAATCGGCGGTGGTGTTCTACGATGCGCAGGAAATCGAATGGCTTGCGCGCTGGATATACGCGCTGATTCCCGCCGCGGCGGCGTTCGACAATCGTGCCCCAGGTCTGTGGCGGGATATCGGCGAAGGTCTGCTGCTCACCGTCGCGTACCAACTATAATCACAGGCTCCCCGGACACAATCGCGTAGGAAATTACCTACACAGGATAATTAATCCGGTGAGGATTGCTCATAGTATCCTTGTTGGGATTCCAGGGTTCGAGATGCGTTGCAGGTGAAGGGTGGAGTTCAAGGATTATTACAAGGTGATGGGCGTGGCGCGCGACGCCACGGAAGCCCAGATAAAGCAGGCTTATCGCAAGCTGGCACGAAAATACCACCCTGACGTCAGTAAAGAAAAGGACGCCGAAGCTCGGTTCAAGGAAATCGGCGAAGCCTACGAAGTTTTGAAGAATCCGGAAAAGCGCGCGGCGTACGACCAATTGGGCCAAGGCCCGCGCCCCGGCGAAGACTTCAGGCCGCCGCCGGATTGGGGGTCGGGATTCGAGTTCAGCGGCGCCGGTGCGGGTGCCGGCAACCCGGACCACAGCGATTTTTTCGAATCCTTGTTCGGGGCCGCCGCCGCAGGGCGCCGTCAGCGTCGCGGCTTCGATAACGGACGCGGCGAAGATCACCACGCCAGAGTCCTGTTGGATTTGGAAGCCGCGCTGCAAGGGGGTTCTCGGACCTTTACCCTGCGGGTTCCCGAGATCGATGCCCAAGGCCGCTTGATCTCCAAAGAGCGCGTGCTCAACGTACAAGTGCCCAAAGGTATTTTGGCGGGCCAGACCATCCGGCTGGCGGGCCAGGGTTCGAGCGCCGGCGCGGAAGGGACTCCCGGCGACCTGTTCATCGAGGTGGATTTTCAACCCCATCCCCTCTATCGCGTGGACGGCCGCGACCTGTACCTTGATCTGCCGGTGGCGCCTTGGGAGGCCGCGCTCGGTGCCGGCGTGAAAATACCGACGCCCGGAGGCGTAGTCGACTTGAAAATCCCCGCCGGTTCACATGCGGGTACGAAATTGCGGCTGAAGGGCCGAGGCATTCCCGCATCCACGCCGGGCGACTTGTATGTGGTGCTGCAGATCGCTCTGCCGGCAGCCCATGACGAGAAAGCAAAAGCTGCGTACCGCGCCATGGCCGACGCACTGCCCTTCAATCCTCGCACTGGCCTTGGAGTGTAAACTGCCATGAGATCCGTTCAAGAAGGTCCTCTGTCCGGAGAGATTTTCGAGGAATACGCCCTGCTCAGCATCGAAGAACTGAGTCGCCTATGCGCGGTCGACAGGACCTATATCGTCGAATTGGTCGAAGAAGGCGTGCTCAGCGTCATCGAAGTCGCCTCGGAGTGGCGCTTTGCCGGTGCCGCGTTGCAGCGTGCCCGTGCGGCGCTGCGTCTGCAGCGCGATCTGGAGATCAATCTTCCCGGCGTCGCGCTGGCATTGGAGCTGATGGAAGAGATTGAAGAATTACGCCGCGAACTCAAGGTTGGACGCTGATGAGCAAGGCACTTGAATCGGACGCCTTCGTATTCTTCGGGGCCACCGGAGATCTGGCATACAAGAAAATATTTCCAGCGCTCTACGCCATGGTGCATCGGGGCGGATTGAACATTCCGATCATCGGCATGGCGCGCGCGGGCTGGACGCTCGACAGACTGCGCGACCGCGCGCGCGACAGCGTACAAGCCGCCGGCGACTTCGAACCCGAGTGCTTTGCGAAACTATGCGCACTGCTGCACTACGTCGATGGCGATTACGCGGATCCGAATACCTACGCGCGGCTGAGGAAGGCGCTGGGATTTGCGACTCGCCCCATTCATTACCTCGCCATTCCGCCGAGCTTGTTTGCGAGCGTGGTGCAAGGCCTCGCGAAGTCCGGTTGTGCCGACAATGCGCGCGTCATCGTCGAGAAACCCTTCGGCCGTGATCTACCGAGCGCGCAGGCGCTCGACCGCACCCTGCACGAGGTTTTCGCCGAACAGTCGATCTTTCGCATCGACCATTACCTGGGCAAGGAAGCGGTGCAGAACCTGTTGTACTTCCGCTTCGCCAACACGTTTCTCGAACCGGTATGGAATCGCACCTACGTCAAGGACGTGCAGATCACCATGGCCGAGGAGTTCGGCGTTCAAGGCCGGGGCGGGTTCTACGAAGAGGTGGGCGCCATTCGCGACGTCGTCCAGAATCATCTACTGCAGGTGATCGCCTTGCTGGCGATGGATGCCCCCGTGGGGCACGAGTCGCAGGCGATGCAGGCCGAGAAGCTGCGCCTATTCCGCGCGATGCGGCCGCTCGACCCCAAGGAAGTCGTCCGCGGACAGTTTCGCGGCTATCGGGAAGAAAAAGGCGTAGCCAAGGATTCGCAGGTGGAGACCTTTGCGGCACTGCGACTGCACATCGATACCTGGCGCTGGGCAGACGTACCGTTTTATATCCGCGCGGGCAAGTGCCTGCCCATTTCGGCGACTGAAGTCATCGTCAATCTCAGGCGCCCGCCGCTGGCGATTTTCGATTCCAGCCAAACCATGCCGGCCAATTACTTTCGCTTACGCTTGAGTCCGGAAGTCGTGATCGGCACCGGCGCTTTGGTAAAGCGCAACGGCGAGGACATGCGGGGCGAGCCGGTGGAACTGATCGCCCGTCATCGATCGCAGACCGAGAAATCACCCTATGAGCGGTTGCTGGGCGATGCCATACGCGGCGACACCGCGTTGTTCACTCAGGATGACAGCGTCGAAGCGGCCTGGCGAGTGGTCGATCCGGTGTTGAAGGATCCTCTGCCGGTGGTGCAATACGATCCCGGCTCGTGGGGTCCCGAAGTCGCCACCGAGATCGTGGATGGCGATGAAGTTTGGCATAATCCTCAGATCGAATCGACGCTGCCGTGTTGAGCGACGCCGTGCCCGCCACCGATGTCGTGTTCCTGCTGGATGTCGACAATACCTTGCTGGATAACGATCGCTTCGGTGCCGACTTGGGCGACCGCTTGGAACGGTCTTTTGGGCGGACCCAGCGCGAACGCTACTGGCAGATATTTGCGGAACGGCGCGAACAGCTCGGCCTCGCGGATTACCTGGGCAGCCTGCAATTGTTCCGCACCGGACTCGACGATGATCCGAAACTGCTTGAAATGTCGGAGTATTTGTTGGAATACCCATTTTCAGCGCTGGTATATCCTGACGCCCTGGCCGCGATCGCACATTTGGGATCAATCGGTAGCCCGGTCGTCCTCTCGGACGGCGACGTCGTATTCCAACCGCGCAAGATCCAACGCTCCGGGATCTGGAGCGCCGTCGCCGGCCGCGTGCTGATTTACCTCCACAAGGAGCGGGTGCTGGATCACGTACAGAAGCGCTATGCCGCTGCTCACTATGTGATGGTGGACGATAAGCCGAATTTACTGGCGGCGATGAAAGCCATTCTCGGCGAGAAGTTGACCACGGTGTTCGTGCGTCAAGGCCACTACGCGCTCGCCGCGCAATCAAACAGTAATCAGCCGCGGCCCGATCGGGTGATCGAGCGCATCGGTGATTTGCTCACTCTCAACTCATCCGACTTCAAGGTGCAACCATGAAACCCACACAAGCCCTGCACGATTTGGGACAAAGCCTTTGGCTCGACAACATCACGCGCGAGATACTCGACAACGGCACCTTGCGTCGCTACGTGGACGAACTGTCGGTAACCGGATTGACCTCGAATCCGACGATTTTCGACGAGGCCATCGGCAACGGCTCGGCCTACGACGCAGGAATCCAGAAGAAAACACGCGCGGGCCTCTCCGGCGAGACTCTGTTCCTCGAGCTCGCGCTCGAGGATTTGCGCCGCGCCGCCGACGTGTTTCGTCCGATACACGATCGCAGCGGCGGTGCCGACGGGTGGGTATCGATGGAAGTCTCGCCGCTTTTGGCGAGCGACACCCGGGCGACCATCGATGCGGCCTTGCAGATTCATAAGCTCGCCGACCGCCCCAATCTGTATGTGAAAATTCCAGGTACCGCCGAAGGCGTGCCCGCCATCGAAGCCGCGATTTTTGCCGGGGTGCCGGTGAACGTCACCCTGCTGTTTTCGCGCGAGCAATATCTTGCGGTGGCCGACGCCTATATGCGCGGTCTGGAACGGCGCATCGGGGCGGGCTTGGATCCGCGCATCAGTTCCGTGGCGTCGGTGTTCGTGAGCCGCTGGGACCGCGCCGTCGCCGACAAGGTGCCGCCGCAGCTGCGCAATCGGCTGGGTGTGGCCATCGGCATGCGAACCTACCGCGCGCACTGCGAACTTCTGGAGACGAAGCGCTGGCGCGATCTCGCGGCCGCCGGCGCGCGCAAGCAGCGTATGCTCTGGGCCAGCACCGGCGTCAAGGATCCGAAGGCTCCGGCCGATCTCTACGTTACGGCGTTTGCGGCGCCCGAGACCATCGATACCATGCCTGAAAAGACTCTGCTGGCTTTCGCGGAACACGGGACTGTGAAGTCGGTGATGCCGAAGGACGGCGGCGACGCCGAGGACGTCCTGATGCGCTTCGCTGATGCGGGGGTCGACGTCGATGCCCTTGCCGCGAAATTGCAGGTCGAAGGCGCGCAGTCCTTCGTCAAATCCTGGGCCGAGCTCATGCAGCGCATAGCCGAGAAAGGCGCGGCGCTCGCCACGTCGTGACTTCCCGGGTCCATAAGCTGGCGGGTCAGCCCGCGCCCGTCGATCGGCTGGTGAACATCCCGCGTCTCATCACCGCGTACTACAGCGAGCAGCCGGACGTACGCGAGGCCGCCCAGCGCGTGGCGTTCGGGACCTCCGGTCACCGCGGTTCATCGTTCGATCTGAGCTTCAACGAAGCGCATGTGCTTGCGATCACCCAGGCGATTTGTGCGTACCGCAAACTGCATGACATCAACGGACCGCTGTTCATCGGCTTCGATACCCATGCTCTGTCCGCACCGGCGTTCGCCACCGCACTCGAAGTACTCGCGGCGAACGGCGTCGAGGTCATGATCTCAGCGGACGACGAATACACGCCGACGCCGGCCATCTCGCACGCCATCCTTAAGTATAACCGCGGGCGCAGCACGGGATTGGCGGACGGCATCGTCATCACGCCTTCTCACAACCCGCCCGACAGCGGCGGATTCAAGTACAACCCGCCCGACGGAGGACCCGCCGACACCCAGGTGACCTCTTGGATGGAGGCCTTGGCGAATGAACTCATGGGCGCGCGCTCGAGCGGAGTTGCGCGCATGGAATACGCGAAAGCTCGGCGCGCCGCCACGACCCACGCGCACGACTATGTCGAATCCTACGTAAGCGACATCGGCAATGTCATCGATATGGACGTCATTCGCGGTTCGAAGATCCGGCTGGGAGTCGATCCGCTGGGAGGCGCCGGTGTGCACTACTGGGCACGCATTGCCGAACGCTACAAGCTCGATCTGCGGGTGGTCAACGACGAGGTCGACCCGACGTTTCGCTTCATGACGCTCGATTGGGACGGAAAAATCCGCATGGACCCCTCCTCCGCCTATGCAATGCACCGTCTGATCGCACTCAAGGACAGCTACGACGTCGCCTTTGCCTGCGACACCGATCACGATCGGCACGGCATCGTGACGGCGAGCTGCGGACTCATGCCGCCGAATCACTATTTGTCCGTGGCCGTCGATTATCTATTTCGGCGGCGCACGGGATGGAAGGCGGATGCCGCCGTCGGCAAGACGGTCGTGAGCAGCGCCATGATCGATCGGGTAGCCAACCGGCTGGGTAAACGGCTGTACGAAGTGCCGGTGGGATTCAAATGGTACGTCGCCGGACTTCTGGACGGCAGCTTGGGATTTGGCGGCGAGGAGAGCGCCGGTGCGTCGTTCAACCGATTCGACGGCAGCGCCTGGAGTACCGACAAGGACGGCATCGCGGCGGCGCTTCTATCGGCCGAGATTACCGCGCAGACCGGCCGCGATCCCGGGCAGGCCTACCGCGAACTCGCGCGCGAACTCGGTGAACCCTTCGCCAATCGAGTCGATGCGCCTGCAACCCCGGCGCAGAAGAAAAAACTCGGGCTGCTCGACCGCGCACGGATTCGGACCACGGAACTCGCGGGCGAAAAAATCGACCAGGTGCTCACGCACGCGCCCGGCAACAACGCACCCATCGGCGGCGTCAAAGTCACCTCGAAAAGCGGCTGGTTCGCGGCGCGTCCTTCGGGCACCGAGAATATCTACAAGATCTACGCCGAGAGTTTTCGCGACGAAGCGCATCTGCAACGTCTCTTGGCCGATGCGCAAACCGTCGTGGATGCCGCGCTCGCGCAATAGTGAACCCGTCCCGAGCGACACCGCCAAACGGCTGCTGCCCTGGCTGGTTGCCATCGGCTTCTTCATGGAAGCGCTCGACACGACGATTCTGAACACGGCGGTTCCTACCATTGCGCACGCGCTGAAGGTTCCTCCGCTCAGCATGAAGGCGGTGCTCGCCAGCTATACGCTGAGCCTCGCCGTATTCATTCCCATCAGCGGCTGGATGGCAAACCGATTCGGAACCCGCCGGGTTTTCGCGTCCGCAATCGGGACCTTCACGCTGGGCTCGTTTCTATGCGGCGTCTCGACCGACATTCACTGGCTGGTCGCGGCTCGAATACTGCAGGGCTGCGGCGGCGCGATGATGCTGCCCGTCGGCCGGCTCACCATGGTTCGCACCTTTGCCAAGTCGGAACTCATTCGCGCCATGAGCTTCGTCTCGATACCCGGTCTCGTAGGGCCCATGGTGGGGCCGCTCATCGGCGGCATCATCATCCGCTACTTTCACTGGAGCGTGATTTTCTTCGTCAACCTGCCGATTGGACTGATCGGCTTGGTGCTGGTCTACCGGCACCTGCCGAATTACCGCGCGCGCAGGAATTACCGGTTGGATATCGTGGGTTTGATATTGTTCGGTTCGGGAATCTCCTTGCTTTCGTACCTGCTCGAGGTCTTCGGTGAGCACACCTTGAGCGGGCGCGAAATATTGGGCTTGTTCGCCATCTCGTGCGCCCTTCTCGGCGCATACGGCCTCAACACGCAGCGCATCCCGCACCCGCTGCTGCATCTCGGCCTGCTGCGCATTCGGAGCTTTCGCGTGTCGGTTACGGGCAACCTTTGCACGCGGCTCGGTATCGGCGGACTGCCCTTCCTCCTGCCGCTCTTGTATCAGGTGGGCCTGGGTTATACGGCGATCCAATCCGGATTGATGATCATGCCGCAGGCGCTTGCCGCCATGAGCTTGAAACCGACTCTGCCGCATATCCTGCGAAAGTTCGGCTACCGCCAGGTGCTGATTTTCAACACCGTCATGCTGGGTGTGATGCTGCTGTTGTTCTCGACCATCGACGTCGGCGCGCCGGCCTGGCTCATCGTGCTGATGGCATTCACGTTCGGCTCTTTCACCTCGACGCAATACACGAGTATGAACACGCTGGCCTACGCCGACGTGAACGGCGAACAGGTCAGCGGCGCCAGCACCATTGCGAGCACCGTTCAGCAATTGGCCGTGAGCTTCGGCATCGCGGCAGCGTCGCTCGCCGCCGCCATGTTCATTCCCGACTATACTCGTTCCAGCCCGCCGGAATTGATCCACGGCATACATCTGGCGCTGCGCATTCTCGGCGTAGTGACCATCGCCACGACCATCGTATTCAGCGAACTCACCCAAAGCGACGGTGAGGCGGTCAGCAGCCACAAAGCCGAGGTTCCCGCCGGCTGATCCCGCATCATTCTTTTTTGATTTCGTGTCCGCCGAATTGGTTGCGCATGGCGGCGAGCAGTTTGTCGACGAACGAATCGCTATCCCGCGATCGAAAACGTTCGAGCAACGATGCCGTGATGACGATGGCGGGTACGCCCAATTCAACGGCTTCGGATACCGTCCATCGTCCCTCGCCCGAGTCGGCCACAAAGGGTGCGATGCCTTCCAGCGTGGGATTGCTCTGCAACGCGTTGGTGGTCAAATCCAACAGCCACGAACGAACGACGCTGCCGTAACGCCAGATTTCGGCTATCTGATGCAGATCGAGTTGGAACTCGCTCTTGTGCTGTAAGATGGAAAAACCCTCGGCATAGGCTTGCATGAGTCCGTATTCGATGCCGTTGTGGATCATCTTGGTGTAGTGGCCGGAGCCCACCGCGCCCACCCGACCCCAGCCCTTGTCCGCTGCCGGAGCCAGCGTTTCGAATATCGGCCGAAGGCGCTCGACCACCGCTTCATCGCCGCCGATCATGAGGCTATAGCCTTCAGCCAGTCCCCAGACGCCGCCGCTGGTACCGGAATCGACGTAGTTGATTTGCCGCGGCGCCAGGGCCGCGGCGCGCCGCTGCGTATCTCGGTAATTCGAGTTGCCGCCGTCAATGATGGAATCGCCGGCCCCCAACAACGGCGACAACGCCGTGATGGTGCTGTCGGTTATAGCCCCGGCCGGGACCATCAGCCACAGAACCCGCGGCGCCTTCATCTTCGCGACCAATGTCTCGAGCGAGGCTGCCGATTGGCCGCCCTTCTCTTCGATTACCTTACGCGCCGCTTCCGCCGGATCGAAGCCGACCACCTCGTGACCGCCGCGCAGCAATCGCTGCGCCATGTTGGCACCCATGCGACCCAAACCAATCATCGCAATTTGCATAATTTTCAACCGCCGCGCGTTCGTATTACAGCCGAGTATAGATCCGCCCGCCGCTCGAGGTACAGCGGCATATAGGTGTCACCTCGGCGTCATATTGGCCTCATCGCCGATTGAATATGGTCATGAACGCAGGACTTCCCACCGGTTCGAACCGACCCGTGAATTGCAGCGCACCGCTGGCGGCGTTGAGGCGGAACGAGGTAATCGAGTCGCCTTTCTGATTGCATGAGTACAAGAATCCGCCGCCGGGATCGATGGCAATGCTGCGCGGCGAGTCCGCATGCACCCACGTGTCCGAGATCATGCGCAACTGACCATCGGCGGCGACGGCGAAGACGCTGACGCCGCTGTGCAGTCTGTTCGATACGTACAGGAATCTTCCATCCGCCGTGATCTGGATCTCCGAGGACAGGATGCTGCCCGCGAATCGAGCGGGCGAGGCCGAGGTCGTTTGTTTGTGACGCATCCCGCCCGTTGCGCCGTCGTAGTCATAGACGACCACTTTCGCGTCGTGCTCGTAGAGATTATAAAAAACCCGGCCGTTCGGATGGAACACGAAGTGACGCGGTGCGGAACCCGACGGAGCGGCGATGACCGGTATCTCGGCAGGCAACAGGCGACCCGCCTGCCCGTCGAAGCGCCACACCAGCGTCAGATCAAGACCCGCATCGTTGGCGATCACGAATTGACCGGAAGGGTCCGGGGCAATCATGTGCGGGTGCGGACTGTCATGATCACTCGTCGCAAACTGTCCGGCCGGTTCATCCACGGCTCGCGCGCGGTGGCGCGCGCCCACGCTCGGGCGCACGTCCGACGCGTCGCCCAGCGAGCCATTGGCTGCCACCGGAAACACCGCCACATCGCCGCCGCCGAAATTCGCCACGAAGACGAACTTGCCTGATGGATGCACGCTGACGAAGCAAGGCGTCGCACCGCCGGAGCGCACCGCTCCCAACGGCGTGAGCCGCAGGCTGTCGCCATCGATCGCATAGGACAGCACCGCGCCGTTGTGCGTGCCCTCGAAATTATCGATTTCGCTGACGGCGTAGAGCCGGGTCTGCGCCGCGTTCAACGCGAGCCACGACGGATTGCGGATATCGTCGACGACTTGCAGCTGCGCCAATGCACCGGACTCGCGGTCGATGCGAAACAGATAGATGCCGCCGCCGTTGGGGGTGTACGTGCCGACATAGGCATAGGCGAAAGCCGGAGTCGCCGCTCGCAGCACTGCCGCCGCATAGGCCGAAGGCATCATCAGCAGAGCTGCGGTCCGTCTACAAAAGTCGCGGCGTGTGGATCCTGATCTCAGCGGCGCGTCCTCGCGTCAAGCCCCCGTCTTGACGGGTGCGGCCTCCGCAGGCGCTTCCTGCCCTGCGGACGCTTCGGGCATTTCGGGCGCATTCGCCCGGCGCTGCTGCTTCGCATCCTGGCGGGCCTTTCTCGCTGCCTCTTTCTGTTTCTTCGCGTGACGATAATTCGGTTTAGCCAAATGAATCTCCTCGAACTAGCCTGTGGTTTTAATCTTACTCTGCCTGTACCGAAACGCGTACCGATAAGCGATGGCGGCCGCCGCCGACAATGACGCCCCGCAGCGGCGACACATCGCCGAAGTCCCGGCCCCAGGCGATGATGATATGGCCGGAACTCACGCGCACGTCGTTGGTCGGATCGAGATCGATCCAACCGAACGGCGGACAAAACACCGACACCCACGCGTGGGAAGCGTCCGCGCCGACATAGGCCGCGTCCGCCCCCGGGGGCGGCAGCGTGCGCAGATAGCCGCTCACGTACCGCGCCGCCAGGCCGCGCGAGCGCAGACAGCCGATCATGATGTGGCTAAAGTCTTGGCATACCCCTTGACGCGCCTCGAATGCCTCGATTGCGGAGGTACGGATATTGGTGCTCCCGGGCGCGTATTTGAATTCCTTGTGGATCTTATGCATCAAGGTCTCTGCCGCGACCATCAAGGGGCCGTCCGGCAAGAAGCAATCCTCGCCATAATCGGTGAACGTCTGTTTGATCCTGACGTAGCTCGACTCCATTCGATACCGGCAGGCGTCCAAGATCTCATCGCTCAGCGGCTTGCCTGAAAAGGCCAGAGAGCTGCGCACGGTCTCCCACGCAGCGCTGTCCGCAGCGTTGATCGCGGGCGCCGCTTGCACCTCGATGCCCACCTCGGCAATCACCTCGAGGCGATCATGCGGCAGATCGTATTCGAGACGCGTTACATGATTGCCGAAGGCATCGATGTCTTCGCGCCGAGTGCTGGGCTGCGGCGCCAGCGTGATGGTGCGCCTGTGGCAGGTCTGTAGCGGTGCGTCCCGAGGGGTCAGATGCAGCAGCTGATGCGAATGCGCGACGTCGCCGCCGTAGCTGTATACGGTCTCGTGTCGCACGCGATAGCGCACCACGCCGTTCATGCGGCAACCGTTCGCGTTTCGATGTCGATGAGCGAGAAATGCTTGAGCGACAAGCGGTCGGATAATTTACCGGCGGCGCTCGCCAAGGTATTTAGCCGCAGCGCAAGGGTTTCCCGCGCACGCAACGCTCGCGCACTGTCGCCGTCGACGGACGTGAGTTCCATTTGTTCGACGCCGGCCACCGCCTCGTCGATGCTGTCATCCGGGGTGCCGCCCAGAGACGCCGCGATCCTCACCAACGAATACTGCATGTGGTTCCACTGATAGGCCAGGGCTCTCGGGTTGGTCTTGTCGAACACCAACAAGTCGATGGTCGAACCCAGCAACGGCGATGCCAGGTAGCGGGTGCGGTAGGTGATCGTGCTGACGCCGATGTCGAGCAGCCATTCGAGTTCGCTCTGAGTGGGCGTGCCGCCGGATTGCAGACGCGACCCCAAAAGTTCGGATAGAAACTGCAGCCGCTCCAAACGCCGTCCAAGCATCATGAGCCGCCAGCCATCATCTTGCGTCATGTCATCCAAGGCGAAGCCTGCGAGCGAAACCAACGACAGCAGCAGGGCATCCAGCGTTTCGCGCGGATCGCCTTTGCGCTCGGCCGCTTCTTGAAACTGACGCTGCAGGACACTGATGGCTCGCCAGTTCTCGGCGGACAGCCGGCTGCGAGTCTGTGCGGCGCACCATTGAAGACGCTGCAAATCGGCTCTCAGCCCCAACGGATTGCCCTCGTCAAACACGGGCAATGCTGCGTCGCCGATCTTCGAGATCGCGATGAAGCGCCGGCAGGTCTCCAGCGCCTGCGGCCACAGCATGACGTTGCTGCGCACGCCCAATGTCGCCCTGAGCAGCCGCGCCTTGTCTTCGCACCGCTCGCTGTAGCGTCCCAGCCAGAACAGGTTTTCCGCCAAGCGCGACGGCAATTCGTCGTGGCGCGCCGGCGTGCGCGGCGCGATATCCGAGCCGCCCGCATCGTCCGTGGATTTATGGTCGGCGGCCAGTACCCAGACGTCCTTGCTCCCGCCGCCGCGCTGCATCGAGACGATATCGGCGGCATCGGATGCGATTCGTGCGAGCCCGCCCGGCATGACTCGATACCCGGTGGGCGTCGAAATCGCATACACGCGAATTCCGAGTGCGCGTGCCGCGAAGCCTTGCACGCCGGCGGTGCGCCACACGGGGGCTTGGGAAAATGCCAACCGCTCCTGCGCCACATAGGCGTGCGGCCGGGCGATCAGGCGCTCCACCAAGGTCGCGCGCGCCTGCGGACTTAAGTCGCGGCCAAATACCGCTGGGAATTTCTGATTGGGATATGCCGGCTTGACGACCAAGCGCTCGATGTTCTCCACCACGTAGTCGAGCGCGAGCTTCTCGCCGCACCACCACGTCGCGACCGACGGCAGGCGCAGTTTCTCGCCCAAGAGCCGCTCGGCGGCAATCGGTATGAAGCCCATCCATGCCGCAGACTCGAGTACACCGCTGCCCAAGGCGTTCGCTATGACCACTTTGCCGGCGCGTACCACCGCAATGAGTCCCGGCACGCCGAGCGCCGAATCCGCGCGTAGTTCCACCGGATCACAGAAATCATCGTCGAGCCTGCGCAAAATGGCATGTACACGGCGCAATCCGCCGAGCGTCTTCAGGCAGACCGTATCGCCGCGCACTGTCAAATCATTGCCTTCGACCAGCGGCAGCCCCAGCTGCCGCGCCAAATAGGCATGCTCGAAATAGGTTTCGTTGAACGAGCCCGGCGTCAACACCACCGCCAACGGTGCCTCGCCGACGGACGCATGCAGCAACAGCTTTTCGCGCAATGCAGCGAAAAATCCGCCGAGCGCTCGGACCCCCAAATCGCTCAATAGATCGGGAAACACGCGCGACACGATCTGCCGATTTTCCAACGCGTAGCCCGGACCGGAGGGAGCCTGGGTTCGGTCCGCGAGCACCCACCACCGGCCGTCCGCCGAGCGCGAGATGTCGACCGCGTACACATGCAGTCGATTGCCGCCCGTCGCCGGGATGCCGTGACAGGGCCAGAGAAAATTGGGATGCCCGTAGGGCAGCTCCGCAGGTATGGTGCCATCGGCCAGCAGTTGCTGCGGTCCGTACAGGTCTCCAAGTAGCGCATCGAACAAGCGTGCACGTTGGATGACACCCAGTTCGATCTCGCGCCACTCCGCCGCGGTCAGTAAAAGCGGCAGCGGGTCGAGCACCCATGGGCGATCACGCCCTTGGCTATCGGCATAGACGTTGTAGGTCACGCCGTTTTCGACGATGAGCCGGCGCGCCAGATCGACACCTCGACGCACGCCATCGGCGCCGACACTCGCCAACCGATCGATCAGCGGCTGCCAATGCGGCCGCACCGCGCCCGAGCCATCCAGCAATTCGTCGTAGCGACGGCTATCGCTCAGATACGTTTCAAGGCGTACTTCGGCCATCGCTCACTTTGCGTAAATCAAGCGTGAACGGAAACTCCTGCAGAACCACGGGAGCGGCGGCCGCCATGGTTCCGGGCGTATGACCGATGCGAGAAAAGCGCGCCAAGCGCCGGCTTTCGGCCTCGAAAGAGTTGACCGGGAATCTCTCGTGGCTGAGGCCGCCCGGATGAGCCACATGATACTGGCACCCGCCCATCGACCGGTTCATCCAGGTGTCGAACAAATCGAAGATCACCGGAGCGTGCACGCCGATAGTCGGATGCAGAGCCGATGCGGGCTGCCACGCACGGTAGCGAACCGCGCCCACGAATTCGCCGATTTGTCCCGTCGGCTGGAGCGGCACGGCGTAGCCGTTGCACGTCACGAGATAGCGACTCGGCGGCAGGCCGGCGACCTTCACTTGCAGCCGCTCGACGGAAGCATCCACGTAGCGCACGGTGCCGCCGCTGGTCCCCTCCTCGCCCATCACATGCCAGGGTTCCAATGCCTGCCGCAATTCCAAGTGCATGCCGCGAGTCGCAAAGTCGCCGTACTTCGGAAACCGGAACTCGAAATGCGGCGCGAACCACTCGGCTTGCATTGCATATCCCGCGCTTTGCATGTCGGCCATCACATCGGCAAAATCCTGTTCGACGAAATACGGCATCAAGAAGCGATCGTGCAGCTCCGTTCCCCAGCGAACCAGCGCCGCCGGTGCATACGGTTTGCGCCAAAATCTCGCCACCATCGCCCGCAGGAGCAATTGTTGGGTCAAGCTCATGCGCGAATGCGGAGGCATCTCGAAGGCGCGCATTTCCAACAGGCCCAACCGGCCCGTCGGACCATCGGGCGAGTACAGCTTGTCGATGCAGAACTCGGCGCGGTGGGTGTTGCCCGTGACGTCGATCAACACATTGCGCAGCAGACGATCCACCAACCACGGCGGCACACTCGCACCGGGATTCGGGAACTGACGAAATGCGATCTCCAACTCGTATAGCGAGTCGTTGCGCGCTTCGTCCACGCGCGGCGCCTGCGAGGTGGGCCCCAGGAACAAACCGGAAAACAGATACGACAGCGACGGGTGGTTGTGCCAGTAGGAGAGCAAGCTGCGCAGCAGGTCGGGGCGCCGCAAGAACGGCGAATCGTGGAGCGTCGCCCCGCCGAGCACCAGATGATTGCCGCCGCCGGTGCCCGTATGCCGTCCGTCCAGCATGAATTTTTCGGTGGTCAGGCGCGTTTCGCGCGCGGCTTCATACAGAAACGTGGTGCGATCCACCAATTCGTCCCAGCTCGCCGACGGCTGCACGTTCACTTCGATGACACCGGGATCCGGCGTCACTTTGAAGTTGCCGATTCGCGGATCGCCGGGCGGTTCGTAACCCTCGATGACGATCGGCTGCTCGAGGGCTTCGGCTGCCGCTTCGACGGCAGCGATCAATTCCAAGTAGTCATCGAGCTCGCGCGCCGGCGGCATGAATATGTACAGCACGCCGTTACGCGGCTGCGCGCACATCGAGGTGCGCGTCAGAGCGGCGGCGGATTCTTTTGGCGACGGCGGCGTATCCAGCACCACCGGCGCGCGCGACGCATCGCGCTCGCGGAATTGCCGGCGGATTTCGGTATGCGGCAGCAGCGCGGGGAAGGTGCGCGACGGATCCGGCGCATGGATGAACGGATAGTCGCCGCTGGCCGTCCACGCCTGTGAATCGAGCGGCAGCCGGTAGCCGATGGGCGAATCGCCGGGAATCAGATAACACCGCTCGCTGCGCAAGAACCACGGACCCGTCTGCCAGCGGCTGCCGTCGGCGGTGCGCGCGATCGGCAGCACGTGGCCGATGACCGTATCGAGACCCTGTTCGAATACCTTGGCGAGACGCTCGCGCTCCATCGGATCCTTGAGTTCAGATTCGAACGGATCGACATTGACCGGCAAGCGGCGCTCGCGCCACAGGTAATAGAACGCATCCTCATATGCCGGAAATACGTATTTGGGATCGAAGCCCAATTCAAGGGCGACTCGCACGAGAAACCGTTGCGCTGCGGCGTCGTTCACGCCGTAATCCTTATTCTCGTCGGCGATCAGTTGCGGATTCACCCAAATCGGCTCGCCGTCCTTGCGCCAATAGCAGTTCAACGACCAGCGCGGCAATTGCTCTCCCGGATACCACTTGCCCTGGCCGAAGTGAGCCAATCCCGCCGGGGCATAGCGATCTTTCAGGCGCTGATACAGAGCGGCCGCCAGCTTGCGTTTGTTCGCGCCAAGCGCCGCCGTGCTCCACTCCGCGCCGTCAGGATCGTCGACGGACACGAAGGTCGGCTCGCCGCCCATGGTCAACCGCACATCCGACGCCTTAAGATCGGCATCCACCGCATGTCCCAATCGCTCAATCGCGGTCCACTGCGCATCGCTGTACGGTTTGGTGACGCGTGGCGCCTCCCAAACGCGCCGCAGGCTCATTTGATGTTCGAGTACGATTTCGCACTCATCCACCGCGCCGGAAACGGGCGCCGCTGTTGACGGTTCCGGAGTGCAGGCCAGCGGGATGTGGCCTTCGCCTGCCAAGAGGCCCGAGGTCGCATCGAGGCCGATCCAACCCGCGCCCGGCAGGTACACTTCGCACCATGCGTGTAGATCCGTGAAGTCTTGGCTGGCGCCCACCGGCCCATCGAGCGCTTTCACGTCGGGAACGAGTTGGATGAGATAACCGGAAACGAATCGCGCCGCCAATCCCAAATGGCGAAACAGCTGGACCAGCAGCGCCGCCGAATCCCGGCACGACCCGGAGCGCTTGACCAATGTTTCATCCGGCGATTGCGTCCCAGGTTCGAGCCGAATCAGATACTCGACGTCATTGGCCACGCGCCGATTCAGCTCGACGATGAAATCGATGGTGCGGACGCGATCGCGAGAAATGTTCTCCAGATAAGCGGCGATCAACGGTGTGGCCGGCGACTTGACCAAGTACGGCACCAATTCACGCCGCTCGTTGGAGTCGTATTTGAAGGGATAACTCTCTGCGTACGGCGTTAGAAAGAAGTCGAAGGGATTGAGCACCGACATCTCGGCGACTAAATCCACTGCAATCTTCAATTCTCGCGTTTCGTCCGGAAACACCAGCCGGGCGAGGTAGTTCGACTGCGGATCTTGCTGCCAATTGATGAAGTGATCGGCCGGCTGTACCTTCAGCGAATAGGCGAGTATGCGAGTCCGGCAGTGCGGCGCCGGCCGTAACCGTACGATCTGCGGGCTCAAACCCACCATGCGGTCATAGCGGTAATGGGTTACATGATTCAGGGCAACGTGAATGGACACAGCATTTCTCCGTACGCAGGCTTTGCCGCGCGACTTGACATAAGGAATACCCGCGCCGCGCGCACCATGATGGTGCGCCAAATCCCCTGAAGCCATTGTTAGCGCAGCTTGGCGTCAAGCAAGTGTATAACGCCCGCGCCCCATGTATTTGTCCGCGTTGCTAAGATGCCCGCTCACATGCCCGATCAGGCTCCAAAGTCTTGGTTGAATTCCGCCGGGTGGGGCCTCGCCATCCTGTCGTTCATCAACTTGTTCAATTACTTGGACCGATTCCTCGTTCCCGCGCTCTTCGAAAGCCTGAAGCACTCCGAACTCAAGTTGTCGGACACGCAGCTGGGGTTACTCATGTCGGGTTTCTTGGCCGTTTACACCCTGGCGGCTCCGCTCTTCGGCGTCTTGGGGGACCGCCGCGCGCGGCCTAAATTGATCGCCTTCGGCGTCGGTTGCTGGAGTCTCGCCACGTCGTTGTCGGGGTTCGCGGGGAGCTACGTTGCGCTCCTGGCCGCCCGTGCTTCCGTGGGCATCGGCGAGGCCGCGTACGGCACGATCGCCCCGAGCTTGCTGTCCGATTACTTCCCCGCCGCCAGACGCGGTCGCGTGATGGCGATCTTTTTCTGCGCCATCCCCGTAGGGTCCGCCCTGGGTTACGTAGTCGGTGGATTGATGGACGTACATTTCGGCTGGCGGGTCGCTTTCTTCGTCGCGGGCGTTCCGGGCCTGGCGCTGGCGGTGCTCTGTTTGTGGATGAACGATCCGCCTCGCGGCAGCCAGGACACCGACCTTTCGCCGACGGACAAAACCAACGTGGAATCCGCCAATCGCTTTTCGCAATCCTCGGTCGGCTCCGAGACAAAGGCCACGTATCTGCGCCTGCTGCGGAACCGGCCGTACGTATTCACCGTGCTGGGCTACGCCGCGTACACGTTTGCCATGGGCGGCCTCGCTTCCTGGATGCCCGCGTTTCTCGAGCGCGTTCGCGGCATGCCGCACGGCGATGCGACCATCAGCTTCGGCTACATCGTGGTGATTACCGGATTCATCGGCACGTTCGTCGGCGGATGGCTCGGCGATTACTGCGCCAAGTATTCGAAGCGGGCGTACCTCATCGTGTCGGCGATCGCAACCCTGGTCGCCGCTCCCTTCGTGTGGCTCGCCCTGACCACGGCCTCATCGACGGCGTACCTGGTATGCATGGTGATCGCGCAATTGTTGATGTTCCTGTCGACGGGCCCCATCAACGCCACCATCATGAACCTCGTGCTGCCCAACCAGCGCGCATCCGCGGTCGCACTCGAAATTTTTGCGATCCACTTGCTCGGCGACGCCATATCCCCGTACTTGATCGGCGCTATTTCGGACGCGTCATCGCTGGCGCAGGCGGTGAAAATCGTGCCGGTCGCGGTCATTCTCTCCGGAGCGTTGTGGGGATGGGCAGCGCGCGAACAGGTTACGGTCGGGCCCGGACTTCGAATGGAATCGTGATCGATAAGCCTTCGGTGAAGCGCAGCGTAACCAACACCTGATCGCCGGGATGAAGCGATCGCTTCGGCTGCATCAGCATGAAATGATGACCGCCTTCGGCAAAGCGGACGGATGTGTGCGGTTTCAAGATTATCGAATCGATCGGCCTCATTTCAGTCATGCCGTTGTTGACGCGCGTTAGGTGAATGCTGACATCTCCATAGTCCGGACTGCTGGCGCCGACCAACACGTGCACTGCGGACCCCGTATTGGTCAGCGTCGCATAGCCCGCGCCGGGTAGATTCGCCGGCAGCCATCGAATCCAGGCGCCGGTGACCTCGATGTCGGCCTTCGCCCGGATATCGGTGGGTGGCTCCGCGCGAGAGGCGATGCTCAGCAACGCCAGCAACACGCCGGCAAGAATCTCGGTTGTCACTGTCTTAGCATACCGAGACAAGGCGCCAATTTCGTTCCCGCGGAAACGCTCTATGTCCGCTGGTCGGACGTCCGTACGGAGAAGCACGGATGCAATAGCTTCGCGTGCGTCATTCCGCTAAGGACACGCCGATGCGCGCGGCTACCCGCGGGCTCTCTCGATCGCGGCGAACGACGCATCGAGATCCGCGCGCGTTGCCATGTCCTCGACGTTCGCGGTCAATTTCCGCTGCCAGTTGGGATATTCCCGATCGGTGCCCGGAACATTGACGGGATCGATCATCCCCAGCAGATCCTCGATCTGCAATGAAACGAGCGTGCTGTGCGAGCGGGCGAGGTACACGTGCAGCGCGTCCGCGAGTTCGGGCGTGAAAGGCTCGGAAGGCGACGCGGGAATTGCCGGTTGCAATTCCTGTTCCCGGAGAGCGGCGAGCAAAGCCACGCGGTCTTGTTCACGCTCTCGAATCACTTCATTCTGAATTTCCGCGGTGGGATACAAATTCAGACGCCGTCGCAGCTCGATGTCCCGCCCTTCCCAGTAACTGCGCAACGTCGGCATGTCATGAGTGGTAACCGTGCCGAGGGCGCGCCGTACGAATTCATCGGGTCGCCTGAATCGACCCGCGTCCTTCTCGAACAGCAGCACCTTGTAGTGATACAAGCCGAATTCAGGCATGGCGCGGCGCATCTCGTCGGGCACGACGCCCAAATCCTCGCCCACCACCAGGCAGGCGGCACGTGCACTCTCCAGCGCCAACACCGTGAGCAATTGCTGCAGCGGATAGTGGACATAGGCGCCTTCGGTCGGGGAGTCACCCGCCGCCACCCACCACAGTCGGAACAGCGACATCACGTGATCCAGACGCAGGGCGCCGTAGTAACGCATGTTATTGCGGATCAGGCGCACGAAACCCAGCAGCCGCTGGGTTTCCATTGCGAGAGGATCCTGCGGTGGAATGCCCCACCCCTGCCCTTTCAAAGCAAGCGGATCCGGCGGCGCGCCGATCTCCGCGCCCATGCGGTAGCTCTCCCGATCCACCCACGTCTCGGAACCGGAAGGATTGGAGCCCACCGCATAATCCCCGTACAAGCCGATGGGCATGCCGAGCTCGCGGGTCAGGGCCTGGGCGTGCGTCAGCTGATCGTGTGCGAGCCATTGCAGGTAGAGATGGAACTCCACCTGAAGCGGATGAGTTGCCGCGAAGTGGCGAGCCGCGGCTCCGTTCACGTCACGGTAGGCGTCGGGCCAGCTCAACCATCCCGACGGAGCGGCCAGCGTCGCGCGAAAATATTGGTCCAAGGCGTCGAAGCGTGCGTGCGATTGCAGCAGCGCGCCGCCGGCGGCGACGAATGCGCGAAACTCCCGCGCTCGTTCGGTGCCCGGATTCATGTGACGGTCGCGGAAATCACGGAACAGCAGCTCGAGAATTTCGAACTTGGTGTCCGCGACGCCGCGATAGTCGACCAAGGGCGCCGAGCGCAACGCGTTCAGACGGTCCGCGAACTGCGGCTCGTTGACCCGCGCGCACGCCGCAGCGCACTCGAAAAATTCCGGAACCGCCGGGATCGCGATATACAGAATGTTTAGAAAATGCCGGCTCGAAGCACTATAGGGGCTCGACCGCAAGGGATCCGCCGGAGCAAGCGCATGCAGCGGATTCAAACCGATGAAGCCTGCGCCGCGGGGCGCCAACCAACGAATCAGCTTCTCGAGGTCGCTGAAATCCCCGATCCCCCAGTTGTCCGTGGAGCGCACTGTGTACAGTTGCACCGCAAGGCCCCACAGGCGCCGACCTTGTACGATCGCGGGAGGCTCGTAACACTCGGGAGCCGACACGATCAGTGAACAGCGTGTCACGACGTTCGCAAGTTTGACTTCCAATTCGTGATAACCCGGCGGCAAGTCCACCGGCAATTCCAACCGGCGGCGGGTGATCCATGATCCTTGGACTTCACCTCGCCAGATTTCCGGACAGTCCGCGCTGGAAGCGACGCCGGCGCGACGGCCGCCATCTTCCAAATTCACCGTCCATAGCAAACTTGCCCCGAATTCCCGGGCCGGGATATTCAGATCGATGCCGGCGCGCTTGCCGCGTGCAGTGGCGATTGGCGGCAATAATTGGCGCCCACGCGAGACTTCCACCTCGCTCAACTCGGCCGCGAGCGCCGCCGGGTCATCCACGGCACAACCCATGGCGCGCAAAATGTCGGTCTTGGTTTTCACGCTGAAATAGCGCAGATCGCCGCGGTAATCGTAGTAGGCGTCGCCGACTCCGCGCAGCCGCGCCAATCTTTCGATCAATGTCGTGTCCAAAGTGTCAGCACTCCAATAGCGCGGCGCTGTTCGCGGCCAATGGATAGTAATGCGAGAAATCCAAGGTCCGTACCTCGACGTCCGTGCGCGCCGTGTCGAAGCGACAGATCCAGGGCGCGATGGGAGGCACCGCCGGCGTGCTGAATTGCAAGGCCTCATCGCCGGCGTTGAGCAGGAACAACAGCCGATGAGCCGTATTGTGCCGATTGCCGAACAAAATTCCCAAGCTCCGCACGTTGCCGTCCTGCCAGTCATTCTGGGTCATTTCGCCTCCACGTGCATGCAGCCAGCTCACATCTTTGACTCCCGTGCGCGAGGCAGTTCCCTTGAGGAATGTCTCGCGCCGAAACTCCGCATGTTGACGGCGCACATTGATGAGAAGGCGCACGAACTGGACTAGGTCCTGATTGACGCCGCAGAGGCGCCAATCGATCCAGGAAATCTCGTTGTCCTGGCAGTAGGCATTGTTGTTGCCGTACTGAGTACGGCCGAATTCATCGCCGGCTTGCAGCATGGGCACGCCCTGCGACAATACCAGCGTCGCCAACAGGTTTCGCGTCTGCCGCCCGCGCAGAGCACGGACCGCCGGGTCCTCCGTGGGACCTTCGAAACCGCAATTCCAACTGAGGTTATTGCCGGTGCCGTCGGCATTGTGTTCGAGGTTGGCCGCGTTGTGCCGATCGTTGTAGGACACGAGATCGTGCAGCGTATAGCCGTCGTGCGCTGTCACGAAATTGATGTTGGCCGTCGGCTTTCGGCCATTGTGCCGGAAAAGATCGCTCGAGCCGGCGAAGCGCTCCGCCAGCTCACCGACTTTTCCAGCGTCGCGCCGCCAGAACGAGCGTACCGTGTCGCGATAGCGGTCATTCCATTCCGCCCAGCCGGCTGGGAACCTGCCCAACTGATAGCCGCCCCAGCCCACATCCCAGGGTTCCGCGATCAGCTTGACCCGCTCCAGCGACGGTTCGGCTCGGACCGCCTTGAAAAAGGCAGAATGCTCGTTGAATCCGAGACCGTCTCGCGCCAGCACGGTCGCTAAATCGAAGCGGAAACCGTCGACGTGCATGTCGTCGACCCAGTACTTGAGGCAATCCACGATCAAGGCGCGAACCTGCGGGTGTTCGCAGTTGACGGTGTTGCCGCAACCGGTGACGTTGTCGTACAGGCGTTTGTCGGGCATCAACCGGTAGTAAACCGAATTATCGATTCCCTTGAGGCTGACGAGCGGCCCGACTTCGTTTCCTTCCGCGGTATGGTTGAATACCACATCGAGAATGACTTCGAGCCCCGCGCCGTGAAGCGCCTTGACCATGGTTTTGAATTCGCGCACGGCATCGGTTACTGCGTATTCGTTTGCCGGCGAAAACCACGCCACCGAGTTGTAGCCCCAATAGTTTCGCAGGCCGCGTTCGCGCAAGAACGGCTCGGTGAGGAAGGATTGACACGGCAACAGCTCCACCGCCGTCACGCCGATCGACTTCAAATAGGCAAGTACGGCCGGCGCCGTCAGGCCCAAATATTTTCCGCGCCACGACTCCGGAACCTCGGGATGCAGACGGGTGAAACCCTTCGTATGCAGTTCATAGATGACCGTATCGAGCCACGGTATGGCCGGCGGCCGATCGTCGCCCCAATCAAAATACCCGTCGACCACCCTCGAGCGAAGCGGATTGGTGACCGACAGCTGGCGCGAGAATGGATCGATCACAGCGGTATTCGGATCGAACCGGTGTCCTCTCTCCGGTTCATTCGGTCCGTGTACGTAGAATGCGTAATGCGCACCGGGGCCCGCAAGCCGCGGCGATAGATAGCCGTGCCACACGTCGCCGGTGCGTGCCGGCAAGTCGTAGCGCGCCGACTCCACGCCGCTCGAGGCATCGAATATTCCCACTTCGACGCGCGTTGCATGGCTGGAGAACATCGCGAAATTGACGCCGTGCCGAGTCCACGTTGCGCCTAAAGGTCGCGGCAAACCCGCTTGAATCAACTTCACTTACATCGGCTTGGCAAGAAACATCGCTCCGCGGGACCGGCCCGTGTAAAACGCATGCATATTACAGGTTATTATAGGGGGCAGCCGACCTGGAGACGGGTGCGTAACCTCACATTGCGGAGCGAAAGTTGACCTCTTCAAATTTTGCGATCGGTGTCGATGTCGGTGGGTCGTCCATCAAGTGTGCATTGATCGAACTTGGCAGCGGGACGTTCGCGAGCGAGCGCTTCAGCACTCCGACACCGGCCCACGATTCGACCGATTCACTGCTGGCGGCCCTTGCCCGGGTGGTCGCGAATATTCCCGGCGATCACGCCATTGGAGTGGCCTTTCCGACCGTCATCCGCAACGGCACCGTGCGCACGGCGGCGAATCTGAACAAGGCCTGGATCGGTCAACCTCTGGCGAAGCTCGCAACCGAGCGCTTGCATCGACCCGTGATCGCCATCAACGACGCAGACGCAGCCGGCGTCGCAGAGCTTCGCTACGGTACCGCACGGGGTGTGGACGGAACCGTTCTTTTGCTCACGCTGGGAACCGGCATCGGCAGCGCGCTATTCGTCGACGGTCGACTCGTGCCGAACACAGAGTTCGGCCATCTCGGGGTACGCGGCCGAGAAGCCGAACTGCGCGCTTCGGGGCGCGTCAAAGTGGAGCAAAACTTGAGTTGGGATGCATGGGCGGCAGAACTGAATCTGGTCTTGAACGAAATGCATGCGCTGCTATGGCCGGATCTCATCGTTCTATGCGGCGGCATCACAGAGGAGCCCGAGAAATTCATGGACAAGCTGCACTGTGAGGCGCGTCTGTGCATCGGTGCATTGCGCTCCGAAGCCGGTATCGTCGGCGCCGCCTTGGCGACCTCGTTGGTCACGCTCGGGGCCTGACCGGCCAAGGCACGTGAAAAGAGCGGCGCAAATCATCGCTCTGACTCTGGCGGTCGCCGCGTGCGCAACGACGCCCGGCCCCCGGGTCGCGCGCCCTCCACTCGAGCCGTTGTCGGCACCGCTGGTGGATACCCGGTCGCTGATCGTCGACGGCGCCACCGCGATGCTCGGCCAACCGTATCGATGGGGCGGCGCCGCGCCCGGCGGCTTCGACTGCAGCGGTCTAGTGGTTTACGCGACCGGCGGTGCGGGAATTCAGTTGCCGCGAACCGCGCAAGAGCAACTGCGTGCCGGTTCGCCGATAGCGCGCCGAGAATTGCGCGGCGGCGACCTCGTGTTCATGCATCTGGCGCGCAAGGAACTGCACGTTGGCATCGCAATCGACAAGGACCGATTCGTCCATGCACCTTCCGCCGGCGGGCACGTTCGAATCGATTCGCTCAATGCACCGCCGTATGCACGCGGATTTCTGACGGCGAGGCGGATCGTCGATGCTGCGGCTCAACCGCGCGCCGCCGGCACGCGCGGCAACTAAGCTGCGATATCAGTCTTGGCTCTTGCGGCCGATCGGCACGGCCCTGGCTGGACGGATCTCGCCCTACCGGTCAGCGCATCGCCGCGTCGACGGCATCGCTGCCTACCAGCGCGAACTGCAGCGACGCGAGCCGCGCATACAAGGGACTCTGGATCATGAGTTCTGCGTGCGTACCCACGGCAATTTTGTGCCCATGATCCATCACCACGATGCGATCCGCCTTGAGGACGGTGGCGAGCCGATGAGCGATGATGATGGTGGTACGTCCCTGCATGAGCCTTTCGAGCGCTTCCTGCACCAACCGCTCCGACTCCGCATCGAGAGAACTGGTTGCCTCGTCGAGCAGTAATATCGGCGGGTCCTTCAAGATGGCTCTGGCGAGTGCGATGCGCTGACGTTGTCCGCCCGACAGGCGCGTGCCACGCTCGCCCAGAAAGGTATCGTAGCCTTGCGGCAGCTTGCGCAGGAACTCATCCGCGGCGGCCGCAACCGCGGCGGCCTCGATCTCGGCGTCGCTCGCGCCAGGTCGGCCATAGCGGATGTTGTCGCGTGCGCTGGCGCCGAACAGGACGGTCTCCTGCGGCACCAAGCCGATTTGGGCGCGGATATCCTCGGGTCGCAGGTCGGCGAGACGCCGGTCATCGATCAAGACGCGACCGGAGTCCGGGTCATAGAACCGCAGCAGCAACTGGAACGTGGTGCTCTTGCCGGCCCCCGACGGACCTACGAAGGCGATGGTCTCGCCCGGCGTGACATCGAGGCTGAAGTTTGCAAGCGCGGCCGTATTCGGCCGAGACGGATAGTGAAAGGTCACATTGTCGAAACGAATGGTTCCGCGAATTCGCTGCGGCAATTCCAGCGGCTTCTGCGGCGGGCCGATCGCCGGGCGCGCCTCGAGTAGTTCACTGAGCCGCTCCATGGCTCCCGCGGCGCGCTGCATTTCGCCCCACATTTCGGTGAGCGCAGCGGCGGAACTGCCGACAAATCCGGCATAGAGCAGAAACTGAGCGAGCTGCCCGCCGGTCATGGTGCCGGCGAGTACCTGATGCGCGCCCAGCCACAGGACGAAAGTAATGCCCGCGAACACCAGCATGATGCCGATGGCCGTGAGCGCGGCACGCACGCGGGTGCGCAGTACCGCGGTGACAAAACTGTCTTCGACGGCCCGGCGGTATCGCTCGCTCTGCAAGTCTTCAAGAGTAAATGCCTGCACCGTCTGAATCGCGTTCAGCGTCTCGTCCGCAAGCCCGCTGGTATCCGCGATCCGATCCTGCGAGGCTCGGGATAGACCACGCACGCGGCGGCCGATGAGGATCAGCGGTACGACCACGATGGGGATCAACACCAGGATGACGCCCGTGAGCTTGGCGTTGGTGAGGCCGAGCATAACCAGCGCACCGATCAAGCTGAGCGTCGAGCGCAGCACGATGGATAAATTGACGCCGGAAATGGCCTGCACCAACGTGGTGTCGGTGGTCAATCGGGACAGGACTTCCCCGACGCGCGTTGTTTCGTAAAACAAAGGGTCCATTCGGACCACGCGCCTATAGACGGCGCTGCGCAAATCCGCAACGACGCGTTCGCCCAACCAGGTCACCAAATAGAAGCGCAGCGCCGCAAATGCGGCAAAGACCACGGCGGCAGCCAGGAAGCCGATGAAGTACCGGTTAATGGTACTGGCATCCTTCGCCGCGAGACCATGATCGATGAGCTGACGCAACGCAATCGGCAAGGCCAGCATCGAAATGGTGGCGACCAGCAGCGCGCTCAATGCACCGACCATCATGCCTCGGTAGGGCTTGATGAACGGCAAAAGCGCTCGTAGAGGGTTCAACGATTTGGCGCGCGGGCGGTCGACAGTGGCATTCATACCGCCATGATCCCATAACTTTATCGAGCCTGCGCCCCCGCGCCGCGTTCGATCACCGTATGATGCGAAAAAGAGACATCGACTGGGAAGGCGCGCGGTTGCGCAGCCGCTATCGCGATGCTACTGTCAGGCCGGTGCGACAGGGTACTTTTCTACAATAATTGCGGAGATATCGCGACTGTGACCCAGTCCAAACCGTTGCTTTGGTCGATCTGGCGTCTCTTGCGCACCGGCCTCGCAGGCACTCTGTGTGGCGAAATCGCGACGGCAACCGACGGCGCCGCGGCGACTCCCCGTGAGGGACACCGGAGCAAGTTTCCTCAACCGCAACGAGTTCGTCCTGCGCCCAATTGAACGTCCGCACAAGACCGGCGCAGCGCAGGCAACCTTCGGTTGCGCGCCTTTTGCGGCGATGCTAGTGTCGACCGAGACTTCACGTTTGCGCATCAAAATAATTGCGGGGATGACATGACAGCTAATTTCCATGCGCCGACGTTTCGGCGAGTTTGCACACCTGCGCTATTTTTGCGCATGGCTGCGGTCCTGGCTGCGGGCCTGTTTGGCGCAGCCGCGGGCGCGAGTCCCCTCGACGCCAATGCGTCTGCGGCGGACAGCACCGCGCCCAACACCGGACTGGAGGAAATCGTAGTCACGGCCACGCGGCGCGAAGAGAACATCAGCCGTGTGCCCATCAGCGTCACCGCATTCAGCCAGGACATGATCGACCAGCGGGGGGTCAAGGACTTCCAAGACGTGGTTCGCTTCACGCCCGGCGTATCCATCGATAACTCGGGCACCAATGCGATCTCGATTCGCGGCATCTCTTCCTCCGGCGGCGCCGGCACCACCGGAATCTACATCGATGACTCTCCCATCCAGATGCGCGCGCTGGGCTTCAATCCCGACGACACGCTGCCGAAGACTTTCGACTTGGACCGCGTCGAGGTGCTGCGCGGGCCGCAAGGGACGCTGTTCGGGGCGGGCTCCGAGGGCGGCACGGTGCGCTACATCATGACGCAGCCCAGCGTCACCAAAGAGTCCACCTACGTGCGCAGCGAGGCATCGTTTACCCGCGGCGGAGAGCCCAGCTACGAGGCGGGCATCGCTCATGGCGGCCCCATCATCAACGATGTGTTCGGCTACCGTGCCAGCATCTGGTACCGCTATGACGGCGGGTGGATCGATCGCATCGATCCCACCACGCTCCAGACCGTGGACAAGAATGCCAATCGCGCCAACACCGTAGCCGCACGTCTGGCGTTCCTCATTCAGCCGGTCGACGGGCTGCGAATCACGCCCAGCATCATGTTCCAAAACTCCCGGAAACATGATTTTTCGACTTATTGGCCTGCCTACACGGACGTCGGCAGCGGTAATTTCAAAAACGCCACGCCTGAACGCTTGCCGGACCCGGACCGGTACTACCTTCCGGCAATCAAAATCGAGGCCGACTTGGGCCCTGTCGAGTTCATTTCGAACAGCTCCTACTATAATCGTCTCGAGCACACTTCGTATCAGGGCACCTCATACGACCTGGCCTACTTCCAGTCCATCGGCTGGCCATCGTCAGCGTATGGCGGTGTCGACCCCGTCACCGGCGACGGTATAGGCCTGCCCTGCGCGGGCTCGGCGGCGCCTCCGGGGTCGCAATGCTCCTGGTATCCACTGCTGGACGCCAGCGGCGTGCATCTGCCGCCGGGCTTCGCCGGCTATGCCACCCCCAACACCATGACGAACTCACAGGAGTCGTACACTCAGGAGTTCCGCCTGCAATCGACCGACGCCGCCAGCCCGTGGAAGTGGACCGTCGGTGCATTCTGGTCGCTCGCAAAGGAATCCAGCATCGAGGAATTGAAAGATCCGCAAATCAATCAATTTTTCAATGCATTGTTCGGCGAGGACGCCTTCGCAGTTTTCGGTGGTCCCTGGTACAACTGCCCAACCTACGCGTCTCCCATGAACGCGCCGCAAACCTTTCCAGCCTGCGACATTTACTACAACAACAACAAGAGCTTCGACCGCCAGCTGGCGGGCTTCGGCGAGGTCTCTTACAACGTGACGGACCAGTTGAAACTCACCGCCGGCGGCCGCTATGCCAAGATGACATTCAACCTCAATCACTACGGCGACGGCTTCGAGAATTTCGGGCCGGACTACGCGAACGGCAGCTACCGTGAGAACGCCTTCACGCCGAAATTGAGCGCTTCCTTCCAGATGGATCCGCAGAATCTCTTTTACGCGACGTATGCCAAAGGCTTTCGTCCGGGCGGCGTCAACGCGCCCTTGGCGTCGATCTGCGAGCCCTATCTGGTCGACTTGGGCTACCCCAGCGGACAATCACCGTTGAATTATAAGTCCGACACCACGAGGAGCTACGAAGTCGGATCGAAGAACGTCATCGCGGACCGGCTGCGGCTGGCCACCAGCCTCTACTACATCAAATGGGACGGTATCCAGCAAAACGTCTACGTGGGCGGCTGTGGTCTGCAATTCACCGACAACCTCGGCACCGCGGTGGCTTGGGGCGGCGATATACAGGGCGAATTAGTGTTGGGAGGGGGCTTCTCGGTCGAGGCCGCCGCCGGCTATACGAGCGCGCGCTTCACCAAAGACTCGAAGGGCGCGCTGGCGATGAAGGGCGATGCGATCTCGGGCGAGGCAGCGATCAACTATGCCCCGGGCACCAACCCGCCGTGGACCGTGTCCATTGGTCCGCAATACAGTTTCAAGGCGATGGGCCACGATGCGTTCGTTCGCTTGGATTGGGAATACACCAGCCGCAATCCATGGCTTGCGCCGGTACAGGATCCGAATTCCGCTCAGTTCAATCCGAACTCGTACACCCTGTCATCGACGAAATTTGCATCGCTGCGCAGCGGCGTCACCATCAACAACTTGCAGGTATCGGGCTTCGTGGACAACCTGTTCGATTCGCGCACGACCACCAACTATGCGGAAGTGCAGCCCGATTCGAGCAATCCGAATATCGATCAGTCGCTGCCGTCATCGGTACAGCACAACAACTTCACCTTCAGGCCGCGAACCATCGGCATCACGCTGACATACAGGCAATAGCGGCGCCGGCGGGTCGCAACGCCGGCAGGAGCTAGGCCACGGCGCGAGTCGACTCGCGGCCATAGGCGTCATTCAATGACGCGGAGAGCATGGCCAACCCTTCCTCGAGGATGGCGTCGGGAATGGTGAGCGGCGACAACAGACGCACGACATTCGCTGCCGTGCCGCACGATAACAGGATCAAGCCGCGCTTTTCGGCGTGCGCCAGGATCGAGGCCGTCACGTCGGCATCGGGCTCCTTCGTCTTAGGGTCGCGCACCAACTCGAAGGCGACCATTGCGCCCAGCCCGCGCACGTCGCCGATACAGGGCAGCTGCTTCGCCAGGCCGTCGAGATGGCTGCGCATTCGTTGCCCGAGCCGCGCCGCTTTCGCGCAAAGATCTTCGGACTCGATCACGTCCAGCACGGCGTGTGCCGCAGCGATGCTGATTGGATTGCCGCCATAAGTCCCGCCCAAGCCGCCGGGGTGCGCCGCGTCCATGATGGACGCGCGACCCGTGACTGCCGACAGCGGAAACCCACCGCCCAATCCTTTGGCCAACGTAACGATGTCGGGAACGACGCCGGCATGTTGGATGGAGAACATCTTGCCGGTTCGCGCCATGCCCCCTTGAACTTCGTCAGCGATCAGCACGATGCCGTGCTCGTCGCAAAGATTCCGCAAAGCACGCAGAAAATCGAACGGCGCGACGTTGAAACCACCCTCGCCTTGAACGGGTTCGATGATGATGGCCGCGACTGATTTGGGATCGACGTCTCCGTGGAAAAGTCGATCGATATCGGCCAAAGCCTGTTCGGTCGTGATGCCCCGATACGGCTGCGGGAATTCGGCGTGATAAACCTCGGCCGGAAACGGTCCGAAGCCGCGCTTGTACGGCATTACCTTGCCGGTCAGCGCCATCGTCATGTGCGTGCGTCCGTGAAAACCGCCGGAGAATGCGATCACGGCGGATCGCTTGGTGAAATAGCGGGCAATCTTGACTGCGTTCTCGACCGCCTCGGCGCCGGAACTCAGAAACAGGGTTTTCTTGGAAAACTCGCCGGGCGCAAGGGCATTGAGGCGCTCCGCCAACCGTACATACGACTCGTAAGGCGCTACGTGAAAGCAGGTATGCGTGAACGCTTCAGCCTGCTGGGCCACCGCCGCCATGATCTTGGGATGCCGGTGCCCGGTATTGAGCACCGCGATGCCCGCCGCGAAATCGATGTAGCGTCGGCCATCGACGTCCCACAGCTCGGAATTCTCGGCTTTTACCACATAGATTCCCTTGGTGCCGACGCCATTGGGCACTGCGGCGGCCTTGCGGGCCTTGAGCTCGGTAGATGTCGACATTTGCGGACCTCCTTGAAATGGCGCGGCCAGGGCGCAGAACGGTATCATTGGGGCAGATTTTCAGCAAAATTCAGGCGGCGCTCATGAACACGGCAAAATTCATCCCACCGGCGGAAACGACCCCGGTCGCGAGCGGCACTCTCAAGGTACGCGTGCTGCGCGCCGGTCTCGACGCTCACGTGGAGAAGGACGACCGGGTGGTCGTGGAAGCCCCCCTTGAATTCCAGCTGCACCACCCGGAGTTGGGGCTAGAATCGGTGTCTTTCGGGGCCACGATGCGTACTCCCGGCGACGACGAGTGGCTCGCTGCGGGGCTCTTGTACGGCGAGGGCATCATCAATCACGCCTCCGATATCGATGTTATCGAGGCGAGTACTCGGCGACCGAACGTGGTGAACGTCCGCTTGCACCCCAGGGTGCAGTTGGACGTGCAAACGCCCGCGCGCCGCTTCTCAGCCGGCTCGAGCTGCGGAGTATGCGGCACCACCGGCCTCGATGCCGCGATCGCACGCGCTGCCGCGACCCGCATCGTCGATACCGGACGCACGGATCTATCGGTCCTTTTTCGGTTGCCCGAGCGTATGCGCGGAGAACAGTCGAAGTTCGGCGATACCGGAGGCATTCATGCCGCGGCGTTGTTCGATTTTTCGGGCGAATTGCTCGGCGTTGCCGAGGACGTCGGGCGGCACAATGCCCTGGACAAACTGGTCGGCGAGAACCTGTTGGCGCAGCGCTTGCCGCTATCCGACAAGATCGTCATCTTAAGCGGAAGAGCCAGCTTCGAACTGGTACAGAAAGCCGTGCGCGCCGGTGCGGCGGTGCTTGCGGCGATCGGAGCGCCCTCCAGTCTCGCGGTGAATTTGGCGGTCGCTTCCGGTCTGACGTTGGTGGGCTTCTTGCGGGACAACCGCTGCAATATCTACTCGAATCCCCAGCGCTTGCTGGGCGAATCTGCGGCGTTTGGTGCTTAGCGTTTCGTGCTTGGCGTTTGGTGCTTAGCCGACGCTGAACTTGTTGCGATGTGCGGTGTTGCCGACCAGCCAGTTCGAGGCCTGCGTGGCACCTTGGGTGAACCAGTCGCGGCTCGACTTCACCACTTCCAGCACCTTCGGGTAGCTTGCCGCGCTTTGCAGCGCGCTCAAATAGCTGCCCCAGTCGCGGCGGTTGAGAAACGTGTGCCTCAGTTCATCGTCTTGCATCGCAGAATCCTCGGAAGAGTCAAGAACGTCGAGACAGAAAATATCCGGCGGCGAACCCGATGAGGGCAACCACACCGATTGCGGTCCACGTGTTGTCGCGAATATAGTCATCCGCCTCGTTGACGGCATTGCGGACGGCATTGCGCGCTGTTGCCGCACCATCCCACGGCTCGATCATCCGCAGACCCACCGACGCGCTCGATCCAAGACCGCCAACATGCAGGTCCCTCTTCTCGGCGATCGCGCTGTTTCGGTTGGTCATCATCGCAACGTCTCCATTCAATTGTTGGCCTCGACGAGCCCAACTATGCCGGCGCCAGCAACTTCCAAACAGTCGGTGAGCGGCGGCGGCCCCCGTAGGATTTCGCTCACCAAAAAAGGATTATTGACAAGTTGAATCAAAAGAGATAGATGTCGCAGAGTCGCGACTGGCGGAAATCCGTTGAGCGATGCCCAATTGAGTTGGTGGCCTCAGTTGACTTGGTAACCGCGACCCTGCAGACACGCGGACATTGCGCGGTTGTAATTACTCCTGACGCGATCAGCGTCGCCCGATTGCACGCCGCCGCCGGCCTGGGTCGGATCGAAACCGGTTTGATTCTTCGCCCAACTATGGCACTCGAATTGATCCGCGGCTTGTTGCTCCTTGGATTGGCCGTCTTTGGGATAGATCATCAAATCGTCCTGAGTGTTCCCCGGACTGTCGGGTGGCGCCGACGGCTGATCCGCATTGTCCGGCGGATCCACGACCGCGTAACCGTTTTGATCCGGCTGCCACGTGTAGTAAACATTGTCGGCGTAGTAATACGGATTGCCGCCGAGCCATACCGTCGAGTAATACGGCGGCAACACCGAGATCACGAGTCCCGGAGGCGGCCGCACCACCACGAACCCCGGTCCGCGCGGCGCATACCAAATTCCGCCGTTGAAGTAATAGCGATCGCGGCCCCGATAATAGGGGCGGTAGTTGCCCTCCAATGACGGTCTCACGGTGCCGACGGGTGGGTAGTAGCGGCCATGGTTGTAGCGTTGATCCAGAACTTGACCGCGACCATCGAACGCCGGTCGACCAGCGGGTCGCGCCGCCGGAGGACGGCTCTCGGGACGCCGTTCGGCGGGGCGGCCTCGGTCGCGATCTTGGGCGCCCATGGCAACCGTGCTCAGCTGCACGCCCGCCAGCAGCATCGACAACGACAGCAAGGTGACTTTCGTTCTATGGTTCATGATTCTCAAGTCCGACTAGCTGAAGGTATAGCCACTAACTGATGGTATAGCCGCGGCCCTGCAGGCACGCACTTAACGCACGCCGATACGAATCCGCGCGCGCGCGCCCCGCCGCCGCGCTTTGATTGATCTGCTGCTGCGTCATATGAGCTTGCTGTTGCGCATTCGCATCCGCTGCAGACCCGACGATGGCACCCGTGGCGCCGCCGATCAGCAATCCAGCGCCTGCGTCTCGCGGCCCGGCGATGAGTGCACCCAAAATCGCGCCGCCGATTGCGCCGGCCGCGGTGCCGGACCCCGGCGGGTTGGCCGGCTGTACGACGACGCGCTCATAGGGATTCGCGTCCGCACGGCTCGGGTCGACCCCGGTTTGTCGAACCGCCCACAAATGACATTCGTAACGGTCGCGATCGGTTTGTTCCGCGGTTTGCCCATTGGAAGGATAGACAAAGATCTTTTGCGGCTGCGGCGGCGGCGCAGGCACCCGCACCACACGAGGCGGGGGCGTCACGCATGCCGCCAGCCCAAGAATCGCCGCGAGCGGGATCGCGGCGCGTAGCCCCGCATGCACAGCCCGCGAATTTAATACTAACTTCATAAACTTAAGAACCTCCGGCCTTTTGCCGTTCAACGCCCAAGACCCGCAAGGGTTGACAGCGAAAACGACCCTTAGTTCGTTCCGGCCCGTGCCCGCCGACGCACCGGGCGACGGGAATCGGGACGCACGTCACGATTGCTCACTCTTTCTTCGGTTTACGAAACTTCAAGATGAATTGGTCGGTCTTGCCGCGAACGCTGGGATCGAACACCTTCACCGTGTGCGAATCGCCGGGCTGGCGCAGCAACTCGCTGCCCCCGACCAGAACGAAACCGGCCGCCAACACCTCTTTCTTCACTGTTTCGGCGTCGATTCTATGCAGAGTCGCGGTGTCTCTGGCGCCCGATCCCGGTTCTGCGGCGTGGTCCAAAATCAGATAGATGCCGCCGGGTTTCAAGGCGTCGAATATCGATTGATTGAAAACACCAATATCCAATCCCGGGAAATTGTGCAGGTCATGGTAGTTCTGCGAAGTCCAGACCAAGTCCACGGGCGCAGGAGCCTTGAGTTGGCCGAACGGTTCGGCCACGACACTGACGTTTGAATAGTTCGGATCGGCGGCGATGGCCTTCACGCGTGCCGCAAAGTCCGGCACGTCCGCCGACGCATTCGCCGAAGGTGCAGGCACGAGCGCATAAACATGCCCGCCGGGACCGACGATCTTGCTGAAGAGGCGGGTGAAGTAGCCGGCGCCCGGCAGCAACTCGGCAATCTGGTCGCCCGGCTTGACGCCCGCGAATGCCAGTGTTTCCGCCGGCTTTCGGTTGGCGTCGCGCTGCTTGTCGGTATCCGGCCGGTTCGGATCCGCGACCGCTGCTGCGATGGCATCCGGCGCTTTGGCCGCTTCGGCTTGCGGCGCAGTCGAGAATACGGCGATACCAACGGCCGCAACGGCGAATGCAAAACGAATCATGGAATGCTCCCGATTTGACAAGGCATTGAAGATTTTTACCCGAACATTCTACCACCTGCGGCGAATACTCCGCCTTAAGCGCCGCCGCACGCAGCGGCGTATGATCCTAGGATCGAGTCGGCGATCAAGGGTCACAATGAGTTTGAGCGTTTTCGATATTTTTAAAGTGGGCATCGGTCCCTCGAGTTCGCACACCATGGGGCCTATGAACGCGGCGCGCAGTTTCGCCCTGCAGCTGGCGGAGCGCGGACTCCTCGAACGCACCGCTCAAGTGTCGGCGCAATTGTATGGCTCGCTCGCCTTGACGGGCCGCGGGCACTGTACCGATCGCGCCATACTTCTCGGCCTGGAAGGCCTGAGTCCGGACACCATCGACCCCGCCGTGATCGAACCCACGTTGCAGCGGATTCGCAGCAGCGGACGCATCAGCTTGTTGGGCCGGCATGACATCGCCTTCGATGAACCGCTCAACCTGCTGTTCCACATCGACCAGGTTCTGCCCGGCCACAGCAACGGCATGCGTTTCACCGCGCACGATGCGGCGCTTCAGGTGTTGGCTCGCGAGGAGTACTACAGCATCGGCGGCGGTTTCGTCGTACAAGCCGGAGTTGAAGCAGGCGTCGGCGCCGCGCGCGCGGAGCCGCCATACGAATTCAATTCCGCCGCGCGTCTGCTCGAACACGGGCGCACCCAAGGCTTGGAAATCTACGAATTGATGCTCGCGCGCGAACGTACCTGGTACAGCGATGCCCAAATACGGTCGCAGCTCATGCGCATCTGGCAGGTGATGCAGGATTGCGTGCGTCGCGGCTTCGAGGCGCAAGGGTTGCTGCCCGGCGTCTTGGGGGTGCGCCGGCGCGCGCCGAAGCTGTTCCGTCAACTGACGAGCGGCGATCCCGCGAGCCCCATGCACGCGCTCGATTGGGTCAATGTATACGCGCTGGCGGTCAATGAGGAAAACGCCGCGGGCGGTCAGGTGGTCACGGCGCCGACCAACGGCGCTGCCGGCATCGTGCCGGCGGTGCTGCACTATTATCGGCGCTTCGAACCCGGCGCCGACGACGACGGCGTGATGCGCTTTCTGCTCACCGCCGCCGCGATGGGCATGCTGTACAAACAGAACGCGTCCATTTCCGGCGCCGAGATGGGATGTCAAGGCGAAGTCGGCGTCGCCTGCTCGATGGCCGCCGCCGGGCTGGTGTCGGCGTTGAACGGCAGCAACGAGCAAATCGAAAACGCCGCAGAAATTGGGATGGAACACAATTTGGGCCTCACCTGCGACCCGGTGGCGGGATTGGTTCAAATCCCCTGCATCGAACGCAACGCCATGGGCTCGGTCAAGGCCATCAACGCCGCTCGTCTTGCCCTGCGCGGCGACGGTTCGCACAAGGTATCGCTCGATCAGGTCATCTCCACCATGCGTCAAACCGGTCTGGATATGTCCACCATCTACAAGGAAACCTCGCAGGGCGGGCTTGCCGTCAATGTGCCCGAATGCTGATAGAGCCCCTGGATCAGCCGGTCGCCTGTAGTCCCTGGGCAATGCCGCTGATGGTGGCGCGCAAGGCACCGAACAACGCCTGATCCCGTCGCCCGGTCGCGCGCCAGCGCTGCAGGAGATCCACCTGCATCAGGTGCATGGGATCGATGTAGGGGTTGCGCAGTTTGATCGATCGCTGCAACGTGGGATCGCTGTCGACGAGGCGCGCCGCGCCGCGCAGCCGCAGTACGTGGTGCGCCGTCAGTGCGAATTCATGGTGAATAGGCTCGGCCAGCACGCGCAGCGAATCGCTCGCCAAGGCATCATAATGCGCGGCGATTTCGAGATCCGTCCGCGCCAGCATCGCCTCGACGTCGTCGAGCAGATGCCTGAAGAAAGGCCACTGAACTACCATCCCCTCGAGGACCGCCTCGCCGTGTTCTTCGAACGCAGCCTTCAGGCCGCTGCCAAAGCCGAACCAGCCGGGCAACATGTGCCGGCTTTGCGTCCATGCGAATACCCACGGGATGGCGCGCAGCGCGCTCAACCCCACGCCGCCGGCCCGCATGGCCGGGCGCGAACCGATATGCATGCGCTCGATCACGTCGAGCGGCGTCGCGGCGCGGAAATATTCGAAGAATTGCGGGTTGCCGAATGCGAGCCGTCGATAGGCCTCGCAGCTGCGCTTCGCAATGGTCTGCATGGCGGCGAGTTGCGCCGGCGGCGCCGGCGCCCGTTCCCCCTGGGCCGCCGCCAAGGCCACCGCAGCGAACGTGCGTTCGAGAGTGCGCATCGCAATGGGTCTTAAGCCGTAGCTTTGATTCACCACCTCGCCCTGTTCGGTGAGACGCAGCACACCGCGTATCGCACCGGGCGCCGCCGCCTCCACCAGATGTTCGGTTCGGCCTCCGCCTCGAGGCGGCGTGCCGCCACGGCCGTGAAATATGGTGAGGTTGATGCCGGCGGCGAGCGCGGCTTCAAGGAGCTGAATCTGCGCCACTTGCAGGGCCCACCGCGAGGCCGCGATACCGCCCTCCTTGTTGGTGTCGGAATAACCGATCACCACCTGTTGGCGATTGCCGCGAGCGGCTAAATGCTGTCGATACGCCGGCTCGCCATGCAGCCTGCGCAGCACATCGCCGGCCGATTCGAGTGTCGTGATCGACTCGAGCAGAGGCGCCACGTCGAGCGGGCACTCGCCCGTGCTCTTGTCGGTGATGTCGGCCCAGCGAGCCAGCAGCAACACCGCGAGCACGTCCTCGGGACCTTGCGCGCCGCTCACGATATATTCGCCGATGGCGCGGCCGCCGAATTTATGCCGCGCATGGGCGATGGCTTCGAACACCCACAGGCTGCGTCGACCGATGGCATCGAACGTTCCGGTCGGACCCTGATCGCGCGCCAACAAATCGCGTAATTGGCGCAAGCGCTCTTCCGGTGCAAGCGTCGGCCATTCCGGCACTCCAAGACCTTGCGCGATGACATCGTCGTGGACGTGGGCGTGTTGCGTGACGTCCAACGTCGCCAGGTGAAATCCGAAAGTCCGCACGCGCCGAGTCAAGCGCCGCACCAGGAAATAGCCCGCATGCCGTCCGCGATTGGCCGTGAGGCTGTCGGACGCGAGCTGCAAGTCGGCGAGCAATTCGTCCGAGCTTTGGTAGGCGTTGGGCCGCCCGTCATAGGAGGCCTTGAGCCGTTCGCGGATTTGACCGAAAAAGATGCGGTATGGCTGCCGGTCGTGACGCGCCGGCGCCAGGTCCTGCGAGCCCGGAACGAAGGCGCTGTATGCATCGATGCGCTTGGCGAGCGCTGCGCTGATTTCCACGCGGTTCGCGCTCTGGCTCAGCGTTTCCGCGAGCAGCCCGCACTCATTGAAGTAGGTCGAGACGATCACCTGCTGATGTCGGTGCAGAGTTTCGCGAATCGTCTTGCCGTGCACGTCGGTATTGCCGTCCATGTCGCCGCCGACCCAGGATCCGAAATGCAATATATTCGGCAGGTCCAGGGAATCGGCCGGAACCGCGTAGGCATGCGCAAGAGCTGCCTCGACTTCCTCATAAAAAAGCGGTACGACGCGGTACAAAATCTCAATCAAGTAGAAAAGCACATGTTCCCGCTCGTCGGCGACGGTGAGTCCCTCCCTGGGATGATCCTCCGTCTGCCATATGCTGGTGATTTCCAGGCGCACCCGCGCCCACAAGTTCTCGCTTTCCGTGTGCGTCAATGCCGGATTGAGGCGGTCGAGCAAATCCTGCGCGATGCGCTGTTGCTTGCGCAAAATCGTGCGGCGCGTGGATTCGGTGGGATGCGCGGTGAAGACAGGCTCGATTCTCATCGACCCGATCAATTCGAGCGTCTTCTCGAGGGACCGGCCATCGCGCTGCAGCCGCGCAATGCAATCGGCGATGCCTCCGGGCTGAGCGGTAGTCGAATCATCGAGGTATTGGCGGCGGCGGCGCACCCGATGCACTTTTTCGGCGGTATTTACCGCCTGAAACCAAATCGAAAACGCCCGCGTCAGATCCGTGGCCGATGATGGCGACCGTCCCGCGACGCGCCGCTGGAGATCATCGGAGGGTTCGTCTTTGGCGCCGTCGCGCCGACGTATCGCCGCAAGCCGGTCTCCCTCCACGAGCTTGAGGAACTCCTCGCCGCCCTGGTCGCGAAGCGTTTCGCCGATGAGAGTGCCGAGCGCGCTGACGTCTTCGCGCAGCCCAAGGTCCTTGACGGGAAATTGAATGCTTTGGCGATACATACTAGGCTCTTGAATATGCAGGACGAAATATTATGAGCTTGTTGGCGCAGATCGCTATATTTCTCGCTGCGGCCGTCATTGCCATCCCGGTATTTCGCCGCTTCAAATTGGGCTCCGTGTTGGGCTATCTGGCCGCGGGAATCATCATCGGACCGGCCTGTTTCGGCCTCATCAGCCGAATCGACACGACGCTTCACATTGCGGAGTTCGGCATCGTACTCCTCATGTTCGTGATCGGCTTGGAACTTCAGCCGTCCCGGCTGTGGGTGTTGCGCAAGCCCATTTTTGGCTTGGGTTTCGCGCAGGTGGTGCTCACCACCATGGGGATCGGCACCGCGGCTTATTTCGGTTTTGGGGAAACCTGGCGGTCGGCGCTCGTCGTCGGCTTCGGACTGTCGATGTCGTCCACCGCCCTCGCATTGCAGCTGCTGGCCGAACGCGGACAGCTCAATTCGAAATTTGGCCGCTCGGCATTCAGCATCCTATTGTTTCAAGACATTGCCGTCTTGCCGGCCCTTGCGCTGCTGCCGCTTTTGGCCGTAGCCGCCGCGCGGCCGTCGGCCCCGCCGGCGTTGTGGCTGGTGCTGAGGCTCGCCGGCGTGCTGGCCGCGGTGGTGGTCGGCGGGCGCTATATCTTGCGTCCCATGCTGCGAATCGTGGCTGAAACGCGCGTTACCGAGGCGTTCACCGCCGCCGGCCTATTGGTGGTGATCGGGACCGCCCTGCTGGTCAGCCAAGTGGGCTTATCGATGTCCCTGGGGGCGTTCCTCGCCGGCGTGTTGCTCGCCGACAGCGAGTTCCGCCATGAACTGGAAGCGAATATCGAGCCGTTCAAAGGCCTGCTGCTGGGACTATTCTTCATCACCGTGGGCATGTCGGCCAATTTGAGCCTGGTGCGCCAGAAGCCGCTGCTCATTCTCGGGCTCACGCTCGGCTTCATGCTGGTGAAAGTGGGCATTCTTTGGCTGATCGGCCGCCTGTCCCGACATTCGGCCATGGCGAGCCACGGGCTGGCATTTAGCCTTCCGTCCGGCGGAGAGTTCGCGTTCGTCTTGTTCGGGCTCGCGGCGAGCCTCGGCATCATGGACACGGAAACCGCGGAACTGTTGGTCCTGGTGGTCACCGCGTCGATGATTTTGAGCCCCGTATTCCTGATACTTCACGACGCCATGTTCAATGTGTCCGAACCGGACGTACGTCCGTTCGATACGCCCGTTGAACTGTACCCCAAGGTCATCATCGCCGGTTTCGGCCGCTTCGGACAGATCGTCGGCCGCATCCTGCAGGCCAGGAAAATATCGTTCACGGCGCTCGAGGCCAACCAGACGCAAGTGGATTTCTTGCGCCGCTTCGGCAATAAGATTTTTTATGGCGACGCATCGCGGCTGGAGTTGTTGCGCGCGGCTCATGCGGAAAACGCCGAGGTATTCGTACTCGCCGTCGACGATGTAGAGGCCTCGGTGCGAACCGCCGAGCTGGTCCGCAAGCACTTTCCGCACTTGAAGATCTTTGCCCGGGCGCGTAACCGCCAGCATGCCTTTCGGCTGATGGACCTGGGCGTGCAATACAACATTCGCGAGACCTTCGCGTCCAGCCTGGAAATGTCGGCGGAGGTTCTGCAAGCATTGGGGCTTTCGAGACTCAAGGCCATCGAAACGGCGCAGCGCTTCCGCATCCACGATGAGGCATCCCTGCTGCGGCAGCACGCGGTGAAGGACGATGAGAAGAAGCTGATACAGTCCGGCCGCGAATCCGCCGAACAGCTTCTGCATCTATTCGAGACGGACACCGATCAGCCGGAGGAGACGTCCGCGCGCACCGGCACTTGAGTATGCGCTTCGCGCAACTTTCAACGGGTACGACGCATGCGTCGCACGGGTGACCAGGGAGGTCACGGCGCGCAGCGCCTCAATGCGGGTTTAACAAGACCGTGGTGTCGAAACTCTCGAAACCCGTGAGCACGCGCCGATAGGCATTCTGGATGATGCGTTCGGAATTTTTGTCGGCGCGCGTGCCCAGCAGCATGCGGATCATGATGTCATCCTGGGGACGTGCGGCGTCCTCGCTCAAGAGCTGATAGCTGAAGCGGGCCAACCGCTGATTGATCTCGTTGGCGAATTTCAGGCGGCTCAAATCGTGGCCGTCGCCGGCGCCCACCTTGGCCTCTTCCGTGACCTCGATGATCAAACGCGTAATGAACCGGGCCTTGTCGATCAGGCCAAGATCGCTGAAAAACTCGATTTCTGATTGGATGTTCATCCGGCCGGGAAGAAATCAATGGGTTTGGTGGCAGTGAGGGTGGCGACGTCTTTGGCTTCGAATTTGAAAAGACGAATGCGCGCCAACAATTTCGACTCGAATTCGGGGGCGTTGAGTTCGCTCGATATGATGCGCGCGGCGGTGATATCGCCCGACGGCGCGATGGTGATTTCGAGGACGATCTTGCCCTGCAGCGCAGGGCTATCGCGCAACGCACGCGCATACATGGCATCGATGGCGCCCTTGTTCCTGGTGAACACCAGGGCGATCTCTTCCGATCCGCGGGAAGCCTTGCCGCTGCCCCCGGCGCGAGTCGCGGGCTGGCCGCCCGAAGCCAGCGCCGGGTCCTTGACTTGGGCGGTACGAATGCCGTTCAGCGAACCAGAGCCCGCCGCGAGGCCGCTGCTCGTCGGCGCGCTGATGCCGCCGCTGGTCCCCCCCGCTTTGGATGTGATGATTGAGCGCTGCACCGCGCTCACGTCGCCGGGATCGATGGTTTTGGGTTGATTCTTGGCAAATTTGTCGAGATCGACCTCGCGAAGTGCCGCCAAGTCATCCGTGAGCGCCGAGATGCTCTTGTTGGCTTTGATGCGCGGATCGATCGGGGCCGGCGTCGGTTTGGCGCTCACCGGGGCCTTTTCCACCGGCTTCTCGGGCTTCGGCGGCGGCGGTGGGGGCGGTGGGGGCGGCGGTTCCGCCACCAACTGGACCACTCGCTCGGGGAGAGACTCGGTGTTGAAGACACGCTCGTGACGCGGCAGGAACGGCATGAGCACCGCGATGATTGCGAACACGATGACGAGGTTGCGCAATATGCGGCGAAAGCGCCGCTCCATCTCCTCGGCGGGCGACCACGGCAATTCGTACCGGCGGAAATACGGAGGCAACCCGGTCTGCGTACGTTGAGTAGGATTCACAGCTGCCATTTAGGTTGCCGCCCGCTCACGCTCGACCACGGCAAACGAAACCTTGCCGTATTCAGCGTCGCTGCACGTGAGCATGATCTTCTTCAGGACACTGTAAGGCGTGTTCTTATCACCCATGATCGTGACTTCGCGTTTGGCAATCTCCGTCTTCTGGGCGCCGCGAAACACCAAATCGTTCTGCGCCATCAGCGCCGCCTTGAGCGGCGCGAACACCGGCCCACTATTCGCGACGATATCGGCGATCGATCCGACCAGCTTTCCATCCACGAACAGCGAGTCCTTGGTCACCATCACGACGACCGCCGCGCTCGGCTTGCGCTCGGACAACGACTGGGGAATCGAAATGTTCTTGGTGTTCGGCAGAATATCCACTTCCGCCGTGTGTGCGAGCAAGAACACCACCAGGATGGTCATCATGTCGATGAACGGTATCAGCGCGAAATGACTCGCACCCTTGTGGCGTTTTTGCCGTCTGATGCGGTACGAGCTCATGGGGGCGCATCCGCGATCGCGATGTCGGTAAACAATTCCGCTTTGGAGAACGGCGCGACCGGTATTTGATAGATGCGCACCGTATCCATGACCTGTACCAAGGTGTCGTAGGAGGTCGCGGGACTGGGTAAAATCGTGGCCTCGGTCATTTGCGGGAATTGCGATTTGACCCGGCGGATGAATTCCGACAGACCGTCGAGGTCCAGTCCGGTCGGGGTGTTGGGCAGCATCTTGAGCGGACCCGAATTACGGTCATTCACGACGATGTCGTCGGGACGAATGATCACTTCGAGTTTCAGGTCCTTCGGCAGATCGAGCGGCACTTCAGTACTGCTGGCGGGCAGATTCAACTGCAGGATATTCGTCTTGGAAAACACCGCGGTGAATATCAAGAAAAATACCAGGATCACCATCATGTCGATCATCGGCACGATGTTCAGGTCATCGCGCCCCTGATGGTAGCGGGCGTGATTGCGTCGGACGAGGCGTGCGGACTTGGACTTCATGATCTCTAGATGGTGCCGCGCGCGGCAGCGGCCGGAGCTCTGGACGCGGCGGCCGGTGCTTGCGGCGCTGCCGATTCATGCTGCCGCTCGGTGATCGAATTCAGGAATTTCACGGACGCGATCTCCAAGCTGTCGATTAGCGAGGTGGTCTTCGATTCGAGAAACATGTGCGACAACAACAGCGTGATCGCCACGCCCAAGCCGGAAGCCGTGTTGTTCATGGCCACCGAGATTGCGGCCGCCAGCAAGCTCGCCTTCTCCGCCGGGTTCGCAGTCGCGACCGCGCTGAACGCGCTGATGAGGCCGATGATCGTTCCCAGCAAGCCGATGAGCAGGCCCACGTTGGCGAGCGAGGCAAGATAATGCGTGCGTTTCTCGATACGCGGAATGACTTCGAGGAGGCTCTCGTCCATGGCCTTTTCGATGTCGTCGCGCCGGCGGGCGCTCGCGACTCGGGCGACGCCGTAGTTCAAAATGGTGGCGATGGACGCTTTCGAGTTTTGCGTGAGACCCACCACTTGCTTGAAGTTGCCGGAACTCAGGGCCGGCACGAGGTCGTCCCACAAGGCGCGATTGCGAAAGGTTTCGCGCGTCAGGTAGACGTATCGCTCGATGGCGATCGACACACCGACCACGAAAATCAAAGCCAGCGGGTAGAGGAAGAACCCGCCGTCTTTGAAGAAATTGATGAAAGAATTGAAGAAATTCATCTGCGCGCTCCTAAATATACTCATCCGCTCTGAACATGGAATTCAATCAGATTCCGTAAAATCGGCTAGGACTTACTTCTCACCCTGCTTCGCTGCCGCATGCGGTGCACCATTTTGCGGCGCATCCGCTTTCACGGCGTCGTAATAGGTGACTTCACGCTTGAACTCATCGCGATCGACCGGCGCCAGGGCCTCGTCGAGAAGGCTATTCATGGGCTTGCCCGAGAGATCCCCGATGTCCGACTTCTTCCAGGGCACGATATACATGACCTTCGGTTGTTCCCGGTCGCCGGTCACGGTTGCCGTACCCAATTGGAGGCGATCCGTGGTCCCCGGGGCCTTTTGGCCGGGCTTGGGCGTGCGGGACGTGGCCGCGGCCCGCGGCGGGGTGGTCGGCGTGCCGGCGGCTGGACTACCGCTCGCCGCCGGCGCGGTATTGGCGCGCGGCTCACCGGCGTCACTTTGTGCGGTGGATTTCGGGGGGGTCTTGACCATAGCGCCGGGTGCCGACGGGGTTGCCGGCGCGGCCGCAGCCGCGGGTGAGGCAACAGGCGGCGGCGAGGCTGGGGCTGATTCCTGGCCGAGGGCGCTACCCGCCGGGACGATACTGGCGGCGGCGATGCCGGCCGCGGCCGACCAAGTCAACAGCCAGCTCAAAGCCTTGAAAGGCGTGTTCATCCAGGCTCCTTTTTCGCAGCCGGTGCCGGGGCGCCGACGCGCTTGCGCAATTCCACCAGCCAGCCGGCGACTTGTTTGTTCTCGCCGGCGAGCTGAATGTAATGCTCGAACTGCTCGAGCGCTTTTTGCGGCTCGGCCAGGTACAAATCGTAGAGCACACCTAAGTTCAGATACGCGGGGGCGTAACTAGGTTCAGTGGCTATCGTACGCCGATACGCCGCTTCGGCTTCTGCAAATTTTCCAAGTTTGCGTTCGACGATCCCCAGCTCGTTCCCGGCGACGGCACTCCCGGGATGGCGCTCGAGTGCCGTCTTGAAGGCCGTCTCGGCCTCAGACAAGCGGGATCCCTGCAAATACAGCAGCCCCAAATTCAGCTGGGGCCCGGCGAATTCCGGGTAAGCCACCGTCATTTGCTTGAATTCCAGCTCGGCGTCGCTCGCTCGTCCGGCCTTCATGAGTTGCAACGCGTCGGCATATTGTTGCGCCGCCTGCGCCGGAACCGGCGGCATGCTCGCAGCGCCGGCGGCCGGCGCGGTGCCGGCGTTGGGCGCGGTGGCATTGGTCGCTGCGGCCGCTTTGCTGCTTGTCGCGCCGCTGCTCGGCGCCGGGGCGGTGCTCGGCGCCGGACCCGTGGTCTGTGCAGGGGCGGTGCTCGGCGCGGAGCCCGCGGTCGGTGCATAGGCGGTGCTCGGCGCGGAGCCCGCGGTCGGTGCAGAGGCGGTGCTCGGCGCGGAGCCCGCGGTCGGTGCAGGGGCGGTGCCGGGTACGGCGCTGCTGGCAGCCACGGTGCCATCGGCGGCGGGCTTTGCAATGTACAGGTGAGGCGCCTGCGAATCCTGGCGCGGCGTGCTATGGCATGCCGCCAGGAGCATCAGCCACCCTAAGCTAACGAATCGATTCGACCAGCGGTTCACCGACTTCCACCTTGCCGTAACGGCCTGGGTTGAGTTGTGCCAACGCGGCGAAGCTCTTTTGCACCCACTCATCGTAGGTTCCATCCTTGGTCCGCGCGGTGTTCACTTCATGCAATTTGATTGCCTTCTCTTCGAAGGGAAATGCCTGCTCCTCGAGTAGTACGTTGTACTGTTCCAGTTCGTCCTTGGATAGATTCTTCGGGCGCTCCGAACTCATGAGGTCCTTGCCCAGCTGTCGGTACAGTTCGGCACTCTCGAAGGTTGCGGCCGTGGTCACCTCGGAAACCTGGTAATCGGCCGCCTGAGTGTAGGCTTTCAGCGCGGTCTCCATCGCCTTGCGCTTCTCCGCCAACGATTTCTTGAGGGGTACGACGAGCTTGATGCGCACGAACTCTTCACGCGCCGGGGCCGCGAGCGTCAGGGTCGCTCTTGCCGCCAAAGCCCGGCTTCGATCCGTGCGCGCGGCGCCCGCGGAGCGGTCGGCGGCTATGATTTCCTTGAACCAGTAATCACGGCCGCTCAGGTCGCCGGATTTCGCGGCGATCGCGCTCAATTTATTACGCGCTTCCATGGCCGGATTCAAAGGCTGCGGGAAGTGCTTCACGAATGCCTCCAACATGGAGCGGGACTTCGCCGAATTGCCGGCTTTGTCGTACAGCTCCGCCGCACGCAGCGTGGCCTCGCGCTGGACGTCGGGCGTCTCCCCGGGGGCCTGCGCGATCCTTTCGAATTCCGCTGCGGCCGAGCCCGGACGGTTCGACTCCGAATAAGCCACGGCGAGATTGCGCGTGACGTCGGCCTGAAGCGGACTCTGGGGAAAGTTGCGGCGAAAATCCTCCAGCACGACGATGGCTCGGTCCCATTGCTTTTCCGTAATCAACAAAGCCGCCGCGTCGAAGTCCGCATTGGCTCGAACCTTCGACGTCGGCGCTTCCTTCGATACCCGGAGGAAGTCTTCGACCGCTCCGGCGCTGTCGCCGGCTCTGTTCTTCTGTTCTCCTTGCTTGTAAATCGCCGCGGCGAGACGTTCCACGATGACCGCGCGCTCGGGGTCGTTGGGCGGCATGAGCGCCTGCGCGCTGTTGTAGGCGGCTTCGGCCTTGTCGAACTCGCCCTGTTCGAATTTTGAATTCGCGATCACCGTCCACGCGATTCGCTGCTTGGGCTGGTCCACCGGCGGCTGACGAGCCAGGATGGACTGCGCGGCGGTGATGGCGCGCGGATAGTCCTTGGCCGCATACAGATCGGCGGCGGCGCGCGTCAGCACCTGAGCGCTCTCGGGGTGGAGCGGAAATGTTTGGGCGAATTTCAGCGAGCTATCGACGCCGCGGGCATGCATTTGCGCTTTAGCCTCTCCGTTCAGCGACTCCTCTTGTTTGCCATACGCCACGATCGCCGCATAGCCTGCCGCACCCGCCTTTTCATGAGTGCCGTAGCCGTACGCCGTGAACTCGTACGCCTGCGCCGCTTCGAGATATTGCTTACTCTCGAACAGCGTGTCGGCGAGCAGAAAATTCGTCGCAGCGGTCTCGGGATCGTCCGGAAAGGAGCTGATGATGCTGCGATACCACTTCGCCGCTTCCTGGTAGTCGGCCAAGCTCTTGGTACGCTGTGCCTGTGCGTGGTAGTACTGCGCAACGTCCTTCAAATTCGTTTTCAATTCGGCCACGACCACAGGTTCGCCCTTGGGCGTCCGGTTTTGCCAATACGGCGTTCCGTAGCTGTAATCCTCGACGAACTCCTTCTTGCCCTGCAATACGAGCTGCGGAAAGCCGCCTTTCGCATAGGCTTCGATCGCCTGCATCTGAAGCAAAGGTGCCTTCTCGTTGTTGCGATCCTGTGACACGAAAGCGCGATAAGCATCGGCGGCGTCCGTATAGCGCTCTTTCTCGATGTACAAGTCTCCCAATCGAGCATAGAGCAGATACGAATACGGGCGGGGTTTGCGGTGCTTCACGAAGTCGTCGATGGTCTTCGGGCCGTCCAAATAGGAGAACGTAATGGCCATGACGCGAAACGTATCCTCGACCAGCTCCCGGTTCGGGCGGCTCAATGTCTCGAGTTCGATCAGCACCGATGGATCCCGCTTGGACACCAGCACCGAATCGAGCACTCCCGCGAATGAGTCCAAGCTGCGTTCGTTTTCGCCCTGCTTGAACAGCGACCAGCCGTGCTTGTAGAGGCTCTGGTTGTAGTACGCGGAAGACGGGCCTGCCTTGACCACGGTTTCATATGCCGCCAATGCTGCCGGATAGGCTTTGGCGGAGAACAGTAGCTCGCCGCGCCGAAACTGCGCCTCGTCCATGTAGTGGCTGCCGGGATAGCTCGCCACCAGCTGATCGAGGGAAGCCAGCGCCTTGTCCGGCTGGGCGTTGAGTTCGTAGGCGCGCGCCAATTGATAGAGCACCGCATCGTTGCGCTCGTATTTCGGATAGGTCTTGAGCAAAGCAGAGTACAAGTGGATCGCTTCCGTCGCGCGCAGGCCCTCGTTCGTCACGAGTTCACGTTCGATGCGCTCGGACTCGGAGCTTTCCAAGTTCAAGTCCCCCAGCCGACGCAAGGCCTCGGAGCGCAGCGCCGCATCACCGGCATTCAAATCGAGGAAGCGGCGATAACTATCCATGGTCTTGTTGGCATCGACGCCTTGCGGGGGATTGGAATTCACATCGACCTGCTGACCCTCGAGATCCTTGATGGTCGGCGGCTTCGCGGGCGCGGCCTCGACCGGCGCTGGGCGCAGGTTCATGAGCACTAGAACGGCGGCACAGGAGACGATCGCCATTCTCGCAAGCGGAAGCTTCATGGCTCCGCCTTCGGCTTCGCCTGAGTGGCCTTGTCCGTGGCCTTGTCGTAAATGGCGGCCAATTCATAGCGGGCTTGTATTTGATAGACCTCGATTCGTTGCTTCTGAGCTTGCAGTTGGCGGATGGCGAGCGCTTGTAGGTAGCGATTTTGCCGTTCGGACAGCGCCGCCAGGCGCTGCTGCAATTGGTCCATGCGCGCGTTCACGGCCGTAACGCGAACCGAAAAGGCCCCCGTATTGCTGGGCATGCCCTGCCTGGCTTGTTTGACCAGCACGGCGCGTTTTTGCGTCTCGACCAACGATGCCTCGAGTTCCTTCACCGAACGGCGTTCGTTCCACAGTCTGGCCTTGAAACCCTCCGACATGCGCCAGTACATGACTCCCTTCACCAAGCGCAGCCGCTCGCGCAGGTCCGCAAGCTCCGGGTCGTCCGGATGCGAGGTGAGGTAATCATCGATGCGCTTGATGCGCGCCCAATCGTGCTGTTCCTCCGGCGTGCCGAGCGCAGCGACTTCGTTGGACTTTTCGATCTCATTGATCCGTGATTCGAAGTCGACCCGCTTCTTTGCGAGGGCATCGAGATCGGTGGCGGCCATGACGGCATCAGCCTTCGGTACCCGCTCGTTATAGGCCTGTTGCCTCGTGTCCAGCATGTCATTGAACGCGGACAGGCTCTCGCGCCAATTGTCGAGGTTGCGGCTCATGTAATTGAGCTCGCGGTAATTCTTCAGCCCTTCCTGGAACTCGTTGCTGGCCAGCAGTTGGTACAGGTAGCGCGACTCGGGCGCATCCGGCAGCGTCTTGAGCTGCCAATACCAGGTGAGCGTGTCCTTCCTGTCGTCAGTCAGCAACCGATCGAGCAGGGTGCCGCTGCGGATTTGTTCGATCGATTCATCGATGCGCTGCCGTTCAGCATCGAAGGAATCGATGGCCGAGTTGTAAAACTCCGCGGCCTGACCGCTCGCGCCCAGCCGATTGTAGGCATAGGGAACCGTGAGGTAGGACTCCTGCACGGCCGAGTCCAGCAGGTTGCGCTTGCGCAGCGCCAGCCAGGGCACCAAGGCTCGCTTGAATTCTCCGAGCGCCGAATCGGCCCAACCCACGCCAAGCAGCGCCTTGCTGGAATAGGGACCGTCCAAACGTACCCGCTCCAATATCGGCCGCGCATCTGCGGCGCGCTCGGCCTGCAGCAGCGCGAATCCCAAGGCTAGATTGGCTTTATCTCTGAGAGCCAGCAGCTCTTCGCTCGACGTATCCATACGCCCGACCTGGTCGAGAGGCGCGATGGCCTGGGGCAGACGCCCCGTGCGCACCAACGCAACCCCGAGGTTGAATTGCGCATAGGCGGTCCAGTCGGGCGGTCCATGCCACGCATTCAACGCGGCGATGGCATCATCGTAGCGCTCCTCGCGCAACATGAGTTGCGCCAGCAGCATGTAGCGCTCCGCGCTGATGCGCGGCTGTATCTTGTCCGAAACCTGGCGCAACGCGCGCTCGGATTCCTGCAGATAACCGCGTTGATACCAGACCTTGCCAAGATAGAACCACGCCTTGTTGCGCACCGCCTCGCTGGTATTGGTGTTCAACAGCTTTTCGAAGATATTGCCCGCCTCGACGTGCTCGCCCAACGATAGGTACAGGCCGCCGAGCAGCAGCTCCGCTTCCCCCTGGGTGTTCGGCAAACGATCAAGTTCTTGTGCGGCCAGCAATCGCGTGATCGAATCGAAAAAATCATCCTGATAGAAGTAGAACAGGACATCGCCATAGTGAAGATCTTTGACGTCTTGGGGCGGCAAGCCATCGGGATCGGGCTTGACGTTCTTGGCCCAGGCGTGCACCGGCAGCGCCAACAGCAACCCGCTGAGTAAAAGCGGCCGAAGGCTATAAATGAAGTGCTGCACTGCTACGCGCGTCATCAATCCCAGTCTTTGATCTTGAACTCTGGCTGGTGCTTGGGAACGCGATCCGTGATCTTCAGCTCCAAGTACTTGGCGCCCACGCCCTTGTCGAAACTAATGGTGGCGCCTCGCTTGTAATCCCGCTCGACCGGTCCCTTGCCGGTGAAGAACGCAACGAGTTCATGTTTGCCGACTTTGAGATTGCCGAGATAGATCTCCTGCACACCGCCTTTCAGCAATGCTTCGGCCTCTCGCGCGGTGTACAAGTAGTTCTTGACCTCCTTATTGTCGATCTTGACCGTCACCGAATCCAAGGCGAAAAACGCGCCGACGTCCATCGAGACATACACGGCCACCTGGGTGTTCGCCGGAAAGAGCAGCTCTTCTTGAAGCACGAACAGATCTTTATTCAGATCGATCACGTCCTTCTTCATCCCCTGTACTTCTTGATCCAATGTCTTGAAGTCGGCAGCGGGTGCATCCGGCACAGGCTCTCCGGGGGCCGGAGCGGCCTCGGCTGCGGCGGCCGCTGGGGCTGCGTTCGGCTGTTGCGGCGCTGCCGCCGCCGGCGCTGGGGGCGCCGCCGCAGCCGCGGCTGCGGGAGTAGTTGCACTGACCACCCACGCACAGGCCAAAATGCCGCCGCGCAACATGATCGAAATAATTCGATGCTTGGAATTCATAAAAGACCTATCTTTATTCGCGCAGCAGTTCGCGTATTTGATCGAGGTACGCGCCATCATCGCCGCGTTTGAAGCCGATGTTTGCATAACGCACCACCCCCGAGCGATCCACCAAGATCGTCATGGGCATTTTCTGAAGTAAGTAGTCTCGACCGATACTGGAACTGGTGTCGAACAGAATCGGATATCCGACTTTCATCGCGCCGGCGAACTCGCGCGCTCGGCGCGAATCCTCATCGACGGACACGCCGAGCACGATCAGGCCGGCGCGGTGATACGTGGTGTTGATTCGATCGAGCGCCGGCATTTCCTGCCGTGAATCGCCCGCCCAACGCGCCCAAAAATTGACGAGCACGACCTGGCCGCGAAACTCCGACAGGCGCAGGTTCCTGCCGTCCATGCTCTTCAATACGAAATCCGGTGCATCCTTACCCACGATCGTCGGTGCAGCCGCCGGCGAAGCCGCCGCGAGCAATGCACTCAACGCAAAACCGCCGGCCAATAGCTCTTTACGCATGCGGTGAGGGCCTCACCGCATTATGCTTGTGATAACGCGTGTAGTGGGCGCCTGGGCGCAGCAAACCATCGATCACTCTGGTAACCCCCCTGTCCTAGGCCTTACTCTCTTAAAGACGGGCCCCGTACCGGAAGCTTTGCGCCCTCGCCTTTCAGCGGGTTTGCCCTGTTCTGACCTTATGCAAAATCGCACAATGGGAGCCGCAGTGTCAACGCAACGGCCGCTCGCGTTGTTAGATTTCTGTATGACTTGGCGCACATTCATTGAAATTGCTCGATCGCGGGCGGGCGAACATTATAAGCGACCGAATATCCAGTCATGTCTCCGGCCAGTCATGTCTCCGGATTGAGACAGGATCCGACGGGCGGACCGAGGCCCTCGAGCGAAAACGGTGCCCGCCACCAGCCGGAGTTCCTGCAATTGACTAGGCCAGCGGTTGGAAGGCAATCAACGCATCGAGCGCGGTCCCGGTACCCAAGGTGTTGTTCAAATTGGGTGCCGGATAAAGCGTTGGAAATTGCGCCTGAGCGCCGTGCAGCGCCATGTAGTTGAGCACCACCATCTGTGCCAAATTGAACACGTTATTGCCCGCCGGACTGCCGGTGGTATTCAGCCCGCCATCCGCATTGAAGTAGCCGATCTGCAGGCTCTTCTCCGGGTTGGTTTGCGCCGGTTGCGGCTTACCGGCCGGGTTGTAGACCAAGAAATACGTCGACGCCGTGTTTTGGTTGTCGCCCGTCCACACGCCCTTGCCGCGACCGGCCACCGAACTGTCGATCATCCCGCTGCTCGAGAGCGAGCCGTCGCTGAAAACATAGATCATGACGGGCTTGCCGACGCGCGCCGCGTATTCCAAACAGGCGCCGATGCAGTTGCCGACGTTGAAGTCCTTGCCTTCGCCATCCGCCCGATTGCCCGAATGATAATCGAAGCCGCCCATCTCGATGGTTCCGGCGGCGGCATTGCCGTCGATCACGAGTTTCATGACCGCGGCGGTCTTTCGATAGTCGGAGTTGCTCTGGTATTCGGCGGTGGTGAAGATGCCGCCGGCACCCACGATTTTGGTGTCCAGGTCCGGGTTCACCGCCGCGGGATCATTGTAGCGGTCGACGATGTAGGCCGCCTTGGTGTAGCCGCAGGCCTGAATCCCGGCAGGTCCGATGGCGGCGGAATTGAGAGCCGCATCCGTGGGGTTGGGGTAGGCCTGCACCACGCCGTACTTCGCGTCGCTGATGCGCTTCATCGACTCCATGACATTGGTCACGTCGCTCGGGTTCGGCAACAGCGTGCTGAGTTGACCGGTATTGACCAGGCCCTTGCTGTCGGTCGAGCTCGAGATTTTGACCGGAGTGGCGCTCGGTATCACCATGGTCGGCGGCGCCATCGAACTGCCGCCGGATATCGAGCTCTGCGAGCCGATGAGATCGAGCAAACCGCCCCGCGCGCCGAACTGATAAATGCCGTACATCGGGTTGTGAGGATTGGTGTTGGTATCGTTCTGCGACAGCGCCGGAATCACGGTGCCATTGGTATTGGCCATCGCCGAGGCGCCGGTGCGGGCCTTGATGCCGCGCAGGTGCCCGCTGTCGGTGTGGAACCGCAGACCGAAAGTGCTGTCGATGAAATTCCCGGTGGTGCTGGGGTTGGGCACCATGGTGCCCGGCAGACCCAACTTGCTGTAGCCGGCGACCGAGAGGAAGTCGAGCTGGCCTTTCGGGCCGCCGACCAAGACATTGGAGCCGGCAATGTTGCCGCCGCCCGCCAAATCGAAACAAATGAACGGGACCTTGCCGGCGCCCGTGGTGATGCCGCAGCTGGTCACCGCGGTTTGAATATCCGGTGCGAGCGCGGCCTGCGCCATGCGCGGATTGGCCAGCAGACCCAGCAGCGACGGACCGAGTAGGGTGGCGGCCCCGGTGAGGAAGCCCTGCGCCACGAATTCGCGTCGCGTCCGCGGCCGGGAGTGATCCGGATGCCGGAAGGGTTCGTTCGGACCCAGAGCCTTGGGCAACTTGCGCATAGATAAAGACCTCTTGAGATTCTTGTGCCGCTGCTTAGTTAATCAACATGTCGGAGCTGCCGAGCGCTGCCGCGCAGGCGGCACTCGTTACCGCCAAGGTGCGCGCGGTGGTATTGCACGGGCTGGTCGTACACAGCGTTCCAATCAACGTATTGAGTTCATTGACCACCGTGCTGGCGGCCGGCTGAGTCGACAATCCGCTGCCGAGCACCCGCGCTGCCAGCGCGCTGCTTATCTGATTGGCGCCGCCCGGATACGTCGAAGCGTTCAACGTCACGCCCGGCAGCAGCTGTGCCGCCAATGCCGGCGTATTGACGGCGACATTGCAGTACTGGATGGCGAGCTGCGCAATGCCGACCTGGTTCGCCGACGAGAAGCTCTCCAGCGTCGACACGGCCGGCAATTGTTGCTGCACGGTCTGATAGGTCGTGAACACGGCCGACTGCGTGGTCGGCACTCCCGTGAGCGCCGATAGACTGGAATTGATCTGCGCGAAGGTGCGCACACCGATGGCGGCGACCGGCGCGAGATCGATCGGCTGCGCCGAGACCGGCGTGGGCTCGGTCGTGACATGGGTGGCGGCGCCGAGCTGATCGAAGCTCAAGAAGAACTGATCGACCAAGGGACCGCTCTGGATGGCGATCACGGTGCCGATGGTCGACAGAACCTCACCCTGGGACGTGTACTTCGCCGCGGTAACGGTCGTATCGAGCGGGATATAGGCCTGACCCACCGGGGGTATGGCGCCGTTGATGCCGATACGGATGCCCTTCACCACCACATTGTCCGGCGTGACCGTTGGATCCAGCGAAATGAACGTCGGCTTGGTAAACAAGTAGCTGGCGTTGTCGTACTGGCTCACGGTCATCATGACGTAGCCCTTGGACACGCCGGTGACCGCCTCCACGTTGAACAGCAAATAGAACCGCTGCCCGACGCCGGCATTGAAATTCTGGGTGATCTGGGATGCCGTCAATGCGCGATCGTGGATGGCGACGAACTTGATGAGTCCCTGCCAGGAGCGATCGCCGGAAACTTCATTGCCGAGCACCACAGCGAACGTGGAGTCCCAATTGCCGATGTTGCCGCCCTTCTGCGCATCCATGACGCCGCTATTGACGCCGTTGACATAGATCTGGCGTCCGTTGATCGGGTCATACGTCAGCACCACATGCTGCAATGACGCCTGCAACAACATGGCGGCCATCGGTGTCTGCAATTGCGCCATGCCGTTCAGATCGGAGTTCGAGCTGCGCATGAGGAAGTCATACTGTTGGTTGGTCTGGCCGAGCGTGAAATTGCGCACGCTGTCGCCGCCCGAATAACTGACCATGTAGGACTTGTCGGCGGCCACGAGCGCCGGCGCCACCCAAGCTTCGACGGTGTATTCGCCGGTGGCCGCGATCAGATTTTGGACTTTCCGGCTCGAGGAGGTCGATGCTTGAGCCTTTCCGCCCGCGCCCACGGTGATGCCCCAGCCGCCGGCCCAGGCAACGCTGCCCGAAATGGTGAGGTCCGCGGCGGGATCGACGCCGCTGGTATCGAAGGCCGTGAGACCCGTGCCGGTCTGAAACTCGTACTTCGCGATGACATTGGTGTCGAAACGGCTGGCGCCGCTCGCCACCGTACCCTGCGTCAACCCCAAAGCTTTGCTCATGACCCACGAGGAATCGACGTTGGTCAGGGGCACCGTGTTGGCGAAGGCTTGAATGGCCGCCAACATCGCCGCGGCGTCGTCGCTGCACTTGCTCCAGCAATTATGATTCTCAGTGAGCAGACGCTCGTAGAATCGCGAGTTCAAGGGCGTATTCAAATCCATTTTCGGAATGGCCGCCTGGTACGCCTCATTGATATCCGGCGACGCGAAGTACGGCGACTGCGGGGTCGAGGCATTCGGCGAGTGACACTTGGAGCAATAGACACTCAGAATCGGCGTGTACACAAAGGTCCCAAAGGCCGTCGGCGAAGCCGAAAAATTGCGGCTCTGGCCGACTGACTGAATGGGCGGTTCCTGCAGCTGTACCTGCGTACCCGTACCGCCGCCCGAGGCGCCGGCCCAATTGCTGATCCAGGTGGTCAATATCTGGCCGCAGGCATTGGGATCGCTCAGCCAGCAATTGTGTCCGCCGCTCACCTTGACGACGATGCGGGAAGTCGACGGCTGCTGCAGATTGACGACGGTGTTGGCCTGCGCGTATGCCAGGTTCACATCGTCGCTGCGCGCGAAGTTCGGCATCTGTGCCGGCGAGGTGGCGTTGTGGCATTGTCCGCAACGATTCTGCACGCGCACGTTGTTCCAGAAACTGACGGCAAAGGCTTGCACATCGGAGGTCGCGGGCGCGGGCCCCGTGTAGGCGCTCGCAGAACTCAGGGGAGCCGTCGCCCCCGTAGCGGTGGTCGGCGCGCCGCCGCCGCTGCAGGCGCTCTGCGCAAAGATCGCGGCGAGAGCGAGCGAGCCGTAGATGCGTGTGAGGTTCATGCTCAATTCCCCGTGCTGCAGTAGACGGCCGCATCGGCGAATACCTGCCGCAGCTTGTAGCCGTTCGATTTGAACGCCGCGGTCATCGTCGCGACTTTCGTGCGATCGCCTGCATTGCTCGGCGCGCGGAAACACACGTATTTGAATACCCGCGTGACCTGGCAGCTGGCGAAGGCTTGGCTGCCGGCCAGCTCCTGACCCAGCGACTTCGCACCCTGGCCGCTGCCGGTTTGACCGGCATTCCATCCCAGGAGTTGGTTGACGCCGCCGCGCCAGCGATTGTCCCAGTGGTCGTCCGGGGTCACGTAGCCCTGGGGAAAATTGGTGCTATTGATGAAATATTTCGGCTGCACCTGGCCGGCGGTATAGACGATCTGGCCGGTGGAACTCGCGGTCGTCGGGTCGGTGTTGCTGAAGTTGTAATAGGCGAAGGCCTGCGCCATCGGATCCATGCCGCTGTGGCAGCCGATGCAGTTGTTCAAGAACAGACTGCTGTCGCCGCCCGGACTACGGGTGACATCCTGACGAATGCGATCCGGCGGCCGCGTAAAGTCCATGACGACCTGCAGGTCATCGCACAAGTGATTCATCATGGTGAAGCGAAACATGGCCCGGTTGGTGCCGTTGATGAAAAAAGCGCTGGCCGCGCCGCGGGTGGTCATGACGCCGGCGGTCGCCGCGGCGGGCACTCCCGTCAACGCCGACTGTGTGCTCGAGATCAAGTGCGCTTTGAGGTCCGCGCCATCGGCATCCAACGCTTCATACATGTCGTTGTTGGCGGGCGAGTACGCCGGCACATTGGCCGCCGAGTCGGCGATGTAGACCAGATCGGCGGAGAGCAAGGTGTTGAACGGTACGTCGTCGCGCACCATGCCAACCACGGTTGCGGTGTAATCATTGAGAGGCGCAAACACGGTTTGATCTCGGTTGGTCCAAGGCGTCGCCAAGTTTCGAACGGTGTTGTTGTAGAATGCCGGATCCTGGGTCGCCATCAGCGCGGCCGTGTTGGCATCGGTCGCGACCATCGCGTTCAGAGTGGCATCCGTAGCGGGCACTCCGGCGATGCGGTCGTACATTTGCTTCGCTTGATCCTTGGTGGGGTTGGCCGCCGGCGCGACGGCGCTCACGAGCGCAAGGACGCTCGCACAGGCGATGTGGCGCAGCGTCCCTGGCCCAATCCAATTCGGTCCTGCCATCCCATTCTTCATATGCACATCCACTGGCGTGAGTTGTGATTTCGTTGCCGCGAATATACGCAGCCAAAATACCTGAAAGTAATGTCTCATTGGCACGACGTCGGCGTTTCGCGACATTCACAAGCGGTCGCTGCGGGCCCTATCCTGCATCGCAATTCGCCGTCGTTTGGGCTGGAAGAGAAGGGAAACGTATGTGGCGAAGTTCTTCTGTGAGTGCGTTAACAGAACTCGCACCCGCATGAACCGAAGATGCAGATATGAGACCCATTAAGTTCAATAACGTCGTAAACTTCTGCCGAACTGCGTCGTGCTTGCGTAGACCGGGCGCCCGACCGAAAACTGGCGCTTAAGGATCGATAACCATGAACATCGCCCGACCGCGTGATATTGGTCACAGTTTGCTGAAGCTGCTCGCCCTCGCCCTTCCGGTGATCTTGGTTGGCTGCAGCAGCGGCGTCAGCGGCCATGCACCGGGTCTCGCGGGGACCCAATCTCTGGATCCGGGCACGTTCACCTATCCCCTGGCCTACATCAAACGGCCGCCGCCCAAAGCCGATATCGACGCACGCGATCTCATCACGTCCACCACCGGCGGCGACTTATACTTACGCGATCAGGCCAGCGCCGGCGGCGCCGAGACCAATGTAACGACGTCGATCACCAAGGGCATGGGCGACGTGCGTGATCTCGATGTGTCCGCGGACGGTAAGAAGCTGGTGTTCTCGTTGCGGCTACCGCTCGACCCGAACAAGCCCAATACGGATGTGACGCAGCCCAACTGGCATATCTATCAGTACGATGCGACGGCCAAGACGGTCACACAACTGACCAGCGACGGCAACGGGCAGGGAGCCGGGCATGATGTAAGTCCGCACTACCTGCCCGACGGACGCATCGTCTTCGCCTCGACGCGCCAGCGAGGGACTGCGGGCCTGCTCCTCGACGAAGGGCGTCCGGAATATCCCGCGCAGACCGATCATACGAAACAAGCCATATTCCTGCTGCATGTGATGAACGCGGACGGCGCGAACATCCATCAAATCAGCTTCAATACCAATCATGATTTCGCGCCGTCGGTGCTCTCCAACGGCCAAATCGTGTTTTCGCGTTACGAGTCCATCAACGGCGACCAAATCAGCCTGTACCGCAGCAACCCCGACGGCACCGGACTCGAGCTCTACTATGGCGCGAACAGTCACGCCACCGGCGTCAACATTGCCGGCACGAACGACAATCTCATCCAATTTCTGAACGCGCGGCAGATGACCAACGGGAAGCTGCTCGCCATTGCGCGGCCGTTCTTGGGTACGCAATTGGGCGGCGACATCGTGCAAATCGACGCCGGTGGATTCGTGGAAATGACCCAGCCGGCAACTCCCGGCGGCGCTGCCGGCACGGCGCAAGCCAGCGCAACCACGCTCGGAGTGACCACGGATGCAAACAAGCCCTCGCTGGGCGGTCGTTTTGCTTCAGTGTATCCGCTACTCGACGGCACCAATCGGCTGCTCGTGAGCTGGGCCCCCTGCCTCATCCTCGATACCAGCGTCGCGCCTGCGAAGACCAGCGTGTGTACCGCCGGCAACACCAGCGCTGCCACGGTGCAACTCGCACCGCCGCAATACACCATCTGGATCTATGACATGGGCGCCGGGACCTTGAGTCCGGTATTGGCCGCCGAGTCCGGCACCACCATCGTCGAGCCGATCATCATGCAGGCGCGCAGCCCGGTGCCTGCCTTCGTTCCGGACTTCGTGCCCACCGGCGACGCCGCCAATCTGGCCACCGCCAGAAATGGTTTATTGGTGATCCGCAGCGTCTACGACTTCGACGGCGTGGACACCGTCGCCACCGAAACCGCCGCCACCGGCAACCCGCTGCCGAACATCGCGGCGCTGGCCGATCCGAACCTAGCCACGGCCGACCGGCGCCCCGCGCGTTTCATTCGTATCGTGAAGGCCGTCGAGATCCCTGACAAAACCGTGCGCAAGATCAATAACTCGGCGTTCGGCCCGGCCAATATGGGCATGCGTGAAATCCTGGCCTATGCGCCCATCGAGCCCGACGGCTCGGTGAAAATCGAGGTGCCGGCCAACGTACCGTTCACCATCGATATCTTGGACAAGAACGCGCGGCGCATCACCGCCAAGCACACCAGCTGGCTGCAGCTCATACCCGGCGAAACCAAGACCTGTAACGGCTGCCATACCGCCGGCAGCCTGAGTACGCCGTCGCACGGTCGCGCGGGACTGACGGCATCGGTCAACGCCGGCGCGCCGGCCGCGGGAGCGCCGTTCCCGAATACGCTGGCGAGCCTGCCGGCGGCCAATGCCGGCGACACCATGGCGGACACGCTGGCATCGAGTACCTGTCCACCCACGCCCACTACGGTCTGCTCGGAAGTACCGAGCATCGATGTGCTGTACACCGACGTGTGGAGCGCCGATCCGACCATTCGAGCGAACAATACCAACATCGCCTATCTCTATTCGGACCTGAACACCCCGAAGCCGGTAACGCAGCTCGCGCACTGCTTCCCGTGGGATTATCTGTGCCGCAGCACCATTCATTACCCGCTGCACATTCAGCCGCTCTGGGATTTGAAGCGGCCAAGTATCGTGTTGAACGATCCCACACCCGATCACACCTGCGTGCTCTGTCACAATCAATTGGACGCTGCGATGGCCATCCAGGTGCCTGCCGGTCAGCTGGATTTGACCGGCGCGGCATCGACCGTCGACGCCACCGTCGTGACCTCGTATGAGCAACTGTTGTTTGCACATAACGAACAGGCGCTTAATATGGGCGGATTGCAGGATGTGTTGGTGCCTGTGCCTGGCCCCGTGGACCCGGTGACCGGTTTGCCGACGACGGTCATGGTGCCGTTGTCGGTGGCTCCGCCGATGATTGCCGGCAGCGCGGTCTTTTCGGTACCGAAGTTCTTGAGTTTGTTCGATGGAAGCTTTCATGACCCGACGCTCGATCACACGGGCTTCCTTACGCCGGCGGAGTTGCGTTTGATTACAGAATGGCTGGACATTGGCGCGCAGTACTATAACGATCCTTTCGTCGCGCCGGTCGCGAACTGACCTGATGCGACGTCTGCTCGCGCTACTGCTGCTCGTGCAGGCGTTCCATGTCAGTCCGGGTTCCGCGAAGGCAAGGTATCTCGAGGTCATCGTTACCGATCCCTTCCTGGAAATGCACAGCGGTCCGGGCCGGGGTTATCCGGTGGTGTACGTCGTGGGACGCGACGATTCCGTTACCGTGCTGTTCAGCCGCACGGAGTGGTACAAAGTGCGCGCGCCCCGCGGCCAGGAAGGCTGGGTGCGGCGAGCCGATTTGGCGCGTACCGTGCTCGAATCGGGCGAGCCCGCACCGATTCCGCCCTATCCTGAATTCGCAACCCATCGATGGGAGGTGGGCGCGGGCTACGGCGTATTCAATCATCAGAACCTGGTCACCGGTTACGTCGACTTTGGACTCACCGACAGCCTGGATGCCGAATTCGTGATAGAGCAGGCCTTCGGCACCATCGATAACCGCTACGTCACCACGATCGGACTGCGACACACCTTCATGCCCGAGTGGAAATGGTTCTCGCCCACCGCCGGCATCGGTACCGGATACCAATACATCGACGATAAGGTGCCGCCGAAGCCGCTCGAGAACCACAATCAAATGGCCTACGTGTCGTTGGGCGCACGCGGCTTCATTACCAGACGATTCATGTGGCGTGCCGACTGGCGCAAGTACGACGTCTTCACCCATCAAAATCAGAATGAGGAACCGGAAGAATGGAAATTCGGCTTAGCAGTGTTCTTCTAGCCGCGGCGCTGCTATCCGGCTGCAGCTGGTTTCATCGCGGCGAAAAGCCCTCGAGCGAGGTCGTGGTCGATGAGCCCCAGGGGGAGCCCTCGATCATCGAACCGCAAGTCAACCGGCGCGCCGTCAAGACGCCGAAAATCAAGGCGAAGGACGTCGAATTGGGCGCCTACTTCGGGGCGCTGAGTATCCAGGATTTCGGCACCAATCCGATCTACGGCGTGCGGGCGGCGTATCACGTGTCGGAGGACATTTTCTTGGAGGGATTCGTCGCGCGCTCGAAAGCAGGGATGACCAGCCTCGAAGATGTTTTCCCGGATATCACGGTGGTCAGCGACGCTGGGAGACACTTCACGTATTACGACCTGGACTTGGGCTACAACGTGCTGCCGGGTGAGATATTTATCGGCCGTGGGCATGCCTTCAATACGGCGCTGTATGTGACGGTCGGCATGGGCGACGTGAAATTTGCTCAAAAGGACCAATTTGCGCTCAATTTTGGGGTCGGCGACCGCCTTCTGATAACTGACTGGCTTGCCGTGCACTTGGACGTCAGAGATCACGTGTTCGAGACCGATTTGACCGGCCGCACGAAAAACGTCCACAACATCGAAGCCACATTGGGCTTCACCACGTTCTTTTAACATTTTGCTGAATTAACCAGGAGAGATCGATGCAAGGCTCTACCGCAACATTCTTCAAGCGCTGCGCGATTGCGGCCATCGTCATGGCCGGTACCGCGTTCGCGGCCGATGCCGGCGGCCCGGCTCCCGCGTTTACGCTCACCGCGCTCGGCGGGCAGTCGGCCGCTTTGAGCCAGTACAAGGGCCAGGTCGTCATGGTCAATTTCTGGGCGACCTGGTGCGGACCTTGTCAGCAGGAAATGCCGTTGCTCGATCAGATGTATAAGAAATACAAGCCGGCGGGCTTCACTCTGATCGGCGTCAATGTCGATAAAGAAGCTCCCGCCGTCAAGGACCTCATGGCTCGCAAGCCGGTGAGTTTTCCCGTGTTGCTCGATCCGGCCAACCAAGTGAGCAAGGCGTATCACGTCAATGAAATGCCGAGTTCGGTCATCATCGATCGCAAAGGCGAAATTCGCTATATTCACCGCGGCTATCGACCGGGCGACGAGAATGAGTACCAGGATCGCATCCGTCAGTTGATTCGTGAGTAGACATGAATAAGTTGCTGCGCCCATCCTTGATTGGATTAGGCTTGATTGGCATATGTTTATTGCAGGGAGCCTGCAGCATTCAACCGTGGGTCAAGCCGTACGAGCGTGATCGCTTGGCCGATCCGATCATGTCGTGGAATCGGGATGCCATTTCTGGCGCGTATCTCGACCATATTTACGACTCCCGGGAAGGATCCCGGGGCGCCACGGGCACTGTAGGCGGTGGCTGCGGCTGCAATTGAAGCCGCCCATCATGCGGACAATGCCAATTCGCTCCATCGCTCGACCGGTCGCAACGGCGGCGCTGCTGATCGTCGGCGTCGCCGGCGCCGCGGTATTGCCCGACGACCGAGCGGACATTTTTTACAGCGACTACAAAGGCGGCGGGATGGACATCACGGGGAAGTCCGTCCTCGTGCGCAAGAAGTTCTCCGAGCAGTTTGCGGTCGAAGCGAACTATTTCGTCGACACCGTGAGCGGCGCATCGGTAGACGTGGTGAGCCAAGCGAGCGTCATCAAGGACGAACGAAAGCAGAAAACCCTGTCGCTCGATTACATTCACGATAAGACGCAGTACAACTTGTCGTACATGAACAGCACCGAGCGCGATTACATTTCGAATACGACGCATTTCTCCTTGAGCCAGGACATGTTCGGCGACTTGACCACCGTTTCGCTCGGCTTCACCGACAGCAGAAATAAAATCGGCGAAAACAACGGCACGGCCACTAAACCCGACGTCGCCTGGCTGGGACACGCCACCAGCCGCAGCTTCGAAGCGGGATTGTCGCAGGTAGTCACCAAGGATTTGATTGCCGGCCTGACCTTCGAAGTCATCACGGACCAGGGCTTGTTGAGCAATCCCTACCGCTCCATTCGCTATCGATTGGATGCCGGATACGCCTTTGGATCTCCGGTATATCCCAACACCCGTACCAGCACGGCGGTCGAGGGACGAGTCAAATACTATTTACCCTATCGGGCGGCCGTTGCCGTGTCCCACCGGTATTTCACGGACACCTGGGGGATCCGGGCGAACACGACCGAGGTGGGATATACGCAGCCCATATCCAACTTATGGATACTCGAGGGTCGATTTCGGTTCTATAAGCAGAAGGCGGCGAACTTTTACAGCGACCTGTTTCCCTTTGCGGGCTCGCAGAATTTCGAGGCGCGCGATCAGAACCTGGCGGCGTTGACTAATACCACCATCGGCCTCAAGGCCACCTATGCCTTTTTGCCCGACGGATGGAAGATATTCAAGCGCGGTACCGTAACCGGCGATGTGAGTCGCATCCGCTTCAAGTACAGCGATTTTCGCGACATCAGGGACTACCAACCCCCCGCGTACACCGGGCCGGTTGGCGAGGAGCCGTTATACAAGTTCAATGCGACGGTGTATCAAATCTACGTGTCGATGTTTTTCTGATCGGGCGTCGCTACGCGGGGCGCCCCTGCGCCGGGGGCTGCTACCCCGGGCGTCGCTACGCTGAACGTCGCCACGCCGGAATTTACCAGGTCGCGCCACCACACGAGCAGCATCGGCGCCAGCGCCGCGATGATGGCGATGGTGTCCGCGACCCAATCCCAGAAGTCTCGGTCGCGATGGACGCTGGGTAGTCCCTGCACATATTCGATCAGGGCGCCGAATCCCGAGAGCATCGCGGCTATCACGATGAGCTTGCGCTTCGGGAAAGCCGCCGCGGCCAGGCCCGTCAACCCGTAAAAAGCGATGAAATGCTCGGCCTTGTCCCACGGCACGAGCTGCACTGCATGCTGCGGCGGTATGACGGCACTGTAGAACGTAAATACCAGGGCGGCGAAAAATGCGAACCTCGCCAAACGAGCGAGCAGCGATATCTTGAGCACGGAATGTCCAAAAGAGATCAGCATAGCATTGCTGCGCCGCCGGCCTTAAAATCACGGGCCCGAAGGACGGAACCATGATGAAACACCCCTATTCACGCCCTTTCTCACGCCGCGCATTGCTCGAAACGCTGGGGCTGGGAGCGGCCGCGGCTGCCTTGGCGCGGCAATCGCTCGGCGCCGAGCCCGAGAAACTAAACGTCAAGGATCCGGCCGCCGTCGCCCTGGGTTACGTTGAAAATGCCTCCCAAGTGGACCTGAAGAAATACCCGGCCTACGTGAAAGGCTCCAATTGCGAGAATTGTTTGCAGCTTCAGGGAAAGGCGGGCGACAACTATCGCCCGTGCGGCCTTTTCCCCGGAAAATTGGTGGCCGTCAGCGGTTGGTGCTCCGGTTGGGCCGCCGAGATGTGATCTTTAAGGCCAGGCGTGGGCTGCTCCCGCCTCGCCCCCTACCGTCCATTGCGCACCCGGACGCCGATCGCGGGAAAGTCGGTGAACAGACCATCGATGCCTCTCTTTAGATAGCGTTCGATTTCGCCGTCCAAATTGCCGTGGGCCGACGGAGCCGCGCCGATTTTCAGATCGTCCGGCAGGAACTCGTTCTCGGCGCGAAACGTCCAAACGTGAACCGCCAAATCGAACGCATGTGCATCGGCCACGGCTATAGGGGTTGCCAGCGACTTGGCGATTCCGACCGCATCCGCATATTCGGCGATGCTGCGCATGTCTGCCGGCTCGTGTTCGAGCAGTTGCACCAGCGGCAGATGCGTCATTTCACGCAGTAGTCTCAAATTATTCGGGTCGAAGGACTGGATGAACACCGGCGAACCCTCCCGCCCATATCCGAATCGCTCCAGGGCCTTGAGGACGGCGTCCTCTTGCGGCAGACCGATAGCGGCAAAATGCGCCGGATGCTTGGTTTCCGGGTAAATGCCCATCCTCGGCTCGACGCCGCGCCGCCGATTGGACTCAGTCGCCAATTGCAGGATTTCGTCGAAGGTAGGGACGGAAAAGCGGCCATCGAAGGTCGTATTTTGCGGGCGTAACTTCGGCAGGCGTTCGCGCGCGCGCAGCGTCTTGATCTCGGCCAAGGTGAAGTCTTCGGAGAACCAACCCGTCATCATCTCGCCATCGATGACCTGGCTGCGCCGACGAGCCGCGAACTCGGGGTGATCCGCCACATCGGTGGTACCTCCGATCTCGTTCTCGTGACGAGCGATGAGCACGCCGTCGCGTGTCATCACTAGATCCGGCTCGATGTAGTCCGCGCCCTGCTCGATGGCGAGTTGGTAGCCCTCAAGGGTATGTTCGGGACGCTCTCCGCTCGCACCACGGTGCGCGATAACGACGACGTTGGACAAGGCATCCCTCGATCAAATAATGGCTCCTAAGTCTAGCGCAAACCAGTCCAGCCGAGGCTCCCCCTGCAGCCTCGGCCTTGTGGTTAGAACCTTAGCCGCTAGCGCGGTGGTGCCAATGGCACAACGCCCGCCTCATGAGTCGACATCAGCATGTTGGTGCCCGGTACCCACGGTTCGCGCTGTTGCACGTTCCCGCTGCGATGGTCGGCATGCTCAGATGTCGGTTGGGCGGCGAACGCAACGCCAATGGCAAAAACCGCAGCCGCCGTCACCATTACTTTTCGACGGTACATAGTGAATCCCCCCTTCAGCGCGGTGGGTTCACGCCCGGGCTATCGGCCAGGGTAAACCGGGGCGGGTTCACGCCCGGGCTATCTTGGAACGCGAAAGCGGAACTGGTGACAGCGCAGCACGCGGCCAAAGCGATTAGACTAATCTTCATGTGTAGCTTCCTTGGAATGATTGGACATGCAGACCCCGGAGAGATGGCGGTCCTATTGGTAACAGCGACGACGAGAGAAAAATTCCCTCACACTGCAGTGCGATAAGTTGAGATAGGCGCACGCTGCGAGCGTACGCCGTGGCGGCCGGCGCTTGGCCGGGAGAGGTTTGGTTCGGATGACGAGATACCTGCAATGCCAGTCCCGGCGAATTTCACACAGCTGCTGACCGAATGGCGCTCGGGCCATCCCGAGGCCCTGGAACGCCTGACGCCGCTGGTGTACGACGAACTACGCCGCCTAGCGCGCAATTACATGCGCGCCGAACGGGGAGATCACACTCTGCAAGCCACTGCCGTGGTCCACGAAGCCTTCCTCCGCCTGGTTCAAGCCAATGTCGCCTTACAGGATCGGGCGCATTTCTTTGCGCTGGCCTCCAGGCTCATGCGCCGCGTACTGGTCGACCATGCCAAGGCACGCTCGCGGGTCAAACGCAATGCCGGCATCAGAGAAGTCATAACTGGCGAAACGGAAACGCTACCGACAACGAACTTTGATGTCCTTGCGCTCGACGACGCCCTGGAGAGTTTGGCGCAACTCGAACCCCGACTCGCACAAGTCATCGAATTGCATTACTTCGGCGGCCTGACCTACCAACAGATTGCCGAGGCGGCCGGTGCCTCGACGGCGACCGTCGATCGTGATATCCGGCTCGCGCGGGCATGGTTGCTCCATGAGATCGGTTCGAGCCGCCTCGGATGATCTCGCGCGCTCGCTGGCAGAAAATCCAATCGCTGTTCGAAGAAGTGATCGACTCCGGTCCCGCGGAGCGCGCGCGGCGTTTGGCGGATTCCTGCCGGGATGATGACGACCTGCGCAACTCCGTGGAGTCGCTGCTGGCATCCGATCAGAAGACCGACGACCCGCTGCTCAACGCGATAGGCGCAGCGGCCGAATCGCTGCTGGAGGAACATCAAGACCGCCTGCTCGGCACACGCATAGGCACGTATCGCGTCGTGTCCATTCTCGGGCATGGCGGCATGAGCACTGTTTATCGAGGCGAGCGCGACGACTCGCAATATCGGCAGACGGTTGCCATCAAGGTGCTTCATCACGCCACCCTGCATCCGCGATTGCGCAGCCGTCTGCATAGCGAACGCCATATTCTTGCCACGCTGGATCATCCCTCGATCGCGCGCCTCATCGACAGCGGCGACCTCGAAGACGGCACACCGTATCTGGTGATGGAACATGTTGACGGAGAGTCCATCGACATTTATTGCGACAGCCGAACGCTTTTCGTGCACGAACGCCTCGAATTGTTCCTTCAAGTCTGCATCGCGGTTCAATACGCGCACCGCAATCTGGTGGTCCATCGGGATATCAAAGCCGCCAATATCTTCGTCACGGGCGACGGCATCGCCAAGCTGCTCGACTTCGGCATCGCAAAATTGCTGGCACCGGAGAGCCTGTCTCACACGCTGCCGGTGACGCGCCTGCAAGAGCGCATATTGACGCCGGAAAACGCCGCTCCGGAGCAGGTACTGGGAAGGCCGATCACTACCGCGACCGACATTTATTCGTTGGGCGTGCTGCTGTACCAACTCTTGACCGGCCGCTCCCCCTATCGACTATTGAGCTACAGCCAGCTTCAACTCGAACGCGCCATCTGCATGGACGACCCCGTGCGCCCGAGTCAAATGGTGGTCGCCAAGCTGAGCGCCGAGACCGACATCGATCGAAGCCGCATCTCGGATCGCCGCGGCTTGTCGCCGCAACGACTGCGGACGAGACTCAGCGGCGATCTGGACGCCATCATCGCGATGGCCATGCGCAAAGAGCCGGACCGACGCTACCCATCAGTGGAAGCGTTCGCCGACGATTTGCAGCGTCACCTGACGGGCCGTCCGGTGCTGGCGCGCCAGGGCGATTGGCGCTACCACGCATCGAAGTTCCTCCGCCGTCACCTGCTGGCTGCGCTCAGCGTCGCGGCCGTGATTTTGGGTCTCGCCGTGATCGCCGGCGTCACGCTCTGGCAAAACCATCGTATCGAACTGGCGCGCGAGGCCACGGCGCAGGAGCGCGACCACGCTCAACAAGTATCCGCTTTCCTGGTGGATGTCTTTTCCCAAGCCGACCCGTTCAACGCTCTCGGCCGCGAGCCCACGGCCAAGGACCTGCTGGATCGCGGTGCGGAAAGGATTTTGGGCAATGCCAGCCTGCAGCCCGAGGTCCGAGCACAATTGCTGGAGAGCATCGGACTCGCCTATCGCCGCCAGGGCCTGAGCGAACGCGCCGTCCCCCTGTTCGAACAGGCAGTCGCCATTCGCCGCGAGGAGCGGCCCATCGACAACCACCGAACGGCAGCGGCGCTTGCCAATCTCTCGCAGGCATTGAGCGACGGCGGGCATTTGATTTCCGCGGAGGGTTACCTCCAGCAAGCGCTGCAGATGTCACGCAGCGGCGATCAATCGCCCTCAGCGGAAACCGGCGATATCCTGGACCAGTTTGGACAGTTCGAACTGAACGCCAAGAGCGACCCCAAGACCGCCACCAAGCGATTCAGCGAGGCGCTCGATATCTACCGCAACGCACTGGGCAATCAAAACCTCTCGGTTGCGGCCACGTTGACGAATCTAGCGTCCGCGGCGGTATGGATGGGCGATTTCCCACTGGCCGAGCGCAACCAACGCGAGGCGATGGCTATTCTTCAGGCCACCGTCAGCCGCAACCATCCGGACCATGCCGCCGCATTGGCAACCTTGGGCTACATTCTGACGCAGCGCGAGAAGTACCAGGAAGCGGAGCAAGTATTGAATGAGGCATTGGAAATCGAGCGCAACGTATTCGGGGCGCACAACCAGCGCATCGCCCAAATTGAATCGCATTTGGGAATTCTCTACGATCGGCAAGGTGAGCCGGCGCGCGCCATTCAAGCGACGCAGAACGCGGTCAAGATTGCGACGGATAAATTGGGCCTGAGTCATTATTTGACCGGCTACTATCTCGACTCATTGGCCAACCTTTACTCGAAGACCAATGACCTTCCCGCCGCCGAAGGCTATGCGCGTCAGGCGCTGGCCGTCTACGCGCAAGCGCTCCCGGCGCGTCATTTGTACGTCGCGTCGACTCGACAGCTTCTGGGCGAAGTCCTGTTGCGGCGGGGTTCATTCGCGGCGGCTGAAACGGAGTTGCGCGCCGCGGTAGATATCAACTCCGCGCTGGCAGGCGCCGATAGCTGGCGCACCGCGCGCGCTCAGGCGAGTCTCGGCTGGGCATTGATCGTGCGCGACAAGGCTGAGGAAGGCGAACCCATGCTGGCCGCGGCGCGCGACCGACTCCTTGCGACTGTCGGCGCGGGGCATGTCGCAACACGGTGGGCGAGCGCGCACCTCGCCGAATACTTGCGAGCTCATCATCGTGATGCCGAAGCGGCTCAGGTTCTCGCAAAGCCTCGCAAGGGTTAAGCTTGCGCAACTAAGCGTTCGGCAAGGGGGCAATCCCGCTACCATAGCGCGCTTGTGCGTAAACGAGGTGTCTTCATGTTCAACGGTAAAAAAGCCATTTCCGCCGTGCTTTGTTTCGCAGTCCTTGGCGCAACGCCGGCATTTGTAAGTCTTGCACACGCGGGCGCGCGGGAAGAAGGGCGCCTCCTGACGGCAACCGAGGTACTCGAAGAAGTCGAAGCCATGCCCGATCAACGGCTGCCGGATGCGTTGTTGTCGCGCGCGTACGGGATCGCGGTGATTCCCGACGTGACCAAGGTTGCTTTCATCTTCGGCGGTCGTCACGGCAACGGCGTGCTCGTCGTGCGCGATAAGTTGACGGCGCCATGGAGCAACCCGGTGTTCATTTCTTTGACCGGCGGCAGCTGGGGATTCCAAGCGGGCGCCCAATCCTCCGACATCATCCTGGTGTTTACGACCAAGACCGGTATCGAGGGTATCGCGGGGGGCAAAATGACGCTCGGCGCGGATGCATCGGTTGCAACCGGCCCCGTCGGTCGGCAGGGATCCGCCGCTACCGACATGAATTTCAATGCGGAAATCTATTCCTACGCGCGCACCCGCGGTTTGTTCGGCGGCATTGCGCTCGATGGCAGCGTGATCGGGATCGATAGATCGGCCAATTCGGCGTTCTACGGCAAGGGCGGCGTTACGGCTACCGAGATTTTTTCCTTACAGGCGCCCTCCGCGCCGGCGTCGGCACAGCGCTTTCTCGAGCGTTTGGCTCAAGCTACGAACACCGCTGTAAGGACCTCCCCGGCCCCGCAGGCCGACATTCCCGCTGCACCCACTGTACAGTCGCCGGGCACCCCGCCGCCCAGCACCGAAGGCCCTCGCACATACCCGCTCGAGGAACAGAGATAGTCGCATTCCGGCCGGTGATTCTGTAACGCGTCCCGACGTCGGACTCTTCGTACGCTATCACCCGCCGGGAATTCGTACTCGGATTCGCTGCCGCCGGAGCCCACGCGTTTGAAACTCATGTTGTCGCGCATTTGTGTCTTGGTTTGCCTGATTTGTTGGTCGGAGCTTGGAATCGCGCGCTCGCCGCTGGTACTGCTCACCGATTTCGGCACTCAGGACGGCGCCGTGTCGGCGATGAAGGGAGTCGCTTACAGCGTGTCCCAGGATTTGTTGATCTCGGACCTGAGCCACGAAAATCCGAGCATCTTCGTCGGCGCCTATCGACTCTACCAGGCTGAACAGTTTTGGCCGGCCGGCACGGTGTTCGTCACCGTCGTGGATCCCGGTGTGGGCACCGCTCGTTTGTCGGTGGTGTTGAAAACGCGCACCGGGCATTATTTCGTCGGACCCGACAATGGCTTGCTGTCACTGGTTGCCGAGCGCGACGGCATCGAAGGATTACGCCAGATCGACGAGCGAATAAATCGCCGCAAAGGATCCGACGATTCGCATACGTTTCACGGCCGCGACGTGTTTGCGTACACCGGAGCGCGGCTCGCCGCAGGCGTCATCACTTTCGAGCAAGTCGGGCCGGTTCTGCCGGCGCGGGCACTGATCTCGATTCCCTACCGCAAACCGGAGCGCGCCGGCGACAAGGTCAAAGGCATCGTCCCGGTGCTGGACGTACAGTTCGGCAACGTCTGGACCAACATTCCCAAAGCATTGTTCGATGAACTGCACGTCGGGTTGGGCGACCCGGTCCGGGTGCGCATCTTTCACGACGGTCAACTCATCGATGACACCGTGGCACCGTACCGGCGCACTTTCGGCGAAGCCGAGATCGGCAAGCCACTGGTGTACGTCAACAGTCTGCTGAATCTCGCAGTGGCTCTCAATCAGGGCAGCTATGCCGCGGCGCATAAAATAGACTCGGGTCCTGATTGGCTCATCGAGCTGAGCCGAGCGTCAAATCAGCCTAAAATCAAGTAGATACGTCACCATCATCGGAACCGCCGCGGCACCTAACTTGCTTAAGTTTACGGATCTGCGACAGTTGGCGACTATGAACTTATTGACCGACCCAGTTATGAAACAATCCCGTCAAAGCGGGGCCATCCGCGATGCAAAGGATTGGCTCGACGAGTTGTCGAGCGGCGCTTGCGATCAGGAAGCCTTTTTTCGCGGTGTGGGCGATCTGCTGCGCAGGGCTCCGGATGCCGGTTGGGATCTTTTGGCCCTGGTAGATCAGTACTATCGCCGTGGCAAAATTACCACGGAGACATTTACTACCCTCAAATCACACCTGCAGGGCCTTTTGATGGGTAGTGGGCGAGGCGACGAACGAAGCTCACCGCTATCGTTACCGCGTATGCAAGATGAGCCGCCGGCGACACCCGCCGCCGCCGCACCCCCCTCTGTGTCGAGCTACCCATCGCCGGACGCCCCGTCCGCGATTACATCGCCGGTCGCGGTCCCTGAGTCCGTCGGGGCAGCCAACGTTGCTGCGGCGCCCAACGCTGCCGCGACGCCCAACGCTGCTGCCCCGGCGCCCAACGCTGGTGTGGCGCCCAACGCTGCTGCCCCGGCGCCCAACGTTGCTGCGCCGCCGAGTAGTGCTGCAATGCTCAATCCCGCTACCCCGCCGCGCCCAACGTCCGCACCTGCCGCCACGCCCGTCGCCGCGCCGCGCGAGACGGCGGATGCGGCGCGGCGCCCGCAACGCTCGCTCGCAGAGGGCGATGTACTGCGTGGCCGCTACCGCGTGCAAGGGCTGTTGGGACAAGGCGGCATGGGAACCGTTTTCGCAGCTATCGATCAATATCGCCTCGAACGAACCAACGGCGACAATAGAGTGGCCATCAAGGTTTTGCACACCGAGGTTATAAAGCGGCCGCGATTGTTCGCAGAATTGCGGCGCGAGTTTCAACATTTGCAGTCGCTCTCGCACCCGAACATCGTTCGCGTACACGAGTTCGACCGTGACGGCGACCTGGCCTTCTTTACTATGGAGTACCTGAACGGAACGCTTCTCCGCCGGGTGCTGTCCGCTCAAGAATCCTCGACGTTGTACCGTCCTCATGCTCTTGCCATCGTCAGGGATGTGGGCGCTGCGGTTGCGCATGCGCATGCGCGCGGAGTAGTGCATGGCGATCTCAATCCTGGAAACATTTTTATCACCGACAACGGTGAAGTTCGGGTTGTCGATTTCGGCGCTTCGCATCAATTGCACCGCGGCCCCTGGATATCGGAATTCGACAATCAGCAGCAAATAGCAGTCGCGACACTGAGGTATGCGAGCTGCCAATTACTCGAGGGCGAGGCTGCGGATGCACGCGACGACGTGTACGCGTTGGCCTGCATCACCTATGTACTGTTGACGGGGGACCACCCTTTTCAAGAGCACACCGCCCTCAAGGCGCGCACTCTGCGGCTGACTCCCTCTCGCCCGAGCGGCCTCAGCCGACGGCAATGGAATGCGCTGCGGGCGGGGCTCGACTTCGACCGCGAGCAGCGCCCGGCAGACATGCAGGCCTGGCTTGATCGACTCGACCTGCGCGCGGCGGCGGCGAGTCTGCCGGCGTTGCCATCGCTTATGACCGTGCGCGTTCGACGCCGGAGCGATATGAGAAGATGGGCCGCAGTCGCAGCCGTGACAGCTCTCATCGTGGCTTGCGGTTGGGCGGTGACAGCCAATGTTGATGCCATGGCGCGCGCGGGGGCTGCCGTCAGCGCACAATTCAAATCGATCTTGGCGAGCACCGTCACCAGCCAATGGTGGGACAAGAGTTTAGGGGGTAGGGGCAAGGCCGAACCAGTCATCGAGGCCCCCGCATCTCCTGCCCCGACCGATGCGGCGCCTGAGCCGCGAGCGGACCGCGCCGCTTCGCAGACCAAGCCAACGAGCGCGACGCCAAATAGCGATTCGTCGACTACCGCCGAATCGCGGAGTCGCACCGGTGCCGCTGCGCCGCCGGTAAGCGCCGGTCCCGCCCCGCCCCCCAGAGCAAGCGCGGCCGCCCCGCCTGCCGCGGCAGCTGCGCCGCCCAAAGCTGCTCCGCCCTCGGCAGCCGCCCTCACTGCAGGCAATGCGCCCTCCGCGGCCGGCCCGCCAGCCCCGCCGCCCAAAGCCGCTGCCCCCGCCACGGCCGCACCGCTTCCCGCGGCCGCTCCGCTCACCGCGGGCACTTCACCCACCGCGGCCGGTCCGTCCAAGGCCGCTCCGCCTGCCGCTGCCGCCGGTCAGACCGGCTACCCGCTGCGCGCTCGCATCGAGTTGGTTGCGGATAACGTTGAGGTATCACCCACGGAAGGCACGGCGCGCGTCATGGTGCACCGCAGCCGCTTGCTGCGCGGAGATGCCAGCTTCAGTTGGTGGACCGAGTCTGGAACGGCAAAACCAGGACGGGATTTTGTTGGCGTCAAGTCGCAGGTCGAGCACATCGAGAATGGCAAGGACGCCGCTAGCCTCGTCATTCCGATCGTCGTGGATCCCTCCCGTCGCCAGTCCAGGAGCTTCTACGTGGTCATCGACCAATCCAGTGACACCGCTGCGGTCGGGCCACGGACGTTGACGATGGTTACCATTTCAGGATCGGGCTAACACGGATCAGTCGACCCTGCGAACTTCCGGTACTTGGGGTAAAGTCAAAACTCAAGCCTACAAGTTGCTACAAGCACTGATACCGGGGATCGATCGCGCGCGCTCACGATGTGAATACGGCCTCATGGCGCGCAGCGTTGCTCGACGAAGCGAGCAAACCCTATCGCAAGGCGGGCTGGTTCGCCTACTTCTTCGCGCGCGGGAAGCTGAGACAGGATCCCGTCTTTCGCGCCATACTCGAACGCGGTCTGCTTCTGGGGCGATCGCGCATCCTGGATCTGGGCTGCGGTCAGGCGCTGCTGGTGGCTTGGTTGCGGGCCGCCTCGCGCATGCACGATCGCGGAACATGGCCGGATGCGTGGCCGCCGGCGCCGAGACCGCTGTCGACCCGCGGTATTGATTTGATGACCCGCGATGTCGAGCGGGCGCGTTCCGCGCTCGGGCCCGATGCGGACGTCGTCACGGGCGATATCCGCGACGCGGAGTTCGGCGCGGCCGACGCCATCGTGGTTTTGGACGTGCTGCACTACATGGCCGCATCGGCCCAGCGCGACGTACTCAATCGCGTGCGCAGCGCGTTGCCCGTGGGCGGCCTGCTGCTGCTGCGCATCTGCGATGCCGGGGGCGGGCTGCGCTACCGCTATACTCAGTGGGTCGACAAAGTAGTAATGCTCTTGCGCGGCCATTCATGGGTGGTCCCGCATTGCCGCCGCGTCGACGAATGGCAGGCGCTGCTGCGGGAATCCGGTTTCAGCAGCGAAGCCCTGCCGATGAGCAAAGGAACTCCGTTTGCCAATGTATTGCTGATCTCACATGCGAGCGGGAGCGCAAGCCCTGCCCACTACCTTCCGGGTTGATAGGTCACCGGATTGGTGACGCTGTCGTCGCCGGTAATCGACTTCACGCGCCCGTCGGGCCACGCGCCTGCGCCGCGACTCGCTCGCTTCAGCGCATGTACCATTGAGCGTAGTCGGGTCCCTCTTGCATCTGATAGCCGTCCGGCAAATCCAATAGCGATGCGCTTGGGACAGCTTGGCGAATCGCCGTCAGCATGACTTCGGAAATCACACTGTCGTATTTGTATTCACGCACGAGCAGCGGCACGCCGCCGAGCTTGGCGATGTCCGGCCACCATTCCGACAATCCCAACTCCACACCAAACGCAAAATTGGAACCTTGCCGAAACTGACTGAGCGTCTTCATTCCGCTCAAGATCTCTGCGCCTCCGGGCATCGTAGCCGCCGGCGCTACGCAGAGCTCCAAACGCTTGGTGCCATTCTCGCGCTCCTCCCAGATTCGGCACGCGCGCCCGTCAACCGATTCGAAACGCACGGTCACGCGGTATTCACGCGGCACCGGTTGTCGCAACCGATCGCTGACTACCTTCATGTCGGCGGCCTTTTGCTCCGCCTCAGCGCGTTCGTTGGGCGGTGCGCCGGCAGCCGCGTCCTCGAGCTGCTTAACGGCGTCGGCATAGTGGGCGACAACCTGGCTCAATGTCGCGTGCTTGAGGACATGAACCGTCCGTGAAGGATTATCGATGACATACATTGTCCGATCCTTGAAGACATAGATGCTCTTGGCATTGGAGCCGCCGACGCGAACCTTGCCGTCCTCTACGAAGTATTGAGTGACGACAGGCGTGTAGGTCGGCGCAGCGAGTGCGATATTCGTTTGATCGACGGGCCGGACAGCGACGTCGTAGCTAACGCCGGCGTTGGCTAAAGCCGGCGCCAATAACAGCACGAAAACTTGCCTCAAATTCGTCCGCTCCTCCACGTTGATCGCCGCACGGAGATTAACTCAAAGCGGTGACCTGGTGCGCGCTCTACGCTCTAAAAACGGGTCGCCCGGCTTGCAGGATCGGGCAAAAACCGGGCAGTAATGATCTAACGCCGCGATGGCGCCGGCGACTAATATGTATCCCATCATCACCGCACCTGGAGCGCCCGCCATGAGCATGAAAATTCCCCGTCGCAAGCTCGGCCAGCAAGGCCTGGATGTCTCCGCCGTCGGCCTCGGCTGCATGGGCATGTCGGACTTCTATGGCCCGTCCGATGAAGCCACCAATCTCAGCGTGCTCAACACCGCGCTCGATATCGGTGTCGACTTCCTCGACACCGCCGACATGTACGGCGTGGGAGCGAACGAACGTCTGCTCGGAAAAATCTTGAAAACGCGCCGCAAGGAAGTCGTACTCGCCACCAAGTTCGGCCTCGTGCGCGGACCCGATGGCGCGTCCCGGGGCATCAACGGAACCCCCGAATACGTGCGCGCAGCCTGCGATGCCAGTCTCGCGCGTCTCGGCGTCGATCATATCGATCTGTACTACCAACACCGGGTCGATCCGAAGGTCGCCATCGAGGAAACGGTGGGCGCCATGGCGGAGTTGGTTGCGGCCGGCAAGGTGCGTCACCTGGGCCTGTCCGAAGCCTCGGCGAATACCATTCGCCGCGCCGCCCAGGTGCATCCCATCGCCGCGCTGCAGAGCGAATACTCGCTGTGGACGCGCGACCTCGAGGCGACCATCCTGCCGGCCTGCGAGGAACTCGGCATCGGTGTCGTCGCCTACAGCCCGCTCGGCCGCGGGTTTCTCACCGGCGCGTTCAAGAAGCCCGAGGATTTGGATGCCGGCGATTTCCGGCGCAGCAACCCGCGCTTTTCGAGCGAGAACTTCGCCAGGAATCTACAGCTGGTGGAGATGGTGTCGGAGATCGGCCGCGAGGAAGACTATACGCCGGCACAGGTCGCCCTTGCGTGGCTTCTCGACCGCGCACCCTACATTGTGCCTATTCCGGGTACGCGTAGCATCAAGCGCTTGAAGGAAAACGCATCGTCGGTCGAGTTGCGGCTCAGCGACGCGCAGCGCGAACGGCTCTACGGGATCCTGCGTGAGCGGCCGGTGAGCGGCGCTCGTTACCCCGCGGCGTCAATGGCGTCAATCGACGCCTGAGATCGAGCGTCGCGCTGCCGTCGACGCGGACGGCTTGCCAGAGCTGCAGCAGTATTGCTCGCGGTTACCGTCCAGGCTGTGTGACCGCTCGACAGCATGGCATGAGGACCAATCGATCATTACCCGATGCTACGCTTTGAAGCGGATGTGCTCAACGATAATCCCAAAATCTCTGGCCGGGGCGATCACGCCTTCTCACCCACCGCTAACGCCTTGGCACTGAACGAAACGCCGCATCCGCCCAGCCCGCAATATCCCTGCGGATTCTTCGCCAAATATTGCTGGTGATACTCCTCGGCATAATAGAACTCGGGCGCGGCGACGATCTCGGTGGTGATCGAGCCCAAACCGACCTTCGCAAGCGCCGCTTGATATTCCGCCCTCGATTGTTCCGCCTGTCGCAGTTGCTCGGCGCCATAGGCGTAAATGCCGGACCGATACTGGGTGCCGACATCATTACCCTGGCGCATGCCCTGGGTGGGATCGTGCGACTCCCAGAAGACGCGCAAAAGGTCGAGGTAGTCGGCATCTTTGGGATCGAATATCACACGCACCACTTCGTTGTGCCCGGTATTGCCCGTACACACCTCTTCGTACGTGGGATTCGGCGTGAAACCGCCCGCGTAGCCCACGGCGGTGGCGTACACGCCATCCATTTGCCAGAACTTGCGCTCGGCTCCCCAGAAGCAGCCGAGCCCAAACAGGGCGAGTTGCGTACCGTCCGGAAACGGCGGCGCAATGCGGTGACCGTTTACGAAATGCCGCCCGGAAATGCAGACGGGATCGCTGCGTCCGGGAAGTGCGTTCTCGCGTGCCGGCATGCCGGCCTTTTTGAATATGCCCATGGCCACAGTGTGTGGCCGGAATCGCTCGGATTCAAGGCTTGAGTTGGGCCGACTCGGGTGCCCCGCCGGCGGGCGGTAATGAATCGACCGGAACCAATGGCAGGTTGTAGGCGTCCACCTTGGTCTTGGTCTCCTGCTCCCGGCGCACCTTATCCTGTGCCAGCCGCAGCTGCTCGCGGCTGCGCTCGAACTCGGCGTTGCGCTTGGCCTCTATAGCAGGATCCACGTCTTTCGCCAGGCGTTCGATTGCGATCCGGGCGTTCAGGCAGTCCGAATCGTTGCGCATCTTGGCGGGGTGCTCATTGCATTTCATCAACACGCCATCCAGAGTCACGCGATCCTCCATGAGGTCCGTGACCGTCATGGGCGGTATGCGCTTGGGCGCGCAAGCGGCGCTGCCCAAAATCGCGGCACATAGCCATCCAATGGCTACGATTTGTTTGGTTGTGTATGGCATATAGCTTCCCACGGCCAATGGTATACAAACCCCGCAACCGTGCGAGTCCGCGGCCGTGACGCGTCTCACGGCTTGACTATGTTCTGCCGAGCCGCGCCCAACAACGTGAACTTGCGCACGTTGGGCGGCGCCTGTACCGTTCGCAGCCATGGCGACCCACAACCCAAAAGAGGCTCCCAAACTCGACTTCGAGACCGCCATGCGTGATCTCGAGGAACTCGTCGAGCGCTTGGAACAAGGCGACTTACCCCTCGAAGAATCACTGGCTGCGTTCGAGCGCGGCGTGATGCTGACCCGAAGCTGCCAGACAGCCCTCAAGGAGGCCGAGCAGAAAGTCGAGATTTTACTCAAGAAGGCGGGCGAGCCGGCGATTGAAGACTTCGACGCAGACGAAGCGGACGCGACTTAAGCCGGGTCAGCGACTTAGAGCCGCATGGGCACCTCGAGCCAGGCCGGCGCCTCGAGCCATGCCGGCGCCTCGAGTCAGGGGCCGGCCGGTTGACTCGGGTCGCCCGATTTTTCGGCAACTTTTCGAGTATATACCGGTACTTACCATTGCACGGCCATGGGACGGCGCCGGCCTGAGGACTTGGCCGGTAGGAATCGTCTAAGATCATTGAACTACGCGGTTTCGGCACCATGTCGGGCGTGATCGCATCTGCAGGAACCAAACGCAAATGAATGTAGCCGCCCCCACCAAGAAGCCCAATGTGTCGTCCATCGAAGATGTGCAAGGCCATGCCGACACGCGCCAGCTACCCATAAACAAAGTCGGTATCAAGGACATTTTTCATCCGGTCAAGGTGAAAGACCGTGCGCGCGGTGAGCAGCACACCGTCGCGAATTTCAACATGTACGTGAACCTGCCGCACAATTTCAAGGGCACGCACATGTCTCGCTTCGTCGAAATCCTGCATTGCGAGCGCGAGATATCGGTCGATTCCTTCGGCAAGATGCTGAAGGACATGACCGAACTCCTGGATGCGACCGCCGGCCACATCGAAATGACTTTTCCATACTTCGTCATGAAGAAAGCGCCGGTGACCGGCGTCGAGAGCCTGATGAATTATCAGGCGACGATTTTTGGCGAGGCCCGCCATGGTAAGACCGATGTTTGGCTCAAAGTCGTTGTGCCGACCACGAGCCTGTGCCCCTGCTCGAAGAAAATATCGGACTACGGCGCCCACAATCAACGCTCACACATCACCTTGACGGCGAAACTCAACGAACACATGTGGCTCGAGGAATTGATCGAAATTGCCGAAAGCGAAGCCTCGTGCGAGGTGTACGGAATTTTGAAGCGGCCGGACGAAAAGTACGTGACCGAGCGCGCTTACGACAACCCGAAGTTCGTCGAGGATACGGTGCGCGATGTGGCGGTGGCGCTCAACAAGGATAAACGGGTTCGCGCCTACGTGGTGGAATCCGAGAATTTCGAGTCCATCCACAATCACTCGGCCTACGCGATGATCGAGCACGACAAAGAAGCCGCCAACTAAGGCTGGGGCGACGAACTAAGGACGAGGCGGCGGACTAAAGGCGGCGGCGCCGGCTGGAAGCGCGCGCTCCGCGCTCTGCAGACGGCCGATCATGTTGCGCAGGAACACCTGATTGAAACGCAGCTGGCACTCGGCTGAGACCTGTTCCAGGAGCGTCGAACTCACTTTCATGACGGTCACGGGTCCGGCGGCTTTGATGGTGGCCGTGCGTTTAGCGCCTCGCACGTAGCTCGTCTCACCGAAGCAATCGCCGCTGTCCAAATAGCCGAGCGCCTTGGCCAGGCGCTCGACGGCGACGCGCCCCTGCACGATGATGTAGAAGCGATCGTCCATCTCGCCTTCTTTCACGATTTCTTCGCCGTCGGCGTAGTCCTGCCAGGCGCTCGCTCGCAGCACTTCCCATATTTCGCCGTGCGAGAATTCGTGAAAGAACTTCAGCTTGCGCAGCAGGCTGAACTGCTCCTGTTGATCGATCCGGTTGTACTGCGCGCGCAGTTTCTGGTGCACGCGGGTGAGTTCGGCGGCGAAATCCAATCCCGTCTTGTAGCGCTTCGCCGGATCCTTCTGCAGCGCCATCGCCGTGACGTTTTCAAGCTCCTCGGGAATCTCCGGGCGCAACGTGTGGATGGGCGGCGGGGTCGCGAACACGATTTGGTGCAGCAGCTTCTGCAGGTTGCCGGCCCTGAAGGGCCGCGTCCCGGTCAATAGCTCGTACATCACGGCGCCCAGCGAATACAGGTCGGAGCGGTTCGTGAGCTCGATCGACTGTACCTGTTCGGGCGACATGTACGACGGACTGCCGGCAATTCCTTCGATGCGGGAGATGTCCGAGTCGGCCACCAGCGCGATCCCGAAGTCGATGATGCGCACCTCGCTCTCGAGCGTCAGCATGATGTTGCTCGGTTTGATGTCGCGGTGTATGACGCCGCGGCTATGCGCGTAGTGAAGCGCACGAGCCGCCTTGTACACGAGCTCGACCACATCGTCGATCCGCAGCAGATTGTCGGGCCGGCAATAGGCCGCGAGCGTGCGCGCCCCGTGCACGTGCTCCGTCACGATGTAGCAATGGCCGTTCTCTTCGCCCGCATCGTATATGGGCAGGATATTCGGATGCTGCAACATGCCGACCATGTGAGCTTCGGACAGAAACATTTTGCGCGCGATGCGCTGACGGCTTTCGTCGCCGCTGGTGTCGACGTTGTAAACCTTGATCGCCACATCACGGCCATAGTAAGGATCGTGCGAAAGATAGACGACGCCCGTACTGCCGCGCCCGACCTCATTGATAATGACGTACTTGCCGATCTTTTCAGGCAATGATGCGCGACTGTTCAGGGACTTCGCGAGATTGGGTCGAATATTCGTCAAGGGTAACCGTGCGCCGCGCAGCGCCAACGTTGTTTAGTGCCGCAAAGGATACTGGGGCACTCGGCGCCAAACTGTGATTTGGGTCGAGGCTCAGCGAAAGTGGTCGTAACCGTGAACTGGAGCGGCAAATGGCGCGCCATCGAGCGCCCAAGCTACGCCGTTTCCGGGACGCAGCTCACCGATCGCCGTGAACGTTAAGTTCAATTGGCGTGCCGCCGCCTCCAACTCATCGAAACGCCGTGGCGGCACGGCGACCAACAGTTCGTAGTCGTCGCCGCCCGCGAGCGCCCACTCGCGAGCCTGAGCAGGCGGGACCAAGGACCGCATCGCCGCCGACATCGGCAGGCGCCCGACATCGACATGCGCCGCGAGTCCGCTCGCCGCGGCGAGTTTCGGCAGGTCGCCAACCAACCCATCGGATAAATCCATGGCGGCACTCGCGATGCCGCGGGCGTTCGAACCGAACGACACTCGAGGAGTCGGATACTCGAAGCGTCCGACGAGTTCATCCGCGGCCGCGCGATCCTGAGTTGCAAGCCGGCCGGCCACCAACGCCAATCCAGCACCCGCATCGCCGAGCGTGCCGGTTACGGCCAGAATATCGCCCGCCTGCGCGCCGCTGCGCCGTAACGCCGTGCCGCTTGCGACGACTCCCAGGATCTGGAGGCTGATGGTCAACGGCCCCGCCGTCGTATCGCCGCCGACCAACGCCACTCCATGCGCCTTCGCAAGGTTCATGAGGCCGGCGGAAAAACCCTCGAGCCACTTCGCGTCGGCAGTGGGCATGGTCAATGCCAATGTCGCCCACGCGGGCGTCGCGCCCATGGCTGCCATGTCGCTCAGATTGACGGCGAGCGCGCGGTGGCCGATCGAACGTGCGCCGCTATTCAGCGGAAAGTGCCGTCCGGCAACCAGGGTGTCGACCGCTGCCACCAAATCGGCATCTTTAGGGAAGCGCAGCAACGCCGCGTCATCGCCTATGCCCAGGATCACATCGGGACGCGCATTGGCGGCAAAATTGGAGCGCGCAAAGTAGCGCTCGATCAAGTCGAACTCGCCCAAGGGGGGATTATCGCCGTTCACTGCCTATCGCAGCGGACGCCCTAAAGGGTGTCCTTTTCGAGATTGCCCACGGGCTTTCCATATTCGTCCGCGCGCAGTTCTTTCGCGGCGCGATCCAACACCGCGTTCACGAATTTATGCCCATCCGTTGCGCCGAATTGCTTGGTCAAGTGAACGGCTTCATCGATCGCTACTCGATAGGGCAGTTCCGGATGAAGCTCCAACTCATGCAGACCCAGCCACAAAACGGCGTGCTCGATGGGATCGAGCTCGAGCGGTGGTATCTCGCTCAATGAGCCCAAGCGCACATCCAAGGCTTCCCGATGCGGTGCAATTGCCGCAAGCAGCTCGCGAAAATAATCGCGATCGACGCGCTCAGCCTCCGGATCCTCGGCAAATTGGCGATGCGTGTCCTCCCAAGACCGCGGATTGATCTGCAGTTGATACAACGCCTGCAGCGCCAGCCGGCGCGCAAGACTGCGGGCGCGATGAACGCTAATTTTCAACTATCCAAGCGACGCAATAGATTTGCCATTTCGATCGCCGCCAATGCCGCATCGGCTCCCTTATTGCCGGCCTTGCCGCCGGCCCGATCCACGGCCTGTTCCATCGTATCCGTCGTCAGCACGCCGAACGCGATGGGAATGCCCGATTCGAGCGCGATACGCGCAAGTCCGGAGGCGCACTCACCCGCGACATAATCGAAATGCGGCGTCTGGCCGCGGACCACGGCGCCGAGCGCCAGCAACGCATCGTAGCGGCGCGACAACGCCAATTTACGCGCGACGATGGGAATGTCGAATGCGCCCGGGACGCGCACGATCTCGATCTGTTTCTCCGTAGCTCCGTGTCGCTTGAGCGCGTCCAACGCGCCGCGGATCAAGGGTTCGACGACGAAATCATTGAAGCGCGCGGCCACGAACGCGAAACGCAAGTCGCGAGCCAGCAACTCCCCTTCGATTATCTTGAGCGTTTCATTGGGCACCGATCTTTCCTCGCACGACTATTTCCACTTACATTCACCGCGGCCGCAGCCGCACCGTCACGCAGTATAATGCCATGGCGCTCATTCGCCCCCATCGACGTACTCGGTCACTTCGAGATCGAAAGCCGCGAGGCCTTGCAGCTGCTTCGGCGCGCTCAGCACCCGCATGCGTTTGAGTCCCAAGTCCTTGAGGATTTGCGCGCCGATGCCGTAGGTTCTTACCACGGTGGCGCCCGGATTACGCGTGGCCGGGCGCTTCGTGTCCATTAGCCGCACGCTGTCCATGAAATCTCTCGGCGTCTCCTCGGGCCTCAAGATGACCATGACGCCGGACGACTCGCTGGCCACCCGGCGCATGGCGGCACGCAGCGGCCAGCCCAGCTTTTCGCTGCGCACCCCGACAACGTCGCGCATGGTGTCCTTAATGTGAACCCGCACCAGCGGCGGCAGGCTCGAGTTCAAATCGCCTTTGACCAGCGCAACGTGCACATTCTTGTTGACGTGATCCTCGTAGCAGCACAGCCGAAATGCGCCGTATTCGGTGTCGACCGGCTCATCGTAGATTTTTTCCACCGAGCGCTCATTCTTGAGGCGGTACCGAATGAGGTCGGCAATGGTCCCGATCTTGAGATTGTGAACCGCGGCGAAGCGCTCGAGATCCGGACGGCGCGCCATGGTGCCGTCGTCGTTCAGAATCTCGACGATCATCGCGGCCGCGGAGAATCCGGCAAGACGCGCCAGGTCGCAGCCTGCTTCCGTGTGACCCGCCCGCGTGAGCACGCCCCCCGGCTGAGCCATCAGCGGAAAAATATGCCCGGGCTGGCGCAAATCCTCGGGTCGCGCCGACGGCGCGACCGCGGTCTTCACGGTGTGCGCGCGGTCGTGCGCGGAGATTCCCGTGGTCACACCCTCCGCGGCCTCGATCGACAGGGTAAAGTTGGTGCGATGCGAGCTGTCGGTGTCGCTCACCATGAGCGGCAAGCGCAGCTGCCGGCAGCGCTCACGCGTCAGCGTCAGACAAATGAGCCCGCGGCCGTAGCGCGCCATGAAGTTCACGTCTTCGGCGCGTACGCACTCGGCCGCCATGATGAGATCGCCTTCGTTTTCGCGGTCCTCATCGTCCATCAGCACCGCCATCTTGCCGGCGCGGACATCGGCGAGAATCTCATCGATCGAATTGAATCCACTCATGATTGGCTTACTCTTCTATTTTGATCATCAAGCGCTCGAGATAGCGCGCGATTACATCGATTTCGATATTGGCCCCGGCATCGATGACCAGATCACCCAGCGTCGTGATTTCGCGCGTATGTGGAATGATGTTCACGTCGAATCGGCGTCCGCCGACCTGATTGACGGTGAGGCTCACGCCGTCGACGCAAATCGAACCCTTCGGCGCCACGAAGCGCATCAAGGCTGCCGGCAACTCGAACTCCAGCCGCCACGAACGCCCGTCTTGATGCGCGGCCGTCAATCGTCCCACCGCGTCGACATGACCGCTCACCATATGGCCGCCCAGCGCATCACCGGCGCGTAAGCTCGGCTCCAAGTTCACCCTCGAGCCTCGCCCCAGCGTCCCGAGCGTGGTCTTCGACATGGTTTCGCGAGATACATCGGCATAGAACGCGGCCCCGTCGCGCCGCGTCACGGTCAAACAGGCCCCTTGAACGCTGACGCTGTCGCCCAGGCTCAACCGCGCGGCATCGAGCGCCGCAGCATCGATACCCAATTCGAGATCTCCGCCCTTCTCCTCGATGGACAGGACGCGGCCGGTTGCCATGACTATTCCAGTGAACATCTTCAAGCCCTTTTGGGTGTGAGTACCAGCCGCAGGTCGTTGTGGATCAATCGTTGATCGCGAAACTCGAATTGGGGCAGCGCGGCAGGATTATCAAGTCCCGGCAGAGCCGCGAGCGGCGCCGCATCGGCGCCGAGAAAGTGTGGTGCAACATAGAGGATCAGTTCGTCGACCAGGTGAGCTTCGAGAAACGCCGCCGCCAAACGCGGGCCGCATTCCACCAAGAGTTCGTTGGCCTCGAGCGCCGTCAACCGCTCGATCACGGCGTTAAGATCCAATCCACGAACGGAGCGAGGTATGCGCTCGGTTCGAACCGCTCTTGGATGCCGCTCGGGCGCATCGGCCGCAGCGAAAATCAACGCGTTTTCATCGCCGAATACCCTCGAGTTCGGCGCGCAGGTGAGTTCGGGGTCGAGCACCACCCGCAGCGGCTGCCGCACCCAGGGACCGTACGCCAATCGCACATCGAGGCGTGGATCATCCACTCGAACCGTGCCGGCGCCCGTCAAGATCGCGGAACTGCGCGCACGCCAAACCTGCACGTCGGCACGTGACGCCTCGCCGCTGATCCATGTCTTGCCGCCGCCGGCGGGCGCCGTGCGCGCATCGAGACTCATCGCCAGCTTCAGGCGTATGAAGGGGCGGCCGCGCTCGAAACGCGAGAAAAAGCCGACATTGAGCGCACGTGCTTCGTCCGCGCGGACTTCCGCGGTCACCGCGATCCCCGCGGCCGTAAGGCGCCCGATGCCGCCGCCCGCCACTTTGGGGTTGGGATCGACCGACGCGCACACCACGCGCGCAATTCCCGCCGCGATCAAGGCATCGGCACAGGGCGGCGTGCGTCCGGTATGGCTGCAAGGCTCGAGCGTCACATAGGCGGTGGCGCCCTGCGCTTGTCCGGCGGCGGAACGCAGCGCCAGCACTTCGGCATGGGGTTCTCCGGCCCGTACATGCCAGCCTTCGCCGATCACGCGGCCATCGCGCACCAACACGCAGCCCACGCGTGGATTCGGATCCGTCGTATAAAGACCTTGCGCGGCCAACTCGAGCGCACGGGCCATGTGCCTCGCATCCAGCGCCGATGAGTCGTTCGAAGCGGGGCTTGAGGCGAGGTCATTCATTTTCGTTCATCACCGGACTCATCGCCCGGCAGCAGCGGCAGCTGATCCTTGCTGGGCTCGCGACGACGCCGATGGCGGCGCAATTGATCTATTTCGGTGCGAAACGCTTCGATGTCCTGAAAGCTGCGGTATACGGACGCGAAGCGCACGTAGCCGACTTCGTCCAGATGCCGCAACTCTTCCATGACCATCTCGCCGACGCTGCGCGAGGCGATTTCTCGCTCGCCCAAACTGCGCAGCTTATGACAAATCCTGGCGACAGCGGCCTCGAGCGCCTCGCCGCCCACGGGGCGCTTCTCCAATGCCCGTTGCATTCCGGCGAGCAACTTATTCTCATCGAACGGCTCGCGGCTGCGGTCGCTCTTGACCACCGTGGGCAGCAGCAGCTCCGCTGTTTCAAAAGTCGTGAAGCGCTCCGTGCATTCGAGACACTCGCGACGCCGCCGAATCTGCCGCCCTTCGCCCGCCAGGCGAGAGTCGATGACTTTAGTCTCCGAGTGACCGCAAAATGGGCAATGCATGGAGACTACTTGGGGGAAGCCCGCTGCTTAGGGTAGGCCCGCCGCGGACCCTGCAGTACTTACGCATATACGGGGAAGCGGCGACACAGGGACATCACCTCGCCGCGCACCCGCTCGACCACCGACTCGTCGCCGAGCGCACCGAGGACGTCGGCGATCCAATGCGACAGCTGCCGCACCTCGGCCTCCTTCAGGCCGCGGGTGGTCACCGCGGGCGTACCGATGCGCAGGCCACTGGTGACCATGGGAGGGCGCGGGTCGTTCGGCACCGCGTTTTTGTTCACGGTCATGTGCGCACGGCCCAGCGCCGCATCGGCATCCTTACCCGTGATGTTCTTATCGATCAGGTCGAGCAAGAACAAATGATTGTCGGTGCCCCCGGAGACGATCTTGTAGCCGCGCTCCTGCAGGACTTTGGTCATGGCGCGGGCATTGCTCACGACCTGCGCCGAGTACACCTTGAAGTCCGGCTGCAGCGCTTCGTAGAAGGCCACCGCCTTGGCGGCGATGACGTGCATCAAGGGACCGCCCTGAGTGCCCGGAAACACCATCGAATTGAATTTCTTGTGCAAATCGGCGTGCGGCCGCGCCAGGATCAGGCCGCCGCGCGGGCCGCGCAGAGTCTTGTGCGTGGTGCTGGTCACGACGTCGGCGAGCGGCACCGGGTTCGGATACAGCCCCGCGCACACCAGGCCCGCAACGTGCGCCATGTCCACGAAGAAGTAGGCGCCGACGGCATCCGCAATGGCGCGAAAGCGCGCGAAATCGATGAAGCGCGAATAGGCGGAAAAGCCCGCCACGATGAGCTTCGGGCGATGTTCCTGGGCGAGGCGCTCCACTTGCTCGTAGTCGATTTCACCCGTGTCCGGCTTGAGGCCGTACTGCACGGCTTTGAACAACTTGCCGGAAAAATTCACCTTCGCACCATGGGTCAAGTGCCCGCCGTGGTCCAAGCTCATGCCTAAGATGGTGTCGCCGGGATTGAGCAGCGCCAGGTACACCGCGGCATTGGCCTGCGACCCGGAATGCGGCTGCACATTGGCATAGGCCGCACCGAACAATTCCTTGGCGCGGTCGATGGCCAGTTGTTCGGCGATGTCGACGAATTCACAGCCGCCGTAGTAGCGCTTGCCGGGATAGCCCTCGGCATACTTATTGGTCAGTACCGACCCTTGCGCTTCGAGCACCCGCGGACTGGTATAGTTCTCCGATGCGATCAGCTCGATATGATCTTCTTGGCGGGTGCGTTCGCCGGTAATCGCCTGCGCCAATTCGGGATCGAAACCAGCAATCGTCATCGAAGCATTGAACATGAGCGGACCTCCCACAAGATAGCCGGTAATTATAGCTTATCGACCGGGCGCCGTGGCGTTAAGCTGCGCGCTCGAGAAACGAGCGCACCACAGCGGTCCAGGCGCGAGCGAGGTTGCGGCGGTTATAACCGCCGCCGCCCAGCCCCAGCACGCGCCCATGCCCGTGCGCGTCGGCGATCGCGCATAAGCGGCGCGCGGCATGCGCATGCGCCGCGTCACTGAATTGCAGGTGGGCGATGGGATCGCCCGCCAGGCTGTCGGCACCGCATTGAAACAGAATGAATTCGCTCGGGAAGGCTGCAAGGTGAGCCTCGATCTGTTCCCAAGCCGCAAAAAACTCCGCATCGCCGGCCCCGGGCGGCAGCGGCAGGTTGAGCTTGGTTCCGGCAGCCGCACCGCGGCCAGTTTCCGTGGCAGCGCCGGTGCCCGGGTATAGGTGCCGGCCGTCCTCATGCGTGTCGGCGAAGATCAGGTCCGGATCGTCCTCGAACGCGTAGAACATTCCATCGCCGTGGTGGGCGTCGATATCGACGTAAGCGATTCGCCGCAGCCCGTAGCGCGCGCGCAAGCGCTCCACCGCCACTCCGCAGTCGTTGAAGACGCAAAAGCCGGCGGCGCGGTCGCGCGCGGCATGGTGCAGGCCGGCGATGGGGACGAAGGCGCGCCGGCTGGCACCCGCCATGAGCGAGTCGACCGCAACCAGAGTTGCACCAACCACCGCGCTGGCCGCGTCGAAAATTCCGCGAAATGCGGGCGTGTCTCCGCCATCCAAAAAGCCGTCCCCGCTCATCGACTTGTGTTGGACGAATTGCACATAATTCGCCGTGTGGAAGGAGGTCAGCTCCTCCACGGTGGCGGCACGCGGCGGCTGGTGCAGGACCTCGGCAGCGAGCCCTTGTGCGGCAAGTTCGCGCACGAAACACTCGTGGCGATCCGATCCGAAGGGGTGGCCATTGCCGAACCCGTAGCGGGCGATGGCTTCTCCGGCGACTACGGCAACGGGCACGGACATTCGCCAAAAGATTAGCACGCGGGGCGCAATCGCCGTGACAAGTTTCCGCGAGTCGCGGATAATTCAGGCCGTTCCCCCGAATTCGCATTTTCAAGACAGGCGACATGGCTCAGTTCATTTACACCATGAACCGGGTTGGCAAGGTTGTGCCACCCAAGCGCGTCATTCTGCGCGACATAACGTTGAGTTTTTTTCCAGGCGCGAAAATCGGCGTGCTGGGACTGAACGGATCCGGCAAATCGACGCTGCTCAAGATTATGTCCGGACTCGACAAGGAAATCGAAGGCGAAGCGCGGCCCCAGGCAGGAATCAAAGTCGGCTACCTGCCCCAGGAACCGCTGCTCGACGACGCGAAAACCGTGCGCGAGGTGGTCGGCGAAGGGGTCGGCGACGTACAGAGCCTCATCGACCGCTTCAATGCCATCAGCGATCGCTTTGCCGAGCCGATGTCGGACGATGAAATGAACAAGCTCATGGAGGAGCAGGCGAAGATGCAGGACAAGATCGACGCCGTCGGCGGCTGGGAATTGGAGCGAAAGCTCGAAATTGCCGCCGACTCGCTGCGCCTTCCGCCTTGGGAGGCCGTGATCGGAAAGCTATCCGGCGGCGAGAAGCGCCGCGTCGCCCTGTGCCGCCTGCTGCTGTCGAAGCCCGACATGTTGCTGCTCGACGAACCGACCAACCACCTGGACGCGGAGTCGGTGGCGTGGCTCGAGCGCTTCCTCGAGGAGTATCCGAGTACGGTCATTGCGGTCACGCACGATCGCTACTTTCTCGACAATGTCGCCGAGTGGATTCTGGAGCTCGACCGCGGGCACGGGATCCCCTGGGAAGGCAACTACTCCTCCTGGCTCGAACAAAAGGGTCAGCGACTTGCGCAGGAAGAGCGTCAACAAGACGCGCTCGCCAAGACGCTGAAGCGCGAGCTGGAATGGGTACGCACCAACCCGAAGGCGCGGCAAGCCAAATCCAAGGCGCGATTGCAGCGTTACGAGGAACTCGCCTCGCAAGAATTCCAGAAGCGCAACGAGACCAACGAAATCTACATACCGCCCGGCGATCGGCTCGGCGACCTGGTCATCGAATGCAAGGAAGTCCGCAAGGCCTTCGGCGATCGCTTATTGATCGAGAACTTGAGCTTCAGCCTGCCCGCCGGCGGGATTGTCGGCATCATCGGGCCGAATGGCGCGGGTAAGACCACGCTGTTCCGCATGTTGGCCGGAATGGACACACCCGGCAGCGGTGAAATACGGGTCGGCCCCTCGGTCAAGCTTGCCTACGTCGATCAATCCCGCCAAGCGCTCAACGACAAGAACACGGTATGGCAGGAGATTTCAGGCGGGCTCGATCTCATCAAGGTGGGCAACTACGAAACGTCCTCTCGAGGCTATGTCGGACGCTTCAACTTCAAGGGCACGCAACAGCAGCAATTCATCGGCGATCTTTCGGGCGGCGAACGCAATCGGGTACACCTCGCCAAAGTGCTGAAATCCGGCGGGAACGTCCTGTTGCTCGACGAGCCCACCAATGACCTCGACATCGAAACATTGCGGGCCCTGGAAGAAGCGCTGGTGGCGTTCCCGGGCTGCGCGGTGGTCATATCTCACGATCGATGGTTTCTCGACCGCATCGCGACGCACATTCTTGCCTTCGAAGGCGATTCGCAGGTGGCCTGGTTCGAGGGCAACTATCAGGAATACGTCGAAGACCACAAGCGCCGCAAAGGCGAAGACGCTTCACAGCCCCACCGTATCCGCTACAAACCGCTGACAGGTTGAAAAAAAACATGAGCATCTACATCACGCCGTCAAATGAACTGCAGGTCGAGCACCAAGGCATCTCGCTCACCTGCCCGCATTGCCAAACGCTGTCGCATATCACGGCGGTTGCGACGCCCCAGTTCGACGAGCTCAACCGCCTCATGCCGAAGCAGATCGGGGTCGTATTCCGCTGCGATGCCTGCGGCGAACCGGTGTTCCTGAAGTTCACCGTCAAGGCGTATACCGGTGCGCGAATCGAGCTTGCCGCGAACTACATCGAAGTCGAACGGGCGCCCGAAAATTTTCCGCTCAGCTACTTGCCCGAAGAAGCCGAAGAATTATTCCGCGAAGCGCTCAACTGTTACACCGCGGGCTGCTACAACGCGTTCGGCTCGATGAGCCGGCGCACCGCCCAATCCTTGTTCCGCGAGCTGGGCGAGCGCGGTAAATTGGAATTGTTCGACACGCTGCAGGAGATCCGCACGCTGGCCGAGCTCGACGATGACAGCTTCGCGATTTTGCGAGCCGTACTGTTCGGCAGCGACAGCGATCCCTGGCCGCATCAGCCCAGCCTCAACGCGGAGCATGCAGGCGTTCTTCTCGAAGTCATGCGCGATCTGTTGTACCAGACGTTCGTGCGCAAGGCGCGGCTCGTGCAAGCGATGACGTTCCGCAAATATGTTGCGCCGTCGCACCTCGATACGGTTACCTGAACTCAGTCCAGAAACACCCGAGCGTTGCGGAATAGCCGCATCCAGCCGCCGTCCTCGCCCCAACTCTTGCTCGCCCAGGAATTTTGTACGCTGCGGAAAACTCGCTCCGGGTGCGGCATCAGCGACGTGACTCGGCCATCGGCACTGCAGAGCCCGGCGAGACCCAACGGCGACCCATTGGGATTGAAGGGATACTTCTCCGTCGGCTCTTCATAGTGGTCGACGAACTGCAAGGTAACCAGCCCGTGCTCCAGCAGTTCGCCCGCGCCGGAGTGCGTCGTGAACTCGGCAAGACCCTCGCCATGCGCCACCGCGATCGGCAACACGGACCGGTGCATGCCGGCGAGCAGCACGGAATTCGAGCGCGGTACCTGCACCAGGCTCAAGCGCGCCTCGTACTGTTCCGATCGATTGCGCACGAAGCGCGGCCAGCGCTCAGCGCCGGGGATCAGTTCTTTTAGCGCCGACAGCATTTGGCAGCCGTTGCACACGCCCAGGGTGAACGTGGCGTCGCGCCCGAAGAACGCCGCGAATTCGTCGCGCGCGACGGGATTGAAGAGAATCGATTTTGCCCAGCCCTCGCCCGCGCCCAAGACGTCGCCGTAAGAAAAGCCGCCGCACGCGACCAGACCATGAAATCTTCCCAGGCGTACACGGCCTGCCAAAATGTCGGTCATATGCACGTCGTAGGCGTCGAATCCCGCGCGCGTGAACACCGCCGCCATCTCGGTCTGGCTGTTGACTCCCTGCTCCCGCAGAATGGCGACCGCCGGCCTGGCGCCTCCAACGATGTAGGGCGCCGCGACATCATCCGCCGCGTCGAATGTCAAGTGGGCATGCAAGCCCGGGTCCTTGACGTCCAGCAACCCCGAGAACTCCTGGCTTGCGCACTCCGGATTGTCGCGCAGCGCCTGCATTCGAAACGATACCTCGCTCCAACGTCGATGCAGTTCCACACGCGACGCTGAATAGACCACGGTGCCGTTCGCCGTCACGGTTACCGTGCCGCCCGGCGCCGGAGACCCAAGATCCCGCCACTGGCCGCCCAGGCCGTGACGCGCCAAGACTTCGCGAGCCTCGCTCACTCGCGTCGTCGCAACCTGCAGCACGGCGCCCAGTTCCTCGGCGAAACAGGCCGCGACCGGATCCGCCGCGGCCCCCAGGTCGATGTCGAGACCGCAATGACTGGCGAAGGCCATTTCCAACAACGACAGCAGCACGCCGCCGTCCGACCGGTCGTGATACGCAAGCACCAACTCGCGGGCCTTGAGTTCTCTGACGGCGTCGAAAAATCTCAGCAGCAGCGCCGGCTCGTCGAGATCCGCCGGCTCGCCGCCGCTGCGTTCCAGCACCTGCGCCCAGCAAGATCCCCCGAGGCGATTCTTGCCGCTGCCGAGATCGAGCAACAGCAGTCGCGACGGCTGCGATAAATCGAGTTCGGGGGTCAGCGTGCGGCGCGCGTCCGCCACCGGCGCGAACGCCGAGATGATGAGCGATATGGGCGCGAGCACCGAATGCGTGCCGTCGGCATCCGTCCACGCGGTCCTCATCGACAGCGAGTCCTTGCCCACCGGAATGGTTAACCCCAGTGCCGTGCATAGGTCGGCGCCGACCGCGCGCACCGTCGCATACAAATCAGCGTCCTCGCCCGGTTCGCCGCACGCTGCCATCCAATTCGCCGACAAGCGCACGTCGGTGAGCATGCGCACATCCGCGGCGATGATATTCGTGATGGCCTCACCCACGGCAAGCCGACCCGAAGCCGGGGCGTTGAGCACTGCGACCGGCGTGCGCTCCCCCATGGCCATGGCCTCGCCCGCGTAACCCTCGTAGTCGCTCAAGCTGACCGCGACGTCGGCGACCGGAACCTGCCACGGGCCCACCATCTGATCGCGGCTGATGAGTCCGCCTACGGTGCGATCGCCGATGGTGATGAGAAATGACTTGTCCGCAATCGTCGGCAGGCACAGCAATTTATCCAATGAGTCTGCGATCGCCGCGCCCGCTGTCGTTAGCGGCATGAGTTTTTTCGCAATGCTTCGCACGTCGCGCGTCATGCGCGGCGCCTTGCCCAGCAATACCTCGATCGGCATGTCCACCGGCGTCGCCGGCAACAGATCATCGTCCACTCGCAGTTGTCCGTCTCCTGTGATTTCGCCCACCACAGCGAAAGGACAGCGTTCGCGCTCGCACAGAGCAGCGAACCGCGCGGTGCTGCCCGGCACCAGCGCCAGCACATAGCGCTCCTGCGATTCGTTGCACCAGATTTCCATGGGCGACAGCTCGGATTCCGCGCTCGGAATCTTGCGCAGGTCAATCCGACCGCCACGGTGGCTATGGGCAATCGCTTCGGGCAGCGCGTTCGACAAGCCGCCGGCGCCGACGTCATGGATCAGCAAAATCGGATTGTCGCCGCCCATCGCCCAACAGCGGTCTATGACTTCCTGCGCACGGCGCTGCAGCTCGGCGTTGCCGCGCTGCACGGACGCAAAATCCAAATCCGAACTGCTTTGCCCGCTGCCCACCGACGACGCCGCACCTCCGCCCAAGCCGATCAGCATGGAAGGGCCGCCCAAGACCACGAGCGGCGCACCGACCACGACCTCGCGCTTCTCCACGTCGCTGCGCCGCAGGTTGCCTAGACCGCCCGCGATCATGATCGGCTTGTGGTAGCCACGGATAACAGGACGACCGGCGGGTCCGCCATAGGCAGGGGGGCTATCGGCGGGGCCGTGATCGGCAGGCCGGCTATCGGCCGAGTCGCCGCCATCCGCGAGGCGGTCGTCGGTTTCGCGCGTGCGCTGCTCAAAAACCCGGAAGTAACCGCAAATGTTCGGTCGCCCGAATTCGTTATTGAAAGCCGCCGCGCCCAACGGCGCCGCAATCATGATGTCGAGCGCGGAGGCGATGCGCTCAGGCTTGCCGAATTCCCGTTCCCAGGGCTGCAGCATGCCGGGTATTTTCAAGTTCGACACCGAAAAACCCGTCAAGCCCGCCTTCGGCTTGGCCCCAATGCCGGTGGCGCCTTCATCGCGAATCTCACCGCCCGAGCCGGTGGCCGCGCCCGGAAACGGCGAAATCGCCGTCGGATGATTGTGCGTCTCCACTTTCATCAGAATGTCGACGAATTCGGCGACGCCGCCGTATCGATGCGTATGCGGATCGGGAAAGAACCGGTGGGCCCTCGAGCCCTCGATCACGGCCGCATTGTCCCGATAGGCAGATAGCACTCCGGCAGAGTTCTTCGCATAGGTCGCACGAATCATGGCGAACAGCGACAAGGGCATGGGGGTGCCGTCCACGATGAATTCCGCATTGAATATCTTGTGCCTGCAATGCTCGGAATTCGCCTGGGCGAACATCATCAGTTCGACATCGGTGGGATCTCGGCGCAATTTGCCGAAGGCTCTTACCAGGTAGTCGATCTCATCAGCGGACAGCGCGAGCCCCCACTCGGCATTGGCGCGGGCCAGCGCGGCATGGCCGTCTGAGCCAAACGCGACGATGCGCAACGGGCGCGCCGCAGCCGAGTGGAACATGCCCTCCGGAACAAGCGGGCTGCCCGCGCCGACCCAGACCGATTCGGTCATGCGATCGTGCAACAGCGAACCGAGGTTCTTTAACTCGTCGGACGACAGCTCCGCTGCCGCGTCGATAAAATAAAGGGTGCCGCGCTCCAGTCGCCTGATGCTTTTGAGCCCGCAGACATGAGCTATGTCCGTGGCCTTGCTCGACCAGGGCGAGACCGTGCCGACCCGGGGCGTGACCAAGAGTTGCCGGCCGCGATCCGGATGCAGGTGCGCCCTCGGTCCGTACGTCAATAATTTGCCGAGAAGCTCGAGTTCGTTCTCGTCGAGAGCCTGCGGTGCGTCGGCGAAGTGGATGTAGCGCGAGGAGATGCCGCTGACGCGCGGATCCCGTGCTTGCAGCGATCCCAGCAGCTTATCGAGGCGGAATTGCGACAGCGCGGGCGCGCCGAGCAAACTGAACATGCGAAATTCTAACAGAATTGCGGGCTATTTACGGGCGTTCGAGTCTCCGCCGGGTGTATAAATCGGCACCGGGAACTGGGACACGTTCGACCCCTCGAGAGCCACGATCTTGCTGACCCCTTGCTTCTTCACTTCATCGATACGCAGCACCGAATGCATGGGCAAATACGTGCGCTTTACATCGTTGAACTCGGCCTTTATCTTCTCTTCGGCGGGATCGACGACCACCGTCGAGCGTTCGCCGAAGACGAGTTCCTCGACTTCGATGAAGCCGAAAAGGCTGCCGTGACTCACTTTACGGGCGTATATCTCGTAGACCTTTCCCTGATTCACGAACATAACTTTGAAAATGTGACTCGCGGCCATTTAGAGGGCTCCAGGCATTGTTAGCATTTCATTATATTATACGGGCACTTAGCGCAACACTTCAGACCCGTCGGAGGGAGCGAACATGACCTTGCGCCTAAGCGTTGTCAGCGAGCATGGAATACGCCTTGGGGCCCATTCCACCAAAGTGTTCGGGGTGCACGGCGGCAGCATCGGACGCGGCACTGACAATGAATGGATTCTACCCGACCCCGAGCGCTATCTGTCGGGCAAACACGCGCGGATCGATTTTCGGGCGGGGTCCTATGTCCTGGTCGATACCAGTTCAAACGGCACCTATGTCAACGGCGCGCAGGTCCCGCTCGGCAAGTACCACGATTACTTGTTGAAGGACGGCGACTACGTCCGGTTGGGCGAATTCGAACTTCTGGTCAGTATCGACAAGAGCAACGACTTTCCGCCCGACGAAAGCGCCATTGTGGCCTACGACGGCACGGCCCCCTCCTCCGCGGTCAGAAAATCCACCGCGAACGACCTCGGCGCTGACCTCGATCTGAGCGAGCTCCTGGAGCCCAGCGACCAATTGGCGGTGGATTCAGGCGTCCATCCGCGCAATGCCTATGGTCAGGCCATTGGACCGGCTCGGGATGCGCCGATCGTCCCCTCGGTAGACGACAATTCGGGTACTCCGTGGCACATGATGACCCGCCCGCTCAAGGTCGACGGCCGGGCTGCGACGGTGGCGGGGCCTACGAACGTAGCGGCGGGCGCCTCATCTAACGCGGCCGCCTCCTCCTCGAACACCCCCGCCGGCGCCCCGGCTCCGGCTCAAATCCCTCGCGCGCCGGCGCCCGTACTGTTCGATGGCGACTTCGACGTCGGGTTTTCCGCATTTTGCCGTGGGGCGGGGGTCGAGCCGCGCAGCATCACGCCCGAAGCGCGCGGCACCGCATTGCAGCTTGCCGGTCAGTTGCTGCGCGAATCCGTGTTAGGTCTCATGGATCTCAATCAGGGCCGCAACGAGTTCCGCAACCGATTTCGTATCCCGGCGCCGTCCAATGACGCTCCGGACTCGCCGCTCAATTTCTCGGGTGGTGTGGACGAAGCGCTGGTCCGATTGTTGACTACCGTTTCAGCTCGCGCGAGCTCCGTCAACGCGGTGCGCGACAATTTCAAGGAGCTGAAGGCACAGAACGCCGCAGCACTTGCTGCGATGCGTGCCGCGTTCGAGGAGTTCCTCGGACGAGTGGACCCCAAGGAACTGGAGGAGCGGTTCGATCGGGCCGCCAAGCGCGGCGTGTTCGGCACGCAAAACAAGGGCAAGTATTGGGACCTATATGCGGAAATGTTCTCGGGCCTGGCAATGCGCCCCGCAGATGGCTTTCCGCATTTGTTCACCGAGGCCTTTGCCAAGGCGTACGAGGCGAAGCTGCGTACGTTGATTCCGCCACGACGAAGTACCTTTGGCCCTGATCGCAGCGAATTGATCGAGCCAGACGATAAAGCCGTCGGCGATCCATAAACCAGCATCGTGCGGGACTGCCATGCGGCTTCTGGTGGTTGAAGATGATGACATCGTAGCCGATGCGATCGCGCGCGGATTATCAGCCGCGAAATACTCGGTACACCGCGTCAGCAGTGCCGAAGCAGCGCAGTCCGCGATGGCGACCGAGGAATTCGCTCTCGCGGTGGTCGATGTCGGTCTACCGGGCGCCGACGGCCTTACTTTCGTGCGCCGGCTGCGCAGCGGAGGCATGACCATGCCGACGCTGATTCTCACCGCACGCTGCACCCTCAATGACAAGGTCAAAGCCCTGGATCTCGGCGCCGACGATTTCTTGAGCAAGCCCTTCGAACCCACGGAGCTTGCCGCGCGCTGCCGGGCTCTCATGCGACGCTCCAGCGGCGCCCTCGATGGAATCATCAAACTCAATCGCATGAGCGTGGATCTCGTCGGCAAGCGGCTCAGCATCGACGGCGCCGACGTCGAATTGACCGCGCGGGAATGGTTGCTGCTCGAGTGCCTGGTGCGGCGCACCGGACAAGTCGTCTCCAAGGAACGGGTGCAGCAGGCCGTGGCCAGCCCCGAACAGGACATCAGTCCGAATGCGGTGGAGGTTCACGTGTCAAGATTGCGCGCGAAGCTCGGCGACGCCGCCATCATCCGCAGCCTGCGCGGCTTAGGGTACCGGCTGGAAGAAGCGAAGGCTTCGTGAGTTCGTCGATCAGCCGGCAATTGGTGCTCTGGCTGGCCGTTCCGCTCATGCTGCTCGCGCTGTGCGGCGCCTTGGTGCACTACTTCAACAATGTCGCGCCCGGCGTCATCAGCAGCGATCGACGCCTGAAAGAAGCGGCCAATGCGCTGATGGCGCATGTGCATGTCACGGATGGCCGGATACAGCTCGACGTTCACTCGGACACGTTGCCCCGACTACCATCCCCCGATTCGGTGATATACGCGGTGCGCGATACCCAAGGCCGGCTGCTCAGCGGCGATGAGCGCGTGGCCGTCGCTCCCATGAGCGGCGAGACCAGCCAGTTGATCGCGATGACACAGATCGAGCACCGCAACGTTCGCAGCCTGACCACACGATTCGACACGCCCGGCGGCGTCATTCTCATCACGGTGGCCGATGTCCGGTCGACAGCTGAACCCGCGGCCCGCTACGGCTTCATGAGCACGCTGTTGTGGGATTTCGTGCAGCTGGATGTGACGCTGGTGCTGGTGTGGGTGGGCATTCAAGTGGGGCTGAGACCCGTGAAACGATTGCGCGAGGAAATTGCCGCGCGTTCGCCGCAAGACTTGCGCCCCATCGACGATTCATCCGTGCCGCGCGAAATCGCTCCCGTGGTCGTTACCCTTAATCGGCTGTTCACGACCTTGCGCTCCTCCGTGCAGTCGCAACAGCAGTTCATCGCCAACACGGCGCATCAACTGCGCACCCCGATCACCGGCCTGCAGGCGCAGCTGGAATTGCTCATCGCTGAATCGGCGGCGGCTCCCGTCAAGAACCGCCTGCTGACCCTCCAAGAGGGCATCCGGCAATTGGCTCATTCCGCCAACCAGCTTCTCACCCTGGCGCGCGCCGATCCTTCCGTGAACATCGCCACCAAGAATCAAACCGTGCCGCTCGACAGCCTGGTCGGCGAGGTGGTCGCCCGATTCTTCGATCGCGCATTGCAGTCCAACATCGATTTGGGTATCGACGTGAAGCCGGCGTCCATCGTCGCCGACCCGGCGCTCATCGACGACCTGTTGAGTAATCTGATCGACAATGCCCTGAAATACACCCCGCCCGGCGGCAGCGTGACCGTCAGCGTCGCAAAGACCAACGGCAAGCCCGTGCTCGCGGTCGAGGACAGCGGGCCCGGCATCCCGGAAGAAGAGCGGCACCGGGTGCGCCAGCGATTCTACCGGCTGCCGAATTCGCCGGGGCACGGCAGCGGTCTGGGGCTTGCCATCGTGGATGAGATAGCGAAGCTGTACGACGCCAACCTCGCCATCGGCCCGGGAACGAATGGCCGAGGCACCAGAATCCTAGTTCAATTTCCATAGCGGCAGTCAGGCGAGTTTCTTAGAAGCGGCCCTGGCGAGGGGCCCGCCACGACATTCGGTACCGTTTTTGCGAACGGTGTCTCATTTCGTGAGGCGCCATGCCGCTTCGACAGCTTCGGGCAAGGTTGCTTCCCTAAGATCGCCGCCCATGAATGGGATGCTAAGCAAACGCAGTAACGTAGGGTTCACACTGCTTGAATTGGTCACGGTCATGCTGATCGTCGCCATCGTCGCGGCAATAGGCCTCCCGTCGTTCAAATACGTCACGAACTCGAATCGCATGGCGATGGAAATCAATGGCCTGCTCGGCGACATGCAATTCGCGAGAAGCGAGGCGATCAAAGAGGGGCTGCCGGTGACGGTCTGCGCATCGACGAATGCGGCCGACTGCGACGCCGGCGCTGGCAACGATCAATGGCACAGCGGCTGGATGATTTTCTTGGACACCAACGGCAACGGGGTGCGGGATACCGGCGAATCGGTGATCCGCATCCAGCCGGCATTCACGAGCACCGATACGTTCATCGCCGACACCACGTTCCCGAGTGTCGTGTTCAATCGTCTGGGGTACGCCGCGACGGGCTCCGCCACGGACGTGACCATCAAGTTGCACAGTACTCCGACGAATTCATCATGGACGCGTTGCCTCAGAATCACGCCGGTGGGAATGATGAACACTGAAAAAGCATCGGTCTTGAACTGCACATGAACACATCATCCAAACATATTTTCGAGCGCTCTAAGGGATTCAGCCTGGTGGAGGTCATGGTTGCGCTGATCGTGTGCTCCGTGGGACTTTTGGGACTCGCAAAAATGGAGTCGCTGGCGCTGGTGAGCACCAACGTGGCGAACTCTCGCGCACTCGCGGCACTGCAGGCATCGAGCCTCGCGGCGGCCATGCACGCCAACCGCGGGTACTGGGCCGCGGGGCAGGCGCCGGCCACGACCATCGTCGACGCGACTGCGGCGCATAACTTCTCAACCGCAACGAATTGTCTCGCGGCGGGCAGCTGCGACGCCAGCCATATGGCTGCGTTCGATCTAAAGGAGTGGGGGGCCGCCTTGGCACTGCTCCTGCCTGGGTACTTCGGCACGATCAACTGCAGCGTCGGCGGCCTCCCGGTCACTTGCACGATTCAAATTCAATGGGTCGAGAACGCCGTCGCGGCGAATGCTCAACAAACCGCGATCAGTGGTTTGCAAGCCCCCACCTATGTGCTGTACGTGGAACCATGAACACTACTCGACCACTGGCAATTCGCAAGCGCCGGTCTTCGCAGTGCGGCTTCACCCTCGTGGAGTTGATGATCTCCATCCTCATCGGCCTTTTCCTGGTCGGCGGCTTGCTGACGCTGACGAGCGCTATGAAGAGGACCTCCGGCTCACAAACCGGACTCTCCAATCTCCAAGAAAATGAACGCATGGCTATGACGCTCATGACGGATGTGATCCAGTCGGCCGGCTACTACCCCAACCCCACGGTCAGCAGCGCCGCCACAGCCTTGCCGGTTACCGGGGTATTCACCTTTGGGGGGCAATCGGTGTACGGCACCGGAGCATTCAACGCCGCGTCGCCCTTCGATTCCATCACGGTGCGCTACCGAACCGGGGGAACCGCGGCCAACGACAACACCATCAACTGCACCGGCAATACCAGCGCCGCCGCGACCACGTACGTCAACGTGTTCAGCTGGGACCCTACCACCGGCGACTTGCTCTGCTCGCTCAATGGCGCTACCGCAGTACACATCGCCAGCGGCCTGACGCAATTGCAGATTTATTACGGTGTACAGACAAACGTCACCACCACCGCCACGTCGATCGATGGCTATCTGGACGCGGCGGCTGTAACGGCCGGCAGCTACTGGGGCAACGTCATTTCGGTGAAGGTCTATTTGACCTTCACGAATCCCTTGTACCGCACGACCGCGGGAACCGTCGTGGCCGGACAACCGGCAACGATTCAGTTCATCCGAGTCATCAATATCATGAACAAGGCCGGGGTGAACACATGATCTCTTCGGATCCGGACGCCGCTGACCGAGCAGGCCGCGCGCACGTCGCCGCGAAGCAGAGGGGTATGGTATTGGTGACCAGCCTGCTGTTATTGGTCGTCGTCACCATTCTAGCTGTTGGCATGTTCCGCAGTTTTGGATTGGATGAAAAGGTCGCGGGCAACGTACGCGAGAAACACCGCGCCCTTAACGCCGCGGAGACCGCCGAGCAGTTCGCGGAAGCCTGGCTATCGAGCGGCAACGGCGCGAACGCTATCGTGTGCACGACGGTAGTCCCCTCTACCCAGGGGCAGGTGTGCACCAACACCTTCGCTTCCGTAAACATCAGCCCAACTACCGTACCCTGGTTCATCAACGGCGCCGAGGTGGGCGTCAGCCATGCACCGCAGACTCCGGCCCCGATGAATACCACGGCGCCAAGCGCTCAAGACTTCTATTACAAAACGCCGAGTTACTACATCGCCTATCTCGGAACGTCGCCGGGCGGCCAAGGTTCGATCTATCAAATCGACGCCGTCGGCTACGGCGCCGGCGCCAACACCGTCGCAGTCGTCGAAAGCACGTATCTGGTCCAGTCCAGTGTCAAGGATTTGGGAGGATTATGATGAACAATAAAACGATAGTTGCGGTGGCTCTGACTCTGATGTGCGCGGGCGTCGTTCCCGCCGCTCGAGCGCAGAGCACGTACACGGAAAATTTTACCGGCACGACGACCACCAACTCCTGGTACTTCCTCAATGGCGCGTGCCTGACCATGGGAACCGCCGCCGCTTCGACGGCCGCCAACCCAGCCTGCGCTGGGCTGGCGTATTACATCAACAAAGGTGACCCGAACCTCATCGGCGGCAATACCGGCACGTTGCCAGACACCGGAAGCGGCGCCCTGCGCTTCACCAACAAATTCAACGAAAATGGCGCGATCTTGTCCAATTTCAATTTTCCGCTGAGCACCCAGGGACTGGCCGTATCCTTCACCACCGTCACCTATGACGGCAACAGCGGCGGGACCGGCGGAGACGGCGCCGACGGCATCAGTTTCTTCCTGCAGGATGCGACCTATCCGGCAGATGTGGGCGCCTTCGGCGGCAGCTTGGGCTACACCTGTTCGAACGCCAACAATGACGGGACGCTCCGCAGCAACGGCAACCAGCGCGGTTACGACGGCTTGGCAGGCGGATACATCGGACTCGGCATCGACGAATACGGGAATTTCCTGAATCCCGGCGACAATACCGCCACGGGTCCCGGTTATCAGTGGAACCGAATCGGCATGCGGGGACCGGGTAACATCAGTTGGAGCTCGTTGAATGCCGCCTATCCGACGCAGTATCCTAACACGCTCAGCATCTCGCAGAAGGCGTCGGCGGTTCAGTACGCCTGCAGTACCGGTAGGTTTCAGAACTGGTCGAACCCCGCCAGTGTCGTTGCTTTTGTGCCTGCCACTCCGTTGCTCGACTACGCCTACATCAACGGGGCGTCCAAAGTGTTGCTGGCGACCCAGAAAATCGCCAACGAGGCGGCCACCGGCGGTACCACGCGTGGCGCGGCGATTCCCATTACTTATAACCTCAAGATCCTCCCGTCGGGAACCACGACCAATCCGACTGCGTTGCTCAGCCTTGCTTACAGCTACAACGGCGGCGCCTTGCAGAACGTAATTACGAATCAGGACATCACCGCCGGCGGCACGATTCCCGTACCCGACAATGTCCGTTTTGGGTTCGCGGGCTCCACGGGCGGCGCTTCGAACGTCCACGAAATCATGTGTTTTCAGGCAACGCCGACCAACGTTTCACAAAGCTCCGCCGGCCTGAACCAGAAGCAAACCGCAAAGGTTCAAGTCGGTACTCAGGTGTATTTTGCATTCTACAATCCGAGCACGTTGGCGGGTTCCCTGACGTCTCAGTATCTGGACCAGGATCCGAACAACGCCAACAATCTAAGCATCGACCCGACCATTAACTGGGATGGATCTTGTAACCTCACCGGCGCTGCGGCTGGAGCTTGCGATACACCGAACGGCCCAACGGGAGCGATCGCCGCACAGGCGTGGGACACCGGCCGAACCATTCTGAGTTGGAACGACTCAACCCGGGCAGGCATTCCGTTTCAATGGGCGAGCTTGAGCGCCAACCAGCAAGCGAAACTGAATTCGGGGGATGGCGTGGTCACGGTACCGGCAACCGTCTATCCGAATAACAATCAGTCGCGTCTCAAATATCTACGCGGGCAGCGAAGCGAGGAACAGACGCCGACCTCCTCGACCACTTTCACCGGCGCTTTGCGCGCCCGCACGAGCGTGCTTGGCGACATCATCGATTCCAGCCCAACCTGGGTGGGACCGCCGACCGCGCCCTACCCTGATGCGTGGGTCGACAGCCTCTACGCCACCGGAGTCACGATCCCTGAAAATCTCGGTCAAACCTATTCGATCTATGCTGGCAGCGGCACCACCGGGTATCAAACACGCACGAACGTCGTGTACGCGGGCGCGAACGACGGGATGTTGCATGCATTTCGGTCCGGCAGCTACAACTCCGCCAATGTGTACCAAACGACGAACAATGACGGCCGAGAGGTCTTAGCCTACGTTCCAGGCTACATCGTCAACACCATCCAGAGTGCGACGAATGTCGCCGCCAATTATTCGGATCCCCAATACGGGCATCATTTCGACGTCGATGCACCGCCGGGAACCGGCGATCTCTTCTACAGCGGCACGTGGCACACCTGGCTGGTCGGAGGCCTTGGACAGGGCGGCAACGCCATCTATGCCCTCGATATCACGAACCCCGACAATACGGCCCTAAACAACAGTTTCTCCGAAGGCAATGCATCGCGTATCGTGATCGGCGAGTGGAACTATTCGACCAGCACGACCGTCAGCGGCGGCGTGACTACCACGACCAATACGTCGACGCTCACGTGCACCAACGTCGCAACAGGTTGCGCGGTGAATCTTGGCAAGACTTACGGCGTTCCGCAGATTCGCCGGTTTCACAACGGCCTCTGGGGTGCGGTGTTCGGCAACGGCTATCGAAGCGCGACGGGCGATGCCGGCATCTTCATCATGCTGGTGGACACCAGCGGCAACGTGACGTTTCGCTACCTGAGCACGGGCACCGGGACCCTTGCGTCGCCATCGACCGATGGCATTTATTACACGACGCCGGCGGACCTCGATGCGGACCACATCGTCGACTACGTCTACGCAGGCGACCTGCTGGGGAATATCTGGCGCTTCGACTTGACCGACAAGAACGATGCGAACTGGGCAGTCGTGACCAATCCCGTGTACAAAACCAGCTCATCACAACCAATCACCACGAAAGTCATCGTGGCGTCGGTCGCCGGCAACCCGAACCCGCACGTACTCATCGAATTCGGCACGGGTCAGCAGACTCCCATCACGAATTCCGCAGCGGCGGGATATGCGACGGCCCAGCAGGCTCTGTATGGCGTGTGGGACTGGAACATGTCGACCTGGAACGGCATCTCGAGCTCTCAGTACGCGAGCAAGTCGAGCGCGTCGCAGCAGCAGGGCACTTCGAACCTTGTCCATCAGAGCATTCAAATCACGACTGCGGCGACGTCCGCCGGCACCGGGACCGACTATCGCACGGTGTCTAGTTTGCCGGTGTGTTATGCGGACACGAGTGGCTGCACGTCTTACGGTTGGTATTTGAATCTGAAGTACGGCAACGCCTATTCCCCGGACCCCGCGGTCCCGCAGACCGGCAACGCTCAGTACGCCGGCAACCCCGTGGTCTATGAGCAAGTGATCTTTAATCCCGTGCTGCAATCCGGCGCATTTATTGTGAACACGACGATTCCGCCGGCCAATTCACCGACCATGTGCTTCTCCAGCGGCGCGGCGGGTTGGACCATGGCATTGAACCCCGCCACGGGCGGTGCCTTTACTAACTCCTTCTTCGGCGATTCGAATCACAACTTCCTGAACACGCTCGACTCGAACGGCGGTACCGTACCTGTGAGCGGACTTGCGTTGAGCGGCACCGGCAGCGCCTCAATCGTGGTCTCGGGCACTCAGAACTATCTCATTACACAAACGGTGTCGGGTGTCGGCGCCATCGAGGCGGTCAATCCGCCGGGCGGCACTAAGGGTTCGCGTCTGACGTGGATCGAAAGACGCTAGCGTGACCCACATGAATCGCAAAGGAATGGAAATGAACAGCGGGAATTCCTCAACCCAAGCGCGGGAGCGGGGTCGCCGGATCCGCGGTTTCTCACTCATCGAGCTCGTGGTGACAATGCTCGTCGTATCCCTCTTGGCTGCTATCGCCATACCTGGCTACTCCAACTACGTACGGAAGTCGCGCCGCACCGAGGCAAAGACTGCGCTCCTCGATCTCGCCAGCCTCGAGGAACGCTACCTCACCACGAGGAATGCGTACACGACCGATTCGGCGACGTTAGGGTACGCAGCGGGCAACAGTTGGCCGATTACTGTCGGCGGCGGGTATTATAGGATCAGCATTCCCACTATCGCGGCCGCAGCGGCGCCGACTTCGACGACATCGGGCACCCCGGCGACCTACACCCTGACGGCGACGGCCATTAACGACCAAACGAAGGACCTTTCGTGCCGGACGTTCACGGTCGACTACCGGGGAACACAGGCATCCCTCGATTCCAACGGCGTCGATAGCACACAGACATGTTGGCGTTAACGCCCGCGACACGTCTCCGCGGAACCTCCCAATAGCGAGCTGATAAAACTGGTCCACGAGGCTGATACATAGCCAGACCTATCGCCCTGCACGAGTTTTGATCTATCGCACTGCACGAATTTCCGCGGAAACGCCGACTGACCGCTTGATGAACGGTTTCCGGAATCGTGCGCCCTACAGAGAAAGAACAAGAACTGAGAAACGGCCGCCCGGACGTGGCGGCTCAGGACCGCATCCGCAAAGTATTGGGACAAAAATACGCCGCAGAATTGTTCAAAGTGCTCGAGACGGAAATATTGAGTCTGCACGACGGGAACATAGCGCGATTTCGAATTCGCCCGGCCGAGTTCGAAGAATGGAAGCGTGCCCAATGAAACGCTAATTCGCGCTATACCCCCGCCCCTCGAGGCACGCCATCATCGCGCGGCGGTAATCGCTGCCGCTCGCCGTGGCGCCGCTCCCGGCCTGTCCCGCCGTCTGTCCCGCGGCCCATTGCTGGCACTCGCGTTTGTCGGTGGATTGCTGCTCATCGCTCTGGCCATTCTTCGGGTACATGAAAATCTGCGCTTGTTGACCCGCGCTCGCGTCCGGCGCAGCGGGCGTGGGCGCCACCGCCGAGCCGTCGGCGCCGCTCGCGGAGGAATCCGTCAGCGGCGGCGGATCGGTGGCCGTATAACCATCGTAGTCGGGGTTCCAGGTGTAGTACACGTCATTCGCGTAGTAGTACGGGATGCCGCCGTACCAATACGTGGCGTAGGCCAATGGCAGGATCGGGAGAAACCAGGAATACCCCAATCCGTAATACGCGCGCGGCCAGTAGCCGCCCCGCCAGTAGCCGCCACCCCAGTACCCGCCCGTCGAATAACCGTGGTGATAATAGCCGCCATACCCGCCCGGATGGCTGTAACCGGGTCGTCCGCCGTAACTCCCGCGATAGCCCCCACCGTAGTAACCGCGGCCTGCGGTCCCGCCATAGGTACGATTCGCGCCACCCCTGTACGCTCCGGCGCCCGCGTAATGGCCGCCTACCGCTCCCGAGTAGTGAGTGCCGCCGGCGAAATGGCCACTGCCGCCGCCAAAGTGTCCCGCCGCGGCGTGACTTGCGCCACCGCTGAAGCCGGGAGAATGGCCGCCTCCTCCACCCCCGCCGGCATGCCCACCGCCACCGCCCGCGTGGCCGCCGCCACCACCGCCTCCGCCCGCGTGGCCGCCACCACCCCCGCCTCCGCCCCCATGCCCACCACCGCCACCGTGCTGCGCCATAGCGGGCGCCGCGGCGCCCACCAACATGCCGAGAACACCCGCTGCGAGAAGGAAGCGCCGACTTTTGATGCCCATGACAGCCACTCCGTAAACGGCCAACCTTTTAAGGCTCGGCCTCATTAAGTACCTACAAACAGTAAGACCTATCGTATACAACGCGGTTCGGGCGCTTTCGTGCACAAGAGCGCCAAAGACATCGATTTAATCGGTACGTAATGCTGCACTGAACATAATGTACGCCGCCCTACCCGGGGCCGGCTCGAAGAACCGCGAATTGCTTTCATTAACGATCACAGAACCTACATAGTCACGATTCGCAACGTTATCAAGGCGGGCGAATTCGCTGAATCGCCAGCGTTTCGACTCCTGTTCGAACCCGGCCTGTACATTTGCCACCCAGTAGCCGGCGGCCGCATCCGAATTTCGGTCATCGGTATAGATACGGGCTCGGCTCTGCGCCTCAAACGTGGTCGAGAATCCCCAGGGCGCGTATTTCCAGGTGAGTCCGGCATACAAGGCGTTTGTGGGCACTGCGGGCAAATGGTTTCCCGCCGCCACCAAGACGTAATTGGCCGGCAACACGCCCGTGAGGGTGGCGGGCGGTTGGCAGGGCGGGCCGGTGCACGTGTGGTAAGCCTGCGCCACCACGGCTCGGATGTACGTGTATGCCAGGCGGGCACTGAATCCCCCCTCCCACACGGCATCGACGCCCAATTCTGCGCCGCGGCGCGTGGTCTGACCGATGTTCTGGTTCACCGTCCTGCCATTGGAATTCTCGAGCACCGCCAACTCGTCCTGGGTCTTGATATAGAACGCCGCCAAATTGGCACGCACCTGATCATTGCCGGCCTTGACGCCCACTTCGTAGTTGTCGCTGCGCGCGGGTTTCAGTGCGAGGTTCAAGCCCGGCAGGCTGCCGTCGGTGGAGCGATAGGCGAGGTCGTTCAATGTCGGTGTCTCGAAACCCTTGCCATACGAGCCGTACACATTGACCGCGGAGGCCGCACGGAACGTCGCTCCCGCCACCGGATTCACCGCCGAGTAGCGCACGCCGCTGTCGGGTGCGCTAACGCCCGCCATGTGATTATGCGAGGACACATTCACGGCGCTGTTGCGCACACCGGCAATCAATCGCCAGCGCGCACCGGGGTCCCATTGCGCCTGTAGGTACTGATCGAAGTCATAGACATGATTCGCTTCATCCCGCCGCACCGCGCCCGCCACGCCCAATTGCGAGCCGACGTAATTCAAGTAGCCTTTACGCGCCTCTTCCAGGTCGTCGTAGCTCAGGCCGGCAACCACCTGCAAGGGCGTCCCAGCGATGCTTCTCTGATCCGTTACATGCGCATCGATTCCCCAAAATGCACGGTCCAAGTCGATGACTCCGCCGGGATACAGCGGCGCATTTTGTTGCGTGGCCTGCGGTATGGCCTGGAATTGCGTGGTGGCGCGATGCCCGGTGTAGAGGGTGGTATTGAAGTCATCGTTCGCCGACAGCTTGTTGTCGTAGACCGCGCCGATTTGCTCCTGGTCCAGATTTTTACGCGTGTTGTAGGCGACGGCACCGACGCCCGCTTGGCGTCGGTCCGCGGCCAACTGGGCGCGAGTGAGACCCAGAGGATCTTGTACGAACGGCGTTGCGATGGCGTTGGCGACCAGCGTCAAGGTGGACGTCTCGCCCAAGCCAAAGCGCAGTTTGCCGTTGAAATTGTTCCGTTCCGCGTCGCTATGGAAGCGATAGCCGTCGGTTTGAAAGTGCGTCGCGTCCACGACATAATTGATGACGCCGTCATCGCCGCTGGTCTTCAGTGCGTAACGTTGCATATTGAACGTACCGTATTCCGCCGTTCCGCCGAACGAGTGCCCCGGCTTCGCGTCTTCGGTGAAAATCGCGACCACGCCGCCGGAGGAGTTGCCGTACAGAGCCGAGAAAGGACCTCGCAGCACTTCGATATGGCCGGCCGAGCTCAAATCGAACTGCGAGAACTGGCCCTGACCGTCAGGCATGGTGCCCGGAATGCCGTCGGAATATAGACGCACTCCGCGCACTCCGAAACTCGATCGTGCGCCGAAGCCGCGCACCGAGAGCTGCAAATCCTGAGCGTAATTCTGCCGGTTCTGGGCGGACACGCCGGGCACGGTCTTCAGCGACTCGGACAGGTTGACTTGCAGTTGCCCGGTCTGGATGGTTTCTTGATCCACCCGATCAATGGATGCCGGCAGGTCGGCGCTCGATTGCGCGACTCGCGTAGCCGTGACGACAATGGTCGATAGCTCGAACGACGCTTCCGCCCGCGCGGCTTGGCCGCCCGCACCGAGCGCGATGAAGCCTCCGGCAACGGCAATAAAGCCCTGTTTTACAATCATCTTCAACCAGCCCTGATTTTAATGTCCGCGTGGCCGGCCGCGCGGATGTACGCGAGCAGCGGGCGGCGGCTGCATGGTATGTCATTCGGCCCGCAAACTTCCCGTCGATGCATTCTTGGCGGATGGTTCCCAGGTCCTATATGGGTCGACCAGGCTTAGGGAAATCCCTTAAGCGCCGAGCTATTGTTGCGACATAGGCAGGGAGCTGCGAGCAGGTGCCTGTGGCGGAAGCAATTTCCTTGTGCGCTCGGAGGGTGCTAGCATCGGCTCGCTTTTCAAAAGGACCGCATTGAGAAAACTCCTGCATCGTTTCGAGCTGCGCCTCGCCGTCATGGCGGTGGTGGCGTTGCTGATTGCCCAGCTGGGAGCGATGTCGCATGCCTACTCGCACGATGCGGAAGGCCCTTCGTCCACGCATCTATCCGGTGCGAGCAGCCACGATCTGTGCAAGGACTGTCTGGCTTATTCGCCCTTGCTGTCCGCCGCGGGCGCCCCCAGCGGGCTGCCATTCATCGAACCCCAGGGCCGCAGCGCCTCTATTGGCGCCATAGCCCGCTCGCTCGTCGATCGTTCCCCAACCCTCGCCTTCCGCTCCCGCGCCCCGCCCTACACGCCTTAACGCAGTTTGGGAATTTTTGGCCGCCAGCGCCTTGCCGCCGGCGGCACGTGTATTGCCGCGAGGAGATTGATTTCATGCTGAGGTTTCAACCCATGGCGCCGCCCCTGGCGCTGGCTATTGCCGTTTCCGTTATTGTCCTGCAACCGGCCGCTGCCCTGGAGACGGACACTCCCCTCGAGGCGGCCAATGACTCGAGCTCGACCCTCGATCCGATCACCGTCATAGCGGAGCATCTGAACGAGGCACGCAATAGCATCCAGACCCAGACCGGCGCGTCGACCTATGTAATTAGCGAGGAAGCGATCGCCTCGCAGCCCGGGGGCGCCAACCAGCTCCTCAATCAAGTGATCATGCAGGCCCCCGACGTGGCGCAGGATTCGTTCGGCCAGTTCCACGTCCGCGGCGAGCACAACGGCCTGCAATACCGCCTGAACGGCATCGTTCTTCCGGAAGGAATCAGCGTGTTCGGGCAGTCGCTGGACCCGCGCCTGATTTCGTCCATGAGCCTGGTCACCGGCGCGCTGCCGGCAGAATACGGCCTTCGGACCGCCGGCATCATCGATTTGAAGACCAAGAGCGGCGTGATCGATCCGGGCGGTGCGATCTCGATTTATGGCGGCAGCCACGGCGAGGTGGCGCCGAGCTTCAACTACGGCGGGTCGGCGGGGAACATCAATTACTTCGTCTCGGGCGATTTCCTGCGCAACGATTTGGGCATCGAGTCGCCGGATGGAAGCTCCAATCCGCAGCACGACCACACCAAGCAGGCTCACGGCTTCGCCTATGTCGAGGACATTCTCGATGAGGAAAACCGGGTGAGCATGGCCCTCAGCACCTCGACCGGCTATTTTCAAATACCCAACCTGTCGGGTCAGCAGCCGGGAATAACCAATGCCGATGGCTCACCGCTCACCGTCAACGGCCAAACCACGTATCCCAGCGAGGCTCTCAACGAGAATCAGCGCGAGGTCAACCATTTCGCCGTCGTGAGCTGGCAGCACTCGCAGGGTGCGTTCGACATTCAGACCTCGGCGACGGCCCGGTACTCCAGCCTCACCTTCCGCCCCGACGTGCTCGGGGATCTGCTGTACAACGGTATAGCCCAGTACGCGTACAAGCAAAATGTCGCCTATGCACTCCAGTCGGACGGCGCCTACAAGCTCAATGACACCCACACCGTGCGGGCCGGAATCTTCGCGCAGAGCGACCACTCGAAGAGCGACACGACCTCGCAAGTCATCGCCCTCGATTCCGCTGGAAACCAGCTCAGCGATGTGCCGGTGTCGATCGTCGACAACGGCGGCAAGACCGAGTGGATCGAGAGCATCTATCTGCAGGATGAATGGAAAATAATTCCGCCGGTCACCGTGAACTACGGCCTGCGCTTCGACAAATACACCGCATACAGCAGCGCCCACCAGGTAAGTCCACGAGTGAACGCCGTCTGGCAGGCGCTGCCCGACACCATCGTTCACGGCGGGTACGCCCGCTATCTGTCGCCGCCGCCGTTTGAATTGGTGGGCACCGAGACCGTTACGAAATTCGTCAATACCACCGCCGGGTCCTCCGTAACGCAGGCCGATACGCCGCAGGCCGAACAAGCGAATTACTACGACTTGGGCGTGCAGCAGAAAATAGCGCAGCGCTTCACCGTGGGTCTCGACACGTACTACAAACAATCGCACAACTTGATCGATGAAGGCCAGTTCGGCGCGCCCATCATTCTCACGCCTTTCAACTACGCGCAGGCAAAGCAATACGGCGCGGAACTCACGGGTAACTTCACGGGCGAAGCGCTATCCGCGTACCTGAACCTGGCTTTCCAAAGCGCCAAGGGCAAGAACATCGATTCGGCGCAGTTCAATTTCGCGCAGGAGGATCTCAACTACATCGCCGCTCACTACATTCACCTCGATCATGAGCAGCGCTTCACCGCCTCCGGCGGCGCATCCTACCTATGGGGCGACACGCGCTTCAGCGGCGATTTGCTGCTGGGCTCCGGCTTGCGCGCCGATCTGACGTTGCCGGACGGCAGTACGATACCGAACGGCGCGCATTTGCCTTATTACACGCAGGTCAACCTGGGTGTGAGCCATGTGTTTCAGATCGATCATGCCGGGACGCTGACCGCTCGCTTCGATGTGATCAACGCGTTCGACAAGATCTATGAAATCCGCAACGGCACCGGGGTGGGGGTGGGCGCGCCGCAATTTGGGCCGCGACGCGGGCTATTCGTCGGCATCTCGAAGTCGCTGTAGCCGATTACCCCGAGGGGGTCGGCAAACTTGCCGACCCCTAGTGTCCTGTCCCATAAATAACTTACTCGATCCGCCAGCGAATTTTCGCGCCGGGCAAGGCGCGCCGACGAGGCATAGTGAGCATTATGGCGAGGAGGCGCAACGCCGCCCGGCGCGATAAAGGCGCGGCGCAGCGAGTGAGGTATTTATG